>NZ_WIXN01000001.1 GCF_010994035.1 Virgibacillus aidingensis
TACAATCACATTTAAGTTATAACTAATATATAAGTTCATAATCATATTTCCTTCGGGGTCAGGTGAAATTCCGAACCGGCGGTGATGAAGCAAAATGCTGCTTTTAAGTCCGTGACCCGTAAGGTTGTTCAAACCGAGCGGTGGACCCGGTGAAAATCCGGGACCGACAGTTAAAGTCTGGATGGGAGAAGGAATTTAGATGTGTAAGCATAATGCAGGTGCTGACAGATACACTTTTTGTAAATTTACAAAAGGAGCATTTTTGTATCCTTTTAATGTTTTTTAATGGTTAAGTGTACCCAAGTACCCTGTCTGTTTTTATGTATGTATATTTGCCTATGCTTATTATCTTAAATTCTAACCAACTGCCTCTGAAGTGAATTCAGAGGTTTTTTTAATTTATAAAACAAGGGGGCCGAGCAGGTTAGAAGGAATGCACAAAATGAATAACAGGGAGGGAAATTCATGTTTACAGGAATTATCGAGGAGCAGGGAACGGTTAAAAGAATCGAAAAAACGGATGAACAATCTGTCACATTAACAATTAGTGCAGCAACCATATTGGAAGATGTAAAAACTGGTGACAGCATCGCAGTAAACGGGATCTGCCTGACAGTAACACGATTTACCTCAGAAGATTTTCAAGTGGATGTGATGCCGGAAACAGTAAAAGCAACATCCTTAAATAGGCTGCATGCAGGATCCGGGGTAAATTTGGAACGTGCCATGCAGGTAAATGACAGGTTTGGCGGTCATTTCATATCCGGACATGTAGATGGAATCGGGGCCATTACGAAAAAAGAAAAAGAGGAAAATGCTGTTTATTACAATATTAAAGCTGAGAAAAATGCTTCAGCTTTATTGATGAAGAAAGGTTCCATAGCTGTGGATGGAATCAGTCTGACTGTATTTGATGTGCAGGAAGAAACGTTTACTGTTTCATTGATACCGCATACGACCGCCGTTACAACGCTGGGAAACAAAAAGATGGGGGATATTGTAAATTTGGAATATGACATGCTTGGCAAATATGTTCGAAATATACTGGATCATCAAACTGTAAAATCAGCTGGTTATTAGAAAGCACGAGTATGGAAGGAGTGTAATAGTTATGTTTCATACAATTCAGGAAGCAATCATCGATTTAAAAAAGGGTAAACCGATCATTGCAGTTGATGACGAAGACAGGGAGAATGAGGGAGATCTGGTTGCTTTATCCGAAAAAGCTACCCCAGAAGTAATTAACTTTATGATAACGCATGGAAAAGGGCTTGTTTGTATGCCAATCACAAAGAAGCTGGCTATGGAACTGAATCTTCCGTTGATGGAAAAGAAAAATACCGATCCGCTGGGTACTGCTTTTACGGTAAGTGTTGACCACAAGAATACAACTACCGGAATTAGTGCCTGGGAGAGAGCTGACACAATAAGAGCAATCATAGATAAAACCGCAAGACCTGAAGACTTTAAGCGGCCCGGCCATGTTTTTCCTCTGATTGCAGAGGAAGATGGTGTGCTGGCTCGGCGCGGCCATACAGAAGCAGCAGTAGATTTGGCCATCCTTTCCGGTTCTATTCCTTCAGGCGTAATATGCGAAATTATCAAGGATGATGGAACAATGGCAAGAGTGCCGGATTTAAAGAACATGGCTAAAGTGTTTGATTTAAAGATAATTACTATTGAAGGGCTGGTTAAATACCGGGAAAAACATGGACAGTATGCATAGTGAAAGTAAACCGCACAAAGAATTAAAGGAGATGACAGAAATGGGGAAAGTAATTCAAGGATGTTTAGTAGGAACAGAACTGAAAATAGGTATAGTTATCAGTAGATTTAATGAGTTTATTACAAAGAACTTACTAACAGGTGCAGTTGATACATTAAAACGGCATGGAGCAACAGAAGATCATATCGATGTTGTCTGGGTTCCCGGCGCCTTTGAAATACCGGTGGCAGCCCAGACGCTCGCACTGAAGGAACGATATGATGCTGTAATTGCACTGGGAGCAGTTATAAGAGGCTCTACCACCCATTACGATTATGTTTGCAGTGAGGTATCAAAAGGAGTGACGAATGCCTCCTTAAAAGCCGGGAAACCGGTTGTTTTTGGGGTGCTTACCACAGAAACGATCGAGCAAGCGATGGAGCGGGCCGGGACAAAAGCAGGTAATAAAGGTGCAGAATCAGCAGCAGCAGCTATTGAAATGTGCAATGTTTTAAAACAGATTTAAATACTACTGGTGAATACGCAGGGCAACCCCCAAAAGTTACAATAAAAAACTAATTTTTGGGGGTGTTTAATAGGGGAAATATTGTGCGGAAATGAAGTTAAAAGTCGTTATCTTGATGGTTCTTCAGGATTTCGGCTATTAGTTGAGAAATGTGAAATAACAGCTCGAACTTCTATTGTTTGTGGCAAGAGGAGATAAGATGAATATTTCTCAAAATCTAACTATTGAAAAGTACTACTGGTCAATAGTTAGATTTTGAACCAGGCTAATATATTAATGCTCTCTTTTTTGAAAGCATTTCTTATTTGTGATCCAACTACTATTCCTATAAAACCAAACAGGGTAAAATTAACAATGTTTCCCCAATCCATTCCTCTGTTTTGCGATGGACTAATAAAAAGTTCAAAAGCAATTATACCCACAATCCAGCCAGAAGTTATCTTAATAAGCGCAATATTGTTCCCCCTTATTTCTCATTAACGGCGGGCTGCCAACTTAAACACGCCAAAAGAAAGTAAAAATACAAAAAATCCAACGATAACTAAATTAACGATATAAAAAATCCCGCTTCCCAGAAAATTAATGATTGTATCATTTGCAGGGGAGGCAGACAGGAATAAATAATTTCCGCCGAGCACCGGGTTGATAAACGCGCCGACCACTAATGCATAAAACAGCAACACCCCAAATGCTGACAGCGCAGTTTTTAATGTAATGTTTACCCTGCTTGTCAGTACTAAATAAAAGCTGGAACAGGATAAAACAATATGGTGCAGGAAAAATTGCCAATACCTGTAATGCGGATAATCAAAAGCCAGTTCAGGGGTAATGATAGTCAGTCCTGCCGGGAGAAAGCCAAGAAAATATGTAAAGATGATTATATTTTTATTTCTTGTGGTCAAGGCAATGATAGCAAGCATACCCGCAAGGCTGCATATATGAAGCGGCATGCTGTATTCAAGGCGCCATATATCATTGACAGCCATCCATACTTGATAGGTAGTTTCCGATAATAGGAGAAACCCGGCTAACGTCCATCTGAGGACGTTTGAAAAGTGAGAGCTTGCTGTGATTTTCTTATAATGGAAGAACAGAACCATTAACACAATAAAGTAAAGAATGATCATAAGAGTATGACTTGTGCTAAAAAGTGTAAAACGATCATTTATTATACTGCCAAACCAATTTTCCATAAGTAGCATCCTCTCATTGTTCCAATTTGCCTGTGCTTTAAATAGTAGCATGGAATCACAAAAAAACACCATAGTTATACGGTGTTTTGATCAGGTATATGGTTATGCTTTTTTCTTCAGCCATCTAAATAGATTTGTAATTAGGATAGATATAAGAAAAAATCCATAATAAGTGATGAATAAAAAGAAATAGTCTACCCATTCGTACATCTGGAAAAAATCAATCGCAACCAAAATGGGTTTAAAAACGAATGCCAGGATAGCCGATAGCACAATCGCATACACATACACGTTTTTACTGTGATTTAATGTCCATTGATAAAACAGCATGAACACTATCGGAACGAGCGAAGCATCTAATGCAAAGCTTGGCAGAAAGGGGAGGATTTGATAAGGGTATTCCCACAAACCAAGTTTTTCTCCAAGTGTATTGGTGTACATGAACCATACATGGTAATTAAAGCCGAAAAAACCTATGAGGAGTGCTTTGCGTTTGTCTATTGTAAAAAATAATATTAATAAAGGAACTACAATCATGGCTATAACTAGCCAAGACTGCCAGGCAGCAAAATCAGAAAAAGATTGCCAGTATTCTATTTCCAATTCTGTTAATTGTTGTCTTATGGAACGGATATTATCAAGCTGTTCCCTTTGTTTTTCCTGCATCAAAAGTTCTCCTTACATAAAGGTAAAACTTATTTTCTGCAAGTTAAATGAAAATATACAGGAGGAAATAACGCATGAAAAATGCCAGCAATAGAACTTTTTTCTAATGCTGGCATTGCCTTTTATCCTCCGATAATATGGTACCCGGAATCTACGTGGAGTATTTCCCCTGTTACGCCGCGGGATAGGTCGCTAATAAAGAATAATGTCGCATCTCCCACCTGGTCCTGATCAATATTCCGTCTTAGCGGTGCTTTTTCTTCGATTGCTTTTGTCTTTTCATTAAAACCGGATACGCCTTTTGCAGAAAGCGTGCGGATCGGACCTGCCGAAATAGCATTTACCCGAATATTGTATTTACCCATATCCTCTGCCAGGTATCTCATGCTGGCTTCCAGAGAAGCTTTCGCTACGCCCATTACATTGTAGTTTGGTACTACTCGCTCAGAGCCAAGGTATGTTTGCGTGATAATACTGCCGCCTTCTGTCATCAGTTCCTTTGCTGCCTTCGTTACTGCGACAAGCGAGAAGGCGCTGATCTCCTGGGCAAGCAGGAAGCCGTCCCTTGAAGTATCTGCGTATTCTCCTTGAAGTTCCTCCCGTTTTGCGAAGGCCACCGAATGGACGACCCCGTGAATGATGCCCACTTTTTCTTTGATTTCAGCAAAAGCATTTTGGATGCTTTCATCACTTGCCACATCACAGGAAACAATCAATTTTGCCTCGATGTTATTTTTCTCCAGCAGTTTGACTAGTTTTTGGTAGGACCGTTCCTGCCTATTAGTGAAAATCAGGTTAGCCCCGGCTTTATGTAAAGATTTTGTTACCCCCCATGCGATGCTTCGGTCACTCGCAACACCCATCACAACAATATTTTTCCCTTTTAATAAATTCTCCATTGATCCAGTCCCCTTTCCAGGCAATCTCTTTTTCCCATTATAACCTAACAAGGTATTTCACAAAACTAAAGTTTCATGGAAGATGCTTTTTGGGTGAAGGGAATATCTTCATATATATATGGTAAATACCCCGGGAGATGGTCTGTTACAGGATTCTGGATGGATAAAAAATTCCCTGATGAAAATGAAAATTACTCTTTACAAAACGCTGGGAACTAGGTATAATAAAATTCGTCGGTTTGAGACAGGTTATGTAAATATGTGTCTAAATAGTAAATAGCTTATTCTCAGCTGCTATGTTTACGGCCCGTTGGTCAAGCGGTTAAGACACCGCCCTTTCACGGCGGTAACACGGGTTCGAATCCCGTACGGGTCACCAATATGGAGGATTAGCTCAGCTGGGAGAGCACTTGCCTTACAAGCAAGGGGTCGCAGGTTCGAGCCCTGCATCCTCCACCATGCCGCAACGGACACGTGCAGCACTGGTAAACTGCCGGCCTGGCTCGATTGGCAGAGCACCGAGCAAAGCTTCTGCCGAATAGGCTGCGAGTAACCCCGAAGCAGCAAACTTCCTTGAATAATCATGAAGATGCAGGGGTCATACTAAGAGCAAATTTCTTTTAAGAACTTTATTTATTTCAGCATGCCGGCCTAGCTCAATTGGTAGAGCACCGAGCAAAGCTTCTGCCGAATAGGCTGCGAGTAACCCCGAAGCAGCAAACTTCCTTGAATAATCATGAAGATGCAGGGGTCATACTAAGAGCAAATTTCTTCTAAAAACTTAATTTATTTCAGTATGCCGGCCTAGCTCAATTGGTAGAGCAACTGACTTGTAATCAGTAGGTTGGGGGTTCAAGTCCTCTGGCCGGCACCATTTGAATTTAATTGAATAAAAAATATTTTATAGGTTAACAATATGGAGGGGTAGCGAAGTGGCTAAACGCGGCGGACTGTAAATCCGCTCCCTCAGGGTTCGGCAGTTCGAATCTGCCCCCCTCCACCACTAATATTGTTGGGCTATAGCCAAGCGGTAAGGCATCGGGTTTTGATCCCGTGTATCCTAGGTTCGAATCCTAGTAGCCCAGCCACTTTTTTTATTTTTGGGACTTCTTATTGATAACTCTCCTGTACATCGATTCCTTCTCCTTTTATTCCATGAAAAGAACTTTAATATTTACGTTTCAAATTCACTCATTCAGGTAAATAGGTAGTAAAGGCCATACAACTAAAAATTTATATACATAAATATAAACCCTGAAGCAATATATCGGGTTCAAGGATTCCGAGGAATGGCTGCTTCATGAAATATAATAGCAACGAGGAACACATCCACCGAGTAACCCCGAAGCACCAACCATCATCGAATAAACAATCAGATGCAGGGGTCATTCAAAAGGCAAACCACTTATTACATCTGGAAGTTATATTGAAAAGGAGCCATTAGCTCAGCAGGCAGAGCAACGAGCAGCACATCCGCCGAGAAAGCCTCGAGTAACCCCGAAGCACCAACCATCATTGAATAAACAAGCAGATGCAGGGGTCATCATTCAATAGTCAAACCACTTATAACATCTGGAAGCTATATTATAAGGAGCCATTAGCTCAGCAGGCAGAGCATCTGACTTTTAATCAGAGGGTCGGAGGTTCGAATCCTCCATGGCTCACCATTTACAAAACTGTAAAAAACATATGGAAATAACAAAAATAAACAAGGCCTGCCGCAAATAAATCAGCCTTGTTTATTTGCATTTTACCCTGTTTTTTAACATAATAGTTACAGAAAAAAATTATGAAATATAACTTGTCCAAACATGTTATAATAAAATGTATTAGAAAATTTGGCTTGCAGCTAAAGGGATCCTTGATAGCTATATTGCTTTCTTAGAAGCCCTTACGCTGGGAGTATAAACTTTAATGGCGACAGCATCAGCACCACAGGGTATAACCTAATGCCCTTGCATTTAGGTAATTCTTTTCGGTGGGGCGAGCAATCGGAACCCCGGACATGAAAGTTTTATGTTGTCTTATCACTAAAACAAAAGACCTAAATTCTCACATTGCTGTGCAGTTTATAGTATAATATTGGTGGACAAAAGGATGATACTATGAATACTTCCAGAATCCCTGGTTTTTACAATATGAGTATCCAGGAGCGAAGGGATATATTGGATAACATGTATAATTTCACGGAAGAGGAGCTGGATGCTTTATCTTCTGATGGCTCACTTTCCACGGATACAGCTGATAAAATGATTGAAAACGTCATTAGCACCTATCCGCTTCCTTTAGGGTTAGGGTTGAATTTTTTAATAAACGGGAAAGAATATGCAGTACCCATGGCTGTAGAGGAACCATCCATCGTAGCCTCGGCCAGCCATATTGCTAAAATTGTCAGAGATGCCGGCGGGTTTAAAACAGAGGCAACCGAACGGGTGATGATCGGTCAAATCCAAGTTGTAGGCTGTGAAGATTTCCAAAAAGCCAAAGAGACACTGCTCCGTGAAAAAGAAGCTTTACTGAAAGCTGCCAATGCTGCATATCCCAGCATTGTGGCACGGGGTGGCGGAGCTGAGGATCTGGAAGTACGCATACTGAATGAGGAAGCAAATTCCGCCTATAGTCAGATGCTCATTTTGCATCTGTACATTAATACATGTGATGCGATGGGCGCAAATATTATTAATACGATGCTTGAATCCCTGGCCCCCATGGTGGAGGAATTAACAGAAGGCAAGGTATACCTGCGTATTTTATCCAATTATGCAGATAAGTGTCTGGCCAGAGCAAAATGTGTAATCCCGCCGGAATTATTAAAGACTGGTGACTTTACCGGGGAGGAAGTACGTGATGGCGTTGTGCATGCATTTGAATTTGCAGCATCAGACCCATATCGGGCTGTTACGCATAATAAAGGAATTATGAACGGGATAGATCCGGTAGTTATTGCAACCGGCAATGACTGGCGGGCAGTGGAGGCAGGTGCTCATGCCTATGCTTCCAGAAGCGGTCAATACACTTCCATGACCACCTGGTCCGCAGATAAAAATGGGAATCTGGTTGGCGAGCTTGAATTGCCCATGGCGGTAGGTACAGTTGGCGGGTCAATCAGGGTCCATCCTATCGCGAAACTTGCCTATAAAATACTTGGTATAGAATCAGCGGCCGATCTGGCACAAGTTATTGTAGCTGTGGGACTGGCACAAAATCTTGGAGCATTAAAAGCATTGGCAACGGAAGGCATTCAAAAAGGGCATATGGCATTACATTCTCGCTCTGTTGCAATTGCAGCAGGGGCTTCAGGGGAGATGATTGATATCATTGCAGAAAAGTTAGTTGAAACAAAAGAGATCCGTGTTGGAAAAGCTAAAGAATTGGTGGAACAGTATACAAAATGAGTGCAGAAAAAGCAACAACCACAGAAAAAACAGCTATAGGTATAGCTCATAGTAAATTAATTTTAATTGGAGAGCATGCAGTTGTACACGGACAGCCTGCGATTGCTATTCCATTTCCATTAGTCGGCGTTGAATCCATTGTGGAATATGTGCCTGGAAACGTGCAGATTGACAGCACATTTTATCATGGACCGCTAAACCATACGCCCGAGTCCTTAAAAGGAATTGTGAATTGTATTAAAGGTACTGCGGAATATCTGGATATGCCATGCAAAGATATGCTGATCCGCATAAATTCCTCCATTCCTCCGGGCAAAGGTCTTGGATCCAGTGCATCTGTCGCTATCTCAGTGATCAGGTCTTTATTTGCCTATGCTAATAGAGATTATACAGAAAAAGAATTATTGAATCTTGCAAATATTGCCGAGACATTTGCGCATGGCTCCCCCAGCGGAATTGATACATTGACGATTACGTCCGAATGTCCGGTATGGTATGAAAAAGAACAACCGATAGATTTTATCGATTTAAGTGACGACTTTCATTTTGTTGTTGCGGATTCCGGCAGAACCGGGGATACCCGTTTAGCGGTGGAATCTGTGACGAATTTATTGAAAGCAGCCCCGAAGCGAATTCAGCGCAAGCTTGAAAGAATAGGAGAACTGACCCATCAGGCTAAACATGCTTTGGAACGAAAGGGAAAGCATATTCTTGGACAAATGCTTGATGAGGCCCAAAAAGAACTGGAAGCATTGGGAGTAAGTGATGCAGGTCTTAATAAACTGATTTATTTTGCAAGAAAAGAAGGTGCTTTAGGAGCAAAATTAACAGGGGGCGGGAATGGCGGCTGCATTATCGCGCTTGCGCAAAATGAAGTCCATTCCAAACAGCTTGCAGATACATTGAGGAAGATTGGTGCACATGCTGTATGGCCGTTTGTATTAAAGAAAAATAAAGGGTATTAAAGGGGAATCAGCATGAAGGCTACAGCAAAAGCACACACGAATATTGCCTTAATTAAATATTGGGGTAAGCGGGAAGAATCGATTATTTTACCGACAAATAACAGCCTTTCGCTTACACTGGATGGTTTTTATACAACAACTTCCGTAAAATTTAATAAGGATTTCACCGAAGATGAATTTTTTCTGGACGGAAAAAAAGTGACCGGCGTACCGTATGATCGGGTAAGCGGATTTCTTGATTTAATCCGTGACCTGGCAGGAAAGAAAGTTTACGCCTCTGTCGAGTCCGTGAACGAAGTACCGACTGCTGCAGGATTTGCCTCCTCGGCATCGGGTTTTGCGGCGCTTGCGGCTGCCGGAGCGAAAGCAATTGGACTGGAGTTGAACGATCAGGAGCTCTCACGTTTGACAAGGCAGGGATCAGGTTCGGCGTGCCGATCCATCTATGGCGGATTTGCAGAATGGCGGATGGGTTTCATGGAGGATGGATCTGATTCCTATGCGGTTCCTGTCGCCCCTGTCGAACATTGGGATCTAAGGGTCGCCGCTGTCGTTTTGGATGCAAAAATGAAAAAAGTGTCGAGTCGCGACGGAATGCGGCGGACTGTCGAATCATCTCCTTTTTTTGCCGGCTGGCTCGACAGTATTTCTGTTGATTTACGGGAAATAAAATCAGGAATTGAAGCACGGGATTTTGAAAAAGTGGGAAAGATTGCAGAAGCAAATTGCTTGAAAATGCATGCCACCACATTAGGCGCCAAACCGCCTTTTACATATTGGATTGACACAACGCTTACAGTAATGCAAAGGGTCCGGGAGCTGAGGGAAAATGGAATTCCAGCTTATTTTACGATTGATGCAGGGCCAAACGTCAAAGTTCTCTACTTGCCGGAAAATGAAAAGCAGATTCATGAATCACTTCAACGTATTCCGGGTGTACTGGACGTCAGGTTAAGCAAACCCGGTCATGGCATAAGTTATTTATAAGGGGGCAATTACTTTGTCCAATTCATCCATCACGATAAAAGTCCCTGGTAAACTGATGGTTGCCGGGGAGTTTGCAGTACTTGAGCCGCATCATCAATTAGTGGTGATGGCGGTAGATCGTTTTGTTTATACGACCATAGAGCAAAACAGGACAAACGTACTGTCGCTACATGACTTTCAGCTGGAAGATATGTCTTGGGAATTTCGTAATAATGAGGTAGAGATTGCTTCAGATGATAAGCGTCTGAAGTTTGTTCAGCATGCCATGAAAATCACCCTCGCATATTTACGGGAGCGATCTATTATACCTGGACCTTTTAAGCTGGGTATTAAAAGTGAATTGGACGATGCGTCCGGTGCAAAATACGGCCTTGGCTCCAGCGCGGCAGTCGTTACATCGGTGGTGTCTGCCATTTTAAAAAAGTTCGCTTCTGAGGAAACAGATAAGGAATTACTATTTAAACTGGCATCCATTGCGCATGTGACGGTACAGGGGAATGGATCAGGCGCGGATATCGCCGCATCCTCTTTTGGCGGTTTTTTGGAATATACATCCTTCCAGGCAGAATGGCTGCTGGATCTTTATCATAATTCGGCCTCCATAACAGAGATGCTAAAGACAGATTGGATTTATTATACATCAAAGGCGATTCAGCCACCTGAGAATGTATATGTCTGCATAGGCTGGACAGGAAAACCTGCCTCTACGGGGAAACTTGTTCATGAAGTTTTAAAATTAAAAGATGCCAATCCGGAGCAGTTCAGGCAGTTTTTAAATGCCAGTGAAGAAGCGGTGGATCTTTTCCTCGCAGGAATGAGAGAGAAAGATTTACCTCGTCTATTGAAAGGTGTAAAACAAAACAGGGCTGCATTAAAAACGGTTGGAAAACATGCCAGTGTAAACATCGAAACTCCGTTGCTGAGTAAACTGTGTGATACAGCAGAACAATTCGGCGGGGCCGGAAAACCATCCGGTGCGGGTGGAGGAGACTGCGGTATTGCCTTCATGCCAACAAAAGAATCAGCGGAGGCAGTGATGGAAGCATGGAAACAGGAAGGCATTAAGCCGTTGACAATTAAACCATATAGGGGAAAATCCCCGCTGCGCTAAAAAAGCGGAAGTATGCTGTCTACTACAGCGGATATTTCCGCTTTTTTTTATTCTGCTAATTTCAAGGATTCATACTCCATTGCATATATATACATTTTCATGTCGAGTTGAGTCATTTCCCCCTTTTTGGCTAAAATAGGGAGTGGAGGTGCTGTGATGAGTAAAAATATTTCAATAATCGGTGTGCCGATGGATTTGGGGCAAAGCCGGCGCGGGGTGGACATGGGTCCCAGTGCAATCCGGTATGCCGGGGCCATTGAGCGGCTGGAAGCATTAAATTACAACATACATGATTTAGGAGATATAGCGATTAATCGTCCAGGGCAGAGCAATCCGGATGATGGCACGAATTTGAAGAATTTAGAACAGGTTATAGAAGCAAATGAAAAACTGGCCGGAATGGTCGATCAGGAGATGGCCAAAAAACGCTTTCCGCTTGTTTTGGGAGGGGACCACAGTATTGCCATTGGATCATTGGCAGGAGTTTCAAAGTACTATGAAAACCTTGGTGTTATTTGGTATGATGCACATGGTGATTTAAATTCCAGTGAAACGTCCCCATCCGGAAATATTCACGGTATGCCGCTGGCCGTAAGTCTGGGTATCGGTCATGAGAAACTGACCAATTTATCTGGCAGTGCACCGAAAATTAAGCCTGAAAATATTGTTATTGTTGGTGCACGCTCCCTTGATCCCGGAGAAAGAGAATTAATCCGAGATAAAGGAATTAAAGTATATACGATGCATGAAATTGATCGGATGGGAATGTCATTAGTAATGGAAGAGACCATCCACTACTTAAAAGAACGCACAGATGGTGTACATCTTAGTCTGGACTTGGATGGCCTTGACCCTTCTGAAGCACCAGGCGTCGGGACACCTGTTTTAGGCGGGATCACATACCGGGAAAGCCATTTAGCCATGGAAATGCTTGAAGAAGCTGATATTCTTTGTTCAGCCGAATTTGTGGAGGTAAATCCGATACTGGATGAAAAAAATAAAACAGCTACCGTTGCAGTAGCTTTAATGGGCTCTCTTTTTGGAGAAAAATTAAAATAGATAATCTATCCCACAAATAAAAGATTCTGGTGTATAATGAAAAAGACATGAAATTTCGGGTAGCAGAAATTTTATGTCTTTTTAGCATGGCTACTATTTTTGATGATTATCTGAATGTACCATGAATTTTTAAGGATGCCTTTGAACCCTTCAAGTATTCATTAATTAATTTGTCGAGCTCTTTACTAGATGAGATAACTTTTTCAGAAGTCAGCGCATTGGAATCACTGAGGGAAATCATTTCTTCCCGCGATTTTTCTATCTTCTTAAGCAGCAGGGGGTTTTTCATTGATACGTCCTCCTATCTAATCTAGTTTGTTTTTTAAAATACCCAAGATTTTGGAATTCTAAACATGTCATCATTCATTCAAATATTTTTTGAAACCTTTAATGTGATGTATTCGTAATATAAATACCGCATGATAGCGGAGGTACCCGTATGGATGAAATAATTAGAGAGAAAATTAAGCATGTTAAAAAAGGTGATCAATCGGCATTTGAAGATGTAGTCTTCCTGTTTCAGAATAAGATTTACCAGCATTGTTTCCGCATGCTTGGCAACCGGCAAGAGGCGGAGGATATAGCACAAGAAGCCTTTATTCGTGCCTATGTGAATATTGATTCTTTTGATGAACGCAGAAAGTTTTCAACCTGGCTATACCGAATCGCTACGAATCTGACGATCGACCGGATTCGCAAGCGAAAGCCGGATTACTATCTGGATGCAGAAATTAAAGGTACAGAAGGATTAAATATGTATTCACAATTGCCGGATGAACAGCGGCTGCCTGGGGAAGAAGTGGAAAATATGGAATTGCAGCGCTATATACATCAAGAGATTTCAGAACTCCCGCCAAAATATCGGAGCATTATCATATTACGGTATTTGGAGGATTTTTCACTAAAGGAAATCAGCGACATCCTGGACATCCCATTAGGCACCGTAAAGACCCGGATACACAGGGGAAGAGAAGCTTTACGGAAAAAGCTGCGCCACGTGTAAAGGAGTGTGACATATGAGTTGTAACAATAAGGAAGCTAGAGAGCTTATGCATCAATATTTGGATGGCGGGCTGCCAACAGAGGAAGAAAATAAACTGCGCCTTCATCTGGAAGACTGTGAAGCCTGCCAGCAGCACTTTCATGAATTAAAACGAACGATAACTTTAATTCAAAGTGCAGAATCTGTCACGGCTCCGGAAGGTTTTACGGCAAACGTCATGAATAACCTGCCGGCGGAGAAAAAGCGGATGAAGTACATGCGCTGGTTTAAAGCACATCCAGTCATTACCGCAGCTGCCATCTTTTTTATTTTAATGGTGGGCGGCATGCTTTCAATGTGGAACCAGAATACAGAACTGGTTGTATCCAAGGAGGAAGATCTCGTCATTGATGGAGACACGGTCATCGTCCCGCCGGATGTGGTCGTCGAGGGCGATCTGGTCGTCAGGAATGGAGATTTAATCATTAGTGGAACCGTAGAAGGAAATGTAACCATTATCAATGGAGAACTTATTGATGATCCACTTGAAAATGAAACCTTAATGGCGTCCGTCGGAGAAATAAATGGGGAAATAAAACAGGTGGACCGGGCTTTTGAATGGATGTGGTATCAGATAAAAAACTTTTTCAGAAGCTTATTCACATTTTAACCATTCCCTAATGCAATGACATACCGGAGCAATTCTGTCTGGTATGTCATTTTAATTTTTTCCGGAAAGCCCCCATAGCAGCTATGGTAATCCATTTTAAATATTTACGGCAATAACTCCCCATCACTGTTCCCAGAAGGTGTAACTTTCTCTAACAGCATTTAGTCCCCATCAAAGATAGCTCAACAAATCCGCCAAGTTCAGTCATTCCAGCTAATACCCAATGCGGATTATCCTAATATAAATTGAAAAAACCTTCCTCGCAATTTTCAAAAATCCCATTTTGGATGCTCCAAGCAAATAACCTCGGAAAGGATATGTGCCAACTCTCATAAATATTCCAAAAACCAGCCACAATAAACATAATAAAAAACGTTTATAAACGATGTTTACACTGCTTGAATGGTACTAAAATATGTTATAATGAAATGCACGACTATTGATAAAATTAATTGACATAAATTTTTTGTCTAAAAGGATGTGTAAGCAGCATGATGGGGTGGGATTTTGACCTTTTACAAATCCTTCGGGTCTTCATTGATATAGGCATTGTCTGGTACGTCTTATATAAATTAATTATGTTGATCAGGGGCACGAAGGCGATTCAGCTGCTTAAAGGAATCGCGGTAGTGCTGGCTGTTTGGCTGTTAAGCATTGCCTTTAATCTACAAACTATCCAATGGATTACAAGTCAGGCAATTGACTGGGGTCTTATAGTTATTATTATTTTATTTCAGCCTGAATTAAGAAGAGCTTTGGAACAATTGGGAAGAGGGAACATCTTCGGAAGGAGTGCCCGTTCCGAGGAGGAAATCATAAGGCAGAATATAGAAGCTATTATTCAATCCTGTAAGTATATGGCGAAGCGGCGAATTGGTGCACTTATATCCATCGAACGGGAAACAGGGCTGGGAGATTACGCAGAAACCGGAACCGAGATTAATGGAAAGCTAACCCATCAGCTGCTGACGAACATCTTCACGCCAAATACACCATTGCATGATGGTGCAGTTATATTAAAAAGAGACAAAGTAATTGCGGCAGCCTGTTATCTTCCGTTGTCAGAGAGCCCATTTATTTCAAAAGAACTTGGTACGAGACACCGTGCTGCTGTTGGAATAAGTGAAGTTACCGATTCATTGACGATTGTGGTGTCAGAAGAAACAGGAGGGATCTCATGTGCTAAAAATGGTGAGCTGCATAGAGAGTTAAATGAAGACAGTTTAAAAGAATTACTTCAGGAAAACCTGTCATTAAATGCGAAAACCCCTGATAAAAAGCCGAGAAGATGGAGGGGTGAGAAATAATGGACAATTGGTTTAAAAGTAAATGGTTTGTACGTGCCTTGTCATTGGTATTTGCTGTATTACTGTATGTATTCGTATCAGTGGAATCAAATGACACTGAAAATACGGATTTAACCTTTTTACCCGGAAGTCCATCTGATACCCAAACATTAAATGACGTACCTGTAGATATACGAATGGATGATGAAAATTATGTTGTCAGCGGAGTACCTGAGCATGTTACTGTCACGATGGAGGGATCTGTCGGTGTGCTTACCCCGACTGTCAGACAGCGGAATTTTGATGTATTTGTGGATTTGGAAGGATTGGGGGAAGGGGAGCATCGAGTTGAGCTGGAGCATGACATAACACCTGACTTATCCGTAGATATAGAGCCTCCTGCCATTGAGGTAACGATAGAAGAAAGGGCTACAGCTGAATTTACTGTGGATGTAGATTTTATGAATGAAAATGATCTCCCGGATGGTTTTGAGATTGGTGACTATGAAGTGAATCCATCTTCAGTCTCTATTACCAGTTCCCGGAGTGTTATTGATCAGATAGGTATAGTAAAAGTTTATGTGAATGTGGCCAATCTGGACCGGCCGATTGAAGACAGGGAAGTTCCGGTAAATGTGTATGATAACCAGGGAAATGAACTAAGTGTAAATATTGAACCGGAAAACGTTGCAGTATCCCTGAATGTAAATAATCCTAGTGCAACAGTGCCTCTGGAAGTGGAGACAACCGGAGAATTGCCGGATGGCTTTTCATTAACCTCCATTTCTGCTAATGTAGACGAGGTTGAAATTTTTGCAACAAGTGAATTGCTGGGAGGCATTGAAAGCATCGCGACTGAGGAAATAGATTTATCGGAAATTACCGAGTCAGGCATAGTGGACGTGCCGCTTGCCTTGCCTGAGGGTGTCCTGGCGCCTGAAATGGAAACAGTAGAAGTGACGATTGAATTGGAAGAAACGAGAACAATGGACGACATACCAATCGACGTGGAGGCTTTAGGTAATGGACAAGAGTTATCCTTTATTGAACCGGACGAGCCGGAGATGGGAATTACGGCTATCGGGGAACAAGCCAGTATGAGCGAGTTTGATGAAGAAGATATCCGCTTGTTCATTAACCTGGAGGATGTGGAAGCAGGAGAGCATACCGTGCCAATTACGATTGAAGGACCAGAGGATATTACGATTGATGGAGAATATGAAGAGGCGACAGTGGAAATAAGTGATGAGTAAAGTCATCTTATTATGGCAGGTAAGCAGCCAAACCATCTTACCCTGCTTAGATGAAGCAGCCTATACCTTACCTTTAGGATATGAAGGCTTTGACCATCAAGACACGCACTTCGCAGCATAAGAGCTTTTAAGAATCCCTTTTGCAATAGGTCAAGTCTTCGAAGCAAAAATTGGTATATCAAGGAGTGATATGAATGGGGAAATATTTTGGCACTGACGGTGTAAGAGGCGTAGCAAACGAAGAGCTGACACCGGAACTGGCTTTTAGATTAGGCCGTTTTGGAGGATATGTTTTAACAAAAGATACAGAAAATCCAAAAGTAATTATCGGAAGAGATCCCCGAATTTCCGGTTATATGCTGGAAGGGGCATTAATAGCCGGACTCTTGTCTATCGGAGCAGAAGTGATGCGCAGCGGCATTATTACCACTCCCGGGGTTGCTTATTTAACAAAAGCGACGAGTTCCCAGGCAGGCGTGATGATTTCAGCCTCCCATAACCCAGTCGAAGATAACGGAATTAAGTTTTTTGGCACTGACGGTTTTAAATTGACCGATGAACAGGAAAAGGAAATAGAAGCTTTAATGGAAGGGGAGGATACGCTTCCTCGTCCTACCGGCGGAAAGATAGGCATTGTCAATGATTATTTTGAAGGCGGGCAGAAATATCTTTCTTTCCTGAAGGACTCCATCGACAATGATTTTGAAGGAATGCAAATTGCCCTGGATTGTGCTAATGGCTCTACTTCCAGTCTGGCCACCCATTTATTTGCTGACCTGGAGGCAGATATCGTTTCTATCGGATCTTCTCCGGATGGTTTGAATATCAATGATGGAGTCGGCTCGACACATCCGGAAAAATTGCAGGCGCTTGTGAAAGAAAATAACGCGGATATTGGCCTGGCTTTTGACGGAGATGGAGACAGGTTAATTGCAGTAGATGAAACAGGCAAAATTGTGGATGGTGACCAGATCATGTATATATGTGCAAAATACATGAATGAAAAAGGCTATCTCCGTAACAATACGGTCGTTTCGACGATCATGAGCAATATTGGTTTTTATAAAGCGCTGGAGGAAAACGGAATGACCAGCAATAAAACAGCGGTAGGCGACCGCTATGTCCTGGAAGAAATGCTGAAAAATGGCTTTAACCTTGGGGGAGAGCAATCGGGCCATATCATTTTCCTTGATTACAATACAACAGGGGATGGCATGCTGTCTGCATTACAGCTTGTAAATGTTATGAAGGAAACAGGAAAGCCGCTATCCGAACTCGCAGGAGAAATGACCATTTTCCCGCAAGTATTAAAAAATGTGAAAGTGATTGATAAGCATAACGTTTTAAATAATCAACAAATTCAAGATGAAATTAACGAAGTGGAAAAAGAACTTGGGGATAGGGGGCGCGTGCTTGTCCGCCCGTCGGGTACTGAACCGCTTGTTCGTGTAATGGTGGAAGCACCTACAAAGGAAGACTGCGAAACATATGCGGATCGTGTAGTTAAAATTATTGAAAGTATTTTAGGAATGAAGGAATAGACACCTGCCCAAGGTGCAGGATTAAAAACATATTGTGCTGGATAACACCAGCAGGAAAATGAAGTGTATGGAAAAAATCCGTATGCTTCTTTTTATTTTGTCATAGAGTTAAGCAGCAGCACGTAGAATTTTAACAGAAGGGAGAGGGTTGCTTTGAAAAAAGTATTCAGGCCTTTCTGGAGCTTTGACATCAGGAAAACGGAAGACTGGCTGCATAAGATGGCTTTGGAAGGTTTTTTATTTGTAAAGCTGGATGCGGGGACAAGGTTGTTTTATTTTGAAGAAATGGAAAATAAAAAGGAAATCCAATTTCATGTTGAATATAATAAAGAACCGTGCAGTTCTTTACCAATGAACCTGGTAAAATCCGGATGGATGCCTGCTTATCAAGGGACACGCTGGCATGTCATTTACAATGTAAACAAAACAGCTGATATTCTCAGGTTTCCCGTGCGGGACGGCATTATAAAGCGCAATCGCATAATGTTATATATATTTGCAG
The DNA here is from genome assembly GCF_010994035.1 of Virgibacillus aidingensis. Taxonomy (GTDB): domain Bacteria; phylum Bacillota; class Bacilli; order Bacillales; family Amphibacillaceae; genus Virgibacillus_N. The sequence goes on from NZ_WIXN01000001.1 coordinate 18,741, forward strand.
CAATGACTGTGTATATCATACTCACGACACTGCTTTTTCTCACTCTCAGCGGGGTTACTATATTTATTTCCGGGGGAACCTTATCGTTTGACAGCAATATTTTCTGGTTCGGCATTTTTCTGGCTGCCTTCATGATCTGGCTGCTTGCTCCATATGCTGTTGTAAAGTTGTATCAAACAAATAAGCAATTCTGGTGATTCACCAGGTTGCTTTTAAATTTTGATAATGAGAAGTAATTGGGTGTATTATCTGAAACATGCTCCAAGCAACTTTTACAGTAATTTCACATACAATAATTACTGGCACACAAGATATTGATTGACCAGCGCGGCTGTTATCGTTTAAGATTAGTGTGCTTTTTCATTCAAAAATAGAAAGGAGCATAGCAGAAGCAGCAATAAAAGCGCCAGAACTATTTTCCGGACGGTATGGGAAATAGTTGACGAGGTGAAGGTTATCGAGGTTTCGGCGGATGCCTTCCGGTTGTACATTCCAATCGTGACGCTCATTCTTAAAACAATGAGGTAACTTGTTGGACAAAGGATTAGAGCAGAATGCAGACAAATCACGGGAAAGGGGCAGTACAACGCCCCGGACAGTGTTTTTAACCTGTCTTAAATAAATGAGGATGACGTTTGCTGCCCCTTTTGAAAAAGGAGGCCACAACGTTATGTGTGGAATTGTAGGGTTTATCGGACAAAATGATGCGAGGGATATATTATTAAATGGACTGGAAAAGCTCGAATATCGAGGATATGACTCAGCGGGAATCGCGGTGCTGAATGATCAAGGTCTGCATCTTTCCAAAGTAAAAGGCCGGATCGCAGCACTCAGGAAACACGTTGATCATTCTGTTCAATCGACGGTGGGAATCGGCCATACCCGCTGGGCAACACATGGTGTACCGAGTGAAGAAAATGCACACCCGCATCAAAGTGCATCAGGCAGATTCACCTTGGTCCATAATGGCGTTATTGAAAATTATCAGGAATTATGCCGGGAATATCTTTATGATGTGAATTTAAAAAGTAAAACAGATACAGAAGTAATTGTGCAGCTTATGGAGAAACTTGCAGAAAAAACGCAGGATACAGTGGAGGCCTTTCGACAAACAATGCGTTTACTGCAGGGTTCTTATGCGATTGCTTTAATAGATCGGGAAGACCGGGATAATATATATGCGGCAAAAAATAAAAGTCCGCTATTGGTTGGACTGGGAGAGGGTTTTAATGTTGTCACAAGCGATGCGATGGCAACATTAAAAGTGACGGATCAGTATCTTGAAATATATGATGGGGAAATCGTGACTGTAAGCCGCAATTTTGTTGAGGTGCAGCAGCTTAATGGTACTTTAGTAGATCGTAAACCTTTCACTGCACAGATTGATTGGGCAGATACAGAAAAAGGGACCTATCCTCATTTTATGTTAAAGGAAATTGATGAGCAGCCTTTAGTCATGCGTAAGATTATCAAAGAGTATCAGCCGGAAAACAATGGACTGAAGCTGGAAGCTGATATTCAAAATGCAATAAAGGATGCAGACAGGATATATATTATTGCGGCCGGAACCAGTTATCATGCAGGCCTGATCGGTAAAGGATTCCTGGAAAAAATGGCAAACATCCCGACAGAAGTGCATATTGCCAGTGAGTTTTCCTACCATATGCCATTATTGTCCGAAAGACCATTATTTATATTTATCTCCCAAAGCGGGGAAACAGCAGACAGCCGTGCTGTCTTAGTAAAAATAAAGGAAATGGGATATCCGGCGCTGACGATTACCAATGTGCCGGGATCCACCCTTTCCCGTGAAGCAGATTTCACATTGAATTTATATGCAGGACCGGAAATCGCGGTAGCATCAACGAAAGCTTATACAGCACAAATTGCCGTGCTGGCTATTCTGGCAGTGGATACAGCGAAAGCAAAAGGGATGGAGCTGGATTTTGCCCCAATGCAGGAATTGGCGATCGCAGCAAATGCAATGGAAGTATTAACAGACCAGAAGAACACTATGGAAGAATTAGCGAAAGACTATTTATCAGCCTCGCGTAATGCATTTTTTATCGGCCGGGGCACAGATTATCATGTATGCCTGGAAGGTGCATTGAAGTTAAAGGAAATCTCCTACATCCAGGCAGAAGGCTTTGCCGGCGGTGAATTAAAGCATGGAACGATCGCTTTAATTGAAGAGGACACACCGGTCATCGCACTGGCAACACAGGAAAAAGTAAATTATGCTATTCGCGGTAATGTCCAGGAGGTTGTGGCAAGAGGTGCGAATGATTTGATCATCAGTATGCAGGGGCTGGAGCGGGATACAGATGCTTTTGTTATACCGGCAGTTCATGAATTTCTGACACCGCTTGTTAGTGTAGTTCCATTGCAATTGCTGTCATATTATGCTGCATTGCATCGCGGATGTGATGTGGATAAGCCGAGAAATTTGGCAAAGTCGGTTACGGTGGAGTAGGTGGTTAAATTAAATGTTAAATTTGTAAAATAAAAAAATACTGTTTGTAAAAAATTCACTCCTTTATAATAAAGTTGTACTTTTTTACCTCTTTAGATACTTATCTAAAGGGGTATTTCGTTGTAAAAACTTACTTAATTATATGGTCCAGTGTAGACTGAATTTATAAGAGTAATTTATGATATACGTAGTTTGTGAAATGTTCCACTTAAGCTGACGGGTAGGTTTGGTTTGTAAAGTATAGATGGAAAGGGGGGCTTTCCAGTGCGTGCAGTTATATTTAGGAAAATTATTTCTGCATCAGTTTCTGGAGCACTGTTTGCTATATTTCTCGGTTTAATTGTTCCAAATCCGTTTGGAGAAAATATAAGTTCAATAACAGATTACTTATTCGCTTTTATAATAGCCACACCTGTTTATTTGATGTACAGCTTCCCAGCCATTTTAATCTACGGTGTTTTAACCTCCATTATTAGTGATAAAACAAACAATTTAATATCGAGAAAAACTAATAATGGAAAATTTGAAGTAATTATCTCAGGTATTTTACACATTCTTTTTGGTCTTGTCTTGCTCCCTTATAGTTTGGGTGCAGCAATTTTATTTTTTATTACAGATAGATTACTACAAAAAAGTAACGATAAAATTAATTGGTTACAATCAGTAAAAAGTTTAGCAATACCTTGTATTGTTTGGTTATCATTTATGGGAATGGTTTATTTGGAACATATATTCTTCAACTAAAGGGTTCGATTGGTGAATAAGTGGCAGTCGCCTATTTCATTGAATAAGAAAGTGGGAATAAATTTAGCGGGAGGGATTATGTTGAAAGAAACTACTGACAATAAAGATTTTGAGAATACGATTGATGCTGTTAATCGTCTTACAGAAGATGATGCAAAATCATTGTTAAGATTAATCTATGGATTTGTCAATACTGCTATAACGAGTAATGGTGGAGATAAAGTAAAATTAGAGGTTGTGCATAAGGTATCAAATATTTATAAACGTATTCCAGATTTAAACGAGTTAAGAAATAAATAAAAAGTACAAAAAACTGATTAGTGTTTAGGTATTGTGAATAAATGTATTTAAACAAACGGGTGCTTTAACACAGTAAGGAGATCGTCAATACGGCGGCCTTTTTTTACTAAAGGGCAAATTAGTGAAAGATTGAAACATTTTTCGAAGGAGAATCGTATATTATCCTAATAAATAAAAGGGAGTGAAACTAATGAGCGTTATAACCAATCAAGGAGATTCAGTAAAAGTAGTATTTGTTTTTCAAAAAAATGAACAAGTTGAAGAAGTAACACTTAATCCAGCACAATTAACAGCATTATTAAATTCAAAACAGGTTTGGATTGAAAAATTTAATAGTAACTTAAAAATAGAAAATACTGTGTGGTCTTATGCCAATAATAATGTTTCTATGCAAATTTATTTGAAGTAATTGTTTCTTAACAAGTTAATGTGAAACATTATACTTAAACTCCCTCAGATAGATTCAATTTACTCTTAAATGCTAACGGATACAATAGTGGAACAAGGATTTGTCGGGACGGTGGAGTTCTATATTAAATGGGCAGTTCAGTAGAGAGGTGAAAAATTAAAAAGGGGAATATATAATGGAAAAATTATTTGAAAAGAATATCATTGAGTCCTATAACAAAAAAGCAATTGAAAGAAATTCATCTGTTATACAGGATTGGAAGATTAACGAAAGAGAAAACTTTTTGAATTACATACATAGTGAAAGTTTTAGCAGCTTACTGGAAATTGGAGCAGGACCAGGGAAAGACAGTCTTTATTTTAAAGAACAAGGCTTAAATACCTTCAGTATCGACCTTTCACCTGAAATGATTAAACTGTGCAAGGAAAAAGGGTTAAATTCAGATGTAATGAGCTTTTATAATCTTCATTTTCCCAACAATCACTTTGACTCTATTTATGCCCTTAATTGTCTACTACACGTTCCCAAAAAAGACATTAAAAGAGTTTTAAATGAAATAAAAAGAGTATTAAAACCGTCTGGATTATTTTACTTAGGAGTTTATGGTGGCGAAAATTCTGAGGGGGTTTGGGAAGGTGATCATTATACACCTAAAAGATTCTTTTCTTTTTATGAAGATGAATCCCTGAAAGAATTATTATCAGAGTTCTTCTTAATAGAATACTTTGAACTGGTACCAAAAGTTTTCGGAAAACATCATTTTCAATCCGTTATTTTGAAGAACAAATAGAATACCAAAGTATATTACATTATCAGTTATCGCAGTATCTACACAAATTATTGCTTTAATTATGTGGGGAGAATATGTTTGGCTGTATAGGTTTACTAATGGGGGAGTTGGTGGTTCTCCGATTGAACAAATTCAGCCTGTTTTTTGGTGGATTATGTTTATTGAAGTTATTATTCTAGTTTCGCTTGGAGCCGTTTATAAAAAGAATAAAGATTAATATTTTATATACTATCTGATATAATCCTTAAAGAAAGAGAAGCTCCTTTTTTGTTGAGTTTATACTATAGGGTTAGTTTTAAAAAGGAGATATATAAATATGAAAAAGTTTTATGTTGCATCAAGTTTTCATAATATAGAAAAGGTTCGTTACGTTGCTAATGAGTTAATAAGCAAGGGTTTTATACATACATATGATTGGACAAAAAATGGAAGAGCTTCAACTTTAAATGAGTTAATAGAGATTGGAATCCTGGAAAGAAATGCTGTAATGGAAGCAGACTTTATTATTATTTTATTACCGGCAGGAAAAGGCAGTCATATTGAATTTGGTATTGCACTTGGACAAGGAAAAAGAATTTATATTTACTCACAAAATGAAGAAGTGGATAATTTTGACACGACGAGTACATTTTACCATTTGCCTCAAGTGGAGAAATGTATTGGAACGATTGATGAGTTAATTTTAACAGTTACAAAATAAGTGAGTCAGTGCTGTGAGCTAAAGGGTCAGTCACTTTAACAAGGAGATCGTCAATGTGACAGGGATCACCGAAAAAGGCATAACGATTTGATTTTATACACTGAAGAAGGGGAGCATCTTGCTACGATTAAATCAACAGGAAAACTAAACTCACCTATATTGACGGCTATCGGACCAGAGGGAAATAATCTAATAAAGGCAAAAGCTGGTACGGTGCAACAGATTTTTCATTGTTTAACAGTAGAACAGACAAACAAATTTCCACTATTAGAAAACGTTCGATATTTTATGAAACCGTTAAAGAAAATCTTTTTAATAATGATGTTTATCACATTGAAAATAGTAATCATAAAGAGGAAATAACCTTTGCGTTAATTGGGATGGCAGTTGTTTTAGATATATATTTTCATAATTAGTGAAATAGTCATAAATAATAATCTTCAAGTTACTGGTGCATAGCAAAAGAAGCTGCTGCCGTTCTTTTTCCGCAAATGGAGGATAGAATGATATGAAGAAGAAGGTCATGAAACATTTGTTAGCGATAATATTAGTACTAGGAATCTTATTTGTATTTGTGGATTTAATAAAGGAAGAGACATTTACTATTATTGAGAAGGATACAGATACGTTTATTTGGATTGAAAGCAATAAATTATTAAATCCAACTTATAAACGAGCATCATTAGATTTAGAAAATGCCAGAATAATAAATGCAAATGGTGAGCAAATAGATTATAGAGATTTGGTATTAGGCAATAAAATCAAAGCTGAATTTAAATCAACCTTACTACATAGAGACCCTCCAGGCTTAGAGGCATGGGAGGTAAAACTATTGAATTAACACGTAATTTTCTTCAATTTTACCCTTTTATTGAAGTATAAAGGCAGGTTATTGAAATAAAGATAATAGTTTAATAAAGATTATTAGACATACAGAGGAGGTATGAGTGCAAATGAAAACTAGAAAAAGAATAAATTGGATAATAGGGCTAATCATACTAGCTATGATTAATATTGGTATTGTTTTCAGTTTTAACGGTTTTGTAGAAGCCAAAAATGCTTGTGTGACCAACAATGGAACAATTACTGAACAGGATATAGGTTTATTAGGTTTTAATTGGTCAATATCTTGTGAAAGTTAATTCATTTAGTGAGTATGGGATTGTGAAAAAGGTATCTAAAGTAAAGGTGCATTAACCTAATAGGGGGATTTTTTTGTCAAAGGGGTTACTCCATCATATTGAAATATATGTATCAGATATAAAAAGGACAATAGACTTTTGGGGTTGGTTTCTTGAAGAATTGGGGTATACCCCTTTTCAGGATTGGAGAAATGAACGAAGCTGGAAAATAGGTGGCGCGTACATTGTTTTTGTACAAGCAGAAGAGAGGTTTTTGGATATTAAGTACCATAGATGCCGCGTAGGTCTTAATCATTTGGCGTTTCATGCAAGTTCACGTCAGCACGTGGATGATATAACAAACAAGTTAAGAGAAAAAGGAATAAATATTCTTTATCCGAAAAAGCATCCTTTTGCCGGGGGAGATGATCATTATGCCGTTTATTTTGAAGATCCGGATAGAATAAAAGTGGAACTTGTCGCTCCTGAATAGTTATTCAAGTGGTGCTGCATTTATTTGAAGGAAAGGACAAAGGTTATGAAGACAACCGATTACTCCAATATAGCTGATAAATACGATAACAACCCATATAGAATTAGAGAGATTAGATTTGATAACGATCTAAAAGAATACATCCATAACAATAAAAAATCTAAATATCAGGTATTGGATTTATCTTGCGGAACGGGTCTGTATCTGGAAAAACAAATAAATTATTTTAACGGGCACAACATAAGATGGCATGGACTGGACCTATCGGATAAAATGCTGAGCAGGGCAAACCAAAAGGTCAAAAATGTAAATTTAGTCAGAGCTGATGTAGTGAATATGCCGTATGACTCCGGGAAATTTGATTTTATTGCTAATAACTACGCCTTCCATCATTATAGTGACAAGGCACAAGCGTTAAATGAGATTTATCGTGTATTAATAAAGGGCGGCGTTTATAAAATGCATAATATAGCAATGCACGATATGCCTAAATGGTGGGTTTATCATTACTTTCCATCCGCTTATTATGAAGATGTAAAAAGATATTGGAATAATGATGTTATTTTTAAAGAGCTTACCTTAAGAGATCTAGAAGTAAAATAAAGGTGGAGTACAGGGTGGAAAACATAAGTGTAATGGACTACATGGATCACGCCGAAAATAGAGATATTTCTGTCCTTACCCTAATTACAGATGATGAATATGAAGAAGGACTAGAAAGAATGCGGTCCGATATAAATAAGTATCCAGATAAAACGATTGTAAATGATTTTGCTGAGATGTTTTGTATAGCTATAAAGAAGTAATTTTTTATTGAGGCAGAAAAGCATCAGCCAGAAATAGAGTAGATTATTAAAATCCCGGCCTGGACTTTTTGCGGAGTGTTGGGAATGTGATGTTAATACCATGATATGAGGAATAGATGACCATCCAAAGTTACGTATAACATTTTGGACCAATTTATATGGATAAAAGCGAGGTTTTCTCATGAATCAATCTAAGTTTTGTAATGAGATCATTGGTTATCAATGTATAAAATGTAAAAGGGAATATCCTTTTGAAGATATGTACGAAGGGTGTCCCCGATGTAAGTCTGACGGCAAGCCATCCAGTGTGAAGCCCATTTACCAAAGTCTCTTCAGCGGTGAGAATTGGCTGCCATTTGAAAGGCCAGTCACTCTTGGCGAGGGTGGAACACCATTACTTGATGTAACAACAAAACATGGAAAATTCTACATTAAAAATGAAGCCTTAAATCCTACAGGTTCTCATAAGGATCGGATGAGTTCATTCACAATATCAATGGCAATCGCAAACGGATATCAGGGTGTTGTAGCTGCTTCAAGCGGGAATGCAGGTTTATCCATTGCTTCGTATGCGAGTTATGCAAACATTCCTTGTGTTATTATATCTACCGAAAACCTGAATAAACAGTTAGCGTCGTACATTAAGAGCACGGGTGCTGAGTTAATATTAACAAAAACCTCTATGGAAAGGTGGGAATTAACCGAGAAGTATGTTGAAGAAGGATTTCTTTCTGCCACAAACTATATTAATCCTCCAGCAGGAAGTCAGCCTATTGGTGTTCAGGCATATAAATTAATTGCCAGGGAATGTTATCGTCAGTTGGGTTTTACTCCCAATGCAATGGCTGTTCCTGTGTCCCGGGGTGATTTAATCTGGGGAATATATGAAGGATTTTCTGAACTAAAGCAAGTAAAACTCATAGGAAAAATCCCCAAATTATTTGCGGTGGAACCGTTTGAAAGGATGACGAAAGTTTTAGAAGGTGAAGAATATACAAGTCACTTTGACCAATATACAAATTTGAAATCAATAGCTGGCGAAACGGTTACATGGCAGGCTTTACAGGCGGTTATTGAGAGTAACGGACATGCTATTAATGTAACGGAGGAAGAAGCCATAGATTCTCAAGCAGTGATGAGCAGAAAAGGGATACATTTAGAGTTATCGTCAGCCACCGCAATTGCTGCAATTAAACATATTAGGAGAGATCAATTAGTAGAAGAAAATGATAGTATAGTAGCAGTGACAACGTCTTCAAGGTTTACACCAATATAAAAATAAATCTTCCAAAAGCAGGCACAGCAGTTGGAGGTAACAGAAAGCCTTATTCCTACTCGTTGAAAATGCAAAAATTAGGCTTAGCAGATGGTGCTATTTCGGAGCTTATCCATTAGTAAATGCATTGGCGTTAAGTGGTATAATCAAGTGATTTCAGTGAATGAAATGCACCAATTTTAACACCTGACTACCTTAAGATAGTTTGCTTTTCTGCTATGTCTTTTTAGCTGGTTCACCAAATACTTTCTTGTTTCCTGAATAACAAATTGGACGATCCCGCGTATTATCGTCTTTATTCATTCGCAGCCAAAGCCACTGTAATCTTATCCCAAGTTATTTTATATATTACCAAGTGTGAGGAAAAGGAGACCGTACACAGTTATGGAAACAAATCACCTATTCTATAAAATTCATAAAGGCAATGTCACCGTCAAAGACTATATCGATTGGTCACGTGGCTTATTAAGCAAGGATATTTCATCACCTTCTGTGAATATCCTTTCCTCCTGTTCCCCTCATGACAATATCTTTGAAATAGAATCTTACTTTAATCGGGAGGTAAGGGAATTGGCGATCAAACAGCCGGCCTTTGAAGAGACGGCGAGAGCCTACATTGCTTTTTTGGCGGCAAAAATCCTGGAAACGGATGACCATAAACAAATTTATCAACTTGACGGACAGAATTTTTAATGTGGCTGCTGTAGAGATGCGATATCCAAACGACTTAATGCGCTGGATTGAACTGTCGGACCTTATGGACAGGGTTGGATATCATGAGGATCCGGTTGTAGTCCGACAGATAAAAAATGAGGCAAAGACATTTATTCGCTCGAAATGAAGGGGATGAAAAATTCATGCAGCATGTAACAGTAATCATTGATGGAGGAAGTTATGAAATTTGTACTACCATAGGATAGTTTCATTTAACAATCATAAAATTAACAGTTTTACCATCTAAGGAGGGCTATATCATGTTTACATATACTATTAATAAAGATTGCGAATTGAAACTGCTAGAACCAAGACATGCTGAAAGACTTTTTTTGCTGACTGAACAGTCGAGGGAAAAACTTCGTGAATGGCTTTCATGGGTTGACTTTACTCAAACTGTGAGTAATTCAGAAGACTTTATAAATAGCACTTTAAAACAATTCAGTAATAATGATGGTTTTCAGGCAGGAATTTGGTATAAAGGGGAACTTGCCGGAGTTGTTGGTTTGCATAAAATAGACTGGTCAAATAAATCTACATCAATTGGCTATTGGTTAGGGGAAAGATATCAAGGTAAAGGGTTAATGACTGAGTCTTGTAAAGCAGTGATTGATTATTGTTTTAATGAGTTGAATTTATATAGAATAGAAATTCATGTTGCAACTGAAAACATGAAGAGTATAGCTATTCCCGAAAAGCTTAGCTTTCAAAAAGAAGGCTGCATCAGGGGTGCTGAATGGTTATATGATAAATACGTGGACCATTATATATACGGCTTAATAAGGGATGATTGCCATTCAACTGACTTTAGACGGAGCTAGGAATGCTCCAATTTATGCAGAATATGATTTGCTAACCAAAGTAACGTCTGAAAGGATTTACGTATTCCAATCAGGGACAGGCTTTGACAGAGATGCGAAACAACTTGAAAAACCTCCCTTTGCAAAGTACATGAATGTGTATCCCAATTTCAGGGGAGGGGGCGTGGAAGATCATTAAAGTTGTTGGTAAAAACTTACGACTGAAATTATATAAGTGAACTTCGGCAGAGATACACAAATACGAAACGCATCTTGAAGACAATACCCTTTAAATATGGTGTGCCACTGTTATAAGTGAAATATAGGCTGCCCCCAGAAAAAGGGGCCAGCAACATTAGGAAGTATTACATGGAAAAACTGCAAAAGAGAGGTCTTAATGTGGAGTTGAAAGTAGTATGGTCAAATGAAGAACAGTTTGGATGTGAATACCTGAAGCTTGTTTCCAAAAATGGTAATTTAACCACCGCACAAGGAACAATTATTTTTATAGATGGAGAGAAATCTGATGCTCATAACATAAACTATACCGTTGAATTTGATGAACATTGGATTACTAAAAGGCTAAATATAGTAGTCGATTACTTTTCCAGTTTGGAGTTAATATCCGATGGGGAAGGGAACTGGTTTAATACCGACGGGGAGCCGGTAGACAAACTAAAAGGGGCTATAGATATAGATATATCTGCAACACCCTTTTCTAACTCCCTCCCCATTAATAGAGTTAATTGGGAAGAAAATCAACTAGAGCATTTTGAAATGGTTTATATTTTAGTGCCATCTTTAGAATTGAAAAAAGTTCTTCAATCCTACAGGTTTATTCGCAGTGAAAATGGCTTGAAGTATTTTCATTACCGTTGTTATGACTATGAAACTATTATATGTGTAGATGCAAATGGACTTGTAGTTAATTATCCAGGAGTGTTTATGAGGAAAATTTAGTGTTTGGTGCGATAAGTCAAGAAGGATTATCGCTCTTTATTTCGAATTTATTGTAGTATAGGGGGCAGTTTAACAATTACAAAATCTATTTCACAGCAAGACGTGTGCTCCATCAAATCGATGCATATTTAGGGGAAGATAAAAATGAAAATTGGCTTAATAGGGGATAGTTTAACTGAAGGCCGGCCTGGGGTGTCTTTTGTAAATATTTTAAAGAATAAATATCCAAACTTTACTTTGGACAACTTGGGAAAACCGGGAGAGTCCGTGAAAAGTTTGCACACCCGTTTACAAAAAATGAAATTAGATGCAGATTATGATCTCACCTTTCTTTGGATAGGGGTCAACGATATGTATTCTAAATTGCTTAGAGTTCAAGCTCAGCCTGTTGCAAAAGACCATGAGGAGTTTCGGGAAATTTACACCGGCGTTTTAGAAAATATAATTTCTTCTTCTAACCAAGTTATTGCAGTCTCACCAGGATTAGTAGGGGAAAATTTAATGAATGCTTCGAATAAAGAGCTGAAGGAATTGTCTTCAATCATTCAAAATATAATTAGTAAATACCCTAATGCAGGATTTCTGGATATGCAATCTGTGTTCCAAAAAAGATTGAGTAAACTTGATAGTTCTGACTATATTAGCAAAAGTGTTATAAAAGTTATGAAAGATGTCTTTTTCTGCAAGAATTCGATTCAAATCGACAAATTATCAAAAAAACGTGGCCTCCATTTGACCCTGGACGGTATTCATTTAAATAGTAATGGTGCTGCGATAGTGGCAGAGGAATATGCATTCATAATCGAGCGATACTACGGATTATAATGCGTGTAATTAAAATGAAAGCGTAACTTTACACCTGCAGGATCAAGGACCTGATATGCAGCCGTATGACCCGCCCCGTATTTTGGCAAAAACACTTCCCGAAAATGGCCGAATTCGGGCTTGACTTATGCCCTGATTGAATTGTTGCCGGCAAAGCTTGGAATTATGTTTATGAAAAATCTGGCAAAAGGTAACTGCAATGTTAATAACCACTACTACTCCTAATGCTTTTGAAACAATTCAAATAAACTTTGAAAAAGAATCTTTCTATAAATCTGCAAACGTTTGAGCAGCTGCATTTTGCCAGGGTATCATGTGGCTTATTTTTTTATTTTTATATTGACTAACCGTTCAACCAATAGTAAAATAACATAAAATAACTCAATTTTTTGGAGGGATATTATTGGACTTATACTATGAAGTTAAGGGCGAGGGGCACCCCGTTGTGCTTATTCACAGTGGCGGTGCTGATCTCAGAGACTGGACATATGTATTCCCGGTTTTAGCCAATGACTATAAGGTCATTGCTTATGATGGGCGTGGTGCGGGGAAATCTCCTACTCCCACAGAGGATGTCAACTGTGTAGAAGACCTGAAAGCCCTGCTGGATCACTTGAAAATCTCCAAACCAACTATAGTTGGTCACTCCATGGGTGGTCAGATTGCTGCAGATTTTGCATTGGAGTATCCCGAAAGTATTTCGGGACTGATTTTGATAGCTCCGTCTCTGTCGGGCTTTAACTATTCAACGGAATTTTTAACATATATGAATAAGATTAATGAAGCAGCACCGGATATTGACAAAATGATTGAGATTTCACAAAGTGCCCCTTTATATCAAGTTGTCCAATCCAGTCCGCATAAGAAATTGACTGAAACGATGCTGCGCCACCATATCAACCGGGCTTTTAAATGGCCGGCTTTTAATATGATTTGGCCGGATCCGCCTGCTGCGGAAAGATTGGAAGAATTGACTGCCAAAACATTAATCATCATCGGTACCGAAGAGTTCCCCGATAACCTCCGAGTTGCAGAATATTTCCATCAGCACGCAAATGCCAAAGTTATAGAGATCGCTGGTTCGGATCATATGGTAACGCTTACTCATCCTGATACTATATGCCACCATATTACCAGCTTTATAGAGGAATGATATTCGTATAAAGCCCTGAGGGAGGAATAACCGTCAGCAGCTGAAGAGAATCCAATGGCCTTCACAGCGTTGCTTATTAATATTTTCTATTGACTAAATGTTCGTTCGATGAAAATTTATTATAAAATGGAGGGGTTATATTGGATTTACATTACGAAATGCAAGGAAAGGGTCATCCCGTCGTTTTGATTCATGGCGGAGGAGCTGATTTACGGGAATGGAATTTTCTGGCTCCACTTCTGGCTAAACATTATAAAGTAGTGGCTGTTGATGCCCGCGGGATCGGCCAATCACCAACTCCGAAAAATGAGGTTAATTATGTTGAAGATGTACTTTACTTTATAGATGAGCTAAAATTTGATATGGCAACCATTATTGGTCATTCTCTCGGCGGCCAGGTTGCAACTGAATTCTCATTAGCTCATCCCGAAAGAGTCGCAAACCTTGTTTTAATTGCTCCTGCTCTGTCAGGATTTAAAGGTTATACGGAATTTGAGCACATAATGGAAAAGGTGATGGGAGCGGCCCCGGAAGTGGATAAGATGATGGAGGTAATGCTGCATTCTCCATTATATCAAGTTGTTATTGACAGGCCGCAAAAAGATCTTGCTGTCCAAATGCTTCGAGATCAATTCCAGCGAGGGCTTGAGGAACCTTTATTTAAAATGGTATGGCCGGATCCGCCAGCCATCGCCCGATTAAATGAACTAAGTATCAAAACATTATTTATTATTGGAGAAAAAGATTTAAATGAAAATTTTGTTGCTGCCGAACATTTTAGAAAAGTTCCTAAGATCAAGTTTTCCAAAATACCCAATGCTGATCATATGCTTACGCTGACACATGCTGAAGCGTTAAATCAGGAAATCACTGCTTTTATGGAGGAATGAAATTAACATGCCGCGTACACCTGAAGAAAATGATCGTATCCGCCAAGCATCCAAAGAAAACATTCGTGCTGCAGCGATGGACCTATTTATGAAACAAGGTTATTACAGCACTTCTATCAGTGATATAGCTAAACAAGCAGGAATTTCGAAAGGATTACTTTATAACTATTACAAGGGAAAAGAAGAACTGATTGCTGAAATGGTTGAAGCTAGAATCAGGGAAGTGCTTGTAGTTATGGAATCGGCAATCAATTTGGATACACCCAGTGAACAGATTGCATTTATAGTGAATAATGCCATTGATCATATTTATCAGCGGCCGGAAGTTCACCGTTTTTATCTGCACCTGCAGACGCAGCCGGAAGCTGATAAAGAGTTAATCAAATACAGTCAGCGCATTATTGAAGAAAATGCCAGGCAATTTGAATTGCAATGTGAAATATTTGAAAAAATGGGGGTAAATGAGCCGAGGAAACGATCATTATATTTTTCTTCTGCTCTTCAGGGAATCATGTTAATGATATCCACCTACCCCCAGCAATTCCCGATTGAGGAAATTAAAGCCCAAATGATTCGTGAATTTTGCAACGAGAGCTGAGCATATCAAGGTTTACTTGTGCTTCTTATTGTCCAGGGAATTATAAAATTTTTGGGCTTTGGATAAAGCAGCAAAGTTCTATAGCCTCGTTCGAATCCAGCGCCCAGCAACTATCAAACTTCACACTCCTCGACTGCGGTAAGTCAACATCGGCTCGTACTCCGTCGTGTTTCCTTTATCTTATCGCGAAGTGCTCCAGTTTGTACGTTGCTGAACAGGCGCTTGTTCCTTTGAAATATACCAATTGCGAAATACCTTACACCATTCAATCGGAACATCATTTATTCTTGTATGCTTCACCGGTCTGGCACGATGACTCATCATAATGGAAACCAATCCTAACTTTTGCTGGATGATATTGCGTGTCAATTGTAACTCGGCTATTTTAGTTCTTTTTGAAAGGAAAAGTTTATTGGTAAATCCGCCGGTTTTAAACTGCACAAACTCACCACTCATCGTAAAACCGGTTTGGAAGAAACTAAGCACTCTGGACATAATTACCAATAGCAGAATAACAATCGAAGGCACCCACCATGCCAATTCTATTCCGAAAAAATCCGGCCTGAAATAAAATAGAAAAACAGTCGCTATCATCCAAAACCAGCTTGGCCTTAACATGCGGAGTGACAATGCCTTTTTGGGCAGGCGTTCCATATTTGCAGCCACCTGATAGTCCGGCAATATTTCACGGATCATCGAATATGCACGCTGGACCGGGAGAAAAGGATAAAGTGTATTCACTTCCAGTTCCTCAGTGCTGGTACCGCCCGCGCAAATCAATTTGACTTCAGCAAGTCCGAGTATTCTTTTCATCCATGATTGGTGTACACTGACTGCTTGAACATTTGCTTTGGTAATCATAAAGGAGGTCATCTCCAAAATTCCCTTGGAAATATAAATATGATCCACATCTGAGGCAATTTCATATTTCCCATACCTTAACGCTGTTAAAATACCGCCGCCAAAGACAGCCGCCAGCATTAGCAAGGTCAGGAAAATCAGCAACATCCACCAGGACCAGGAATGCAGCATATTAGAGAACATTCCTTCTATTTTTCCTTCCATATGAAATAACTGTTCCAGATTGGATATAAGTGACCAGGCAATAGGAATAACTGCTATAAAACTAAACGAGGTAAGCGCAGCCTTAAAAATATCACGCTTGGCCGGTGTGAAATGGACTGTATACCCGGCATTATTTCCATATTTAATTTCGATTGCAGGTTTGGCCTGATTTTCCTCAAATATAACCTCTCTATCGGTAATATTTCCCTTTCTGCGGATCTGTTTTTCTATATCCATAGATTCCTCCGGTGTCAGCACCTGAAAGGTAACTGAACTATGATCCCCCGTGACGTTTGTTTCGAGCGTAAGTGAAGTCATGTTAAATATACGGTGAAATAATGTTGTTTTCCTCCGTACATGTTGAATATTTTCATAGGGAATGGTTCGGCTGCTGTTTGCGAATAGGCGTCGCTGCAGCTGCAGACTTTTATCGTCAATCTTATACCTGCTTGTAAACCATTTAACCGGAATATCCAGAAGGATAATAATAAATAGTAAAACAAATGCATAACGGCCATATTTATACAGCCAGAACTCGGAATTTGCCTGAATTATAAATAAAAAAATAAAAAAGAAAATAGAATTACTGACCAGGCGCCAAATATCATGGAGTATAATCAGCGGATGATAGCGTTTTTCCTGATTCATGCTTCCGGCTCCTTTACATTCGCATAATGTGCAATTTGATTACGCAGTTCCATGGCTTCCGTTTCATATAAAGCGGGGATTGTATGTTCCGTGGTGATCGTGTTCACTTTTATGTTATATAGCTTATACCTGCGCAAAACCGGCCCCTGATGAATGGTAACAGATTGAATTCTGGTCATAGGGATAAGCTGTTGTTTTTCATTAATTGCACCTGATTTTAGCTGTAAAAACTCCTCACTAATGTCAAAACGCCAATGCTTATAATGTAATCGCATTTTTAAAGGAGAAAATATCATATCAATAATCGTTAAAGCTGTCAGTATAATGAGTATCCAGCCTATCCATTCTTTCCAAAGGAAGTAATAATCAAGATAGAGTAAGACACCAAGAATAAGAAACCCAATTACATTTAAAATTATTTCATTGATCAGCCAAGCCTTCATACTGTCTTTGGATAATCGCTGTTTTGGTAAAGGAACTTCTCTTATCAATATAAATCACCTTTCATATCCTCTGCTGTTTGAATTATATTTAATATAACAGAGAGGACAACCTTTTTCAATAATAATTTATTGATAATCGATAAAAATAGATTGATTAAAGTAAAGTTCATATGGTAATATTTATTCATGGGAAGTAAATTACAACCACTTTTATATCACTTCTAAGGAGAATACCAATGAGAGCTAATATTATATTTAAAATTTCATCCATTCTGTGTTTCATATTATTCTTTATTGTCCTTTTGACAGGTTTATTTACCATCGCGGCAGGTTTTTCATATATTTGGTGGCCTGATAGCTCCTTTACAAAGTCTTTGGGGGAATTTGAACCAATATACGCCTATATGACTTTTGCGTTTTATGGACAGCCGGATCTTTATACCGACTCATCTTTTATGGTTTTATCTTTATTTTCTGATATTACCTTGTTTCTGTTTGTACTTTTGTTTTTATGGCTGCTTTACAAATTACTGAAAAACATTTATAAAGACAGTCTGTTTATGTATGAAAATGTTTCCATTCTTTTTTGGATGGGCATCACTTTTGCCGTACTGGGATCAGCCACAACGTATACGGATGGTCTGTTGCTTTCCAAAGCAATAAGGGAGTTAGAAATTTCCAATGCTTCCATTGCCTTTTCCAACATAGCTTATATTGATTTCATCTTTGGCGGAATCGTGATGATAATTATTGCTTATGCCCTTAAAAAGGCGGTTCTTGCTGTAGAGGAAAATAAGAAAACTATATGATGAAGTAGGGGAATTAAAATGATTAGAATAAATCTGGATGTTATGATGGCTAAACGAAAAATGTCGTTAAATAAACTTTCCGAATTAGTTGATATTACACCAGCCAATCTGTCCATTCTAAAAAATGAAAAAGGCAAAGCAATCCGCTTCACCACCTTGGATGCATTATGCAAGGCACTAGACTGTCAGCCCGGGGATTTACTGGAATATATAGAAGAGGAAGTGGAGTGAGAAGTATGGTTTCTTGAAACTGCCTCATATTCCGGCAAAAAATTTGCCGGTGATTAAGTCTGCAGCCCTAGTTCAATATATATCCCGGGCTCCTTACCGTAATTTTTATAACCGATATAATAGAAACAGTTGATACAGGGAGGATTCTAACATGGCTGAAACAGCAATGGAATTAATTAATGTGAAAAAGACAATTGGCAGCAAAGAAGTTATAAAAGGATTATCTTTTGCCATTCACAAAGGAGAAGTATTTGGTTTCATAGGACCAAATGGTGCCGGTAAAACGACCACCATTCGAATGATGGCAGGGCTGATGAAGTTATCTGACGGGGATGTCCGTATTTTAGAAAAAAGTATTAAATCCGATTATAAAGAAGCAATTCGCGAAGTAGGAGCCATTGTGGAAAACCCGGAAATGTACCCATTTATGACCGGGCTGCAAAACTTGTCCCATTATGCCCGCATGATACCAGGAATAACAAAGGAGCGGATTCAAGAGGTTATTTCCGTTGTTGGGCTTGAAAAGGCAATGAAAGAAAAAGTCGGCAAATATTCCCTCGGGATGCGGCAGCGTCTGGGGATAGCCCAAGCATTATTACATAATCCTTCTGTATTGATCCTTGACGAACCAACGAATGGCCTGGACCCGGCCGGGATAAGAGAAATTCGCATGTACATTCGCAAATTGGCAACAGAGAAAAATGTCGCTGTTATTATCTCTAGTCACCTTTTATCGGAAATCGAATTAATGTGTGATCGAATTGGCGTCATTAAAAATGGCGAACTCGTTACGGTCCAGCAAGTAAATGAAAGGGCAGGCCAAAAGAACCTAAAACAAGTGCAAATGGAGGTTTCACCTGTCAATCAGGCTATAAAACTATTAAAAACTCATTACCATATTGATGCTGTTCAAACAGAGGCGTTTCTCCGTTTTCAAAGCAAGAAAGAGAACATCCCTGCACTTATTCAAACCCTGGCAGCCAATGGTATTTCAATATACCAGGTTGGGGCAGCGAAAGGCTCATTAGAAGATAAATTCTTTGATTTGATTGGAGAGAATACGATTGGGTAACTTTTTTAACCTGATTCATAATGAACTAACCAAAATTTATATCCAAAAAGCAACTTGGGTGATGTATACCATTTTAGCAGTGGTTATTATCGGTGCTGGAATTATCGTTAACACAGCAGATGATATTAAAGTTTCCTATGGTGAAGATACATGGCGTGCTGAATTACAGGAAGAAAACGAACAACTGACAACAGAAATGGAAGGAGAGGAATTTCTGGAGTCTATAAACTCGCCATTAATTGAAAGAAATAATTACTACTTGGAAAATGACATCCAGCCTGCAGGATACGGGGCATGGAATTTTGTAATGGAAAACAGTATGCTTTTATCCCTTGTTAGTCTGTTTACCATCATTGTTGCAGCAGGAATTGTGGCAAATGAATTCAGGTGGGGAACGATTAAGCTGTTGCTGATCCGGCCTATTTCAAGAACCAGGATTTTAGCTTCCAAATATATATCCGTCCTTCTATTTGCCCTGTTTACATTGTTATTTGTGCTAATCTGGTCCTGGATTATTGGTGCCATTTTCTTTGGGATCGAAGGATGGAATCCATATACGGTACTAAATAAGAGCAGCGGTGTGGAATATGTATCTATTATAAGCGAGATTATTTCCGATTATGGGTATCAGCTTGTCAATTTAATCATGATGGCTACCTTCGCATTCATGGTTTCGAGTGTATTCCGCAACAGTGCACTTGCCGTTGGAACCTCCATTTTTCTTATGATGGCAGGAAAATCTATTGTTGCTTTTTTCTCTGACCGTGCCTGGGCTAAATATATTTTATTTGCGAATACAGATTTAAGCCAATATACAAATGGAAACGAACCATTAATTGAGGGGATGTCATTATCCTTTTCCATAACAGTATTGCTTGTTTATTTTGTTTTGTTTTTAGCAGCATCCTGGGGAGTGTTTAAGCAGCGTGATATTGCGGGACATTAAATCTAGGCTGATTTTCACACGAAATGGTAACTAAAGAATCTTTCATACTACACGGATGTATATACTATTATTTACTTGATGTAACAACAACACATGGAGGCCTCCACATAAAATGCAGTCTGACATCAAGATTTTTTAAGCTTATTTACAATATTAATGGCATCCAGCTGGTGTATGAAGGGAAGTTAATGTTCTATCATAATAAGGAAGCAGATAAAGTACGCGTTCCTGTTCATTTTACCACGGCCGAAATGTGATACTGGTCTGTAAGAAAGGTATCTTTTGTTTAACAGATAATGGCCTTGTGATTGAACACCTCTCTCAAAATGGGGATAGTCTCGAAAGTTACTCTCGAGGCTTGTTGGAGGTGAAGAACATGCGTAATCAGTTAAAACCAGAATGGTTTAAATTACGGTGGAATAAAACATTTGGTATATTAGTATTCACCACACTAGTTAGGTTGAGCTTTATTAAGATATTCAACCTTGGGAGGAAATGAATATTAGTTTCAAGAAAAAGGTGTGACTTTTAGACAAAATTAGAATAAAGTTAAAATGGAACATGCATTCTGCTTAAATATAACCGGGTAATGACAGGAGGTGAAATAAATGAATGAGAAAAATTTATTTGGACAAATGAAGTTCTGGCGTAATTTTATGATCGGGTTTTTAAAGGAGTCTGATGAGGAATCTCTTCTTCTTATTCCGGATGGTTTTTCAAACAATATGTTGTGGAATGCAGGTCATGTACTTGTTACCTATGATGAATATCTCAGTTCACTGAATGATGGCAGTAAACAGCTGGAAAAAAAATATTTTCATAGCTTTTCCACTGGAACAAGCCCTGTTGATTGGACAGAGGATCTTCCGCGGGCAGAAGCTATTATTCAAAAATTGGAAGCACAGCCGGATGAAATACATAAAAAATTTGAAGACAGGCTGCAGGAGGATTTACCCCAGCCGTTGCCTCTTGAAAGAACAATCGAAGAATTATTTTGTTTTTTAATTGGTCATGAATGTTACCATTTGGGAACGATTAAAAGTATAAGCAGAATTATTAAGTCTAAATAAAATTAAACATTCAGATAATAAGTCTGGTTCTATTAAGTTGGAGCATCCAGAGGTGCATGGTGAATAAATATAAAAACGATTCCGGATTGCCATTACATCCGGGTATTTATTAAATTACTCCATCTTGCTTTTTAAAGGGAGTATTTTTTTCTTTTTAAATATAACTTTTACTTATCACATATAATTAAACATTGGTATTTTATTTATTACATTACTTTTCATACAATTAAATCAGGAAGAAATTTAAATGATATGGGGTGATGAAATGCCAATTAATTTTCATGATGAGCACAATGAAAACAGCTATAATTCAAGAAATGCTGATAAAGGCTGGAAAGAAACAATAAAAAGTTTGACAAAAGGTACGGTCATAAATAAGGCTGCCGACATTGGATGCGGTGGAGGGATCTATACCAAAGCGTTATCAGATATGGGAATACCCTATGTAATTGGCGTAGATTTTTCAGTGCCAATGTTAAGAGGGGCTAATCAAAACCTGGCAAAATACGATGGAGGTATTTCCTTTAAAAAAGGGGATGCATATAAAACCGGCCAGCCCGATGCCTGCTTTGATTTGGTACTGGAAAGGGCACTCATTCACCATTTAGATGATTTACATGCTTGCTTGAAAGAAGCATATAGAATCTTAAATGAAAATGGGATGCTGATTATTCAAGACAGAACGGCAAGTGACTGTTTTTTAGAGGGGAATAAAAATCATATTAGAGGATATATATTTGAATTATTTCCGCGTCTTAAAAATATAGAACTGAATAGACGGCATTCGAGCCGTAAAGTAAAAAAGCATCTGGAAATTGCCGGATTTAAAGATGTGAAAGCAATCAAATTTTGGGAAACAAGAAAAAAATACAGATCTAAAACTGATTTGCTTAAAGATATTGCATTCAGGAAGGGCCGTTCTATTCTTTTTGAGCTCACTGATGCAGAACTACAACAACTGGTGTCATATATTGACAGGAAGTTAAGCGATGAGGAAGCTGTCACAGAGAAAGATCGCTGGACTGTATGGAAGGCAGTAAAATAAAGATCACTTTGTATTAATAGTCTCTGGGAAATACCGATTCTTAATAAGTAATAATTTCTTCGTCATCCATATGCGCTTCGAACATTTTCCCTGCCGGCACAAAAATATTTGATTTTATAAGCTGCTGCTTTGTGAACTCTATATCTTCACTAATTCTACATGCTTCATCTGATAATTTACTCCAGGAGATGATGAAAAGTGTTGCGCTGTATTTTAAGATGCAAGGGAATACCTTATTTTAATTTGTTTTTTTATTATATGGCCTGTAAAATTTTAGATTTAATTTTCTTCTCCAACCTGCCAAAGTACACTTGTTTGCCCTCCTTTCCCTGCCCAAGAGAATATATTTAGTATCTTCCAATGTCGCTTCCATAATAGGCCCTCTGTAGTTTTACATGTAATTATCAGTTGCAGTGAAATTAGCATTATGACGGCTTCGATTAAGTGATTTTGTTCTTCTGGCTTTCCTCTTACTAACATGATCTATATAAATATTAAAAGACCATTAAGTGAAGTATTATAAAATATTGATAATAACATGAACTGTGTAACAAGTTTCCTATTATCGGGCTTTACAAATTTAAATTACGATGTATAATAACTGATATATAACAAATGTTATATATAGTCCGCTACATATATGTTTGAGAAATTATAATTTAAGAAGGAGTGACTGTCATGGCACCCCAAAAAAAATTTTCCAGGGAACAGATTGTTGATGCAGCTTTTAACATAGCCAATACGGAAGGCATCGACGGTATGACCATAAGAAGAGTAGCAGATCAATTGGGAAGTTCAATTGCCCCTATTTACGTAAATTTCAATAATGTGGATGAACTGAAACGTGCCGTAGTTAAAAAGGTCGTTAATGTAAGTCAGCGTATGTTAAACGAACAAAATACCGGAACCCCATTCGGCGATATAGGATCTGCCAGTCTGCAGTTTGCCACGGAGCACCCTGTTCTTTTCAGAGATTTTGTGATGAAACAAAACGATTATTTACAGGATTATGATCAAGAAATGGGTGATGACCTTCTTGTCAAAATGAAAAAGGATCCGGAGCTTGAAGGTTTCACGGATGAGGAACTCAAAACAATATTATTTAAAATGAGAGCATTTCAAATGGGGCTATCCATTATGGCGGCCAATGGATTGCTGCCTGAAGAACTGGATATAGAACAAATGAAACAAATACTGGACAGTGTTGCGGAAGATGTCGTGATTGCTGCACGCCTACGCAAGGAAAAGGATTAAAAACAATAAAGTGCGTATCAAATTAATTACATAATTCAGGAGGTGCCATAATGGTCAAAAAAATGGACGAAGCATTTCTCGATCAGACTGTCCGGCAAATGATAAAAAAAAGAAACAATTTTGGAGCTGTCCTCTGTGTGGAGCAAGGAGACGATGCCTTTTCCTGGGCTGGTGCAGCAGGCAACATGGAAGCAGATGACCAATACTTTATTGCCAGTGTCACGAAATTATATGTTACAGCTGTTGCTTTGAAGTTAAGATCGGAAAATTTGCTGCAATTGGAAGATTGCATAGCAAATTATTTATCCAAAGATATTGTCCGTGGCATTCATGTTCTGGATGGAGTTGACTATTCCCATGACATTACAATTAAACATTTGATTTCCAATACATCAGGAATACCGGATTATTTTGCCTGTAAGCATTCTGATGGCAAAACGGTGGCATCACAGCTTTTCCAAGGCAATGATGAGGAGTGGCCACTGGAAAAAACATTAGATCTGATAAAAGGGAATAAACCGAAATTTAAACCGGGACAAAAGGGGAAAGTCAATTATTCGGATACAAACTATCAGCTTTTAGGAAGAATTATGGAAAACGTTACAGGACTGAGCATGACAGAAATATTTCAGACATTTATATTTGATAAGCTGAATCTTTCAAAAACATATGTATATGAAGATGTAAATGATACCAAGCCTGTGCCATTATATTATAAATCCAATGCTGTGCATGTCCCGCTGTATATGTCTTCCATTGCTCCGGAAGGGGGTATTGTGTCGACCGCCAAAGATACGATGACTTTCTTAAAAGCTTTTTTCAACGGCTATTTTTTTCCGACAGAGCAACTGGAAGAACTGAAGCAATGGAATAGAATCTATTTTCCCGGACAATTTTATTATGGCATCGGTTTGGAAAAACTGTGGGTGCCGCGAATTCTCTCACCGTCCAATCCGATTAAAGAAATACTGGGTTTTTGGGGTCAGTCCGGTGCGTTCGCCTTTTATAATCCTGAGCGTGACGTATACTTTACAGGTACTGTTAATCAAAGCAGCGGTTTTGGACATAGTGCGGCTTTTAATGCCATGATAAAAATAATTAGAGCATGCGCTTAACTTTGTGGAAGTACTGTTCGATCAAGAGAAAAAAAGATTGGCGCATATAAATAAAGAATGAATTCAAACCTTCTTATCATGCTATTCGATGGGCTATCACACTGTCTCACGTTACCATTGTTAATTTTTATCTCCCAATGGAGAATCCATGCCATATAAAATATTCAAATACCAATCCTATTCAAAATTCATTCAATATCAGCCTGATATTCAAAAACTAAAAAACAATAAAGTGAATTTAATTTTTGCGGCAGGCGAATTATCACTCCACAAAGAAAAATACATTGCACGCATATCCTTGATCCTATTAAGATATTTTCAGACAGAGTTGGCTTTTTTCCCGGGTCATCATCTATCGTATTTCGACGCTTCTAATAAGTGGACTAATGCTTTGGAAGATGCCTTAACCAATTAAAGTAAGTATTATTACTGTGGAAAAGATCAATATAGAGTTGCTAGTCCATAGGTGCAATTCTTAAATAAAGCTGTGAATAAGAGCAATCGAAAAGAAATTTCCAGCATTTTAATATGCTAAACTCTTAGTGGAAAACCGAAACGTCAAAAAGGTGGGATTTTATTATGGCAAATGCGCCAAATAATAGGAGAACGGATACTGCTTCAAAAATGATTAAGGCATCACCTCAAACCATTTATCAGTCGTTCATAAACCCGGAAGCATTGGTTTCATGGCTTCCGCCAAAAGGAATGTCGGGATGCATAGATAAGTTCGAACCTTGTGAGGGAGGAACGTACAGGATTACCCTCACGTACGAAGTGGATCACCCTGGGAAGACTTCCGAAAACACTGATGTAGCCCGGGGAAAGTTTTTGGAACTGGTTCCAGACAAGCGTATTGTACAATCAATTGAATTTGATTCCGAGGATCCGGCATTCTCGGGTGAGATGGTACAGAAATGGCTTTTGGAACCCACTTCAGAAGGAACAAAAGTCACTATTATTTGTGAAAACGTGCCTTGGGGAATACAAAAGGAGGATCACGACGAAGGATTAATGTCTACTCTTGAGAATCTTGCTATTTTTACCGAAGACAAACAATAAAAATTATTTATGGATGAGGCACCCTGATAATGTTCGGTTGCAGTTGGTTTTTTAGATGAAAATTGAAGTAAAACTGTAATCCAATATTTTTTCATTAGAAAATCAATTCCAAAGCAATAAAATTCCTGGACTGGTTCATTATGATTCAGTCTTTTTTCTTTTTTAACAATATACACTATGTATAATTTAATTGGATCGATTGTGCACATTTAGAACGAGGAGGGAAGAAGCTCTGTTTGAACGGACGATGTTTAGCAGCATAAGGCAAAGTGAGCAGCGAAGCCCGTTTATCCTAAGAAAATTCATCCCTTTTGACTAATCCTATAGAAGGCTGCTCAGTTAATTAGGAATTTTGAATTTCGATTTTACAAGAAGTTTATTCACTTACCTCTTGTGTTATTGCACTAGCGAAATAACCACATTTTTGAAGCCTCTCAATAACCCGGCTGATTTAATGCTGCTTCGGTAAAGAAGCCTAATTTGCTACAAAAAGAAACAGTATAATCAGTAACTGTTCCTTTTCTCAACTTAATTATATCATAATAAAACAAAAAAATTTAGTCTTTTTTTAATTTACTAAAATTGGTATTATTAATTCTGTCTTGATATGGAGTGATAAATGGGAGGGGTAGAAATGAAACAATATGTGCTTGTGTTTCGTGCTCACGATGACTAAGGATGGACAATGGCTCAGGATAAATGGGAACAGAAGGGTATATACCAAAATAAATATAAGGAGTGTATCAGTATGATTGACAAAAAAGATATCTTAGATGACGGTCCTTTTTTCCATGGTACAAAAGCAGAACTGAAAATTGGAGATTTATTGGAACCGCAACACGTATCAAATTACCAAGATAAAAAATCGAACCATATATACTTTACTGCAACATTAGATGCTGCTAAATGGGGGGCTGAGTTGGCAGCATCTAAATTAAAGGAAAGAATTTATATTATTGAACCTTTGGGTGATTTTGAAAATGATCCGAACGTAACTGATCAAAGATTTCCCGGAAATCCAACCCGTTCGTACAGGTCTAAATCCCCTTTGAAAATAATAGCTGAATTAGGTTCATGGAATAGACATTCCGATGAAGAAATAAATCAGATGCAGACATCATTAAAAAAGTTACGTGAACAAGGAAAAGCGATAATGTATGATTAATCCCTGAGGGGTACTTTTCAACATGGTGTCATGGTTTTTTGGGGAATAAGGGTTTGTTTTAAAATAATAACTAAATAGTATTTATAAAATATGAAACTGTTCAATTAATCATATTCCAAAACTGCAAAGTGGTGCTAAGTAAATAAAGAAAAATACTTCAGCAATTGATACTCATCACTTGTAAGTTTTAGAAATAAAGGAGTAGACTTATGAAAAAAAAGCAAAATCGTCTGCAATTGCCAAATGTCGTGTCACGTGATGAATGGCTTATCGCTCGTAAGGAGCTGCTGACCAAAGAAAAGGAATTTACTAAGGCGCGGGATTCGCTGAATGCCGAACGCCGCCGACTTCCAATGGTGGAAGTTGACAAGGATTATGTCTTTGAGGGTCCGCATGGCAAGGTGCCTTTGCTTGATTTGTTTGAAGGACGTCCTCAACTTATTGTGCACCACTTTATGTTTGATCCGGATTAGGAAGCAGGCTGTCCGGCTTGCTCGCTTGCTGCGGACAATATTGGCCAACTTGCTCATTTGCACGCACGTAACACGTCGCTTGCTCTGGTATCCCGCGCTCCGTTTTCCAAGCTTAAAAAGTATAAAGAACGCATGGGGTGGGAGATTCCCTGGTACTCATCATACGATAGTGTTTTTAACTATGATTTTCATGTTACGCTGGACGAATCCGTTGCTCCAATTGAATATAACTATTTGACCAAGGAGGAACTGATTCAGAAAGGCGTACCTGTTGATTCAGAACAGTCAATGGAAGTGCCTGGCGTAAGTGCCTTTCTTCGTGATGGTAATGGCAGCATATGGCTGCGTCGTCATGATGAATATGAACACACTTTTGGCTCGGGATCTTGCTGCCACTAATCAATCCAGATTGACAAATATTAAAATCGGGGGCTTTTTTTGGATAAGAAAGTTCCCGATTTTATTAAACCATTAACCAGACCGTGAAAAATTTAATAAACGTGCAGCATCTATTTTGGCCGAAAAATCAGAATTGATACAATTTTCCTTAGCATCTTTGGTCTTAGTTACACAATTTCCGGTATTTTCTCTGCCGAAGGGAATTTTCTTTGGCATGCCGTTCCTTCTATTCCAGAGATGATTGTTAAAATCCCTATTTTAATCTTGATTGGTCTTTGGAAAACCCGAAGCTGTCGATTTGCATCTTCATTTGTGAATTAATTATTACAAATGCCTTGATATTGATGTCTTTACTCCATTCTCGATCTCTTTGGTCTTTTGCAGGAAATACTGTATTGGACAGCGATTGTTCTTAGGAAAAAGAACGGAAAATTAGTTTGAGCAGAGCCTTTATAAAAATTGCATTATGATTCCCTTGAGAAATAACCGGATTTTGATCCATTTTCTCAAAACCGTTTCTTCTGGAAATAGGAGCCGGTAACAAAGTCAGACTGTTTAAATTAATTTTTACTAAAGATACGAAAATAGCAAAATATAAGAAATGCAGCATGCATAAAGCTGATATTATAATATTGCCAAAACCTAAATGAAAAAAATCTGAAAATCTAAGTTTTACACCATAGTATTTTCAGCCATTTGGCCAATTATAAAGGAGGAAATAATGTATGAGAAAAGTCATTCTAAGAATGAACGTCTCTCTTGATGGATTTGTCGCTCCACCAAGTGGAGACCATGACTGGGTGTTCCGCAGCTTTAACGATGAGTTGGAAAAGTATACGGCCGATCAGTTTTGGCAAGTTGGGGTGCACATTATGGGAAGTGTCACTTACCACGAGATGGCAGCACATTGGCCATCCTCGACCGCTAAATTAGCTCCACCTATGAATGAAATTCCGAAAATCATCTTCTCTAAAACACTGAAGAAAACAGAATGGAATAATTCACAGGTGGTGAATGGTGATATTGAGGAAGAGATTTACCGTTTGAAACAACAACCCGGCAAGGATATCCTGGCACATGGAGGTATGAGGTTTGCACAGTCACTTTCCAGACTTGGCCTTATCGATGAATATCGATTAATTGTCAATCCTATTGCGTTTGGGAGGGGGGTACCATTATTTAAAGACTTATCTGCTCCGTTAAGTCTTAAGCTATTAAGTACGAAGGTATTTAAAAAAGGAGCTGTTCTTCATACATACCAACCAGTGTAAGGAGTATCAGAGTCTGAGAAAAGTGATCTTTCGGTTAAAAGGTACTATCATAAGAATATGTTATTTTGATCCTTTTCCAAATGGATTTCGTTTTTTACAAAATATATATGCAAGAGAGGCTTTGGCACTGTAAAAATAATAAGAGGGAGGTACGCTGTATGGAAAAGGCAAATAGAGAATTTAAAGGGGGAAAAAACATAGCTTTAAAGATTCCTAAATTCAAGTACAGGGAGACTGTGCATTTTTATCAGGAAGTATTAAAGCTGCCCTATTTAGGGTTCATCTCAGAATCCCATGCCTTTCAGTTTGGTGATATAACATTGTGGCTGGATTGTATGGACAATTATTCTCAATCTGATGTATGGCTGGAGATCCAGGCAGATAATGTAAAGAATGCGGCCGTGTATCTGGATGATAATTATATTAATAGAAGAGATGAAATCGAATTGCACGAAAATTCAGCTGGTTATTGGATTTCGGATCCCTGTGGAACGATTCTGAGGGTTAATCCAAAGGAAGAAATAATGTAACACGGTATGCATGTTAACGAACATAAGTCGGTAAGTAATTTAATTGCAAACAAACAGTAGCCGGTTATCTTTTCGATGAAGATAACCGGCTGGAGCTAAAACCATCGAACTAAACAAAACTAATCTTTCCCATCCATATAACGTTGAAGTTCGCTTGGAACTAGATAGTAATCATCTTCACCTTCATATATGTTAATACCTTCGACATAAAAAGTCATATCTTCGGAAATGCTTATATCTTCCCCCTCAAAAATTGCTGTACCATTCATCTTTGTCTCGAATTCGATGAGATGACCCGTATCCTTCTCAAGCTTTACCGAAAGTGAAAACTCATCGACAGAAGTTTCGCCCGGGTCATCATCCATATCGGTCTGGGCCAGGCCACCCATATCATTTTGAGGAAGTAATTTATGATAGATCGTGTCAGCGTCCCCTTTTAAAATCAATTCATAATACGGTTTGTCATTTATTTCGTCTTCAATATCGTTTACAATTAATTCGTCTATATGTTCAAGTAATACAGGATAATTGATGAAAGAAGTATTTTTATAATCTGCGATAATTTCTTTGTGATCAGCGTTGGGAAGCTTTTGCCAATCCTCATTTTCAGTGTTTGGATTTTCTGTAAAATATGTAGCATCTTCATTAGAATACATGGCAAATTCATAGTCTAATGCGGGCATTGAGCTGTGTGTACTAGATGAAAGCGGGTCAAGCATTAGCTTATTGTGAATTTGCATAGTGATTTCCTGATTGATTGAATCGCCTGTATAGTGTTGATGTAAATTCGTTATTGTCCACATGCTTTGTATTTCCTTCTCGGCTGCCTGAGCTTTTTCTATAATGGCTTGTTTTTCATCAGGGTCCTCTATAGATACTGTGTTATGGTCTTCAGTTTCTTCTTTTTCAGAACAGGATGCAGCAATAACAACAAATAACAAAATGAAACATACTCTTTTCAAGATAAATAAATACCTCCCCAAATGGATATGTTGTTTTTTAGACTGACACAGTCAATATATTGAAAGAAAGCCGATTTGTGCACGATCACATGATTACGTATGGATACAAGGGGGTTCATCCGTGTCAAATCGGTTTACCCTTCATAATATTAACACAACTTATGGAATTGGGTTATTTATCCTCTGAATTTCTGTATAAATTCAGGGTAAAGGTCAAATCTTTTATAAATATGTGCACCATGCTTGAAATATGATCTTATTGAGCGTGTATTTAGGTTACAGGTACTGATTCAAGACGAGCTGCTGGAAACTTCTTTGGTTATTTAAGGACAGGGAGTGATTCGGATGGAGAAGAACGAAGGCAAGAAATGCTTGAAGCGATCATTGGGCGGAAGTTACGGTGACGCAGACACTTCCGATCAGCTTTTTCGGGTCAGAAGACGGGCACGCAGGCATGCAAGAGAACTGCATGAAGCAAGTAGTATTGGAAGCTGACGCAGGCATCCAGGGTATTTTTCATGGGGATGAGTGAACATAACAAGGTGGGTTCACCGTTGAGAACGGTCTCAATCCGAGAGAAACTTTACGGCTGCAAGAAGTGAATTTGTCAGTGTCTTAATAGAAGACAATAGAGGTACTATTGCACCTGGAAAAGCATCTGAACTTCTTGTAATTGAAGGCAATTCCGCTGAGGACATTGAAAATCTTCTACGATGGAAGTATGGTTGTGAACCATGAATAGACCGGCGTTAGTAAACTGTAAAAATTTTTGATAAACCGTCTGTGTGTTACATGAATCAGAGTAAATTTTAAATCCCATTAATCTTCCATAATATTATTGATAAGGGCATACTATTGCTCAAATTAAGTCCAAAGGTGTATGGCTCGAGGCTTCCAAAAATGTGAACTCTGTTAATAGGTATTATCCTGTAATTGAACTGTGAACATCTTGTTTAGTTACAATTAAATCACAAACTTTACAAAACCATTTCATTTATAAAAAGCTATTTTAAAGCTTTGTTTCATGAGTTATACTTAATTCGTGTTTTTTATATTGCTATTGAGAAGCGCAAGAAAGCTAAGTCTAATTAATTAGGAATTAACAATCAAATTGGATGTCACCTGAACTTTCTGAACGATAAATTATATCGATGCCCATCTCCTGAATCGACAAATGACATCATTGTTATTCAAAATATCTTCTTCATAGGAAACTATACATCTAGTTAGATTTACCACCCCACCCTATAGATAAACATCCCAGACTTGATTAACCTAAGGACGGATTTTTCCAGCAAAAATATATATCACTTTTATTGGAAGTTTCATTTTTTCACAAATGAACTGTGGAGAAAAGAGGCTTTTGAAAAACACTTATTTTTTGCCGTGGAAGGGAAATGGTCAAGGGAAGTAAAACAGATTCTCTGAAACATTGATATCATTTGAATAAATTCAAGTTACGCTAAAAATGGGATCCTATATGATACAGCATATTATTTAAAGTGTTAAGAAAAAATAAAACTTTAAAATGAGTGGAGTGAATCGATGATCTTATTGAAAAAGTTGGCATTGACCATCTTGTCCTGTTCTGCCTATAGCTTAGCAATGGCTCTTTTTCATCACACACCGATAAGTCAACAAAAAGATAACGTGCTATATTTCTCGATTTCTGATATATTTTTGCTGTTTTTCTTATTCTCCATCGTAATTTTTGTTATTGGAGGAGTTCCAATTTCAATCATGATTGATAAAATTATAGAAAAGATGAATTTCTCGTGGAGGGTATACAAGTATGTCCTTCATGTAACCCTTTATATTCTTGCTGGTTTACTTGCCGGGTCGTTATACACTTTTGGACTGATTGGAGAGGTTTCTAATTCAGTTTTGCTTCATAGTGCTTTTGGAGCGCTAACGTTTTATGTTGTTTCCTTAACTACTCCTAAACTGATTAATTTTTTTAAAGGTAATCATTGACTGGTTCTTTTATAAGAAAGTGCACAGGAAATGATAGTATTTCATCAAACGACAACCTTTCGTTTTCTAACCGGCCGACTTATCCATTCAATGCCATTCAGGGGCCTCAGTCTCCAGGCTGATTAAAAATCCTTCCTCAGACTATGTGTAAGGGTATGCTTACCATTTATAATATGGAGGAATTGGCAGATTATTAAACGAAGTTCCTTTACATTGAGAACTGTGAATTTAGCTTATATTTCACACTGCGGATATTGATTTCTATAAAAGGCAAGACATTAATTATAGTCTTAATATTCTGATTTAGAATAAGCGTCACGATATTACGCTTACTAGTTAATAGAGTAATAGTATTACAGACACTTATGTTACTAAGGAAAAAATTCAAAAACGGAGGTTACTTATGAAAATTAATTTAAATAATGAAGAAACCCTTTCTTATGTGAAAAGACAAGGGGGAGAACAAACTTTACTGCTGATTCATGGAAATATGGCGTCTTCAGTGCAATGGGACTTGTTAGTTGAAAAAATGGATTCGGCTTTTACCATTTATGCCGTTGATTTGCGTGGTTATGGAAATTCAACTTATTATAGTCCAGTAAATTCTATAAGGGATTTTTCTGAGGATATAAAGCAATTTGCGGATCAATTAAATCTGGACAAGTTTTATTTAGCCGGCTGGTCAAATGGCGGTGGTGTAGCCATGCAGTTTGCGGCTGATTATCCGGAATATGTGTTAAATATAATTTTGCTTTCCTCTATGTCTACTCGCGGATTCCCAGTTTTAAATACAGATGGCAAAAGAATATTTTCAAGAGATCAAATAATTGCGACACCCGGCATTAGTGCGATGCTGGACGCACAGAAATCGAAAAATCAGGAATTTTTCAAATCAGCGATGGATCAATTGCTTTATTCAAATAATCAGCCGGATGAAGAGCGTTATCGACAATATTTGGTTAGTGCAGTGCAGCAAAGGAATATGATAGATGCAGCATATGCAGCTAATATTTTCAATATAAGCACTGTATCTAATGATGCTGCTGAAGGTACTGGAGAAATAAAGAATATCAAGGCGCCTGTACTTATCATCTGGGGGAAAAATGATTTATTAACCACTGAAGAAATGACTTTGGAAATAATAGAAGATATGGAAAACGCCGGTGTAAATTTCAGTTATTCTCCTGTAAACGCGGGTCACGCTTTACTGATAGATAACCTGGAAGCGGTTCTTGAAGAGATATATAAATTTTTAGATGTGACAGTGGATGGCGGTGTATAAAGCAGTTCAAAAGGAGTATGTTAATAGAAAGAATTATCAGATATTTAAAATTTTGGAGGTGAAATATGATGAATAATGAAAATATTATTCTTCAGAAAGCAGACCTGGATCAAATTGAATTAGTTGCCGACCTTTTCGACAAGTATCGTGTCTTTTACAAACAATCTTCAAACGTAGAGGAAGGAAAAAAGTTTATTCGGGAAAGAATGGAAAATCAACAATCTGTGATATTTTTAGCAATCGAAAAACAAGAAAACTTAGTAAGACCATTAGGGTTTGTTCAGCTTTATCCTTCCTATTCATCAGTTAATTTAGCAAAAATATGGATTCTGAATGACTTGTATGTTGAACAGTCTGCGAGGCGGAGGGGAGTAGCTACACGTTTAATGCAAAAAGCTAAGGAGTTCGCCTTAGAAACAGGTGCAAAAGAATTAACACTTGAAACAGCTAAGGACAATCATCAAGCACAGCAATTATATGAATTAATTGGATATAAGAAGGACTCAGAGCACTTTTATTATAATTTATTATGAATAAATGGGTTATTCACTAATAATAATCCAGAAAAAAATACAATGAAACTGCAAAAAATGTCAACGATCTCCGTATATAGAATGAAAAGCGAGGGATAAGAGTATGAACAAGATTTCAAATCATAACTTGAAACATCTTTATAAAAAGCGTTCAATTCGCTTTATAGAGTTGTGGGAATGTGAGGATTGGACTTTAAAAGTTTATGGTATTTCTAATAAAAATGAATTCCCTCCCCTGACTCTAATTAATATAGGAAAAAATGCGGTAAAGGAATACTTGCCAGGCGAGGCCTTTCATCATGGAAGATTCGGGGCAGGATTCCTAGGCATTCATGAAGGTCACGGGTCCAATTTTTTCTTTTTGGGATGGTGGGAGAACGAGAATGAACTCTACCTGCGTGTCTTAAAATCTGCGTCCGAAACACCTAATAAAATATCGAATATTTCTTCGTCGGGCCCAGCAAGTTGTGTATGGGAATTACAGGTCATAAATTTTGAAAAAGATTCTTGGATTTATAACGTTTTAAATAACGCCAATGGACCCAATCTGCATAACTATTTAAATGATCATCTGAATACTGAATTATAGAAACAAAAGAGACGTTGCATAATGATGAAGTATTGTAGAAAAAAGATCACTTAAATTGAGACTTATATTTGTGTCCCACAAGGAAAAAATTTTAAGTATAGGTGGTATTATTATTAAACTTCCACCCATCTTTTACATATTATTTTCTATCATTGTTGTTTCGTGTTCACCAGAACCTGAAGCAGATGAATCTCAGGACGCTAATTATACGGTCATTGAGGATGCTGATGGAGGGAGGGATTTACTGAAAAAAGTTCAAGCTTCCGAGGAAGAATTTAATAGTATATAGACAAGTACAACAGCCTCTCAGAAAATGACAGGGGATGAATTCAATTTAGAATCCCGGCTCGATGTTTCAAATGCTTTAAAAATTGGCCTCCTTGAAGGCCATGTAAATGTGGAGGCGGAAATGCTTGGTGAAAACATCACTTTCGAAATGTATATTAGTGAAGATGCTGCCTATTTATCAGCCAACCCAAGGGATAAAGATTAGCTTTAGGAAAAATTCACAGGTGAGGATCATGAACAAATATCCGGAAGTTTAAATGAAACATTATCATTCATAAATTATGATATTTGGCATGGAAGAAACGGCGTCCACCAGCATTAGCAGCTAATATTCCTTCGCTCAGTGACCCTGATGAAGTTTCGAATCAAATTTTCTTTATTAAATCAGATTTATGATTCTGAAGTCGCTGAGGTTCTCAAGCAATTATACGAACAATCATACGGTATGTCTAAGACTTGGATTAAAGAGGGACAAGAAAATTATGTGATTTCAAAGGATATAATTGCTGATTTCACAGCAGAATTGTTTACTGCTTACTTATGGGCGAGTGAGAAGTATGATTTCAGGAAATACCAAAACGGATGTTTTATCAGGGTTCATAAAAGATTACTTGAACAAGAATAAATAGGTATGTGCCAATAAGTATTCAACACAAGGTGGGTAAGAATATGGCAACATTGGTTTTATTATTATGTTTTTTGGTATTGTGTGTTTTAAAACAATTAAAAGTGCCTGTTTCATATCAAAAAATAGGTCGCATTTCCATGAGTGCAATGCTTGTATTTATAGGGTTTAGCCATTTTTTTATACCAGAAAACTTAATGGAAATGATCCCTCCGGCATTTCCATTTACGCTTCCCATTGTTTATATCACGGGTATTTTAGAATTATTATTTGGCATATTATTATTGTTCGACAAGACATATAAAATGACTGGCAAAATCCTTATGGTATATTTCATTTTAATATGGCCGGCGAATATATACAATGCAATAAATGCGGGAGATATTCCTGGTGGTGTAGAACAGTATGTGCCATATTATCATTGGATACGAGTAATACTTATTCAGCCTTTTTTTATTTTGTGGGTATTGTTGTCAACAACTCTAATAAAAAAGTAGTATCGTATGAAGTTTAAATTGAACGAAAGTGGCGTTATTGGCGGTTGTGCCACATATGATAAATTCGAACAATAAAGGAGACGGTCTTTGTGTTGGTACGAAATGAGGCAGAAATCGAAAATGATATAATCGGATTTATTAAAGGGTGGGGGTATTGCAGAAAGCTGCCTGATACAGAAATAAATACAAAAGGACTTGTAAAAAAAGTGAAATTTGGAGCTTCTGTCTATGGGCGTGAACTTGAATATTTTCATTATTATAAAGAAAATACTTTGCCATTAGAATTTATTAACATAGATGGACCTCATTGGGTAACACTTTTTGCACATACCGAGAAAGTTGTTGAAAACATGAAAAGTTTGGGTTATAACTTACGTGCAAATGAGTATTTAATGAAGGTATGCCCAATAAAGAATATGGGGCAATATAAGAATCATGTTGTAGAGAAAGTGCATACGAAGAAACAATCAGAGGAGATAAATAATTATCTTGGATTTGAAAAGTTTAACCCAGATCGAATCGATGATCCCAATATTCACTATTATTTTATTCGTGCTGATAATAAACCCGTTTGTACAGGAGTGATTTCTACAATAGAGGGAAGCTCCTGCCTGGATCGAATCCACACGGATGAAAACTATCGGGGTCTTGGGTTAGCGGCATCTCTATGCTCCTTCATGCTGGATAGCTGTCAAGATCACGGGGTAACAAGAAATATATTAGGTTCAAGTGAAATGGGACTCCATTTATATAAGAAACTTGGGTATGAAACAGTAATTCCAATGTACGTTTTTGAGAAGAACTAGATATACTTAAAAAGCAATTTAAAATAAGTTTCCAGAAAAACCCAATTGTTTTTATTTGAATCAATTAAATATTAGCATTTGACTAACTTCAATTCTTATACTATACGTTTAAAATAAATTAAGGAGGGATATATAATGTTGGTAATTACCCGTTCATTGAACTGCTAAATGAATAGTTCAGTGGCTCTGAAAGTATCAGAGTTAAACGGGATAAGTTTATCCAATATATCTCTTTACGGCAATTTATAATAAGGGAAAGGTGGATTTTATCTGCCTTTCTTTTTTTATGCATTTTTATAAAATCTCCCCTTTTTCTTTGATCATTTAGGAGTCATTGTTCTTCTTTGTAAAAATCGTTAATGAATACAATTTAAAAGGAGGAAGTATATTTTGACAAACACTATTAAAAAGCCAAAAGTATGGTTTATAACGGGTGCGAGCAGCCGACTGGGATATGAATTTACAAAAAAAGCTTTAGATTCAGAGATAAAGTAGTTGGTGTTGCCAGAAATCCTGAAACACTAAATGATTTTAACCATCAATATAAAGAAACTGGATGTTACGGATAGAGATTCTGTTTTTAAAGTAGTAATAAAGCAATTACTCATTTTGGAACACTTGATATTGTCATTAACAGTGCTGGAAATATGGTAATGGGAATAATTGAAGAGTTTAATGAATATGAAGTCAGCGTCAAATTGAAACAAACTTTTACGGTGCCCTATGGGTGAGTCAGACAGTAATGCACAATTGAGATCACAAGAGTCAAGTCACATTTATACAAATATCTAGCATTGGAGGGTTAATTACAGGCCCGATGACTGGAATTTATAGTGCGAGTAAATTTGCTTTAGAAGGGTTTAGCGAATCGCTGGCACAAGGAGCTGCACATTTTGGTGTTCATGTTTCTATTGTAAAAGAGGAAGTAAAACCCTGGATGGATCTGCAAATTGTAGCGCTGCCTCAAGAAGGGCTTTACACGAAGCCGGATGTCTCGATTCTATCATGGACCCCTGTTATCCTCTTGGCAATGGCGACCTAATTTCTGTTGTTGATACAGGACTGCATGCCTGCCATATGACAGACTATGATCATATTGTAAAAGCATTGGATTGATAATAACAAACGGAGACAAGGCATTAGGGATAGGAGAAGGCTATGGCATCAAAGAAGGAAATAGGGCAAACTTGATTGTTTTTGATTCTGAGTCGGAATACGAGTCAATATGCACAAAGGCACCAGTTCTCTATTCCATTCGAAACGGAAAGTGATGGTTGAAACGAAACCTGCAGAAGCAGCGATGAATGTTGAGTTTTTTTAATGAGGAGTTTATTAGTTAAATAGAAAGAAATCGATAACCGTACAAGTTTGATTTTGAAATCAACAGAGCACAATACCTGAATCAGGATATTGTGTTTTTCTGGCAGGTAAGAAAAAATAATACTTTCTCATAAGCATAAGTATAATGAAGTCTTGAGGGCAAGGCGAAACGGATACTAAAGTTTATAGTATGCGTGCGGTTTCCAGAACCGGGATGATGTTAAGTTTTTTTCTAGGAACCTTCTTTGTAAGCAGCAACGCTGAAAGGAAGGTCTTCTTATTGTGCTCCTTTAAAATCTATCGAAGTCAGTCCCCCCTTTAATCTCAGTTAGTCGCTCATTCAGCATTACTTTAGTTGCGTCAAACTCTGATTCTCCATGAATATATTCTTGTTTTTGAACTTGAATAAGATGTCATTCATGAAATAATTTGTTAATCTCTCTTAATTGCTATGTTATCTCATTGATATTTTCATATGATACCTTACAAAAGGCAGTTAAAATTATGTCGAAATAAGTCGAATGATATTCCGATTTTTAACTGCTAAAACAAATAAAAGGAGGAATGACGTTGACGCAGTCTAATCAACGAGTGAGAAAGTATATACTTTCTACAGCATTTGCAGCTTCCTTGGCTTTTACTCCTGTTTTTAGCGAGAGTGTATCTGCCAATGCTGGAGATGGCGGTTCAGAAGGAGATATATCCATTAGTGAGAGCAATCTTTCTAATGAACTGGATCAAGGGGAAGTCTCATCAGATACGGCACTCATTCAGCATGGAGAAGTGAGTGCAGAGGTAGAGAGTATTCAACAGGAACTTCAGGAACGAGGTTATTATACATATTCAATTGACGGTATTTTTGGTCCAATAACGGAACAGGCGGTAAGAGATTTTCAATCAGACCAAAATTTACATGTTGATGGTATAGTAGGTCCAAATACTTCTGAAGAGCTGGCGCTAATAACAAGTGATTCTTCTGAAGGTGATTTAACAATAACTGAGTCCGGGGATGTATCTACTGTTCAATCTGATATCGTTTCTGCTGCAGAAAGTGTCGTAGGAACACCTTATGTATGGGGTGGAACAACCGCAGAAGGAATGGACAGCAGTGGATTGATTAATTATGTGTTTGACCAAGCAGGTATTGACGTTTCCCGTACACATAGTGAAATGTGGGTAAATGATGGTGTCCATGTAGATTCTCCTAGCATTGGGGATGTCGTATTTTTCGAGGGTACTTATGAAACGAAAGGTGCATCCCATAGCGGCATCTATATTGGGGATAATCAAATGATTCATGCAGGAAATGATGGTGTAAGTGCAGCAGATATCAGCACCGGCTATTGGCAAGATCATTATCTTGGAGCTAAATCTTTTACAGAATAATAGAAATCTAAATTCAAGTGTGGCTGAGTCAAATAATTTTAGCGAAAAGAAATACGAAATTTCCAAAATTTGCGCTAGTAATTTGCAAAATAGAAATAGACCAGCTTCACTTTCAATAAAGAGGCTGTCCTTTAAGAGTTGAATACTAAAGGACAGCCTCTAAAGTTATATTATGGAATTGCATAAACTTCTACAGTAAAGCTCTCTCCATTCGTATTTTCCGGTCTGGCGATATACAGATCATCATTCCCGGTTTCGATATCTGTTTTTGATCCGTCCTGGAGAGCGGTGAAAATAGTTTCATCGATGCCGAAACTGATGTCTCTCATAACATCGAACGTGGCATCAGTTGGACCATCTACGATTCTCCATTCTAATTTTGTTGCATATGGTGGTATGTTCTGAATAGAGAAGTTATCGCTGGAACGGTTTTGCTGACCGTCTTGCGGCTGGCCCTCAGAACGAATCTCTGCAATCTTCTCGGGAGCTTCTACCTCGACGTGGAATTGATCACCGTCTAATATGCGGTCATATGCGTACCAGGCACCCAGCCATCTCCCTGCCGCCTGGTTAGAGTCTGATGAAATAAGCCTCACGGAAAAATTGTCTAATCCATTCGTCGAGGAGCCTTCCCAGGTGGAAGCGAACGGATACTCATCGCAATCTTTTCCGGTCCTATCTTCATCCGCGAATTCCCGGTTACAAGTACTTCTTGTTTTTGATCTGTTTCTATCGTATTCTTCCTGGTGGCGTCTCGTATACATCCGTGTCAACGTACTGTCCCCTGCTTCACCAGGTATATATTTTCCGTTCATTTCAGGCCTTGTCTGTTCAGGATTTTCCATCGCAAACTTCCAATGCTGTCCGGCTTCTTCCAACATAGAAAAATCCGGTTGAGTAATCGGAACATTGAAAATCGGTGTGGCATTACTGAATACAGCACCTTGCCGGAAATATTGATCAGGGAAAGCAAACATATATCCTGCAGAATCTGTACGAACGGTCTGTTTAATTCCATCAATGCTTTCTTCAAAATTATTTGCTGCATGTGTAAGGGTAAGTTTTGGCCAAAATTCCATGTATCCTAATCGGTCAGGGTTGGCGTCAGTTGCTGGCGGTGCCTCTGAGGTGAATGCTTCATTGCCATAGTTACTGTTTTTCCATTGGGCGATGGTTCGTTCGGTAGCTTCTGGATAGTCGGGATGGTTTTGACAGTCTCTTTCATTAAGCAATGATTCACATTCCATATCGACTTCCAGCTTAGCTCCATTCAAAGATGGGTGGGTAACCATGATATCTTCAATTGTATAATAGACCCTCGTATTCCGGCTTTGATTGGAACCATAGCCTATTTGGGTAAATTGAAATTGAATACCGGCATTAAAGCAAAAACCGCCTATACATCTTATGGGTACTTGATATGCTGCCAAGTGGGACCAGCAGAAGGAATACCGGTTCTTAATATATCCTGTTTCTGAATCGCTGTCAGGATGTACCTGGCATTCTTCCGTAGTCAGAATATGATCATAGTCAAATTCAGGCGGTGCCCATCCGTCCGCTGTTTTGATCGGGGGCTCCATGTCAGCTCTATATGTTGCATTACTTTCCTGGTCTTCTTTTATCAAATCATCCAGTGTCTGGAGACCTGCTCTTTTCTCGGTTTGATCTTGCTTAATTCCAAGTTCTTTAAGGGACATCCCTTCCTGCATCAGTTCAGTTGCCTTTTCAATCTTCCCCTCCGGAATCCAATAACCTCCGCCCTCATTATCGGACTTTGCTTGAACAGGAGAAGTCATTTCCGTAGTCAGAAACAAAAGAAGTACAGCTACAACCATAGGTTTATAAAACCTCGCCATTTAATCACTTCCTAATTTTAGAATTGGAATAAGATGCTGCCAAACACTGCTAGACGTTTTGTTACTCAACCCTCATGTTCCATCACTCTTCAATTTAGAATTCCTTCGATGTAAAACGGTTGTATAAAATCCCGTATCTGCCGCTTGCTTTCCCAATAAATTTCTTAAAATTATTCATCTTTTCACCGCCTTTATTATATGAGCCAAAGTCAATAAATTGAACGAAAGGCCAGTCTTGGACGATCTCATAAGTGTTTATGGATCAAGAGGTTTTACATCCATGTCAAATCTGTTCTCTCTTCATAATATAAACACAATTAATGAGATTGGGTGATAACCCTATGAATTTCTATGTGAATTCCAGATAAAGTCAAATCATTTATAAATATGTGCACCATCCTTAAAATATGATCTGATCACGAGTGTTTTTAGTGTTCCAGGTACTGCTGATGGGATCATCTTTGAGTGTTTCAGGTTATGCAGTGAGCCGGTTGGAAAAGGAAGAAGGCAAGATATGCCTGGAGACATTAATTAAGCGGCCGGTTACAAAGGCGCTGATAAATACAATCGGCATTTGGGTCAGAAAATGTGCATGCAGGCACAGTAATTTACTGAAGGTTGTTTTATATTATTCCCGGTACAAAGTGGGATTTTGGGTTTATAGCTAAAGGACATTTGGTTAAGTAAAGGCAATTCAGGTGTTTAAATACACATCAGTCAAATGTTTTTCTGACAAAACAACAGGAGGGAGACTAAAATGCAGCACGGAAAAGCATTGTTGATGAAAGGTTTGTTTACTTTTATCGTCCTTTATTTAGTCCTTGGCCTTGGATTCGGAATGTCTTTTGTAAACGTACTAATCACCACTTTGGTGCTTGGTGTTATTTCCTACTTTGTTGGAGACCTTGGGGTGCTTCCTAAAAATGGGAACATGATAGCTACTATTTCGGAACTTGGTCTCGTGTTGGTCGTTGTTTGGATCATGGGAATAATACTGTCCGGTATAGATATGGTGACGATGGCTGGAGCAGCACTTATTTCCGCTGTGATCCTTGCAGTTGGAGAGTATTTTTTCCACCATTATATTATGCGTAATGGCCCCGTAGGCCACAGGCGCTATGGCACTTCCCATTAATGATAAATAACAAAGAAGCTGTTCCGCTAATGGACAGCTTCTTTGTTATCATGTTTAGATCAATGTCACCGGACAGACTATCCCTAGTTATACATAATTTCTAATACTTACTGTTTATATGGGTAATCTAATGGGTAACTTAAAATATCATCTATGGATGCGGCGGTAAAAAAATGGCTGATAATAGCAGGATTGTTAAAACATCTACGAAAAATCATTATTCCTACATAAAACATAATTGGTGGTCGGGATTTTTATTCGGGCTTGGAATGGTTACCTTTATAGATGAAACTGTTTTCCATCAATTATTGCAGTGGC
The DNA here is from genome assembly GCF_010994035.1 of Virgibacillus aidingensis. GTDB lineage: Bacteria > Bacillota > Bacilli > Bacillales > Amphibacillaceae > Virgibacillus_N. Next base: position 61,959 of record NZ_WIXN01000001.1, read on the forward strand.
ACCACTTTTATGATAGGTCAACTACTGAATTAGGATTAATTTCGGACGGCTTATTTCATGCTTTTAGCTGGTTTGCGACTATTGGCGGATTATTTATGCTTGCAGATCTAAAAAGACGCCAATCTTTGAATTGGTTATACTGGTGGGGCTCGGTGCTGACTGGAGCGGGGCTTTTTCAGTTATATGATGGAATAATCCAGCATAAAGTCCTGCGGGTGCATCAAGTAAGATATATAGAAAATCTCTGGGTTTATGATTTGGTATGGAACACTGCAGCCGTACTGCTTTTGATTACCGGGTTAATCATAATTCGTCAGGCACGCCGCAGGATGAAGGGGTGATTTTTTGGAAAATATGCATCACGCCTTAACTATTGCGCCCTTTTGGAATGCCTTTTTTATTGTCCTGTCTGTAATTGCTGTCGGTGGTTATATCGCAGCAGTAATTGTCTCCAATAAAAAAGATCATCTCAGTAAATGGCCACGGTACCGCACCGTTCTGTGGATTGCGGGAATTCTTTCAGCATTTGTCGTGATGGGCGGCCCGCTTGCAAAAGCTGTTCATATGGACTTCACCTTGCATATGCTTGGTCATTTACTGCTGGGTATGTTATCCCCCTTGCTGCTTGTTTTATCATCACCAATACGGCTGATTCTCAGAGCGCTGCCTGTGAGGAGGGCGCGTCAATTCACAAGTGTAATGAGAAGCGGGTATGTGCAGTTTGTTACCCACCCTGTGACAGCTTCCATTTTAAACATCGGTGGTTTGTGGATGCTATACACGACCACTTTATTTCAGCTAATGCACAAATACACCTGGCTGTACTTTCTAGTCCATTTTCATGTTTTTCTTGCCGGGTATGTTTTTACTGCTGCGATGATATACATAGATCCTGTTCCCCGTCGGTATAGTTATTTTTATAGATCAGTGGTCTTTATCCTGGCGCTGGCAGCACACCAGATTCTCTCCAAGCGCATTTATGCATACCCTCCTTTGGGAGTAGCGCGTGAACAGGCTGAGGCTGGCGGTATGCTCATGTATTATGGCGGAAATATTGTTGATGTCATTATAATTTATATTATCTGTTTGCATTGGTACCGGTCAAAAGCACCCAGGGCATCCTTGCATCAAGCGCATTAAATAAATCGATTTGGTGAGCGGGTTTGTGCATACATTTTCCATATTGTTAACTAAAACCCTATTTGGTACGATATATTCAGAAATAGGAAAGGGAAATGGCGCATGAAATTATATTGGATATGGCTCTTGTTTAATGTTGTACCCTGGGTGTTTGCTTTTCTTTACTTTGCAGGGGACATGTCTGGAATAACCTGGAGACTGCTGGGTTTATCGGTGTTCTTTATTCTGTTCTTTATCATGCCGCTTGTTAAACACCATCAGATTACTGCCATGATTTTGCTGGCAGCTAATGCTGTTATTTCCGTAATTACTTTATACCCACAACAGGAGCAAGGCTTTAATCCGTTTCTGCTGCTGATTTTATCCTTGTTGATCGGGGAAGCATATTATCGGCTGTCCGACGCTCTGGCTGCCATTGTTACTGCGGTTGCCGCTGCGGGAATATTGATTACTATTTTGAATACGGACCTTTCTTTACCTCTCATTAGTTTTATTTCAATATACTTTCTGCTTTACTTTTCTGCATTAATTCTATATAAACAGACTAAAAATAAACATGATGATCTACATGCAAGATATGATGCGCTCCTTAGCGAATACAAGGGGTTAAAAAGACGGCTTGCCTCGGAGGAAGAAACAGCAAGGCAGGAGGAAAGGGTACTGATTGGGCATGAAATTCATGATTCTGTCGGCCACAAGCTTACTGCACTCCTCATGCAAATGGAAGTATTCAGATTGAAAGCAGATGAAAAAGACAAAACGCAGATTCAATCTCTGAAGACACTTGCCAATGAGAGTCTTGAGGAAACAAGAAGTGCAGTAAAAATGCTAAAACAGCATGATGTTGGAGGGCTTCAGGGCGTTATAAGGTTAATCAGAAAACTGGAAACAGAGAGCTTTATCCGCATTCATTTTTCCGTTAAGCATGGAGCTTTCACAGTGCCGTTGACCGGTGAGCAATCTTTTGTCATTTTTCGTTCTGTACAGGAAGCGCTAACGAATATTATGAAACACAGCCATGCCAGAGAGGCTGAGGTCTCGTTTGAAACGCCGGGGGGCAGTGTGTTTCGTTTTGAGATCAGCAACCCCGTAAAGAATAATCATAGATTAAAAGAAGGATTCGGACTTACTTCCATGCGGGAAAGGCTTGAGAAAATCGGCGGAGAGCTGGAAATACTCAAAACAGAAGAGCAATTTATTGTCAGGGGTTTTATAAAAATTGGAGAGCAGGGGGAACATAATGATCCGGATACTACTCGCTGAAGATCAGATGATGGTGCGGCAGGGGTTAAAGATGATGATAGAAACAGATGAGGAAATGAAGGTTACCGGGGAAGCAAGCAACGGAAAGGAAGCAATTTCCCTCTGTGAAAAGCAGTTATTTGATGTGGTGATTTTAGATATTCGGATGCCTGTGATGAATGGTATTGAAGCTGCAAAGGTGCTACAATCCCGCTTTAAGGAATTAAAAATACTCATTTTAACTACATTTGATGATAGTGAATACGTGATGGATGCACTAAAAATAGGGGTTAGCGGATATATTTTAAAAGATGGGGATACCGGTTTGCTGATCCGATCCATTCGCAGTGCATTAAAAGGAGGTCTGACTGTGGAAGATCAGGTTGCTGCCAAGGTGATGCCATTGCTTCTTAACCGGCAGGGGGGTGAGAAACCTGATCCATCGCTGACTCCGCGGGAACGGGCTATTTTAACATGTATCGGGGAAGGGCTCAGTAATCACGAAATTGCAGACCGGCTTGGTTTATCCGTAGGGACAGTGAAAAATAATACGAGTCAGATTCTGCAGAAACTGGATCTGAGAGACAGGACACAATTGGCGATTTACGCTATACGCCATAACCTTGTGTGAGGTACAAAGATAGAGGAAATGATATGGCGAAAATAAATAAATGGACCCACTTATAGTTATAAAGTTATCTCTTTTCCCTACTTTAGTTCATCGCTAAACAATATTTTGGTCACCACTATATTTCAAGGTCACTCCCCTAAACCCAAAATTACCTCAACTGCACAGAAAAATAGTAGAAAATAAAGAAATTTGCAGACTTTTGTTTTGCAAATAGCAAAAAAGTGGTAGAATATTGCTTGGCAGAGAGAAATATCGTAGCATCGCAGCAGCTTGACGTAAATAAAATTCAGGAAAGGGGGAGGGCCCTGAGCGAAAAGCAGTAAGGGGATTATCTTGCAAACTAAGAAAGAGAAATCAAAAACATGGACTATTTTTCTATCGTCGGGACCCCAAAAACCAGTAAAGAAATTTAATCTGTCCAAAAAACTTTTTTACAGCAGTTTTGTTTTTGTATTTGCCTTAATCATGGTGGTTGGCAGTCTTACATATATTATCCTTGATTTAAATAACAAACAATCACAATTATATGGCCAAATAGAGGAACAGGAAGCTGAGCTGGTGCAGGTTCAAAGTGCAAATACTGCTTTATACGAAGAAGCGTTGGAAGTTCAACAAACAATTGAAGAGTTTAAAGACTTTGAGGCTCGATTGAGTGAACTGGAATTGGATTTGCCTGAAGACTTGCAGGATACGGATGGAAGTGGAGGACTGGAGCTTCCGAGCAATGAGAGTTATCTCGAACACACGGAAGAAGTATCTAATAACTTGTCTGAAATGAAAAAGCAGCTGCCGGAAATGGTAGATAACTTTGAACAGACAGTCAGTGCACTTGCGGAGTATGAAGAACAGTTAAAATTTATACCAACATATTTTCCTGCTGAGGAAGGACGGATATCATCCGAGTTCGGAAATAGAAGTGACCCATTTACTGGACAGAGTCGCTTTCATTCAGGAGCAGATATTGCAGCCCCGCTTGAAACACCTATTTATGCTGCAGCAGAAGGGGAAGTAATTCTTGCCGGAAGAAATGGCGGTTATGGTGAAACCGTTGTCATTGATCACGGTGAAACTTACGAAACATTGTATGCGCATTTAAATTCGATAGATGTATCTGTCGGTGATCGGGTGGAAAAAGGGGAAGAAATCGGAGGTATGGGTACGACTGGTAGGAGTACTGGTGTTCATTTACATTATGAAATTATACGAAATGGCGAACATGTTAATCCGTATTTATATATGACTTTTCATGATCGGGATGAAGAAGAATAATTAGCTGTGGAGGTGAGAAGAAACGTGTTTTCCAGTAAAAAAAATAAAAAGAAGCTGGATGAGACGTCAACAATTGTTGGTGAAGAAACAACATTTACCGGTTCACTTGAGGTTCATTCCAGTATTAGAATTGATGGGAATATCTATGGAGAGCTGAATTGCTCGGGTGACGTCACCATTGGGCAGGAAGGCTATGTTGAAAAAACCGTGACAGCCAGAAATTTATTTTTGGCAGGCAAAATACAAGGCGATGTCAAAGTCGCGAATAAAATTCATATATATGATACCGGCTCATTGGACGGAAAAGCTGAGATGAATACTATTGTCATTGATGAAAAAGGTCAATTTAATGGAGAAAGTGTTATGAGGAATACCGAGGCTTATACAACTGAGAATGTTGTCCAAATGGAGGAAAACGGAAAGTGACTGGCAGACTGTTGAAGCAGATGCGAATACATAAGGGATTAGGCTGATGTACTATGTCACTGATGACGAGAAAATATATCCGCTTTATTCTGAAGACCGTTTAAGGAAGTTATTAGCGGAACGGTTCTTCTGATCAAAAGGTGCCTTGCTTCCGAGGTATCTGTATGAGGCATGAGGATCCTGTGCTGTTTGGAAATGGCACGCGCACGTTGAAAAATAATACGGGTAAGATCCTGCAGAAATTGGATCTGAGAGACTGGTCCAATTGGCGATTTACACTCTATATGCCATAACCTTGTCTGATGGACAGGGACACAGGAAATGATATGACTAAAAATAAAATGACTAAAGTAATTCCAGTTAACCTTGAGAATGACTAAAGACAGTGGTGACACTGTCTTTTTTCATGTATATTTTACACAGTCAGGTGAGTATAAACCAATTAAAGATAACATTACGAAGACCTGTTTTTCTCTAAACCTGAGCCTCATACAGGAGTGTGTGTAAATATGATAGAAATAAACAAATTAACGAAGTCATTTAAAGGAAAAAAAGTGGTGGAGGACGTTGATATCTATATGGATGAAGGCGAATCGATCGGTTTGCTTGGTCCAAACGGAGCGGGTAAATCCACTACAATTTCCATGATTTCTTCTTTATTAAAGCCCACTTCCGGGGATGTGAAATTAAATGGAAAAAGCACGATAAAAAATCCGGCTGAAATTAGAAGAATTCTTGGCGTCGTGCCGCAGGAAATTGCGCTATATGAAGAATTGTCGGCTCACGAAAATCTAAAGTTCTTTGGTGAAATTTACGGAGTCAAAAGAAATGTGCTGGAACAGCGTATTCAGAATGTGCTTGACATGGTCGGGTTGAAAAAACGCCAAAAAGAGCTGGTAAAGACCTTTTCCGGCGGGATGAAGCGCCGGGTTAATATTGCTGCTGCCCTATTGCATAATCCTGAAATCCTTATCCTGGATGAACCGACTGTTGGAATCGACCCCCAATCAAGGAGTCATATCCTGGAAACCGTCAAAAAGCTGAATCGAGAAAATGGAACAACAGTGCTTTATACGAGTCATTATATGGAGGAAGTAGAGCAATTATGCGAACGCGTCTATATTATGGATCACGGAAGAGTAGTAGCTGCGGGCAGCAAAGAAGAACTGTTAAGTATTTTATCCAGCGAGGACACGATCCAGATAAATTTGAGTGATACAAATGATGAAGTAGTTGAGAAAATAAAGTCTATTAAAAACATACGCCGTGTGGATGAAACTAAAAATGGCATACGGATTATTTCCAAAAAAGGAAGTAATATTTTAAGTGATTTGGTACACGCAGTAGAAAGTGAAGGTATTCATTTAACCAATTTTCAGATGGAAACGCCGAGTCTTGAAGATGTTTTCCTGCATTTAACCGGCCGGACATTAAGAGACTAGGGGGGATAATATATGATTGCATTCATAAAAAAAGATTTACTCGTATTTTGGCGGGACCGTAAAGAAGTATTGATTTCTTTGCTGGCGCCTATCTTCATCATCATTGTAGTAAATTTTGTCTTCTCCGGTATAACGTTTGATGATGCTGGTGACATGGATATACATGCAGGGCTTGTAGTAGAAGATGATGAAGCAGCAGGTCTTCAGCAATTTGAAAAAAGACTGCAGAACATCGATTTACCTGAGAGGAAAATAGAGGTAATGATGGAACAGGCTCAGGATTTGTCACCTATTGGTTTAATTGTATCGCTTTTTGATGACCCCGAATTAAGTTCCTGGATTCATACAGAGGAGATGAATGAAGAAGAAGCGATAGAACAGGTTGAAAATGGCGATTTGGATGCCGTCATAAAGATCCCAAATGACTTTACGTTTGATGTTGTAGGACAGATGGTGCTTGGTGAGACTGCAGATACGTCCCTTCACTTGCAGATCGAAGAACATTCCATTGAGACAGATATTTTAACAGATATCATCGATAATTATTTGAAGACTTTCAACTATCAATTTGCACTTGGTGCAGTCGCAGAAGGAGAAGCCGGAGATGCGGTATTGCCGGAGGGAGGAAGAGAGGTTATTAACGAAAGTGCAGTTGAATGGGACCTTGCCCAATATTACGCAGTTGCGATGAGTACGCTCTTTGCATTATTTATTGCCGCTACGGTTGCTGTAAAGACGGAAACGGAAAAAAGGGAACGTGTTTTCAATCGGATTTTATTAACGAACAGCCGCCCAGTTTCTTATTTAATGGGTAAAACTTTTTCCACTTTTGCTATGACCTGGATACAGTTAATGCTTGTATTTTTTGTAAGTGACCTTCTGCTGGGTATTTTTCCCGAAAAGTCAGTGAATTATTGGCTGGGTATTATTGTGATTGTCACATTTTTTTCATTCGTTGTTGCTGGGTTATCTGCAAGTTTTACGTCATTGATGTTAAGAATGAAAAATCTCAATGCAGCTAATGGACTGTTTACGATTGTAATTATGGTCATGGCTGCTTTAGGCGGGAACTTTTTTCCGATGGAACAGCTTCCGGAATGGCTGGAAGCACTTAGTGGATGGACACCGACCGGGATAACGATATCTTTATTTACGGAATTTCTCCAAACAGATGATATTGTTTCTTTTGCTGCTCCGTTAATGAAACTAGCCGGATTTTTTATAGGGTTTCTTCTCTTCGGGGTTCTCTTGTTTCCCGAAAGGAGGAGAGCATAATGCTGCCAGTATTTAAAGCACAATTAAAAAAGGACATAAGAAGCCCTTGGACTGTGATTTTAATGATTGTTGGAAGTATGCTTTTAACGTTTATTTTTGCGGATACTGATCAACAATCAAAAATAGATGTACCTATTTTTAGCAGTGAGTCAAATAAGGAAGAAGTAGAAGAAAAATGGGAGTTACTGCTGAATAATAATCAGGGTTATTCGTTTGTTGTTACTGATGAAAAAGAGGCGAGGGCGGAGGTAGAAGAAGGAGATAGTGAGGCTGCCCTTCAGCTGTTTGATAATGATTACCAAGTAATTGCAGCTGCCGATTCACGGGCTGTCCAATTATTGGAAGACTATGTTCATACTGTGTTTACACAAGAGGCACAGTTAAGGGCGGCTGCTGGTTCAGAGAATGTGGAAGCTACCAGGAATGAAGTGGACGTCTATTTGGAAAATGCTCCTTTACAAATGCAAATTGAATCCATCGAGGGTGGAGAAGTGCCCGAACATAATATGATCCTTCAATTGCTGTTTGGTATTACTTTATTCTTATCCATGTTTACGATTGGTTTTAAAGTAAACGGGGTAACTTCGGATAAAGTAAGTGGTGTATGGGATAGAATGATTCTCTCTCCTACGAGTAAAACCGGTATGTATACCGGTCACTTGTTTTACAGCTTTTTTATAGGGTTTACGCAAATTTTTATTGTGCTGGTGTTATTTCATTATGTGCTGGATTACGATCTCGGGTATCATTTTGGCATGATACTGACAGTTGCAGCTGTTTTTGCAATCAGCATGGTAAGTGTATCCATGTTGATTACCGGATTTGTGAAAACGCCGGAGCAGTTCAATATGATATACACGTCTGTTATACCGATTATACCGATCATCAGCGGTGTTTATATGCCTCCCGGTCTGATTAGTAATCCAATTCTTTTGTTTGTCGCAGACTTATTCCCGCTGGCTCATGCGATGGAGGCCTTGATGGATATAGCACTATTTGATGCAGGATGGAGTGAGATTACGCTGCCTCTTGTATTAATGCTGCTGATTGGTGTGATCTCCATGGGAGTTGGTGTGAATTTGGTGGAGAGAAGGAAGGATTGAATATAAAAGCAGAAGCGAACGAAGTCCCTGCAGTATTTTTTGAAGTTAAATAAACGTTTGATCTAATAGTGAATCATCTTCCATCATCTTAATGTGGTGTCCTGGAAAAAAGACAAATAAGGGTAGCAAAAACATGGAGGAATTTAGCATCCGGGAGGAAAAAACAAATAACCATGAATTTAACGTTGTAACACGCTAGCTGAATCGATCCGTTTAAACATAGTTGAGCTTTTGAGGAATAGTCTCTTTCTCAGTAGGGGAATTTGCTGATCAGCTTGACCTCCGCCAGCCCTAGGCATCCAAATACCTTCAGGTTCAAACTAAAGCAGGAAATTTTGATGTTTCGTGATAATAAACCGATTGTTGCCCTATTCTCTTTTGTCCCGCGTAAGCATGAGAACGTAATAAATATTTTGGTAGCTATAGGTTAGAAATGAAAATGCTGCTTGAATAACTTAACTTTAATGGATTGGAGATGTGAAAGTAATGAAACAAAATATATATGATGAAGAGATATTTTTTTCTGAATATAAAAAAATGGAGTGAGAAACACATCTTTTTTAGCAGAAAATGTAATTAAATATCATCGTACATTTTCAACGTATATCAATGATCTGATTCATGCCGGTTTTACCATAAGTGCGGTTAAAGAGCCTATGCCGACTGAAAAAATAGCAAAGCGTGATTCCGGAATGATAGATGAACATCGAAGGCCTATGTTTTTAATCATCTCGGCCGAAAAGTAATCGTTTCTTTAAAAAACGTGCTGTACTGTGAAACTTCCGAACAGCCATTTTCCTATATACGCACTACGAACCGCTTATACGAGGAGTAATTGCTATGTTGTTTGAATCATCAAGAGTGAGACTAAGAAAGATGACAATGGAAGATACTGAAGTTTATAACAAGTGGAGAAATGATCCGGAAGTTATGCATTCCACCAACCTATCTTTGGATGTTTACTCTACTCTATGGAAGATACTAAAGAATTTGTCAGCCAAGTTATTTTGGGATCATCTGCAGCAAAAAACTATATTATGGTTAAAAAGAGTAAGGAGATACCAATTGGCATTGTAGGATTAATTAACTTAGATTATAAGAATAGAAATGCGGAGTGTATTATTGATATCGGGGAAAAGAATTATTGGGGAAAAGGCTATGGTTTGGAGGGTTTGAAATTGCTATTGAATTATGCTTTTTACGAAATGAACCTGCATCGGGTTTTCCTGAGAGTGTATTCATTTAATGAAAGAGCTATTCGGTTGTACACGAAAATCGGTTTTCAGGAGGAAGGAAGTAGCAGACAGAGTCTCTTTAGAAATGGTGAATGGCATGACATCATTCATATGGGAATTCTTCAAAATGAATATTTGAGAAACAAATAATTATCCCGCAATAATAGTGAGAACCTTATTTGAAAAGTTGAGTACCTTTTCGGAAAAAGGCATTATTTAATTATTGTTTCAGTACTGCCTTATGTGCATGGTATGGAGAATATGAATCTTTAAGATAAAGATTGTGTAAGAGAGGAAAATTATAATGAATGATTTATATACTGATAAAGTAGCCCAAAAGAACCGTGCAATATCCTTAGATATCGCACGGGGTTCCATGCTCTTATTAATTATACTTTCACATTTTCCGTTGCTCTTATATATGACAGAACCAGGTGTAGCAACAAAAGTTGGCAGCAGTACACCTTTAGACCAATTTTTGAATTTTTTAATGGAAATGTTAGTAGATAATCGGGCGCGTCCTTTATTCGCAATACTCTTTGGATATGGCCTTGTTATGATTTACCGAAAGCAATTGGAAAGACAGGGTGCTGAAGAGGCAAAACGCATAATTAAAAGACGTTGCTGGTATTTAATATTGTTTGGTTCGATCCTTGCTGGTGTCGCAGGAGGACAGGACATACTAATGACATATGGTATAGCCGGACTCCTATTAGTTTCCAGCTTGAAAAAGGACAGCAATAGGATTAAAAAATATGTAATTATTTCTACAATCATTTGTCTTATATATGTACCAGCCCTTTGGGGAGGTTTCTTTTTTACGATCCAGTCCTATGGCTTCTCAAATGCTTTAACTGGTCAGGAAACATACTTCAGTACAATAGTTGACCGACTGATTGCAGTCCCTGTTAATCCATTGTTTACTCATATCCTCATGCCTGTCATCCCTACAGTACTAATGGGGATTTGGTTAGGTAAGTTAAATGTCTTAACTAAACCGTATAATCATATAAAACAGCTGAAAAAAATAACAATTGGTTGTTTAACAATTTCATTGGCGGGTGCCATACCACTAGTATTGATTAATGATATTTGGTTTCCTGGTTTCTTTACCGCAGGAACTGCATATGGTATTCATGTTATTACAGGCTTTGCAGCCGGTGCAAGTTATGCAGCGTTATTTGGATTATTGGGAGTCGGCATTAAATACCGTGGCGTAATTGTTAAAGCAATCACAGCAATGGGAAAACGTTCGTTAACATTTTTCGTCATACACGAAGTTTTGATTGTTATACTGCTTTCTCCAATCGCTTTCAATTTGGGTGCAATATTAACTGTCACATCTTCCGTACTGCTCGGCATCTTGATGTGGATTGTGACTTTATCATTCGCATACTTCATGGAAATTCGGCAAATAGAAGGGCCTTTAGAAAAATATATGCGTTATTTGACTTATAAAAATTGATTATAAAGTGAAATGCCGTTAAGCAATTGGGCTTGAAATTATCTGATCGAAAACAATTTCACACTATTTCTGATTACCCAAGTTTCAATTCTTCTACACGGAGAAAAAGACGGTTTAAATTTGATTGAGGATAACCCCAATGCAAGCCATTGGTGCTTTAAAAATAAGTTAAACGTTTGATTTAATAGAAACATGAAGCACTCTTTAGTTTATAAAATACAGCCTGTAAAAGCTGGAAAAACATTAATCATATATTTAAAACTCTCCATTGCTGGCATTTTATGTTTATCATGTATAATGGATTTGGAAAAATGAAATTGCAGTGGCAATAAGATCTAAATAATATACCTGATTCGTTTAATGATTCTATCTACGAACGATCTAACATATTTTGTTACGCCAATTGCAGGACGCAAAAAGCGACGATGGAAATTGTAGGAAAAATTTCATTCGGGACATAGTATTATAAAATGGGGGAAACAGTATCTAATATAGAAGGATATATAGATTCGTGTTTAGCTGGTCTTTATTTTTTATATACGTTTTAATAGCCAAATATATTATAATATTGCAGTGTACGGACTGCTATCTTTCCCATCTGTACCCTTTTACCGAAAGTTTACAAATTGCTTCTTGCATGTATCGGTAAAACATTATAAAGTATCACATTACGTTATTTTTATGTGCGATTTTTGCCTGCAGGGAAACACAGAGGCTTTCAAAGAGATATTTGCTATTATAAGATGGATGGAAATATATTTATTTGAATTACACTGTATCCATTCTTACCATGGGGCTAATTAAAATAACAGATAGAGGTGAAAAGCATGAGATGCGGTGCAAAATGTTTTTATGTGGAAGCGGAACTGGATGGAAAAAAACTGACCAAGGCCGTGAATGCAAGAACACCGGCAGAAGTCAGAAAAACGATCCGCAAAGCATATGGTGAGAAAACGTCAGTAATATCTGTGCGGGAAAAGAAAAAGTCTTCGCTGACGGCAAGTTCATCCATTTGATTGACAAATTGCGTTAAACCATTACAATAAAATGTGGCTCTTTTTTAGAGCGGGTTGGGAGAGGGATAACTGAATAGAAGGAATAGGAATGAAAAAAAACCTGTTTCAATTACAACAGCACAACACCACAGTAAAACAGGAAGTGTCAGCAGGATTCATCGGCTTTTTTACGATTGTCTATATTATTGCTGTGAATTCGCTGATTTTATCGGAGGCTGGTATACCGCTGGAAGGTGCCATCATGGCTACGATTATAACTTCATTTGCCGGATGCCTCCTGATGGGTTTTTGGGCCAATGCGCCGATTCTTGTCGTACCGGGTATGGGAATCAATGCGATGTTTACCTATACATTGGTGCAGTCCATGGGGCTTTCCTGGCAGGAAGCGCTTGGTGTCACGGTCATATCCGGTTTGATATTTACCATTATTGCTTTTACCAGGTTAACAACAATCATCAATAGTGCGATACCGGGTTCACTGAAAGAAGCCATTACTATCGGAATCGGGCTTTTTCTCATGCTGATTGGTCTGGAAAACGGACGTCTCGTGGAGCGGGGAGATCAGTCCATTATTGCGTTGGGGGATTTGAGTGATCCGCACGTACTGGCAACAATCCTGACGCTCGCCATTGCTTTGATTTTGTATATCCGCAATGTGAAAGGGCATTTTCTATGGACCATTCTTATTGGTATAGGCATTGCTTTTATGTTAAATATTTTGCCTGCACGTACGAACGATACTTTTTCCCTGCGGGGTTATAGTGAGGTGTTCGGTGCTTTTACATTAGAAAATTGGACATCACTCCCTTTTATCATTGCTGTATTCTCCATTACGATGGTGATCGTTTTTGAAAGTATCGGCTTGATTTCCGGACAGCTGAATATGACAAATAGACCTGAAAAGTTTAAGAAGGCTTATCAGGCAAATGGCATTTCTTCTATGCTTTCCGGTGTTTTTGGATCGAGTCCAACGGTATCTACTGCAGAAAGCGCGGCTGCTATTGCTGCCGGAGGAAGAACGGGACTTACGGCAATCACTGCAGGTACGCTGTTCCTCGGAACTGTTTTTCTTATCCCGTATATAAATATCATTCCTTCCAACGCGATTGCTCCCATATTGATTATTATAGGGGCGCTGATGGTGCAAAACATCCGGAATTTGAACTTTCAGGATTTAACGGAATCATTTCCCGCTATTTTTATCATTATTATGATTCCTTTCACGTACAGTATCGCTGACGGCATTGCGATGGGATTTATATTGTATGCGCTGCTGAAGCTGACCACGGGAAAAGAAAGAACCGTTTCGTTGACACTATATATTATAGCCGGTCTGTTTTTACTGACCTTTATACTGCAATTTGCAAGTTAAGGTTTTTATAAGATAAGAGAGCCATTTGATTTTTCAAATGGCTCTCTTTGATTATGCTGATTAAAATTGTCTTCCAAATATATTCAGGTAGCCAAGGGAATAAGAAACAGCTATGGTAATTGCGAGCATACCTGCAAATAAGATGAAAAAGAGCCAGTCTTTTGTCTGAATGCTCATTTGGTGGTAGTGGGTACGCTCTTTGTCTCCTGTGAACCCTTTGGATTCCATCGCAATAGCAACACGTTCTGATTTGCGGAGACCATTTGCCAACAGCGGGATGGCATATCTCCGGAATTGTTTTATTCTTCCTTTTATGCCGGGCTCTCTATCCGCGCCGCGAATACGATGAGCCTGTTTCAATATCTGGTACTCGGAACGGAAAACCGGCAGAAAACGATAGCCTGCCAGGATGCCAAAGGTAATTTTGGGCGGGAGCTTGAACTGCTGCATGAGACTCAGCATGAATTTTGTTGAATCAGTTGTCAGAGCAAATAAAAGAGATAAGGCGACAAAGCATAAAGAACGGAGCCCCAGACTGATTCCTGTCATCAGACTGCCTTCTGTTATATCCACTCCCCAAATGGTAAAAAGGACGTTGCCATATGAAAAGGTCTGATTGGCATAAAGTGTCGCCATCCAGGCAGATGTCAGTGCCACCAATACAAATGGACTGAAAATTTTCAGCCATGTCATCGGGCGGATATCCGCTAACGTAAACGTTATAATCAAAATAAAGATAAAATAGACCAGTGGGGTAAACACATCAAATGTAAAGCTGAGCAGCAGGCCGGGCACCATTATTGTAACGGCCTTCATTGCCGGGTTAATGGATGAGATCATGGATAACACCTTCCTGTTGAATCCCTCTGATGCGATAAGGCAGGCGCAGCCTTGCCTGATTGATAACATCCTCCCGTTCCCATAAATCTTCCGGATTTCCATTAAAAATAATATTCCTGTCATGCAGTACGATGGCCCGGTCCGTGCTGTCCACAATATCCATATCATGGGTAACAAAAACAATTGTTACATCATATTCGGCCTGTAATTGTCTTACGATATGCATGAGTTCCCCCGTCGTGGAGGCGTCTTGCCCAAAAGTTGGTTCATCAAAAAATAAAATATCCGGCGTTTGATCCAGCATTGCAGCTACACTCAGCCGCCTTTTTTGACCGCCGCTTAAAGAAAAGGGATTGCTGAAACGGTGATGCATCAGGTGAAATTGTTTCATCAGTCTTGTCGCAGCATCTTCCTGTTTTTCCTCTGTATATCCGTTCAGTTTCATTCCATATGTCAGTTCATCGATAACGGTATCAGTAATAAACTGATGTTCCGGATTTTGAAAAACATACCCTATTTGCTTTCTCAGTTCTTTCTGGTTCCACTGCTGCAGCTCTCTGTCAAAAAATAAAATTTTGCCTTTCTTATAAGGCAGCAATCCTGCCATCAGTTGCAGGAGTGTAGATTTTCCAGCGCCGTTTTCTCCTGCAATCGATACGAATTCGCCGCAGTGTATATTCAAATTGACGTTTTGGAGAACTGTGTGTCTTTTCCTTTTAAACGTAAGGTCTTTTACGGATATAATTTCTTCAGATGACGGAAGGGGAGCACGAACCCCAAAATTTTTATTTTCGGGCATATAGCACTTAGGAAAAAAAACCCCTTCCTTTTTTAACCGTGCTGCATGTTTTGTAAAGATGGTGTTAGCAGGTCCTTGTGCAATAAGTTTCCCGCTGCTTCCTAAAGCAAGCACCCTGTCTGTCATATCCAGCCAATCATCAGGCTCATGTTCGATAATGAGGAGCGCTAAATCCCTTTTTTGCCGAAGCGAGTTTAACAGGTCAATAAACTCGACCCGGGACAAAGGGTCCAGATTGGCAGTTGGTTCATCAAGAATTAAAAGTTCCGGTTCCAGCAAAAGCACGGATGCCAATGCAACTTTCTGTTTTTGCCCTCCCGAAAGCTCGTGGATTTTCTTTTTTTCAACTCCTTCCATCCCGACATCATGCAGCACTTGAGATATACGCTGCGGCATTTCCAAGGAAGGGATTTTACGGTTTTCCAATGTAAATGCAAGCTCATCTTCCACTTTAATCATGCAAAATTGGCTTTCCGGATCCTGAAAGACAATACCGATTCGCTGGTTCAATTCCCCCTTTTGAAATTCCCGGATGTTTTTTCCGCGATAATAAATGTTGCCGGAAGAAACTCCTTCCACTGCTTCCGGGTATAACCCATTTAAACATAGGGCAAGACTGCTTTTCCCTGATCCGCTGGCACCAATTAGAAGCACCGTTTCATTTTCATACAGGGAAAAAAGCAGATTATTTAATAAAGGAGCTTCCGGATTTTCATAGCTGAAAGAGAAGTTATTTACGTCAAGGATGCGATTAAATGGCTCCTTTTTCACGTTGTTTACGCCGCTCCTTTCCTAAAGCATACCCGCGGAGCACGCCTGTTTTTGCCAGTTGGTCACTCATCCACTTTCCTAGCACACCGGCCAGCAATGCACCACTGATCAGTCTGACAACTAGCATGGATGTAAGTAACCATGGTGCCAATGCGATATTCCCGGCAGAGTACAGGTTCCAGACAAAGCTGAATATAGCAGCTCCCATTCCGGCAAAAACAAGGATCCGCAGCCGGTAATCCTTCCACCTGGTTAAAGCAAAAGCAAGTTCTGCTCCTGCTCCCTGTATAGCTGCACTGAGGATCAATTGAGGACCTGCAGTCGTTCCGAGAAGCACTTGCACTACCCCTGCTATTAATTCAGAAGTAAAGGCGACGCCGGGTTTTCGGATAATATAGGCAGCAATAATGGATACGATAAACCATATGCCGAAGATAATCTCATATCCAAACTGGCCGAGGCCAAAAGGGGCAAGCACATTTCTGAACCCCTGGCCAATCAGGAAAAAACCGAGGTAGATTATACCGAATACTACCCCTAAAACTGCCATGAGCACGATTTCCTTTAATTTCCATTGGTTTGTCATCTGCACACAACTCCTTAAGCTTTATTGGAAGGACTGTTGGCTGATATGCTGAATGTCATGGTGACATGGGATACCTTCTCCTGCACGAGATAAAAAGATTCCTCCAGTGTCCGGAAGATATCTTTTACATCCCCATCCAGCCTGGTTGCATAATGAGTGGAGCTGACCTGGACACCCCGTGATTTTGACAGGTCAATCTGTTCATAGATCTTATCCATATAATCTTTCTCTCCCAATGGGTAGAGAGAAAACTTGCATCCCGCTTTCTGGCTTATGGAGCTGACCATTTCTTTATTTAAAGTGGTGTCTGACTCGTCCATATAGGCATCTGCGTCGGTGTCACCCGGACATCCAATCGAGAAGGTTCCGTTCATGGCAACATGCTCCCCTGTTGAAGCAGCATGCAGAAAGATGGCTTTTGTAATATCAAAGACATGGATCATCTTCCCGCGGATTAAGGTGGTTACATCATCTGTTTCCTTCCATACTTTAGAAGTATCCGTTTTCTCCAAAGATGATAGAATAATATTTTCAAAGTCCCTGCTCATAGGATGCAAGCTGAACTGGCAACCTGCAATTCTGCTAGTTCCACAATAGTTTTCCATACATAAACTCCTCCTGTTGATTATTATTAAAATAAAAAACTGCACTCCGCTTTAGGGAATGCAGTTTGCCTGTAATATTTCCATGTATATTTATTCATACAGCAGACCGCACTTCCCCACGCTGGTATTATCCAGTTCGGGTTATAAGGGTCAGATTTTCCATCTTCTCAGCCGCTCGATGCAGCTCCCCTAGTGCCAAATTCAGATATGCAGTTATTTGACTTCAGTATAAACATGAATGTTCCTGTTTGTAAAGGGAAAAGGGTTAATATCCTATACTGTTACAAACCCAAAAACCAAACGGAAGAATTATCGCGATTTGGTGTTCCACTCATCGCAGTAAGTGATTTACACATATTCCATAAGTTAATAAGTCTTGATCTGATGCGCTTTCTTTGTATAGCATTAATCAGCTTCGATTAAATATCGGCAGTTTTTCCAGAAATATAATATCCTCTCTTTCAGCTGCATCTCCTTCAGCCAGTATAGCTGCTTTTGCAACAACGTTCCCTCCGGCTTTTTGGACCAATTCCTCCAATGCCCTGATGGATTCTCCTGTGCTGATAACGTCATCAATTAATGCTACCCGTTTACCCTGTATGCGTTCCACATCTGCCTCATCCAGGCAGAGAATTTGTGATGACTGTGTTGTAATGGAATGAACCTCATATGTTAAAGGGTTCTTCATATAAGGCTTTACACTTTTTCTGGCAACGATATAGCGTTGCATATTTAATATTTTGGAAAGCTCATGGACAAAAGGAATTCCTTTTGCCTCAGCTGTAACAAGGATATCCGCTTCAGGCAGCTTTTCGCTTAACAGCGGGGCCGCAGCAGTAACCAGTTCCGTGTCACCCAGGAGAACAAAACTTGCTATGTTTATATCTTTATTTACAGGTATCACCGGTAATTGCCGTGTAACGCCTGCAACCTTCAGTTCATAGTTTTCCATTCAACATACCTCCGATATCTTTAAACACCAAATATCCCCAGTAAAAATTGCATCATGACACCAGCAAGCATTCCTAAAAATGGATCGGCTATCGCTGTTACAACCATTGTTATACCGCCTACCAGACTGGAACCCGGCGTGTCTCCTGTCAGTGCAGCTTCTGCATTTCCCGGCAATGTCACAATAGCCCCCAAAACAAACAGAAAACCGACGATAGAAGCACTGGGCACGTATTTGCCAATTTTGGGCAAAAGTTTCAGAAATAAAATGACTGCCATGATCACCATCATGATGACACCGGACAATACAGCATGTGGAGCACTGGCGGTGGCGGAGATAACTACCTCTACCGGTCCCCCTCCGAACAAAGCAGAAGCCATATCAGCCAAACTGCTAATAATCGTAATGGTGTCCACATTTACATCCGCTTTGGCAATATCTGCATTGATTTTGCCAAAAGCTATATTGGCTCCAATATTTAAACACGCCAAAGCCAATGCGCCTCGAATAACCATGGGGGTTAACGTTAATTTTTGCAGTTTGAATTTATCCTCTTTTACATTTTCGGCAACACCTGTTTTGTCTTTTTTCATAAAAGCGTAAATAATACTGGAGAAAATAACTGAAATGGTGATCGTGTAAACGAGATCGCTTGTTGCCATGTAAACAATCAGTGCACTGATGAAAGAAGATATTCCAACAACACGGTCATTTTTTGACATGTCCCAAGCCACTTTTGCCAGCATAATACCAACGCCCGCCATCATTCCGTTGGTAATTACCGGCCCGATCCATGCAATAATCCCTTCCATTAAACCAAATAATCCGATAACAAGCATAATTAGCGCACCGAAGAAAATCATGGATAATCGTTCGCGAAGATTTTTTCCCATGGTTCCGGCAACGGTAATGGTTTCTGCCTGGTATGAAATGACAGCCACATTGCTTGTCAGGGTATTCCCGAATGCTCCGATGATAAAGGCAAGTGCGGTAGGAACAGAGGCAAAACCGAATGTCATGGCCAGCAGTCCCTGCGGCAAACCATTGAGCACACCGCTAATTGCTGCAAGTAAGTCTTTTATGATCTCCATCTGACTGCTCCCTTTTCCCCCGAAAAATGAAAAGTGCTTAAAAAAACAAAAAAAGCCATTCATCAGAACGGCTTTTTAAAAGAAGCACCGTCCATAGTAGAGTAATTTACGGTTACTCTGTAGAGACTCCCGATCCATATTATCGGGATTATACGAGGCTTATATTTACTAATACACGAACAATATTAACATATAATCTATTAACATTCAATTTATTTCTTTGTAATCTATCATACATTCAATTATAGTGTGGAAATACAAGTAAAACACGAACAATTAAATCCTGGGTGGGTTTATTGCTCTTTATCCAACGGGGGAGCGATTGCCGGCAGCGGGTATGGTTTTCAATCATATAAAGCTTATCAGGCTCACTGAAATATTTTCTGCAGCTCGAACACGGGCAATTGTATGCTTCACCTATCCAGATAAGAATAGGCGGCATCAATTCCCCGGTCGAGCAAATTCCTGATTTCTCCATACATAAAGAATAACTGTAGCCATAACAACAAGTTCTGCAAGCGGTATGGACAGCCATACGCCATGTACACCAATAAATAGCGGGAGTACAAGAATGAAGATCATCATGAAAATAATCTCCCTTCCTGCAGTAATCCAGGTTGCCATCCGAATTTGGGCAATGGACTGAAAATAACTCATCATCACAAAGTTGATACCCATAAAGAGATAAGCAATGAAAAACAGTCGTATTCCAGTGGTTGCCATATCGACTACTTCTGCCTCGAAATCACCAAAAACAGCAACAATCTGTTTGGCTCCAAACTGACCAATCAGAAAAGCTGCGATACCTGAAAAAATGGCTGTACCTATAGCTAATTTCATTGTCTGCCTTATTCTGTCCGGCATCTTCGCCCCATGAAAATAACTTACAAGAGGCTGCACAGCTGCGCCCATTCCAAGAAATAACATGAGCATCACACTATGCACATAATTCAGTACAGAAAATGCGGCAACACCGATTGTACCTGCCAAACGTGCCAAAGTAACATTATAAGCGACAGTGAAAACGGAAATACCTATTTCGGATAAGAAACTTGGAAAGCCAACCGTCATTGTATTTTTAAACAAGGCACGATGAAAATGAAAGGGAACGAAGCGTAAATGGTTTGATTTCTTAAAAAAGTGGGCACCCATTACAAATACACCAATGAAAGCGGCAATAATTGTTCCGATGGCTACCTCAGCTACACCCAGGTTTAATACATATAAAATATAATAGTTAATGGCGATATTGAAAACTGCTGTAACAACTAGAGCAATCATCGCTAAAGTTGGATTTTGGTCATTCCGTATAAAGGTGCTTATAGCATTTTCTGCTGTAAGGATAAATCCAAAAAGCAGCATTATTCGTAAATAATCATTGGCAAAAGGAAAGGTTTCTTCATTTGCCCCAAGCATATAGGTAAGAGGCTCGTTAAAAATCAAAGCTGTTATTCCAATAACAATAGTAAAACCGGCGATTAAAACAATGGAATGTGTAAAAATAAACTGCGCTCTTTTTACATCCCTCGCCCCCATAGCTTGAGAGAACAGGGTAGCCCCTCCCATGCCAATCCAAAGTGACATAGCGACGAAGATCGTATAGACCGGTGATGCAATTCCTACACCTGCCAACGCTGTGGATCCAAGTCGATTGCCTACCATCACCCCGTCTATGACGATATTCAATGCCATAATCATCATCCCGATCAGGGAGGGGACCAAATATTTCATAAAAATGCGGCCGACCGGCTCAGTATGTAATAAATCTGTTTGATTTGTAGTCATGTTTTCCTTTCCCCTTCTGCTTCCAGAATAATATTATTCCGGAGAATGCGGACGCATGCTTCGAAAACCGGTTCTATTGTTTCAGCTTATTAATAAGCGCAACGATTTGTTCGGATATGCTGTCTTCCATTGCTGAAGCCAGAATCCCGAGAATGGTATTCATATTTTTTCTTAGTATTATCTGTTACCTATAACGTCCATTCTTTTATTAATTATAAGGGACTTTTTGTACTTTTGACATAAATATAGAGAAGTAACTCTAGTGCTCAAAATTGTGGAGGCATTTTCGACATACAGTATGTGCAGTGTCAATATTGCGGTAGGATGTATCTGCTTTAGCCAATCGTTCCTTTTTTAACCTTCTTATTAAACACATAATATAACAAAGTGCTTCCCATTTTGGTTCTTTGTTGGGAACAGAAGGATATTTTAATGTAAATGTTTGCAGAGGTTTAACCGGAGAATTAAATTTAATTACATGAATGAAATGGCGTGATATGATAATTCATATCATACTATTTTTTCGAGGAGCTGAAAACATGGCCGTTTTAACAAATGATTGGTCACCAATCATGGAGAACGAATTTAAAAAGGATTACTACATACAGCTGCGTGACTTTTTGAAGCAGGAGTATAGTAATTACACTGTTTACCCGGATATGTATGATATTTTTAATGCGCTCCATTATACAAGCTATAAAAATACCAGGGTAGTCATTCTTGGCCAGGATCCCTATCATGGCCCGAATCAGGCGCATGGTTTAAGTTTTTCTGTAAAACCGGAAGTCAGCATACCGCCATCATTAATGAATATTTATAAGGAACTGCAGGAAGACCTCGGTATTTCTATTCCCAATCATGGTTCTCTGGTCAATTGGGCAAAGCAGGGAGTCCTGTTGCTGAATACAGTACTGACCGTAAGGAGGAAACAACCGAATTCCCATAAAGGCAAGGGTTGGGAGCAATTTACAAATGAAGTCATCAGGCAGATTAATGCAAAAAAAGACCCTGTTGTTTTTATACTTTGGGGCAGGCATGCGCAGTCAAAAGAGGAATTGATCACAGCGAACCATCACTTCATTATAAAGTCACCGCATCCAAGTCCATTTTCTGCAAACAGAGGGTTTTTTGGCAGTAAGCCATTTTCAAGGACGAATAAATTTCTGGAAAAAGAAGGGCGCTCTCCGGTTGACTGGCGGGTTTGAATAGGGGAAGTTTCGGCTTACATTTTATAATGCCAGTGTTAGTGGATGAAAGAATGTAGATTACATGTATTATAAGGTATTCATTGGACATAAGAAAATAAAAATGAAAAATTGGTATATTACACCCCCTCCAGCATTATGTAATAAGTCAGGGATGAACGTCTGGTTACTGAAGATCATGCGCCCGTAAAATTCATAATGAATTTCTATTCATACAGAAAATCCTTCAAAACTTAATCCGCCTGAGTAACCATTGACTAACCTACACACTTAAATTATAATTAGTGTGTAGGGGGAGTTTTAGATGGAGGATCCAATGAAACGAAAACAATTTCATATAACAGATAAAGACGATGAAACCTTAAAGTATCTTGCTTCCAGTAAAGGATGGTCAGAAGCTGAAGTTGTCCGGGAAGCGATCAGGGAGTATGCTTCAAAAGAGCGCCAAAAAACTAACCCACTGCTCAAAATGGCAGATAGTGCGGAAAAGTACGATGTTGATTCTGCGCGGGATTTGTCCGTTAATCATGATGATTATTTAATGGGGATATTTGAAAATGGGAAAGGCTAAATGTTTTCTGGACACAAGTGCATTCATTGCATTATATCATGTGAAAGACCAGTACCATAAAAAGGCCCGTGAAATTGCATCCGTGCTGAAAGGCAACGATCTAATACTTTCCGACTCAGTGATAACCGAAACTTATACGCTTCTCAGATATCGCTCTGGGTTTCCTGTTGCCCGTCATTTTTTGGAATCGGTAATGAAAGAAGATGAATTTATAATAGCTGAAGTTACACCTGCAGTCAGAGAAACTACTTTGCGGCTTTTAAATAAATATAGTGATCACAAAATATCATATTGTGATGCGTTAAATGTGGCAATAATGAAGGAACAAGGAGTTCAAAAAATCTTTGCTTTTGATTACCACTTTGAAATGATGGGAGTAAAGCTTGTTCGGACGTAATAATGTTGTATTGTTTAACAGTATAGTTACCGTGCTGTATTTGTTAATAAAAGAAGATGAAAGAAGAGGGTATCTTTTTTGACAGGTACGTGGTATACTTAAAATAACTTAATTGTTCGTGCTAGCAATACAAGATCAATGTCATTACTTTTCAATGTATATCATCGTCTTGAATTATTATCAGAACAACCAAAGTAATAAACGTGCACTATGCACAATGGAGGAATTTTTCAATGAACACAGGTTCAGTAAAATGGTTTAACGCAGACAAAGGTTTTGGGTTTATCGAGGTTGAAGGCGGAGACGATGTATTTGTACACTTCTCAGCAATTCAAGGCGAAGGTTTTAAAACGTTGGAAGAAGGTCAGCAAGTTACTTTTGATATCGAAGAAGGCAACCGCGGACCACAGGCAACTAACGTTGTTAAATAAATAATTCACAGTAAAAAAGCTCTTCTGTCACAGAAGAGCTTTTTTTCGTTTGCCTTTGAAAACGGACCAGCATGTTTTAATTAATAAAGTCCCCTGCTCCTATGTTATAATTAATTTATCAATATATTATGGAGTTTTTAGCAGAAGTATCCCTATATGTAAGTAAAATATTTTTGGGTAATACTCAAATACTAAATGGACGAAAAAGAGAGTAAATATATACAAGATAAAAGGATAGGTGTTATTATGGCAGAGAACTTGAAGTTATCCATTTTAGATATTGTTACGATGTACAATGGAGAGTCAGCGAGGGAATCACTTCAGAATTCGGCTGAGCTGGTACAATTAGCTGACCGGCTAGGCTATACACGCTATTGGTTTGCCGAACACCATAATCAAAAGCACCTGATGAGCACCTCGCCGGATATCATGAGCGCCCATACAGCTGCCTTATCCAAAAATATCCGTATTGGTACGGGAGGAACCATGCTGCCCAATCATAGTTCACTAAAAGTGGCAGAGAACTTTTCCTTTCTGGAAGCCCTGTATCCCGGCCGCATCGACTTGGGGATCGGACGGGCTCCCGGCACGGATGTCCTTACTGCCTCTGCCCTAAGAAGAAATAGTGATGAGTCTTTTTCGGAGCAGCTGGAAGATCTTCTGTCTTTCTTTAACCGTGATTTTTCGGAAGACCATCCATATCGCTCCGTGATAGCTTCCCCGGATAAAAGCCTGGTGCCGGATATTTATATGCTTGGGTCCAGTGATGGGGGGATGAAATACGCTGCAGAGCATGGTCTTGGTTTTGTATTCGCAAAACATATTTCTCCTGATCTTGCTGCTCCGGTATTACGCACGTATCGGGAGAACTTTAAGCCCTCTTCCTTTTTATCTGTGCCAAAAAGTATTATGTCGGTGATTGTTGTTGCAGCGGAAACAGATGAAGAAGCGCAGTATCTTGCAGAACCTGCTGAGCTTCAGTGGGTAAGATGGACGACAGGTGAGCTGCATTTAGCGCCTCCAACACTGGAAGAGGCCAACAATTATGTTTATACAAAGGAAGAAGAAGCGGTAAGGGAAGAAAATAAGGATAAATTCGTTATAGGCAGTGCAGAAACTGTAGAAAAACGCCTGAGGGAACTGGCAGAGGAAGCCAAGGCAGATGAGATTATGATTGTTGATATGCTGACTGAAAAAAGTGCCCGCCACCGTTCGTACGAATTACTGGCAGAAGCGTTTCAGCTTGCTTCACATTAAAAAAGCAGGGAATCCATTTTGAAAAGTTATCAAGTGGATTCCTTTTGTATTTTTAGAAGGCTTAAAGAGTTATGGCTCCGAGGCTTTTGAGCAAATTTATTGAAGTAGTTATGTTAATTTTACTTTTAATGCATGAAATGGAAAAGGGACACCCTTGTATTAAAAGAGTATCCCTTTGATTTCTAAAGTAACACATAAGATTTATTTTTATTTACCATACACATCGTGCCTGGAAATCTGTTTTATTTCAATTAAACCGCGGTACATGTTCCACTTCAAGTTCTCTAACTTAAGCAACGCAAGCCCTAACCTGCTCTTGCGTCCTTGCAACCCTTTAGTTGCGCCAGTGTGAATAAGCATCTGCAAAAACATTGCGTAGAATGCCAGAATGACTTATTTGCTACTTCAGTATTATATAATCTCATACAATGAAAGGTTTGTCAATTTATACGAAAGGACGTCAGGGCGGGCTTTTCTCAGTACAGTTAAATAACAACTTTAATGGCAATACCCTGTCCGCTTTATTGACTTGAGTCATGATGGTGTCTATACTTTGGGTATATTGTTTTAGGAGGAGAGAAGACTGCATGAATGGAAAAATCATCGTTTTTTCCGGATTTAGCGGTGTAGGAAAAAATACGATTATTAATGAGTTAAAAACAAAATATCCATCACTATTATACATACCGTCCATGACGACAAGGAAAATGCGGGTGGGGGAAACGGAAGGCTCTCCTTATTTTTTTGTGGACAGGGATGAATTTAAAAGCCGCATTGCGAATGATTATTTTATTGAGTATGAGGAAGTGCACGGCAACTGGTACGGAACGCCAAAGGATAAATATTATGAAGCAATTGAAAATAATTTTGTTGTCGTGAAGGATATTGATGTAAACGGGGCCGTAGCCATGAAGGAAGAGTTTGGGGATCATACTGTACTTGTCTATATCGAGCCCCCAAGCATCGAAGCGTTAAAACATCGCCTGTTAACCCGCGGCGATAATTCTGATGATATTATCAGAAGGCTGAAACGGGTGGATTATGAATTATCGAAGAAACCTTTATTCGATGAGATCGTAGTAAATGATGATCTTGAAAAAGCTGTACTTAAATGTGAAGAGGTTTTATTGAAATATGCGGAAGGGATTGACCCTTCTTAATTGATAAAGAAGTATTAAATAAAGGTGGTACTATGGGAGAGACAGCGATAAAGTTATCAGGTCTTACAAAATCATACAGGAAAACTGCTGCAGTGAAGCGTGTGTCACTGGAAGTGGAAAAAGGGGAACTATTTGGTTTTCTTGGTCCAAACGGTGCAGGAAAAACTACAACAATTAAAATGATGACCGGATTATTGAAGCCCACGGAAGGTTCAGCGGAAATTGACGGAATTGATATCTGGAAAAATCCGCTGGAAGCGAAAAAGAAAATTGCTTACGTTCCGGATCAGCCGAATCTTTATCCGAAACTCACCGGGTGGGATTATTTGGAATTTATTGCTTCTGTTTTTCGCATTCCCAGGAAGCAGTTTCGAACAAAGGCAGCAGAACTGCTGGAGACATTTAGTTTAACACAAGATGCGGATGATTTAATTGAAAGCTATTCCCATGGAATGAAGCAAAAGATAGCCATATGCGGTGCGCTTGTTTCCGGCCCGGATGTATTTTTTCTGGATGAGCCGACTGTTGGTTTGGATCCCAAAAGCGCACGCAGTCTGAAAAACCTTTTGCGGGAAGAGTGTGACAAAGGGATGACAGTGTTTATGTCCACACACATATTGGAAATTGCCGAACAAATGTGTGATCGGATTGGCATTATTTTTTCCGGGGATATTATTGCACTTGGAACAATGGAAGAGCTAAAAACACAAGGCGGGAATGCAGATAAAAGTCTGGAGGATATTTTTCTGGAACTGACAGGCGGGGAAGAACAGCAGGATATCATCGCTGGCATGTCCGAAAATGGTGATTCCAAATGATGAAAGCTCTCTTGAAGAACCAATGGAAAATTTTTTGGAACACGGCAAGAACCCAGCCCAAGGTGAATTACATAAGCTATCTTGTACTCTTTATTGTTTTTTTAATCCTGTTAAATTGGGTGATCCGCGGGATCTGGTTTATGGGGGACGCCATCACAGAAGCTGTATTGGCCGGTCTATTGTCCTATTCTTTTTTAATGATGATCGGTTTTATCATTTTGCTTGGCCTGCCTCAGGTGTTTAAGCATTTGTATTCAGCGACCGATTTGAACCTGCTGTTTACGATGCCAATCCCGACAAACTATATATTTTGGATTAAATATATACAGAGTTTTGTTGGGGTGCCATTAATCATGTTTGTGCTGTACATAGTACCGCTGTTTGTTTACGGATTATTTGCCGGTGCGCATATATTGTATTACCCTGTCGTACTGTTCACGCTGCTGTTTGTCATCCTCATTGGATTATCGATTGCCTATTTATTGAACCTGATCCTGGTACAAATCATCCCGGCATCAAGAGCAAATGAATTTATGTCTGTCATGGGGGCGCTGGCGGGACTGCTTGTGTATGTTATCTTTTTGTTTCCGGGGAGAACGAATGAGGCGCCGCTGCCGGAAGTGATTTTGTCCGGATTGCCTTTGTTTCCGGATTGGTTCCCCTTAACCTGGGCCAGTAATGCCATTACAGCAGCCAGTACAGGTTCGCTCAGCTTTATTATGCCTTTTCTTTTGATGTTTGTTTTGGCTTCTGTTTTTGTTTTGGTAACTTCCATGCTTGTAGACAGGGGATTCCGGACTGGCTGGGTGAAGCTGAATGAAGGGAGCGGAAAAAAGAGAAAAAAACGCACAGCAAAAAAATCGCGTTCCAAACTGAATCATCCTATTATTGCTGTGGGGAAAAAAGAATGGTTTTCCTTGAAGCGTGATATGCGGGAATGGCTTTCATTTATTCCTATTTTTATTTTTATGTTTGTGTTTGTCTTCTCGGCATTTTTTTCAGGAGATGGAAATGTTAATGATCTGCGGGGATTTCCTGAAATAACTTGGCCAATCGCACAAGTTATTTTATTATTTGTGTATGCAATAACCAACGCGCAATTCGCAAGTTTTTCGGTTGCCCGGGAAGCAAAGTCCACTTGGATTTTGGAAATACTGCCTTTGACCGGAAAAGAGATTGTTTTTGGAAAGCTATGGATCAGCTGGCTCGTTCCTTTTGTTCTTTTTACAGTCATTGAATTAGCTGCAGGTGTTTACCTCGGCTGGACACCGGTTCAGTTTATTGGGGGCATTGTAATGAAAGCAATACTCTCAGTCGGAATGAGCGGAATAGGAATGTGGTTCGGGGCAATTGGGGCAAAATATAATCCGGAAAATCCGCAGAATCGTCTGCGGTTCGCCCCGGCCCTCCTCATGATGATCGCATCGTTTGTCTATTTTTTTGCCGTTTTAATACCATTTGCTATATCGCTGATCCCCGCAGATGCGGCGGAATTAGTCGGTGAGGTTGGCAATATGGACGGTTTTATTGGAACTGCGGCCGGTTTCATTTATACAGCCCTTGTTTGGAAACAAGCCAGCGCAACAATGGTGATAATAGCTGGTACGCTGTTTGCGCTGATCGGATCCTTTGGTATTGCCTATTTGTTTGCAGTGTTCAGTGCACGCAGGATAGAAAGAGGCATTAATATCGAAATAGTGCAGACAAGTGCTGCAAAGCCGCTATTTGGAAAGCGTTCCGGCGGTTTGTAAGAAAAAGAAAAAATCCCTATTATTTCACAGCTGTTTCTGCTGCTTATAATAGGGATTTTCCATATAATATAAAGGGAGTATTCAGGCGAAAAATAAGCCTGCAAATGCATTGATGGAGTACAGGAAAAATGATATACTAATTTAGTGAGCGTTTAATATTATTAATTCATATATTTATCCATTATAATTATATCATTGATTTGTTTTGCAGTCAACATAATAGCAAAAAATTTTTAAACGGGGTGAAATGGGATGGGCGATGAAAAGAAAAGCCGTGCCGCGGAACAGCAAAGGATCAGAGATGTAATACATGAAATCAGCAAAAAGGAAGAAGAAATACATGGTAAATCTGCCGGTTTGAAAGAGAGTGTAATTGAGCTCCGCAGGAACTTTTGGGAGGATGTTACTGTTAATTTGGATGAACCGGATGATGTAATTGAAACACATGCCAGCATGAAACAGCAGGCAGAATTTCTTTCTGAAAGAGAAAGAACCCATGGCCAATTTGCGAAAGAACTCAAAATCCTGAAACGTTTAAAGGACTCTCCTTACTTTGGCCGTGTGGATTTCAGGGAAGCAAACGAAAAAGAAGCAGATCAAATTTATATAGGCACTGCATCGCTGATGGATCATAAAGAAGAAAACTTTTTGGTTTTTGACTGGCGTGCACCCATCAGCAGTATTTATTATGATTTCTCCCCGGGCAAAGCGAAGTATGAAACGGTGGAAGGAACGATTGAGGGTGAAATGACGTTAAAACGGCAATTTATAATAAGGCAGGGCAAGCTCAAGGGGATGTTTGACACCGGGGTTACCATTGGTGACCGTCTGCTGCAGGAGGTGCTTGGAAGCAATGCCAGTACTGTGATGAAAAGTATTGTTGCCACTATTCAAGCCGAACAGAATAAAATTATCCGAAATGAAAAAAGCCGTCTTTTAATTGTCCAGGGAGCAGCGGGAAGCGGAAAGACCTCTGCTGCGCTGCAGCGTATTGCCTATTTAATGTACAGGTACAGAGATACGTTAAATGCCGAGAATATGGTGCTTTTTTCTCCAAACCCCTTATTTACAAGTTATATTGCAAATGTACTTCCGGAATTGGGAGAGGAAAATATTAAACAAATAACCTTCCTTGACTTTCTGAGAGAGAGTATTGGCAGCGAACTTACTGTGGAATCTCCATTTGAACAAATGGAATATGTGTTGACGGAGGAAGAAAGCGGGGAATATAGGACCCGGATGAAAAACATTAATTTTAAATCAGGTTTGGAATTTAAACAGTTAATTGAGGCTTTTGTTTCTCATTTGAAACATGAGGGCATGCAATTTAAGAATATTACTTTCCGGAACCGGGTGCTGATTTCCAAGGAAGAACAGTATGACTATTTTTATCAACTGGAGAATCATATAGAGATTCCGAATAAAATAGAGCTGCTTTCCGGATGGCTGCTAAAGGAACTTTATAAAAAGGTGATGAAGGAAAAGGATGACGATTGGGTAATAGAAAAGGTGGAACTGCTCGATAAGGAAGCCTATTTAAAAGCATATTACCGGACACAGGATAAGGATGAAGTGAATGATGCGGAGACCGAGGAAAATTTCTTAAGAACGGCAGTAGTAAAAAATGTATACGAAAAAATAAAGAAGCGCATCGAGGATTTTCAGTTTGTAAATGTGGCGGCAACGTACCGAACAATGTTTACTTCATGGGATCCGGAAAATCCGCCGGCAGATTGGAAGGAAATCAGTGCAATTACGGCTTCTCATTTATCAGGAAAGCATGTGTTGTGGGAAGATGCTGCACCATATGCTTATTTTAAAGGACGATTATTGGGACATAAGGCGGACCGGGCTGTCCGGCAATTAGTGATTGACGAAGCACAGGACTATTCCGCATTTCAATTTGCTTATATAAAAGAAGTATTTCCATACACACGCATGACACTGCTTGGAGATGTTAATCAGGGAATCTATTCCTATGCAGCCGGGCAAAATCCGCTGAACCCATCTTCTGCTGCAGGCCATCAGGAACGAATTACTCTGACAAAAAGCTACCGATCCACAAAGCAAATCGTGGAGTTTACAAAAAGCTTTGCCCCTGGTGAGGAGCCGATTGAACCATTTAACCGGGAAGGAAAAAAACCAAAGCTGTTGCCGATTGGAAAATCAGATTACAAAGAAGTGCTGCTTAAAAATGTGGAAGCCCTGCGGGAAAGCGGGTATGAAAGTGTCGCGATTATTTGTAAAACGAATCAGGAAAGCAATATGCTTTTTGAACTGATAAATGATGAAACCGCTGTGAAAAAATTGGATGAAGAAACATTTGAATTTGAAAAGGGTTTGGTGGTTCTTCCTGTATATTTGGCGAAAGGAATTGAATTTGATGCGGTAATTATACCTGATGCTTCAGAACAAAGCTATGAAAAAGAGACGGACAGAACACTTTTCTATACTGCTTGTACAAGAGCTATGCATCAATTGGTCATGCTTAGCGCCGGTGAACCTTGCAGATTTATTGGAGAGGCTGCGGAGGATAAATATGAGGTATAGAGAATCACTTCCTTGTTTCAGCATCCGGCGATTTTGAAATACTGCGGATAGGGAAACGATTAATTTGCTTCATTGTCCCGGACGGACAAAATGGAATACCACATAGGATGTAAGGTGAAAGGGCCGCATTTGTTTTAGGCAAGTGCGGCCTGGTTTATTATGAGTTATTATAAACTTGGGAAATCTCTTTTTCAGCAATTTCTTCGTTGGCGGATTCCAGCTTTTTATGTTCATCAACTGAATCGCCGGCTTGTACGTCCTCAGCCTGAAACGGGTGGTTAAATTCCAGTCCGTGATTTACACTTAATTTTCCGCCCTGGTTTGCTTCAGTTGGAAGGGGGAATTTCTTCTTTTGTTTTTTAGTCATTATTTTCACCTCGTTTTTTAGATTTAACATGGAACTATCATTTTATTCCTGCTGCTAGAGAAGAGGATAATCCGAAAGAAGGCTCCACCTATCCTCCCGATTTAGTTTTACCAGTCCTCCCTTTTAAACAAACTTTCCAAAGACACGTTCCAGCTTTGAATGGTAAAAGGCAGCAGCAGGGTCAACCATATATTGGTTTCTCTGCTGCTTTTTGGATTGGGAACACCAATGTTCATCAAATTGTTATAGGAACGCCACCCAATTGTCATCGCAAGCTCCGTTATAAGTGATTAATATCATTTATACTATGGGTATAGTGAAAACTAAAAGGGGATAGGGATAGATTTCTTGGTCCTTGGGTATAGTGAAAACTAAAAGGGGATAGGGATAGATTTCTTGGTCCTTGAATAGTGGGACACGTAACCTGTCCCTATGTCCCGGGAGAGGAGTTTGGCTAGTGCTGGAGATGGATCCGGTTTTAATGAGCAGGTTGTTGACTGCACTGACGCTTGGTTTTCATATTATTTTTGCTACGCTGGGTGTCGGTGTTCCTTTAATGATTTGTATAGCCGAATTTATTGGTATTAGAAAAAATGACCCGCACTATCTCTTGCTTGCAAGAAGATGGGCGCGCGGGTTTGTTATAACGGTGGCTATTGGTGTGGTGACAGGGACAGCCATTGGTTTGCAGCTGTCATTGTTATGGCCTAATTTTATGCAAATAGCCGGACATGTGATTAGTTTGCCATTATTTATGGAAGTGTTTGCTTTTTTCTTTGAAGCAATATTTCTTGGCATTTATTTATATACGTGGGATCGATTTAAAAATCCTTATGTTCATTGGGCACTTTCCATTCCTGTCGTAATAGGGGGAGCCCTATCTGCATTTTTCATTACTACAGTGAATGCATTTATGAATACACCGGAAGGATTCTTCCTTGGTGAAGAAGGGGTTGCTGCAATCAATCCGATTGAGGCAATGTTCAACCCGGCAACACCGACGAAGGTATTCCATGTGCTGGCTTCTTCTTACTTGACGGTTGCGGCGATTCTTGCCGCGATTGCCGCTTTTCATTTACTGAGGCAAAAACGCAAAAAAACATCTGCCGAAGGTGCATCTGTATATCATAAAAAGGGTTTGAAGCTGACGGTATCCATCATGTTTGTTTTTTCTCTGCTGACAGCCCTGGCAGGGGATGTGTCCGCAAAATTCCTTGCAGAACATCAGCCGGAAAAATTGGCAGCAGCGGAATGGCATTTTGAAACAGAAGAAAATGCAGATTTAATATTGTTCGGCTGGCTGAATGCGGATAATGAGCCTGTTGGTGTTCTGCGTTTCCCCGGGTTATTAAGTTTTCTGGCCCACGGGGACTTTAACAGTGAAGTAATTGGGCTGGAAGAATTCCCGGAAGAGGTAACACCGCCGCTATGGGTCCATTATATGTTTGATTTAATGGTGACAATTGGAATGTTCCTGGTTGGTGTTTCATTACTGTACTTGCTGTTTATAAAAATAAAAAGCGTTAATGAGCATAATAAATGGATGTTGTGGCTGCTTGTATTGAGTGGTCCGCTGGCAATGCTGGCCATTGAATTTGGCTGGATTTACGCGGAAGAAGGAAGACAGCCGTGGATACTGCGCGGGGTAATGACCGTGGAAGAAGCTGCTACATCTTCGCCTCATGTAGGTCTGATGTTCCTGCTGTTTTTAGCTTTATATGCGGTTCTGGGTACAATTTGCATTATTGTCCTGCGAAAGTTATTCCGCAATAACCCTGCCGAGGAAGAGTTGGAGAAGAAATATCCAACAATAGAAACGGGGGATAAGTGATGGGTTATGAAATAATTGGGATTACCGTACTGTGGTTGTTCCTTTATGGCTATTTAATTGTGGCCTCTGTCGATTTTGGAGCGGGCTTCTTCGCTTATTATGCCAAAGTGACGAAAAAGGATCATATTATTAACCAATTAATTTCCAGATATTTATCGCCGGTCTGGGAAGTAACGAATGTATTTTTTGTTTTCTTCTTCGTAGGCATTGTCGGATTTTTCCCTGATTCGGCTTATTACTATGGAACAGCTCTGCTCGTTCCTGGGAGTATTGCGATCATATTGCTGGCAATTCGTGGTTCTTTTTATGCATTTGAAAATTACGGTTCGAAACAAAGCAATGTTTATATGTTCTTGTACGGAGCGACCGGACTGCTGATCCCTGCTTCACTGTCCACAGCGCTAACCATGTCGGAGGGAGGATTTATTGTTGAGGAGAACGGGCAGGTATCCCTCCAGTATATGGAACTATTGACAAGTCCGTACTCCTGGAGTGTCGTATTTCTGGCAATTGTTTCCGTGCTGTTTATCAGTGCCAGTTTTTTAACTTTCTATGCGGCAAGAGCCAATGACACAGAGGCGTTAAAATTAGTCCGGAAATATGCGCTGTTCTGGGGGATGCCGACTATTGTCATGGCATTAACCACATTTATTGCGTTGGGACAGCATAATGAAAGACATTATGAAAATATGATGGACTTATGGTGGATGTTTGGATTGTCGGTCGGATTCTTTATGATTGCCATGTGGCTGCTGTATATAGGCAAACACTATGGTTTGGCATTTATCAGTGTAATGCTGCAATTCTTTTTTGCCTTTTTTGGGTATGGAATAAGCCATTTGCCGTATATATTGGATCCTTATATTAACATTTTTGAGCATGCCACCCATGAATCCATGGGAATTGCGCTGATCATTGCTTTTATTGCCGGGCTGTTTCTGCTTATCCCTTCACTGATCCTTCTGATGAAATTGTTCTTGTTTGATGCAGATTATGTAAAAGGTAAAAAATAAAGAAAGGGAGTACGTTCGATGAGTCATGTAAAACAGATGATAAAAAAGCAGAAAAAAAGTCTCGTCTTTCTGTTATTGTTTGCCGTTCTGACAGCGGCGGCGATTGCAGCTCAGGCGTACTTCCTGGCAGCTGTGATTGATGGTGTGTTTTTGCAGGGGAAATCGTTTGAAGCACTTATACCCCTGCTGGCAGGCCTTCTTATTGTGTTTCTGATAAGAGCACTCAGCGGTTATGGCATTGGTGTAACAGGTGTTGCAATGGGGGTAAATGCAAAAAGAGAATTCCGTCATACCCTTTTAAAAAAGCTTTCCGAAAATCCCATTCAGGCCTCCCTGCACTCCCAATCAGGAAAAAAGACTAGTCTTCTGCTGGATATAGTAGATGAAGTGGATAGTTATTTCAGCGGGTATATTCCCCAGATTATTCAATCATCCATCATTCCGCTCGCTTTGCTGATTGTTATTTTCACCCAGCATGTTAATACAGGTATTATCATATTAATTACCGCTCCTTTTATCCCTCTTTTCATGGTTATTATCGGAATGCAAACAAAGAAAAAATCGGAGGAGCAGCTGGATAAGCTGTCTGCTTTCTCGGGTCAATTTTTAGATGTTGTGCAAGGACTTGTGACACTGAAATTATTTGGACAGGCAAAAAAGAAAAAAGAGTCGATCAGGGATAGCAGTCTGCAATTTCGCGATGCGACGATGGAGATATTAAAGGTTGCCTTTGCTTCTTCTTTCATGCTTGAGTTAATCTCCATGCTGGCAATTGGTATTGTTGCGCTCGAGATAGCCCTTCAGCTTATCATTTTTGATGGCATCTCTTTCTTTACCGCATTTTTTGTTTTATTATTGGCGCCGGAATTTTACAGTTCTTTTAAAGAACTTGGCACTGCTTTCCATAATGGGCGAAGCAGTATGGGAGCCGTGAGCAAGATAACAGAGGAATTGGAAAAGGAAGACCAGCCTGTTACATGGGGGCAGGAAAAGCTCGCATCTGGTCAGCCGCCGGAAATAAAACTGGTAAATCTGACCTTTCAATATGGAGAAGCGCAGTTTGCATTATCAAAAATCAATGCGCATCTTAAACCATTTTCAAAAGTGGCGATTGCGGGGAAAAGCGGTTCCGGCAAATCGACCCTGCTTCATTTGCTTGCCGGTTTACTGCCGCCCCGGGATGGCAGTGTGGTAGTGGATGGGAAGGATTTGTCCGATTACCGGGAGCAGGAATGGTTTGATCAATTAAGTTATATCTCGCAAAACCCTTATTTGTTTTCCGGTACGATAGCAGAAAATATCGCTATTGGCAAAACTGGGGAAGTGACACGAAAAGAAGTGGAAGAAGCGGCAGAAAAGGCAGGCCTGACGGAGATGATCGCCTCCCTTGAAAATGGCTATGAAACACTGGTGGGAGAAGCTGGGCGTGGATTGTCAGGCGGGGAGAAACAGCGGGTGGCGCTGGCCAGAGCCTTTATAAAAAAGCCATCGATTATTCTGTTTGATGAGCCAACGACAGGGCTGGATCTGAAAACGGAAAAGGTTTTACAGGCATCCATCAAGAAATTATCGGAGGGTGCCACTGTCATTACGGTGGCACATCGTCTGCATACGATTAAGGATGCAGACCAAATACTCTTTCTGGAAGATGGAAAGCAAATGGCTGCAGGGACACATGAAGAACTATTGCGAT
This sequence comes from Virgibacillus aidingensis, assembly GCF_010994035.1. Taxonomy (GTDB): domain Bacteria; phylum Bacillota; class Bacilli; order Bacillales; family Amphibacillaceae; genus Virgibacillus_N. The sequence goes on from NZ_WIXN01000001.1 coordinate 98,048, forward strand.
CTGTTCCCGAGTACAGGAAGATGGTTTCCGTTCAAAAAGGAGTGAGAGTTTGATGAAAGAAGTCGCAGCAGTGACCAGGCTGGTGCTTATGGAAAAAAAGGATATTTTATTATCCATTGTACTTGGTATCGTGGGAGGGCTTGCTGCAGTAGGTTTGTTTTCTGCCAGCGGCTATCTGATATCAAAAGCTGCATTGGAAACCCCTTTATACGCGCTGATTCTCGTGATATCTATGGTGAAGCTGCTTGGCTTCACAAGGGCGATATCCCGTTATGCAGAGAGATATTTTTCCCATCGTGCCACCTTTACCATTCTGAGTAATATGAGAGTAACTTTTTTTGAAAAGCTCGAGCGTGTCGTGCCGGGTATTTTTCAAAAATATCAAAGTGGTGATTTGCTTTCCAGAGTGGTGGGGGATGTAGAAAGGCTGCAGGACTACTTTTTGCGTGTATTCTATCCGCCTATTGTTTTGGCAATTGTATTTTTAAGTACGATCTTGTTCACGACATTTTTCTCTTTTTATACGGCTTTGGTGTTATGGATAGGATTCATTTTAACGGGACTTGTTTTTCCTGTTCTTTTTACAATGAAACAGAGGAAGCTGGACAATCAGGTGAGAAAAGAGAGGGGAAATCTCTCTTCAGAAGTGGCGGAGTTTCTGTCCGGATTCCGTGATTTGAAAATATATCAAAAGCTTGAGGAAAAAAGAGAACTGCTCACAACAGCTTCAGCATCTTATTTGAACAGACAGAAAGCGGAGGGAAAAAGTCTGCAATGGAATGAAACGATCATGACGATGACGGGATTTTTTATTACATGGGTGGTCGTTGTCATGGGGGCCTACCTGGTTGCAGCCGGACAATTGGAAGGGGTTTTCCTTGCCATGCTGGTGATGATTTCCATTACGATATTTGAAGATACGCCCGCTATGGCAGGTGTTCCGGTATATTTAAATGAAACGAAGCAAGCGATGACGAGGCTGCTTTCAGTAAGTGAGACAGAAGGTGAAGAAGAACCCGGTGGAAATCTTATAGAACTGGCGGATGAACAAATTGCATCCTTGGAAATGGAAAATGTGACTTTTACTTTCCCCGGTGAATGGAGAAAAACACTGGATCAGGTTTCCATCTCCATTCCTGCAGGTTCCAGAACTGCCATCGTTGGTCCGAGCGGTTCAGGGAAATCTGCAGTCCTTCAGCTTCTATTAAATTTGTACCAGCCAGATGAAGGAAAGATAAGGTGGAACGGGATGACGCTGGAAAAGATAGAGCAGGAAAGTATTTGGCGTTCAGCTAATGCAGTCCTTCAGGAAAATCATTTCTTCTATGGGACGGTAAGGGACAATTTACAGTTGGGCGACGCAGCTGCAACAGCGGAAGCGATGGAAAAAGTGCTTGCCCGTGTACGTCTCGGCCATTTTTCCCTGGATGATCCAGTCTATGAAAAAGCCGAGAACCTTTCCGGAGGGGAACGGCAGCGGCTGGCTATGGCACGCGCCATGTTGAAAGGAAAGCGTCTCTGGTTATTGGACGAACCGACATCTTCGGTAGATGCAGTAACGGAAAGTGAAATTTTTAAACAGCTGTTTGATGAGAATACTGAGGATACGATCATTTTAATCAGTCATAAATTAGCCGGACTGGAGAAAATGGATCAGATTATTGTAATGGAACAGGGAAGCATAAAGGAATCAGGCACTTATGCAGAATTAATGGCGCAAAAAGGCTACTTTTATGAGATGCGCAAACTGGAAGAAAATTTATTATAATGGGACGCGGGGACAGGTACCTCGTCCCAGCAGCTTATTTAAATGGAAACTTTAGTGTAAGGCCAATTGCCAGCGCTTCATATTTTTAAGAATACTGATACTTTCCTGTAAGTGTTGGAAAATGGATTAAATGATGATATGTCAGCGTACCCTATAAAAATGTATGAAATTCCTTCCAGTCCATAATCCGGTCAAATGCTGCATCCTTATTATAAGATTGATCCTTGACAAAAACACGCAAGTTCTTATCTTTCAGCGTTTCCAGTACCGCCGGTTTATCATCCACATAGTAATCAAGGCTCAACTCCCTGATAATATATATTTTTTCCTCATCCTTCATTCCGTAATAGAATCGATCATCCTGAATGGGAAAACCGCGCTCTTTCATCCATTCTTTTGTGCGCTCTCCGTGTTTTTCCGGTCTGGCGGTAATATAGTAGATTTCATTCCCGTCTTCTTCCAGCTTTTGCAGTGTTTCTACTGCGCCGGGAAAGGGAGGGCAATCTGTATAATAAATTTCCTCCAGCGTACTGTCCCACATATCCTGTCCCTGTTCATCGGTCAAACCGAATGGTTCATGAATCTCCACCCTGCTGAGTCCCTGGAAAATCTCCATGGGAACCTGTTTGTTCAGTTTTTTTTTGTAAATGTGGAAAGCATGTTCCCTCAAGTTTATTAATGTATCGTCAATGTCAAAACCAAATTTCATTTTTTATCCCTCGAATAATTATCATTCAGGTACATTGGATACCCAGTAAATTTAAAATCCTTCCCGATTTTCTCAATATTTGTATCTGTCAGTTCTACTGCGTTTTTCATCAGCTCGATGCCGGTTCCTTCCAGAAAAGTTGGCGCATCTTTTCCGCCGATCAGTTTTGGGGCGAAATACAGCACTACTTTATCAATGAGCTGATTTTCCAGAAAGGACGCATTTATATTGCCCCCGCCTTCAATCATTAAGGAGGAGATGCCTTCTCTGCCTAATCGCTCTACTGCATCCGGAATATTCACACTTTCTGCAGAAGAGGTTTCAAACACCCTGACGTCCAGTTTTTCCAGCTTTTTTCGTTTTTCAGTATCGTAATTTTGACTGGTGAAAATCCATGTTTCAGCCTGGTTATCTGTTATTAACTGAAAATCGAGCGGAATTTTTAAGGAAGAGTCAAGCACAACCCGGAGCGGATTTTTTCCGTTAGGAATGCGTGCAGTCAGGGCAGGGTTGTCTTTTAATGCAGTATTGATCCCCACAAGAATGGCCATGTTTTCATGGCGCATTTGATGGACATCATGTCTGGAATCTTCCGAAGTAATCCATTTGCTGTTGAATGTATGGCTGGCTACCTTGCCATCAAGTGTGATACCTGATTTTAACGTAATAAATGGCTTTTGTTCCACAATGTATTTGTTGAACACTTCATTCATTTTTCGTGATTCTTCTTCCAGTACACCCGTAATGACTTCAATGCCGGCATCCTGCAAAATTTTCACGCCGTTTCCGGAAACTTTCGGGTTCGGATCCAGCGTGGCAATTACTGCTTTTTTAATTCCTGCCTGAACAATGGCCTCAGCACATGGACCTGTTCGCCCGTGATGTGAGCACGGTTCCAATGTGACATAAATGGTGCCGCCGCGAGCCAAGTCCCCTGCCATCCTCAGGGCATGAATTTCTGCATGGGGTTCCCCGGCTTTTAAATGCGTTCCTACACCAACTATGCGTTTTTCATTTACAATGACTGATCCAACGAGCGGATTCGGATCTGTCTGGCCTTTCATGGCCTGTGCATTTTTTAAAGCCAACTCCATATAAAATTCATGACTAGTCATTCGGGCATGTCCTTTCTGATTCAATGTGACCGGATTTGGTAATCTTCGTCTCCAAATATTTTTTGTTGTACTCGGAAACATCACCCCAGAGCGGTGTCCTGCCTGCAACAGACATACCGGAATCCCTTAGAGCTTCCAGCTTATTCGGATTATTTGTAATCAATGTAACAGGCTTTTTGCGCAGTGTTTTTAAAACCGTTATAGCATCGTCGTATTTCCGTAAATCATTTTCAAAGCCGAGGCTTTCGTTTGCTTCCACTGTATCATATCCATTTTCCTGGAGCACATAGGCCATTGCTTTACTAAAGAGACCAATGCCCCGTCCCTCATGATTGGCCAGGTAAAATAAAGCACCTGTTCCGTGTTCTTTGATTTTTTTCATGGATTCCTTCAGCTGAAAGCCGCAGTCACAGCGCTTGCTGCCAAAAATATCCCCTGTGTGACAGATAGAGTGCAGTCTGATCAATGCGTCATCTTCATTTTCAAAATCTCCGTATACGAGCACACTGGACTGCTGGTATTCGGCAAGGTTTTCCGAAGCCAGATTATCGATGATCTTCTCATAATCCTCGGTTACTTCATCATAATTCAGCCAGCAATACCATTGAAATATGACGGTTTCTCCATACAGATTAACGGGCAATTGAATGGGCCCGACCAAATATATTGCACTTCCATTATTTTTGATTAATTGAATTTTATCTTTTAACACGGAAAACACATGTGATTCAAGGTTGAGATGTCCCATTTTGTCGACTCCTTTCACTTCCGTCTTCTTAGTATATTGGAAAACGGGATTATCATCAATTTTTCTTTCTCGGAGAAGTGCTTTTCACGTGCGTATGTGAAATTCATATAGTAAGGATGAGTGAAAGTAGTATATAATCAAGGTATACTCTGATTGATAAATTGTGAGAAAAATGGGTGGAAAGGTGAAAAATTAACGAATCCACACAACGACTTATAATGATCTAAAGAGTATGCACGAGATTAATTCAGCCACGGTATCGGGCCGGAAAAAGTCAAGCTTATCATTTTCTCAAAAGGATTTCAGTAGAAGCCGGGGAATAATGTAATTGCTGTTAAAATTAATTTTAACCTCACTTATTGACTTTCCGCAATATTTCCCATAAACTATGATCATAATGAAAAAGGAGGTGGATCAGGTGAATATTACTGGCAGCGGCATTTCAAAATTCACGGAATATCTTTGGATTTGTTATGCGCTTTTTTCCAATGTTTCTTTCCAGGGTATACGTATGTCCTTTTTTAAGACAACTTAATTGGAAAAAACCAGTAAGAGACATCTGACCACAAACGGCATATCTTTAATTAAAGGCGGTGGAGAATGGTTCTCTGCGGTCTTTTTTTGTTTGTAAAATGTCTCTTCTGACGGAAAGGAAGAGAATAATGATCGTATGCAGTATACAAAATGTGACACAGACTATGGGAGCAAATACGATATTCAGCGGGATAACAACGGAAATAAAACAGGGTGACAGAACAGGGCTGATTGGCAGGAACGGGGAAGGGAAAACCACCTTACTTGACCTGATCGCAGGAAAAACAGCGCCCTCCAGTGGGATGATTACATGGAAAAAAGAATTAAGAGTTGAACTTCTGGCGCAGCAGCCCAGTGTGGAAGCTGGAAGAAGAGTGGAATCCATTCTTTATGAAGTATTTGCTTCTATTGAAAAATTAAGAATGAAAATGTCTGAACTTGAAAAGAAAATGACCGAGGAAACAGATTCTGATAAATTGACACGTATTATAGAAAAATATGGTATCCTGCAGGAAAAATTCCAGCGGGAGGGCGGCTATGAAATAGACGCACAGGTAAAGCGGATTATAAGTGGTTTACACATTGAAAATCTGGCAAAAAAAGAATGGCAGCAGTTGAGCGGCGGAGAACGGACAAAGATTGGGCTGGCAAAGCTGCTGCTCGCAAAACCGGATTTACTGCTTTTGGATGAGCCGACAAACCACTTGGATTTGCCTGCAATTGAGTGGCTGACCAATTTTATTCGGCAATATGATGGAACCGTAATTATAGTCTCGCATGACCGTTACTTTTTGGATGAAACAGCAACCTCTATTTTGGAAATGGATCAGGGGGAGCTAATTAAATATCACACCAATTATACGGGTTATGTAAAAGAACGTGAGGAAAGACTGCTCCGTGAATTTCAGCAATATGAGGATCAGCAGAAAAAAATTAAAAAAATGAAGGAAACGATTAAACGTCTGAAAGAATGGGCAAACCAGGCAAACCCGCCAAATGACGGGCTGCACCGCCGTGCCAAAAGTATGGAAAAAGCACTTGCGCGGATCGAAGTGAAAAAACGGCCAATCATGGATCAAAAAAGAATTGGTTTGGACTTCCACGTAAATAAACGCAGCGGGAATGATGTAGTTATCATGGAAGCGGTGAACAAATCATTCGGTGACAGGCTATTATTTACCGGACTCGACATGCATGTTCAATTCCAGCAACGGATAGCTATTGTGGGGGAGAATGGTACCGGGAAGTCAACATTGTTGAATATGCTGCTGGGAACCGAGGAGGCGGATAGCGGTGAAATCCAACTTGGCAGTAACCTGTCGGTTGGGTTTCTTACACAGCATATGGCAGAGATCAATGATGAATACTCCATACTCGAAGCACTGCGTGAGGAAGTGCCTGTGACAGTGGGAGAGGCACGGCATATTTTAGCCAAATTTCTTTTTTACGGTAAAACGGTCTTTCAAAAAGTGAGCAGTATGAGCGGCGGGGAGAAGATGCGGTTGCGTCTGGCCCAGCTTGTTCATCAGAATCATAATCTGCTAATACTGGATGAGCCGACAAACCATCTGGATATTGAATCGAAGGAAGTACTGGAGGATGCTCTGAAGCAATATAACGGAACAGTAATAGCCGTCTCACATGACCGCTACTTCCTGGATAAAATTTTTCCGATAACGTATTGGCTGGCTGATGGGAATTTGACAAGGTATGAAGGAAATTATACGTATGCAAGGGAGAAAAGACCTTGAACAGCGAGGGCAGGGGAGACTCCCTTGCCACGTGAATTAAAAAATAGAGAGCGAGGATTTACTATGGTCGAAATAATAGACGGAAGAAATATACCAATAAAAGATATCGCCATCTTTGTTTCCAAATTAAATCGGCAAAAATCACATCACATCGGGTTTTGCGGGGTGGACAGAGAGGAAGTTGAAAAGGCGTTGTTAGAAGACGTCAGTGAAATGGCAGCTGCAATAGAAAATGGGAAACTTATTGGCTGGATTGGTGCCGATACAGAGGATGACACAGCAGAAGTGTGGGGACCATTTGTTGCTGCCGGGTACGACATTAAAATTGCATTTGACCTGTGGGAAAATCTAATGAATCAATTCCCGGCATCTGTAAATAATTTCATATTATTTTCCAATAGAGAAAATAAACTTGTAAGAAATTTTGCGGGAAAACTGCAATTTGAGCAAAAAACGGATCAGGCTGTGCTGAGATTTACCCGTAGCCAATTGAAAACACTGCCAAATCCCCAAGGGGAAGAATTACAGCAGCCAGACCATTCCGCATTTATTCGCTTACATGATAAAGCCTTTTCCGGAACGTATTATTCCGGCCGGGAAATTATCGGGCGGCTCAATCAGACGAAAAAGGTTTTTGTGCTAAAAGATCAGGAACAGCTGGCAGGCTATGTATACGTGGAAGCAGAACCGGATTTTGGCAGTGGCTCCATCGAATTTATTGCAGTGGATCCCCTATTTCAAGGGAAGGGGTACGGAAAAAAACTCCTGTTCATGGCAGTCCATTGGCTTTTTTCCTTTGATTCCATAAAAGAATTTAAATTAACTGTGGCATTGGATAATAATAATGCATTAGGGTTGTATAAGGCAGTCGGGTTTCAAGTGGAACATAAATTGCATTATTTTGTGAAGCAGGGCCGGTCCAGGATCCAAAGTGGTTTTTAAAATCAAAAAAAGGGGGGGTTACATGGACATTGTTAATTATAATAGAATTGCATGGGATAAAAAAGTTGATGAACAAGTAACCTATACAAAGTCAGTTTCTAAAGAAGTTATTGAAAAAGCTAAATCAGGAGATTGGAAGATTACCGTAACGGCTGGAAAACCAGTACCGGAAAGTTGGTTTCCAACCTCGTTGGAAGGGCTGAGAATCTTATGTTTGGCTTCCGGCGGAGGACAGCAAGGACCGGTATTAGCTGCAGCAGGAGCTGAGGTTACCGTTACTGATATTTCCAAAAAACAATTGGAACAGGATGAATTTGTCGCTAAGCGGGATGAGTTGGATTTAAAAACGATACAATGCGATATGGCTGATCTGTCCCGCTTTGCAGATGAAGCATTTGATATGGTCGTAAATCCTGTTTCCAATCTATTTGTACAAGATGTTCGCCCTGTATGGAAGGAAATATACCGCGTTTTAAAATATAAAGGTGTGCTTATTTCCGGTTTTGTAAATCCGCTTCTATTTATATTTGATGATGAAGAAGACAGGAAGGGAAATTTGCTTGTTAAAAATTCTATTCCCAGCTCATCCATTGATCATCTTACAGAAGAGGGGATAGCAGAATATATTAAATCCAATCAAACCATTGAATTTGGACATACGTTAGAAGATCAGATTCAAGGAAAGTTTGACACGGGATTTATGATGCATGGATTTTTTGAAGATGATTTTGGCGGAAGCAGGCCATTAGATAAATATATAAAAAGTTTAATTGCTGCAAGAGCTGTCAAAATAAATATTGATTAAAAATGCAGGGGAAGTCATTGTTAGGAAGAGGACATAGCATAATTCGTATGTTATGTCCTTTCATTTATGTCTGTTATATCATGTAATGGTGGACACGAGGTACCCCTCTAAATATATTTATTGTATGTCATGAGGATAATTTCCACGCAGGTATAAGAGAATGGAAATGAAAGAAGTAACTCATTATAACGTGAATGGCTGTGTACAGAGCCAGTACAGTAATATAAGTAAAGAACCAAATAATTATTGACGCATTTAAAAATAAATAAAGCAAAAACATCCCGACCGGAAATGGAATTAACACAATTAACCTAATGGGTGCACCCAATCCTTCAGCTGTGGCACCAAACGAAACCACGGTGGCACCAATGATAAGAGCCTGCCCAAATGCAATGCCGTGTCCAATGAATAAGCTGCCAAAAAAATAAGCAGAAGAAGTAAGAACAATAGATAAAACAAACCCAAGAAAATAATTCATTTTCCTATCCCTTTCCAATAAGCAATTACATCTGTTATTTTAAAATTAGTCTCTGCTTCTCCCTGCAATTCCGTAAAAGAACAATTTCGTCAAATCCTCTGTTAATGGAAGAATAGACTGAGCAGCTCCCCCTTGCTGCATATATTCCGTAAACATCTGAATAAATACTAAAATAGCTTCGTTTGAAATTTTCGGGTCAATATAACCTTTTTCTCTGCCTTCATTAAAAAACTCAATGAGTCTGGGAAAAGCTTTTTCCTGATAAAATTTTTCAATATAGCTGTTGCTGTTCGTATATTCCTTCATAAAATAAGTGAAAAAGTCTTCATTTATTTTACCTGCTACATCCCCTTTTTCAAATGTAATCTGTTTTATTTTTTCAGGGAAAGGAATATCGCTATCCAATAATTCCTCATATTCCTCCCATATTTTGTCTACATAATAGATAATGACTTCCTGAATTAATTTGTCTTTACTCCCAAAATAATTATAAATGGTGACCTGGGAAACCTGAGCTTCTTTGGCCACTTCAGCAACGGAAACTTTCTGTATACCGTACTTCAAAAACAAATCAAGGGAAGCTTCCAAAATGTTATTTTTCTTTAACTCTTTACGACGTTCGAAGCCATTCATTTCTTACTCACCTCATTATAAGTGTAATAAAAGTTTTGTAATAAAACAATATAAATAGTTCATAAGCTATTGATAAATAACTTATTCTCATATATTATGAACTATATAGGTTAAAATATTTCATAATTATTTAAAGGAGGTTACGAAATGAGCATTTTAAAAACGGAGGGGTTAACAAAAAAGTTTGGCAAGTTTACTGCCTTGGATGGCATTAATATTGAGGTTAAGCCAGGCGAAGTCTATGGTTTTATCGGCCCTAACGGCGCAGGGAAGTCAACTACTATCCGAATTCTGCTTGGCATTTTAAAAGCAACGGATGGGCGTGCTGAAATATTTGGAGAAGATGTGTGGAAACAGGCTGTGGAGCTCCACAAGCGTATTGCTTATGTGCCGGGGGATGTTAATTTATGGCCCAATCTGACAGGCGGAGAGGTAATTGATTTATTTACAAAGTTACGCGGCGGTAATAATAAAAATAAACGGGAAGAATTAATTGAAAAATTTAAGCTGGATCCGACCAAGAAATGCAGGACCTATTCAAAAGGGAACAGGCAGAAGGTTGCACTTGTTTCCGCATTTTCTTCAGATGCTGATCTTTATATACTGGATGAACCAACTTCCGGGCTTGATCCGCTGATGGAGCAGGTTTTTCAGGAAATGGTTAAGGATGTTAAAAAGGAAGGAAAAAGTGTACTCCTTTCCAGTCATATTTTGTCCGAAGTGGAAAAACTGTGCGACAGTGTCGGTATTATCCGGGAGGGAAAAATAATCGAATCCGGATCATTGGAAGCAATGCGTCACCTGACACGTACCCATATACTGGTGAAGACAAAAAATTCTATTCCATCATTGGAAAACTATCAGGGAGTGCACGAAGTAGAAAGGACAGAGCAGGGAATCTCCATGCAGGTGGATACCGAAGAAATGGATGCCGTAATGAAGCATATTAGCGAATCCGGCATCTTAAAGCTGGAGAGTGCTCCGCCGACGCTGGAGGATTTATTTATGCGGCATTATGAACATAAAGCAGAAACAGGAGCAGGAGGTGAATCCTGATGAGTTTGCTCTCCACTTCCAGAAATACGCTGCAACTGACAAGGCTGATTATGAGAAGGGATCGTATTCGCATCCCTTTATGGCTTATTGGAATTACTTTTTTTACTTTAATTGTTCCTGTTGCTTATGAAGAAATGTATGGCTCTGACCAGGAGAGGCAGGGAATGGCTGAGACGATGGGAAATCCGGCAATGACTGCAATGGTTGGACCGGGGAATCTGGAAAACTACACGGTTGGTGCGATGACTTCACACCAGATGCTGCTCTTGACAGCAGTAGTTGTCGGGTTGATGAATATTCTTCTGGTAAACCGTCATACAAGAGTGGATGAAGAAGAAGGGAGGATTGAGTTAATTCGTTCTTTGCCAGTGGGCCGGATGGCCAATGTAAATGCAACAATGCTCATATTGGCAATAACAAATATACTGCTGGCACTTATTAACGGATTTGGTTTATATGCACTGGGGATAGAAAGCATGAACCTGGAAGGCTCCTTATTATACGGTGCTGCACTGGGAGGTGCCGGAATAGTATTTGCCGGTATTACAGCTGTATTTGCCCAGCTTTCTGAAAGCTCCCGCGGGGCGGCAGGCTATTCTATTGCAGTTCTTCTTATTGCTTATCTAATTCGGGCAGTTGGTGATGTAAGTAATGAAACATTATCGATGATCTCCCCATTGGGATGGGTCTCAAAAACGGAAGCTTACTGGAATAATAATTGGTGGCCGGTTTTACTCATGCTTGGTGTGTCTGTCATTATATTTATATTTGCCGGTTATTTAAATTCCATTCGTGATCTGGGAGCTGGGTTTTTTCCGGCAAGACTGGGCAGAACAAATGCCTCAGCTTTTTTGCAAAGCCCGTTAGGCCATGCATTGAGATTACAGAGAGGAGGCATCATCGCCTGGGCAATAGCGATGCTGGTTCTGGGTCTTTCCTATGGATCTGTGATGGGGGATCTGGAAGTTTTCTTCTCGGATAACGACATGATTGCAGAAATACTCGTGCAGGAGGAAGGCTTTACGCTGACAGAACAATTTATCCCTATGCTGATGATGGTGATGGGCATTCTTGGTGCAGTGCCTCCTGTTATGGCAATGCTTAAGATTTACGGAGAGGAAAAAAAGAACCGGCTGGAACAAATACTGGCTTCTTCCGTCTCACGTACAAAATTGCTGGCAAGTTACTTTCTGATAGCAGTCGTAAATGGATTTATTATGGTTTCGCTGTCGGCAATTGGGTTATGGGCTGCAGGTACAGCAGTTATGGATGAACCGTTTTACTTTGATAAGGTATATGGTGCGGGAATCGTATATTATCCTGCCACACTTGTGCTAATTGGGTTAGCTGTATTATTAATTGGGTATCTGCCAAAGTTTTCAAGTTTTGTTTGGCTCTATCTCTTTTACTCTTTTATCGTTTTATATCTTGGGGGAATGCTGGATTTGCCGGAATGGCTGGGAAGGATGTCGCCATACGGTTACATTCCACAACTGCCGGTGGAAGACATGGAATGGATGCCGATTGTGATTCTATCCATCATTGCTGCGGTATTAATTATTGCAGGGTTTATTGGTTACAACAGACGTGATATGGAAGGATAAATTGAAAAAAAGGACTGACTCCCATTTTCAGGAGCAGTCCCGCTGGATTTATGGGTCAGTGATTTGTCCCATAAATAAAATGGTTCCAGTTTCGTCATCCGTGATGGTAAAGAAGAATGGGCGATTCACTTCCATATGAAATGGTTCATCCACAGGAGCAGCAGTGGTTTCCATTTCTATCGATGTGGCAGCTGCAGCTTCTGTTCCTTCTTCATTTACTTCTATAAATGTTTTTTGCTTCACCTGATCAATCCAGAGTGGGTCATCTTCTTCTATCATAGTTGAAAAGTCAGCACCGCTGCGGCTGAAAGCAGATTCCATGCCGAGCTTTTTTAAAGTATCATTTAAAACCACTTCAAACTCCAGTTCGAATTTAGGTAATAAAATTGTTCCTTTTCTTTCCTGGAATTGGGATTGCCAGTCACGCCATGTTTCATTTGTAAGTTTTTGTTTCAATGCCTCCAGGCTTGAATTTTCTTTTGGCAGGAACACACGCATACTCATAAATTCCTCATCGCCATACGGAAGAACTGCAGCCTGGAAATCTTTATTTTCGAAGTACTCCAAATCAGCCTGCAGCATCATGAGCGGGGTATCTTTCGTTGTACCGTCATGTAAGTGGAATAGTCCATCCTCTGTCTGCTTGTTATCAAATTCATGTTTCCATTGCCCTTTAAAGTAAATCGCATTAATAAGGATAGCAACAAGATCAGGGTTTAATGGTTCTTCCACCATATCCGTGATTTTCTCATTCGTTGTAGCTGCAACCCAATCATTAATTCTCCTTGCTGCATCGCCACTTTGAAAATTAATTTCTTCCTGTTGGGCTGCATAGTAATCACTCGTATTTTGTGCAAATTCCTGCTGAAAACGATATTGATCCTGCAGCCAAATGGAATTGGCGATATGCAGCTGCGTTTGAGCTGTTTCACGCTGAAGTGCGGAAAATAATGCAGCCTTTTCCTCGTTCCATGTTTCCAAGTCGATATTTTCAGCCTGCAGCACGGTTGCTATTTCCTCTTTTGTCTTTCCTTCTGCTCCGTTATAAATCATTGATAAGGCCATGGATAAACTTGTCGGGGAAATGAAGATGTTGGCATTTTCCTCTTCTTCTATTTCGTTAAACAAACGAAAGCCCAGTTCATTGTTGGCAGAGACCACCCCTTCAGAGTCTCCTTCATGTATATCGGCATTTACGGAGCTGCCGGGTTCTTCCTTTTCCTCCCCTCCTGCACAGCTTGCCAACAGGAAAGCCGTCAGCACGCTCAATACGGAAATAAATACGGTTTTCATGAGTTATTCTCACCTTCCTTTATCAATTAGTCTGTCTTAACAAAGAAAATGTTACTGGTATTTTTGGAAAAGTTTTATTTGCTCGTCTTTAAAATAAATTGCTTCCGCATCAGAGGAAAAAATTTATACATTAAATGCTGCTTCTTATTCTAATTTCCGGTAGATTCTATGTTCACGCTGTAGTAAAATAATTTCGGTATCATCCAATGATTCACATGACGCCCTAGTACCAGGTATTAACACATTATGATAAAATAATAACTAAAGAATGAATTTAATAGTTATGGGAGAGAGTAAAACATGTTTTACAATTTTGCAGGAAATGTTGTCAAAATTATTTTAAGCATATTTGGCAGAGTCAGAGAATATCAGACAGAAAATAAACCAGAATCAGGCTCCTATATTATTGCATGTACCCATACCGGATGGGTTGATATATTATGGCTGGGGGTGGCGATGCTTCCAAAACAAATTCATTATATGGCTAAAAAAGAGTTATTTAAAAATGCTTTTTTAAAAACGTTAATGAACGGATTGAATGCCTTCCCGGTAGACCGCGAAAACCCTGGGCCCAGCACGATTAAAATACCAAGAAAGCTGCTGAGAGAAGGGAAAATGGTCGGGATTTTTCCAAGCGGTACAAGAACAGATGAAGAGGTTCCATTAAAAAGGGGAGCTGTTACCATTGCAGGGTATTCCAAAGCCCCAATTCTTCCTGTAGCTTATGTAGGACCAAATAATTTCAAAGATTTATTCACCCGTGTAAAGCCAAAGCTTATATACGGGGAACCTATTTATTTAAATGAAGAAGTAAAGAAAAAAGAAGCGATGGAAATCATGATGAAGGATTTGGATGAGGCGTTGAAGCGTTTGAAAGAGGAAGTGAAAAGCAAATAAATTTATGAAGAATAGCAGAGGCGGGGGGCGGCTCCCCTGCTTTGCAATTTTATGAGTTAATAATCTAATACTTTATCAAGCTCAATAAATAAATCCTTGAATATGGACACCTTTACCCGGTCTTCACTGGAATACAGGTCAGGTCTTCCAAATCTCATATTTTCCTGAAGGGTGAATATACTTACCATTTTCTCCTGAGGTTCCACAATCCAATATTCTCTTAGCCCGGCCTGTTCATACTTGTTGAATTTTTCTAATTTGTCCTTTCTCCCTGCAGAAGGGGAAATGATTTCAATAATCATATCAGGGTTCCTTTACAGCCTGTATCATCCAGCAGGGAACTATCACAAATAATCGAAATGTCCGGTTCAACTACATTTTTGCTTTCCTGTTCCCGGTTATTTTCATCATCAAGATTTAAAACTACATGAAAAGGTGCAGGATAAACTTCACAATCTTTTCCGACTAAATAATTTGCAATTTGCCGGCTTAACTCAATTGATATTTTTTGATGAATTCTGGAAGGAGCAGCCTTCATATATAGTGAACCCTCTATAATTTCTGCCCTGACATCCTCCGGCCACGATAAATAATCTGCATAAGTATAAGACTGTTTTTCTTCAGGAAATGGCAATTTGATCACCTCATTGTTCATGTTATTTTTATTATATCATCAGGTTGCCCCAAATCAATTACAGCAATTAAAGTACAATATAAAAGGAACAGGTAAAACAAACCCTGTTCCTCTTTCTTTTCCATATTCATATTCAGTTATCAAGCAAAATATTCTGTAATGCTTCTTTCTGTGCTGATTCAGTTAAAATATATAAAAAGTCGCCAGGCTCTATTACTGTGCTTCCTGAAGGGGAAATAATATCATTCCCGCGTTCGATCGCACTGATGCTGACATGGGTGGGAAAGTCGATATCCCGGAGCTGTTTTCCTACAATGGGAGTCTGGTCTGTTGTTTGAAAATGAATCATCTCTGCATTATTTTTTCCCATAGCCGTCAGCTCTCTCCTTAATTCTTCGCGCCATTCCTCCTGCAATTCCTGCTTTAAATCCTCATATGTTTCTTCCCGAAAAGATTGTTTAAGCGTGTCATCTCTTTTCCTTTGTTTCTTTTTTTCTGCTGAACGCAAGTCTCTGCTCATCATAATACTGACAGATATAATCATCAGAATGAGGACAAATGCAAATGGCAATGCTGCAATAAGTGCTGCAGTTTGAAGTGCTTCCAAACCACCGCCTCCGCTTATTAACAGTACGGAAGCTGTCCCTGCCATTAATAAACCCCAAAGTATTTTTGAGCGGAAGCTGGGATTAAGCGAACCGCCGGATGTCATGGATCCAAGTACAAATGCAGCCGAATCGGCAGAAGTAATAAAGAAAAGGCCAATAACAGCTACAGCCAGTATACTTGTTATCAGACTTATGGGCAGTTGTTCCAGCATAGCAAATAAAGTCAATTCTACCTCAGTGGCAGCTAGTTCTGAAAGAGGAAAGATACCTTCCAATTCAATACTTAACGCAGTTCCGCCAAAAGTAGAAAACCATAATACGGCCAACAATGCAGGAACGAGCAAAACACCCGAAATAAACTCACGGATCGTTCTTCCTCTGGATATGCGTGCTATAAACAATCCAACAAACGGGGACCAGGACATGTGCCAGGCCCAGAAAAATATTGTATTTGCTCCCAGCCATTCATTTTCTTCAAAAGGGCTCATGGTAAGAGACATGGATATAATGTTGGAAGCATAACCGCCTATGGAAGTCACCATGCTTTCCAATAGGGATAAGGTTGGTCCTGTAAAGAGAACAAACATCATTAAGAGACCTGCCAAAACCAAATTGAAATTGGTTAACCTTTTAATCCCTTTGTTAATTCCTCTGACTGCAGAAAAAAGAAACAAAGCAGTAACAATGGCAATGATGGAAAGCTGCAAAGGTATGTTATTTTCAAGCGGCGTGAGGTAAGATATTCCTCCCGACATTTGCAGTGCACTGATTCCAAAAGTTGTGGCAACCCCGGCAGCTGTTGAAATGACAGCCAGTATATCTATCAGATTGCCTATCCATCCTTTTGCTCTGTCCCCAATCAATGGATAAAACGCTGAGCTGACTAATGCCGGCTGATTTTTTCGGTATTGAACGTAAGCTAAGGTGAGGCCGACAACAGAAAAAGCTCCCCAGGCGTGTAATCCCCAATGAAAAATACCATATCGCAAGCCAACTTCAGCCGCTTCAATTGTGCCGGGTGTTACCCCGGGTGGTGTATCAAGGTAATATAAAACTGGTTCCGCAACTCCGAAGAAGACGAAACCTGCTCCCAAACCTGCTGCAAAAAGCATACCTATCCAGGATATATAGGAATGTTCCGGCCGGTCATTATCTTTTCCAAGCCGGAGTTTACCGAAAGGGGAAATGGCTATAACAATTCCAAAAAGGACAAATCCACTGGCAATAAGTAAGTAAAACCAGCCAAAGGTATCAATTACCCAGTCCAATGCTGCATTTGCCGACTCTCCTAAATGGCCTGGAAATATCGCTCCCCACAATACAAATAGAAAAATGAAAATAGCTGATATGTACAATACATAAGGGCGTTTACGCTGTTTGTTTTCTGCATTGTCATTTGACAAACTGACCACTCCCTCATTTTTTTAGGCAGAAAAAGTATAAGTGCAATGGGCTGGAGGTCTTTCCCTGCAATGCTAAGGTTGTTGCCTAAGACATAGGATCAACCAGATTTTCCATTTACAGTAGGGCATTATACTAGAATATATTCTTTTTTAAAAGTAAAAATTTCAAATATCAATGGGAAAATGTATGCTATAACTCCCCGGGCTTAAACAAATAAGAAGAGCCTTAGAATATAGATAGGACAAGATGATTAATATGTTTATAGATAATGATTTATAATAAAAGAAAGCTGAGATCGAGAAGATGGCCATATTTGATCTTACTTTATTATTGATTCTAACGTAACGTCAGGTTTTATTATGATTGTGGGAAGGGATGAAATGTATTCGAAAAAAGACCGGTGAACTTTCCGAGCGCTTCGTTATTACGGTGAAGAGGTTTATCGCCTTCTGGCAGAAGATACTGTGAAATGAGGAAATGGAAGATTTCAAGGTGAAAATTACCGTACTATAGAATGGAAGTATTCCATCCCGAAGAAGGAGAATAAAATGGAGAAACAAAAACAAGGCTTAAAGCCCTTTATCTCATTAGTGTTATCAACAAACATTACAAAAGCAGCTCTGATATTCGGACTCCTGAGCAGTGTAATTACCATGCTAGTGGGGCTGTCCATCCCACTTCTTACCAGGGAGCTTGTTGATGGATTTTCAGTAGAGGCGTTGAGCACAACGCTGATTATTATCCTCATTGTCGTGTTCATTGCTCAGGCATTGGCAGATGGGGTCGCAACTTACTTATTGGCGGCAGTCGGGCAAAAGATAGTAGCCAGATTGCGCGAAATAATGTGGTTTAAGATGATCAGGCTGCCGATCAGTTATTTTGACAAACATAAAAGTGGGGAATCCGTTAGTCGCATTGTAAATGATACGAGTATCGTGAAAGCTCTGATCTCCCAGCATTTTCCTCAATTTGTTACAGGTATTATAACAATAATAGGGGCACTGATCATTCTGCTTGTCATGGATTGGAAAATGACATTGCTTATGCTGATTGCAGTACCGGTCACCTTTATGGTAATGATGCCGCTTGGCAGGCGGATGGCTAAAGTTTCGAAAGGACTGCAGGATGAAACAGCTGATTTTACCGGTGAAATTCAGCAAACGCTTGGTGAAGCCCGCTTGATGAAAGCATCCACGGCAGAAAAAGAGGAAGAATCAAAAGGACGGAAAGGTATCCTGAAAATGTATGACTATGGCTTGAAAGAAGCAAGGATTTACGCACTTGTCGGACCATTCATGTCCACGGTCATGATGCTTGTGATCGTAGTGATAATTGGATATGGCGGTATTCGGGTAGCAGAGGGTACCATGTCCACCGGTTCTCTTGTTGCATTCCTGCTTTATTTATTTCAAATTATGATGCCGGTGACGTCGTTTGCCATGTTCTTTACGGAATTGCAAAAAGGTAAGGGAGCAACAGAGCGAATTATTCACATTTTAAAGGAGCCTGAGGAAAACGGCCAGGAGGGTATGAAAAAAGATATTTCCGGCCAGCCGATCAGAGTCTCCAACGTTTCTTTTGCCTATGAAGATGAATTGGTCCTGGAGAAAATTTCATTTTCTGCACGCCCCGGAGAAAAAATTGCTTTTGCCGGACCGAGCGGCGGCGGAAAAACGACTTTATTTGGTTTGATTGAAAGATATTATGAACCGACTGAAGGGGAAATTTTAATTGGTGATATCGCGATTAGTAAGCTGTCATTACTTTCGTGGCGAAGTCAAATTGGCTACGTTTCTCAGGAAAGTGCCATGATGGCCGGAACGATACGCGAAAATTTAACCTATGGATTAGAGAATGCCGGCGAAATCTCCGAGGAACTTCTATGGGAGGTTGCTGAAATGGCTTATGCGGACCAATTCATCAAATCTTTTCCGGAAAAACTTGATACTAAGGTAGGAGAACGGGGGGTGAAACTCTCCGGCGGACAAAGACAGCGGATCAATATTGCCCGCGCTTTTTTAAGGGATCCAAAAATATTAATGCTGGATGAAGCGACGGCAAGCCTTGACAGCCAGTCCGAGCATGCGGTTCAGGAAGCGTTGACCTGTTTAATGAAGGGCAGGACTACCTTGGTTATAGCCCATAGACTTTCTACCATTGTGGATGCCGACAACATTATCTTTATAGAAAAAGGGAAGGTAACGGGCAGCGGCACACATGAAGAATTAAGCGAAAATCACAGCCTTTACCGGGCATTTGCAGAGCAGCAATTGACTTAGTGGAATAAGGGGGACCTGCATATGAATAGGAACCATACCCCAGTGAGAAAATAAAACTGCAAAATGCAGGCAGATCCACTGTTTTGAAAGTAGGGAAGGGTATTGGTACAGCAGTTTCTCGATTGGTTAAATGCAATAGGGCTGCCCGGCTTATATTTGGCCATGTTTCTGGAAGGTTCCTCCATCCCTATGCCTGGTGTAATTATTGTTTTAACATTTGGTTATCTGCTGTCACCCGGATTTTTTGCGATGGCTGCTATAGCTGCTGTCATGAGTTTATTTTACACATGCGCCAGTCTTATCCCATTTTATCTGGCAGCAAAGCTTGAATCTAAATTTCCGGAAAGACTGAAAAGGAAATTAGCAAAAAGCCAGATTTATTTTAATCGCTATGGGACTTGGAGTATTGCATTCTCCAGACCTTTTGGTGTCGGCAATTATATCTCATATATTGCCGGCTTAAGCAAAGTAAATCCTTTTACATTTACTCTGCTAACCTTTCTGGGAATTTATCCATGGTGTGTGGTCATGCTTTGGTTGGGCAACTATTTTAATGGCAATATCGAAGCTGTTACCCAGTTTTTTTACTCCCGCGAAATTTTCTTATATGGAATAATTGGTATTATTTTTGCACTTGGACTGTTGCTCTTGTGGAGAAAATATAAATAAAATATAATGTAATCAGTCAGCATACTTTTGAACCTTAATGCAGCCGCGGCAGGGAAAAGGATAGTATGCGAACCTATTTAAACCACTGCTGAATCTTTTAACCGGCTAAAACGTATAGTAAAGTACGGAAAGATAAAGGCAGGTTAGAAAAATGGAATATGAGACAAAAGTACATGAGGAACTGCGAGTTTGGCGGAATAAGGTATTAAAAAAATCCGGCCCGTTAAACCAACTGTCCAAAAAAGCCCAGACAAAAATAAATAGTATGATTCCCGAGAAGGCTCATCATATGATTACGGAAAGTATTAAAAATATGGTAAAGGCAACACTGGTTGGATCAAACATTACAACTAAAAAACCTAAACCTGTGGAACTTTCATTGTACGCCAGAGATGAACTTGCCAAAGAAAAATTAACATCATACCGCAAAACAGCAGTGATTGAAGGGGCAGGAACCGGCGCGGGTGGTATTTTTCTCGGGCTAGCAGATTTTCCGCTGCTTTTATCCATTAAGATGAAATTTTTGTTCGAGTCAGCAGCAGTTTACGGATATGATGCAAGTAATTATGAAGAGCGCTTGTTTATTCTCCATATATTCCAGCTTGCATTTTCCAGTGATGAAAGAAGAAAGGAAACATTTTATATTATAGAAAATTGGGAGCAGGAGAAGAAGAAGCTCGTTGATATGGACTGGCGCGTATTCCAGCAAGAATATCGCGACTATATTGATCTGGTTAAAATGCTGCAGCTGATTCCCGGGTTTGGTGCCATTGTAGGGGCATATGCAAATCATAATTTGATGGATACGCTGGGGGAAACAGCTATGAATGCTTATCGAATGCGATTTTTGGGATTAAATGTAAAAAAGGTATGAGAGATACTTTATTGGTACAGGCGATGGTCCCGATGTATTTAATTTCTATCGGCTTTATTGGAACTATGTAACAACCACCAGGATGGGGTGTTTCCATTCGTACCCATCAAGGTGATGTGATGAATCAACGAACGGGCTGAAAAATTTCTCCTTCGTTAACTCATGGGAGCTATGAAAGAGCGAACGGACTGAAAAATTTCTCCTTCGTTAACTCCTCGGGTCTATGAACGAACGAACGGGCTGAAAGATTTCTCCTTCGTTAACTCATCAGGGCCATGAATGAACGAACAGGCTGAAAAGCTTCTCCTTCGTTAACTCATGGGGGCTATGAAAGAGCGAACGGACTGAAAAACTTCTTCTTCGTTAACTCATGGGGTCTATGAACGAACGAATGGACTGAAAAACTTCACCTTCGTTAACTCATCAGAGCTATGAACGAACGAACGGGCTGAAAAATTTCTCCTTCGTTAACTCATCGTGTCTATGAACGAACGAACAGGCTGAAAAACTTCACCTTCGTTGACTCATGGGGTCTATGAACGAACGAACAGGCTGAAAAGCTTCACCTTCGTTAACTCATGGGGTCTATGAACGAACGAATGGACTGAAAAATTTCACCTTCGTTAACTCATGGGGTCTATGAACGAACGAACGGGCTGAAAAGCTTCACCTTCGTTAACTCATCAGGGACATGAAGCAATGAATGATGCCGATAAATTTTCACTTATTTATTGAGCTGATGAATGCCTGAACGGCACGGAAAGCTGTTACAGTCGTATACCCATCAGGGGCAATCAATATTTGAGCCAGGGCAAACAGCTGCAGATCGGTCATTTACCATACAAGCAGCTGCTTGCTCTTTTTCGGATACAAAACACCTTCAAAAAATCCCCAGTTTTTCAATCCGCTCCATCGCTTCTTTAATCCTTTCTTTATCCACCAACAGTCCAACGCGAACATAACCTTCCCCGTGTGTGCCGAACCCGTTCCCGGCGGCTACGGCTACATTAGCCTTTTCTAAAAGGAAATCTGTAAATCCTTCACTCGTAAAGCCATCCGGTACAGGCAGCCAGGCAAAGAAAGATCCTTTTGGTGCCTTGATATCCCAACCAATTCTGCTGCACTCTGTAACAAGGACCCGGCGGCGCTCTTCATAAAGTGCAAGAAGCTCGTTAACACAAGTTTGGTCATCAGTAAGTGCTGCAGCAGCCGCTTTTTGCACAGCAGGAAACAGGCTGACATACATGTGATCCTGTATCAGATTAATGGCCTCTATCATTTTTTCATTTCCTACTGCAAAGCCAACCCGCCATCCGGCCATATTATATGTTTTTGATAAAGTGTAAATTTCTATTCCGGTCTCTTTCGCATTATTTGCCTGCATATAGCTTATCGGCTTGTTTCCATCAAACCCCAGTGCCCCATAGGCAAAGTCATGGACTACAGCAATATCATATTCTTTGGCCAGTTCTGTTGTTTTTTCAAAAAAATCCAAATCAGCTGTCGCTCCCGTCGGGTTGTTTGGATAATTTAAAAACATCATTTTTGCCTGCTGTTTCTGTATGTCCGTAAGCTTTGTATAATCGGGCAGAAATTCATTTTCTTCCAATAGTGGCATGAATTCATGCCGGACACCGGCCAGACCGGCTCCTGATAAGTAATCCGGGTAACCCGGGTCGGGAAGCAGCATCAGCTCCCCTTCATTCATCAAGGCCAGTGGAAGTTCAACGAGACCTGCTTTTGCACCAAATAGTATAGCTACTTCTCTTTTTGGGTCAATTTCCACGTTATACGCTCGTTTATAAAAGTCACTAGCTGCCTGCCTTAATTCCTTAATCCCTCTGAAAGCGGAATACTTGTGTGTTTTTGGATCCTCCGCTGCTTCCTGTAATGCTCTGACTATATGTTTTGGTGTTGGCTGGTCAGGGTTGCCCTGTCCTAGATTAATAACATCTCTTCCCTCTTCCATGGCTGCGCTTACTTTTTTTACTAAAGCAGCAAAAAACTGGTCAGGCAAATTTTTGAGACGTTCCGAAAATTGCACCATGATAACCTCCTAATGAGTAAGTAGTATATGTATTTTGATAAGTAACTTTTAACCCAGTATACGCGGAAATACATGAAAAGAAAACGATAAAATACAATGGTTAATGATGGGTTACATTACTAAATTTTATTTTATAAAGTAATCGCGCTATTACATAAAGTATTATAGAAAAAAGAATCATAAAAATAAACAGACTTAATAAGAAATTTAAAAATTTCCTAGTAATATATTGCATTTTTCCTGGGTAAATAGTATGATGAATACTATTAATATATTGCATATAGATTTTAGAATTATATGCTAATTCATCATAGGGGGAACTACAATGAAAGACGAAAAACTCTCATTTTCGGCACTTTTGGCAATAGGGGTTATGTTATTTGCATTATTCTTTGGTGCTGGTAATTTAATTTTTCCTGCAGAGCTGGGACAGAATGCCGGGACAAACCTTTGGCCGGCAGTGTTTGGATTCCTAATTACCGGGGTCGGGCTGCCATTGCTTGGGATCATGGCTATGAGTTTCTCAGGCAGTGCAAATCTGCAGGAATTGGCTAGTCGGGTACACCCGGTTTATGCAATATTTTTTACTTCTTTATTATATTTGACGATTGGGCCATTTTTTGCAGCTCCCCGTACCGGAACAGTTGCTTATGAAGTGGGGATCTCTTCATTTGTAAGCGAAGGAAATCAGCAGGCAGGTTTATTGACTTTCACGATCTTATTTTTTGCAATTGCGCTAATATTTTCTTTGAAGCCAGGAAGAATAGTAGATAACGTCGGAAAAATACTGGCTCCCGGCATCGTTATTTTGCTTGTAGTTTTATTGGCAGCTGTCATCATCAATCCGATGGGAGCTGTAGAATCACCGCAGGAAGCATACCAAAGCGGTGCATTTATGACAGGATTTCTGGAAGGGTATAACACAATGGATGCCCTTGCTTCACTCGTGTTTGCCATTATTGTAATTGGCGCGGTTCGTTCCATGGGGGTGAAATCAAATAAAGGAATTCTCAATGCCACTGCAAAAGCCGGCATAGTTGCGATTATATTGCTCGGAGTAATTTATGCAGGTATTGCTTATTTAGGTGCCACAAGTACACAAATTTTCGGAATAGCGGAAACAGGCGGGCCCGTATTGAGCAATGCAGCATCTTATTATTTTGGAACATTTGGATCTATTCTGCTGGCTGTTGTTATTACATTAGCTTGTTTAACTACAGCTATTGGGTTAATAGTTGCCAATGCGGAATACTTTCATACACTGCTTCCTAAGATCAGCTATAAAACACTCGTTGTATTTTTCTCTGTGCTGACCTTTGTGATTGCAAACTTTGGACTGGCAAATATCATTACTTTCTCTGTGCCTGTGTTAATGTTCCTTTATCCATTGGCCATTGTGCTCATGTTGCTGACCTTTATATCACCTTTATTTAATCATGATAGAATCGTATATGTATCAACTATTGCTGTTACTTTCTTCATCAGTATTTTTGACGGATTAAAAGCACTGACGGATTCACTGGGCATTGATCACTTTGGTTTTATGGTTCCGTTTGTTTCTTTCTTTGAAAATACTCTGCCAATGTATGACCAAGGATTGGGGTGGCTGATGCCGGCGCTCATTGTTATTGCAATAACAGGTGTAGTCAGCCGGTTCAGAAAGGCTTCAGCTGCAACGACGAAAGCTTAAATTAAATGAAAAACCAAAACTGTCGTTAATCTATAGTTATAAATAGATTTCAATAAAAAATCGGTTCCTTTTTTGGATACCGATTTTTTTTGCTTACAATTTAATATAGATTAATTGATCTACTATGGTAAAATATAATAAATCCTATTTTCTGAATTATTTGTGGAGGTAAAGAAAATGTCAACTGCCTATCCTGAAATCAATGAGGTAATCAAATATATACAAGACCATATAGATGAGCCTCTTTCTCTTGACAGGCTGGCACGTTATGCTGCTTATAGCCCGTATCATTTCACCCGGATATTTAAAGAGAGGGTAGGAGTGCCGCCTCATTATTACATTTCATCTGTCCGTCTGCAAAAAGCAAAGAATCTGCTTTTAACTACAGAATTAAGTGTGCGTGACATTGGTCTGGAGGCAGGACAGCAAAGCCTGGGCACGTTCACAACCCGTTTTACAGAGAGAGTAGGTGTGAGTCCTGCACAATTTCGGCATTCCAGACAGCAGGTAGGGAATCATTTGGATTCTCTGCAAAAACTGATGGACTGGAAAAATAATTCTCCCCCGGGATATACAGGTAATTTAATTCAGGGAACCATTCACGCAGAAAAACCTTTTCAGGGTGTTATTTTAGTTGGTTTATTTACTAAACCAATTCCCGAGGGATTTCCCCCTTATGGCACATTATTATCTTCTTTAGGAGATTTTTGTTTTCAAAATGTCAAGCCAGGTGTCTATTACCTTATGGCTACAGCCATATCCTGGGAAATGACTGCTACGGACATATTGCTTCCACACACTACCTTGCGTGCCAAATCCGGTAAAGCTGTCATTGTAAAGCCGAATGCCCACACACCTCACCAACAGCTTACACTTCATGAACCGCGTCTTGATGATCCGCCTATTTTAATCTCTTTACCGCTTTTAATGAAAAACTTTCTCATCCGGATTTCCCAACATAGCAATCTATAAGAAATATCTGTTTTAGGTGCATGCTAGAATATGCATGTGAAAATTTACATGAAGGGAGAAGTGTTTTGAAACAAGTTGGCGAAATTTTTTGCAGAATGCTTCGCGTGAGGCTCATGGAACCACAGGACAGGGCATCGAATAGCGTATTTCAGGTGATAAAAGCTATCCATGATTTTTAAAGATGACACCCAAAAAAAGTGGCTTTCTGCAGTATATACCCAAATAAAAATATGGAGGAAACGGAATGACAATAACTAAAAATCAGGAATTTTTTCAAAAAGTAAATGAATCTTTTGCCAATGGAGATGTAGATTTCTTAATGGATCATGTAACGGAAGATATCCATTGGGAAATGGTAGGGGAGATAAAGGTTCAGGGAAAGCAAAAAGTTAGCGAGATGTTTGAACCTATGCGTGGTGAAAAAATTGAAAATTATGTAACGCACAATATTATTACACATGGAAATACTGCCGTTATTCACGGGAGTATGAATATGCCAAAAGAAGACGGCAGCATGGCAACATATGCTTTTTGTGATCTTTACAAACTTGATAAATTTAAAAACGGAAAGATCAAGGAAGTAAAAGCGTTTCTTATTGAAGTGAATGAAGCATAGGAGAATGTATGGGGAAAGATAATTTAGATTCCCTGTTTCAATGGGTTTAGTGCAGGATTACGAGAGATCGTCCCGACAATCCAATGGATGACAGGAGAATGCAGCTTCATGAAAGGGGAATGTCAGATTTATGTCCGGCAGAAACAGTACGGTTTAACCGGTGGAAAAGAATAAAAAAGCATTATCCCAGCAAATCTGTAACATCACAGAAGCGTGGAAATGGAATCCGGCCTTATGGAAAGCGGGGTTGGTTCTGTAAGCAGAACTATCCCCATGCCCCCATAATATTCATCCTTTATTAACAGACCTGAACTCCTCAATCGCTCTTACCCAGTTTTCCTTCATTATGGTGGAAACTTTCTCGCCGTTCCCTTCCCGCATATTTTTAATAATCATTTCATGTTCTTCAATGGATTGCTCTGTAAGAACGATAGAATTATGGAAAAACTGTCTGCGGACATGGGCCTGCAGGTCATTTATAATATCGTATATATACTTATTGCCCGCTGCATCGACAATGATCTGGTGGAATTCTTCATCTATTTTTAATGCAGCATAATAGTTTTCCGAATGGATGGCATCTTTAAATCGCTCGTTTATGCTTTCCAATTTCTCAAGAATGTCTTTATCTACGTTAGGGACAGCCAATTCAGCAGCTAATGCCTGTAGTACTGCCAACGGCGGTAGAAGGTCATTAATCGACTCTTTTTCCACCTCTGTCACTTGGGTTGCTTTTCCGGGATACATTTTTACAAATCCCTGAACTTCAAGCAGCTGTAGGGATTCCCGCACCGGAGTCCTGCTGATGCCTAAAGCTTTAGCGATTTCATTGTCATTCAGCTTTTCGCCGGGCAAAAGGGTGCCGTCTATGATCCACTGCTGCAATTGATTGAATGCGCTTTCTTTTGCGGATTGGCGAACAGGCTTAGAATGATCACTTGGAATAGGCATTGTGGGTTTCTCCTTCCTCAATATGTATGATTCTTTCATTAGTATACTATAAAACAGGGAACAAGGAAATACGAGAAAAGCAAATTGTTGGGTTTTGACAAACAATTTTACAAAGAAAAGGATATAAAAAAGGAATCGGTATAATACCAATTCCTTTTTCAGCCTGGGCAAAGTGATTGAGGTGATTCAAACCTGCAGGTCAAGAACTTCGGGATTCGTTTTAATAAGGTTCGGAATCATGTCCTTTTTCTATAGCTTCATCAGATGCCTTTTCTGCATCTTTGGCACCAAGCGGATTCATGCTTGATCCGTCTTTAGCTGCGTTTTTTAGTCCCTCGCGCAGACGGCGGCCGTATTCTTCATCTGCTTCTTCCGCCAGAGCAATCATTTTATCCTGTATGCGCTGATCACATTGGGACAGATCTCCAACAAGATTGGAGATAAGCTCATCCTTTTCCCAGTCTTCAAACCACCGATAGGTCTCACCGGCCTGTTTTGTGTTGTCATTTCTGTCAATGGATTCCCGAACAAGGTTTCCTTCTACATATGGTGTATGTTCTTTTCCGGTCTGATCTGCTTCTTTAAGCCCTCCAAGAATAGACGGTTCATAGTTGATATGCAAGCTTTGCCCGGGAGCTTTATCATTTTCGTACCTCATTGGCCCGCCTTCCTGGTTTGTTGCTACGCGTTTTTTAGGGGCATTAATTGGTAATTGTAAATAATTTGGACCTACCCGATAACGTTGCGTGTCTGAATATGAAAATGTCCGTCCCTGCAGCATTTTGTCATCGGAAAAGTCAAGACCGTCCACAAGCACTCCAGTTCCAAAAGCAGATTGCTCTACTTCGTTATGATAGTTTTCCGGATTTTTATTTAAGATCATTTTACCCACCGGTCTCCATGGGAATTGATCCTTCGGCCAGATTTTTGTATCATCCAGCGGATCAAAGTCAAGCTCAGGATGCGGCCCATCCTCCATAATTTGAACGAACAATTCCCACTCAGGATAGTCACCGTGCTCTATTGCTTCATACAAATCCTGGGAAGCATGATTAAAATTTTTTCCCTGAATTTCTTCTGCTTCCTTTTGGGTCAGGTTTTTGATTCCCTGTTTAGGTTCCCAGTGATATTTGACTAGTACTGCTTTACCTTCCTGATTTACCCACCTGTACGTATTGACACCCGAACCTTGCATCATCCGGTAGTTTGCCGGAATGCCCCAGGGTGAATAGATAAAAGTCACCATATGAAAGGATTCGGGGTTGCTGGCACAAAAATCAAAAAAACGTTCGCTATCCTGATAATTGGTAACGGGATCGGGCCTAAAGGCATGAATCATATCGGGAAATTTCATGGCATCCCTGATAAAGAAAATCTTTATATTGTTTCCCACCAGATCCCAGTTTCCATCTTCAGTATAAAATTTAACGGCAAAACCTCTCGGATCGCGAACAGTTTCCGGAGAATGATTGCCATGCACGACTGTGGAAAAACGAACGAAGACAGGGGTCTGTTTTCCTTTCTCCTGAAAAACCTTTGCACGGGTATATTTTGACACAGGTTCGTCTCCCACGGTGCCATAAGTTTCAAAGTATCCATGTGCCCCGGATCCGCGGGCATGGGCAATTCTTTCCGGAACCATCTCCCTGTCAAAGTGGCTAATTTTTTCAATATAGTCATAGTTCTCGAGCATAGCCGGTCCGCGGTTGCCGACTGTTCGGATGTTTTGGTTGTTTGTGACCGGATGCCCTTGTCTTGTAGTCAGGGTATCTTCTTCTTCTATGTTTGTCTGCTGCTCCTTGTTCTTTGACTGATCCTTATCCATTATCATCATCCTTTATAAAAGTTTAATGTTTTTCCGGGCCGAGCCGGAAGTTTTATGCTGTTTTCTAGTGTGCCCGATGTATCGGAAAAAAACCTGATTTTTTGGGTTTCCGGCCATTTATTTCTAACTTGCTATTTACCGGCTTTTTATTATCTGTACTCAGATCCGTCTGCAGACGCATAAATCCCTTTTAAAAAATCAGTTTCCATTATGAATGTTTTTCATTCTGTATGACGACGAAGAAAGATATGAAAACATTTATGATTAAGTTAGATCAAAGGGAAAGGGATGAGGGGCATGTATGCATATCAATATGAAATCGCGAAGAGTATGGTGGAGGGAAGGCTCGAGCAGGTGAAAAAAAGTTCGGTTAAGAGAAAAGGGGATAGCCGCTTCCATAAAAAGAATAAAAGAAAGGCTTTATTTGGGGCGATATCAAACCTCCTCTGTGGTGAGGAGATTTGAAAGTGGCTTAATTCCTCATTTTGCTTTAAGGGTCAATGTCAGCTGTTCGTATGGGGTGTTTTTATAGGCTTCAATTAAGCCATACCGGGATATGTCTTTTTTAGCTAATTGCTTTTGTTTCAAACGGAAGGTTACTGAGTTATGAAATGGAAATGGATCAGTGATGATGGCAGCGTCGTTCTCCCATGAAAGATACATTTTTTCGGAAAGGTTCAGTGCTGCAGCCAGCGGAATTCCATCTTTAAAAAAAGGATGCTCATCTTTTTTTGCCGCACCTGGTTCATTAAGGCAGATATACAGGGAAATATTGTCGCCAAGCTGAACAAGTCCATAGTGAAAATCAAATAGTTCTTTTTTATAGTTTGGTGTATGATCAATAATTCTTTGCTGGCGCTCCTCTTCCTGGCGTATAAATGCCTGGGCTTCATCGGAAGTATTATTTGCAAGAAACCGCTTATAATGCTCGCTGCACAGGAGTCCTGCATAACGGTCATGCTGTTCAGTCTTATTAATCCCATCTGTATAAAGGGTGATCTTTGGGAGGACGGGAAACGTCACAAAAGTATGCGGGGCCTTATCTTTGTCATTCCAGAATGGCTGTTTGTCAAAGGGCGCCCAGCCGATATCATGCTTGTAAATAGCATAGTCTACTGATGATTTAAATGCTTTCCCTTTAAACAGATTTTCTTTCCAATGCTTCATAATTTCTCCTGAAACATATGCGTGGTTATCTTGTTCGATCATAATAAATGAATCCTCATGCTCTCTTACAATCATTCCATT
Organism: Virgibacillus aidingensis; assembly: GCF_010994035.1. Lineage (GTDB taxonomy): Bacteria > Bacillota > Bacilli > Bacillales > Amphibacillaceae > Virgibacillus_N. The sequence goes on from NZ_WIXN01000001.1 coordinate 128,198, forward strand.
CGCGTCCTTTCCTGTCCATTGTATGCTTACAGCTTAGCATGTTTTTCAATCCCGGAAAAAATAATTGCTTATTTACTGAAATTTAACAGGAAAGCGGAGGTTTTTTCATTAAAAAACCCGCACGCTTTTTATGCTAACCAGAGTGCAGGCTTTTCATTATATTAATTTATCAAATTTAAGCTGTTTATTCAGTGCATACATGATCGGTATGCCAGCTGCCAGAACAACAAACTCACCCGCCGCTGTTGTCAGCCATGTAAACAGAAATGGGAGTCCCAGCGCCAAATACAGTTCAAATGCAATAATGAACATGGTGAATGTAAAAACCAGTGTGTTTAATATTAAAAGTACCCACGCATTTTTGATATACTTCGCAATTTGGATAATAATAAGTAATGAAATCGCAGAGTGTGCTACACCGAATACGAGATCATACAATCCCAATGGTGAAAAAAATAAATTTGTGAGAAAAACACCTAATACTACACCGAAAAAAAGTTTTTTGTTAAATACTACGAGGTGATTAAACATTTCCGGAATCCGAAATTGGACATTCGTAAATCCAAAGGGCTGAATTACTGCCGATACAGCGATATATAAAGCTGCAAGCACTCCGTTCACTACCAAAACTCTTACATTCATTCAAATCTCTCCCTTAGTTTTTTTTGCCGTGGGATGGTTTCGAACCACGTGTTTGAGAAAAGCATCAAACTACTTTATTATAAAGCTAAATTTGGGAAATTCAATGGTTAATGCTCGGGAACATACCTGCTTGTTGACAATATTAAAGCGTAAAGTTATAATACTTACTATAAGTAACTTAGTTTAAAATAATAACTTTTATATAAAAGAGGGAGATATAATGGAAAAAAGATTTTTTGAGAAACCGGCCGTATACGTAAGTGAAGTAAATGTTAATGTTACAAATTTAAAAAAGTCTGTAGAGTTTTATCAGACAGTGATTGGTTTTCGTGTACTTGAAGAGACAAATGACCGGGCCATTTTAACAGCCGACGGGAAAACATCATTATTAACACTGGAGCAGCCGGAAGATGTTGTGCCAAAAGAAGGAAGAACCACCGGGCTTTATCATTTTGCCATTCTATTGCCATCCAGGGAAGACTTATCAGCATTTCTGAGACATATTGCACAATCAGGAATTCGTATAGGAGCTTCGGACCATTATGTAAGTGAAGCGATATATCTTTCTGATCCAGATGGTAATGGCATCGAAGTATACCATGACCGACCAGCCTCCGAATGGAGCTGGTCGGATGGACAGGTTGCGATGGCTACTGAACCGCTGGATGCGGAAGGAGTGCTTTCGGCCAGTGATAAAAAATGGAATGGGCTTCCGGAAGAAACCGTGATGGGGCATGTTCATTTGCATGCTGCTGACTTGGAAAAGACAGAACAATTTTACGTAAATGGACTTGGGTTTAAGGTGGTTACGAATTATCCAGGTGCTATATTCACTTCTACAGCGGATTATCACCACCATATTGCGTTAAATGTCTGGAATGGTGCTGGTGCGCCTGCCCCGAAAAGAAACAGTGCCGGGCTCAATTGGTTCAGCCTTCAATTTCCTGATGAGGAAACAAGGTCGGAAGCAGTAACGCGGTTACAGGATATGGGTGCCCGCGTAAAAAAAGAAGGAAATGTGTATATAGCGGAAGATCCATCAGAAATCAAAATCCAATTAAGGGTATAGCGGGGAGTTATTCCTCGCTATATTATTTTTTAAAGCTGCAGATGAATCGGCAAAGTTATGTAACCTTGTCCGGCTATAGGGGATCCCATTGCAATTGCCTTTGTCCGAGCTTGGCCAATCCCCGGTTTTTTGGTGCTGCAAGTATTTAACGTAATCCGACATGCATGGTAAAGTGCCTTGATTAACATTTCCGGCTGCAAACTATGACTGCAGGTGATTATAGCGATTTTTCTTTCATCTCTATCTGCTGTCGATATTTCCCGGGAAATGTATTTTTTTGAGCAATAATTGAAATTCCTGCCTTTGCATATTTATTCTTGTGTTATAATACTGGCAGTGTGTTAAATTAATGATGAATTGGCTATTAAACTAATGAAATTTGGAAAATAGGGTATGTATAAGGTATACCTCCACTAGGAAATAAAGAGAAAAGGAAGAAATTATGGCTTATATTTTACTGGTGATCGGCTTTGTTTTATTAATAAAAGGGGCAGATTATTTTGTTGATGGCTCGTCAAACATTGCCGGCCTGCTGCAGGTACCTTCTATCCTTATCGGGCTGACTATTGTAGCTTTTGGGACAAGTTCTCCTGAAGCAACAGTAAGTATTATTGCGGCTTTGGAAGGGAGTGCAGATGTTGCTCTTGGGAATATTGTGGGCAGTAACATTTTTAACCTCACACTTGTTGTAGGCGCAGCAGCTATTTTATATCCATTAACGGTCCAGAGTGAAACAACGAAAAAGGAGATTCCATTTACACTGTTGGCAAGTGGAGTATTGCTTGTCTTAATTAGTGATATATTTTTGCAGGGCTTGAGTGAAAATAGTATTAGCCGCAGTGATGGAATTATTCTTTTATTATTTTTAAGCATTTTTATGTATTATATCATAGAGACCGCGATGAGCAGCAGGAGTAATGGAAGCAATGCGAATCCCCCGAACGATGTGAAATGGGGAAAAAGTATACTGATTACGATTTTGGGACTGGCCGCAATTATCTTTGGGGGTCAGATGGTAGTTACCAACGGCACAGAAATTGCTTACGCTCTTGGTATGAGTGAAACGTTAGTGGGACTGACTATTATTGCAATTGGAACTTCTTTGCCTGAACTGGTTACATCGATTACAGCCGCACTGAAAAAAGAAAGTGAGATCGCACTTGGGAATATTGTTGGAAGCAATATATTTAATATCCTGTTTGTCCTTGGCGCATCCTCAGTCATTACACCACTTTCCGTAAATAATAAAATATTTGCAGATGTATATATGATGATTATTTTAACGATTCTCTTGCTAATATTCTCAAGAACCAATTACAGGATTGGAAAAAGAGAAGGAATAATGCTTGTCCTTAGTTATGTGATTTATATGATATTTATTATATTGCGGAATTAACATGAAAAACCGTCCCTTCACATCACGGGACGGTTTTTCATGTTAAAGCTTTCTATACCAGCTTTCGGCTGCTTCCACTTCACCCAATGTTAATTGGTGTCCGCCGCTTTCCCAATGCATTTCCACTTTTGCACCGGCTCCGGACAGTAATGACTGAAGTTCTTCCGATTCCTGAGCAGGGCATATAGGATCATTTTTTCCTGCGGCAATCAATACATCTTTTCCTGTTAAATCCGGCATATCCATGCCTCTTCTTGGTACCATGGGGTGATGAAGGGAAGCAGCACGTAATGCATCTTTATAATGGAACATCAGGCTTGCTGCAATATTGGCGCCATTGGAGTATCCGACTGCTACAATATTATTTCGGTCAAGATCATATTTTTCAGCAGCTTCATCCAGGAATTTATTTAATTCTTCTGTGCGATAAATAAGATCATCTTCATCAAATACACCTTCCGCCAATCTGCGAAAAAACCGCGGCATGCCGTTTTCTGAGACATTGCCCCTGACGCTTAATATATTGGCATCACGATCGATTCTTTCCGCCAAGGGCAATAAATCCTGCTCCGTACCCCCGGTGCCATGCAATAAAAGCAAAGTTGGCTTTGACTGATTACTTCCTTTTTGAAAAATATGTTTCATTGTGCTCCTCCTTTTTTATTTAGGACGTTGGATGGAAAATTGCTTGCCCAGTTTTGTGTAATCCGATCCTGCCAGACGGCTAACTGTGTTTAAAGCATAATAGTCAATTTTGCCGTCTTCCTGATATATTTCTCCTGCCAGATGATACTTTTTGATTCTCCCAATAATTAAATCTGTAGCGGTTTCTCCGTCACCTAATAAAATCGAATGTTCCAGCGTGCATTCCATACGAACTTTTGCTTCTTTGATCCCCGGTACGGAAACCATCTCACTTTTCGTCAGGGTCAGGCCTGCTTTTTTAATTTCACTTTGGTTTGCCGCCAGGGATGCGGCAGTGATATTTATTCTATCTACATACTCTTCATCGACACTATGCACGACGAATTCCTTTTGTTGTAAAATATTCCTGGCCGTATCCTTAGGAGATGTATCTTTTCGCTGAATAGCGAGAGAAATCATGGGAGGGTCAGCTGAAACCACATTAAAAAAGCTGAATGGCGCACCGTTAATGACACCTGTATGATTGCTGCTTGTAACAAAAGCGATCGGTCTTGGAATAATGGTTCCGGTTAATAGCTTGTAATTTTCTTTCGCTGTTTTATCTTTTGGACAAATTGAGGTCATAAAATTCTTTCTACTCGTCAAGATTTCTAACCTCCACCGGGATAAGTGTTTTTTCAAGACGTTCGCGATATTGCTCGTATTGATCTGGCAGTTTTAATGTGCTCCCCATTGTTTCCTGAGATTCATCATGCGCAAAACCAGGCGGGTCCGTAGCAATTTCAAATAAAATTTCTCCATGCTCTCTGAAATAAATGGCATTGAAATAATTTCTGTCTTTGACCGGTGTGACCATAAATCCATTTTGCTGCACTTGTTTTTTCCAATCCAATTGATCCTTGTCATCTTTTGCGCGCCAAGCTATATGATGAACTATGCCAACGCCCGTTTGCCCGCGTTCGTTTGTGGTTGTTTTGACATCAATAATATTTCCGATATCTCCGTAAGACCTTAAACGAACCAAGTTATCTTGTTCACCGATTCTTTCCAGTCCCATCACATCTTCAAGCAGCTCAGTTGTCTTAGCTGGCTGGGACGAATACAAAGTTGCGCCTGCAAAACCTTTAATGGCGGTATCAGATGTGATTTCTCCAATATTCCAGGCATTTTTTTCTCCATTCTCACGTTCCACAAGCTCCAGTTTCAGACCATGCGGGTCAGTAAAACTGAGATATGTTTCACCAAAACGTTTATGTGTGCTATAGGGAATACCGAATTTTTTCAGCCTGTCTTCCCAAAAAGACAAAGTTCCGACTGGAACAGCATAGGAGGTAATCCCAACCTGACCGTCACCGATCTTTCCCTGCTGAGCATCTGCCCAAGGGAAAAAAGTGATGATGGTACCGGGGTTCCCGTCTTCATTTCCAAAATACAAATGATAGGTACCTGGGTCATCAAAGTTGACTGTCTTTTTCACCATTCTCAAACCTAATACCCCTGCATAGAAATCAGCATTTTCCTGTGGGTGTCCAACAATCGCTGTAATATGGTGAATGCCAGCTGTTTTTTTCATTATGATTGATCTCCCTTTTTGCCAACTCTTTTCAGTACATCAATGACCGTTTCTTTTTCTTCCTCCGAAACGTCTGAAAATAATTCCTCAATAACTTGCTGATGCTTGGGAAAAATTTCATCCATCAGTGCTGTTCCATTTTCTGTGATATCAATATATACCACACGACGGTCTTCCTGGCAGTGCCTGCGTTTAACGTAGCCTTTCTTTTCAAGCTTATCAATAACGTAGGTAATGGATCCGGTATTGATCAGAACGGCATTTGAGATGTCGCGTACGGTCTGGCTGCCTTTATGATACAATGCTTCAAGTACAGTAAAATCAGAGCTTTTCATTCCGTGGCTGCTAATATCTTTTTTAATCATTTCTTCAAGCGTTTTTGAAGATTTCATGATGACAACAAATGCTTTTAACGCTAAATTTTCTTTTTTCACCTATTTTCACCTCACAGCTTTTTAACTATATTTAATCTTAATTAATATATTTTGAATTAAATATAATTATAAACTACTATAGAAATGTTGTCAATGGCTTCGATTCTGCACGCGTTATTATTTTCTCTTAAAATACAGAAGTCATTACTTTCACGTGGAAGTTGTGATCCTCCTGATTTTACGTATGTTTCCTCCGCCGGATTAGTTCAGTTTGAATTTAACGTGTGTCACTTAAAAAATGTCTCAGCCTCTTTAAAAGAAAAACTTCTGCTCCAGGTTCCATTCCCTTTTCCGCTGAGAATTCATTTCCATCAAACAGATCTAAGTAATGTAAGATACCACCCTGCTGCTGTTTTGTCTACGGAGGTGCAGGATGAATAACAAAATTATAATTCAATTCATACTTTGCCGATAAATATAGTTGACATTTTAAAAATTCCCATGTAATATGGTAACAAATTTAATATATTTCTTATCAAGAGCGGTGGAGGAATCTGGTCCGATGAGCCCGCAGCAACCATTCACAAGTAAATTCGTGTGGAACGGTGCTAATTCCAGCAGACATTCGTCTGAAAGATAAGAAGGGCGCGCACCTATAATTGATTATTTTACCCCCTTTTTATCTTTTGGATAAAAAGGGGGTTTTTGCTGTTCATAAATAATGGATGAACTAAACTACCGATTTTTAGGAGGGAAACAAGGAAAATATGGAAAATAGGCAAAATAAAAATCATCGAACGATACGAGTATTCACTAACAAAATTGGAAAGTTCGCCAATGAAACTAACATAAGGGATTTCAGTTTTACGATAGATGAACCGGAAAAATTAGGAGGAACAAATAAGGCACCGACCCCAATGGAATATATTTTGGGTTCGTTTAACGGTTGTATATTAATTGTTATTGAAATGATTGCTGAGGAAATTCACTTTTCTATTGATAATCTCTCTGCTGAAACGCATGGGATCCTTGATCGGCGGGGGCTGGCAGGAACAGCAGATGTAAGTCCGCACTTCCATCAAGTAAAAAATACGGTTGTCATTGAAACGACTGAGAGCAGCGAGTCCATTGCGGAACTAAAAAATCTGGTTAAAAAAAGGTGTCCGGCCTATAATCTTTTCCGGGATGCTGGTATTGACATTGAACTTGATTGGAAGAAGGCTGAAAACTTGGGGGGAAAATAATGACTTCTTATGGGTTTTGGATGATTGCTTTTGCGCTTATATATACACTGTTGTTAATTATTGCCGGTAATGTAGCGAAAAGAAAGGCTTCAAATGGGGAGAATTTTTTTATTGGAGGACGGAATTTCAGATGGTGGACGGTAGCGTTTTGTATAACTGGGCTATTCTCCGGCTCTACCTACATATCGATAGTTGAACTCTCCTACTTAACAGGGGTTTCCGCCATCTGGTATGGTGTTGCCGAAACGGTACAGGTGCTGATTATTGCTTTCCTCATGATTAAGCCTTTTCGTAACAGCATGATGGTGACAGTGTCCGGGCTGATTGGTGATAAATTTGGAAGAGGTGCAAAAGCTATATCAGGAGCCATTACAGCTTTTGCTTTTCCGATGTGGTCTGTTGCTACCGCTATCGCATTTGCTTCTGCATTAAATGTGTTTACGGATATTTCGCTGAGCTTTGCTGTTGCTTTCACTGCGCTGCTGCTATTTGTATACCTGCAGGCTGGGGGAATGTGGTCTGTTGCTTTCACACAATCAATGAATACGATTATGTTTTTGATCATGTTTATTGTTGGTATGATCGCATTTTTTATCAATCCCGGAATTTCAGGCTTACAGCAGCTGGCTGTGGACCGCCCGGAAATGTTCCATCTTGGTGGTGCCGGACTTCAAGTGATTGTTGCTTGGTTTGGAACTTTTTTGGTAAATGTTATATTAGCCCAGGCAGCTTTCCAAATGGCTTTATCGTGCAAGACGCCTGAAGAGGGAAAAAAAGGAATGATCGGTGCCGTATTTATGGGTGTTCCATTTATTATCTGCGGGGTATTGTTTGGGTTAGCAGCAGCTATTGTGGTTCCGGATGGAAACCTGGGACTAATTGCGTTGCCGCAGTACTTGATGGAAGTATTGCCTGCACCGCTTGTCGGACTGTTTTTCCTGGGAGTATGGGCATGTGCACTTGGCTGGGGCGGCCCCTGCCAATTTTCCGGTGCCACCAGTCTTGGTAAAGATGTGGGAAGTGCAATCTTTCCGGGAGCAGACAATCAGCAATTGGTAAAATATACGAAGTGGTCACTGCTTCTTTTAACCGGGTTAATGATCGTATTTGGGTTATTGAGGACAGAGCAATCTGCCTGGTGGAATGTGCTGGCATGGACCGTGAGAAATTCTGCCACTTTCGCGCCTGTCGTTGCTGCAATATTCTGGCCGGTTGTAACCCAGAGTGCTGTGGTAAGTTCGCTGCTTACCGGTTTTGCATCCGGCTTAATCTGGTACTATTTGGGCGGATGGCATCCAACTTCTTTTTTCCTTGATATACATCCGGTTTGGATCGGTATGTCAGCGAATATTGCCTTCTTGCTTATTGTTACATTAATAACTGCGCATGGCCGATGGATTGTTAATTATCGCAACACATCGGTAAAGGGAATTATATCTGTACTGACAAGTGTTCTGCTGCTGACAGTAACCATTATATTTTTTGATACCCTGCACCAGGTTGGATTAGTTGGCCTGTTTGGCTTTGCAGCTATTCTCTCTTTGTTTATTACAGGGATTATTTATATTAAACCGAAGCACATTCAAATTGCACCAGTTGCAAGAACAGTAAACGAATAGGGATGGCTGAGACATTTTAAGGGGATGAATACCTTGTTTGGAATAAGCTAATGATCATTAAACCAGCAGTTGCCAATTATATTTCAACTGCTGGTTTTTAATATGCTGTCTAATCTTTTAAAAACCGGGATGCTTTCTATATGACAATTAATTGTCACGGTTTTCCAATTCTTTTTTTCTCGCCATCAGATGTTTAAAAGCTTCATCAAGTTCTTCAGAAGGCTCCAAACTAAGTTTGCTTAATACTTCGGAAATTTTGGTTTCAACAACTTGCAGTTCGTCTTCGTTGGGATCTGCTATAGAGGGAATATGGTTTTTATATTCGGGATAGGACCCTTCGAATAAAGCAATCTCTTTATTTTCGATCGTGAGAATACGTGAAGCAATATTTTTAAGAAACCTTCGATCATGTGAAACGACCAGTACTGTTCCTGCATAGTCTTTTAATAGATCTTCCAGTGCTTCGAGTGCATCAATATCGAGAAAATTAGTCGGTTCATCCAAAAGAAGTGTATTAACTTCACTAACAAACAATTTGGCAAAAGATACTTTCACCCGCTCTCCGCCGCTTAATACATCAACTTTTTTATATACGTCATCCCGGTAAAAATGCAATCTGGCAAGCACTGTGCGAACAAAGGTTTCGTCCTGTTTGGATGTCTTACTGACATTTTCCAGGATGGATTTATTGACATCAAGCACATCCAGGTTTTGGCTGAAATAGCCAATTTTCATGGCAGGGGAGAGCGTAATTCCCTCAGATTCATTCATTATCTTTTTCAGAAGTGTTGTTTTTCCTGTTCCATTTTTTCCAAGAATAGCTATTTTGTCTCCGCCTCTCACATGAAAGCTGGTTTCCTTCCAAAGAATGCGATCCTTTATCTTTCCGGTTAAATTTTCCACGCGTAAAACGATTTTTCCTTGAAACGTTTTTTCATGGGGAAGATTCATTTTAACAGGCGGTGTTTCTTTTACTTTTTCTGCTTTCTCCATCTTTTCCAACCGGGTTTCCATGGATTTTGCCGCCTTGCGCAGCTTCTTTTGTTTATTGGCAAAGTATGGCTTGGCTCCTTTTACGTTAGCTTCAGAAGGACTGATATTTTTAGGCTTTTTCGTTGCCCGCTGTGCTTTTGTTTCTTTTTCTTCCAGCGCTCTTTCCAGCTGCTTTTTCTTTTTCACATACTGGTCGTATTCATTTTCCTGCTGTCTTATTTCCAGCTCTTTTTGCAAAACGTAGTCCGAATAATTTCCTTTGTACACTGTAAGCTTTCCGTTATCCAGCTCCCAAATCAGGCTGCACTGGGAGTCAAGAAATTCCCGGTCATGGGAGACGATCACAATGGCGCCCTGCCATTTGGAAAATTGGTTTTCCAGTTTTTCGATATGCTCCATATCCAGATTTGTTGTTGGTTCATCTGCAAAAAGGATATCTGTTTTTCTGGCTATTGAAGCGTTGATATACTCCTGTGTTATTTCTCCACCGCTTTTGGTTGTCCGGGTGTTTTTCAGCTGGGGCAGGAGCTGCAGCGTACCATATCTGGTGACAGTGCCTTCCTCTGGATTTAAATTGCCTGCAAGTACATCCAGCAGCGTCGTTTTTCCGCTGCCGTTTTTTCCAACTAATCCGATGCGGGCTTTCTTTTGGATTTTCAGATTTTCCACTTCAAATAGCAGATGATCTTTTATATAGACTTTTAAATGATTGGCTTCCAGTAACATCATACATTTCATCTCCATTTCATCATTATACGGAGACAAAAAAGCCTCCTGTTCCTTTTCAGAATAGGAGGCATTTCGGCAGAAAAAGAGAGACTGCTCCCTTTAGACAGAAACACAAATATACCATCCTATTCTGAAAAATCCAGTTGAAAGCACAACAAAATAAAGCAGAGATTTCTGCTGTTTGCCATGCATTCACTTGAATATTTTCGAAAAATAGGATTAGTATTTCATGTCCTCTTGGTTCACCCTTCCGTTTTAAGTTACTGACAGTATATAGGAAATGGCTTTTGTTGTCCAGAGGGCGTTCAGGATAGTAAGAACATTGGAAAGCTGCAAGAACAGGGACAATAAAGCATGTAACCATTTTTAGTTTCAAACAAACGATTGAACAACAAGTGAGAAAGATTAGAAAGCAAAAAACGTTGTGGGTATTAGAAATTGGCAGACCGCATAAAAAAACCGGAAAATCGGCTTTTTAAGGAATAACTTAAATAATCTTATTAACGGATATTTTGAATATATTGCGCATCGTGATAGTATAAGGGCAAATATAAACTATAGGGAAGGTGACGGAAATGGGAGTCTGCAACATTGACCATTCACATGACTCAGTGGTGAAGAAGCTGAACAGTCAGGAAGCATTTTTGCCGGTAGTGTTATATGAAAAAATACATCGCTTTTTGGAAAATGATCTTTCCCAGGAAAAACTAAACGAGTTATTTCATCTTTTGAAAAAATATGATTTGGCTGCAGAAGAGGAAAGGGAAAATAGGAATAAAAAATTTGCTGCTATGATAAGTTAGAAAAAAAGACTCCCGTACCCGCTATGGCCGGGAGTTTCTTCATCATTATTTTTCTTTCGCCGCTTTTGCCATCTGATTCCAAATGGAGCCTTCTGCTTCCTTGCCGCTTTCGATTCTGGCAAGAGCCATTTTCACCTGCATCCTTACTTCAAATTCTGGGTCATCCAAGGCTTCGCGAAGAGCCGGAATGGCTGTTTCATCGCCAACTTCATATAAGAACATGGCTGCCCGCCAGCGGACTATACGGCTTTTATCCGATAATGTTTTAATCATTTCCGGGATTGCTTCTGCAAATCCAAGGTCTGATAAACAGTCTCCTGCGGTTCTTCTCACGTTTACAGCCTTATCCTTTAACGCTTTATATAAATACGGAAGTGTCTCCGGTTCTTCAATCATTCCCAAATAAGCGGTAGCAAGCCGCCGGACAGATGCTTTTTCATCATCAAGCGCTTTATCGAGCACGGGAAGATCTTCTTTTTTCGGATTCATGCGATCCAGTGCAGCATACCTGTCTTTCCAGTTCGGCTGATCGAGCATTTCCGGCGTTACTTTCTTCGGTCTGCGTTCTTCAGCCTGTGATTCATTATTTAAAGCCAGCTTCACCAGTTCATTTAATCGCTCGGAATCGTAGGTGGCTGACAATTCCTCGACTACATCATGGCCTATTTCATCCATATCGCCATACCGCGGTTTTTGTTCTGACCACGTCCGTTCCATTAAATAATTATCAGAGGCCTCCGCTGCTTTCATTGCTGCTTCCATAAATCTTTCGGGAAGGGCAAAGCGCTTTTCCTTGTCCCCGTCGTCCAGTTTTACCTGTGTCGGTATATAACGGATCATTTGAATAAACACACTAACCTCTCCGAAAGCATCATCGGCCTGATCCGCTGCTTTAGAAAATAAATCAGCGTCTTCATCATCAGAACCAAGCACTTTTCTTACTTCCGGCAGAATTTCTTCCCATGGAACTCGCGGATTTCTTTCCAAGGCAATAAAGTCAATTACACGGTACAATCCTTTCACTCCATTGATCGCAAATAGTTCTTTTATATATACCGGTGCATCACTTAAATCATCATTGAGTTTATAATTTTCCGTTTGACCATCAGGCAGCTTTTCATCCACATTGATTTTCATGGAATATGGACTGGGAGTTGGTTCCATTGAAACAATTTTCATTTACTTCTACCCCTTTTTCTGCAGGTTTCTTTAAGATTGATACTATCAAAGATATAAGGAATTATCCAATACAGAGGATTCCCTATGCTGCGGCCTAATTGTAACCTTTAATTCATCCCGAATAATACTTGTTAAATGAAGTGAAATAGTGATATAAGTAAAGAAACAGAAAAATGGAATGGACTTTATAAGGAGAAATATAATGGCTAAACAAAAATATTATGTTGTTTGGACCGGTAGGAAACCAGGCATATACACCAATTGGGAAGATTGTAAAGCACAAACAGATGGTTTTAATCAGGCGAAATTCAAAGTATTTACAAGCAGGGAACAGGCGCAAAAAGCTTACCGGGAAGGCTGGCAGCAATATTGGGGAAAAGCGAATAAGCAAAGCAAGGGTAAGCCGGAGAGCCAATATGATTCCAATTTAAGCTCACCTTATGAAACTGACATTGATTACGATAGTATTTCTGTAGATGTCGGGACGCATGGTAACCCCGGACCGGTAGAATATCAGGGAGTCGATACACGAACTGGTAAGGTGATTTTTTCATATGGACCTATTGGAAAAGGTACAAACAATTTGGGGGAGTTTCTGGCCATTGTGCATGCATTAGCCTATTTACAAAAACTGGGCAGCAATAAAACGGTGTATTCCGATTCTGAAAATGCGATCAAATGGGTAAAGAGAAAGGCTGTATCTACTACACTAAAAAGAGATGCATCCACGGAGGAAATATGGCGATTGATTGACCGAGCTGTTTACTGGTTGAAAAATAATTCATATAGAAATAAAGTACTTAAGTGGAACACGAAAAAGTGGGGGGAGATTAAAGCGGACTATGGCCGGAAGTGAGTTTAATGAACAGGTATATTATGTATGGGACGGTGGTTATTTAAAATGAAAGAATGGTGGAACAGAAAGAAAAAGAAGACAAGAAAGCACAAAAAAAGCAGCAGTGATTATACGTTTTTCGATTTAATATTAGATATATTACTTTGGGTACCAGAGATAATTTTGTTGCCATTTAGGCTGCTGTTTTGGTTGGCAAGGGGTCTGATAAGATCTATATCTGATATGTTTTAGTTAAAGGTTAGTCGTAATAAATTGCAAAATAACTATTTCGTGGTAAATGATTATTCTTTTTGAAGAATAAATAAATGCATAAATCCCGTATGGTTCAGTTCTTACGGCACTGGATTATTTTTTTGTAAACTAAGATTAGCGGGTAACATCATTCTCCGGTGATTTTCCCCGCTAACCTTCGTATGTTTAGTATACATTTTTGCTTATATTTAATAGAGAAATTGCAGCTTTGCACCTGGTATCAATTTGATTCCTTTTGGGCATTTTTTTCATATGCTATCGGCTTTTTTCCGTTTTACCGGCTTTATCTTTTTCAAACAAAACAAGCAGTCCCGGAAGCAATACACCGCGGATCAGGAAGGTGTCCATCAAAATTCCGACAGCTACAATAAAACCAAACACGAATAAAAACTCAATCGGCTGGGTCATTAATACTGCAAAAGTTGCAGCAAGAATCAGCCCTGCTGAGGAAATTACTCCTCCGGTGTTCGATACTGCAAGCTCCACTGCTTTTTTCACCGGGTGTTTTTTCCGCTCCTCCATGAAGCGTGACACCAGGATGATGTTATAGTCAATCCCAAGTGCGACCAGGAAGACAAAAGAGTACATCGGCACCCTGTTGCTTATATTTTCAATACCAAAGAACAACTCGGTTAAAAACATACCCAGCCCCAGCGCAGCCACATAAGAGACAAGAATGGTACCCATCATATAAATTGGCATCCTGAATGATCCAGTCAGAAAAATAAGCATCACAAAAATCAGTATTGTTTCAAATGTCATGACAACAGCAAGGTCCCGGTTATTGACGGAACGATCATCGATGGCAGCAGCTGTTTCCCCGGAAAAATACAGCTCTCCGGTGATTCCTCTATTCTCCAGGATCTTATCGGCATTCGTGATAGTCTCTTCCAGATGGTCCATCACTTCGTTGGAATATGGATTAGCAGCAAACGTCATGCTGAAGGAAATCACCTGCTCATCTTCGGTAATTCCATCCACCCGTACGTTGCTTACAAGTTCATGATCAGCCAAGTCGGACTTGAGCGATTCCCGCACTTCCTCACTGATTGCCTCATCCGATTCATAAAGCACCGTGGTAGGAGCCAAATCGCCGGGGGAGAATTTTTCCTCCAAAAGAGCATAACCTTCACGGGATGGCATATCTTCCGGGAAGGATTTTAAATTATTAAATTCATAGCTCGTATTAAGTACATTGGATGCTGAAATTAGAAGAAAGACACCAATAATGCCAATGGAAATAATGGGCTTTCTGGTAACAATGCGGCCAACCCTGCTCCAGAAAGAACTCGATTTAATATGCTGATCGCCGACACGCGGAATGAGCGGCCAAAATGACTTTCTGCCAAAAATCGTAAATAAAGCCGGAACAAGGGTAACTGATGACAAAATGACTACCACCATGGTGGTTCCAAATATAGGTGCAAAGTTGCGTGAATCCTCATATTGCGCAAAGAATAAGACAAGCATTGCTGCCAGTACTGTGGCACCCGAATAAAATACTGGTATGCCCACGTTTCTCATCGATTCACGCATTGCTTCATGCTTACTGTCATATGTTTTCAGCTCCTCTCTATAGCGGGAAAAAACGAATAGAGAGTAGTCAATCACAGAAGCAAATAATAATATACTCATAATGGATAAGGACTGGTTGCTTAGCAGTAATCCGCCCTGTCCCAGAATTCCCAGCAGCTGGTTGACGATCATGTAAACAAACCCTGCAGCCAGCAGTGGGATTAATGCCAGCGCAGGCGAACGGTAAATAACAATTAACAATATCAGTATAATACCTACAGTGGAGAAAATAAGAACCAGATCCGCTCTTGCAAACAGGTCATTTGTATCCGCTGCTATCCCCGCGGGACCCGTAACATATAATGTTAATCCGGTTCGCTCTGCAATCTGGTAAATTTGTTCAAGCGAATCCTTAATATCCGTTGTTTCATAAGCTGGATCAAAGTTTAATGGAATAATTG
The DNA here is from genome assembly GCF_010994035.1 of Virgibacillus aidingensis. GTDB lineage: Bacteria > Bacillota > Bacilli > Bacillales > Amphibacillaceae > Virgibacillus_N. Next base: position 143,548 of record NZ_WIXN01000001.1, read on the forward strand.
CTGTAGTACGATCCTCTGAGAAAAAACCTTTTGTGGCCTCTGGTGGCAATTCACTCAAAGGAACAATAGATTCGATCCCAGGCACGCCTTCATCCTCTATACCGGATATAGCATCCGTCAAATCTGCCAGTTCAAGCTCCGAATCATGGTTTTGGAATACGAGAATGGCCGGGATGCCATCATTATTTTCAAAGTAATCATCCGTTTTTCCCTGGGCAATCACGGATTGTGCATCATCAGGCAGGGAATCTAAACTGCTGACTTCGTAATCTTTTGCACCCGGCGCAAATACAGACAGAAGTATTGCTGCGGCGAGCCAAACAGCAATTGTAACCCACATTCCTTTTTTCGTTATTACCCGGTCTGTAACATAATGTAAAAGTTTATTCATCATTTAATTCCTTTCTGAGCGACGTAAAGTGATTGACACCTGTGTCACTATATTATTACCAAAGTGACACAGGTGTCAATCATATCTATGTGAACATTCCGTGACGTATAATCTCTTTTATCGACGTTTTCCATTTTTCCTCAGGAATATTAAAGTGATTAGGTATATCGACTGTTTGAAATATAAATCCCAAAATAAGACCATCAGGGATAGAATCCCTTAATATACCTTCCTGTCTGCCGAGATTTACAAAGTCCTGTAAATACTTATACATATCCTGGTGAAGTTCCTTTAATCGTTCCAGGTTGTTTTTCACTTGGCGGTTAATTGCAGGAACGTGGAAAACCATGCCCCGGACCTGGTGGGTTTCATTATCCTCCAATATAACGTCAAGAAGAAAATCAAATTGTGCATGAAAACCACGGTATTTATTAATATCTTTCAGCTCAACCAAAAATTTCTCCATTTCATAGAGCATGTATTCCGTTATTAATTCTTCTTTGTTATCGAAATACTTATATATATTCCCTCTGGATACGTTTAATTCATCGGCAACCTTACTGATAGTAAATCCATTGTAGTTGTGTTGAAGAAGGGTATTTTTTGTGGTCTCGTATAATTTTTTTTTAGTAAATTTGCGCTCCCGTGCCATAAGCTCACCTCAGTATCATTATAATCCAAGAGAATGATCAAATACAGGCAGGAAGCATAAAGTTAGAAGGGCCGGAGGTGCGGTAAACAAGTCCTGTGGTTGGAATACTGTTTTCAGAAGAGAGAAAATAAAAGAAGAAAACATAATAGAGAGGTTCTTCTCAAGGAAGCAAGTACCATGTTTCATTGGTATTAAAGGGAAAGGCAAGCCTTTGGATCAACAAGCATAATGATTATTGGCCGCCAATTACCTTCTTTAGCAGCTCCCTGAATTTTTTTCTGTCCTCATCTGTAAATGGTTTCGGTCCTTTCGTCCGCTTGCCGCTTTTTCTCGCCATGGCACTCAGGTATCGGGTTTGCAGCAGCCGGTCTATATTGTCATTCGTATAAACAAAACCTTTATGATGAAGGACGATACACCCTTTGGCAAGTCCAAGGGATGCAAGACCATAATCCTGCGTGATGATCATGTCTTCTTGTTCCGTCATTTTTATAATACGGTAATCCGCAGCTTCAGCACCTGTATCTACATAAATAGTTTCAACCCCGTCAGGCTGTTCTGCTGGGGTATAATGAGAAAAGCTCTTGACAAGGACAACCGGAATTCCGGCTTTATTTGCTTCTTCAATGACTATGTCTTTAACAGGGCTGGCATCTGCATCAACGTATATTTTCATTCGTATGGACTCATTTCTTTTTAAGGTTATTATGATAGTTACATCATAACCATTAAAAAGTTTTTCCTCAAGGTTCAGGCCGGCGTGTTTTGTCAAATACAGACAAACTGGTAATATGTAAGATAGAGGGTGATGAAATGTATAAGAAGGTTTTGATTAATAATTATCCAATCGAGGCAAAAAACTTGCATAGAGAGACTGCTGATCGTGAAAGGATTAGCTTTGAGTTTACCGTAACCCATGAGGAATATCATGATATTACTACACTGCTTTATAAAAATGATTTTATTGTTAAAGTACCGGATGAAGGTTTAGAGTTTCGGGCAGTGATCTCCAAGTATTCCACTTCAATTACAAACCTTTATAAACAAGGGGAAGAGGGAGAGTTTAGGCTAGAGCTAGTCGAAAAGTGAAACATAGGGAGGTTCTCCTGCCGCAAATTAATTTGCAGCAGGAGAACCGTCCCGGTGTTTATTTCCTTCTGTAATTAAAGCCAGAATAACAGCACTGAGGCCGCCAGTCAGTTTTCCGATAATCATTGCAAAGGCCATTTCTTTGTTTAATCCAGCTACAATGCCAAAGTGACTTCCGAAAACAAACGCTCCACTAATGGCAAAGGCCACATTGATGATTTTTCCTTTTGGATCCATATCCCTTAATATCGTCAGCATAGGTATAATATGCGCCAATGAAGCTACAATTCCTGCTGTGGAAGAATCATTAATTCCCATTTTCCTCCCGATTTTTACCAACGGTTTTTTAAAGATCCTTTGGATGAATAAAACCATAGGAAAAGCTCCGGCAAGAAAAATAACAATGGAGCCGACAATCTGTATCCCTTCTTCCACCGGTGCCATACCGGGGATGATGACCAGCCCTGTTAAAGTTTCAATAATAATGGCAGTAAGACCTGCCACGGCAGCAATTTCTATCAATCTCCCAAAAAAGGAAAAACCTCGTATCATTTTACCCGGAATCTTCCATAATCCCCAGGCGATAAACAATGAAAAAAGAAAAGAAGGCAATAAGTTTCTCAGCATCATAGAGATATCCATTCCGGCAGCTATCCCGCCGGTCAGCGCTCCTATGGGAATGGTAATCAAACCAAGCAATACTCCTTTTGCAAAATATGGATGATCTTTCTTTTCAATTATTCCAAGCGCTACTGGGATCGTAAAAACGATGGCAGGCCCCATCATCGTTCCTAAAAATACCCAGGAAAATAATGCTGCTTCCGGGTTTTCTCCCATTTCCTGTGCAAGGGCATAACCACCCATATCAATGGCTAGAATCGTATTGGCAAAAGCAGCAGGATCTGCTCCTATAAACCGGTAAACGGGGGAGATCACTGGTGTTAACACAGCAGCAATGACAGGAGCCAAAGAGATAATTCCCACCATTGCCAATGTTAATGATCCCATTGCCTTAAAGCCATCAGTAAACCGCTCTCCATAACCGAGCTTATTACCGGTTAATTTATCAACGGCACCTAATATTAGAAACCCGACTACAATGTAAATGATTATATCGTTTATTCCCATTGCTTACCTCAACTTCATAGGAAGTAAAAAACTTCGCTGTAATTTACTATTCTTTCCGATACTTCACTTCTCCGCCAACCACCGTCATCTCAATTTCTGTCTCCAGCAGTTCATCAGGCTCCTCCATTTCAAAAGGGTTTTTTGAATAAACGGTGATATCCGCAAGTTTTCCTCTTGCAATGGTTCCTTTGACGGTTTCTTCATTGGTTGGATAAGCTCCCATTTCCGTAAATAATTGAAATGCTTCTTCCATGGTCAGCTTCTCATCCGGGTTGTATCCTTCATGCGTCTGCCCGGGAGTTTTTCGTGTGACTGCGGCATGAATGCCGAGTAATGGGTCGATCGGCTCCACAGGTGAATCGGATCCACCTGCACAGATGATGCCGGCATTAAGCATTGACTTCCAGGCATAGGAATGCTTTGTTCGCTCACGACCGAGGCGTTCCTGGACCCATGGAAAGTCACTGGCCAGGAAACGGGGTTGGATATCAGCGATACGATTTGTATTCGCCAAACGATGGTATAAATCTTCCCTGAGGACCTGTGTGTGAATAAGTCTATCACGATAAGGGGCAGCAGGGAATTGATCGAGAATATCGAGTACATTTTTCAGGGCCTGATCCCCGATCGTATGAACAGCAATTGGCATATCAAGATCCCGTGTTTGCTTTACAATATCATACAATGTATCCTGGTCAAACATAGCCTCTCCAAAGTTTTCGGGATCATCATTGTACGGTTCGGATAACAGGGCCGTTCTTCTGCCAAAAGCACCATCGGCAAATAGTTTAACGGCACCTATTTGCAGTGTCTCATTTCCATAGCCGGCATACATACCCCTTTTCTGCAAATCATTGAGGAATTCGTGGTTCATCAATAAATTGCAGCGGAGTCCGAGCTTTTCCTCATTCAGCAGCTCATCATACATACTGTATGTCTGGTCCAAACCGCCGAGAGTGTGCGGGTCATTCGTATGTACACTCGTAAGACCTTTTGAAAGTGCGAGTTGAATCGCTTTTCTGACCGCTTTTTTCCACACATCATAAGAATTCTTGGGGATATGCCTTCGAATTAAGTTCCCGGCAGACTCCAAGAGCAGTCCCGTAGGCTGTTTGGTAGTTTCATCCAGTATGATTTGTCCGCCCTCTGGAACGGTAATGTCTTTGTGATAGCCGCTCATCTCAAGTGCCTTTGTATTGACTACCGATGCATGGCCGCAGATCCTCGATACGAATAAAGGATTTTCCGGGGCAGCATGGTCCAGTTCTTCCAGCGTGGGAATCGAGCCATCTGTAAATAAGTTTTCATCCCATCCGCTCCCGACAAGCCATTCTCCAGATGTGAGTTTCCCGGCATTTTTGCGGATTTCTTCCAGCATTTCCTGTTTGGATGTAAAACCGGTAACATCAAGATTAATAAATTTATAGGCAATCTGCCCAAGATGCAAATGACTATCGATCAACCCCGGTGTTGCTGCTTTTCCATGTAAATCAATCACCTGGCTGTCCGCTTCTTTCCATTGGGAGAGCATGCTTTCTGTACTTCCCATATCAATAAAACGGCCATTTTCTGCAATGACAGCTTCTGTGCGGGGAACCATCGGATTAAATGTATAAAAATTCCCGTTTATAAATATTTGTCTCATAAGTCCACACTCCTTCAACGACTGGAAAAATAGATTATATCTATTGTACAAAAAAATCTGAATAAATCCTATAACTATTTACTCCAATTAATAAAAATACAAAAATCTATTGCATATTTATAACAAATAATGCATAATAATTCATACACAGTACTGAAAAAGGTGGAGAAGAGACAATGGGAGTTAAACTCGAGTACCTGAACGTGAACAAGAAACCGTTAAAAGGGCGTGATTTCTTAACACTCGCTGATTATACACAGGAAGAAATTTATTATTTACTTTACCTGGCTGACGATTTGAAAAGAAAGAAACAGAATGGCTATGTATATGAGCCGTTAAAAGGAAAGACACTGGGAATGATTTTTGAAAAGTCATCTACTAGAACTAGAATTTCATTTGAAGCAGGAATTTATCAATTAGGGGGAACGGGTCTGTTTTTAAATGCCAATGATTTGCAGCTGGGCAGGGGAGAGGAAGTTTCCGATACAGCAAAAATTCTTTCCGGCTATTTGGATGGAGTGATGATCCGTACCTATTCTCAGGAAATGGTGACCGAGCTGGCGGAAAATGCAACCATCCCGGTCATTAACGGATTAACCGACCTATACCATCCTTGTCAGGTGCTGGCGGATCTGCAAACGATAAAAGAAGTAAAAGGTTCTCTGGAAAATATAAAGATGGCCTATATCGGAGACGGCAACAATATGGTTCATTCACTGATGTTTGCCGCTGCAATAATGGGTATGGAATTTACTGCAGCCACCCCGCCGGAATATGAACCGGACGCAGCTGTAACGGAGAAAGCGGAAAAACTTGCTGAAGTAAATAACGGGAAAATCCAGGTAGTGCATGATCCGGCAGATGCTGTTCACGAAGCAGACGTCGTGTATACGGATGTGTGGGCGAGCATGGGGCAGGAAGCTGAACAGGCAAAAAGGGAACAGGATTTCGCAGGTTTTCAAGTAGATGGAAAACTTCTGGAACTGGCAAAACCGGATGTTACTTTCATGCACTGTCTCCCTGCACATCGCGGAGAAGAAGTGACCGCCGATGTTATTGATGGGAAACATTCGGTTGTATTTCAGCAAGCAGAAAATCGGCTGCATGCACAAAAAGCATTGATGGTTGCACTGATGCGATAGGTTATCAAGAAATAATATAACATGTGTAAAGCTTTTTTGAAGAAATTAAAAAGTAATAACACTAGCTGGAAAAAGAATGCTATTACAACAGTTTAGCATTCTTTTTCTGTTGTGGATATAAAGCCTCCTTCATAGGTGCATAAACGGTCATTTATACTAAATTAAAACCTCAAATCATATTATAATAAGAAGGGTGCCAATAATTGACAATGCGATAATTTGATTACCATTAGTATAATAAAACTTAATGAATCATTAAATGAATAGTGAAATCCGTCGGACATATGAGGTTCTAATTGGGGTAAATATTTTTTATACTTATGAAAGGAAAGGTTAGATGGAAAATGATTGGGGTATAGCGATGGATGCCTTATCCAAAGTTACTGTTTTTTCAAATCCAAATAACGGGCCAGTAACCATAAAGGGTGGAACTGATGATTTGAAGTGTGTTGGTGCAGGAACAGATGCGGCTGTTTTTCAATCTTTAAAAGCTCCTGAATTTGCGTTTAAAAAGTATGCCAAAGACAAAACAGCTAAAGTAAAAGTTGAAGCAAATGTGTACCAGAAATTAGGTGACTCCCCATTCTTTTCAACATATTTTGCTTCTTATGATGAATACCTCGTTATAAGCTACGAAAAAGGGAAAACGCTCTTCGACTGCGTGCTGCAAGGGATTCACATTCCAAAGCAAGTGATACATGATGTGGAGGATGCAAGAAAATATGTTCGTTCCAAGGGGCTTAACCCGCGTGATATCCATTTGAAGAATATTCTTCTGCAAAACGGAAGAGCAAAAATACTTGATGTCTCTGAATACATCCTGTCAGGTAATGATTTCAGGTGGGAGCATCTAAAAAAAGGATATGAACAATACTATCATTTAATTGATGGGAAGCCTGTACCGTTTTGGTTAGCAGAAACGATTCGAAAGTGGTATAACCAGCGGAATAAATATTTTTCTTCATTTGACGAGTTTATAAAATTCGTTGTGAATTTTTTGCATAAAAATTAGGGAACCAGTCCGCTTCATACAAATCATTTATACATGAATGGATATTCGCCGAATATGGGGGAATGAAATAAATGCTTGGAATATTTAATGCCAAGCGTTTTGAATGTTGTAAAACACAATGCCGAAATTCTTTTTCAACTGTTTAAGGTGTAAAACAGATTTTTTTACAGTGCCAACGCAGGAAACCCCTACAAATCTTCATCAAATGCACACTCCAAATCGATTGAAACATGTTAATCAAATTTCACCTCTATATTTCCTATCTCCTGGCCTTCTATGCAAATGTTAAGGAAACCTATATATCAGGTCTTATAAGAATTACAGCAAAAAAAATTATGTGTGGAATAAATATATCGATTTTTGCTCTTGAAATTTTTCGTTTCTCGAAAGGGTCTGCTATACTATGAAGTAATTCTGTAAGTGAAGGTTGGAATCAGGATGAATGAGGAAGAACGAAAAAAGATTAATAGAATTCCTTTAATGCTTGTACTTATATCCGGTGCGTTTGTAGCTATTTTGAATCAAACACTGCTGGCTACCGCACTTCCGCATATGATGAGTGATTTGAATGTTGATGCGAATCGGGCACAATGGCTGCAATCAATCTTTATGCTTGTAAATGGCGTGATGATCCCGATTACTGCTTTTTTAATTGAACGATTTTCTACCAGAGGGCTGTTCCTGACGGCGATGGGTTTATTTGCTTTTGGTACACTGGTATGCGCGGTTTCCCCGAATTTTGAAATATTGCTTGCCGGACGGGTTTTCCAGGCCTCCGGGGCAGGAATCATGATGCCGTTAATGCAAACCATCCTATTTCTCGTCTATCCGGTGGAAAGCCGGGGGAAGGCCATGGGTTATTTTGGCCTGGTCATTGCATTTGCGCCGGCTATTGGACCGACGTTATCAGGTTATTTAGTCGAAAACTTTCATTGGAGCAGCTTGTTTTATGTTGTGCTGCCAATCGCAATTATTGATTTAGTTGTTGCTTATTTTATCCTGAAAAATATTACCAAACAGACGTTTCCGAAAGTGGATATTCTGTCGATTATTTTATCCACGTTTGGGTTTGGCGGCCTGCTTTACGGCTTCAGCATTGCCGGGAGTGCGGGATGGACTTCAACGGAGACAATCGTTTCTCTCATTATAGGAGCTATCACGGTCTCTTTATTTATTTACAGACAGCTTAAATTGGAAACGCCAATTTTGGAGTTTCGGATTTTCCAGTATAAAACATTTACATTAGCTACATCAATCGGCATGATTTCTTTCATGTCCATGATCGGCGGAGCGATTATTTTACCGATTTATATGCAGGATATGCTGGGATTTACTGCGCTTGAATCCGGCTTAATGCTTTTACCCGGGGCATTATTAATGGGTGTCATGAACCCGGTCAATGGCACGTTATTTGATAGATTTGGGGGGAGATGGCTGCTTACCGCAGGCTCCCTGGGAGTGGTCATTACAACTTTTATGTTTACGAATCTGGATGACTCAACTACATTCGTTTATTTAGCGATTGTTAACGCATTTCGTATGCTGTTCATTTCGATGATTATGATGCCTTCTACTACAGCAGGACTCAATGCGCTGCCTGAAAGAGTGCTGCCGCATGGTACTGCGATGAATAATACATTAAGACAAATGTCCGGTGCGGTTGGGACGGCAATGCTTGTATCGGTAATGACTTACCAGACCATTCCCGGAGAGGGTATTATGGGCGAAATTCATGGTGTGAATGCTTCCTTTACAGTAGCTTCTATTATAGCTGTGGCAGGATTTGTTCTTTCATTGTTTATAAGGGATACGAGACGCTGATGAGCTTAAAGATTAGCAGGAGAATAATGGCATAATAGTTATATGAAGTAATGGGGTGCTATGAAGTTATTTTTTTAACCAGGAAAGAAAAGGGCAAACTGTCTCGAGTACATGGTTTGGGAAAAAATGCCCGTCTTATGTATCAGGTGCCATGAAAACGGGACCCCTTCATAGAGTTCTGCCCTTCATCTTCCTTTACAGAATCCAAAAATTCTTCCAATGAATACAATTTATTTTTATACAGCTGTGACATGTACTTAACTCCTTTCTTCGTATGTCTTACTAAGATACTATCGATCTTTGCAATAAGGATGCCAGAACAAACGCCCATACATTGATAAAAAGAGATTCAATGCATGAGCGTTTCTGTTTACCTTACAAATATTCCACTCGAACTCCGGTCTGTTCCATTTCAAGTACATGAACCTGATGTTCCTTGAATTTTGCCTGCTGCAGTTTTGCTATGCTTGTCCCTTCTCCTTTTGGCACAAAAGAGATCAGGGAGGGTCCTGCCCCGCTAATTACCGTCCCATAAGCCCCATGTTCTTTTGCTGTTTGTTTTATTTCAGCGTAATTTAAAATAAGTTCAGCACGATAGGGTTCGTGGAACAAATCCTTTTCCATCATGTTTCCGGCAAGTTTATAATCACCGGTTAACAGCGCGGCAATCATGACATTGCTGATACTATTGGCCTTTACAGCTAATTCTTTGGAGAAGCTTTTAGGAAGTACTTCCCTTGCAGTTTCAGTTTTCAGCTCGACCATTGGAACATAAAGAATCAGATCCACGTTCAGTGATGATAATCTTGCAAAAGGGACTGTTTTATCCTCCGGTCTGGCCGCGATAATCAGTCCTCCAAGCAGCGCGGGAGCAACATTATCGGGATGACCTTCTATTTCAGTTGCAGCTTTTAACTTTTCAACCTCGGTTAAATGAAGACTGCAAACCTGATTGGCTAATTCAATACCGGCAATTACTGCGGAGGCGCTGCTGCCGAGGCCGCGTGCGAGTGGAATATCGCTTTTCATTTGTACTTTGCAGGGGGGCAGCTGTTTATCATACTGATCAGCAATCTTTTTAGCAACCTGGTAAATAAAATGTGCTTCATAAGAGGTGGATTCCGGCAGGAGAGGGGAATGATGTTCAAACGCCCACTTCCCGGCTCCTTCCACATGTAATGTTAAATACAAATTTAAGGCCAGTCCTGCTGAGTCGAAAGCAGGACCGATATTTGCCGAACTGGCTGGAACCGTAATACGGAAGGAACTCATAGTTTCACCTTGTTTTCCAAATACTCCATCACTGCTTTCTCATCATTTGGCAGTGCTGTCGGCTTGATTTCCAGCTGATCAATCGCAGTTTGCGGATCTTTTAATCCATTACCTGTAAGGACAGCAACCACTTTGCTGCCTTTCTCAATCGTTCCTTCCCTGCATTGCTGAATCAAACCTGCTACCGAAGCACTTGAAGCAGGTTCGGCAAAAATACCTTCCTTTTCCGCCAGTAATTTATATGCGTGTTTCATTTCATCATCTGTTACCGAATGGATAGCCCCATTGGACTCGTCTCTTGCCTGAACAGCAAGATCCCAGCTGGCAGGGTTTCCGATCCGGATCGCGGTGGCAATAGTTTCCGGCTGTTCAATCACTTGATTGTTTACAATTGCTGCCGCTCCTTCTGCCTCAAAACCGAACATTTTCGGAAGGCCTGTTTGTTTTAATTCATGATACTCCTTAAACCCTTTCCAATAGGCACTGATATTTCCCGCATTTCCGACCGGAATAGCAAGGACATCAGGAGCTTGTCCCAGCTGATCACAAACTTCAAAAGCGGCAGTTTTCTGTCCTTCCAGCCGGTACGGGTTTACTGAGTTGACCAAAGTGACATCTGTTTTTCTGCTTAGCTCGCGTACCATTTTCAATGCTTCATCAAAATTGCCGTCAATTTCGACTATCTCCGCACCATACATAATGGCCTGCGCCAGTTTGCCGAGTGCAACCTTTCCTTTTGGGATAACGATAATGGCGTTTACACCTGCTCTGGCAGCATAGGCTGCCGCAGAAGCGGAAGTATTCCCTGTAGAAGCACATATAATAGACTTGCTTCCTTCTTCTATAGCCTTTGCAACTGCAACTACCATGCCGCGGTCTTTAAATGACCCGGTCGGGTTGGCGCCTTCCACTTTTCCATATAATTCGATCCCCAATTCCTCCGATAGCTTTGATAGGTGGACGAGTGGAGTATTGCCTTCCTGCAGTGAGAGCCCGGGTGTTTTTTCCGTCACAGGTAAATTTGATTTATAATGTTTCAGCAGTCCCGGCCAATTCATCGTCAACATCCCCTTCTACTTTATAATGGCTTTTTATATCCAAAACAACATCAAGTCTGTAAAGCTCTTCCATCGCCTTTCTGAAGCTGCCCAAAGTGGTTTCATGGGTAACAAAAATTATTTCAGCCAAGTCGAGCTTTTTCATCGGTGTCTGAAGGATTCGTTTAAAACTAATATCATGCTCATGAAACAGCGAAGAAATCGTAGAAAAAACCCCAGCTTCATCTTTGACATGAAGCCGCATATAAAAATCGGAGTATTGTTCCTCCGGAGACTTTAATTTTCGTTCGAACCTTAAAGGAACAGCCTGGGCACCGTTTACATTTAAACGAATATTTTTTGTTATGGAAACAATATCGGAAACCACAGCTGTCGCAGTTGGCATGCTTCCTGCTCCCGGTCCGTAAAACATGGTTTCCCCCACTGCTTCACCGTATACATATACCGCATTATACTCATCTTTCACTTGTGCTAAAGGATGGCTTTTTGCAAGTAAGGTCGGCTGAACATGTACTTCCACCTGTTCATCCTCGCACTGGGCAAAGCCAATCAGCTTCATATTATAACCCAGCTTATCCCCATAATGAATATCCTCCAGATCTACATGGGAAATCCCCTTTACCTCTACATCGTCCAAGGAAACATTTGTAGAGAAAGACAATCTTCCTAATATTGCCATTTTCCTGGCAGCATCCAAACCTTCTACATCAGCGGTAGGGTCTGCTTCAGCAAACCCAAGCTCCTGTGCTTCATTCAGTGCGTCTGTGTAAGAAACACCTTCCTTGCTCATTTTTGTCAATATATAATTTGTCGTTCCGTTTACAATGCCCATAACCTTTTGAATCCGGTCGGAAGAAAGTCCTTCTGCAATTCCTCTTAAAATAGGGATGCCGCCGGCTACACTTGCTTCATAATAAAAATCGCACTTGTTTTCTGTTGCTGTTTCCTGTAGTTCTATCCCATGAAGTGCGACCAGGTCTTTGTTTGCAGTTACCACATGTTTTTTTGCAGCAAATGCTTTTAAAATATGCTTGTATGACTCTTCAATTCCACCCATTACTTCTACAATGATATCAATTTCCGGATCATTTAATATATCATCGGGATTTGTGGTAAGTAACGTTCGATTCAGGTTTACATCACGTGCCTTATCGGGGTTGCGGACAAGCACACTTTTTACCTGCACAGCACAGCCCAGCTTATGTGCAAGTTCTTTTTGATGATTTTCAATTAACTTAATTACTCCTGAACCAACTACGCCTAAACCCAATAAACCAATCGAAACATTGCTTTCCACACCATCACCTCATTATGTATTTTAATAGCTATTAAATCACGAAAAGCCACTCATGGCAATAGTGAATTTTCGCAATTATAAATAAAAGCGCTTACATTATAAGAAATTCGTGAACCAATGATACCGGAAAGCAATAAACTAATAAAAAAAAATGAATTGTGGGGGTAACAGTATGAATCTCGCAAATACAGGAATTGCGTTTATCACTTGCTTATTACTTGGCGCGGGAATTGGGCTGCTTTTGGGAAATTTGGAAGCAGGAGGTGCCATTGGGCTTGGTGCAGGACTTATTTTTGTTGCTGTTTTTCGGAAAAAATGAGTTCCGGGCTTTATATTTTTTGTCAATGGGTATCCATATGATAAAAAATAACGAATGAACGAATTAAGTGGGCAGCCCCGAAAAAAGTATATAAAATAAACTAATTTCATTGGTGCGATATAAAACAAACAGAGCCATGATTGTACTTTTATCAATAAGGAGACCATTGAAGCTGTTGTCATCCCTGAAAATTTATCGGAAGGCAGAAGATGTTACAGAGAACAAGAAATGCAGGATGAATGGCGGAGAAATTGTCAAAATAAAGACAAGCATTTTGCGAGAAAGATTTAAAGAAGGGTGTTTATGTCGAAAAAGAAAATTGAACAAAGGGTTCGTCAAAAAGCAACTGAGTTAATAGAAGAAAAAGGCTATATCAGTCCGGTAGACCTGCTTGTGAAAATGGACAGGCTGACACCGAAGCAGGTGGAGGATTGGCGATTTAATCGGATACCATATTTGGAACGGGTGACAGTTGGAGGACTTGGGAAATTAAATCACACATTGAATTCATTACAAAAGTTTGCTGAAGAGCTAAACCTCAATCCATCCTTTACTGTATATAAATCCTGGGGAAAAGGCCGAAGAAGCTGCTGCAGTTTTCAAAATCCGGGAGTAACTATATGGAGGAACGTTATTCCACACATTATATAAGAAGGAAACAAGATAAAGGCCTATTACCATCATACAGTGATCAGTAGTTGGCCGAATTTTCCGTCTTAATATTATTACCATATTGTAACGGTTTTTTAAAACAGAAATTTGCTGTATAAATCGGAAAAATCTTTCCCAAAATAAAACAGCTGCCTTCACCGGCAGCTGCTCTCATTATAGCGAATCCATAACATTTTGGGCAATATCCTCAGGTACCCACTCTGTCCAAATATCTTCATAGTTTTTAAGGAACCAAACAGCGGCTTCATCTTCATCCGCACTATTTTCGATCATATAATGTACACCTTCTTCAATAACCGGACTGGTCATAGAATAATTCTCCAGAAATTCAATGACTTCAGGCTCCTGATCCGGAAACTCGTGATGCGCCAGGATCATCACTTCTTGAGAAGGGTGAGCTGTCAGCTTTGTTTCCCTCCATTCCTCCTCATTATATTCAGCTTCTTCCAATATGGTAAGATCATACATTGCCGTAGTGGCTGTCGGAGACCATGTATAACCTACCCAAGGTTCACCATTCGAATACGCAGACTCCAGTGATGCCAGCATTGCTCCCTGGGACCCGGGGCTGAATAAATTATACATTTCATCCAATCCATAGCCATAGAATTTTTCTTCAATTATTTCTGAAACATTCCAGGCGCTGGGTCCATTATAAAATCTCCCTTTTGAAGGGTCCTCGGGATCCTGAAAAAGCTCCGGATAATCTTTTAAATCCTCTATAGTTCTTAAATCAGGTGCCATGGGTTCAATGCCGCGTTCCTCGTCACCTTCTATAACATAGGTGGGAACCCAGGTGCCGCTTTGTGTGTCATCAAAATTGATGCCTACATCTACTACATCCCCGGACTCGATAGCTGCTTCATATAATTCCCAGGAAGTGTCAGGCCAAAGTTCCATATACACATGAACTTCTCCCTGCCGTAAGCCTTGGATGACTGCTGAAGTGGATCCGGATATTTCATCTGTCTGATATCCATACCCGTCTTCCAATATCTTTTGGGCAATGCCATTGTGAAGTCTCAGGCTGTCCCAATCCCCGCCGCCAAATAGAATTGTTTCATTGGTATCGGTATCCGTACAAGCTGCTAGCAGTACAGTAAAAAGCAGAATTAGTGAAAAAATGTGTTTTTTCATCCTCTTACCCCCCTTGTAAAATTTAATCTAAACAATCATAACAAAAAAACAAGTATATGTACTATTATTTTTATGTAAAACTTTTCTGTTAAATTGTACTCTATCCCTCGGACTGGTGGAGGCCATTTCTTGTTCACAAGATAATAATAAGAACTTACTTGTAGATATCTCCCGAATAAGCGGGCTTATCGGTCCCATTGATAATTTTAAAGGAGACTTTTTTCTATTTATGTTAAAATAACTCCAGAGGTTCCAAAGGGAGGAAAATGCTTTGCTTAATCATGCAAAATTACAAAAAGATGCAATGCGTGTACTGAAGGAGACGAGCAGGACGTTTTACATACCGATTAAATTGTTAAAACCTACCCTGAGAATGGCTGTCGGTTCTGCATACTTATGCATGCGGGCTATTGATGAAATTGAAGATCACGAAATGCTTGATAAACAAATAAAGCAACATTTGCTTCGGGCAGCAAGAGAGCTTTTGCTGGAAGAAAACTTTGATAATACAGCATATAAACAGCTTATTAAGCCCCATGAAACGCTTTTGCCAGAGGTGACGACAAGGCTTGGAGATTGGGTCTCGGTATGTCCGGAAGGCATATCGTCCAAAGTGAAGGAGTCGACAAGTATCATGGCCGGCGGGATGGCAGATTGGGTGGAAAAGGATTTTATCGTAAAATCCAGAGAAGACCTGGATGACTATACTTATTATGTAGCAGGACTGGTTGGTGTAATGCTTTCTGATATTTGGGAATGGTATGATGGAACAGTAACAGACCGAAGTCTGGCCGTTGGATATGGAAGAGGGCTCCAGGCAGTGAATATGCTCAGGAATCAGGGAGAAGATGCAGCGCGCGGCGTGCAATTTATTCCTGATGGCTGGACGAGAGATGACATGTTTGCCTATGCAAAGGACAAGCTGAATCAGGCAGATGAATATATCAAGGATATTCAAACAAAAAACATTATATTGTTTTGTAAGATTCCATTAGAATTGGCGAAGAAAACATTAAAAGCACTGGAAAGCGGCAAAGAAAAGATGTCGCGTGATGAAGTAGAGACCACCGTTGAACAAATTATGAAAGAATAGATTGTACGCTTCACAATCTGCAATCAAGGGAGGGATGCTGCAGTGTATGAGGGGGAAGATAAGGCAAGAAAAGAAATGCAGGTAATCAGCAATAAAGTGAAAGAAATAGAGCAGGACTTTACTAAAAAAATGGCTGCACACTTTTCACAGAAAAAAATGGTGTCAGATTCCATCCATGAATTTTTTGATATGTTAATTGAGAGATTTAATCAAAAAGATAAAAAAGCAATAATGAAAAAGGCTGTTGTCTATGGGAAAAATACAGGGGAAATGGCACTGAAACATGGTATTAAACTGGATGAAACCATCAATAGAATATCCACCATCCGAAGAGAAATGTGGAACGAAATGAAAAAAATCATGCTTGAAGAACAGGTTTCATTGGAAACAGCACTGGAGACTGCAGATCATTTTGATCCTTTGTTCGACAAAGTCATATATGCATTAAGTACAGCATATATTGACTCCTATAAAGAAAACCTGGATCGGGCAGAGGAAGAGTTTTTAAAACTTTCTGCCCCAATTGTCACCATCATGGAGCGAGTTGCTGTACTTCCAATCATTGGCGGAATTGATGGGAATCGTGCGGAAATTTTAATGGACAAAGCATTGAAGGCAGCTGCCGAAAGAGAATTAAGCAAGTTATTTATTGACTTATCGGCAGTCACACTTATTGATACAATGGTCGCATATCATATCTACAAAATCGTTCAGTCTCTGGATTTAGTCGGCGTTTCCACTGTATTAGTGGGAATCCGTCCCGAAGTTACCCAGACTATGGTCGGTTTGGGCGTGGAGTTCGCAGAAATAAATACTTATGGTTCCCTGCAGCAGGCGTTATCCAAACAAATAACTTTTAATCATTAAGGAGTCAGCATATGGTCGGCAGAATTTGCAATATTGACGGCTGAGGATAATTTACCTATAATGAAAAATTGTATATAAAAAAACGAGCAAGCCGATGGGGTAATCTTTAATGATTATTTGTAGGGAACAGGCAATTAATCAGATTCCATCCAACGGTCTTTAATGAGGTGGAAGATTTTGTTTAAGACACTTGCTCCTAAAAAATTAGGAGGAAAAGCGTGCGTAAAAAAGGCAAAAGACTTGATTGGCCTGTATTTATTATTAGTGGCGGTTTTTTAATTCTTTTTATCATTGTATCAGCTATAAATAGTGATATGGTCGGTAATACCATTACAACCTTATTTAACTATTCAGCTGATTGGTTTGGAGCTTATTGGCAATTATTGCTGCTTGGGAATTTCTTTATTGGTATTGGCTTAGCGATATCAAAGTATGGAAAGGTAAAGTTAGGCAAACAAGATAAACCGAAATACAGTTATTTCCGCTGGGTAGCCATGATATTAGTAACACTGCTCGCAAGCGGAGGAGTATTTTGGGCGGCATCTGAACCAATGTATCATTATATGGAAACCCCTCCTTTACATGGCGGCGGTGAGTTTAATGATGTATTTGGTGCAATGGCACATTCATTCATGCATTGGGGTTTTCTGGCATGGGCCATTCTTGGAACATTGGCATCCATAGTTATGATGTACGTACATTATCATAAAGGACTTCCTCTCAGGCCGCGGGGACTGCTTTACCCAATATTCGGGGAGAAGATATACCATAACAGTATAATCGGGTCTTCGGCAGATATTTTTTCTATTATAGCAACGGTTGCCGGGACGCTTGGCCCGCTAGGGTTTCTTGGACTGCAAATATCGTACGGGCTTAATCACTTATTTGATGTGCCCAATACGTTGACTGTATCTATTGCCGTAGTGATTGTGCTTGCAATTGTTGCAGCTATTTCCGCAGCAACAGGAGTAGATAGAGGTATTTTAACCCTGAGCCGCTATAATGTTGGATTTACGATTTTTCTTGCATTTGTCATTTTAATTATTGGTCCGACATTGTTTATTATAGATGCTTTTGTTGGCGGTACAGGATCCCACCTGCAAAACTTTTTCTCCATGACGTTATTTCGGGGAGACAATGCATGGTTAGGTGCCTGGACCATATTCTTCTGGGGCTGGTTTATAGGTTATGCTCCGATGCTGATTGTTTTTATCAGCCGAATCTCCCGGGGAAGAACGATCAGGGAATTAATTATTGCCGTATCCATTACGGCACCTTTGGTAAATAATTTTTGGTTCTCCGTAATAGGGGGAACAGGAATTTTCTTTGAAATGGAAACACCGGGGTCTGTTTCCGGACCATTAGGTGAAGCAGGTATGCCTGCTGCTGTGATGGCGATAACAGATCAATTGCCATTGGGTGTCTGGATGGGACTTGGCTTTTTACTTGTGTCGGTTATTTTTGTTGCCACTACTGTTGATACGATGTCGTATACAGTTGCTGCAACTTTAACGGGGAATGATAGCCCAAGGAGATGGCTGCGTGTATTCTGGGCTATGATATTCGGTCTTACCACAATAATGATTCTTTCCATCGGGGAAGACAGTATCACGTCCATTCAGAATTCTATTGTGATCACTGCGGTTCCAGTATCGCTGCTGCTTTTGCCGCCTTTATGGAACGCGCCAAGGATAGCAAGGAAAATGGCGCTGGAACAAGGACTCATTTGGCAGCGTGAGATGAGAAAGAAGGTAAGTAAATATTGATGAAGAAAGAGTGCTTTTCCGGGACATCCATCCCGAAAAGCACTCTTTTTGGCTGCCGATCATGTTTGTTTAATAAAATAAATGTGTCATTTCTTAAATAATGTTTTTAAGCCGAGGTACAGGACTGCAAGTGAAAATATAATGATGGCAAGACCACCAAGGATAGAAAAGAAATTGGCAATTTCAGCGGATATGACAGATGATATTGGCAGGTTAGCAAGCCCAAATCCAGCTAATATACAAGCTAAATAAAGTAAGGCCAGCTGTTGCATGATTTGTCCCTCCTTTCCATATATTTTATGAAATGGAAAGGAGGGGTGATTGTACGGCTGTTGTTTGTACTGGAAAAGCTGTCATCATCTGTTTAAATGAAAGAATGACGAGTTTAAAAACATTGAAAAGATTGAATTCTGTTAAGGTCTATACCGAAATATACCCACCTGTTTCCCTGCCATCTGAACCCTGCAATAGAATTTCTGCCTACAAAGGTTGGATAAAACCAGAAAGCATCTCTCGTTGCCCAAATGTATGTGAAGCGGAATAAACATCCGCGAATTCCACCTGGATCTACTGCGAAGGTTTGAAACTGCGACTGTTGGGGCACAAAAGGCGGCGGCGGTGTATTAGGCGGTGCTCCTGCCTGCTGCTGCGGAGGTATTTCGGATGGCTGCGCTCCGCCCTGCCAGGGAAATCCGCCTTGCTGCCAAGGAAACTGGCTGCCCCCGCCCGGAAATGGTCCGCTCTGCCATGGGAATTGATTTCCGCCGGAGCCAAAGAGCTGTCCCATTAGGTACCCCGGTAAGTTAAATTGTCTCTCTTCATTAAATGGCGGATGGTAGTGATGCATACTATATCCTCCTTGTAAAATCGTATTCCATTTATTATATGGGTGTTTGTTCCGGATGGGGATTGATTTCGAAAAAATGGGCGGTTAGCGACCATGCTTGTTCCTGTAGCATTGGCGATCTTCTGCAGCAGGATGGATGAGGTTCCTATGGAAGTAAATTATTTAGTGATAAATTTGACGCTTGCTTCAGTGGCTGCCTATATCCAATGCGCATTGATTGCAGAAGAAAAAGAGAAAAATACACTCCGCGGTTTAATGCTTTCCCCGGCCACAATACCAGAAATACTAAGTGGAAAAACTCTTGTCACCCTATTGATTACAATTATTACGATCTTGTTATGCATGACGTTCACCGGGTATCAGCCGGCAAATATGACACTGATTTCTGCAGCCGTTTTACTATCTGCTATTTTCTACGTAATTTTCGGAACGATGCTCGGTATGCTGATCCGTTCGGTTGTCGATGCCTCCGTTCTTCTCTTGCCAATCATTCTGGTATTTGGATTTGGCAACATGATGACACCCATGATAGAAATGTATCCATTTTTATCTTTTCTAGAATATCTTCCAAGTTTTCAATTACTCGAGCTTGCAGTCAAGGTGGAAGAAGGGAAAGGGTTTTCAGGGGTATACCTGGAATTTCTCGTGATCGGTGTCTGGTTCCTGCTCACTGTTTTTTTAACCGTATTGGTTTATAAGAAACGGGAGGTAGATAATTGATGAAGAAGATTATTGATGTTGTATTTATTGTCGGTCTTATTATCGCTGTTTGGGAAAGTTTGTTTTTAATTGGTGGTAATGGAAAGGGGCGAAGCTGTGCGCATTCGCCCCTTTAAAGCTGTTTTACGGTTTCTTCGATGTTATCTGCTTTGGCAATAGCGGAAATCACTGACACACCATCAGCTCCTGCTTCGATTACAGAAGCGGCGTTTCGTGTGTTAATGCCCCCGATGCCTACTATAGGTAGATTGGGATATTGACTACTTAATTCGGCTATCCATTCCAGGCCAACAGCAGATTTATCATGTGTTTTGGAGGAAGTGCCAAATATATCTCCTGCCCCGACGTAATCAACATATTCCAAGGGGCTGTCAGCGAGTTCATTTCGGGAAACGGATAAGCCTATAATTTTTTCCGGAAACAGCTTCCGCAATTTAACCACGGATGTATCACCCTGACCTACATGAATGCCGTCTGCGTCTAACACATTCACTAATTCCACATCATCATTCATAATAAACGGTATTTTATTTTGCCGGCAGATAGCACGTAATTCTTTACCCAGGTTCACTTTGGCTTCACCGGTTAAAGCTCCTTTTCCTTTTTCCCGGAATTGAAATGCAGTAATCCCGCCTGCTGCTGCAGCCTTCAGTATTTCTGCAGGGTCCCGTTTACAATCCTGACTTCCCATAATAAAGTATTTGCGTAGTGATTTTCGAACATCAAATGGCATAAGCCCCACCTTTCTTAGTGTTGCAGTTAAAATTTTTATCCTGTTATTAGTGTTTATGACCTGTTCCCGGTCAATCTTTCATGGCGTCCGGCCCAATGGTTTGTTGGCCCATTTCCGCTGCCCAGGTCAAAGGAATGCTTAATGGCTGCAGTAACAAATTTTTTCGACTTTTGAACGGCTTCCTTCAGGGAGAGCCCCTGGCTTAAATAGGCAGTAATAGCTGCAGAATACGTACATCCTGTGCCATGTGTATTTTTTGTATCAATACGCGGTTCGGAAAAAACAGACAAGTCTGTGCCATCGTATAAAAAGTCTGTTGCGTCCCCGTCCAAATGGCCGCCTTTTACCAGCGCCGCACCAGCCTTGTATTTTTCTACAAGCATTACAGCAGCATCCTTCATATCATCCAGGGAATAAATTTTCTTCCCAGTAAGGAATTCGGTTTCCGGAATATTCGGGGTGACAATTGCAGTTAATGGAAGTAAATGTTCCCGCAAATAATCCCGGGCATTCTCTGCAACAAGCGCATCACCGCTTGTTGCGACCATAACCGGATCCATCACATACGGCACCCCGATCTTCGAAATTTTAGCTTTCAGGGATTTCATCATATCGATATTTGCAATCATTCCTGTTTTAAAAGCATGAACAGGCATATCGGAAAAGACAGAATCCAGCTGTTCCTCGATCATACCAATGGGAAGGTGATGGACGTCCTGGACACCTGTTGTGTTCTGGGCAACAACGGATGTAATGACTGACATCCCATAGCTTTGCAGCTCCTGAAATGTTTTTAAATCTGCCTGAATACCTGCACCCCCGGTTGGATCTGTTCCAGCTATTGTAAGTGCACAATGGGCTTCTTTCATTCTAAATTCCTCCTAGTTAACTATTAATCTAGTAAATTACACACGTATTAAACTGGTATGTTTTACCCTTGAAATGACAAACCAGCCGATGAAAGCTCCGGTTATGCTGCTTACCAGAAATGAAGGCATGAAAGCAAATGCGCCAACCGCACTTCCCATGAGAATGTGCGAAAATGGAACAGCAAACAATGCACCAATTACGCCGCTCCCAATGGCTTCCCCTCCGGCTGCAAGAGCTATCTTGTTGGATTTTTTATAAAGATAGCCTGCCACGAAGGCGCCAACCATTCCACCCGGAAATGCGAGTAATGTTCCGAGGCCAAGCATATTTCGAAGCAGTCCAATCATAAATGCGATGCCAACTGCCGGCCATGGTCCCAAGGTGACTGCTGCCATCACGTTTACGGCGTGCTGAACAGGGTACGCCCTTGCCACACCGGCGGGAAACCATATAAGCTGTGCACCCAATGTTCCAATAGCAACAAAAACTGCCATGATGGTTAATAAACGGGTTCTATTCATTTTCTTCCTCCTTTTGGAAGAGGGGCGTTAAAAAAGCCAGATCCCATAAAAGGACCTGGCTTGGATAAGCTGAAATAGATTGGACGTATTATCCGACTACTTCCCTCCGCTGGTATTAACCAGATCAGGTCCATAAGAGTCAGAAAGTATTTTTGCACTTTCCTCTCAGCCCACATTTTGGGCACCCCTAGTAGTTGTGTTTTATATTTAATTACTTCCTAAAGGATAACAGAAAGATTTGCATTTGTCATGGAAAGTAAAACAATAGGCAAAATAATTATAAGATAGGTAATGTTGAATGGTGAATTGTATCAAATACATCAAACAGGCATTTTATATATAAATACGGATATACAAAAAACGCCCAATCCCTTGCAGGACAGGCGTTTCAATATATGGAGCATAGCGGGCTCGAACCGCTGACCTCTTGTCTGCCAGAGATAGACATACAATTTTTTCAGTTATGAATCAAAATGAAAACCATTGATTTATAGGCATTTGTAAGGTATATACTATGATTTAATCTTTTGTTTTTACTCAAATATGAGTAAAAGTGTCATCAAGGTGTCATCAAGAAATAAACGTATGTTCTTATAAAAGGCAAAGAAAAAATCCGGGGCGCATCTTCCCCGGAAAACAACCTAACTAGTCATATTATACCACATAATATTTTGGACTTAAGTATAACACTAAAGTCATGAAGCGGTCCACCATATGCAGGAAAGAAAAAAACACCATATAAAATGATGTTTACCGCTTTCACCTGACGAAGAAAGCGGGGAGAATGTAACAATACGCGTGTGCGTGTGAGTATTCCCCGGAAATGGGGAAAAGTTTTCACCTGTGGAAGAAAACTTATATATAATCTTCATCCAACATATCGGCTATTTTTTGATCTGCTTCTTCCAGGTGGTGGCCATATATATTTATGGTGGTACTTATATTGGCATGTCCTAGGCGTTTAGAAATTGCATTGGGATGTGCATTTTTATTTATTAAATCAGTGGCAGCAGTATGCCTTAGATCATGGAAGCGGATCTTTTTAAGTTTAGACTGACCGTTCTTTTCAGCTTCTGCATTCACACGGTCAAGAAACCTTCTCCACCATCTATTAGGTGAATCCTGATGTATTGGTTTGCCGAATAAGGAAAGAGTGTCACCTTCACTTTTACCTGGTGTGGAAAATACTAAGTTTCCGAATGTGTCATCCCATAATTCAGCAGCAGCAGCTTTTTCTTCCCTTTTATGATGAATATGTTTCTGCAATTCCTTCATCAGCTTTTTAGGTGGAGCTACTTTACGATTAGAGTTTTTCGTTTTAGTATCCTTTATTTGATAGCCTTCCTCTTTGGTATAACTTAGAGAATGGCGTACATGAATGGTATTTGTCGCAAAGTCTACATCCTCCCACCTAAGGCCGAGTAATTCCCCTTTACGCATCCCTGTTTTAAGTGCCAATTTTACCATAAGAACCATTTGCTTATTCTTTTCCTCATTCAGCAGCAGAAATAATCGTTTCAATTCCTGAGAATCATAAACATTTGTTTCTTTCTGTTCTCTTTTTGGGCGGTCTACTCCATCCATTGGATTTTCACTTATTAATTTTAGTTTCAAAGCCAAGTTGAACAGATTATTAAATAAATTATAATGTTTCAATCGTGTATTAGATGACAGACCTTCTTCTTCAAGTTTTTCCATATAGTCATTTAACCGAACAAGAGTTATATTTTCTAATCTGATATTGCCAAAGGCAGGGATCATCCTACTGTCCAGCAGATAGGTGTATAATTCCATCGTTTTTGGTGCAAGCTGTTTTTTGGCTCTTTTCTTCCATAATTCCACAAAAGTACGAAACTTTGTATTAGATGGAGAAACATATTCCTTCCTTTCCACTTCAGCAACAAATAAGGCAAGTTTCTTCCTGGCATCCGCAGGACTTTTGGCAGTCACTGTCTTAGTTTTACGGATCCGCTTCCCTTGTCCATCGAATCCGGCACTTACAGTTAAATAGTATTTTCCATTTCCTCTATCCTGTATGGAACCAGCCATTTAATCACCTTCCTTTTTGTTTTGATATTTTTTTATTAAACCGTCCACAATTTTATCATTTTCTTCTTTATCTAATCCATTACTTTCGAACAACATATCATGTTCAACAGACACAGAGACAATTCCCTCTATTTCTTCTCCGTTAAATGAATCAAACCCCCAATCTAATAATAATTCATCTAAACTTTCCGAAATATCATTGACTATAAAAGGGGAAAGTTCTAGTTTATATTCTAATGTGTATTCAAAAGTAGGTGATAACGAAACCTTCAGTTCGTCTATATTTTTTTCATGATCTATTCCATATTGCACTATTGTTTTAAAGTTAAAATCGTATTTTTCCCCTTCATAAATTAATTTACATTTTATAACTAGTTCTGTAGTTATTTCTGAGACATAGTCATAACTTCCTCCTTGACCTTCTAAAGTATATGTGTCTTCCACCATTTCAACATTAGAATTATCTCCTATTATTTCAAAACCAAAATCTAAATCAATATAAGAAAATAGATCCCCTGGTTGACATCTGAAGAGCTCACATAACTGCTTCATAGTATCGAACTGAACTCCCGCCCCAAGATTATTATACAGATTAGAAATTGTAGTCCTAGATAAGCTTGTCTTTTCTTTAACTCTTTGAATGTTTAATCCATGTTTTGCCATTAAGACTCTCAAATTAGACTGTATGTAGCCCATATTTTACACCTCACTTTATTCTTTAATTAAATAATATCATAACTAATCAAAATAACCAATAGTCTAATCAAAATGACTTGACAACCAATCAATAAGGTATTATGATTAGTACAACAGACTAAATAACCAATAGTCTAATCATTTTATAAATCTTACTGGTTGATAAGGAGGGTAAAAAATGATCGTTTTAAAATCCCGGGCGAAGTTTAACGAAATTATTGCTAAAAAAGGGTATTCTAAACGTTCGTTTGCAAGAAAAAGTGGTCTAGCTGAATCTACATTTATTCAAATATCAAACGGCAAGCAATCGCCTAGACCTGATACCGCTAAAAAAATTTGTGATGCCTTGCAATTAAAGTTTGACGACGTGTTTACTATTGAAGCAGCTAAAAAAAAGGTGTCTTAATGATCAGAAA
Source organism: Virgibacillus aidingensis (assembly GCF_010994035.1). Taxonomy (GTDB): domain Bacteria; phylum Bacillota; class Bacilli; order Bacillales; family Amphibacillaceae; genus Virgibacillus_N. The sequence goes on from NZ_WIXN01000001.1 coordinate 168,761, forward strand.
ACCACTGAAAAAGGCATGTACAGCATATAAAAAGGAGTGGAACCAATGCTTAAATGTACAAGCTGTAAAGCACCAATAAAGGTTGGTGATTATGCAGCAGCAGGGGCGATGATGAAACCATTTTGCCGCAAATGTGAAACTTATATTTACAAAAGTCATGAATTTTTAATTGATAACAATAAAGAGGAGGGAATCTCATGAAAGTTTTAAATGTAGGAAATGAAACAATTGAAATCACAGCCAGCTATGATGAGGTGGCCAAGATCGTCACTGCATTAAATGAACATAACGTTAAAAAGCAGGATGAAGCACTTGCCAAAATTGCATACGAATTAATGGCTCTAAATGGAAGGAGGAAATACAAATGACTCTAGAAAAAGCACTTAGGATATTAATCTTGTATAAAAATGTGGATCCTGAAGCACAAAGAATTATTAATGAAATTAAAAACAGGGGGTAATTCAAATGGAGATATTGAATATGGAAAAACAAAGGGAGACCAGTAGGGGAAAATTTATTGCTGATAATAAACATAATTGGGAAGCGGACGGTGCAGGCCTCCGGGCATATCGTGAACACCTCGGCCTGTCATTGGCTTATGTGGGAAGAAAACTTCAAACTTCAGCTACACGTATCCGCAAATTTGAAAATGGAGAGCCGGTCTCTATGGCAGATCATTTATATGCGAGTTGTTCTTTGCTATATGAACATGAGGACATGAAAAAGGATCTTCAGAAATTCTTTAATAAAAATTACTTCAAATGGAGGGCGTAAATGATGGAAATGTATAAACCGACACTGGAACCTATCAGAAGATCAACACTAACCACAAATGAGGTTGCGGAGTACCTGGGGGTAAGCATTGACACCATTTTTAAATTAGTGAGGGAAAAAAGAATTGTTCATTTCCGTATAGGCCGCAGGATCCTGTTTAAAAAGGAAGCCATAGACAAATGGGTCGACGAACAGATGAAAGTAAGTGTAGAAGATGAGTATTAAAAAAGGTGAAGCTATTGCAGTAGCTACACCGACACACCGGGATTTATTAATAGCAGCACTAGCTTATGCTGAAAGGCTTCAATTCCCGGTAATCCCTATACACTCCATTATAGATGGAAAATGCACTTGTAGCAACCCAAATTGCCAAAGTCCGGGGAAACATCCCCGGGTGAGCAATTGGCAAGATAAAGCCACCACAGATAGGGAAACTATCAAAAAATGGTGGAAACAATGGAGTGACTCCAATATCGGTTTAGTTGCAGGAAGAAAAAGCGGTTTTTTCGTCGCTGATGTAGATGGAAAACAGGGCAAGGAATCATTGGAACAATTAACAGATCACTTTGGAGGATTGCCCGAAACTGTCGAACAAATAACTGGATCCAAGGGGAGCCATTTCCTCTTTAAATATCAGGAGGGAATAGGGAATAAGGTTGATTTATTGCCAGGTATTGATATTAGAGGGGATAACGGCTTTATTGTGGCCAGTCCTTCAATCCATATAAGTGGCGATAGATACGAATGGGAATTGAGTAGTCATCCGCTAGAAATAAGAATCAATGAAGCGCCAAAATGGCTGTTAGACATGGTTTTAAAGCCAAAAGGAACACATCAAAAGAAAACATCATCCTATTGGATAAACATCATGCAAGGTGTGGGAGAAGGACAAAGAAACGCTGCAGCTACTTCATTGGCTGGTCATTTGTTCCGGCGTTATGTAGATCCGGGGCTTGTGGTTGAAATTATGAAACTATGGAATAACTCCAATATACCACCATTGGAAATAGCAGAGCTGGAAACAGTTATTAATTCAATTGCAAGTAAGGAACTAGCACGAAGGCGAGGGGGTAATCATTAGTGAATGCAGTACAAGAATTAGCAGAAGAACAAAATAAAAAGGCTCCACCACAGGAATGGGATGAGCCAATCGGATTTGACGAAGATAAACTCCCTAACTTTGATTCAGGTATTTTCCCCGCTTGGATTAAGGATTATGTGGATAGTGTGGCGGAATCGACACAAACACCAAAAGATGCTGCAGGAATTGCCGCCATTTCCATATTATCTACTATACTATCGAGGAAGTTTGAAGTCAACGTAATTGGCGATTGGGTGGAAACATTAAACACCTATTCAGTTATGGCTTTGGGATCAGCAAACAGAAAATCATCTGTTTTTAAAAATTTTATTGGTCCAGTCATGGAATATGAACAGGAACAAGCTGAAACATTGAGTATTGAGGTAGCTAAGCAGCAGGATTGGCTAAGGGCAAAACAAAGACGCATCGAAAAACTAGAAAAGGATTTTGCAAAGGACAACGATAAAAAAATATTGGAAGAAATTTATTCAGTACGCGAGGAAATAGAAGCTGAAGAGATAATGTATATTCCAAGTTTTATAACGGCTGATGCTACACCGGAAAAAATAGCGGATTTAATGGCCAAGAATAATGAGAAGATAGCTGTTCTGTCTGCAGAAGGGGCAGAAGCCTTTCAAATGATGGCAGGCCGATACACGAAAGACAAGGCTTCAAATATCGATATATACCTGAAGGGTCATTCTGCCGATAATGTCTCCATTGACCGTATGGGAAGGGAATCTATTAAACTGCATAATCCGACACTAACAATTGGATTATTTGTACAGCCCTCTGTAATAAAGGATATTCCTGATACGTTTCAAGAAAGAGGATTAACGCAAAGGTTCTTGTATTCTTTCCCCAGGTCAAAGGTAGGTTATCGGGAAATTGAGCCAAAACAAGTGGATCCATTTGTTAAAGAAGTTTTTCATAACAATATGAATAAGTTACTCAGAATTGAAGCAGAAACACCTAGACAGCTTACTTTTGATGAAGAGGCCAGCAGGTATGAAGTTTATCTAAGAACTGAAATAGAAGAAATGTTAAAAGATGAAGATTTGCCCGATAGTTTTCAGGGCTGGATCGGAAAGCTGGCAGGGCAAATAATACGCATCGCTGGGCTTCTTCACGTTGCGGAGTATGTAGGCAAGGAAATACCTTCAGAAATCAATACAGACACGCTACAGAGGGCGAATGTGCTAAGGGAATACTTCATACAGCATGCAATGAAGGCGCACGGTGTGATGGGTGTAAATGAGGACGAAGAGACTGCTAAATATCTTTTAAATGTTATCCAAAGGCAGCAATCCGAAACAGTAGAATACAGAGCCATCCAAGAATTGACTAATAGAAAATTCAAAACGTCTCAGGACTTTAAAGAAACGTTGTTCCAATTGGAGGATAGAGGTTTTATCAAAATGGATAAAGTGGGCAGAAAAACGGTTTATCATGTCCATCCAAAAATAGTAAATAATGAAATGTAGGTAATGTAGGCAGATGTAGGTAAGCACTACCTACTCTACGAAACCAGTTAGGGCAAAGGTTGTAGGCTGATGTAGGTAATGTAGGTAAATTCCAAGGGGTAGGTAAAGTAGGAGATGTATATAAAGCCAAAGAGAAACTACTTACTTATTTAATAATAACATCCTTATAAAATTACCTACATTACCTACAATGCAGGTTAAAACATTGGTATATAAGGATTTCAGACGTAGGCAGCAGTTACCTACACGCTACCTACACTTACCTACACTAAAATGAGGTGCTTATATGTTAGCTGAAAAAGAGGTAATCTCATTGGACGACAAAGCCCGGCAAATTGGCCTTATTGTTGGAATAAGTGAAACTATTTATCTGTGGGTTGTAAGTCGGTTCAGTAACGCTTATATGGAGTATTACAATGGCGAATGGGTAGCGTGGCGCGAAACCTATCAGAAGGGCAGAAAACAAGCCATAGGGGTTAAATTGATTGCAAAAGGTAATACGTTTGATTATGTCCTGATGCAATTTGAAAAATACATTAAATACGTTTCCAGGAGGTGATCCGTTGAAGTATATCGAAGTGAAGCTGCCAAAGAGTACCGTATTCCTTACAAATGATGAAATACAGTGCATGTTAAGGGAGAATCCGGGTCTGTACAAAGAATCACTCAAACGAGGTAAGTATATTCTCCGAAGTAGGCAGCAGAAGCAAAGGGAAGCTAAAAAAATATTATGAAAGTGGAGGTGTGAAAGATTGAATGAAACAGCCGAAAAAGTGAAAGCAGAAGTTAAAGAGGTTGCCAGGTTGAGAGATATAAGCCCCGATTTGGCTATAACTGAAATAGTGAAATTATATGCTCCGGTTTATATCGAAAAATTAAAAAAAGGAGAATAACAAATGAGCCGGGAAGTACGTTTATTGAAACTAGAAAAAAGGATCTTGAAGAGTGAAAGTTACTATAAACTGAAAAAGTTATTTGATGAACTCTCTATGTTTACCTTGGAAGAAGAATCACCGGAAAGAGTACCGGAAATCTTTGAAGAAATCATGGCAATCAATGCCGGCTCATTGCATACAAAATGGTAATTAATATGGCACAAATTGTAATACTAAATTCTTGCAAACTGGCATTATATCAACGTTTTTGAGGGGAGGGGTCAATAGTTGAAAGATAGACGGATATATAAACCGCAGCATATTAGAACACTGATGCAGGAGCAAATAAACATCCTTAGGCGTAAAGATGAACTGGATCCAATAGATAAAGTCCGGGCGATTGCTTATCTGTCAAATGTGGCACTTACAGCTATTAAGGAAGGTGAATTTGACGAACGCTTGAAAGCTCTTGAGAAACAATTGGAGGCGGATGAATGATGACTGATAAGGAACTAGAGAAAGCACAGGACAAGGCGTACCGTATTTTTGATTTAATGGGCGTTACAGTAACAGTATTGAATGAGGATGGATCCACCACCACGCAGAAACCAAAACAAAGAAAAGATCCTGTTCATATGTCCGATATTGTGAGGGTCATTCTAGAATGAGTATTCAAACAAGATTACGCAGATTAGAAAGAATTAAGATGTCCATGCCAACAAAAATATATGTTTTCCGTGTGGGCAATCATGAAAGCTGCCATTTCGGAAGTGAGGAGGAATACTATGAGGAATTGCAAAAGCCAAAATATGAAAATGCGATAGTAATTCGAGACCTGGATCATTGGGTCTAAAAGGGGAATTTTATGCAGGATTTTATGCATTTTTACCGACATTGGAAAACATCAGAAGTGCCACAATCGTTGATGTATCAACGATGTATAAAATATGTATAAAGAACATTATTGCTAAAAATAAGAAACATTGATTTATCAAGGTTTTAGGGATGTATCTAGTTGACATAATGTATATTTTCGGAACCAAACTACGTATATTTATACATTATGTATTCAATGGATAAATACAAACTGGAAGGGATGTCGCTTTATGCTGCTTCGTTTAATTCCGGAATACAGGGAAGGAAGAAAACAATTAAATAAGCGGTATCGAAATATGAACAGGGATGATCCCGAACGCAAAATAATTGGAAGCATGCTCCGGGATATGGAATTTGCCCTTGAATGGCTGCAAACTGGCCGGATGCCTGGACAGATAAAAGGGATTGATAGAAAGAGAGTTTATGAAGTCAACGAATGGAATAGAAAGAAACTGGCATATGGCGTAAATGGCTATTGGGATGAAGATATGCAAGCCTTCATTTCCAAGCCGAATTATAAGGATCTTTTCCAGGAAGTAGAGGATAAAATTGATAAGGAATTGGAGATGAGAAAACATGCTTGATGCTTCCAATATGACCGATCACCAAAAGAAAGTATTGTATGACATCTTAATCGAATTATCATGGCGTGAAAGGAACTGCTGGCTAGCTCATACAGCGTACATGTATTCCTTTAGTGAAGTTGCCGAAGTGATGAAAATAAGCAGAAGTTCCGTTCAAACTTATATGGAAAGAGCAAGGAAGAAAATAAATAACATGAGGGGGTATATTGATGCCAGTTAGCCTTGATGTCCAAGAGCAAATCAAAAAGCTGGAATCGAGATATAACGCCCTTAGATATTCCTATAACAAGCGGAAAGTAAAAGGGTGGCCGAGGTGCGATAAGCTCCATCGTGAAATGCAGGAAATACAGTCTAAAATAATTGAATTAAAGGAGAATGGATAAATGAGCTATAAAAATATTTACAAGCAAGATAAAGAGTATCAGAACATGATAAACAGATTTAAGGAAAAGAAGGCGGAACTTGAAAAGTTGGCTAGTTTTGGCTATTACAAAAAGGATTATTTGATAGATATTAGCAAAGACATTTTCAGTGAACTTTCTAATGGAATTAGAGAACATCACCAAAAGTTAAAAAGTGAATTGTCTACAGATATTGAACGCTTATCAAACAGGAAACATAAAGACGTAGGCTATGCAGATAGACCAAATGAAGCAAAAGAATTTGAAATGAAATATAAATTAGCCCCGGATCATGAATTGAAGTACATGGTGCAAGACTTGAATACTGATGATCTCCTGGAAATCAATCTGTTACGAATGGAATTGAAAAACAGGGGCATGGATGATTTAGAAAAAAATGCCCGGCATTATGTTATTCAAAATGATATTGGCGGCATGAATGAATCAGAACGCCAAGAATACGAGAGCAAAAAACAGCAGTTTGCTACCGTAAACACGCTAGGGAGCCGAGGGGTAATTATAGATGATGAATATGCTTCCTTGAATAATATTGAATCAGAACTATTCAATATTGCAATTTCAACAGAAGAGGCGAACTAATGAAAAAATACGTTGAAATTTACGGAAAGCAGTACGAAATGGAAATAAACAAACTGAAAGTCGGTAAGTATGAAAAACTGGCCAAAAAGCATCAAAAATTGCAAAAAAAATTAATTAATACACCTACTCCAGATACTAGCACCAATAGTTTAAAAGAAAAACGTTTGGAACAAACTAAGCGATTGTCATTGGATATTTTCAATGAAACCTTAGGAGAGGGGGTTTTTGAGGAAGTATACAAGAAATCGGGGCGTTCAGTTGCAAAGGTGGCTGAAATAGCTGAGGAAGTACTCAATTATGCCAGGGGCAAGAAAAAAGGAAAATATATCGAATAAGGGGCGAATAGCAGCATGGATAAGGAAAACTTCAAAGAACATACAGTTTACATCTTCAAAGATGGCAAACTGGATGAAGTGGAACCGCCAGAAACAGGATTCGGAAAACTACATGTAAATTGGTCAAATGGTGTAATAACTCATTTTGAAGCAAGCTACACAAAAAAATAAGCTAAATGCTATCGGAACAACCGGGGCATTGTCAGAGCGCAAAAAAAAGCGTTTTGATGATGCCCCTTTTTTTATTTCAAAAATAAGAGGTGATTAAATGGCTGTTGATGGAAGTATCAGAATTTCGACGAAGATAGACCAAAAAGGCATACAGACCGGCATAAAAGACATGCAGAAAAACCTAAACGGCGTGGCAGACAAACTAAAAGGCACTGGGAAGAAAATGAGCGCTGCTGTAACGGCTCCGATCGTTGGACTTGGAACCATTGCATTTGCTGCTGCTGACCAAGTAGACAAGGCTTATAACAATATCCGAGTAGGTACAGGGGCGACTGGTGAGGTTTTAGAAGATTTAAAGGAATCGTTTGATAGTGTGTTTGTAAATGTGCCGGATAGTGCGGATGCCGTTTCTGATGCACTAGCAAACTTAAACACGTACACCGGGGCAACCGGGGAAACATTAGAAGATTTAACTAAAAACGTAATGGACGCTTCCCGGATGTTGGGCGAGGATGGAGTGGCCAATTCTCAAGCCTTTGGTAAAGCATTAGAGCAATGGCAGATGCCGGCCGAAGACGGTGTGGGCGAACTAGAAAAACTTTATAAAATGACAGAGGACTACGGGGTCGGATTAGGTGAAGTATCCGGACATTTGACGGAATACGGTTCAGTGCTCCAAAATGCTGGTTTTGAAATGGATGAAGCAGCGGAAATAATGGCCCGGATGGAATCAGAGGGTATTTCCGTTTCAAGAGTTATGCCGGGGCTGAATTCAGCCTTTAGAAATTGGGCAGAAGAGGGTAAGGATTCCAAAGAAGAACTGGATAAGGTAATTTCAAGCATGCAAAATGCAGAAACTGAAACGGAAGCCCTAGCCCTTGCAACAGAAACATTTGGCGCAGAAGGTGCGCAAAGGATGACAACAGCCATCCGAAACGAAGCGATCCCTTCCCTGGATGAATTAGGGAAAGGGTTTGAAGATACTTCCGGGATAATTCAGGACACCAACGAAGATACCAAAACAATAGGAGAAAGATTCGGAGAAATGAAGAATGAAATTGTTATGGCCTTGCAGCCTTTAGGTGAAATATTGCTCGATCTAGCAGAAAAGGCTATTGATCCACTCATGGAAGGCATACAAAAGATCGCTGAATGGTTTCAGAACCTTTCCCCGGCAATGCAAAATACAATTGTCATTGTAGGTGGATTATTAGCAGCTATTGGCCCATTGTTGCTTGTGGTAGGCGGTTTAATTTCTGCATTTACAACCGTTATGCCAGTTATTGCAGCAGTTGGTAAAGCGTTTATGCTCTTAATGAATCCTATACCAATGATAATCGCCGGTGTGATCGCCCTTGGATTACTGATTTACGACAACTGGGAATGGATTAAGGAAACGACCATCACAGTATTTACCGCAATTGGTGAATTCCTGTCTGAGTCATGGACTTGGATAAAGGAAACAGCCACAGAACTATGGACTTCTATCTCGGAATTTTTCATTGAAACCTGGACATTTATCAGAGAAACATTCACCGAAGCGCTAATAGCTATACAGGAATGGATAACTGAAAAGTGGACAGAAGCTCAAGAAACGACAACCGAAGTATTCACAGCGATAAGTGATTTCTTCACTGAAACTTGGAACAGCATAAAAGAAACCGTATCTGACATTGTAACGGGTATCGTTGATTTCTTTACCGAAAAATGGAACGATGCAAAAAAGACAACCGAAAGTATATTTAGTTGGATTGGCGATTTTTTCAGCAGAACATGGACTATGATTAAGGTGGACATTTCCAACGCAATTTCAAATATAAAGGACGGAATCACTAACGCGTGGAATACACTAAAAAGCATCACATCTACTGTTTGGAATGGAATAAAAGACACTTTAGGCGGAATATGGAACGGATTTAAAGACAGTGCTTCCGGAGCCTTCAACGCTGTAAAAGACACAATAACAGGCGTATGGGATTCTATTTCCGGGACAACAAGCAGAATATGGGATGGCATTGTAGATTCAATAAAAGGTGCAATAAATGGAGTAATAAGCGCAATAAATGGAATGTTGAACGGAATCAGCAGAATTAATATTAGACTGCCAAGAATCCCTTCATGGGTTCCTGGAATTGGAGGAAGGGGTGGCGGAACTATCGGCTTCCCTAGTATCCCTAATATCCCAAGCCTGGACGTAGGTACAAACCTTGTTACCAAAGATGGTTTAGCTATGATTCACGCAGGAGAGGCTATTGTTCCGGCGGAACATGCAGGACCATATCGTGAAGGTGGCGGCGGCACAACGAATATGACGGTTATAGCACAGCTTGACGGTGAGGAAATAGCAAGAGTAACTAAACCTTTTATTGATACGGCTATGGGCGACGACATGACGATTGAAGCCTATTTGAGGGGTAACAGGTAAAAATGCAATATACGAATATCGTGAATTGCAAGAGTAACAGAGGGCTATCCAAATTTGGGTAGTCCTCTTTTAAAAGGAATAATTTAATATTTGTTGAACTTATATAATAGATGAAAGTGAGAAGGAGGAAGTGACTTTGTCTATTGAAGATATTATTCGACAAATCATTCGGGAGGAAAACGAAAAACACCTGGAGGACATCAGGCGTTTGCTCGAATCTCACGGATACCATGAAGTTCCAAGATTCTTAACAGTACCGGAAGCTGCCAAAATATTACGTATAGGGCGTACAGCAACATATGAACTTTGTAGACAATCAGAACATAACGGATTCCCTTGTATACGCGAAGGACACAAAATCCGCATTCCGTACAACGCACTAATGAACTGGATAAATCAAAAGACAAGTCAATAGTTTTTAGGGTCACATTTTCTAAAGTGTCATCAAGGTGTCATCAAAAATAACTTATTTATAATTACTTTAAACAATAAAAAACGCCCAATCCCTTGCAGGACAGGCGTTTCAATATATGGAGCATAGCGGGCTCGAACCGCTGACCTCTTGTCTGCCAGACAAACGCTCTCCCAGCTGAGCTAATGCCCCGTTACAAATAGAAATTATATAACGAAATCGGATTTTTTTCAAGCCATTTAATATATGTGGGAAAATTTTGTTTATAGGCTGGTATTAAGATCAGGTTATTCAAATTTTCATTATTTACAGACAAGTGACTTTGCGGTATATTATAGGGAATGAGCTTTCCGAAAAATTTATTAGGATAAAAGGGAGTTAAACATGAGTACTAAAGATTTGGAAAAAGATAGATACCTGAACAAAGTAGCAAACAGGGAAGCATTAATCGGAGTGGGAATTGCCATCTTTAACTTCATTTGGTGGTATGCATTTGCATATGGTTTGGGGAGCAAGGACCCATCAGAATATACTTATGTATTTGGATTGCCAGCCTGGTTTTTTTACAGCTGTGTACTCGGGTTTATTGTAATTTCCATCGTGGTTATTTTCGTGGTGAAACAGTTTTTTGTTGAAATCCCGTTTGAAGAGGAGAAAGAAAACGAATGAATTGGCAAGCAATTTTTCCATTAGTTATTATATTAATTATTATTTTTGGAGTAGGAATCTGGGCAAGCAGATATGTCAGAGGGTCATCATCATTTATGCAAGATTATTTTCTGGGAGGCCGGAGCATGGGCGGCTTTCTGCTGGCAATGACGATGACTGCTACTTATGGAAGTGCAAGCAGTTTTATTGGAGGGCCGGGAACAGCCTATACAGAAGGGCTGGGCTGGGTGCTTTTAGCGATGACCCAAGTTGTGACAGGTTATTTTGTGCTGATGATATTGGGGAAAAAATTTGCTGTCGTAACAAGAAGATATAAGGCTGTAACCATGGTGGACTTTTTAAAAAGCAGATACCGGTCCAAATGGGTGGTTCTGTTTTCGGCTTTAAGCATTATAATATTTTTATTTTCTGCAATGGCTGCACAGTGGATTGGCGGTGCCCGTTTGCTGGAATCATTAATAGGGATTGATTATACAACCGCACTAGTTATATTTGCATTATCCGTACTTATTTACGTTACAATTGGCGGATTTCGGGCAGTGGCTTTAACAGACGCTGTTCAAGGAAGTATTATGTTTCTCGGTACGCTGGTACTGCTGATAGCCGTAATTATCGCCGGCGGTGGCATTCCTTTTATTATTTCCGATTTACATACAGAAAACCCAAATCTGATTACACCCTATGGCGCAGAAGGAACATTGAGCCCGGCGTTCGTATCCTCCTTTTGGATTCTGGTCGGTGTCGGTGTGGTGGCATTGCCGCAGATTACAGTTCGGGCGATGGCGTACAGGGATTCACGTTCCATGCATCGTGCTATTATTATAGGAACCATTGTAGTCGGCTTTATCATGCTGAATATGCATCTGATAGGTGTGTTTGCAAGACCAATTTTGCCGGGAATAGAAATCGGGGATCAGGTTATGCCGCTTATCGCATTAGAGGTGATGCCCGCCTGGCTTGCTGGTGTGGTATTAGCGGCACCGATGGCAGCAATTATGTCAACTGTCGATTCATTATTATTGCTCGTGAGTTCCACTATCGTAAAGGATGTTTATTTGAATTATGTGAGACCGGATGCTCCGCACAATAGGGTAAAGTGGCTAAGCATCAGTATTACTGCGGTTTTAGGGGTAATCGTATTTTTCATGGCTTTAAATCCGCCTGATTTAATCATCTGGCTTAACCTATTTGCCTTTGGCGGCTTGGAAGCTGCGTTTATTTGGCCTATTATTCTCGGACTCTATTGGAGTAAAGGAAATAAATACGGAGCACTTGCATCAATGATTACGGGGGTAGGATTGTATATCTTATCTGATTCCTTCTTCCCGCAGCCGCTTGGTTTGCATTCTGTTGTATTGCCGGTAATATTATCCTTTTTTGCTTATGTTTTTGTGAGCTTGGCAACACAGAAGAAGGCTGCAGGAATATAGTAATGTCCACGGAAAAGGGCTATCCTCCATCAGCCGCTACCGGCTTAAGGGAGGGCAGCCCTTTCTGATTTTAAAGTTTGACATCCTTCCCGGCAAACTCGACAAAATAATCCAATGCTTTTTCATTGCTCAGTGATCCCTTATTCACTACCTGCTCTACAGGTTTGCCCATAAGAATTTTCTTTACCGGGATCTCCAGTTTTTTTCCGTTTAAAGTTTTTGGCAGATCTTCCACTTCATAGACTCCAGTTGGCACATGTCTCGGTGAGCATTGAGTCCGAATTTGCCTTTTTATGGCCTGCTTAATATCTTCGGTTAATTCATACCCTTCCTTCATCTGTACAAAGAGCGGTGTTTCTGAATCATTTCCTTTTGGTATGTCGACAATTAAACTGTCGGCCACTGCCTTGACCTGATCCACTGCACGGTAGATCTCGCTTGTGCCGATCCGGATACCGGCGCGATTTATGGTTGCATCAGATCGGCCGTAAATGACACATGTATGTCTATCGGTAACTTTTAAATAGTCGCCGTGACACCATATCCCTGGAAAAACATCAAAATAGCTTTCGTAAAGCCGGCTTCCGTCCGGATCACCCCAGAAATAAATCGGCATCGATGGAAATGGCTTGGTCAGTACGAGTTCCCCGACTTCCTCAATCTGCGGATTCCCATCATCACTGAAGCTTTCAATTTTTGCACCTAGGGCGCGGCACTGCAGCTCTCCGGCATACACAGGCAAAATCGGCGTTCCGGAAATGAAAGCTGTACATACGTCAGTGCCTCCGCTTGCTGAGGCAATCCATACATCTTGTTTCACATTTTCATAGCACCAGTTAAAACCCTCCGGCGGCAATGGAGAGCCGGTGGAGCCAATGCTTTTCAGATGACTTAGATCATATTCTTCCCCGGGCTGCAGGTTTTCATCCTTCATGCAGCCTGTAATATAACTGGCACTGGTACCGAATACGGTCATTTTTGTGTCTTCTGCAAATTTCCATAGCATATTTTTATCCGGATAAGCGGGGTTGCCGTCATATAAAATAACGGTGCTCCCGGTCAGCAATCCGCTGACAAGGAAATTCCACATCATCCATCCTGTTGTGGTAAACCAGAAGAAACGATCATTTTCATCCAAATCTGAATGGAATGTCAGCGCTTTTAAATGTTCAAGTAAAATACCACCCTGGCTTTGTACGATGGGCTTTGGTTTTCCGGTAGTTCCGGAAGAAAAAAGCACCCAAAGCGGATCATTAAAAGGAACAGGCTCGTAAGTCAGGGTCTGTGACCCTTTTGTCTGGACAGCATCCTGCCATATAATCGGATTTTTCAGCGCTGAAAAATCTGCATCTTGATTTAAATATGGAACAGCAATAGTGGCTTCCAATGTTGGAAGTTCAGCCTGGATTTCTTTTACAGTTTCCATCCGTTCAAAATTTTTGCCGCCGTAAAGATATCCATCTACTGTGACCATTACCTTTGGCTCAATTTGTTTAAACCGGTCAATCACACTTTGTGTTCCGAAATCAGGTGATGCACTGGACCAGATGGCTCCCAGACTTGCGCTGGCCAGGAACACAATGATAGTTTCATAGATATTTGGTGCATAGGCAACAATTCGATCCCCTTTTTGGACACCGAGGTTTTTAAGTGTTTTCTGCATTGCAGCGGTTTGTTTATATAATTCATTCCAGGTGATTTCGGACGTTTCGCGTATTTCGGAAGCATGAATAATCGCGGGTTTATCTGTTTTTCTATTTCTGAAAATATGCTCGGTGTAATTAATTTCAGCTCCGTCAAACCATTTGGCCCCAGGCATTTTATGGGTGGATAACACAGATGTATAAGTTTTTGTTGATTGAATATCAAAATACTCCCATTGGGATTCCCAAAAGGCTTCAAGTTCATTTACGGACCACTTCCAAAGGGAGTGATAATCATAGAATTGCAGGTTTTTATTATTGTTTAGCCATTCCATATATGCCTGTATATTGGTTTTCTGTTTCCATTTTTCATCAGGCTCCCACAGCAGCGTACCTTCTTTAATTTGACTCATTCCACTCCTCCTGACAACTTAATAAGTTATTATCATTATATGAAATCGCTTACCATGTGTAAAGGATCGATAAAATACCCACTTTTATAAAGTCTTTTTAATTCTATAGCAGGAAAATTTATAAACAAGCGGAAGTAAAATTGTCCATATTATAAATGTACCAACTGCTGCATTGAAAATATCGTTACAATGGATGGGATCCCGAAATATATAACTAAAAATACCAGTTCACAAAACAACGATGAATATGGCATTGAATGCATTTCTTGAACCAAGTATTACCTGCTCTCCCATATAGTTGTTTTAAGTTACTAATTTCTCTTTCGAAACTGAATCATCAGATTACCTGGGACCCCTATTTTTGATTTTCCAGATGCTTGTTCAGCGTGGATTCCAGCTTTTTAAAGTAAAGGTACCATCCTAAAGCGTTTAATGCATAAAGCAGGATAAAAGCGAGCGTGCTCCATATTACTGCTGACATATTAAGCGGTATCCATCCGACAGTTCCTGCGATTAGAAGCCAGGCAGTATAAGTCATAAAAAAGTGGATCACTGACTTTCTTATGATATTGCTGTCATCGTCTCCAAAAATTAAAGAGGATATGCCAAAATATATGCCTAAGATTAAACTTGCTCCCATATGCACCCATATTTCCGGGATGGTAGCTTCAAATGCATTGACTTTCATAATGGTAAGGGCAATAAATGTAAATATACCTCCAAAAGCAATCCCCATCATACTGCGTCTTAAAACTTCAAGTATCATTTTACTGCCCTCCCTTCATCAATCTTTCTTTAATAGCACTTACATATTTTCGGGTAATATATTCCTTGTTGCCGGATTGAAAATAAACACATAGATTTCCGTTAAAAGATGCTTCAAATTTGTCAATACGATGAATATTGCCGATTACAGACTTGGAGAAGCGCATAAAGTCATGGGGAAGCAGGAAATCCTCCACTTGGTACAGCTTCATTTTCACTTCAAAATGCCGGTTTTTTACTACTGCAAATATTTTTCTTTTTTCGGCATGAATAAAATCGATTTCCCTGGGATCCAGAAGTACGGTTTGATCTTTATCAATGCCAAATAAGCGCTGCTGTTTTTCCTTCTTAATAATTTTCACAATTTCCTCCAGCTCCTGCGTCCATTCCTTTGTCTGGATCGTTATCTTTGTCTCTTCATGACTATCATCAATATCGATGTTTACTTTCATCCTTATCCCCCTAGTGCACTTCACACATTCTGCTAGCCGACAGATTTTCTCAGAAAAGATGGATAGCGGATCATGGCAGTAATAATTGCGGCTAAACCAACTGCAAATAATATAGCCAGCGTTTTTATCAGTTCCGTCAACTCAGTAGTTCCCGCCATGGCATCCTGGAAGGACTGGTGTGCCCAATACTGCGGCAGAAAACGGCCGATCGTCTGCATAAAGTCCGGCATCATTTCAAATGGTACCCATAAGCCGCCCAGCATTGCACCGCCCAACGCAATAATTTGTGTGATGGCAATTCCCATATTTTCCGTATTTACCGTAAGCGACATGGCGAGCCCGATAGCAGTAACTGTAAATGTGATGAATAAAGATAAAATCAGCAGTGTAATCGGTTCTCCCAATGGCACATCATATACAAGTCTTCCAAATAAAAATAACACAATAATCTGAATAAGTACAATGCACATAAAGGGAAGCCACTTTCCAAGCAAATAATGAAAGCTTGACAGTGGAGTGCTGGCCAGTCTTGACGTTGTGCCTTTGTCCCTGTCTTTTATAAACACCTGGACCATCGAAATCATAATAAAAAATACAAACATAACAACGTAACCGGGTATGATCGACAAAATGACTTCCTGTCTCATTGCTGCATCAGTATTCGCTGTAAAAATGGCTATAAAGATGATTGTAAATAAAATAGGAAGGCCCAGCATCCAAAAAAACAGTCCTTTGTCCTGTGCATGTTTTTTTAATTCCACTTTAAAAATCGCTATCATCTGGTACACCTCCTTAGTCTCTCAGATTACTTCCGGTTAACTTGAAAAATACATCTTCCAGCCGCGGCCGGACAAGTTCCAGTCGTTCTACGTCAACACTATTTTCCTGACAATAAGCTATTATTTTCCCCATTGCTGCAAGTGGTTCCTTTGTATAAAGTAGAAATCCATCTTTTTTTGCTGAAACAGTGCCATATTGTTCGAGTTTATCCTGAGAAATGTTTCCTTTTATATATATGGATGGAACTGCATATTGCTGTAGCAATTTACCGACAGCGCCATTCTCTACGATTTGTCCTCTGTCAAGAAAAGCAACATAGTCACATAGCTTTTCAACTTCTTCCATATAATGACTGGCATAGATGATGGTACAGCCGGCAGATTTCAATTCTTCAATCATTTGAAAAATATATTTTCGCGACTGAGGATCAATGCCGACTGTCGGCTCATCCATGATGATGAGATCCGGATTATGCATAATTGCACACCCAATGTTCAGCCTCCGTTTCATACCTCCCGAAAAAGTGATAACTTTATCCTTGCCCCGATCGCGGAGCCCAATTAGCTCCAGCACTTCCCGGGTGCGCAGCTCCAGCTGACTTCCTTTTAAACCGTAAATCCTGCCAAACAGATTTAAATTTCCAATCGCATTAATTTCTTCTTCCAGAATGATATCCTGGGGGACATAACCTAATTTGTTTTTTAGTGTGCTGTTAAGTTTTTTTTCATTAAATTGAATGCTTCCTTTGTAATCACGAATAATGGTTGCAATCATTTTGATTAAGGTGGATTTTCCTGCTCCATTTGGACCCACCAGGCCATAACAGACGCCTTCCGGGATACTAATGGAAACATCTTTTACAGCCTCTATGCTGTCATAATGCTTTGTGACGTTACGGATGGTAAGCAAATTTACCAGCTCCTTCTGGTTTTCTTTTATTATGGCAGAGGGACAGGCAATTGAAATGAAAAGTGGAATAACATGCACAGTACCATGTTTGAAATGCTGAAAATGCTGTATAAAAAAACACCACCTCAGAAAAGGTGATGTCATCCTTACTTTTGCTTGTACGCAGCAAATTTAATAAATGTGGCTTCATCTTCTATCAGGCCGCAGGAAGCGCATTGTACTTTATACTGCGGCCCATGATATGCTGTGTGGAAAATTTCCAGATTTTCATCTGTATATTCCTGAAGCAATTCGCCGGTCCCAGGGTCCAGTTTAACCGGTTTGGCAACCTGTTCGATTAAATTGAACCTGGATCTGTTTGTTTTGCAATTTGGACATAAGTAGGCTTGAGTCATATAAACACCTCCACCAGATTGTATTAGTCTTATGTTGGTGTTTATGGAGAAATAATATTCAGCAGATTTACATAAACAATATGCAGGAGGACAAATCCTCCGGGAAGTGGAATGAAAAATGATCAAGCCTGTTGTGCTTGACCATTGTTATGAAAACATATTTTTGATTTTGGCCAGAAAGGAGTTTGTTTCGGAACTTTCTTCTTCTTTTACTTCTTCTATAAAAATCTCTTCTTTGTCAATAGCGTAATCGTAAGTTAGTACAGCCCCGATATCTGTATCACTGTTCTCATTTGTTATAGAAGTATATGGAATATTATATTTATCGGCCAGGGCTTTTTCCTCCTTTAGAAAACGGGAAGAAACATGTCCATTAATTAGTAATTTTGCATCCTGATGTTTCTTCATCGCCTCCTCCAGTTGTTTCAGGCCGTTATCCGTCATTACCTGTCCGATGGTAAGCGCAATGACAATTCGCTCCCGCAGTGTACCAAGAAACATTTTTCTTTCTGCTTCCTTAGGCCTCCGTTTGCCATATAATCCTTCTGTAATATAATCATCTACTGATTTTTTACTCATTGTTATGCCTCGCTTTTTATTATGATTGGCAATCAAGCCTTATTCCTGAGTGATTTCTTTAGATCTTTCGCACTGGAAATGAAGGCTGTAATAATTAGGGATAAAGCAGCACCGATGAAAATCGCGAAACCGTAAAGACCTATCCCCATACCTTCCCATTCCCCAATAACAAATGAGATAAAAATAAGGGCAATACTAATCAATACAACAATCATTGGAAGGATATAACGCATTGGCGATCTTTTTCTTGAAAAAAACCAGTTGAAGCCAAGCAGGACAATAGCTGTAATGATAGATACAATGATAAATGGAAGCATTAGCGGCCACCCCTTTTCCCTGAAATCGTTAAAGACTATCATACTGTACTATATTTTCCGGTAATCTCCGTTAATTCATCAAACGTATCCTTTTTATCTGCGACATTAACTGTAAAGTAAGCTCTTCCGATTTGCCGGTCATTTCAAAGTCATATCCATTATAAATAAAAACTGTATTAAAGACAAAAAAGGAGCCCATGAATGGTCAGGAGGTGAAGCAGCTTGTTGGAAGTTGGTTTCATATGCCAATAAATTATGTGGCTTTATCCCATTTGTTTCACGGACTAAATTTTTCAATTGCAGCGCCCTCCACATATGTTAATATCTCATCTGTCCACAACTTCTTTTATCGTGTTTTGATATTTCTTTGTATTTCTTTCAAGAAATTTCAAGAGACCTGCACTTATTCTCTCAGGTGACTCCGCCTTTTCTTTCTTACTCATTTTAATTTTGCTGCCTGGTGCCCATTTCCTCATTCCATAGGATATTCCGTCTCCTTTTAATATTACATATATAATTTTTGCGGGAGGGTAAATGGAACAAGTATAATGGGAATAATATTGGCAAGGAGGGAGTCATATGGAGTTTTTATTAACCATTATTGTGTACATCATTCCATTTATTATTTTGTATCTAGTCATTGCAGCCGGAGTTAGAAGGGGAATTGACGGTTCTGATACAGGCAGGGCATTGAGACAAAAGTTATTGGAAGAGGAAGAGAAGAGAAAATCGAATAAAAATAAATAGCCTGTATAAAAGGCGGTATGTACTGAATGTAACTGTTTTGGTGTGGATAAATTTAAATACAGATGGGCACTGAGAAAAAATAAACTTTTGGAAAACTATAGATATTAAAAATATAAAATGATAGTATGATTAATACTATAGAGGTAAGGGTGCTGATTTTATTGGTAATCCAAGTCCGTAAAATGAAAAAGAAAGATATCCCGCTTGTACAGCATGTTGCTAAAACAAGCTGGCATGATACATACGAAGGTATTATCCCCCGGCACATTCAGGAACAATTTTTACAAAATGCCTACAGCAATTATTCCATGAAACGGCGGTTAAAAAATTCATATTTTTTTGTTGCGGAAACAGATGGTACTATCATAGGATTTGCGAATTACTCACGGTCAGACCCGGATGGAAAAGTGGAATTGGGAGCCATTTATCTGCTTCCTGCGTACCAGGGAAAAGGAGCTGGTACAGCACTATTGAAAGAAGGAATTGAAAAGTTGCAGGGAGTAAGGGAAATTCACCTCAGTGTGGAAAAAAATAATATAAGAGCAAAAACTTTTTATGAATCAAAGGGTTTTGCAGCCGTATCCGAATTTGATGAAGATTTTGCCGGCCACACATTAAGAACGCTTCGCATGGTATTAAAGGTAAAGAAAATTTCCTTATGAAAGATACAACAGGCAGCTGCTCTATCCTTTTTGGTTATTTCAGGAAAACCCCTTTTACTTCTTCGTTCTCCTGGGCAGCAAATTTGAAGGATCAAGGAACTGGAGTTTATCCGGATTTGGAATGAAAGGGCAGGAAGAGACTTTCCCTGAGGAGAGTCTCTTTTAGGTGCTTTTACTTTTTCTTCGCTCGTTTATCGGCGGCCCGGCTTCTTGCCTGTGCCTCTTTATCGTCATGGTCCATCAGTTCTTCGGCAAACTCAATATCCCGCCCTGCTGATTTCTGCTCTTTCAGGGTTTGAGAAGTAAAGTTATTTTTTAATTTATTATAATCATCTCTGCCCATTGAAAATCACCTCTTGTTTAATTTTTCATTCTTTAGTATGCACGCCAGCCATCAAATTATTTTTACCCTTAATTTATTAACATACGCCAATTTAATAAAAGGCAGCTTCTGCGACTTTTAGCCAAAAAGAACGTAAACAGGAGTTTAGACTGTTGAATTGCCGTGAATATGAATAATACACAAATAAATTCTCATATTTATCACATAATATAGGCATACGTTTTTAATAAGGAGGGGTTATTGATGGCGATGAATATAACGCAAAAAATAATTAAGGACCATCTTGTTTCCGGAGAGATGACTCCAGGTACGGAGATTGGTTTGAGAATCGATCAGACACTGACCCAGGATGCGACAGGAACATTAGTAATGCAGGAACTGGAAGCTATGGAGCTGGACCGGGCAAAGACAGAAGCATCTGCCCAATATGTGGATCATAACTTAATTCAGGAAGATAATAAAAATCCGGATGATCACTTGTTTTTACATAGCGCTGCAAGGAGGTTTGGTTTGTACCATAGCCGTCCCGGCAATGGGGTGAGTCACCCAGTCCATATGCAGCGTTTGGCAAAGCCCGGAAAAACTTTGCTTGGATCGGATAGTCACACCTGTGCAAATGGCTGTATGGGTATGCTTGCTATGGGTGCCGGAGGAATTGATGTTGCCATGGCCATAGCAGGAGAGCCGTTTTATGTAAGAATGCCTAAAGTATGGGGAATAAAGCTAACTGGTGAATTGCCGGATTGGGTAAGTGCAAAGGATGTTATTCTGGAACTCTTGCGCCGTCATGATGTAAAGGGCGGTGTTGGAAAAGTGATTGAATATTATGGGCCGGGTTTAAAAGCACTGAGTGCCATGGATCGTCATGTTATTGCAAATATGGGGGCAGAGCTTGGTGCAACAGGAACTGTTTTCCCGTCCGATGAAGAGGTAAAGCACTTTTTAAAAGGCCAAAACAGGGAAGATGACTGGGTGGAACTCACCGCTGATAAAGGGGCCCAATATGATATAGACGAAGAAATCAATCTTTCAGAGCTGGAACCGCTTATTGCCAAACCGACGAGTCCGGGAAATGTCGTCCCGGTTTCGGAAGTTGCCGGAACACCAATTTATCAATCTTACATTGGATCTTCTGCCAACCCCGGATATAGGGACTTTGCGATTGCAGCTGAAATCGTAAATGGGAAACAGATCGCCCCTGGTGTTTCTTATGACATTAACCCAACATCAAGGCAAATGCTGACTGATCTTGTAAAAGAAAGTCATATTGCAAGTTTACTGCAGGCAGGCGGCCGCTTGCACCAGGCTGGATGCAACGGCTGTATTGGAATGGGGCAGGCACCTGCTTCAGGGCGCAATAGTCTGCGTACGACACCGAGAAACTTTCCGGGAAGATCAGGAACACGGGAGGACAGTGTGTTCCTTTGCAGTCCGGAAACGGCCGCAGCTTCTGCTTTAACAGGGGTGATTACGGATCCAAGAACACTGGAAATGAAGTATCCAAAAGTGAAAGAACCAAAAAATCCGACTGTGGATGAAAAATTGCTGGATGAGCCAATTCCATATGAAGAAGCAAAACAGGTAAAACTGCACAAAGGCCCGAATATTGCTTCCATCCCTAAAATGGATCACATGCCTGATGAAATAGAAATACCGGTGCTGTTAAAAATGGGAGACAATATATCAACCGATGAAATACTTGCCGGCGGGGCACGTGTTTTGCCATACCGAAGCAACCTTCCGGAAATCAGCAAGTTTACGTTTGAAATCATTGATGAAACGTATTATAAGAGAGGAAAAGAAACAGTTGAATCAGGCGGTCATGCAATCGTGGCCGGTAATAATTACGGCCAGGGATCAAGCAGGGAGCATGCTGCACTGGCGCCAAGGTATCTCGGTTTGCGTGTGGCACTGGTTAAAGACTTTGCCCGCATCCATTGGCAGAACCTCGTTAACTTCGGTGTTTTGCCATTAACTTTTGTAAATGAAGAGGATTATGATCTGATCGAACAAGGGGATGTGCTGGAAGCTTCAGGTTTGAAAGATAAGATAAAAAACGAAAATGAATTTGAAATGAATGTAAAAGGAAAAGAGGAGAAAATAAAGGTGACCCATGCATTATCCGAACGGCAAAAGGAAATAATGTTAAAAGGCGGCATTATTAATTGGGTTAAAGATCGGGCCGTAACAAAATAATCAGGTAAAGGAGATATCATGATGTCTCACAGGGATAATATTTGCAAAGCCTGTGAAGGAACAGGCATGCTTTCGGATGATGAAGGATGGCAGTACAGGTGCGGCGTATGTCATGGGGATGGAATATACGCTGTCTCAGATAAGGAGCGAACAGCAAGAGTGATGTCAGTGGATGAAAATAATCGAATGCTTGATTGATGTAAAAAAGCAGGATTGAAAAAACCGATGAGAAATATATTTATTTCTCATCGGTTTTATTTTGAGTGAGTAATATTGTACTTTTTGGTGCATGCAGGCAGCTGTTGCCGTTCAGCCATGTATCATAGGATCGTTCTATAGCACACGCTTCACCGGGATTTCGTTCAACCATGTATCATTGAGCTGTCTAATGGTACATGAATAGACAACTTTCCATGTAATTATGTATTTCAGGGGCGGTATACAAGTAATAATCAGCCTGATTATCTCTCAACTATTATCAGAAAAATATGCTTTTCACATCAATTAGATAATGAGACGGGTAGGTTAAATAGAAAAGGACTGCCTTCATAAGCCAATGATTGCGACTTGTGGAGCAGTCCTTTCCTTTAATCATTGTCAATCAGCTTTAATGCGGCATTTGCCCCTGAATCGGCCCAAAGCTGTTCATATATTGCTGCATATCCTGCTGCTTTAGTTGCGGCACTTGATAATACTGATTTTTGTTCTGGTATAAAAAGACTTCATAAGCCATTTCAATCAAATTTGGAATACTGTCTGCGAAAACCCTTCTCATGACAGGGTTGGTCGTCTCCAGTGCAGTAGTTGTAAAAGCAGATGCAGCCTGCTTTAAACAGCTCATCATATAACTGGAAACGCATTGATCATTGATTTCATTCACAGTTTGTGCAGGGGTAGTCGGCTGTGACGGCTGCATGCCGTAAATGACATTATTATCCTGGCTCATATTGTAGGTTTGTGTTTCTACAGTTGGTTCCTGTCCGGTCTTTAACGTTTCTACAAGCGTATTGTAAAGTGTGGATAAATAGGTCTTGTGCTGCTGAAGCATAGTTTTTAATTCGGGATCCTGGATGTGCTGCTCATATAGTAAGTATTGCTCCATTCCTCCTACCAAACTGGATATTGCCTCATGGGCGTCAAACATTTCATGCCCGCCAAAGCTTTGATTTGCAGGCATTTGACTTGAATCCTGCATATTTTGGTTTTGCTGCTGATTCTGCATGCTGTCTCCTCCTTAAATATATTCAATATCACCGTTATTTTTATCAAAAATAACAAGATTATACATATTATAGTAGGGAGACTAATTTTTTTGAAATTATAGAAGGAAATTGTATCATTTTTTGTTTGAAACCATTAAGGTTCACAGTCGTATTATAAGAAGAAAATGGTGTTTTAACGCATTAGGTTTGTTGGAGGTGTAAAGTTGAAAAAAGCATTCATATTAATTTTTGCTATAATAACCGTAATGTCAGGATGCAGCAATGAAAATAATGACGAGGAGGGAAATACCGTGCAGCAGCCGCTGTCAGGTGAGTGGAATGGTTCTATTGAGATTCCGAATCAGCCTCTTCCATTTATCATTGAATTCGATCAGGGGGAAGAACTGACAGGCAACATAAGTATTCCTGTGCAGGGACTGCAAAATTATCCGCTGTCCACAATAAAATTGGAAGATAATGAACTGCTTTTTACGATGGAAATGCAAGGGGAATATATTACTTTTGACGGAAAAGTAGAGGAGGATACGATATCCGGAACTTTTAAGCAGCATGGGCAGACTTTTCCCTTTCAATTAAATAAGATAGATGCTGTGGCATCAGATGAGGAAGAAGCGGATTTTCTCCAGGTGGAAACAGAACGAGGGACGCTTTATGGTCAACTGGAAACACCTGAAGGAGACGGCCCATTCCCGGTTGTTATCATTATCCCCGGCTCAGGGCCAACAGATCGTGATGGAAATTCGC
This sequence comes from Virgibacillus aidingensis, assembly GCF_010994035.1. Classification (GTDB taxonomy): domain Bacteria; phylum Bacillota; class Bacilli; order Bacillales; family Amphibacillaceae; genus Virgibacillus_N. Next base: position 193,046 of record NZ_WIXN01000001.1, read on the forward strand.
CCGGCATTCCAGGAAAAAATAACAGTTTGAAACTTTTGGCTCAGGGACTTGCGGAGAATGGGATAGCCAGTCTTCGTTATGATAAGCGCGGCGCAGGGAAAAATATGCAGGCTTTAGTAGCAGAGGAAGATATGCGTTTTGAACAGTTTACAGCAGACGCTGTATCCTGGTTGAAGCTATTAAATGAGGATGATGCATATACAAATGTGGGAATTATAGGACATAGCCAGGGTTCACTGACTGGTATGCTCGCTTCACAGGAAAGTGAAGTAAATGCTTTTGTCTCTATTGCCGGTGCGGGAAATTCCATTGACGAAGTTTTAGCCGATCAATTAAGTGAAGAGTTTTCCGGAGAAATTATGGAAGAAAGCGAGCATATTCTGGAACAGTTAAAGGAAGGGAATCCGGTGGAAAATGTCAGTCAGGAACTGTATAGCGTGTTCCGTCCATCCGTCCAATCCTTTATTTCTTCCTGGATGCAATATGATCCAGCTGAAGAGATTGCGAAGTTGGATATACCAACGTTTATTGTGAACGGGGACAATGATTTACAAGTGCCTGTCCGGGAAGCGGAATTGCTCAGTGAAGCAAAACCGGAAGCTGAATTCCTTTTAATTGAAGGGATGAATCATATTTTAAAAGAAGCCCCTGAAGACAGGGAAGGGAATCTGCAGACATACAGTGATCCGGAACTTCCATTGGCAGATGGATTCATGGATGGGATCGTTACATTTTTTGCGGAAAATGAATTTATAGACTAAATACCTTTCAGGAGAAAAGGGTTTATTTCCATAATTAAAGTTTTAAACTGTATAATAGCCTTGCACGGTGCATGATAAACACCATCTGAAAGCAAGGCTGTTCTCTTTTCCAAGAGAGTTTGCCACAGCCATTTATATAATTACAGCAGCGTGAACTGGAGAGGTCTGTCTATGCCTTGTTTCACTGGCGGCCCAGCTATATTATTCAGTTACTTTTTCCAGGGATTCCGGATTCCTGATAATCGCCATAATCAATATCCGAAACGTGCTTATTATTTTTTTGCTGCATAGATTGAAAACTTGTACTTTTCTATTCGATTGTTTGGATATTTGTCTGTATAATTGGAGTATATGATATGGGCAAGCATATAGCAGGAGGTTTTTCCATGGAAAATAAAAAGCCGGAGCAAATTGATGCACGTATTCACTTAATCGATGGATTTGATTTAGGTGTGCCGGAAAGAACGGGTACATACGTTATTGATGAAGAAGAATTGACCATTGTAGAAACAGGGCCGAGCCCGTCGGTGAAATATATTAAACAGGGCTTGCAGGACTTGGGTTTCTCGCTGGATGAGGTGAAATACATTATTGTGACACATATTCACCTTGATCATGCTGGCGGAGCGGGACTGTTGTTGAGGGAATGTCCAAATGCCAAAGTGATTGTTCATCCCCGGGGGGAACGGCATTTAATTGATCCGAAAAAACTGGCAGCCGGGGCAAGGGCGATTTATGGTGAAAGCTTCTCCGAATTATTTGATCCGATTGTTCCGATTGATGCTGAACGGTTGATTATAAAAGACGAAGGGGACACGCTGACAATTGGACCGGATTGTACCCTTGAGTTTTTGTATACGCCGGGCCATGCCAAGCATCACTTTAGTATTTATGATCCGGTCAGCAATGGTATTTTTACCGGAGACACTGTTGGTGTAAGATATCAGCAGCTTATTCATGACGGGGTTGGTTTCTTTTTGCCGTCTACTTCCCCAAATCATTTTGATCCGGCTGCCATGCAGGAATCTATCCAGCGGATCCTTGATATGAATGTAGACCGGATTTACTTTGGTCACTACGGTATGACGGAAAATCCGCCAAAAGCACTTCATCAGGTATCTGAATGGCTGGAAGTTTTTGTCGAAGAGGGGGAACAGGTTTTTGCAGAAGGAAAAGGATATGATGAACTTTCGGGAAGATTGTTTGAAAAAGTAAAGTCACATCTGCAGGGCCTTGGGATTAATGAGGAACATGAAGTATATATTATTATTAATCTTGATATGCAGGTTTGTGCACTGGGGATTATAGATTATTTTCAAAAATTGAAGCAGTAGAAATAAGCAGCGGATCTGTATAGAGCGGATACCGCTGCTTTTATCTCCATCAATTATTTAAAATATACCTGCCAATCATGCAAGTACTCCACTCATTCACCGTCATCAATTATACAGAATTTCAGGGTTCCTCAAAAGAAACTCCACGGTTTCTCCCGTTACTGGATGAACCTAATTCTTGTCCTCTGCTGTCTCCATAAAGGTCAGCAAAACAAATAATGCAAAACTGATAAGTAAAATGGTTCCACCGACGATAAATATAATTGTAACCAGCGTTTCTCCAAGATTAAATGGTCTTAGATAGTAGAGCCACATACCTCCGGTCAGACCAATTGCACCAATAATTGCTGTCCATACATGGAGTGCAGCCAGCTTTTCATTCGCCGGTGTAAAAACTTTATAATACACAGCCCAGGCAAAAAGGGTAAGCCAGCCAACAACCAAAATATGGGCGTGAATTGTCCGAAATTCATATCCTCCTGCTCCAGCCATATGGGAGCCGATAAATGCCCCAATCAATGCAAAGATTGCCGAAAATCGTAATAAGATTTTGCTGTATGTATTCATCATTCATCACACCTTTTATATGCAGATTTTATTGTGCAGAACAGTTTCCTTAAGGGAATCAATGTAAATCTTCCATTTCCAATAGCAATCTATGCACCACAGTTTGCCTCAAAAAACACCGTTTGAGAATTTATAGGTGGGAGCATGGACAAGGCCGGGAACTGGTTATTGCGGGGTAATATCAAGCGGATATACTTTAGCTAATAATATTATTAAAAGGGAAAGTCGTATTAATGTCAAGCATACCACATTTTAAATTTTTAAAAAAATCAGTTGACAATACCAGTTAAATCATTTATATTTAGATCATTAGAAAATTATCTAAATATCTAATGACATATGGCTGAGGAGCTTAGATATAAATGAATAAGACATTCAAAGCATTGTCGGATAATACAAGGTTGAAAATATTAGATTTATTAAAAGAAAAGGACATGACAGCCGGAGAAATTGCAGAACATTTTGATATGACCAAGCCAAGTATTTCTCACCATTTGAATTTGCTGAAAGAAGTAGAACTTGTCCAGGATCGTCGTAAAGGGCAGCATATTTTTTACTCGTTAAATAGTACAGTATTTCAAGACTTACTCAAGTGGATAGTTTCATTCCAACAAAAGGAGGAAAATTAATGAAAAATTGGATGTTTATACTTTTAATTTTGGTTGCTACATCTGTAAGTGTATGGGGGTTGTTCGAATTACCGAACCAACTGAATTTAGGTTCATCACTTACTGAAGAAACGAATGTAACTCCAAAATGGTTTGTTTTAATATTTATTCCATCCATAATGATTGTTTTATTTGTCATTTATTATTATTTGAATAAATTAGGAGGAGGTACTAAGGAGTTTAGAAATTTGAAAAGTTCAATCAGAGCAATATTCTTGGCAATCCTGTTCATTTTGTTAGTTACACATTGTATTATTATTTTTAACGGGACAATTATGACTATTAATGTAGATATTATATCTCCATTGGTTACAGGAATTACGTTTATTGTTACAGGAAATTATATGCCACGATTTAAAGAAAAATCTTACAAGATGACTTCACAGCCAGAAAAGTTCCAACTGATAGTCAGTGAAGAGGGAAGTCGTAAATTATTTTTTAACATGTCAAGAATATTTGTGATTTCAGGATTTTTGATGTTGGTAACTGTGGTATTGCCATCTGGAATCAGTTTAATAACCTTTTTCGTTATACTATTTATTGCTGTAATAACTTTACTCATAAATATATCTTATTATATTTATAAATATAGAGCATAGAGGTTTTCTATATGGAGATTTACGCCTTAAATATTTCAAAGGAACTGCCAAGTAGTTTTTATCTAAAATTACGTTCAGTGTTCATTCCACTTGCATTTGTAAGCGGTGTCGTAGGTGAAGTATTTCAACCATTTGCAATTACAGTCGTATGCGCCATGCTGGCTTCCTTACTAGTCGCTGTAACAATAATTCCATTACTTGTTAAGCTTTTATAATCAATCATATGAAATTTAAATTTAAAAAAACAACTCCATTTAAGCGGTACAGAAGTATACTTGAATCGACATTAAATCTCAAAGGAGAGGCGCTTATTTTAACAGCTATTCTTTTTATTGGCACGATTGTAATCAATGTTCCAAATACGAACCTACAAATGGATTAGACCCTGATACAGTAATTTCTTTAAAACTAATATTGCAAAAATTAAAGTCTCAGGGGGTCGGGATATTAATTTCTACTCATGATTTAAATTTTGCTGCAGAATTATATAATCATATTGTGATTATTAGAGATGGATCAGTTAAGCTAAGCAGTACCTCTGCTGAAGTAAAAACAACATACGGAAATATTTTGTTAGAAGATTTATATACAAAAGTAAATACAGATCATTCTAAGTATATAGAGGAGATAATAGATGATGTTCGTATATCAAGCAGTTAAAAAAATAGAATTTGATAAATTAAAATCATTAGTATGGGATTTTTGTAAGAGGAGTCGATTGCGTTTTGCTTCATTTCTATTAATTATTTTTTTGGCCTATACTTTACAGGGAATGTCAATCTTGCAAATCTTCTATAACATGGATTTGAATTTATCCGCAACTTTTACTATTGCAGTTAAATTCAGTTTAATACTTGCCATGTTCTTTGTCATTATTTCCCGTAATAGCTTCCAGGATAATAATTATATTTATCTCTATCTCAATACAAACGTGAAAGCTTATCAAATAATTCTTACTAAAATAGTATTGCACTTCTTTCTTTACTTTTTAACTCTAATTTTATTAACTGCCCCATTACTAATATTTTATATTCTGCAGGGCTACCCTGTTAATTATTTTTATTTGTTTTTAGCAGTGCTGCTTTGTGTAATCAGTTATTTTCTTGTATTTACTTTGTGGATGCTGAATAAGATAATTATAAAGCGTATAATCGGTGTGAAGGAAAGGTTTTGGATTAATGCATTATTCCAAGGGGCACTTATTATTGTACTAATATATTTTATAGATCCTTTCATTGATATATTATATGAGTCTTGGTTACTGCATTTTGCGGTTGTTCTTTCGCTGGCTATAGGTATTGGTTATCTTTTTATTAGATATTCGTTATCTTTTTTAAATATAAATATTATTCAAAAGGATGCTGGTCCACTTTCTCCAAAATACAAGAATGCAAAAATAGTTCACCAAAATAAATTTATTCTGCAGGCAAAGCTGAAAATTATTCACATGTTTCGAGATCAAGTGTTAAAAGAGCAAAGCTTCTTTTTTCTATTTATAATTATTTTTACTATTGGAATTTACCAAACACTAGACCCAATGTATTTTCCAACGATTTTTTTAATATTTAATAATTTCGGATTAAAAGCAATCATTTTGATATTACCATTAATGATTGGCATTCACTATCGAGAGTATATTTTTACTGTTTTTCAATTGAATGTAACAAAGTCCAGCTATCTCTATTCAAGGTTATTAATCATGTTTCTCTTAAACTGTTTTATATACATGTTATTTTTAACTCTAACGACTATTACTACTAGTGCGGAAATATCAACATTGTTTGAAACAATTACTTTTATATTGTTTATTACTGTTCTCTCTTCTTTGATTGGATTCATGGTGAAAATAACTGAAGAAAATAGGATATATATTATTTTATTTTTATTACTATTTGTGAATTTTTTTGACCTGTTCTTAAAACAATTACAGATATTGACTCTGCCAATTTTAGTGAATTTCACTTATTTATCTATAGTGATCATTATGTTCTTTATCATTGAAACTTATTATTTAAGAAAACCAATTACAAGGTAAGTTTGTATAAATATATTGATTGGGCAGGGTGTCCCATCACTTTCAAAAATGCTCATTGTTAAAGGAAGTAGCGCCCAAATTTCCTTTGGCCGAGCGATTTAAGATAAAAAAGGAAGTGTAGATATATACACTTCCTGCATACGCCCCGTATAAAGTTTATTTTTAATATTCTATTATATTATTAAATTGAAATGTGTTCCTCAAGAATTTATTTTATAAGTTGATTTCTAATATAATTGGACAGTGATCACTTCCCATTATATCAGGGTTTGTAGTTGAATCCTGTGCTTTTTTAATCAGTCGTTTAGACACAATAAAGTAATCAATCCGCCATCCGATATTCCTTTCCCTCACCGTCTTCATATACGACCACCAAGTGTAAATGCCTTCCTGATCCGGATAAAAATAACGGAGACTGTCGACAAAGCCTGAGTCCAGCAGGCGTGTCATTTTCCCGCGTTCTTCCGTTGTAAATCCGGAGTTTCCATGATTTGTTTTATAATTTCTTAAATCAATTTCCTGATGGGCGACATTTAAATCTCCACAGTAAATAACCGGTTTTTCTTTATCCAGCTCAGTTAAATAGTGAAAAAGCGCATCTTCCCATTTAAGTCTATCATCCAGCCGGGTTAAGTCTCTTTTCGAGTTCGGCGTATAGACATTGACCAGGTAAAATTCATCAAATTCAAGGGTAATAATTCTGCCTTCCTCCTCAATCTCCCGTTCACCGAGCCCATATTTTACGGACAACGGCTTCTTCTTTGTAAATACCGCAGTTCCGGAATACCCTTTGCGGACTGCATAGTTCCAGTATTGATGGTAGCCTTCCAGTTCCAGATTAATTTGACCGGCCTGCACTTTTGTTTCCTGCAGGCAAAAGATATCTGCATCTATTTTCCGGAAGTATTCCATAAATCCTTTTCGTACACAAGCTCTAATTCCATTTACATTCCATGATACAAGTTTCATAAATATCCGTATTTCCCCTCTGGTTCACTTTTTCCTCATTGTAGCATACATGACAAAAAAGATATTGACATATGAAGTGTATTACGCATATAATACACTCAAAGGCGTATTAACCACTTAGTACATATTTTTTGCTCACAGTGTATTAATCGATTAATACAAAAACGGCAGAAAAGGAAAGCAGGTGCTGTCTTAATGAAAATGAATTTTAATAAAAGAGATCCGGTATATACACAGGTAGTCCGGCATTTTAAAGAAAGAATGGCAACAGGCATGCTTGAGCCCGGAGAGGAAATTCCTTCGCGGCGTGAACTTGCAAATCAGCTGAAAATTAACCCAAATACAGCACAGCGGGCGTATAAAGAAATGGAGGAACAGGGTTTGATCTATACAGAAAGTAATCAGCCGAGCAAAATTACGACGAATGAAAAGATATTGAGTTCTGTAAGGGAAGAGCTGATTACGGAAGCAATCGATATGTTTGTCAGCTCAATTCGTTCTATCAATGTACCGCTTGATGAAATCATAGAGCTGATTACAGAGAAATACGAGGACGAAAGTAATGAATAGGAGGGAATACGATTGATTGAGATAAAAGAAATCACAAAAAAATTTGGCAGGAAAAAGGTATTGAATGGTGTTTCTTTTACAGCAGAAAAAGGGGAGATTACCTGTATTATCGGTGTAAATGGAGTTGGAAAAACGACCATTCTTAACGCGATTATGAATCTGACCCCAGTGAACAGCGGTCAAATTTTAATCAATGGAGAAAAGATACATAAAGGAAGCTATGAAAATGTAACATTTATTCCTGATGCGATGACGATGCTGCCGCAAATGACCATTAGCCAGGCGATGGAATTTATGCAGGACTTCTATAACACCTGGAATCAAAAGCGCGCGAGTGAAATCCTTGGATTTTTCAAATTAAAGGAAAGTGACCGGATCTCTGAACTTTCAAAGGGAAACAAAGCTAAAGTAAATCTGCTTTTAGGTTTGGCAATGGATGTGGATTTTATATTAATGGATGAACCTTTTTCCGGCATTGATATTTTCAGCCGGGAACAGATTGCAGAGGTATTTACGAGTCATTTGATTGAAGATCGGGGTGTGATTATTACCACCCATGAAATCGGTGATATTGAACATTTAATCGATAAAGTTGTATTGCTTGATCAGGGTGTTGTGCTGAAGGAATTTAATTCGGAGGAAATGCGGGAAACAGAAGGAAAGTCTGTTGTTGATGTTATGAGGGAGGTGTTTAAGGCATGAACAGGTATATAAAGCTGGTGAATTTTGAAATAAGCCGTTTTATAAAATTGTACTTCGTGTTAATTGCGATAACTGTCATATCACAAGTCACAGGCACGATCATGATATCCAGTCAGTATGTTAACTCGGCAAGTGAAGCGATTTATCAGCACGGAGTATCTATAGAACAGTTTATTACCGAACGTGGTCTAATGAGTATGTTTCAGGTAACTGCCAGCCTGTGGTTTTTGGGGCCGATCGCCCTATGTATTGCTGCATTGATTTTTTATACATTCTTTATCTGGTATAGAGACTGGTTTGCAAAAAATACATTTATTTACCGGTTACTCATGCTGCCGACTGCCAGAATTAATATTTACCTGGCGAAAGCAACTTCCATCTTTTTATTGGTGCTTGGGCTCGTTGCTCTGCAGTTATTTCTCATTCCGTTGCTGAGCACTATTTTGAAATGGATTGTTCCAGTAGATCTCAGATTGGACATGTCAGTAACCGAACTGATTGACAGCTTTTTCTATTTACAAATTATACTGCCGCAAAGCTTTGTTGAATTTTTGATCTATTATGGCATCGGGTTTATGGTCGTGTTCATTGTGTTTACAGCAATACTTTTTGAACGCAGTTTTCGCTTGAAAGGTATTTTGCTGGGCGGTGTGTATGGCATTCTGTCCATTGCTATATTTACAATGCCGTTCTTTATATTTATCGACTATTTATACCCGATAGAACTTTTAGCAGTAGAAACTGTTTTAGGACTTATCGTTGCAGCAATGTCCATCTGGGTGAGCCATTATTTATTAACGAAAAAGGTCATGGTATAGGAGGATGAAAAATGAAAAAGTACTGGAAATTAATTAGTATAGCTGTTATTACGGTGGGGACCATTGGCTTTTTTTATATCCAGTCTGCCTTGGCCGGAAGCAATTATCCGGAATTTGAAATTGAAACACTTGGTGGAAATGATGAAGAAGTGCAGGATTTAGTGCTCTATGGTAATTACATGGAAGGAAACATAAAGGGGAATGATTTTCAAATCACCGCTGAGGGGATACAGTATAATAGGGATTTATCATACTTTGACCGGCTGGACAGAAGAGACAGGTTTCCGGAGCTGAAACGACTTCAGCAGGATTACAAGAGTTTTATGCGGGGAAAAAATAGCTTATCACAGCTGGCTGAAAGCGAGACACATATAGTTTATGCGGACGTAACAGGAAATAGCGGTGAAATGTCATTTCGAATAGAGGTACTGGATAAAGAGGATAATGAGCAGACGGCATTTACAGTGGAAGTTCCAGATGATGAGAAAGACAGCTTTATATATGTTGAACAGGTATATATGGACGGGGAAAAGGTAAAAGTTGTTACCCGCAATCATGTAAATGGGTCGATGGACGGTTTTACGACGGAAATTCATGTATACGAATTTAATATTGGGGATCAAATCCTGACTGGCAATGAGATGATTTTATCTTATTCAGAAGGAAGCACGGATCAAACAATGACCCATGTATATAAACCGGGCGACGGCAGTAAGTTGCAATCGGACACTCATGCGATATTTGTGATGGAAGAATGGGAAACAGATGAAGAGGGTGGCTATTACTCTCAGTTTGCAGAGAGTAAGGTCATTTCCATTGATATGGAAACAAATGAATTCACCGAATTTGTACTGCCCGATACGCTTCAGGGGGTAGAGAATACGGTTTTGCTGGAGAATTCGCAGGGGGATTCCATGTTATATTTCCCAAAAAATAATGAACATGGATTGGAGATCGTAGTGATTGATCTGGAAAATGAGAAGATGGATGAGAAACGGTCTTTCACATTCGAACGAGACAATATAAATATGAATTCGGGTCCGCCGGTAACAGCAATACAGGATGGCAAAATGTATATCATCACGCAAACAAATGAGGAATATGCACTGTCAAATATATTTGTGGTTGATGTACAATCAGGTGAATTATTATATGAAGGACAGATAACAGGGTTAAATGGCAATGTAAAATCAATGGAATACTTCTTCCATATTTTTGATATGGCAATTCGCTGAACTGGAGAGACAGGGACTGGTCCACCGAAGGATCGGTCCCTATATTTAAATGTCTCTCAGATTTTCATAAATACGCTGAATTTTATCCTCGAGAAGATCCAAATGGACAATGCGGGCTTCTCTTACATATTCTTTCCCCTCAACAAAAAGCAGAAGAACAGGAACAGTAAAAATAGAGAATCTGCCGGCAACTTCCTCCACATTATCTGCCACGATATGTGCCGGTTGGATATCAGGGAATTTGTCCATTAATTCCTTCACCTGCGGCAATAAGGCATGACAGACACTGCAGTTGTTTCGGGATATATAAAGAAAAGCCAGTTGATTCTCCTCAATAAACCCATCAATATGTGAAATACTTTTCAGTTCCGTAAATTCCCGCAACCCAGATCCCACCTTTCTTTAAAATATTATAACAGGGAGTGTCTCTGCTGTGAATGTTTATACACGGTGGAAAAAAGGAAAATATCTAAAAGAGAAATTGGAGGTGGATGTTATGGACAAAGAAGTGAATAAATCACCGGCCAAAGATAAAAAGAATCGCCAGGACAGCGGCGTGGAAAAACGGAATAAACTGGATAGATTTGAAAACCAGAAATTTGCGGATGATATACCACTGGAGGACTTGAAAATTGAAGCCAAGGATGAAAGAGAACATTTAAAATCAAAGGATGCCTCGCAAAGTGAACGAAAGCATAAAAGTGATAAGCCGAAATAAAAGTAATCCCGTTTTCCGCCTGGGGGAAGCGGGTTTGTTTTTTAGTAAAGGATACGTCTGATTAAAGCATCTACATGAACTGCCTCATTGCCGTAGTAAACCGCTTTACATCTATCCTTGGCCATTCCTTTATGTTTATCCCTCCGGCCCGCATGCTGAATAGTCCACTTCATTGATATTTAAAAGCTTGGTTACAAGTCTACTTTCAATAATACTGAGAGAAATTTCTATACAACTTGAAAACTGTGTTCGTCTAATAGGGGAAATGCCGAGACATGCTGGCAGGTCGTTACATATAAATAATATAAATCACTGCAAGCTTGTTGATGATTTACCCATGAATTTACTCCTTAGGAAAGCCGGCTGGTCACCGGCTTTCCTGCACATGATGAAAGTATTTTTAGGAAAGCAAACCAACCACAGTACCAAAGCCATCCCTGATGGGGCATAGTTGCATCTGTCATACCAGCGCGTTAACGAGATAGTTTCTTAATCGGACAACCTCTGCAAATGTATAAAACCAATTTATGCCTATTTATATTATATTTGGTCTATTTTACTAATTCCTAAAAAAATAGACTTACATACAATCTACTAAACTAGAGCCTGCATAAATTAATAGTGCATCTATCGAACAAAAAGGAGTGTCATTATGGGTAAATATAGAGGCAGAGGATTTTTCGAACAAGAAAAAAAATCTGATGATTGTGTAAAAGATACCATTAATCGCATCATTCGTGCGCAGAAAAAAGCGGCTGAAACGCATTCTTCCGCATGTAATTCAGCCATACAACAATTGCGGAAAGGGAACAGCCCTGGAACAGGAAACACTACCATTCCATTTATACTTTACAGTGAAGATGCTAAACCGTTTATCGGAAGCGGTGTGTTTCAGGCCCCAATGGGTAAGAAAAGCGAGAATTTGTTTGGGAGTGCAGAAACTCCAATCCTTCGTGCAAAACATTTTGTAAAAGACAGTGACTGTTGTCTAAAAGCGGAATTACTGCTGCCAGTCACAGAAAAGTGCAGCGTTTTAATGCCGGAATCAGAATGCTGCAGCAAAACTATTGCTCCCTTTTTTCCTGCTGATGACCCGGTTATAGGTTTTCAGGCAACCGGTATATGTATAACCATTGAAGTGGATAAATTTATTGGAATTACTTGCTTGGATCCAATTACGCCAATACAAACAAATGAGTCACCCGTCTCTCATTCCTTTTGTTAAGTTTAATTGGCTCTCCCCGGCCCGTAAATTTCTGAGTGTCAGGTATTTATATCAAGTGCTTATGCCGATCACATCATGAGAAATACGTAGAAGTGTTAGAACATGGCTGTCACAAATGGTAAAACGGTCATTAAGTAGTATAAACATGAGGGGAAAACACTTGAAATCCGTTTAAAGTATTTCATGTGGCTTTTCTTTTTTATGTATCTGGTTACAGTTTTTTTAGTTCTTACATCTTCTATTTATTCAGGGAAAAAAACTTAGAAAGGAGCATTCCAATTGAAGGATATCACTGCTGTGCTTGTACACTATTCTGATAAGAAGTTACTTGATAGAGCGCTGCAATCATTAAAAAACGTCGGGGAGAGACTGGAGTCAGTTATTATTCTGCAGAAGCCGAGCTTGCCATTGCGTATCCTTGGAGAATATGCATGGATTGAACAAATGGAATGTATTTATGTTGAAAATCAGGATGCAGGGGAAACACTGAATAAAAAAATCAATTTGATCCGCAGTGATTATCTGCTATTACTTCATGATACGGATTACCTTTCTCCTGGTATAAAAGCTGATTCCCTTTATTTACCCCATTCAAAAAAAGTATTAGTGACCAGCTGCTGTAGCCTTAATCAAGCAGGACTGCCGCATCCTTTACTCGTACGCACTTCATATCTTCAACAACATCAACTTCTGCCGGATACCCAGATCCCGTTTAAAGAAGCTCTTTTCCCTGCCTGGCTATCCACAGTAGACAATTCATTCAAATCATTTAGTCAGGGTATGATCAGTTCAGTAAGGAAAAATAGCACTACAAATAAAGTTAAAAGGGAGGAAATAATAAAGAAATACAACTTTGTAAAGCCTGATACCGAAGCACCAGCACTTTCTGTCATTATTGCAAATTATAATATGGAAAAATACGTAAATAATGCCATTTCCTCCTGCCTGCTGCAAAGTGTACAGCCGGAACAGCTATTAATTATGGATGACGGTTCAACAGATCATTCCTTTCGACAGCTTAAACATTGGAATGATCGAGAACCGGTCAGGGTTTTTCATAAAAAGAATGGGGGTAAAGCAAGGGCTTTAAATGATCTGCTGCCTCATGTTTCCTCTGAATTTATACTGGAGCTGGATGCGGATGATTGGCTGGATCCTGATGCTGTTTCTGTAATTAAAAAACAATTAAAGTATCTGCCTAAAGATATTTCTGTCCTGTATGGCAATCTGAGAAAGTGGAAGCAGTATGAGGGAGAGGTCCTATTTAAAGGAGTTGCCAAAGGAAAAGCAGTTAACGGGAGAAAAGATCTGCTGTCGTATCGGTTTCCGCTTGGACCAAGAATATACCGGACTGCTTCATTAAAAGAGATCGGTGGATTCCCGGTAATTGCATTTGAAGATGGAAGGCTTTATGAAGATGTAAGTGTATTAAATCAGTTAATAAAGACCTTCGGATTCAAGTATGAAGATTTTACGGTATACAATGTCAGAGAACATAAGGAAAGCATTACAAGAAATCACCTTTCAAGCTGGAATGGTTTTTTAAAGACGCTTCAATAAACAGAGGGGAAGTCAGGCATAGTTGACTTCTTCATTAATATATATTTTAACAATCTGAGATAGCCGGCTAAAGGGGTTATCCACCTCGCAATATAGCACAATTGGACTTCAGCAACTGCCTTTTTTGCCTTACTGTAAACGAGTATCATGTACAGTCTATTATCTTGCTCATAAGTTATAGTATAACCTATTTGGTTTAAGGATGTCAGTGATCAATCAGGGCATGATTGCACATATCAGAAATCTAGTGAAAAAATCATTGTTATCCAAATTACCGGCTGTGTTCAAAATGGATCTATTATATTCCTGAATATATAAACGATAAGTATTACCGCTAGAGGGAGTTGTTTAAATGTGTTTCAGAATACGACAATATTGATTACCGGAGGGACCGGGTCCTGGGGACATGAACTCGTTAAAAAACTGCTGACATTTCAACCAAAGGAAGTAAGGGTATTCTCACGTAATGAATTTGCTCAGGTAAAAATGAAAAGGGCTTTTTCAGATAATCCAATCTTAAAATTTGTAATTGGTGACGTGAGAGATTTTGAAGCAGTAAATGAAGCAGCAAAAGATGTAGATTATATATTCCATCTATCGGCACTTAAACATGTGCCAATATGTGAAGACCAGCCCTCTGAAGCTCTAAAAACCAATGTAAATGGTACCGAGAATATTATCAAAGCAAGTTTAAATCAAAAGGTTAAAAAAGTCATTGATGTTTCTACTGATAAGGCTGTTGAGCCAATCAATTTTTATGGACTAACAAAAGCAATTGGTGAAAAATTAATTACCCAGGCTAATCAATTGAGCAATCATACACGTTTTACTTGTATTCGCGGCGGCAATGTTATTGGGACAAATGGCAGTGTGATCCCTTTTTTTAAGGAACAGATTGCAACTCATCATGCGGTTCCGTTAACTTCCAGGGGTATGACACGCTTCTTCCTGACGGTTTCCCAAGCTATTGATTTATTGATACACGCATCCGAACAGGCGATTGGCGGGGAAACGTTTGTCATGAAAATGAAAGCCTGCAGCATTGTTGATCTGATTGAGGTTCTTGAAAAACATTTTGCCACAAAAGATATTGTAATAAATGAGATTGGAGTACGTCCGGGGGAGAAACTTCACGAGGTGTTGGTATCCCATGCAGAATCCCGGAACACCTATAAATTTGATGAAAACTACTATGTCATTTTACCTGAAGATGCTTCAGCATTTGTGAAGAAAAGATACGAAAATTTGCCAAGAGTCACCTTTAGTAAATATCAATCCAACGATGAATTAATGTCCAATGCCGAAATTGAACAAATTCTGATGAAAGCAAATGTTATCGAATCAACATCCCGTAAACGATAAATGAGGAAAATCCCCTGTCACTAAAATAGTAGCAGGGGATTTTTTTAATGCTATTAGACGAAGTTACACATAAGTGATTTATTCCTTCTTATGTATATTAAAAGGCTCAAGCGAAGCATTTCGGATTTTGGTTATGTCGTTTATCATTCTACTAAAAGTTACGGTTGTATAGTATCCATATTCTACAATTATATTATTGGAGAGAAAGGTATATCGCGGTAGGGCTTACTCGCCAGTTCAGATTTAGGCCCCTAATTCACCACGGGTTTTCACGTTTTTGCAGACATGAATGAAAGCAAAGGTTGGAATAATAATTTACCAGCAACTGGATCAGTCGCTGGTACTGGGGCTGGGAACATATTATTTAGAAGGGTATTTTTCCGGGTGAAACAATCGATAAAATTATTTTAATTGGAACCACCCTAAACCCGGAGTCCCCGTATTATAAATTAAGGGATTTCATCCAATCTTCAAGCTCGTTTCTTAACTTGTTATCTAACGCACTTAAACGATCTTCAAAATCTTTTTTGGCCCATTGATATAATTGTATATCAAGGTGATTTGCCTTTTTTATTATTTCCACAGTTTCCTTCGGTATCGTCTCCTTTTTTGGCCTGCCGGTGTTTACATTAACTGCTGAGTAGTGGATATCTTCCCACCCCAAAGTCTTTTTCATTAAAAATACAGATTCTGCAAACATCTCTGTGATACCAAAAAAACCAAAAGTTTTTAAATGATTAATTGCCTTTTCTAATTCAGGTTTTCCTCCAGTGATATAGCGTGTTTGCATATTAGCATACCACCCTGATTGTGCAAATTCCTCTAAGCTGTATCTTTCTACTTTTTCACTCTTTAAAATATCTTTAGCGTAATAATAATGTGAGATTACACGTTCAACTGGATCTCTCAGCATGGTAACATAAATATGAGGGGCCAACTCTTCGTGCTGACCATAAAATGTGTGGCCTAACACACATTTTATGTTATGGTTTATTTTAGCTGCTGTGTTTTGTTCCGGAAAGCCCATCCTGAATATTTCATGTGAATCGTACTGGCTGCTTATAATGGAAATTAATGAGCCGCCTGCTGTTTTGGGTATATGCACAAAGATTAACATTTTAATCACCTATCTTTTTATTGGGTTAAAATACTACTTAGAATATGAACGAACAGAATCGAAAGCAAAGAACATTTTATTCATTGAATGCTGGAACGGGAGAAAACATTTTTGATTTAGAACCATTCCGTCATTTTTTGCAAACTTCTTTTTCCGGCGATTTTAAATGAGAGTAAGGAAGCAATTTCTTAATAAGCGAATAGAACGTCTGCTCATTACTGTTCACTTTTTCCAAACATTTCTATTTACTATTTTAGTGTAGCTTTCAATTATTTTAACCACTTTTAACGATACGTTTTTGTCATTATAGTCAAGTGGCTTCACATTGTCCCCGCTGTCTAATTCAGTAGCTAGTTCTATAGCTTGTAAAACCTCTTTTGGGGTAATGCCGCCGATAACGATAGAACCTTTATCAAGAACTTCCGGACGTTCGGTACTTGTTCTTATCAATACAGCCGGAAAATTAAGAATGGAAGATTCTTCACTTAGTGTGCCGCTGTCTGAAAGAACACAAAATGCATTTTGCTGGAGTTTATTATAATCAAAGAAACCAAAAGGCTTTAGAGATTGAACTAATGGATGAAAAGTTACATTCCGTTCTTGGATTTTCTTTAAACTTCTTGGATGGGTGGAGTAAACAACCGGCATATTATACGTTTTTGCCACTGTATTTAAGGATTCTGTAAGACTGGCAAAATGATTGGGGTCATCAATATTTTCTTCACGGTGTGCGCTCACTAATATATATTTTTTCTTATCCAGTTCTAACCTTTCGAGAACATCACTTTTCTTAATCTTTTCCATATAGGTAGCAAGCACCTCAGTCATTGGCGAACCAGTAACAAATATATATTCTTTTGGAATTCCTTCACTTAATAAATAACGGCGGCTGTGCTCTGTATAAGGCAGATTGATATCACTGGTGTGATCAACAATTTTCCTGTTTATTTCCTCTGGGACATTCTGGTCAAAGCAGCGATTTCCAGCTTCCATATGAAAGATAGGAATCTTTAATCGTTTGGCAGAAATGGCAGATAATGTGCTGTTGGTATCACCTAATATTAATAAGGAATCTGGTTTTTCTTTTTCCAAAACCTCATAAGTTTTGGAGATAATATTCCCGATAGTATCACCCAGATGGCTGCCAACGACATTCAAGAAATAATCAGGTTCTCTGATTTCCATTTCCTCAAAAAAAATTTTATTAAGATGGTAATCCCAATTTTGTCCTGTATGAACCAGAATATGATCAAAATACTTATCAAATGCCTTTATCACAGAAGATAAACGCAAAATTTCGGGTCGCGTCCCGACAATAGTCATTACTTTTCTCTTTTGCATAAGAAGTTACACCTCGTTACATTACATTTCTGGATTTTTTGGATAGAGGTATTTCATATCCCCGGCAAGCCGTTTATTTCGTATTAATTTATTTGCTCAATCCCCGGGTTTTCATTTATACAGTCATCGCTTCTCATATAGAATTTTAAATTCTGCAGTATAACCCAAAAGTGTACTTAACAGTTTTTCAATTGTGTTTGTCCTGACATGTATGAAACAAACATAATTTGGGTCTGGATGTTTCTCTGGTACCGGCTCTTATAATCTATTGATTTCGTGAATTGTAATTGTAAATTTCCATTTCTGCAGGCAGTGCTAATGTTTTAGAGTGTATCTAATAATCCGGTCCCAGAAACTCCCGCAAAATCCTTTGTTTTTCCTCGTTATCGGTAATTGTTCTTCCGATTAAATTTAGTGGTTCTCCTTTTTTATTTCTCCAAATATGTTTTTTTTCATCCTCGAAGAAGAAAGCTGAATTAGATTTGTGCGCATGATTAATATAAACCCGGTTTTTAATAATTTCATGTGGAAGCCTTATGGCTCCGGTCCATATTCCGGTTTCTGACGGTTGGAAAATATCATGTCTTACCCCCTTTAAATAATCTGTTACTTTATAGATTAAACAATTAAATGAACTTGAAAAATTATAATACTCTCCAAGTTCTTCTGTAAGGGAATTATAAATATAGCCATTTTGACAAATTAAAACTTTCGTTTGAGGAGCAGGTTTATACTGATAAAGCTGTTCTATAAAGTTTCTATGATATGCATCATCGCTGTGGAGATGGAGTTCATAGAAAAATTTATAGCCGTCCAGTGTTTTTATCACTGCTTCTTCATATTCACTGCTGGAAACAAACCTAATATTAAAAGGGAGATCGGGGAAGTTTTTCAATGCCTTTTCAATAAATTGTCTGGAGCTGTCGTGGTACACAACAAATGCAAGAAAGTTTTGGTTGGATTGGTTAGTGAGACTTTTTAGAGTGAAATCCATGAAAATAGCAACCCTTTTATTGATCCATTCTTCTGTAAGGTGAGCATTTTCTTCGGGTTGATCCGATTCAACCTCTTTGGGTAATGTCTGCTGGACATTAAGATTATTAAACGGGATATATAATATAATCCGGTTATTTGCAATCGTCGGACCGGAGAGGGAACGTTTTTTAATAGACTTTTCATATAAACGGATCTTAGCCCTGCGTTTACGGGCTTCCTTTAATATGAGCCGCAATCGCTTATTTCTTCTTTTATTTTTTTCAAAGGAATTTTTCATCTGCAACGAGTTACTGTAAGGTGAATTAAGTCTGAAGGCCATAAGCTTTTTCGGTATGAATGTGATGTCGCAATGTTCGGTTAAACGTAAAAAATAATCATAATCCTCCACTGGCATAAATCGATAACCGTCTATTTTTTGTGCGAAAACTTTCTTATACATGAATGCATAACCAATAAAATACTCATTTATTAATTTTTCTTTTGGCTGGTTCAGGCGTTTATTCCATGAGTTTGTTGCTTTATGCTGTATCCCGCCGTCATTTAATAAATCAAAGCTGCTGTATGCCAAACCTACTTGTGGAGGCGAATTTTCCAATCGTTCTCTCAATACCCCTGCAAATTCAGGATAATAAATATTGTCGCTTGATACCCACGTCAAGTAATGGATGTTTGTTTTTTTCAGCAAAAAGTCAAATCCAATATTAAGGGCAACATCGGTTCCTCTGTTTTCTTCTCTTTGAATTACTGTTATTCTAGAATCTTTTGAGGCATATTCTGCTGCAATGCTATCTACATTAGGTGTCATTCCATCAATGACGATCACCAAATGAAAATAGGGATACTTTTGATTAATGATTGATTCTATTGCCTCTTTAAATATGCTGCTGTCCTGTCTATAGACAGGCATAACAATCCCTACGTCTGGTTCCATTTACATCGCTCCCTATATATACATACTATAAAATAAGTATATTCGGGCAATGCGCTTTAGAAACGGCGCAAACCTAGTTATAAATGAAAGATTTCAATTACGGGTTTTTAACTAAAATTTCAAAGCGTCCCTAAGTAGACAATAATATTGCTGAGCAATTTGTCTCTGACATTTTCTCTCCGAATGCATATCTATAAATAAATAGTACTTCCTTTTTAATTTACAGCTAAATAATGTAAATAATAGTTTAAACAATTGGAGGTTAACAAGTTGAATATTATGGATAATTTGTTAATATTTATGCATATCCCTAAAACCGGTGGAACTACATTAAGCTCAATTATTCAAAAGCAATACAATAGAAATGTAGTGCTTACCGGAAATACAGACATGAATGTGAAAGATATTGAAAAATCCAATTCTCTCATGGGACATTTTTACTTTGGCATACACCATCAATTTTCAAAACCTTGTACTTATATAACTATGATGCGTAATCCCGTTGAACAAGTTATTTCTTTATATTTTTATATTAAGGAAACAGAATTACACCCATATCACAACGAGGTAAATAAAAAGAGTTTCACTGAATTCATTAATTCTAAAGAATATGATTTTAGTAATCTGCAAACCAGATATTTTTGCGGAGGATCTTCCCCCGATCTGGCTCAGGCTAAGGAGACAATTAATAAGCATTTCTCTGTTGTTGGAATAGCTGAAATGTTTGACGATTCTCTCTCTTTGATGAAACATCGATTGGGGTGGAATAACATTGAATATCACAAAGAAAATGTCAACAAAAACCGGCCTTTTAAAAAAGAAATACCCGCAAACTACTTCTCCAATATAATACAAAATAACACCCTGGATTTAGAATTATACAAGTATGCAAAAGAGAAGTTAATAAATGAAATTGATGCGATGAAGGAATAGGTTATTCAAAGTAATGCCTAAAGAGGTATTGTTTATTGGCAATACCCCTTTATTTTAGCATGCATTCCGCCTGCTTTTGCGTTAAAGATAAGGAAAGTTATTTGGTTTGGGATAGGCTGCTGAAAAGAATGTCTCTTTTAAATGTATATTTTAATCTAGTAAGGCTATTTCCCATCCTTTTCCTCAGTGTCATTTTGTTGGACGTTCATGAAAAAGGTATCCGGGTTATCCGGATCAAAAATTTCATTGGCCCAAAACAATACAACCATCTCCCCGTCAGATATATTTTCAATCGAATGGGTGTACCCGGGGGGGATGTCTACCATTTCAATGTTTTGGCCAGATACCGTATATGTGATCACTTCTTCGGAATCAATCTTTCTTAATTTAATGGCTGCATCTCCTTTTATAACACAAAACTTTTCTACTTTTGTATGATGGTAATGGTTTCCCCTTATGATCCCCTTTCGTGAGGTCGACATAAATACTTGGCCTGCCTGCTGTGACTTAATTAATTCAACCAGACTGCCTCTTTTATCCTGGTGTACCGGCAACGTATAAGAGAAATTATTCTCATCCAAATAAGACAGATAGGTGGAATACAAGTATTTTGTAAATTTATCAGACAGGTCAGGAATAATTAATGATTTTCGGCTGTTCTTAATTTCGTATAGCTTGTGAGCCAATTCACTTATCGTTGTATAAAAAGTTTGATCAATATGGTGATAAAATTTCTCTTCTGTTTTTTCCTTAGCAAGACAACCTATAAAATTTTCTGTAACATCGTCAATATATGCAAGCTCCAATACTTTTTCTGCATCATGGATTTCAATTTCTTTATCATGGGAAATTTCGTGGCAAAAGGTAGCAACAACGGAGTTATAATGTGGTCTGGCCCACTTGCCGAAGACGCCCGGCAGCCGATATATATAAACATCTGCACCTGTCTTATCACTGTAATTTTTTAACACTTCCTCGGCAGCTTTTTTACTTAATCCATAAGGTGTATGAAGTGCTGCTTTGGAAGAAGAGGAAAAAATAATTTTCGGGTTTTTTTTCTTTTCTATTAAATAGTTAACAATCAGTTCAGTAAGACCAGTATTGACCCTTGCAAATTCCGCATTTTGTTGTGGCCTGTTTACTCCCGCCAGATGATAGATGACATCTGATTCATTTAGATATTGATAAAGCTGCGTTAAGTCATCACCGCGATGATATTCTTTAATGGAAACTCCTTCCTCTCTGTGCAGCCTATTAATCAGATTTTTACCGATAAATCCGCCTGCACCGGTAACTAGTACATTGATCATAACAATTTCCCCCGTTTAGTTTATAGTTTTTGAAATTAGTCCGGTCAATCGTTTAATGCTATAAATGACCCTTCTGCATAATATGTGAAATGTGAAGAGATGTTCACAAAAAAATATACGGCTGTAACTCTATATAAAAGAGGATATAAACCAATGGCAGATTTACGCCTCATCGCGAGATATTGAGAAGAAGGAATAATTCAGTTCAAGTGTGATAGAAAAATAGCATTAGTAAGCAAAATGCCTTTTCCACTGTCATGAAAGCCGAATTAGGTATGCGTGGTTCCAACTTATTATTTAAACAATATGATAGTGTATCAGTAGTTTTATTAATAACTGATATATGTAACTCATTCCTAAATAAAGTAAATTAATAGTTAAATTTCAAAAACCTATGGATGAAGTAGGGGAAATGTAAGCACAAGGGGGCTTCCAAATGGTCAATCAACCGCACGGAGGAAAATTAATAAACCGCGAATTAACCGGGCAAAAAAGAAATGAAGTGCTCCGGGACGCGGAAAAACTTCCATCGATAACGGTAGATTCCTGGGTTATTTCTGATCTGGAATTGATTGGAACAGGCGGTTTCAGTCCGCTGAAAGGATTTATGGTGCAGGCTGATTATGAGAATGTGGTAGAGAATACACGTCTTGCAAATGGTACAATATGGAGCATTCCGATTACACTGCCGGTAACAGAAAAAAAGGCTGAAAAGCTGCATATTGGGGAAAGCATTGCCTTAAAAGGAAGTGATGGCATCATTTATGGAACCATCGGACTGGAAGATAAGTATACCTACGATCAGGAGAAGGAAGCAAAAAAAATATATGGCACCACTGATGCGGCACATCCCGGGGTGAAGAAAGTCTATGAAAAAGGAAATGTCTATCTTGGCGGAACAATAACGATGCTTCATCGTCCGGATCACAGCGAGTTTGCACCATATTACATGGATCCAGTGGAAACAAGACGGATGTTTCATAACCTTGGATGGAAAACAATTGTCGGCTTTCAGACACGAAACCCAGTTCACCGGGCGCATGAGCATATTCAAAAGACAGCCCTTGAAGCAGTAGATGGATTACTTCTGAATCCGCTTGTCGGTGAAACAAAATCGGATGATATTCCCGCGTCGGTCCGCATGAAAAGCTATGAAGCCATCCTGGAAAACTATTATGTGAAAGATCGTGTTCGCCTTGCCATCTACCCGGCTGCAATGCGCTATGCCGGACCGAAAGAAGCGATTTTGCATGCCATTGTCCGAAAAAATTATGGGTGCACTCATTTTATTGTTGGTCGGGATCATGCTGGTGTTGGAGATTATTACGGCACCTATCAAGCCCAGGAACTAATAGCAGAATATGAAAAAGAACTTGGTATTCAAATATTCAAATTTGAACATGCGTTTTACTGCATAGTATGCGGAAATATGGCATCTTCGAAGACATGTCCGCATGACAAGAAAAATCACATTCACTTAAGCGGTACAAAAGTGCGTGAACTGCTCCGAAACGGCCAACGTCCGCCAAAAGAGTTTTCACGTCCGGAAGTTGCAGATGTGCTGATTAAGGGAATGCAGGGAAGCGAATAATGAGTCCTCTGTTTTATTTTAACGTTTAAAATTTCCGCGGTATTATCTATGAGGAAAACGAGCTTATTTTCATCTATACTATCCTCCATTAAGTGAAAAAAACTCTATCTTAATAGCTTGTCTAGTAAGACCCTGCATTAAGTCCAGGAGTTAAGATAAAGATTATATCCTCCATGGTAAAGTTACAAAATCTTTCGGCCTCCTCTGTTCAAATCTACTGCAAACTTTAAAATATCCTCCTGATAGGCGAAGTATGTGGATTTTAAACAAACACAAAAAGGAGATTTGGATCCAATGTCGTTTGATATGGTATTTCTTCTCATTTTACTGCTGACCATGTTTGCCGTGCTGATTTTCGAAGTGGCCCGGCCGGACATGGTCATTTTTACAGTATTGATAATTTTGCTGCTATCCGGCATTTTAACAGTGGATGAGGCATTAAGCGGTTTTTCCAATGAAGGAATGCTGACGATAGCATTATTGTTTATCGTGGCAGGAGCTGTACAAAAGAGCGGTTTAATTCAACAATTGATGGAAAAATGGCTTAAAAACAGCCGAACGCTTATCGGTTCCATGCTTCGATTTTTTGTACCTACTTCTGCATTTTCTGCCTTTCTGAACAATACACCAATTGTTGTGACATTTACCCCTATAATTAAAAAATGGTGTGAGGAACGAGGCATTGCTCCATCAAAGTTTTTAATTCCATTGTCATATGCAACTATTTTGGGCGGAATGATCACATTGATGGGGACATCTACAAACCTTGTCGTTCATGGGTTGTTGCTCGATTTTGGAATGGAGGGATTTTCAATATTTACATTAGCTGCCGTCGGTATTCCTGTTGCGGTGGCAGGGCTCATTTATTTATTTACCATCGGATATAAATTGCTTCCGGATAATCAAGGATTTGGCAAGCAAGTGAAAGAAAATTACAAAGAGTATATTGCAGAGATGCATGTGACAAAAGATTTCAGGTTTCTTAACATGACTGTTAAGCAGGCCGGTCTGCGCGAGTTGAAAGGGCTTTATCTTATCGAGATTATCCGCGGGGAGGAGAGGATATCACCGGTCGGATCAACATCGCTTATTCAGTGTGGTGACCGGCTGATCTTCACCGGAATGATTTCAACTATTGCTGAATTGCAAAAGATGAAAGGTCTGGAACTGGAAACAGGTACAACGATTACCCTTGATGACCTTAAAGATGGATCAATAAAGCTGGTAGATGCCATAGTGTCCAGCCAATCATCACTTTTATCCAAATCCATCAAAAAACTGCAGTTTCGATCACGCTACGATGCAGGTATTATTGCGGTAAATCGCAATAATGAGCGGATCAAGAGCAAGATTGGCGATATAGTTTTAAAGCCGGGAGATTCCTTATTGCTTTTGGCAGGTACTGACTTTGTTGAGAAATATCAGCATTCGAATGATTTTTTTGTAGTGTCACCGCTGGATACTCCTGCTTTCCTGAATCAGAGCAGGAAGAAAGGCTGGTTTTCCATTATTATGCTGATTGCAGGGATTATGACGGTAACAATCGGATGGCTTAGTATGTTTACAGCGATGGCGCTCGCAGTATTGGTGTTTTTGGCTGCAAAGATTATCACACCTCAGGAAGCGAAGAAATATATTCATTTCAATGTTTTATTATTGATTTCCAGTTCGTTTGGGATTGGTACTGCCATGAGGAAAACAGGTCTGGCGGAATGGATCGCAAACAGCCTGTTAGGTTTTGGGGAATCACTGGGTCTATTGGCCGTATTATTTATGATTTATGTTTTGACAAACGTATTTACAGAAATTATCACTAATAGTGCTGCAGCTGTGATGATGCTTCCCATCGGAATTGAAATGGCACTTACACTCGCTGTTGATCCGCAGGGTGTAGCTGTACTCATTGCAATAGCTGCTTCGGCAAGCTTTATTACTCCAATTGGTTACCAGACAAATCTGATTGTATACGGTCCCGGAGGCTACAAGTTCAAGGATTACGTTAAGGTGGGGTTTCCGTTAAGTTCATTAGTAATGGTGACTTCTGTTCTTATTATTTATTATATATGGTTTTAGGAGGTAACGTTTATGGCAAAATCGGAAAATATTGAATGGCATCATTCGGAAGTAACAAAAGAGCACCGCAGGCAGCTGAATAAGCATAAAAGTGCAGTGTTATGGTTTACGGGTTTGTCCGGGTCAGGCAAATCAACTATATCGGTTGAACTGGAAAAAAAACTGCATAACGCAGGTATCCGAGCGTTCCGTTTGGATGGAGATAATATCCGCCATGGCTTAAATAAAAATCTTGGTTTCAGTCCGGAAGACCGTAAAGAAAATATTCGCCGCATCGGGGAGGTATCAAAACTGATGGTGGAAGCCGGATTAATGACACTAACTGCTTTTATTTCACCGTATCGCGAAGATCGTGATGGAGTACGTAATTTGCTGGGAGAAGGGGAATTCATTGAAGTTTTTGTAGATGCGAGTATAGAAACATGTGAATTACGTGATCCGAAAGGGTTATACAGGAAAGCCCGTAAAGGTGAGATTAAAGACTTTACGGGGATTGACGCACCATATGAAGTACCGGAAGTCCCCGAAATTATAGTGAATACGGATAAACAGAGCATGGAGGAATCGGTCAAGACGATTATGACTTATTTGAAAAAGAATGGATATATTGAATAAAAATTGCTGAATAGGGAGTTGGCCGGGGGAAGAATTAATTTTAGAAATAACAGTATGAATTATTAAAGGAGAAGAATGGAATCTTGCTTAAGCGTTTGGGATACACCTTAATATCTTATTCCGAAAATAAATACCCTGACTTTTTGTCAGGGTATTTAAAAACTGCGTTAATTTCTCTCCTTGCTATTTATTTATACTGCTGCAGCTGGAAAACGGGCATAATTAATCGCATCTACGGATACATATACTTTTTCATTTTCATACCCGGTGGTCACTTCAATAACCAGAACCAAATCCGGGGTAACATTGGAGAGAATTCCATCTGTCATACCGTTATCGGTAAATACTTCTACAGTTGTTCCAATACGTGTTGCCAACTCGGCAGCAAAAGTATTTTCAAACACACATATCCCTCCTTTACAATTCACTTACTAGTTCGATTTTATCAATTCGGATCAAAACTTGAGCTCCGGAATTTTCAATAACTACGATATAGTCATTTCTTACTGCGATCAATGTTCCGGTTATGACATCCATGGGAGTGGTCACTTGAACCCGTTCATTAACTAAAGATAGTAATACTTCTCTCATTGTAGTAGGACGGGCAGGGGGAGCAGGCGGAGCCGGATCTGGTCTTCTTCTTCCCAAATTTAAATCTACATCAAGATCCAAGCCCGGTAAATCAACGGAAACATCCGTGTTTATACCACTATTACTGTCACTATTATTACCAGTATTATTAATCAAGTTTTGAGACAACTGATTGGCTAATGTCAGTAAGCTTCTCTGACGGTCTGTTAATGGTGACAAAATAATTCATTCCTTTCTATTTAAATTGATTCCAGCTTCTCCACTATAATCAAAAGAGAGCTGAAGAATTCTTATTGAACCCGATAAAAAGCTGGGGAACGGAGAAAGTACCTATACACTCACTTATTCCCCGCTCACTTTCCTTGATTTACATTAAACTTATTTTTAGAGGATATCGAGGCTGATAACGATGGCAACAAGAATTTGGATTAATAATTGAAGGTTAATAGCTATATCCGTATCTCTAGTAACGATATCAACGTCTTTAGATTGCTCTACAATCGTTTTCTGGCGATTGCTCTGTCTATTTCTTGTAACTTGCTTGAGGTCCTGAACTACCTGATCAGCCTGAGTTGAGCTCCCTATAGCAATGCTTAGAACGACCCCAATTGCCACCTGAATCCCAAGCTCTAATGAAACTGCTGCCTGCGTATCGGTAGTTGTAACATTAATATCTTCTGAATCTTTAATGATAATCCATTCAAATGAGTCTTGCTGCGTAGTTATAGACTGTTGGCCTTCCTGAAGCACTGTCTCATCGTTTTGTCCGGTATCATCACAATGATCGAGCGCACGCCATTTTGTTTTTGACATACTATACACCTCTTTTCAATTTTTTTATAAAATATCAATCATGACAACCAATGCTATTAACACTTGCAGCAATGCTTGAATATTGATTGCCAGGTCCGTGTCAGTGGTGGTCACTCTAGCATCTTTTGTATTATAGATAAATATTTTTTGTTTATTTCTTTGCGCTGTGTTTACGTGCTGCAAGAGTTCTTGTGATACACCATCAGCCTGCTCGCTGCTTGCTATGGCAATGTTAATAACCAGGGCAATTGCTAATTCCAAACCGGCTTGAAGGGAAACGGCAGCTTGCGTATCCGTCGTATTAACCTCGATATTGCAGGATTCTTTCACCCAAATTAATTCGGTTGATTCCTGATCCAAAGATGAGACCTGATCGCCATCTTGGAGTACTGTAGCATCTGGATTGCCGTTGAAGTAGTAATCAAATGGGGATTTATGGCTGTGTTCTTTACTTTTATCTTTACTTTGTTCAGTGCATTTACAGCACTTATCGCATTTATGGCATTTATGGCAATGTTTAGTGTCAAACTCGGGCGCTGGTTTGCAACAATGCTCCTCGGATTTCTGCTTGCCCTGAATGAAAAACTGTCTACTTTTTTTGCTGCCAGGACGAGCAGTATCATAGCGTCTATATGACGTCATATGAACACTCCTTTCTTTAGTTATAGAATATACTATTGTTTATTCGGCCAGTAAGATTGTACACATGCACTAGATTAGGAGAAAATAAAAAAAACACCTATTAATAGGTGTTTTCTTTAATAGATGCTAGTCACTTGATTTAGTAATATCGTTATTACCTTTATTGAATTGGTCTACTTGTTTCCTTAAGTCGTTAACCATTTCCCTAAGCATTTGCTTTTGTTCATCACTTATATTTCTTTTCATTTCTTCTGGTTTAATGCCGTTTTTCTTAAATATACTATCCACCATCAATTGAACTACCTTTTCGGGGACGAATGGTTGTTTAGATGAATCATTCATGTCAATTTCTCCTTCCTTCTCCTAATATAGTTACATATTATGGCTGAAAGCGAATATTTGACTATGTTTTTGTCTATGATGCTGCGGGCAAAGAATCTACATATAAAATGGGATAGATATACTATGATATGACACATATATATTAGAGGTAAGGCAAATATAATGGATAACCATTTGTCAGGAGGAGTCATCCTTTGTTTAGCAGTAAAGGTGTGGGAGTATCCGCTGGGGAAAGGGCAAAAATCATCATGACAAACACTTGGTTGGAAATCGGACTAAAAAATTTGCTTTAAACGAAGGAAAAGGTGCCGGGACATAGTTTAGGGTCTGGCAGTCAGTCCAAAAAAATCAAGAGTAGACCGGGAATATCCCTCATGGTCATCATTGGGACAAGCGGAAGATCCGCTCAAACTCCTTTCGCTCTTTTCCCGGTATCTTCTTTGCTGCAGCCGGCTGATGAGTCTCCTCACGTTTGTGGTGCACCAGTGAGATCCTTTCTTCACGCAGGTTTTTACGGTGGGACGAGCATTTCAGCTTGGTTCCGGGAATCTCCGTATATTACCGGGGCTGGTAAGTCGTTTGTTAAAGGATTTTCTCCATGTAAAGATCGGTATATATCCCGGCCCCTTTGCCTTTAGACCAAGGCAAGGGGCAATACATGTGTATACTTTAATGATTAAGCCGCCAATTCCCTGCACGCTTCCATACAGCGAAAGCAAGCGTCGGCACATTGCTGGCAATGGTCATGATCATGTTTCCGGCATTCCATACCGCAAGCTTCACAAATATCTGCACAAACTTTAGCCAATTGGGCGGCAAAAGGTGTATCCCGGATTAAGGCCTGTTCCAGAAATCCGCACATATCTGCACATTCCCGGTCAAGTCGAATGCAATCCCGCATCATATCGATTTCGTCCTCCTTTAAACAAGCATCATAACAATGGTTACATGCTTCCATACATTTATGCAGCACGTGTATTGTATCTGCATATTTTTGATGTGCCATGACTTATCCCTCCAATTTTATATTTATAATGAAGCTTCCCGCAGAAAATTAAACATAAACTTATGAAAATTTGACCCATGTCAAATTATTCTTTCAGAAAATAATTTATACTGGAGATACAATAGAACTAAGGAGGAATGGACAATGCAGTCTGCTGAATTTCAATTGGAACCATTGTCATGTCCGTCTTGTATCATAAAAATGGAGCGGACTCTGGAAAAGAAATCCGGGGTAGAGGAAGCGAGTGTTTTATTTAACTCGGGTGTAGTAAAAGTGAAATACGATGAAACGGAAGTATCTGAAAAAGCATTACAGGAGATCATCGAAAAGCTTGGATACCCGGTAGTTGCTTAAAAAGCTGCTCTTTAAGCTTAGGGCAGCTTTTTCCACGCTTTATCTGCTGCAGGGAAATTTTAAAGTGAACTTTCCTCATATGGAAAACAGGAGGCTTTGAAAATGGCTGATCATATTTTAGTAATTCATGAAAAACAGCCTATTCTTGATATTTGGGCTTTTTATTTACAGCATCACGATTATACTTACCATCTGGAGCAGCAAATAACTTCTGCAATATCGTATCTAGAGAAACACCACACTGCTGCAGTTATACTGGATATTAATATTTTAGAGAAAAACAGCTGGGGTCTTTGCCGGGAGATAAAACAGATTCAGGATGTACCATTAATCATTATGACTGCATGCAATGAAAAGAAGCTAATTATGAAAGCAATTCAAGAAGGTGCAGATGATTTTGTAATTAATCCAATTAACGAAAGTGATCTTTCAATGCGGATTGATGTTTGGATTTCCAGAAGGAATATAGCCCCCACGGTGGAAGTGAATGGTTTGTGCTGGCAGGAAGATTGCCATAAATTAATTTATCATGATCATCAGATTAAATTAACACCGAAAGAGTTTCGAATTATTGGATGCATGATGAAGCATCCTAATCAGGTTTTTGCCAGAGAGCAGTTGATTGAAAAGCTTTGGGGATACCGTTCCAGTACAGAAGGAAGAACGATTGACTCGCATGTAAAAAACATGAGGGATAAAATACGTGCCTCCGGTTTTCCTATAGATCATCATTTTAAAACAGTTTGGGGTGTCGGATATCAATGGGTCAGTTAATTGTTTAAAACCAGGCTTCAATCAATTGAAGCCTGGTTTTGTGTGAAGCATTAAACTACAACCAGTGTTACAACCATATCATCATGGCCCTCACCGCAAAACACATTACAATAAATCTCGTATTCGCCCGGTTCTTCCGGTATGAAAGTTGCCTCGCCATCACCTTCAATATTTACATCAAATTCATCAATCGCAATACCATGATGACCTTCTTCATTCGTATGCGTGATTGTAACTTCTTCCCCTGCCTTTACTGTATAAGCATCTTCATCGCCAAATGAAAAGTTTGTTGATATAAGGTTAATTTCATTCACTGTATCTCCGGAAACGGCTGTATCTTCCGTTTGCTCCGCAGTCTCATTAGCAGTATCTTCTGCTTCTGTACTTGCATTGTCATCATCTCCGCCACAGGCAGCCAGTGTGATCAGCAATCCTATAAATAAAGCGGTTAATAAAAATTTCTTCATTTAAATCCCCTCCATAAATGTATGTTTTTACTATTACAATAGTAATTATAAGAAATAAGTATCCATAATTTATGGAGAACAGATGACAAAAAAATGAACATGGGACAGAGGGACAGGTTTACTGTCCCAGTGGGACGGTAAACCTGTCCCTCTGTCCCAAAGCAAAGGTTATATTTTAGCGGAAAAAGGTAATGGTAACAACAAGGAGGTATTCATATGTGGCCTTTACCGTACTCTGTACGAATAGTACTCACCATCATTGTTCTGATCGTGCTCATTATCATCCTCATTCGTTTCACAAGAAAAAAATCGGAGACTTCGGCCAGGGACTCGCTCGTGATTATGAAAGAAAGAATGGAGAGGGGAGAAATAAGTGAAGAGGAATATGAGGAAGCACGGAGAAAAAGAGGGAAATAAGCGGAAGAAGCGGATCTAAAAAAGGCACTGACTTCCGAATTGTCAGTGCCTTTTTCCTGTTACTTTAAAACAGATTCAGAATTCCGTTTTTTGGTGCTTTCTGCGATCAGCTTTTTAATCTCTCCGGTTTTCCCTTCATGAAATAACTCTACAATCTTACTGCCGACGATTACCCCATCACAATAGGAACCTAACTGTTGTGCCTGCTCGCTGTTGGAGACGCCAAAACCTGCCAAGACAGGAGCAGTGCTTAATTCTTTTAGTTTAGTCAAATAATCTTTTACTTCCTTATCATGCATGCTTCTTGCGCCGGTCGTTCCCATCACGGATACGGCATATAAAAACCCATCCGATATGGCAGCAAGCTTTCTCAGGCGATCCTTCGAACTCGTTCTGGCAGCCAGCCGGATCAGTCCGAGGGAATGCCTTTTAAAAGGAATAGAGATGAGCTTCTCTTCCTCTAGCGGCAAATCGGGTATAATGGCACCGTCCACACCTGAGGCTGCACAATCCGCTGCAAATTTCTCCGGTCCGTACTGTAAAACGGGATTAATATAGGTCATGAGTATAATCGGCACGCTTCTTTTTTTTATGCTGTTTTTTAATGTGCTGAGTACTTTTTCAAGTGTCGTGCCCTCCTGGAGCGCCCGTATTCCAGCTTCCTGAATCGAAGGGCCATCGGCAACCGGATCGGAAAACGGAATGCCAAGTTCAATGGCCGAGGCATTGCTATCCTCTAAAAATGCAATACGTTCTTCCAGAATATTCAAACCGCCGTCTCCTGCCATGATATATGGGACAAACAGT
Source organism: Virgibacillus aidingensis (assembly GCF_010994035.1). GTDB lineage: Bacteria > Bacillota > Bacilli > Bacillales > Amphibacillaceae > Virgibacillus_N. Next base: position 225,289 of record NZ_WIXN01000001.1, read on the forward strand.
TTTTCGTTATTGGAAAGCTTCTTCTGGAAGGTGCGATTTAAATTATCTATTCCCATGTTCGTATTCCTCCAATATATGTTTGACCTGTTCCGCATCTTTATCACCCCGGCCGGAAAGACAAATGACAATAGATTCTTCCGGACTCATTTTTTCTGCCTGTTTTAATGCAAAAGCAACAGCATGGGAGCTTTCCAGAGCCGGGATGATCCCTTCCGTTTTTGATAAAGTCTGAAATGCTTCCAAAGCTTCTTCATCTGTAATGGCAGTGTAAGTGACACGCTTTGCTTCGTGCAGATAGCTGTGCTCGGGACCCACTCCCGGATAATCCAGCCCTGCGGAGATGGAAAAGGCTTCCTGAATTTGTCCATGATCATCCTGGAGCAATTTCGTCATCGTTCCATGGAGCACGCCTGTTTTTCCATTCAGGGCATTGGCATGTTCCTCAGTATGAGTGCCTTTTCCTCCTGCTTCTACACCAAATAATTTCACGTCTTCATCTTCAATAAAAGGATAAAACATTCCCATGGCATTGCTGCCGCCTCCGACACAGGCAACAACCACATCGGGGAGAGTTCCGTTTTGCTCCAGCGCCTGCCGCCTCGTTTCCCGGCCAATCACTGACTGGAAGTCCCGTACGATCTTGGGAAAGGGGTGGGGGCCAACGACGGATCCGAGAATATAGTGGGTATCATTTACGCTGCTTACCCAATATCGGAGGGCTTCATTTACCGCATCTTTGAGCGTTCCGCTGCCGTTTTTCACACTGCGCACTTCTGCTCCGAGGAGTTCCATGCGAAATACATTCAGTTTCTGTCTTCGAATATCTGCCTCACCCATGAAAACAATGCACTCAAGACCAAGCAAGGCACAAACTGTAGCCGTAGCAACACCATGCTGGCCGGCACCGGTTTCCGCAACGATTTTTTTCTTGCCCATCCTCCGTGCAAGAAGTGCTTGCCCAAGGGTATTATTGATTTTATGGGCACCGGTATGATTCAAATCTTCCCGTTTCAAGTATATATTTGCTCCCTGTATTTTTTCCGTAAGGTTTCCGGCATGAAAAAGCGGAGTTTCTCTGCCGACATATTGGCGTAAGTAATCATGGAATTCATTTATGAAATCAGGATCATTCATGGCATTTTCGTATACTGTTTCCAATTCCTTCAGGGCAGGCATCAAAGTTTCGGGTACAAACCTCCCGCCAAACACGCCGAATTTCCCTTCTATATCAGGCATTGTATATTTTTTCAATGGGACTGCCTCCTTTGGCATTTTGAATAAATTTTCTTATTTTTTCCGGGTCTTTCACACCGTCTGTCTCTACACCACTGGAGACATCCACACCGGCAGGCTGAACGATGTCAATGGCCTGTTGCACATTTTCAGGAGTAAGTCCCCCTGCCAGTATAACGTTTTGTTTTGGTACATTTTTGGCCAGCTTCCAATCAAAGGTCCTGCCGTTTCCTCCCCGGTATTTCCCGGCAGGACTGTCGATGAGAATAAAATCATAATGCCGGGTCTCCTTTATTTTTGAACACAGGCTATCTGCTGGAAAGGATTTAATCACTTTGGTACGAAGTTTTTTCGCGACGGAAGGGGCTTCATCTCCATGCAGCTGGATATAATCCAATCCTGTAAGCTCGCTGATTGCCTGCATTTTTGCAATGCTTTCATTTACAAATACTCCGACAGTTTTTACGGAAGGAGGAAGGGCGCGTGTGATGATGGCTGCCTCTTTAAGTGTAATTTGGCGTTTGCTTGGCGCAAATACAAATCCAATCATATCTGCACCGGCTTCAGCCGCCTTCTTTGCCATCTCTGTGGAAGTAATACCGCAAATTTTGACGAGCATAAGCTGATCAAACTCCCTTCACATGTTTTTTTGCTGTCAGCATTTGAAATGTTTTATTCAAATTATCTGCTGCCATTAATGTTTCCCCGACAAGGACAGCATCCGCACCCGCATCTTTCACATGGAGAATATCGGTATTGTTTTTTATGCCGCTCTCACTGACAAGGATGGTATCCGGATTTGTTGCCTGTGCTGCAAGCCGGCTAGTTGTATTCAAATCTACCTCAAATGTGTTGAGATCCCGATTATTGATACCAATGATATCAAAACCATGTTTCAGCGCTGTCCGCATTTCTGCTTCATTATGAACCTCGCACAAAACTTCCAAATCCAACTTCCGGCAGTGGTTATACAGTAACTCAAGTCTTTCTTCCGGCAATGCAGCTGCAATGAGCAAAATAATATCTGCCCCCGCAGCTTTCGCCCGGTCTATTTGAATCGGATGAATTATAAAATCCTTGCATAGGACCGGTAAGTCGACAGCTTCTCTTACTGCACGCAAATCATCCATCGAACCGCTAAAAAAATGACGGTCAGTTAATACGGAAATGGCCGATGCTCCGTACTCCTCATATTTCTTTGCCTGGTCTGCAGGGTTGACATCAAGCTGAATATTCCCTTTCGATGGAGAAGCACGCTTGATCTCTGCAATTATTCCCATATCATCGGATCGGCTAATAATTTTTTTGAAAGTTGTAGCTGCTCTTTTATGCTGCTGTTGAAACGTTTGACCGAGAAGTTCGGCTGCTTCTTTCTCTTTTTGAACCAAAATTCTTTGCAAAATGGACATTCATATCACCTCTGATGGAATTTTTCTGCTGTATTGAATGAGGTTTTCCAATTTCTCCATGGCACGCCCGGAAGCAATACTTTCTTTTGCCATGTCAACCCCCGAAGAAATGCTTTCCGCTGTTCCGCCTGCAAACAAACCAATCCCTGCATTGAGAAGAACGGTATCCAGGTATGGCCCCGGCTTACCTTTCAGCACACTTTTTGTAATAGCCGCATTCTCTTTGGCATTCCCGCCGCGAATCTGTTCATTTGTGTATACAGGTAACCCGACTTCTTCCGGGTGAAGAGTAAAAGGTGTTAATCTTCCTTGATCAAGCAAAATCAAATGATTCTCGCCTGAAAGTGATGCTTCATCCAATCCGCCGGCCCCGTGCAGTACAATTGCCCGTTTTCTTTTCAGTTTCCTCAATGCCTCTGCCATCAGCGGAAGCAAGTCATACCGGTAGACACCAATTAACTGAGTGTCAAGGTCAAACGGATTTGTTAATGGGCCAATTGCGTTAAAAATAGTTGGCAGTCCCAAATTTTTTCTAACCTTTGTAAAAGGCTTCAGGCCTTGATGCACATGAGGTGCAAACAGAAAAGATATATTATTGCTGCTGAGTGTTTCTTCCATATGCTCCCGGCTGAATGAAAGGGATACACCCAAATGCTCCAGCACGTCGGCACTTCCGGCTCTGCTTGATATACTTCTGTTTCCGTGTTTGGCGACAGGGATTCCGGCACCTGCGATAACAAAAGCAGCGGTTGTACTGATGTTAAAGCTGTTGGATTGATCACCGCCTGTACCGCAATTATCCATTATGTTTGGAAGAGGGCTGGCATTAAATGCGGATTTGGAACGGATTACTTCAACCAGTCCGGTTAATTCATCAGCCGTTTCTCCTTTTATTTGCAGCGCTGTTAAAAATGCAGCAATTTCTGCGTCGTTTGCTTCCGGACTAAAACAATGCAGGACTGCCTGTTTCATTTCCTCTACTGTCAAATTTTTCTGTGCCATCAATTTTTCCAAATAAATTTTCATTGATAAACTCCTTTCTAATCTTGTGTGATTCATTTGGATGAATCAGAGATACCCAGAATATACTGCCCGGATTACTAATTTAAAGATATATTTTCACTCACTTCCATTAAGGACCTTGCTTTATGCATCGTCTCTTCAAATTCTTTTTCCGGCACCGAATCGGAAACAATCCCGGCGCCTGCCTGTAAATAGGCATGGTTATCTTTAATGACAAGGGATCGGATGGCCAGGGTGACATTAAGGTCATGGCTGTAATTGATATAACCGATCCCCCCTGCATACACCCCGCGTTTTTTCTCTTCCAGATTATTAATGATCTGCATGGCCCTGAGCCTCGGTGCTCCGGACACAGTGCCGGCAGGGAGGCAGGAGATTAATGCATCAAAACTTGTATGATTTTCTTTTAAATAACCTCTCACTTCCGAAACCATGTGCATGACATGTTCGTATTTTTCCACTTCCATTCTGGTTGGAACCTCTATGCTTCCTGCCTTACAGATGCTTTCAAAGTCTTTTAAACTTAAATCGATAAGCATTTCGTGTTCGGCAATTTCCTTTTTATCTGCCAGCAACTCACATGTTAAGATGTCGTCCTCTCTTTGGTTTTTGCCGCGCGGCCTTGTGCCGGCAATAGGATTTGTCATAATTTCTTTTCCTCTCGTTTGAATCAGGCTCTCCGGTGAAGAACCGAGAAGAATGTAGGATTCAAAATCAATATAAAACATATATGGAGAGGGATTGGACTTTCTGAGCATCCGATAAAATGAAAAAGGATCTCCATCCATATTCGCTTTCATGCGTTGTGATAAAACAACCTGCAGGACCTCGCCCTTTTGAATATGTTTTTTTGCCTGATGCACTTTGTTTAAAAAATTTCTTTTGGAAACCTCTGGCTGAAATTGCAGTTTTTCCTGCCTAATGGGCTGTTCGCTTTTTGGTTCTTTCAGCTTTCTGTTTAAATGTTCCAGACGTTTCTCCAGCAGATCATCTGCTTCACCATCCGGGTTTACGGCTATCAGGTAAATTTCTTCTTTTTTATGGTCGAATACGACAATGTTTTTAAAAAGCATAAAATGAATGTCAGGCATGTTTATGTCATCCGGCAAGTCTATGCCAATGTCCTCATAGCTCCTGATCGTGTCATAGCCAAAGTAACCGATGGCCCCGCCATAAAAAGGGAGGGGAAGATCAAGGTTGATTTTTGGCAGCTGTTTTTCCAAATAGGTGAGCGGGTGCTGTTTAACGGTTATTCTCGTTTGTTTTTCATGATGAATGGCAGCAGTATTTTGTCCGCTCCCCATTATTTCCTGGTAAGGATCCGCGCCGATAAAAGAATATTTTCCTTTTTTATCGTGATGGACGGTACTTTCAAGCAGGAATCTTTTTTTTCCGGTCAACCGGTTGAAAATAATAATCGGGGTTAACGTGTCGGCATTTTGCTTTTCAATTTTGTATGGGGTGCTCGTTCTGCCTGAAACCGGCATATGTTCATCTCCTTTTAAAATATATTTGTCTTCCCCTGAAAAAGAAGGGGAAAAAAAAGTCCTCTATAAACACCTGATAATTGTGTTTATAGAGGACGATCCTGACCGCGTTGCCACCTCATTTGAAAAGAAAAAAGTTTTTTTCTTTTCATCTCTATTCGGATACGGAGCTGTTTATTGTGCAGCTTCCTTGCCTGTGACATAAATATTGCCGTCACCAAACCGGCTGGATGCTTACGTTTGCTCGATATCCTATCCGTATAACGGCGGAGCTCCGTGTTTCCATACTATGATTTCCGGAAACCTCTTGTAAGTCCATTCAGTTTACGGTTACGTACCGGAATCCCACCGCCACCGGCTCTCTAAAACGCACGTTATAAACCTACTTCTCTTACTTAACGATTTATAGTATTTAAGTTTTTCCGTAAAACAAAAAGGCCCCCGCCTTAAAAAAGGACGAGGGACCGTGGTGCCACCTTTATTAGCTGAATACAGCTCACTTTAGCAATATCAAGCAGGAATGCTTAATATTCGTCTCGTATAACGATGAGACCTGATCGCCAAAGCCTACTGTTCTATAAGTTCGGTTTGGAAGCTCGGAAGTCCATTCATCTACTGTCCCACACTGATTTTCACCAGCCATCAGCTCTCTTGGAGTGTTCAGGTAGATTACTCCTCTTCTTCATCGCTTTTATTCGTATTGGAGATTATAATAAAGGAAATTTTCAAAGAAGTCAACCCCTTTCTTATAAAAAAATTTATATCTGGTGGCCGGACTGCGCTCACTGCCATAAAGATATGTCATTTGTCGGATTTACCGTATGAGTTTGTAAATGAATGCAAAAAGGTTACAATATACCTATCTGAAACTTGGCGTACTGATTTGATTGACGAAATGAAAGAATTGATGTTTTTGCTGTCCGGCATCGTATTACCTCTCCTTATTAACAAATTGCACTAAAACATGCTCTTGTAAGCTGAGCATGGTAACAAAGAGATTTTGCCTTTTAGACAGGAGGAATTTGTTGTGAGAGTAGCAGTAAAGGATATATTTACTATCCCAAATATTTTATCGTATATAAGGATTGTATTAATCCCGCTTTTTGCTTATTTCTACATAACTGCTGTTGAGCCAAGAGATTATTACATTGCTGCACTTATTATTTTATTTTCCGGGTTAACAGACTTGCTTGATGGTTTTATCGCAAGGAAATTCAATCAAATTACAGAACTCGGCAAAATTATCGATCCCATTGCAGATAAACTGACACAAATGGCCATTATCGTCTGTCTTCTTTTTCAATATGAATACGTTTGGATTCTTATCGTATTATTTGTAGTAAAAGAACTATTTATGGGAATCAATGGGCTTGTTCTATTAAGAAGAGGAAAAAGGCTTGATGGTTCCATGTGGTTTGGAAAGGTCTCCACTGCAGTTTTTTATGTTGCTACTTTCCTGTTAATCGCTTTTCCCGAAATGAACAGCAGTACAGCAGCTGTATTAATGACAGTGACTGGAGCCTTTCTTGCATTATCCTTCGTATTATATATCCCCGTGTTTTGGAGAATGCATCGGAATGCCTGATTAAGGCAGGTGTTTAATCATCCAGCAGGAAATTCAACAGTAAATATAGTTTCGAGGCGTTCCAACTCATTACGGCGGGACGAGCATCCAGTGCACTCCCGGATCATTTCGCCGGGAAAAATATTTAGCCCCGGGTACTAAAAAAATTTCTGTTTCAAACAAGCTTTTTTATGCTATTTTTATTATATAGGCTTTTTCTGAAAGGATGAGACATAATGACAAAGAAGAAGGTCGGGGTTGTATTCGGCGGAAAGTCTGCTGAACACGAGGTTTCCCTTCAATCTGCCAAGAATATCGTGGATGCCATAGACAAAGATAAATACGAAGTCATGTTAATTGGCATTGACAAAGAAGGCAAATGGCATTTGAATGATCAATCCTCTTATTTATTAAACGCTGAAAATCCAAAGCTGATTCAATTAAATAAATCAAATGAGCATGTTGCCATCGTTCCGGGGGATGAAAACAATCAATTGATTCATGCGTCCAAATCCGTGCCCCTGGAGCAGCTGGATGTTATTTTTCCGATAGTTCACGGGACACTGGGTGAAGATGGGAGTCTGCAGGGAATGTTCAGGGCAGCGAATCTGCCTTATGTAGGTTCCAATGTGCTTGGCTCTTCCGTGTGCATGGACAAAGATATAGCAAAAAGGCTGCTAGGTGCAGCCGGAATTAACGTTGCCAAAGGTTTGGTCTTTAAAAGAAACAGAAAAAATGAGATTAATTACGAAAAAGCAGTGGAATTTTTGGGTACACCCTTGTTCATTAAACCTGCAAATCAGGGTTCATCCGTAGGCGTAAGCAAGGTGTATACAGAAGGTGAATTTAAGCAGGGCATTGAATCAGCCTTTGAGTATGATCATAAAATAATTATTGAAGAAAGCATTGATGGCCGTGAAATTGAATGCTCTGTACTTGGCAATGACGATCCGAAAGCCTCCCTGCTGGGTGAAATTCTGCCGAAAACAGAGTTTTATTCCTATGAATCAAAATATATTGATGAAACAGGTGCCGAACTGGCGATTCCGGCTGATCTTACGGAAGAAGAAACGAAGCGGATGCAGGAAGTTGCTGTCAAGGCCTTCGAGACGCTGGAGTGCGGCGGGCTGGCACGCGTCGATTTTTTCCTGACAAAGGGCGGGGAGATTTACGTAAATGAAGTAAATACACTTCCGGGATTTACGAAAATCAGCATGTACCCAAAACTTTGGGAAATCAGCGGAATCAGCTATCCCGATTTGATTAATGAACTCATTGAATTGGCTATTCAGCGTCATCAGGATGATAACGATTTAAAGAGCAGTGTGTGAAAGAAAAATATAAAGATATTGCTGTTAAACCTTGAGATAATCAATGGGGTTTAACAGCTTTTTGATTTCTGGAAGGCTTACACACTTTGGCCGACGGCTGCCAAACAAAATTTAATAAATCTTATTTATACGTGAAAAAACTGATCAAATTTATGTTTGACATCCATCAAACCTCATGTTAGATTATTGTTAATAAATATATTTGCACTGCTATTAGATGAATATTAAATGATTAGTTAGGATGTGGTAAAACAAATGGAAAAACTGCATAAAAACTTTTATGTTGATCGTTCACCTGTTTACGAATTGTTCATTCTTATGCTTCGTCTGGCAAACTATAAGGATAAGGAAAAAGATACGTACCAAACGCAGGAAAACGAAAAAATCAATGAGTGGATTGCAGAAAAGCAAAAAGCGCTTCCGGAACATATTGTCGATAAATTAAACGTTTTTTTTCATCCGGACAGCTTTTTTGGGTTGGCGATGACGCAGGTGTTCTATCAGATGGATAAATATGACAACATTGAAGAGAGCCTGGAATTACTAAAATCACTGGATGCCAAAAAAATGATTTCTCTCTTCTTTAACACTGGCCAAAACACGCTGGACGATGAATCTATTATTGATGATCCTTCTAAAGTGCATGATCATGTAAAAGACAGCACATTGCCCCTGAATGAAAAATCCAAGTTATTCTTTCTTTACTTTGATCCGGAAGATACGATGGAGCGATTTATAAATCTAATTCAGTATTGTTATGAAAAATTGTATAAGCCAAACGCAACCGAGCTGGAAAATATGCACATGAAGGGTGTTCAAACAATCAAAAAGTTGTCTGTTCACCAGTTAAGCGAAATTATCAGTTTTGACTCTGATTCACCTGAGAAATTCCCTGAAACTGTTATCATTTTTCCGTCTTATTACCACCGGAATCACTCGATTTTTTCATATGATGTCAAAACAGACATTGCTATTTCCATTGCCGGAATGCAATTAATAGAGGATTTAATGGATGGGGCAAATATGGAAGAAAAAGTTATTGAACTTGCCCGTGCCCTGTCGGACAGCAAGCGGATTAATATTATTCGTGAGCTTAACAAGGCGCCAAATTATGGATATGAGCTGGCACAGCGACTTAATTTATCCAGTCCGACCATTTCGCATCACATGAGTATTTTGTTTAGGCTTGGGCTTGTAACTACATCAAAATATGAAAACAAAATCTATTATGAAGTGAACAAGGATAAATTAAAACAAGCACTTGCAGAAATGACTGATCTTCTCACCTGATTCAAAATTAGGGGGAAGATCGTATTAATCAGGTCCGACATTACATTAGATGGTTATTTAACGAGTGGTTGGACTTATTTCATATTTAACTTCATCAAAAACACCTCGGCTTATACTTCGATATTCGATAAACATCTAACATGAAGTTCAACTAATTTCATAATTCATGACGTTGGCATCATCCGGGACGGCGAAGACTTTTCAAGCTTTATATTCAAAAAAGCAGAAGGAAGAGAGAGGGTGAAATTTTTGTTTAAATATCATACTGAAATGTTTAAAAGTATTGCAGAAGGCCGGAAGGAACAGGTAAGGAAAAGTGCAGTCAGCAGAAGGGTGCCCGGGAAACTCCTAAAAAAAAAGAAAGAAAAAGGAAATTTAAAATACCAGGAGGTAATTTAAATGAAAGCAATTTTTACGAACAAAGACTTTATGCTGTTGTGGGCGGGGTTAACTGTCTCAAGGTTTGGCGTCCGCTTTATAGACTTGGTAATCATGTGGTTTGTGATTCAGGAAACTGGGTCAGCTCTGGCGCTTGGAGCGACTGTTGTTTGCATCACGTTGCCGACACTCTTATTCGGTCCCATCGCTGGTGTGCTGGCTGATCGATATGACAAGAAGAAAATCATCGTAATTATGGACTTTTGCAATGGAGCCCTCATACTAACTCTTGCAGCATTAATGTTCACCGGAAACCTGTCCATGCTGCTGCTGTATATCCTGGTCATTTCCATGTCCACTGTATCGGCATTTTTCAACCCTGCAGCAAGTGCCAGTGTACCGCTTCTTATTGAAGAAAAAGATCTGACTCGGGCGAACTCGTTAAATCAATTCAGTCAACAAGGAAGCAATATTACCGGACCGGCTGCTGCCGGCGTTTTATTGGCGGTCTTCAATAACGAATATGGGATGTTATTGATAGTCGGCGGAACTGCTTTTATAATTTCGGCAATAATGGAAATATGGTTAAAGGTGCCTCCTGTAAGTGACAGGGAACAAGTTGAAGTTAAATTTATACAGGAATTAAAAGAGGGTTTGCAATTCATTTTGGAGGACAAAAGGCTGCTCATGCTTATTATTACCGGAGGAATGATCATTAACTTCTTCCTGGCGCCTCTATCCGTTTACTTTACAATCATGAGTGACAGTATTTTTAATGTCGGTTCGGGCGGACTCGGAATGTTGAATTAATCGCTTGCAATTGGCGCCTTGGTTGGTTCATTAACAATTATGTTCAATATTTTTAAGGATAGATATAAAACCGCCATTGCAGGGCTGGTCATGGAAGGGGCCGGACTGGTTTTAATTGGGTCCTTCATGAATTACTATGTAACAATAGCAGCAGTATTTATAATTGGAATGGGCATTTGCTTTGCAAGTGTCGGGCTGACTACGCTGTATCAGACAATCATCCCCAAGCAGAAAATGGGCAGAGTTATGGGTCTGGTCACTGTACTTCTGACTGTTTCCGTTCCATTGGGCACTTTGTTTGGATCGATGATCATCGGCTATATTCCAATGTTTGCAATCCTGCTAATATTTGGGGTGATTGTAACATTATCCGGATTGTCTATTATTATCATTGCGAGACGGGATAATACATCCATCGGGAAAGAAATTGTACCAGGCTAAGCAGGATACTGACAGATGAAAAGAAAAGTTACTGCTGACGATACAGCATATGATAGGAAAGAATTGCAAAATGATTAAAAGTGAAGGGGGGAGATAATTAAAAGATTTATCCAGTGTACTTCAGTGAGCAGCTATATCGGCGAAAAAGCGATCAAGGCACTTCACTGGATACTTATATTTGATATGGGCTAAACCATAATATTCAGTTTTGAAACTATAAATCTTCCTCCAGAAACAAGAGGAAGATTTATGAGGGGAATAATAACACATATTTTTCCTTTTCTGCCGGTGCCCGAAACAGTGTTAAGCAAAATCATTTGGGCTTGGCGGAGACACCTTATATGCACGCACGTTTGCAGCGTCTCTAGAAAAACTGGAAGAGGGATACTGGCCGGCGTTTAATAATAAGGACATGATCCGTTCCATGGATGATGTCGTTTCCCAAAACTATTGGAATGACTGGAGAAAAATTACTTGTCCGACTTTAATTGTCGGCGGGGAAAAAAGCTTCATTTCCCAGGAACTTTTAAAAAAGATGGCAAAAGTGATTCCCGATGGGAAGTATGCATGTATATCCCGAGCCGGCCACGATGTTCATTTGGAAGCACCATATGAATGGCGCAGTACTGTTGAAAAATATATAAAAGAAATTTTGCTGAAATCAGCCGGAGAGTAATGCCCTCCTGAAGGAACTGCTTCTCATAAGACTGGTTATTACAGCTTATTGGCATGTCCCTTGAGCAGGGTGTTTCACTATGCATGATACGTGGAGAATTTTTCATTCACCTGAATCCGTTCTTTTTTAGCCGGGACTTCATCAAAATAGCCCATATGAATAAAACCGACAATTTTTTCATTATCCAGTACACCTAGTATCTCTTTTACTTTCGGATCATAAATATGCGTATTTGTCTTCCATACCATGCCTAATTGCTGTTCCCAGGCAAGCAGCCATAAATTCTGGATCATGGAAGCAGTCGCTCCGTAGTTTTCCTCCCAAGCCTTTTGAATTTCCGGTTCTTCCATAATGACAACAAGTATGGCATTTGGCTCGTTAAGATAGTCCTCCCGATTTTTCTGTTTATACTCCGGATAGGTGGCGGCCACTTTTTTGGCAAAATCCGGTTTTTGCTCGGAATCGATAAATACAAAACGCCAGGGCTGCCTTAATCCGTGGGTAGGTGCCCAAACAGCATCATTCAGTAATTGCAGCACGGTTTCTTCCGTTACTTTTTTATTATTATACCCCTTTTTAACCGCCCGCCGCTCACGGATCAATTTGGCCAATTCTGTTTGTTTTTTGAGTTCTATCATGAAATTCTCCTCCTGAGACAGATGAATTAATTGATAATCGTTTTCAATTGAATTGTAAGGGATATCATCACTAAAAGCAAATTAATGCGAATTTCGACAGTTTTCCAATCCGCTAAGTAAGCATAAATATTACTGCAAAAAATCATAAAAAAACCTTGATATGTGAAGAGTTTAACGTAATAATAGGGGGGAGAAAATCACTTTAACAAAAAAGCGTTCAGTTCATGTGAATAACTTCACATGAAGGAGAGGAGAAAAGACATGATTTCATTTTTGAAAAGAAAAGGGGTTTCCCTGTCCATTAGGGAATATGTGATTACGGCACTTAGTTTTATGGCGTTAGGTTTATTTTCTTCATTAATCATCGGGTTGATTATTCAAACGGCCGGGGAACAAATTTTTATTCATTTTGCCCCGGGGCTGGCAAATGCGCTCATGGAAATGGGCGGTTTTGCCATGGAAAACAAAATTATGGGTGGTGCAATCGGGGTTGCGGTAGCTTACGGGTTAAAAGCCCCGCCTATGGTATTGTTTTCTGCTTTATTTGCAGGTGCTTTTGGTGCGGAGCTGGGAGGGCCCGCGGGAAGCTATGTCACCGCACTCCTGGCGACGGAGACTGGAAAAATTGTTTATAAGGAAACCCGTATAGATATTATCCTTACTCCGCTTACAACGATTATAGCCGCCTTTATTACGGGAAGCTTTATTGGCCCTCCAATTCAAAACTTTATGACAGGGTTTGGTGAACTTATTAACTGGTCAACAGAGCAGCAGCCTTTTATCATGGGGATTCTTGTGGCAATACTTATGGGCTGGGCATTAACTGCACCAATATCTTCAGCTGCTATTGCGATTATGTTGTCCATGGATGGACTGGCAGCGGGAGCGGCGACGATCGGCTGTGCTGCACAAATGATAGGGTTTGCTGCTTCCGGCTATCGTGATAATGGGATTGGGGGATTGATGGCACTTGGACTCGGAACATCCATGCTGCAGGTTGCCAACATCATTAAAAAACCGCTGATTATTATACCGCCGACGATTGCAGGAATTATGCTTGCCCCAATTGCAACTGTTTGGCTGGGAATGACCAATAATGCTGCGGGTGCGGGAATGGGTACAAGCGGGTTTGTTGGTCAGATTATGACATTTGAATCCATGGGGTTTTCATGGGGGTTGTTATGGAGCGTACTTTTATTGCATTTCATTTTGCCTGCAGCAATCAGTCTGGTTGTTTCGGAGTTTTTCCGGAAAAAGGGATGGATTAAGCAGGGGGATATGAAGATTGCATATGAATAAACAAGAAGATAATATAAGGGTCCAAGGCTGAAAGTGTGTTCTGTCATATGATTTGTGACAAGTTGTGCTGGTCACTGCAAATGCAACAAGAAAGGGAAGGTCTTGCTGCATGCAATGGAAGGCGGGTATGTAAAGGAAAAGAATTGTTGATTTTTTGTTATAATTATATTTTTATATGTGAGAATTATCACGGCTTCTATAAAAGATTCATATATACTAAGTTCAAGAGTAAGTATTCCAGTTGGAGGAACCATACATGACATTTTATGAATTACTTGTATTTATTCATATTTTTTCAGCTATTTTGGGAATGGGGCCCGGATTTGTTATGACTTTTGTTGTGAAAAAGGCCGATACAATGACTGAACTGAGACATGCCTATTTTATACGAAACAGGCTCCATATCTTTACGATGGTTGGCGGTACGCTGCTGCTTATTACAGGGTTATGGATGGGCTCGCTTAATACGCATCTGTTTACCCAAGGCTGGTATATTGTCAGTTTGATACTGTTTTTAATAGCTTTGGCATTTGGCCCGACCGTTCTGTCTTCGCGTTCAAAGCCTGTGAAGCAGTTGCTGAAGGAACATGAAGGGGATGAGATTCCGGATGAATATTACACCTTATCGAGGAGACTATTTTTCTTTGAAAGGATTGAAAATGGTATTTTTCTTGTAGTGATTGCTTTAATGATTTTAAAACCATTTTAAAGTCCGGCGGAATAATCCAGTGTTTGCTTGAATGATAAGCATGCACTGGATTTTTTTACATATTAAGTTTAAAAATTAAGAAACGTGGAATACACATTAAAAACAGAATAATTAAATTAATAGGAAAATTTACATAGGATGAAATGCCCGTTTTAAGAAACTTCAGCAGTTAAAAAGCCGTTGTGTGCAATGAAAAAAATATATAAAGGAGAATGAGAATGATTGAAAGTTTGAAGTGTTCCAAGGTGGTTTTCGGGTTTTTGGCAATGTTCGCATTGGGGATGATTTTTCCGGTTCATGCAGCTGCAGACAATACAGCAGATCCGCTGATGCCTGTCCAGGTCGGTGAACCAGACCCTATCTCCATATCCGGCAAAGTGGATAATGGCAATGAGGAAACGCCGGGAGAATGGTATGCAGGAGATGTTCCTTCCCAACCGGTTCCCAATGCGCCGGTTCTTCTCTTTGTGCCTGGGTTAAATAATGTGGCACAGGTTTTTTGGGAGGACAATGATATGTATGAAACAGCTTTAAATGCAGGCTATCAGACGGCATTTGTCCAGATGCATGATGCAGGCGGGGCTTCCGCGGATATGTGGGATAACGGGGAATTGCTTGCTGAAAAAATAGAAGAGATTTGTGCTCATTTTAATGGTTCTCCCATCACTGTTATTGCCTACAGCAAGGGTGGAGTGGATACACAAACCGCATTGACCTATTATGGTGCATGGAGATATGTGGACAATGTTATTACGCTATCAAGCCCGCACCATGGATCCCAGCTTGCTGATTTAGCATATAGCTCCTGGGCAGGCTGGCTGGCAGATTTAATCGGTGCTCAAGGAGACGGCACTTATGCCCTGCAAATAGCAAACATGGAAAATTTCAGGTCGCAAATTGACCGGGAACCATTGGCTTATTATAATGACTATTTCACACTGGGCGGAACTGACTGGGGAGCGTTATTTTCTTCGAATTGGTTTGGCGGCACATACTTGTCTCAATTCGGATCCAATGACGGCGTTGTAACAACAGCAAGCAGCAAGCTGCCGAATGGACAGGAAATTGCCATTGGCGATTGGAACCATACTTCAATCAGAACAGGGGAAATGTTTCCGGTATTTGAGGATTATTTAATGACAGGGCAGCTTATTAATACATCATCATTTTCAGACGATTTTGCAGATAAAAATACGCAGGCAGCCAATCAATGGGTTCATGGCGGTGCATTGGAGAAAAGGGAGGGAAATGAACTTTCCGTTGCTATCGAGGAAGGGGTTAAAAAAGTATCGTTGCATGTATTTACCTCCCAGCGTTTAGCGGATGTTAGATTAACAGATCCGGACGGGAAGGAAGTTATACCGAAAGTACAAACAAATATAAATAAAGAAGGCGTTTTTGCAGGGGCAGTAAGCCATTACATCACGCTTGAGGAACCAATGGCCGGGGAATGGTCTGTAGCCATGGATGCTACTCGGGATGATGCCTACCTGCTTATAGCGGATTACACTGCTGCCCCGATAATTGAGCGAAATGACATATCTGCTTCAAAGAAGAACTACCATGTAGAGGTGGATCGCACACAGGTACAGCAGGACACGCTGAAAGCAACGTACCATATTACGCAATCCGGCAACCGGGAAAATAGTGAGATCTATTCGGCAAAGGGCTTAAATTTAAACTTAGATGAAACTATCATATTTGAAGAAAGTGATGAAGTGTTTAATATCACAATTGATGTGGAAGGATTGACAGAAACAGGAGAGTTTTTTAACCGTACGATTATTGACTCGGTATATATAGATTAAACAATGGTCTCCAGACGCATCTTTTGTATTGGCAGCACAGTATATGGTTTTTCAAATATGTAGTAAAAGTAAGTGTCCGGCAAGGGCTTCCTGCCGGATACTCCGTTTAAAAATGATGTTTTATGCATTTTCTTTTGTTCCAAATTTAGGAAAATCAGGATTGACCCAGGTATTCTTCAAGGGTGATCTCCTGTTCCATTATTTCCTTTGCAGCTTTTTCCCCGACATACCTCAAATGCCAAGGCTCATACTGATATTCTGTAATATCTTCCTTACCTTCCGGATAGCGGATAATAAAGCCAAAATCTGCTGCATGCTCTTTCACCCATTTACCTTCAGCGGTTTCAGCAAACGCTACCGTTAAGCCAAAATCTGCATCCGGACTGGTCACATCCATGGTAAGGCCAGTTTGATGCTCACTTTCACCCGGTCTGGCACTGAATGTATTTGCTTCTTCTTCTCCATGCTGATTTGCATTAGAAGCAAAAATGGCGTCCTGGCGTTCGTAGGAGCGGTATCCGGACTGGGCATATAATTGCAGGCCGGCTTCCTCAGCTGCCTGAAACATTTCCTCCAGGGGTTTTGCCGCAATTTCACGCATCTGTTTTTTTGGCAGATCTTCTTCAAATGGAAAGGGAATATCGGGGATAACCAAGTCCTCCGGGCTGTAATCCTCGGGGAGGGCAAATTCCTTATTGACTAGTGCCAGCTGATCGTACGGATTTGCTAAAATAATAGAGCCGTTCGAAGTGGTTACTTCTTCAGCCTGACGAGGCAATCCTTTCCCCGGTTCGAATTCATGATCATTATCCTGAATCAGCTCATCCAACATACGGCTTGTATTTTCCTCATAAATTCCGGTAACCATTAACGCCTCAAATTGCAATTGTAAGTCTGTAATCGCCCGGGCTGTGGGGTCATCAAATATGCCGTTTTCTTTCAGTTTATAGCCTATTTCATTCAGCACCTGCTGCAATGCTTTTACATCATCATTTTCATCGAGTTTTTGCAAGTGTACTTTTGGAACTTCCGCCGGCAAGTCATCTTCCTTTTCAGAACCATTTGTCATGCTTCTATCTTCGTTCCCTGTGGAATCACTCCCATTGTTTCCGGAAAGTTCCTTTTTAACTTCAGCAGGTTCTGTATTACATGCAGCCAGAACAAATAAAAGGGAAAAAAGTATACCAAGGATGACTGATTTTTGTATTTGTATGTTCATCAAAATTCTCTCCTGATCGATTTTTGAAAATCCAGCTGTTAATATATCATATTACCGGAAAGAAAGGAATAGTTGCTTGGAGCAAAATTTCTGATGTTAGATCACTGTTAACTGTAGGTTCGCCTGTCTGAAGTTTAATAAAGGAACAGGCATGATTCGCCCATTCCTTTTAGCATTGCTTATAAATTATCAGTGAAACAGCTTCAGTTCTTTTCTTCAAATAATCTGCATATCTCCATAATAACATTTACAGCTTTCTCCATGTTATCTAATGAAATGTACTCAAATTTACCATGGAAGTTTTCTCCTCCGGTAAAAATATTTGGTGAAGGAAGCCCCATGTAGGATAGCTGGGAACCATCCGTACCACCGCGTACCGGCTTTACAACCGGCGTAATATTTTTATTTTCCATAGCTTCATAGGCAATATCCACTATTTCCTTCACAGGCTCTATTTTCTCCCGCATATTGTAATATTGATCCTTCATTTCCAGTTCTATGCTATCTTCTCCAAATTTACTTTTCATCTCATCCACATATCTTTTTACCGTTTCTTTTCTATGCTTAAACCCGTTTTTATCAAAATCACGGATAATGTAGGTTGCTTCTGTACGTTCTACATCCCCTTGCACGGAAATAAGGTGGTAGAAGCCTTCATAGCCTTCCGTAAATTCCGGTGCTTCTTTTTCCGGGAATTTCCGAATGAATTCAGCTGCCATTTTTCCGCTGTTTATCATTTTATCCTTTGCTGTTCCGGGGTGGACATTATTTCCTTTAAAAGTAATACGGGCTGCCGCTGCATTAAAGCTTTCATATTGAAGCTCCCCAAGCGGTCCGCCGTCCACGGTATAGGCATAGTCGGCTGCAAATTTCTCCACGTCAAATTTATGCGGTCCGCGGCCAATTTCCTCATCCGGCGTAAAAGCAACCCGGATTTTTCCGTGTTTCATTTCGGGATGTTTTAACAGATAATCCATGGCCGTCATGATTTCTGCTATACCTGCTTTGTTGTCCGCCCCGAGCAGGGTTGTTCCATCAGTTGTTATCAATGTATGTCCTTTATAATCGGGCAGCTCAGGAAATGCTTCTGGAGATAAAATAACATTCAATTTTTCGTTAAGCGTAATATCTTTGCCGTCATAATTTTCCACGATTTGCGGGTTGACATTTTTTCCGGTGAAATCAGTTGCTGTATCCATGTGAGCGAGAAATCCAATTACCGGGATGTCTTTTTCCGAATTTGCCGGAAGGGTCGCCATGACATAGCCATGTTCATCTATACTCACTTCTTCCATGCCAATTTCCTTTAATTCATTGACCAAAACATTTGCCAGTTCCAGCTGCCCTTGTGTGGATGGAGTAGAATCGTTTTCTTCATTGGACTGGGTGTCTATTTTTACATAAGTGGTGAAACGTTCCATGATTTCTTTCTGCATTTATTTCAGCTCCTAAAACAAATTGTGTCTGATATAATTATATCCTAACAGGTGTGATTTCGCATATGGGGGCGTTCAGAAAATGATCAGACAGGTGCTCATGGAGGATGCAAAGGATCTGGCAGCATTGATCCGGCAGGTGGATAGTGAAAGTCCATTTATGTTATATGAAGCCGGAGAAAGGGAGTTAACAGAAGAAACACTTCAAAACCTGATTCGGAAATTGTCAGGGGAGCAAAACGCTGCCATTTTTGCAGCGGAAGAAGATAATATACTTGCCGGTTATCTTATTGCCATTGGGGGTGCGGCCAGGAAAAATAAACATAGCGCGTATATTGTGACAGGTATCTTAAAAGCTTATCAGGGAAAAGGAATTGGTACATTGTTATTTTATGAACTTGAAGAATGGGCTATGCAAAATGGGCTGCATCGGTTAGAATTGACAGTAATTACAGACAATTCAGCAGCGATAGCATTATATGAAAAAGCAGGATTTCAAAAAGAAGGGATAAAAAGGGATTCGCTATACATGAATGATAAGTATGTGAATGAGTATTATATGAGCAAAATTCTGGAGGGATAGTATGTCTTTTTTGATTAATGTCAACCGTCTAAAGAACCGTTTGGAAAACCCGGGGAATAATACAGTCATTGTTGATGTCAGATTTCAGCTGGATGATCCGGATGCAGGAAGGAAATTATACTTAAAAGACCATTTACCCGGAGCAGTTTACATGGACCTGGATAAGGATCTGTCAGGGAAAGTGGAAAAACATGGCGGAAGCCACCCGTTGCCTGATATGAAGATGTTTACGTCAAAACTTGGAAATATCGGTATAGATAATGATACTGCGGTAATCATATATGACCAATCAAATGATATGTTTGCAGCCCGGATGTGGTGGCTTATGTATTATCTTGGCCATGAAAAGGTTTACGTTCTTGACGGCGGTTATGAACAGTGGGTCATGGATGGAAATAAGGTTACGGATGAAATTCCCCAACTGGAAGCAAAAGTGTATAAGCCTGCTATTCGGGTGGACGCAAAAGCAGACATAGAAGAAGTGAAGGAAAAACTGGAAAATCAATCCGCAAGTTTAATAGATTCACGCTCCAAAGAACGTTATTTAGGAAAGACAGAACCGCTTTATGGAAAAGCTGGTCATATTCCCGGAGCGAAACACTTCTTCTGGAAGGATATATTTAACGATAAAGGAAAGTGGAAGAAAGCGGATGAGCTTAAAAGTCATTTTGAAGCTTTCGATAAAGATGAGGAAATTATTGTTTCCTGCGGTTCCGGTATATCAGCTTGTCCGAACGTACTTGCACTGAAACTGGCAGGTTATGAAAATGTAAAACTTTACCCAGGAAGCTTTAGTGACTGGATTTCTTATGAAGAAAATGAAGTTGAAACAAAGGAAGAGTAGCATGGAAAAAATGCGATGTGCCTGGGTTACAGAGGAGCAGATTTATATTGATTATCATGATCATGAATGGGGGAGACCAACCTATAATGATCGTGAACTATTTGAAATGCTTTGTCTGGAAGGGGCCCAGGCCGGTTTGAGCTGGCTCACCATTTTAAAACGAAGAGAGAATTACCGTCAGGCATTTGACGGCTTTAATATAGAAAAAGTAAGCCGGTACAATGAGAAAAAAATACAAGAACTCCTGCAAAATAAAGGAATTATTCGGAACAAATTAAAGGTGAATGCGATAGTAAAAAATGCGCAGGCTGTCCGGCGTATTCAGGAAAAGCATGGCAGCTTTCAAACGTTTATATGGTCATATATGGATGGAAGGCCGAAGAAGATGCATCGTCAGACACAGGCAGACATACCTGCATTTACGAAGGAATCGGAGCAGATGAGCAAGGATTTAAAGAAGCTTGGCTTTTCATTCGTTGGCCCGACCATTTGCTATGCATTCATGCAGGCAGCAGGAATGGTGAATGATCATACACGGAATTGTTTTTTATATGAGGAATAAATAAGACTGCGTACGGAAGGGTGATTACGACGTAAAGTTCTTCCGGCAGCTTTCATTTAAAACCCCGGTAAACCTATATTAAACCCGGTAGTAAGAGAGGTTGTAAAGGTATGGTTGTTCTATGCACCCTTTTGTTTTTTTTGCTGATCATTCAAACAGTGTACTTCCTATATTACAAAAGTCAGATCAAAGAGATTGGAAATCAGCTGGCTTTTATACAAAAACATTATTCTTTCAAATTTAGTTGCCTTATAACAAAAAACATGCTGATCAGTATATCGATAGGGATTGTATTGGTTATGAATGTATTTGGAATGATGGTAAGAGGTATTGAAATAATGCTTTTTGATAATACGTTTGTTTCTGATTATCTGTTAGTCAACACCATTACACAAATAAAGGATTTTGAGAGTATAAATGACTTGATGCATGTTGGGGGGGTGTGGCGGTCGTTTCCATCATTCTATTTACAGTGATTGCCATTAATTATAAACTGAAAGAAGATTTAAAATAACCGGAGATTCTCTTAACGGATTCATAGAATTATACGATGCACTAGCAAATAGTCAACGGTTAACAGGGGTGAAAAAATGCAGGATAAACGTAAGACAGTTGTGGCCATTTCAATGAACAAAGTAAATATTTTGGTTTTAATTACATCTATCGGAATGCTGGCCGTTGTGCCTTTTTTACATGTTCTTTTATATGGAGATGCATCGTTAACTGTAACCCTTTCCGGATTTTCGCTGTTTGTCGCTGCGATGATTATTTTTGTTGTTTTACACGAGGCGATACACTTGATTGGTTTTCGATATATTGGCGGAGTGCCGAAGCAGGAGCTGAATTGGGGTTTTAATTGGAAAATGATGGTTGCCTACGCCCACGCAAAAAAACCAATAACGGTAAAGCAAATGAAAAAGGTACTCCTGCTTCCATTCGTTCCAACCGGACTTTTGCCGCTGATGATTGGAATAGCTATCAATAATTTGCCCCTGTCCATTCTGGGTGTTATTTTGACGGCAGGCTGTATCGGTGACTTTATCTTATATCGAAAACTGGTAAAATTCCCCGAGCATGCACTGGTTCTGGATCACCCTTCAAAACCCCAATTTACTGTCAGTGAATGAATTTGTGCTCAAACCAAACGTATAAAAGCTTCAATGCAGCTGTTAATTATCGTCCCGGCAATTGTATGCCGGAGCTATATGCTTCTCTGACAGGTGATAGCCGGATAAAAGATTCTGGTAGTGCAAAGCGGAGATGGGGATCAAAGAAAACAGATTGATGCAGGGAATAAACTTTTGATCAAGGGAGAGAGTGGATGGACAGGAAACATAATGATTTAATAGGTGATATTTTGGAAGCATCAGGTGAGAAGGACAAATTTTATAACGCCGGCAAAGGTAAACCGCTCCCCAAAACCTATATGAAAAAAGATATACTTCAGAATTTCCAGGAGAAAGCCAAAGAAGCCGGTTATTTACCGCCTTGGTTAGATTTACAAAAGGAAATTTCCTTATTGGTTCATGCAGCAAAAAATGAAAAGGATATTAAAATAATAAATAAAAAGATCAGGAAATATAATACCATGTGTCCTCCTTCCATGCAAAAGCTGCCAATTCTCCTAAGTGAATTAGAAGCGGCTAAAGAGATTTGGTAAGCGTGAAGAAGTAAAAAACGCCCATGCTGGGCGTTTTTGCAATCTTTCATATAGTTTAATCTGCGGCTGATTTTAAAGTTTAAACACTTTCACTTCTCCATCCAGCTGCTCAGCCAGCTTTGCCAATTCATCTGCACTGTAGGATACTTCCTCCATGGAACTGGAGGTTTGTTCGGCAGATGCTGCTGCTTCCTGGACTCCTGCAGCAGATTCTTCCGATACAGAGGCTACTTCTTCAATCAGATTATTCATGCCGGCACTGTTGTCTGCGATTTCCTTCAGGCTGCCGGAGATATGAGAGACTTTATCCACCATATCAGTAATGGCAGTATATATTGTTTCAAAACTATTTCCTGTTGTTTTGATTTGGCTGGTCCCTTCCTGTACTTCCAGGTAACCATCACTTAAGGCGTTAACTACTTCTTCTGTTTCAGACTGAATGTTATTTACGATTTGCGTAATTTCCCCGACGGAAGCTGCTACCTGTTCCGAAAGCTTCCGAACCTCGTCGGCAACGACGGCAAACCCCCGTCCATGCTCGCCGGCTCTGGCAGCCTCAATCGCAGCATTTAATGATAACAGATTTGTTTGATCAGCGATATCCTTAATCACCTTGACAAGCTTGGATATTTCATCTGACTGATGGTCAAGTCCCTGTACTTTATCTACGGACTCGGCTACAATCGTATCAATTTTTTTCATTTGATCTACGGATTTATTCATCAATGTTGTCCCTTCCTGTGTTAGTTTTAGCACCTCGTCCGATTTTGCCGAAACTTCCTGTCCGCTCTTTTCCGAGAACCGTACATTTTCTACAAACCTGCTCATGTTTTCCGATAAATCCGAAGCACTGTTGGCCTGTGTTTCTGCGCCGGATGATAATTCTTCCATTGTTGTTGCGATTTGTATGTTGCCTTCCTTTACTTCATTCGCTGCCTGTGTGAGTTCCTCGCTTCTTTGATTAACCGAATCAGAAGCATCCGTCACTTTTATGAGAATATGATGGATATTCTCTTTCATTTGATTAACAGCAGCGGATAATTGGCCAATTTCGTCTTTTCCGTTATAATCCATGGAAGCTGTTTTTAAATTTCCATCAGCAATTTCCCGTGTCATTCGGACCACATTTCGCAGATTTGCCGAAATTCGTCTGCTGATCCATATGAGCAAGGCAATCCCGATAATGACTGACAGTGCGTTTGCCGCAGTTAAAACAATCATGCTTGCGTTCATGCTGTGCCCGGCATCCCCGACAGAATCAGCCTGCCGGGCAGAAACAATATCCATCAGCTTATTTATTTCTTCAATCGTTTGTGTCCGCAGCCTGGAAGAGTAATCCCGCAGTGAAACAGCCAGTGCAGCATCTCCGTCCTCCACGTTTGGGATCAGCCGGTCGGTAAAAGTATTATCAATAATTTCATTATTGGATGTAATTTCTTCAAAAATAGCTCTTTCTCTTTCTGTATCCATCATAGGTGCAAGTTTTTCTGCAAGTGTGTTAAACTCCTCCCGATACTCATGAAAGGCATCAATGAAGGCAGGGTTTTCCGTAAGCAGGAAATCAGCTGTCTGCACATCTTTTGCCTGCATGATTTCCGCCATTTCCGCCATATCATTTACCCTTTGGCTCTGCTCTTCAATTGCTGCTATATCCTGTTGTACCCCATTCAACTGAAAATAGACGACCACTGTTGCCGCAATAAATAAAATGGCAGTAAGAAGATAAACTGAAACATACTTTTTTCCTAATTTTACATTTTTCCAGTTAAAGCGGTTTCCATGCTGCTTTTTTGGCTTTGAATCTTTTATTTTTCTTGTTTTATTCTTTCCCATATGTATCCCCCAATTAGTTATAGCCGTTATTGTCTATATCGGCAGCTTTTAGTAAGACTAAAGCACTAATCACCGGGAATTATTTTAAGGTTAATACCGTAAAAAAATCTATTAGCCATTTTTCCATATGACATAATTTTTGCTCGGTTTATTTTGAAAAAAACATATTTATCAAAACCAACTATATTGTCATTATAGAACATTTGTTCCTATTTGTCAATCACCAATATAAGACTTTAACGGCATCTCTAAATCAATTGAAATGGAAGGCAGCAGAAAAGGGGGATGAGTCATTTAAAAACCCTTTTAACCACTTCTTGAAATTCCGGGAAATACAAAGGGATGTCTTTCTGCGCTAACCCTGCATACATATTTTCCGCAATGGCCTGGTGAAACCATTTTTGTTTTTCAAAGCCTGCATTAAAGTGATTCCATACATCTTCACCTTGTATTTTAATTTCTTTTTCGAGGCTGAGCAGATTATCGAGTTTATCTGCAATGATAAGGTATTTTACTTCTTTTTCGGCATGTTTAACTGTATCAATGGTATGCTGTTTCCTTTCCTGCCAGGACTTTGATTTATCTTCTGTATGGGCAGCAACCAATTCGGCAACTTGGGAACCGAATAATCGGTGTATATCTTCTATTTCGTATTGTGTATCCTCTACAACATCGTGTAAATATCCGGCACTTACAACTTCTCTGGCGCACCCGGCTTTCTCCAGACGTTCTGCTACCCGGATGGGATGTGTAATATATGGCATGCGGGATGTTTTCCGATATTGCCCATCATGTGCCTTTTCTGCAAAATCTTTTGCTTGTTGTTCCATTAGTATATCCTCCGTTTTAAAGCTCTTTAGATATAGCGGTTTTCACTGCCATAAAATGGTGTGCTTATTATAGCATAAAAGTGTGATTTGTAAGCTCCTTTTCCTTTCTTTTCGATTTTAAAACAAGTAGAATTAAGTGGAGGGGAGCAAGTCGGTCGGGACTTGCCGGAGAGAAGGGTAGAAATGAAAAGTGATTCATCGATAGCGATATATTTTTTGCTGCTGCTGGTTCCATTATTTTGGGGCGGGGCATTTGTAGCTGCTGAGCATGTTATTACAGAAATCCCTCCCATTACAGCTGCTGCATTTCGGTTTGGAACGGCAGGAATTATTTTACTTCTAATTGTCCTATGGCAGAAGAGAATTGATATGAAAGCAATCAGGAAACAGTGGCTTCCCATTCTGCTTATGGCACTGACCGGTATTTTCGGTTACAATTTATTCTTTTTTATCGGGCTGGATATTACATCATCGATAAATGGATCCTTAATTGTAGCAACAACACCGGTACTGATTACACTTGGCGCTGTCATGTTCCTTGGTGAAAAAGGTAATAAACGATTGGGATTGGGACTTGCATTATCCTTATTGGGAGTAATTGTAGTTATTTCCAAAGGATCCATACAAACTCTATTGCAGCTGCAGTTTAATACCGGGGATATTTTATTTTTGTGTGCTCTGGTATGCTGGGTTGCCCATGGATTATTGGGGAAAGTGGCCATGCGGGATGTTTCCCCGATTGTGACTACTGCTTTAACTACCATGCTGGGCGGTTTCTTTCTCGGGCTTGGTTCCTTATTTGAAAGCGGCTGGAATCAGCTGCCGGCAATGTCAAGCCAGGCATGGATGGAAATGCTGTTTATGATTGTTTGTTCATCAGTTATTGGCTTTCTTTTATGGAATTACGGAATCAAACAGATTGGCGCAAGCAAGGCGAGTATATATATGAATCTTGTCCCGATCTGTACAGCGCTTATTGCTGTTTTTCTTTATGGGTCCACTTTTACATACATTCAGCTGAGCGGAATGGTTATGGTGTTATTGGGTGTATATCTCGTAACGCTCCATCCATACTTTAAAGATAAACGGCTAAAACGAAAGATAGCAAAACTAAGTTAGGGGGTACTAACGATGGAAACAGATATTAACAGAAGAAAAACAGAACATATTCGCCTATGCTTAACGGAGAATGTGGAGGGTGTTAATAAATCGACAGGTCTGGAAGGAATCTCCTTCATACATAATGCATTGCCGGAAATTAATTTTGATGATATCAAGCTGAACAGCTCCTTTCTGGAGAAAGAATTACAGGCGCCTTTTCTTGTCAGCTCTATGACCGGCGGTTCAGAGCTGGCATCGGAAATTAATCACAATCTGGCAAAAGCTGCAGAGGAAAAGGGATGGGCGATTGCACTGGGTTCTACAAGGGCTTTGCTCGAGAGTGAAGCGCATAAGAAGTCTTTTTTGATTCGTGAAAGTGCACCGACAGCACCGCTCATTGCCAACCTGGGCGCAGTCCAATTAAATTATGGCTATGGTGCATCGGAAGCACAGCGAATCGTGGATTTAACGGAAGCAGATTCACTTGTCCTTCATTTTAACAGTCTGCAGGAAGCGGTCCAGGATGGCGGAGATTTAAACTTTGAAAATCTGCTGCCTAAAATAGAAGAAGTTTGCAAAAAAGTGAATGTGCCTGTGGGAGCTAAGGAAGTTGGCTTTGGCATTGATGGCTTCGCAGCGGAAAAATTGTACGATGCGGGTGTCTCCTACATTGATGTAGCCGGCGCAGGGGGAACATCCTGGAGCCAGGTCGAAAAGCTCCGTTCCAGGGATCCACTGAAAAAAAATGCGGCTGAGGCTTTTAATAATTGGGGGCTGCCGACAAAAGACTGCATTAATTCAGTCAGAAACAAACTGCCTGATATTCCATTAGTGGCCAGCGGCGGAATGAAAACAGGGGTGGATGCAGCAAAAGCCATTACTATTGGTGCGGACATCATCGGATTTGCCCGGCAATTGCTGCAGGCTGCTACAGAATCTCCGGAAGCTGTGGCCGCTACAATGGATCAGATTGAACTGGAATTAAAAATGACGATGTTCGGCATTGGTGTAAAAACACTGGATGAACTGAAAAGTACGAGACGCGTAAGCATTATGGGCAGGTCGTTGCTGGAGGAAAACAACTAGGACTTCCCTATGTTTTACTTCTTACAGGAAGGGTATTTGATAATAAAATGGTTAAGGAGGAATCCCCATGCCTTGGACATTGAATGACTACCCTTCCTCGATGAAAAATTTAAATAAGGCAACAAAAAAGAAAGCGATAGATATTGCGAACTCGATGACTGATGAAGGCTATGACGAAGGCCGTGCTATCCCCATTGCCATAGAGCAGGCAAAAGAATGGAGAGAAAATGCCTCAAAAAGTGAAGTAGAGGAATATGAAAAGAGCGGAAAACCGACAGAACGATCGGAAGAAGGGAAAAAGTACGAAAATAACCCGGAAAGACTGGAAGAAGCACAGCATGTTGTAGCGCATGAAAAGGGCTGGGCTGTAAAATCAAGTAATGCAAAGAAGGCAAGTAAGGTGTACGATAAAAAACAGGATGCCATCAATCGTGCAAAAGAGATAGCTGATAATAAAGGCACCTCTTTAAAAGTATTTAAGAAAGATGGAAGCCTGCAAAAAGAAGCATAAGCAGTGCATAAAAATAACCACTATCCTAAAGAATAAGGAGTGGTTATTTTTTTAAAATAAATCAGAACTGGAAGGAGTGTAAAATAATATGGATCAGGAAAGACAACAAAGGGAACACGACACGTTTATTCCCATGACTTCCGTAAATAGCGGGATGGGAAGGGAAGTGAAACCGGATGTATTTTATTATACTGATCAGATAGCAAACATTATATGCATTGGTGATCCGAACGGAAAATGGGTGCTGGTAGATGCCGGAATGCCAAATGCCGCAGAAGATATTAAAAGTTTTGTGGAGGGCCGTTTCGGAGAGGGGAGCAGACCGGAAGCCATTCTTCTTACCCACGGACATTTCGACCATGTTGGCGGTTTGGCAGATTTGGTTGATGATTGGAATGTGACCGTATATGCCCATGAATTGGAGCTTCCTTATTTACAGGGGGAGCGGGACTACCCCGAACCGGATATGTCGGTGGAAGGCGGTATGCTGGCAAAAATATCCGGTCTTTATCCAAATGAAGCGATTAATTTGGGGAATCAGGTTAAAGCGCTGCCTGATGATCATTCCGTCCCCGGATTGGATGATTGGGAATGGATTCATACACCCGGGCACACCCCTGGGCATGTTTCCTTTTACCGGAAGAGTGACTCCCTGCTTATTTCAGGAGATGCTTTTGTCACCGTCAGACAGGATTCCTTTTACAATGTACTGACTCAGGAAGAGGAGGTAAATGGTCCGCCAAGATATTTAACGACGGATTGGAAACGTGCTTATGATTCGGTAAAAACGCTGGAAGGACTTCATCCGCAAATTGTTGTACCGGGACATGGAGAAGCGATGCAGGGGGAAGATTTAACGGAAGGACTAAGAAGGCTTGCCGATAACTTTCAAGCCTTGGCAGTTCCTGACCACGGCCGTTTTGTCGATGACGGAAACCTGCAATAATTGAAATAATACACCTTTATTTCATAAGCACAATAGTTTATGGAAAATAGCTTGCTGTGCTACAATTAGCTTAGAAATGAGGTGTTTTAATGAAAATTGAAGTATGGTCAGATTTTGTATGCCCCTTCTGCTATATTGGGAAACGCAGATTGGAGCATGCACTGGAAAAATTCGAGCATAATGAAGATGTAAATGTAGAATATAAGAGCTATGAACTTGATCCAAATGCGGAAGTAAATCCCGGACAAAATATGCATGAATATCTTGCAAGTAAAAAAGGGATGACGGTAGAACAGGCAAAAAGCATGAACGAATCCGTTGGAGAACAAGCAAAACAGGTAGGCCTTGTGTATAACTTCGATACGATGCAGCATACGAATACATTTGATGCGCATCGTGTGGCAAAATATGCGGACGAACAGGGCAAGGGAAAGGAAATGACAGAGCGCCTGCTTCATGCCTATTTCACAGAATCAAAACTGATCAGTGATCATACAACATTAATCCAGCTTGCCAAAGAAGTCGGACTCGATGAAGAATCAGTAACAAATCTGCTTAAACTTGATGATTATGCCATTCATGTGCGGGCTGATGAAGAAAACGCACGGAAAATCGGCGTTCAGGGAGTTCCGTTCTTTGTTTTTAATGAAAAATATGCTGTTTCTGGTGCACAGCCGGAGGAAGTTTTTACAGAAGTACTGACAAAAGTGTGGGAGGAAGAAAATGAACAGCCTGTCCTCCAGTCATTAAATCCAAAAAAATCGAAAACTACTTATTGCACAGATGAAGGCTGTGAAGTTGAATAAATACCATTTAATGCAACCTATGGAATTGGTATCCATAGGTTGTTTTGTGATGGTTTGAAATAGGAGCTGCCTGTGATTTATATGTGTGCATGGCTGCTGTAATTGTTAGAGACCGGTATTCAAGATAAACGAGCGTTTTCAGATACTTAAATGAAAGAAATAAGCAAAATAATGTCCCCGGGAATGGTTCTCAAACCCCTTATGAAGAGACATCAGTAAAATGATGTTTCCGAGCATCTTTTTGGTACCTGGCTGAATGAAAATGGAACCGGAGAAGCATTGTCCCCTCACTGTGAATGTGGAGCACCTCGTACATACCAATGTTTTAAAGAAAACCAGCGCTATGCGAACCCCTTGAAATCAGGGTTATATATCACGTAGAAATTTAATTTATGGGCTGATTTATATTGACGTCCCCATTAATTCTGATATACTGATAACTAAGAGTCTAATTGATAATGAATATCATTCTTATTTAGATTGGCTAAAAGATAATAATCATTATTAATAATATAAAGATGATTATTGAAGGTATAAGTATGATAGATTCTTTTACTAATGAAGAAGGATTATCTTTATTTTTTATCTTACTAGAATAAACTAAATACGGGGAATACAAATGAGACTATGGATGTTAATAATTGCAGGTGTCGTTCTGTCATTTATATCGCTGTTTATCGGTGCAATTGATATTAAGCCAATTGACTTGCTGGATTGGCAGTCTGAAGAAACACAAATTTTCTTGATCAGCCGGGTTCCCCGTTTAATAGCGATAATATTAGCAGGGGCAGGCATGAGTATTGCCGGCTTAATTATGCAAAGTTTAAGCCGGAATAAGTTTGTTTCCCCAACAACAGCGGGAACATTGGATGCAGCAAGATTAGGGATCATGATCTCCATGATTTTCCTTACCAATGCTACATACACACAGCAGGTATTTTTCAGTTTTGCTTTTGCTTTGGCTGGTACCCTGGTTTTCATGCAAATATTGGATCGCATTAAATTTAAAGATGCTATTTTCGTTCCGCTAATCGGAATCATGTTTGGAAATATTTTATCATCGATCACAGTATTTTTTGGTTATGAAGCAGACATACTTCAAAATCTTTCATCGTGGTTAATGGGCAGCTTCACATTAATTATCGCGGGGCAATATGAACTATTATATGTAAGTATTCCAGCTGTTATTTTAGCTTACTTTTATGCTAATAAGTTTACTGTTGCCGGTATGGGCGAGGATTTTGCAAAAAACTTGGGATTAAGCTATAAATTCGTGCTGAATATTGGACTTATTCTGGTTGCGATTATCTCTACTTCAGTCGTATTGACTGTCGGGGTTATACCGTTTCTGGGTCTCATTGTACCTAATATCGTATCTCTTTATATGGGAGATAATATACGTAAAACAATCCCTCATACGCTGGTGATAGGAGTTGTGTTCCTGTTAGTTTGTGATATTTTTGGTCGCATTATTATCCGACCGTTTGAGATACCGGTAAATATAACTGTAGCAGTAATCGGCAGTGCGATCTTCTTAATTTTGTTATTTAGGGGGAGAGCATATGCGAAGTAATAGGACGAAGCTGATTTTTTTACTGGTATTGGTCATTATTTGTGTATTGCTTTACGGGTTTTATGATATAAAAGGCGGATTTGATTACGCATTTCCAAGACGTATGATCCGGGTAGGAGCGATGGTTGTAACAGGGATTGCGATTGCGTATGCGACTGTTGTGTTTCATACGATTACCCAAAATCGCATTTTAACTCCCTCTATTATGGGACTTGACTCTATGTATGAGGTAGTGCAGACAGTAATTTTCTTTTTTGCGGGCTCTATGTCAGTCTGGGTCTTAAATGAATATTTAAACTTTGGTGCAGCAATTGCTGCAATGGTACTATTTGCACTTCTTTTATATCGATTCCTATTTCGGGCTGATAAGTATCCATTATTTTTCCTTCTTTTAATCGGAATAATTTTAGGTACGCTTCTGGGCAGCTTTGTAACGTTTTTGCAAGTACTTATTGATCCCGTGGAATACTTAAGTTTGCAAAGTCTTTTATTTGCAAGTTTTACAAATGTAAATGGTGATCTGTTATATATTTCCATGTTGATTTTATTTATTTCGTTCATCTACGGTTACAGGATTATGGGTCAGCTGGATGTTATGTCACTTGGTCGTGATAATGCGATTAACCTCGGTATAAATTATGACAAGATGGTAATGAGGATTTTAATTTTATCGTCAATTTTAATAGCTACAGCCACAGCACTGGTTGGTCCGATTACTTTTCTTGGCCTGATTGTTGCGAATCTTTCCTATCAATTTCTTGTTTCGCATAAACATTCTGTTTTAATTTTAGGTGCGAGTTTAATTAGTATTATTGCATTAGTCGGCGGTCAATTTCTGGTTGAACATGTTCTGGAATTGCGTACCACAATAAGCGTTGTGATTAATTTTGTCGGCGGAATTTACTTCATTTATTTACTATTAAAGGAAAGTAGGTCTGTGTGATGATAGAAATCAAGGGATTAACAAAGCGGTTTGGTAAAAAGCCAGTTGTAAAAGATGTGTCAGTGGAGATCGTTCCAGGGACTATCACATCATTTATCGGGCCAAATGGTGCCGGTAAATCTACACTTCTTTCTATGGTGAGCCGGTTATTGGAATCGGATACCGGAAACGTATTGCTTGATCAAACGGACGTTAAAAAATGGAAGTCCAATGAGTTTGCCAAGCGTGTTTCCATTTTGAAGCAATCAAACTTTCTCAATGTCCGTTTAACCATACGTGAGCTTGTAGCTTTTGGCCGTTACCCCTATTCGAAGGGGCGCCTTACAGCAGAAGACGAGGAATATGTTGATAAGGCACTAAAATATATGGACTTAACAGACATGCAGGATCAGTTTATAGATGAATTATCCGGCGGACAGAAACAACGTGCATTTATAGCGATGGTTATTGCACAAGATACAGAATATATATTACTTGACGAGCCTTTGAATAACCTGGATATGAAACATTCTGTTCAAATCATGAAATTTTTGCGTAAACTTGTAGATGACTTGGGCAAGACAGTAGTCATTGTATTACACGATATTAACTTCGCGTCTGTTTATTCGGATCGTATTGTTGCATTGAAGGATGGCAAACTCGTAAAAAATGGACCGACGAGTGAAATTATTAATTCAGCAGCACTGCGTGAAATTTACGACCTGGATATCCCGATTCAAGAACAAAATGGCTGTCGTATTTGCGTATATTTCAATTCGCATACGGTGGCGAATTGACTCTATAGATTCGTTAGAAAAGGATCCAGTTTTGGTTTTTTCCATTCCCTCTTACTTTGTAGGAGGGATTTTTATTGATAAGCATCAAGCATACATGAACACTTTTAATGTATGAGAAATTGGAAAAACATCAGATCGGCATTTTATTTTAATAAACCTTTAATAACGTTTACCAAAAAAATTTGTAAGCCTTTGCCGAATAAAAACCTAAATTACTTTCAAATAAATATTGACAGTAAGAAATTAAAGCTATATACTTAGCAGTAATTGATAATGATTATCATTATTAATTAAGGTATGATTATTAAAATACATACATAGATGGGAGAAGAGTACAAATGAAAAAATGGTTAACTATTTCTGTGTTAGCATTGATTTTATTTCTTGCTGGATGTGGTGTTGAAGAAGAGCCTGAAACAGAAAATTCAGGTGAAAGCAATGCTGGTGAGGAGCAGGCTTCAGATAACGCTGCCGAAGGGGAAAATGCTGCTTATCCAATGACAGTTTCACCTACTACATCTTCTACGGAAAGCAGAGATGGTGAATCACATACTTTTGAAGATGTAACTTTTGAATCTATGCCTGAAAATATTGTTGTATTTGATTATGGTTTTCTGGATACACTTGATGCACTTGGTGTGGAGGGAATTGTTGGTGTTCCGAAAGGTTCCTTGCCAACGTATCTTGAAGAAGAGTACGCTTCTGATGCGTATACAAATGTTGGCTCTTTAAAAGAGCCGCTGCTTGAAGATATTGCTGCTTTAGAGCCTGATGCCATTTTTATCTCCGGCCGCCAATCTGCATTCTTGGATCAATTAAAAGAAATTACTCCAAATGTCTTATTCGTTGGCACACAGCAAGATGACTATTGGAACTCATTTGAATCTTCTGTAGAAATTGCCGCTCAAATGTTTGATAAAGAAGCAGAGGCTGAAGAACATTTGGCTGAAATTGATTCTGCTTTGGAAGAAGTGAATACTTTAGCCGGAGATTTTGAAACCAGTCTGGCTACTTTATACAACGAAGGGAATTTATCCGGATACGCAACAAACTCCCGTTTTGGTTACATTTATGATGTATATGGTTTTAATCCGGTAACAGAAGACATTGAATCTTCTTCTCATGGTTCTAACTTCGGTTACGAAGCAATTTTGGATTTCGACCCGGAAGTATTATTTGTTATTGACCGTACGGCTTCCATAGGCGAGAACTCCAATATCCATGAAGATTTAGAAAATGATATTATTAATAAAACAACGGCTTATCAAAATGATCACATCGTATATTTAGATGGACCGCTCTGGTACTTAAGCGGCGGTGGTTTGCAATCTGAACTATTAAAAATTGAAAATGTTTTAGATAATTTAAAGTAAATCCATGATATAAATGGGTGAAAGGGCTGTCCGATAAGTCAGTAAGTTCTGGCTGCCGGACAGCCCTGTTTAGTAATTTATCCGATTGGGATACGTAGTCTCCTGGGTCCTGCACTGTATTCTCGCCCCGCCGTAAAGAGGTGCCCCTCACTATAAAGGTTTTTCGACGTGCTCCCGGGACTTGCAATGGGGAGAATAAATATGTTTAGATAAAAAGACATGATAAGGAAATGAGGTAAATCAGATGATAAAACGATTCATGATAAGCATTATGCTTACTTTACTGGTTGTTTTGGCTGCCTGCGGTGATGATGGGGATGAAGCTGAAAATCCGGAAGCACCGGTAGAGGAACAGGTGGAGTTTTCCGACGAAGAAAGAGTAGATCCCGAAACACTGGTTGCTACAGTGAATGGGTATGAAATAAAAGGTGACCGATATAACCCTATCTATACACAGGTAAAAATGCAAATGGCTCAATTTGGACAGGATGTCAGTGACCTGGATTTACTTAAAGAGCAAACATTGGATGTTTTGGTGGAACAGCAATTAATCAGGCAGGATGCTGAAACAATTGGTATTGATATTACAGAAGGCGAAGTACAGAACGAATTTGATGAGCTAAAGGAACAAAATGAAGAACAGCTTAACATTGTGCTTGAGGAGTTCGGCCTGACTGAAGAGGAATTTAAAATCCAATTAAGAGATGACCTAATTACAGCAGAGTATATTGAATCCGAGCTTGATATTGAAGTGACAGATGAGGAAGTAGAGGAGTTTTATGAGCAGCTTAGGGAAGAAAATGAAGAAATTGAAGGGCTGGATGAAATGGAAGAGTTAATCCGTGCCCAGCTGGAAAATCAGAAAACCCAGGAACAGCTGCCGGAAAAAGTAGAAGAACTGAGAGAAAATGCTGAAATCGAGCATATGATATAAACAACAAGTGAAATAGCGTACCGATCACTGCTAATAGTGAGCCGGTATGCTATTTTTTATTTTTCGCTTTTATAATAATATTTACAGGTAATGACATTGATCAATAAGTGACCGAATGGAGAAAACACCATTTTACAACTCCCAGGAAAATTAACGAGGGTGGGACATATCTAAAGTAATTTATTCTAAATACGAACAATGAACTAATCTAGCGGAGGAAATATACGCAGACTCCCGGGACTGCGCTAAATGCTCGCCCCACCGTAAAGAGTTGCGGGAAGCAGGAGATCGGTGAGACACCACAGGGCGTCAGCCCGAGGAGGCACACCACTCCCCCGCGGCAAAGCAGACACCGGGAAAACGGCCAAAGGGAGTTTGATCGGATGTCGCACTTGTTCCAGGGGTGAAAGCGAAGTAGATTTCCGCAGCGGTTAATAGGCGCTAATTATTATTGTTTGGATTTTACCTTGATAAAAATACTTTTTCCCAGCCCCTGTTCGTGTATTTCAAATGGGAAGTACTCAACCTCACCATGATGGGGAGTGTGAACAGATTCATTCTTCCATAACTATATTAAGGTATCACCCTGCATAACCAGATCCAATTTTCTTAAAAATATCTCCATTTGCTCATCTGTTCCAATCGTAACCCGAATATAGTTATCTATCCCGGGTTTATTAAAATAGCGGATCAATACGCCTTGTTCTTTCAGGTCTTCGTATAATTGAAGAGCTTTCTTCTGGTAATGGCAGGCAAAAATAAAGTTAGTTTGAGAAGGGAGCACATGAAAACCTCTTTTTTTCATTTCACTGCTGACCCACCCTCTTGTATGAATAATTTTTGCAGTCGTTTCTTTAAAATATGTCCTGTCCTGGATGGCAGCCTTTGCACCTTCCATAGCCAATCTGTCAATGGTGTAGGAGTTGAACGAGTCTTTTGCCCGGTTGAGTCCTTCTATTAAATGTGGATGGCCGATTGCAAAGCCAACCCGCAGCCCTGCAAGGGAACGGGATTTGGATAGCGTCTGGATCACCAGAACATTTTCAAATTGAGCCGTCAGTTCGACAGCGGATTTTTCTGCAAAATCAACATAGGCTTCATCGACAATGACCACGTTATCCGGGTTATTTTCCGCAATCTCCCTGATGGAATCCAGTTGTAAGTAAATACTTGTAGGCGCGTTTGGATTTGGGAAAATTACACCGCCTTCCGATTGGAAAAAGGCTTCCACAGGGAGGGTGAAATCTCTGTTTAAAGAGATTTCCTCTGCCGGCACATGAAAAATATTGGCATATACGGGATAAAAACTGTACGTGACAGCAGGATAGCGTATTTTTTTCCCTTTTTCAAAAAAAGCCATAAAAGAAAAGGCGAGTATTTCATCTGATCCGTTCCCGGCAAAGACCCAATCCTTATCTAATCCGTAATAATCCGCAACTAATTGTCTCAGGGAAACAGCAGTTGGATCGGGATAAAGATGCAGCCTATTCATCTCCAAATTTATCGCTTCTCTAACTTTTGGAGATGGGGGATAGGGGTTTTCGTTCGTATTCAGTTTGATAATATCCGGATCATTTAATTGCTCACCAGGGATATAGGGCTCCGAACGCCTTATAGTCTCACTCCAGAATTTACTCATCCTGATTTCCTTCTTTTTGGATATGTCTTTTGTGCAGCTCGCTTTTTATATCGGAGACGGAAACATCCAACAGCTCCATGAGTACAAGTGTATGGTAAGTTAAATCAGCGATTTCCCAGATGAGTTCCTGTTTATCGTTATTTTTTGCTCCAATAATGACCTCGCTTGTTTCTTCGCCGACCTTTTTCAGAATCTTATCCAACCCTTTGTTAAATAGGTAGGTTGTATAGGATCCTTCTTCCGGATTATTTCTACGATCTTTTATTTTATTTGTCAGCATGGGAATGACATCGGATTCCATTTCTCCATCCTGGTAAAGAATGTTGTGGAAGCATGTATCCTCTCCCGTGTGGCATGCAGGCCCCAGAGGCTCCACCTGCACTAGGAGCGCATCACTGTCACAATCAAAGCTGATATGTTTCACAATCTGTTTATTCCCCGAGGTTTCTCCTTTATTCCAAAGTTCCTGGCGCTTTCTGCTGAAAAACCATGTTTCCTTTGTTTCCATTGTTTTTTTTAGGGAGGCTTCATTCATATATGCCAATGTCAACACTTCTTTTGTCTGTGCATCTTGAATAATAGCGGGAATTAATCCATTTTCATCAAATTTAAGTGCTGCAACATCCATTACATACTCCTCCTGACTGGAATTCCCTCTTTATCCAGAAATTTTTTTAATTCAGGGATGGGAATTTCATTATAATGAAATACAGAAGCTGCTAAAGCGGCATCTGCATAGCCTTTTCTTAAAACACTTGAGAAATGTTCAGGTTTTCCAGCTCCGCCGCTTGCCACGATTGGTATGTTTACAGCTGAGGCAACAGCTTGCATTAACTTCATGTCATATCCGCTTTTTTCCCCGTCTGTTTCTATGGCATTCAGAACAATTTCACCGGCGCCGAGCATTTCTCCCTGTTTTGCCCACTCCAGTACATCCTTTACTGTATTTGTCCGCCCGCCATTAATAAATACTTCCCATTTGTTTGCCCCGGTTTTCTTGGCATCAATGGATAGGACAATACATTGCGTGCCAAATTTCAAGGCTGCTTCTTTAATAAGCTCGGGATTATTCACGGCGGCACTATTGATTGATACTTTATCCGCTCCGGCATGAAGCGTGCTGTGAATGTCTTCCAATGTACGGATACCCCCGCCGACAGTAAATGGTATGGCATTTTCTGCTGCCACCTTTTCTACCACATCCAGAAAAATTTTCCGCTCTTCATTAGATGCCGTTATATCGTAAAATACGAGTTCGTCCGCACCATCCCGGTTATATCTTTTTCCCAGTGCAACAGGATCATCTACATCCTGGATGTCCTTAAATTTCTTCCCTTTCACGACCCTGCCTTTGTCCACGTCCAGACAAGGAATAATGCGTTTAGCCAGCATTTGCTTCACCCTCCAATGCTTCTTCAAATGATAATGTGCCGTCATATAATGCTTTTCCGATAATGGCACCGTACAGGTTTTGATTTTTTAATTTACATATATCCTCTTTTGTGGTCACGCCGCCTGATGCGATGACATTGATTGATGTGGCATTATTGATGGTCTGCAGCTCCCCAAAATTAGGACCTTTCAGCATTCCATCCTTTAAAATGTCGGTATAAATCACCGTATTTACCCCAAGGGCTTCCAGCTCTTTCACCAAATCAGCTGCATTTACTCTGCTTGTTTCCGTCCATCCGTTGGTGGCCACATAGCCATTGCGCGCATCAATGGATACGGCAATTTTGTCGTCGCAGGTGCTTACGGCTTTCATTAAAAAGTCTCTGTCATTAATTGCTGCTGTACCAATAATGACACGGGAGACACCTGCTTCAATATACTTTTCCACCGTTTCCATGGACCGGATTCCTCCCCCGATTTGTACCGGAATTGAAACGTCACCGGTAATCCGGCTGATGATGTCCTGATTTGCAGCAGTACCAGTTTTTGCACCGTCAAGATCGACGACGTGAAGATATTCTGCGCCTTTTTTCTCCCACTTTGCAGCCATATCGGCAGGGGATGAGCTATAGATTGTTTCCTGATTATAATCCCCCTGGGTAAGCCGTACGCATTTTCCATTTTTTATATCGATAGCCGGAAAAAGAATCATGAGATCATCTCCCCAAATGTTTTTAAGAGCTGCAAACCGGCTGCCCCGCTTTTTTCCGGATGAAATTGCATGCCGATTAAATTATTGTGCTGCACAATGGCCGGGATTTCCCCGCCGTAACTCGTGCTTGCCAGAAGCGTTTTTTTATCATGGTTAACGACTTTATAGGAATGGACAAAGTATACATAGTCGGTCTCATCAACTTGGTTCAGGAGGGGAGCATCCTGGTGCTTTGTCAGTGTATTCCAGCCCATATGGGGAACCTTTACGGAATCGCTGATCCTCTTAACCTCTCCTTCTAAAAATTGAAGCCCTTCCCAATTGCCATCCTCATAGCTTGTTTCATAAAATAGCTGCATTCCGAGGCATATACCGAGAATCGGTTTTCCTCTTTTAACCTCAGACTGCAGTATCTCGGGTAAACCGGCCAGACGCAGCGACTGCATGGCATCATGGAACGCTCCGACACCTGGAAGAATGATGGCTTCACTCTCTTTAATCGTTTTTTCATCGACAGTAAGGCGGGAGTCGAGATGTAATCTATTTAATGCAAATTGCAGGCTTTTCATATTGCCTGCACCGTAATCTATTATTGCGATCATGTACATGCTTCCTTTCAGGGAAATAGGGCATTGCCTGCTTGTATGCTATAACGTGCCTTTCGTGGATGGTATTCCCTTGACCCGGTCATTTTTTTGGCTCGCAAAATCAAGTGCTCTTCCAAATCCTTTAAAAATCGATTCAATTATATGATGCGTGTTTGTTCCGTACTGTAAATTAATATGAAGCGTCACACGGGCATGTCTGGTAAAGGCCAAAAAGAATTCCTCGACCAATTCCGTATCAAAGCTGCCGGCTTTATCCTTAAGCCCCTCCACATGAAAGATGAGAAATGAACGGCCGCTTATATCCAGGGAAGTCGTGGATAAGGCTTCATCCATCGGTGTGGTGATCGTTGCATACCGGGTAATTCCAGCCTTATTGCCAAGTGCTTTGTTGAATGCCTGCCCAAATGCAATTCCAACATCTTCCACGGAATGATGCTGATCCACTTCCAAATCTCCATCACAGTTCACATCCAAATTGAGCAGCCCATGCTTTGTCATTAGTGTGAGCATATGATCAAAAAAACCAATTCCCGTATTTATGTTTGAATCACCATCCCCATCGATATTCAGACGTAAATCAATTTTTGTTTCTGCAGTTTCTCTTTTAACCGATGCGTTACGCATAACTGTCATCCTTTCTAACCTTTAGGGCATTTGCATGTGCTGTTAAGCCTTCCGTCTCGGCAAGCAGGACAATATTCTCCGCTGCTGTAGTTAATGCATGCCGGGAATAATGAATGATACTTGATTTTTTTACAAAATCATACACGCCGAGCGGGGAGGAGAATTTAGCTGTTCCGCTTGTCGGCAAAGTATGATTAGGCCCGGCATAATAATCGCCGAGCACCTCGGGTGAATACTCACCAAGAAAGATGGCGCCGGCATTTTTTATAAAAGAGAGATCGTCAGCAGGATGGTCTGTCATTAACTGCAAATGTTCCGGTGCAAGCTCATTGATAACGTCATAGGCTTCCTGCAGATTTTCCACAATAATTAATTTACCATTCTGTGACAGTGACTTTTCAATGATTTCTCTTCTATCCAATACTGCAGATTGTTTTTTGATCTCGGTTAAAATATTCTCTGCCACTGTCCGGCTTGCCGTTACACAAATGCTGCTGGCAGACTCATCATGTTCAGCCTGTGACAGCAGGTCGGCTGCAGCATACTTGGCGTTGGTAGTTTCATCTGCCAGGATGCAAATTTCGCTCGGTCCGGCAATCATATCGATATCCACTTCACCAAATACCCATTTTTTTGCACGGGCAACATATACATTTCCGGGACCAGTAATTTTTGAGACCTTTTCCACTGTTTCCGTGCCGTATGCCAAAGCGGCAATGGCCTGTGCTCCGCCAATTTTATACACTGCGTCTGCGCCGGCAATCCTGGCCGCAATCAATACATATGGGTTTACTGTGCCATCCGGCTGTGGCGGGGTGGTTATGGCAATTTTTTCTACACCCGCTACTTTTGCAGGGATGACGTTCATTAAAACTGTTGATGGATAGGCTGCTTTTCCGCCCGGAATGTAGATGCCCGCTTTTTCCATGGGTGTTATTTTTTGTCCAAGGGTCACCCCTTGTTCTTTTTCATGAAACCAGGATTTTTCCACCTGCTGCCGGTGGAATCTTTCAATATTTGCTTTTGCCTGATGCAGAGCCTGGATGACAGCGGGATCAGCCATTTTCCCGGCATCATCAAATTCTTGTTCCGTAACGGTAAGACTGGTAAGTTTAACACTGTCAAATTTTTCTGTATAAGAATAAATGGCCTGATCTCCATACTTCCTTACCCGGGCGATAATTTCCATCACTTGATCATCCACCGCTTTTGTTCCTGTTTCCCTTTCGGCGGTTCTTTGTTTGAAATGTTTCGCGGTCAGCATTTCCATTCTCTGTCACCTCATTGCCCTATCTATTTTTTTAATAAAGTCTTGAATTTCAGCCGACTTTGTTGCAAAGCTTGCTTTATTTACTATAAGTCTCGTACTAATATCTTCTACTTTCTCAATAACAGAAAGTCCATTTTCTCTTAATGTCGTTCCTGTTTCCACGATATCGGCAATATAATCGGCGAGGCCGATCAGCGGTGCCAGTTCCACGGAACCATTTAATTTAACTATGTCTACAGTCTGTCCTTTTTTGGCAAAATGCCTTTCCGTCAGATTGGGATATTTGGAAGCAACGACTATATTCTGCTGCTGCCCAAATTGCTCGCTGTTTTTGCCTGCAATTGAAAACTGGCATTTTCCAATCTGTAAATCGAGCATTTCATAAACATCTGCTTTGGACTCAAGTATATTGTCTTTTCCGGCAATCCCAATATCTGCCGCTCCTTTTTCCACATATGTCGGTACATCCACTGCTTTGACAAACAGTAATTTAATCGTGTGGTCCTCATTGTAAAAGATCAGTTTTCTGGATTTTTCATGAAAATCCTGAAATTGGATGTTGACGGTTTTAAGCAGTTCAATAGTGCTCTGTGCTGTCCTTCCTTTTGCCATGGCTAATGTTATTGTTTCCACCTAGCTGCCCTCCTTCATTTCTTCCAGTATCCTGACGAGGTCAGCTGTATTAGAAAATGGCCTTACCTGCCTGCCGCTTCGCAATTCATTTCCTGTACTGGTAAAAAATAATTCATATCTTCCGTCTAAATCAATCTCTTCATCTGCTGAAAAGGTTAATACGCGATAGTCTTTGGTGCGCAGTTCAAAAGCAGTGGTTAATGCTTCTTTCTGCTTATTTTTGTCATAAAAGATAATAAAGTCGCGAATCTCTCTCTTTTTTGTAATTAACCCCTGCTGGATTACTGCCTGCAATAGTACATCTACTTCCGCGGCAAACCCAATTGCCGGGATATGCTTATCGTATTGGACTCCTAATTGATCATATCGTCCGCCCATCAAAACGGGTCTGCCTGTATTTTCTACATACCCCTGAAAAATGATTCCCGTGTAGTAATCCATATTATTGATGAGGCCAAGGTTCAAAACGACATTATCACTAATTTCATAGGCTTCCAGTACTTTCCATAGTTTAATTAAATTCTCCAGCTCCTGCTCAAGCGGACCGGGTATGGGAATGGCTTTCACTTGCTTTATAACTTCATCCGGTCTGCCGTACATCATCGGAATTTGTTTTATTGCCTGTTTCCACTCTGTTTTTATAGGCAAATCCGCAAGAAAAGCCTCTAATTCTGCCAGATTTTTTGATTGAATATAAGATTCCAGCTGTTCCTGCTGTCCGTTGGATAAAGAAAGGTTCGAGATTAGTTCTTTAGTAAAACCGGCATGGCCTATTTCGATTTTGAAGTTGGCAAAGTTCAAATCCTTCAGCAGGTGAACGG
Source organism: Virgibacillus aidingensis (assembly GCF_010994035.1). Taxonomy (GTDB): domain Bacteria; phylum Bacillota; class Bacilli; order Bacillales; family Amphibacillaceae; genus Virgibacillus_N. The sequence goes on from NZ_WIXN01000001.1 coordinate 268,100, forward strand.
CCAGCATAATTACTTCTGCATCCACTTCCGGTGTGCTTTTTCCAAGATATTCTATGCCTGCTTGCGTGTGTTCCTTTTGCCCATTCTGTGCTGACAGCTGCCGGAATACATCCAATATATAAAAATAGCGTTTTTCCTCCTGTAATGGCTGTTTATTCAAAGCTTCCATTCTGGTAATTGGAATGGTAACATCAGGCCTTAACACCAGCACTTTCCCTGAGGAATCAATCACCTTAATCATGTCGTCCTTATTTACAGTTCCGGACAGATTGGCGTAAACATCATAAGCTTCAAAGACAGAGGTTTGAATTTGCTTATAGCCATAAGTTTCAAACCGCTTTCTCAGTTTGGATATGAGGACTTCCCGAATCTGAAAGTCTTCTATTTTGCTGCTATTTTCTTTATCATATACATAGGGTTGCACGAAATGACCCCTTTCCCGTAACTTTATCACTTTATCGCTTTATCTAGATAAAGTTTTATAGTAGTATTTTAATAAGGATGTATATAAAAGTCAAGGATAACAGGGGGATTTTTTATGTTTGATTATCATACGCACAGTGATTTTTCCGCTGATTGCGAAACACCGATGGAAGAAACGATCAGGGAAGCCATTCGGCTTGGGCTGGATGAAATATGCTTTACAGAGCACATTGACTATGATTATCCCGATACATCGATCGTATTTGAATTGGATCTGGAAGACTATGATAGGAAAATTGCGGAAATGCAGTATCAATACGGAGAGCAATTAACGATTAGAAAGGGAGTTGAAATCGGGATTCAGCCTCACCAGCTAGAAAGATACAATGATTTAATCGAAAAGGAGCATTTTGAGTTCATCATCTGCTCTATGCATACATCTGACAAGAAAGATCTTCATTCAGGCGCATTTTTTGAAGGGAAAACACAGGAAGCAGCCTACCAGAAGTATTATGAAGAGCTGCTGTACTGTGTAAAGCATTTTAAAAATTTCCAGGTGCTGGGCCATCTGGATTTGGTTAAACGGTATAAAAGGCAGGAGAGCAAAAAGGAATTCCATGATATCATTGGGGAAATCTTTAAAGAAATCATCCCGGCCGGTAAAGGGATTGAATTAAATACTTCGGGGAAAAGATACGGAATGGACAGCGGGATGCCAAGTACAGACATTTTAAAACTCTACAAAGCACTTGGCGGAGAAATTATTACCCTTGGTTCTGATTCCCATGTGGAAACAACCCTTGCCTATGGTTTTAAGGAAGCTCTGGAACTGCTTCAGTCCCTTGGATATGAATATGTTTCCACTTTTGAAAATAAAAGACCTGTCTTTCACCGGATAAAAACGTTGCTGTAAGCATACTAATCTCTGACAAAGGGAAATAGTTTCCGCATAAAAGTTTTAAACTGTTTATCTGTGGTAAAATAAACGGGACAAGGATCAGGTGCTTCATCCGGGGCAACTGACGAGTACCGGGATGCTGATATATTTTCATGAGCGCTGCTCCATTTCTCCTAAATCTGATATATCGGAGTGACAACTGAAATATTGCCGTAGGCGCGATAACCATCCGGTAAACTCGCATTTTGCTGTTGCCTGGGGCCTGATTTAAGTTATTAGAATAAACGGGTCAAGGGGAGCGGGACTATGTTTGTAAGCTCGTCCCATCGTAAGAATATACCCCCGCATCCCGAGTGAGGGGCTGGATGTGAGACAATTAAACATCAAGAAGCTAACATTGGTCAGTTTCATTATTTTTGGATCGCTCTTTTTGCTTGGAGCGCCTTACAAAGCTGAAGAGAATATCACAGAACCTGCCGTATTTGTCCACGGATACAAAGGTACTTTCTTCTCCTTTGGATTTATGCTGTACCGATTTGAAAATATATACGAGATCGGAAATAAAGTGCTTGTCTTTTATGTCGGCGAAAATGGGGAAATACAGGAGTATTATTTGAATAACAACAGCAGCGGTCCACAATTTGTGCAGGTAGTATTTGAAAACAACCGGGCAGATTTTGAAGATACCGCAGGCTGGCTTGCCGACGTGCTTCATTCATTGAAAAATAACTATGGAACAGAAAGCGTAAACTTGGTGGGTCACTCGATGGGCGGGATTGTTTCCTTGAAATATATCATGCAGTACCAGAGTGAAGATTATCCGGAGGTAAAAAAATTCATTGCATTGGGAGCCCCGTTTGCCGGTATTCTAAGCCAGGAATATTTTCAGATTCACCATGACCCTGCAGCAGAGGATTTAAAACCCGATTCAGCCGGGTTTCAATTATTGGAAGCAGGAACATTTCCGAAAAAAACCCAAGTGTTGAATATTGGCAGCACAGGGGACACAGTAGCAGATACAGATAGTGTTCAAGCATTGGAAAATTACGTACCGGAAGAGCAAATGGAGGAAATAATAATTAAGGATAACGACATGGGTCATAGCCACCTGCATCATAGCGGACAAGTTGATAAAATTATTTCTTCTTTTCTGTGGCAAGATGATGCAGAATGACTTACAATATAACAGATGATGTTATGTGTGCGTTAAAAAGATTCAAGCGAAAAATACTTGATTTGGCACACGGGAAAAATATATATTTTTTGTTGTCAGGAAAGAATAATTTTATTCAATTGTATAGCGCATGGTCCGAAATAGGACTCTCCAAGTAGTGCTGAGGCTTGCACGTCACGGCTTAAGGGCTTTGGGAAGGAAAAACACACTTTCAGAATCCCTTTAGTGAAAGCCAAGTTTTCTATAAAGGAATGATACAGGTGTCAAATGGTCATCATATTTACGATAAATTAATTCATATTACAGCAAAGAAAAATGTGATGGTGGATGAACAGTTAAAAAATCATACCTACACGCATCTTGGCGGAAAAGCCGACTTTTTAGTAAGACCTGAAACCTATGAACAAGTACAGGAAATTGTTAAACTGGCAAATAAAGAAAATGTCGCCTTTACCCTGCTGGGGAATGGATCAAATTTAATTGTCAAGGATGGCGGTATACGCGGGATTGTTATGAACCTCCAGCAATTAACAGATATAAAAGTGGATAACACTACTATCATTGCACAAAGCGGCGCAAGGATTATTGATGTTTCCAGAGAAGCCCTGAATGAAAAGTTAACAGGTCTGGAGTTTGCCTGCGGTATTCCCGGCTCTGTCGGCGGCGCTTTGTTTATGAATGCCGGGGCTTATGGCGGTGAAATAAAAGATGTATTAACGAGCACGACAGTCGTTGACAGAGAGGGAGACCTGCTTACACTGACAGCAGATGAACTGGACCTTGATTACCGTACAAGTAATATACCTGATAAAGGATACATTGTGCTTGAAGCCACCTTTGAACTGAAGCCGGGGAATTACGGGGATATAAAGGCAGTAATGGATGATCTGACATATAAAAGAGAGTCTAAGCAGCCGCTGGAATATCCGTCCTGCGGCAGCGTATTCAAACGTCCCCCGGGTTATTTTGCCGGAAAGCTGATTCAGGACAGCAAGCTTCAGGGCAGTCAAATCGGCGGTGCCGAGGTATCTAAAAAACATGCCGGATTTATCGTAAATAAGGACGGAGCAACAGCTACAGAATATATTGCTTTAATCCATCATATACAGGCAACCGTGGAAGAAAAGTTTGGAGTGAAATTGGAAAGGGAAGTTAAAATTATCGGTGAAGATCCAAAATAAAACAGCGGGACGGTTCTCCTGTCGCAGACTTCTGCAACAGGAGAACCGTCCCTTTGTTTCAGCTGCGGAAACGGTGCAGGAAACTTTGCAGCCGTTCGTTTTTGGAGTGTTCGATGACTTCGCTTGCAGTTCCTTCTTCGGCTATGACGCCTTCATCAAGAAACAGCACTTTATCAGCTACGTCGAGTGCGAAGTCCATCTCGTGGGTCACAAGCACCATGGCCATCTCACCCTCTTTTGCGATGTCACGAATTACCTCCAGCACCTCACCGACAAGCTCGGGATCCAGGGCAGAGGTTACCTCATCAAATAACATGATTTTCGGCCGCATTACCAGCGCTCTGGCCATCGCAACACGCTGCTTCTGACCGCCTGATAACTGGTTTGGGTAGTTATCCAGCTTGTCTCCCAGTCCCACTTTTTCCAGCATTTGAATAGAACGCTCGCGTGCTTCTTCTTTATCTTCTTTTTTAACATGAATTGGTGCAGTCATGCAATTTTCCAAAATAGTCATATGCGGGAATAAATTAAAGTGCTGAAATACCATACCAATATCCCCGCGGACTTCCCGAAGATGCTTTTCGTTTGCCTTGACCATTTTTCCGTTCTTTTCCATTTTCCAAAGATTAACACCGTCCACAATAATATCTCCGGAAGTAGGAACTTCCAGTGTCATCAGCATGCGGATAATGGTTGTTTTCCCGGAACCGCTCGGCCCGATAACTGCAATTTTTTCCGCCGGCTTGATATTAAGATCAATGCCTTTTAAAACTTTTACATCCCCAAAAGATTTGTGTATATCTTTAAACTCAACAATAGGTTCTGTCATTTATACCACCGTCCCTTTTTGCGTACTGGATAACGCTGCTTTTTTATCAAATCGACGATTCATTCTCTTTTCCAGTTTACTGATTAAAATAGCAGAAGGATAGCTTAAGATTAGGAAAAGGATACCTACAATGGTTAATGGCTCCAAATAAGCCCAGTATTGCGAACCATAGCTTTGAGCCATATGCAGGATACCTACAACACCGATCGTTGATGCCAGCGGTACTTCCTTAAACAGGATGATTAAGTAGTTGCCAAGCATCGGAATAGTTGGCGGCACTGCTTGCGGTAATATAATCTTCGTCCATTTATCATAAAGAGAATAATTTAAAGCAGTAGAAGCTTCCCATTGTCCTTTATCCACGCCTTCGATTCCTGAGCGGTATACTTCTCCGATATACGTGCTGAAATGCAGGCCGAGTCCTAGCACCGCACTTGTAAATGGGTCCAGTGTCATTCCTACATAAGGAACTACCGGCCAGGCAAAATAAATGAAAAATAACTGAACGAGCGGTGGTGTCGAACGGATAAATTCCATAATCCATGTAACCGTCCAGCTGATTGGTTTGAATGGAATTCTTCTTAAAAAGACCCATACAAAACCAAAAATAAGTGCAAATAAATAGCTTGCGATCGTAAGTCCGATTGTAATACCTAATCCTGATGCAACGAGAGGGAGCGCATCAAAAAAGGTTTCCCAGCTCCAATTCATTAGCTAGCCACCCCTTTCTTGGAAATGCTCTCCGCTTTGCGCACTAAGAAAATTAACGGCAATGCAAGAATAAAGTAGAATAGAAGTACTAATAAATACACGGTTGGCGCCATGGATAAGTCATTGCTCCTCAGTATATTTCCGTAATAGAAAATATCGTTCAAGCCAATTAAATATACTAATGAAGTCGCTTTAAGCATTTGAATAAGGTAGTTTCCGAATTCGGGCAGCATCATACGGACTGCCTGCGGAAGTATGATGAGTCTCATTCGCTGAAAACTGGACATGTTCAGCGCTGTAGCAGCTTCTGTCTGTCCCTTTGCCACTGCCAGAATAGAGCCGCGCACAATTTCAGACATGTATGCCCCATAGTTTAAAGCAATGGCGATAACCCCAATCCACCAGTTGCTTCCAAGCTCAATCCCGAACAGCATTGGTACGGCATAATAGAGCCAGAACAGCTGAACAATTAATGAAGTACCGCGAAAGACTTCAATATAGAATCCTGTGAATTTTCTCAGTACAATATTATTTGATAACCTGCACAGCCCTGCAATAAATGCCATCAAATACCCAAAAAAAGCAGATGCGATAAGTACGCTTACGGTAACACCCAATCCGCGCATTAAATCCGGAAAAACTTCTGCGATAACATTAATCTTGATCACTCCTTTATACTTTGATGGAAAGCTGACCCAGTCAGGTTTCCGGAGGGACTGTAAAAACATGGTTTGTCTCAAGTCAACTGCGTGGTGCAGCTGTTATAACATAAACTTTTTCATTTCATATAAATAGGGTCAAACTCCCTTAGGCGGGGAGCAAGACCCTATGGAGTGTGTATAGATTTATATTACTGATTCACTTTGGAATTAATAGTTCTCTCCGCTGCATACGGACTCTGCAGTAACTTCGCCTACTTCTACCATGTTATCTACAAATCCGTTTGCTTCCAATAGCTCCTGGACAGTTCCATCTTCTTTTAACTCATTCAATTTTTCATTATACGCATCCCGAAGCTCTTCATTTTCCAAACTGAACGCTGCTGCCCCGTAGCTTGGAACACCTTCAACATCCGGCTGTTCAAAATCGTCTACGAACTCTAGTGAATCCCCGGCTGTTTCCATCGCCATGCGCAGCGTCATTTCTGTTGCTGTTGTAACATCAGCTCTGTCAGATTCTACAGCCGAGAAAGTAGAAGGGATATCTGAAGCTGTCGTGATTTGGTCGTCACTTACATCATGCGCTTCCAGGAAACCAATCTCTGTTGCGCCGGCCATCACGGATACCCGTATGTCAGGATTAGCTGCAATGTCATCATAACTGTGAATATCAAGCGGATTGCCAGCTTGCACTACAAGTCCTTCTCCATAAACCATCTCAGGTTCTGCAAATAGGGCATTTTCGCAACGATCCGGAGTAATTGCCATACCAGCAGTTACTACGTCAAACTGATTGGCTTGCAGTCCCGGAATAAGGGAACCAAAATCGGCCAATTGGGAATCCATTTCTTCAATCCCAAGCTCTGCAAATACCGCTGCTGCAATGTCAACAGCCGCACCTTTTAGTTCTCCATCTTCGCCTTCATAAGCATAAGGCTCTTCATTTGCAAAGCCAATTGTCACTACACCTTCTTCCTGGAGTTCCGCCAGTTTGCCTTCTCCTTCTGAACCGCCGCTGTTTTCACCGTCGCCGCCGTTTCCTTCATCATCCCCGCCACAAGCAGCGATTACACCAACTGTTAAAATAAGTATTGCCATTAATAGTATTTTCTTCATCTTTAACTAATTACCTCCCTGTCATATTTAAAACGATAATGTTGTGTTGCCATAAGGTGATGTGAACAACGAAACATTAGCTCTTAAAGATGCTTCGTTCTTACCTTTTTCATTTTTAGCCGGTATCCACAGGCATTTTTTCCTAGGCATTGATCACCTCATTAAATTAGATTCATAGATTTCCGGATGCGGATAAAAACAGTTATATTAAAATGTTACAGGGATATTTCAAGCTATTCAAACCTTGTATTTTTAGATAATTAGAAATTAACCTTTATATTTTGCAATGAATGTAATGAGAATTAATTATATAAAGACATGCTCATGTATATTCCATTTATCTTCCATATCCCCAACATTTGATAAAAAAGAACAATAAAAATGGGCCCTCCCGCCCCGAAAAACGATAGACAAATAATTAAAAAGAAAGTACCATGAAAATAACAATATTGCCTAGGAGGTTTGGAATGGATATTGTGGTCATTGGTGCAGGTGCATTAGGGGGCTATTTTGGTGCGCGATTTCAGCAGGCGGGTGCAAATGTCTCTTTTTTAGTAAGGGAAAAAAGGTTTTCCCAGATTAGGAAGAATGGCATCCATATTTCAAGTACTCAGGGTGATTACAAGCTGCAGGAACCAAGGTTAATTTTAAATACTGATGAAATAGAAACTTGTGATTTCGTTTTTCTCAGTGTAAAAGGATATCACTTATCGGGAACATTGGACCACGTGAAAGCATTAGTGAATAAGGGAGCTTATGTGCTGCCTGTACTGAACGGGATCGAACATATTCGCGTTTTACAGGATTTTGTCGGCAAGTCCCGTGTGCTTGGCGGTCTTGCTTCTATAATGGCCACATTGGATGAACATGGGAATGTGGTTCATTCCAGCCCTTTCCACGACCTTTTCTTTGGCCCAATGGAACAGGGGCAAAAAGCAATTTGTCTGCAGCTGGAGAAATTCCTGAAAGATGCAAATATCAATAGCAGTTTCAAAGAACATATATTACGGGAGATGTGGAAGAAATACATGTTTATTCATGCCTTTTCAGGTGTAACTGCAGCGGTAAATCTGCCGATTGGCCCGATTAAGGCACAGCAGGAAACTTTTAATCTGCTGGAATTTCTTTTGCAGGAAATAAAGCGATTGGCCAATGCGCATCATGTTTCCGTTACCGAGGAAGATTATGAGGAAGTAAGGGGAAAAATACTAGCTTTAAAGGATGATGCTACATCTTCCATGCATCAGGACCGGAGAAAAGGCAATAAGCTGGAACTGGATCATATTCATGGAGGTGCAGTCAGGTTAGCTGCAGATACTGGTTTGACAATGCCATATACCCGGGCGATATACGGGATAATTAAGCCATTTGCGAGAGGGTAGAGAAAGGAAACGGGATTACTATGTCAGCAATCATTGCGGTAACTGTTGTATCCGCTGTTGTAGTGGTCATGGTACTTATTGGGTCACTATACGTTATTTCAAAAGGATATGGCTATAAACACGAGATAGATCCTCTGCCGGAGGAAGAAGAAAAAGAGAAGGAAGACAGAAAAGAAAATATGAAATGAAGAGGTCTGCTCCCGCAAACTTAAATATACTATTGCGGTGGCAGATCTTATTTATTTTATTTCTTCTATTATACTGGTCATTTTTTCCATCAGTTTATCCGAAGAAATCGTCCTGTCCCCCGCACCTTGTACCATTGTTTCGCTTCCTCCGCCTTTTCCATTGATCCCGGGTAAGATACGGGAAAGAAATTCTTTCATGCGCATATCCATATCTTTACTTCTGGCACCTACGATTTGTAACTTGGCATCGGTTTCGTTTACAAACAGCACCAGCATATTTCCGCTGGTTTGTGTAATGTTTTTTGCCATCTGTTGAAGTAGTTTCACAGGTCTGTTTACGTAAATTTTACTTACCAGCTTATAATCGTCTTTTTGTTTTGCCTGCTGGATCAGCTTGTCTGTTTCGTGGCTCAGAAGTTCCAGTTTTAATGTTCCATTTGATTTTTCAAGGCTCCTCTGCTGATTCAGCATTCGGGCCAGAGCATTCTCCAAATCTTCCTGGGGAGCGCTTAGCATTGAAGTTAAATGTCGAATTACACGGTGTTTTGTTTCAAGCTGTTTTAGCACTCTATTCCCGCACACAAAGTGAACGCGAATCTGCTTCTTTTGCTTTTCCCAATGAAGAATTTTGACGGATCCTACTTCCCCTGTTTGATGAGGATGGGTGCCGCCGCAGCCGTTATAATCAATGTCGGGGATAATGACAAGCCGGATGTTATTTTCTTTGGATACAGCCTTTCTTAGCGGGAAATGGCTAAGTTCATTTGCTTTTACCCAGCGTGTTTGAATGGGAAGGTTGTTTAGAATAACTGAATTTACATTTTCTTCTACTTGGTTGGCTTCCTTTTCGCTAAGTTCAGGTGTGTCAAGATCAATCGTGCAGGTCTCCGATCCTAAATGAAAACTTGTTGTTCTGTATCCGTACATATCTTCAAATGCGGCTGACAGAAGATGTTGTCCTGCATGCTGCTGCATATGGCCGAAACGCCGAACCCAATTTATTACTCCATTAACCTTGCGTTCTTGTACAGGAGTTTCTGTATAATGACGTATTTCTCCTTTTTCTTCTTTGACATCATACACATGCACATCATTAATTGTGCCTGTATCATGCGGCTGACCGCCGCCTGCCGGATAAAATGCAGTTTTATTTAAAACAGCGTAAAAACGTCCTTTATCATCCTTTTTGCTTTGGAGTATTTCAGCGGAAAAAGATTGTATGTATGGATCCTGATAATATAATTTTTCCGTGTCCACATAAACACTTCCTTGTTACAGTTTGCAATGATCATATCATAAATTCCTTTTGAAAAACACTGACTATATGTACGGGCATAGACAAATACCTTCACTTTGAGAAAGTTAAAAGTCATGTTGAAATAGGGAAAGTTCGGTAAATGTTCCATTCAGCATTCTTTATAGTCTGCTTCCTGAATAGAATAATTAGAAGGCTGCAACTGAAAGTTCAATTTATGGATAATGAAGTAAAATTCCGGAAAATTAGTGATGAGAAGGGTGTTCCTGATGAGGAGCCATGGGGAAAAAAACGGAATATAAGTAAACGCGCTAAAACACACTCTGTGATCAAAAGATTGGAGGCGGGGAGGACAGTTGATCGAAGTTATTCAGGAAAGAGGTGCTCCTGCCCCCGGGAAGCATAGATCAACATCAGTCCACTGTTCCTCTCGGCCGCCATCCCCGCTGCAATTGGTTTACACTTAGTCCAAAGGTCATTTGCAGATGGGGGTAGTCCTGAAAACTCTCCCAGTCACCGCCCCATTCAAAACCCAATTCTTTGGCAATTTCAGCTACTTCAAACCAGTCAGACTCACCGTTATCGTTTCCATCATATTCAATATCCCATATAATGTCGCCTTCCATATCCTCAAGGGCGTAATCAATGGCGAGTCCATAATTATGATAAGATTCTCCTGCCTCAGCATAGGTTACAATGTTTCCATCCTCTGTTCTGCCTTGAGCATAGAGTGCATCCTGTTCATCCATCGACCGGACCGTGGCGGTTATGACAACATGGATACCAGCCTCTTTTGCCCGCTTTAATAACGCATTTTTACTTTCTTCAACTTTTGGGTGCAGTTCTTCCGGAAGGGGAGCATCTCTACCCAAATATACATACCGTTTACCGATTTCATCGTATATAACATACCTAATGGCAAAGAAAATCAAAATAATGAATGAAAGTACAACCAATCTTCGTAAAATCCTCATGTTGAGTGACTCCTGTAATATTTCTTTTTTTACTTATTCTACCCATAGGCAGAGGGGCAGATTTTTAAGCCGAGACGGGAATTTAGCAGTTCAAGGCTTCTGTTTAAAATTCAAGAAAAAATTATTGGGACAGTAAACCTGTCCCCGTGTCCCCAAACAGCTTGTTATACGTTATAATTATCAAAAAGGGAGGTGAATGTCCATTGATTTTCATTATAGCAGCTATCATTGGGTATGCATTTGGATGCCTGCACGGCTCCCAGCTGGTTGGAAAATACAAAAAAGTGGATATTAAAAATACCGGGGTGAAAAACGCCGGTGCATCCAATACAACCATATTGCTTGGCTGGAAATACGGAATATTCGTTGCACTGATCGATATTTTTAAAGGGACTTTAGCGATATTGCTTGTTTTATTTATTTTACATGAATATGGAATTACCGGGGAAGTGCAGATCCTGCTTATATATGTTACAGCACTCTTCGTTATTTTGGGACATAACTATCCTATTACAATGAAGTTCAGCGGTGGAAAAGGGACCGCATCCCTTGTTGGAATATTGCTCGCCATTGACTGGAGAATCGCTTTAATTGGAATAGCTATTTTACTTTTGTTTACATTTGCTACGGATTATCTCGTAGTCGGTGTTTTATTCATGTATCTTTCTTTCCTGACTACGACGTATATGTTTTTTGGAATAGAACCTGCATTTATTGTTATGTTATTATCTGTGTTAAGCGTGATTAAACATATGGAAAACTATAAACGAATTTTAAATCAAGAGGAAACGAAGCTCTCGAGCATGTTTCGTAAAACATAGGCAAGGGAGGAAATCATGCTGGATATACTAATTTGGATTATCATCATTATTTTATTTATCCTGAGTTTTGCTGGTGTCATTTTTCCAATCATCCCATCTGTACTTGTCATTTGGGTGGGTTTTTTGCTTTATCATTTTGTGTTGAATCCGAATGAACTGGATTTATTTTTCTGGATTGCCATGATTGTTTTTACCATTATTCTTATTTTGGCTGATGTGATCGCAAACAGTTATTTTGTAAAAAAATACGGCGGCAGCAAGTGGGGGGAAAGAGGAGCAGCTGTGGCTGTAATTGTCGGCTCTTTTATTATGCCCCCGTTTGGAATTTTGATTGTGCCCTTCGCGGTTGTTTTCCTGATTGAAATGATGCAGCGGAGGACAACAACAGAAGCATTGCGGGCTTCATTTGGCTCGCTAATCGGTTTTTTGAGCGGCACTTTTGCGAAAGTAGTGCTGCAATTTGTTATGATTGTCTGGTTTTTTATTGTAATATGGCTGTAGAAACACGGTGAAGGAGTTTTGCAAAAATGAAATATCCATCTAGAGTTATCACAATAGCAGGTTCAGCAGCAGGAGGCAGTGCGGGCATACAGGCGGATTTAAAAACATTCCAGGAATTGGACGTATATGGAATGAGTGTCGTAACTGCCATCGTCGGAAGACATCCGGAAACAGATAAAAATGTGCATCCGCAGACGATAGAGGCGATTGAAGCGCAGTTTGATACAGCAATGAAACAGGTAGGAACAGATGGATTGAAAACAGGGATGCTATTTTCAAAAGAAGTCATCTCGACAATTGCCAATTTAATCCGGGGATCCAATATTAACGCTGTAGTAGTTGACCCGGTTATGGTCGGGAAGCTGGATTCCAAGCTTTTAGCGGAAGATGCAATTGAAGCATTAAAGAAAAAGCTTATCCCTTTAGCAACCATTATTACACCAAACATCCCGGAAGCCTCCTTTTTATTGGATGACAGACCGATTCAAGATGTCAGTGACTTAAAACAGGCTGCTGTTGACCTTTATTCCCTGGGTGCAAAATTTGTCCTTGTTAAAGGCGGCAGACTAAAGGGGCCGGCGGTTGATGTATTGTATGATGGGGAAACTGCCACCTTGTTTGAAGCACCGCGAATTGATACCGTAAATACAAGTGGTGCGGGTTGTACGTATTCGGCTGCAATTGCTGCATATCTTGCCAAAGGAAAGTCTGTTGCTGAAGCAGTAGGATTGTCAAAGAGTTTTGTAACAACCGCCATTGAACATGGTTTTTCCTATACGGAAATGGTTGGACCAACCTACCATGCTGCTGCAAGAAAACATGGAGAGGCACATGAAATCAAAATCACCCGGGGATAGTGCCTTATTTTGCCGGTTCCTCACGCTGTGTTAAGATGGTGGAAACATGAAAACAGTTTCAAACCACTAGGAGGCTAAAAATGGATCATGAACATGATCACAGACATGAAACAATTAACCAGGCGGAAAAAGAAGACTTGCTCGGACTGATTCAAATGCGCTTTGGCAAGGTGCCGGAAGATGTAAGACAAAAAGTGATGGGCATTGGGGATCTGGACGTGCTGGATCGTTTGTTTTTAATTGCAGTAAATGCGGCAAACTGGGATGTCTTCCTGACTGAGTTAAATGAAGGAAAAGATTCCTTTAAAATGGCCGGTGATGGTTTTGATCCATTGGCGGAAAAACGGAAGGATTAAAAAGCTGAATATAAGAAGGAAGTGGATAGGGAATGGGAAAGCGGGCTTTGCTTAATGTGGATTATACAGTTGATTTTGTCGCCGAGGACGGAAAGCTGACATGCGGCGTTCCAGGGCGGGCAATTGAAGACAGGGTCGTATCATTAACAAAGGAATTTATTGATGCAGGAGATTATGTAGTGTTCGCGATCGATGCACATGAAGAGGGTGATGCTCTCCATCCGGAGTCTGAATTGTTTCCTCCGCATAATATTGTCGGTACAAAAGGCAGAGATTTATACGGCAAACTTGAAGCTCTTTTTGAGGAAAATAAGGATAAGGATCATGTTTATTATTTTGATAAAACCCGGTACAGTGCCTTTGCAGGGACGGACCTGGAATTGAAGCTGAGGGAACGGGGCATCGACGAAGTCCACATTATCGGTGTGTGTACGGATATTTGTGTGCTGCATACAGCGGTGGATGCATATAACAAAGGATTTAACATTGTGGTGCACAAGGATGCTGTGGCAAGCTTTAACCAGAAAGGTCATGACTGGGCGCTCGGCCATTTCGTTGACACATTGGGCGGTAAAGTAGTTTGAATGTCCATTTTCACTAAATCTTGACTTTACGCTATTATAAAGATATATTAACAATAAATACAGGAAACGTTGAAGAGGATTAGTATAATTGGTTTTCTTTCACAGAGAGGGAATGGTGCTGGAAATTCCTGAAGAAATCAATTGGAACCTGCCTTCTGAGTTCGCCATTGATCGGGCATGGGAATGTGCTCCTAAAATGGGCGCGGTTCATAACCGTTATCAAGCAAAGTGTGCAAATGACCTGGTGTCAATGCAAACAAGGGTGGTACCACCATAACCTCGGTCCCTTTTCGGATGGAGGTTTTTTGTTATTTTAAAATAACTTTTTTATTAAAAAATGTTGATTTTTAATCCTTTGAATTGGAGTACCAAAATAAATTAAAGAGGTGTATGGAATTGGGTAAAAAGAATAAAGACTTTGTGGAAAAAATAACAGCGATGGAGGAGGATTTCGCCCAGTGGTATACAGACGTCGTAAAGCAGGCAGAACTGGTGGAATATGGACAAGTCCGCGGAACGATGATCATCAAGCCGTACGGCTATGCCATTTGGGAAAATATTAAAGATGAACTTGATAAAAAATTTAAAGAAACCGGACATTCCAACGTGTCTTTTCCATTGTTCATACCGGAAAGTCTGCTTCAAAAAGAGAAGGACCATGTGGAGGGATTCGCCCCTGAAGTTGCCTGGGTAACCCACGGCGGTGATGAAGAGCTTGCCGAAAGAATCGCTGTCCGGCCAACGTCCGAGGTATTGTTCTGTGAATATTATTCCAAAAATATTCATTCTTACCGGGACTTGCCAAAACTGTATAACCAATGGGGAAATGTAGTGCGCTGGGAGAAAACGACGAGACCTTTCCTCAGGACTTCTGAATTTCATTGGCAGGAAGGTCATACGGCTCATGCTACCTCGGAGGATGCAGCAGAAGAAACGGAGCGTATGCTGGGCATTTATGCTGATTTGGTGGAGAGCTACTTGGCTATCCCTGTGGTTCAGGGGCGTAAAACCGAGAGTGAAAAGTTTGCAGGAGCCAACTATACATTGACCATTGAAGCGTTAATGCATGATGGACGGGCATTGCAGTCCGGTACGTCTCATCATTTTGGTTCAGGTTTTGCAGAAGCTTTTGATATTACGTATTTGGATAAGGAAGGAAAAAGCCAGTATGTGCATCAGACATCATGGGGTCTGTCCACTCGAATTATGGGTGCACTAATCATGGTCCATGGAGATAACCGCGGTCTTGTTATCCCGCCGAATATTGCACCAACTCAAGCGAAGATTGTACCGATAGCACAGCATAAAGAGGGTGTGCTGGATAAAGCATATGAACTTCGTGATCGGCTGAAAAACATTGTTCGTGTGGATATTGATCCCAGCGACAAAACACCCGGATGGAAATTTAATGAAACGGAGATTAAAGGAATTCCTGTTCGCATAGAACTAGGACCAAAAGATATTGAAAAAGACCAAGTCGTACTTGTACGCAGGGATACAGGCGAAAAAGAATTTGTCGCACTGAATGGTGTGGAAGAAAGACTGCCAGCATTATTGGAAGAAGTGCAGCAAAATCTGTTTAATAAAGCAAAATCACACTTGGAAGAAAAAACGAGTGTGGCAGCTAATATGGATGAGTTCAAGAAAACGCTGGAGGAAAATACCGGATTTATTAAAGCCATGTGGTGCGGCAGAGAAGAATGTGAAGAAAAAATTAAAGAGGAAACGACAGCTACTTCCCGCTGTATTCCATTTGAGCAGGAAAAGATATCCGATACATGTGTATGCTGCGGAAAAGAAGCAAAAGAACTGGTCTATTGGGCAAAGGCCTATTAGGTTAAACAAGAAAACGAGCGCTTAAAGGTGCTCGTTTTCTTGTTAGCCTAAGCCAAAGCCTTTTCAATATCTGCTCCTATGTTTTCCGGTTTGGTCTGCGGTGCATAACGTTTTATTACTTCTCCATTCCTGTCAATAAGAAATTTGGTAAAATTCCACTTTATTTGCTTGTTCAGCATGCCGCCTGCTTCATCAGTCAGATATGCAAACAAAGGATGGGCATTATCCCCTTTGACATCTATTTTACTGAATATGGGAAAGGTTACGCCATAGTTGATTTGACAAAAGTGGGTTATTTCGTCATCGGTGCCGGGGTCCTGATTGCCAAATTGATTACACGGAAATCCGAGTACTTCAAAACCTTTAGAGCCGTATTTTTCATACAGTTTTTGAAGACCTTCAAATTGCGGGGTGAACCCACACTCACTCGCTGTATTTACAATAAGAAGCACATTGTCTTTATAGTCACTAAGTGGTTTTTCCCCACCTTTTTGGGTTTTGGCAGAAAATTGGTGAACACTCATGTAAATTCCTCCTTTGATAAAGCGTAGCAATAATTTCAGCAAAATGTCAAAAGATACAGATTTTAGTGTTTTATTGGTGCGGATCTTATGACCAAGCTGTTACATGGTTAATGACAAATTGATTAAATTTGCAAAAAAAAAGACGGCCATTACACAGGCCGTCTTCCAATAATACAAAATATATTCACGCCTCTTTTTGGTAGCTTTCTCCAAGCAGCTCAAGACGGCGATTAATTTCTTCCTGGGACAAATTATGTTCTTTTACATACATATTTCTCGGGCTTACACGGCATTCATGTGTACAGCCGCGCATATATTTATGCTCGTTTTCTTCCGAGCACAAAATTTGTTTGTTGCATTCCGGGTTCGCGCAATTGACATATCGTTCACATGGCTTACCATCAAAATAATCTGTGCCGACAATGACATGCTCTTTTTGATTAATCGGAACGGAAATACGTTCATCAAACACGTAACATCTGCCATCCCATAATTCACCCTGTACTTCAGGATCTTTTCCGTAGCTTACAATTCCGCCGTGAAGCTGGGAAACATCTTCGAAACCTTCCTCCAGCATCCAGCCGGAAAACTTTTCGCAGCGGATTCCGCCGGTACAATAGGTTAATATCTTTTTGCCTTCAAATTGATCCTTATTTTCCCGGATCCAGTCGGGAAGTTCACGGAAGGTTTCAATTTCAGGACGGACTGCACCGCGGAAGTGGCCCAGATCATATTCATAATCATTCCGTGCGTCGATGACGACCGTATCTTCTTCCTGCATTGCTTCATAAAATTCTTTTGGCGATAAATAATTTCCCGTTGTTTCCAAAGGGTTGATGTCCTCTTTAAGTCTTAAAGTAACGAGCTCTTCACGTGGTCTTACATGCATTTTTTTGAATGCATGTCCGTCATGTTCATCAATTTTGAAGACCATGTCCTTAAAGCGGGGATCGTTATGCATAGCTTCCATATACGCATCGGTTTGTTCCACCGTACCGGAAACCGTGCCATTGATTCCTTCCTGTGCAACAAGTATTCTCCCTTTAAGGCCCAACTCCCTGCAGAAAGTCAAATGCGCTGCTGCATAGCCTTCAGGGTCCTCAATTTGCACATAGTTATAATACAATAAAACCCGATAATTTTTATTGCTTTCCATATTTCTGCCACCTGTCATTTTGTATTTGCAAGATACATAATGTGTGGTGTGATATTCAATTATCATCTTGCACAAAGGGTATTATAACAATTTTTAACATGAATATCAAAAGGTGAAAATTCATTGGAGATGGATGGAGTTCGTTTTTAATTCGGCAGATGGGGAATAGTTGGGGTGTAATAAATATTTTTTGATTGGGTTTGTACTGGAGGGAGTGACTGTGGAAACTGTACCATTAGGCATTATTGCCGCACCAAATTTACCGGCTAATATTGCAGAAGATCTTAAAAATGAAGTAGCTGATCTCCTTTCATATACTATTGATGATCGGGTGGAATGGAAGGTTGAATCCTTGATAGACCCGTTAATAGGAGTTGCAGAAAATACAAACGAAATTCTCGATAAAGTAGTAAACATAAAAAAAGAATATGGCTGGAATTATGCCATTTGCTTAACAGACCTTCCTTTGTATTCCGGAAAACACCTGGTCGTTGCAGATGCCAGCATTGAAAATAGTGTAGCCCAAATTTCCATTCCTGTATTTGGTTTTATGCCTATGCGCAGCAGGATAAAAAAAGCATTTATTCAATTAATGGGTGAACTATATTATCGGTATTCTCCAAAGGATCCCTTTACGACCGATGTTGTTCACATGAAACCTTTTTTAAAGGAATATAAAAACAAAAAGTTTCCTAAACCAAAGACCTTATCCCTGTCATTAACGGAAAGAGTGGAAGTGGCGGATAATGAGCAGGTAGACGTCCGTTATATGATTAAATCCCGTATAATCGGGCGGATGCGTGTTTTGGCGGGAATGACTTTTGCAAACCGTCCATGGACGGCATTGTTTTCATTTAATAAACTGATTACCCTTTCCTTTGCAACCGGGACTTATATTTCCATTTTCCCGACCCCGTGGCAGCTGAGTATTGCCTATAGTCCCGGAAGGTTTATTGCTGTTATGATTTTGGCGATATTGGGGACCGTTATATGGGTGATTTTTTCCCATGAGTTATGGGAAAAACCAACCGAAAAGGGGAAGAAACGGTGGCGTGATCTATACAATTGGACAACTTTTACTACATTGGGTGTGATCATCATCAGCAATTATATTATGCTGTTTATTATATTTCTTGCAGCAATTGCTGTCTTTGTCCCCCCATCCCTCTTTGAAGCATGGACCGGCTTGGACGAGGAGCCGACACCTGAATACTATTTTGCCCTTGTCTGGCTCATTACTTCACTGGGAACGCTTGCCGGGGCGATTGGGACAGGTATTGAAGATGAAGGAAAGATTCGGGACATCACCTACTCCTACAGGCAAAAACAGCGCTATTACGAAATTGAAAAAGAAGAAGAGGAAGGAAAAGACCAGAAGGCAGAAAGCTCCTGACTCACTAGTATTTTGAGGGGAGGCAGCGGAGATGGAGAAACACAATTACATCGGTCTTATTACTGCACCGGAACTGCCAACGGAAATGGTAAAAAAATTTATCGATAAACTGCCGCAGGTTTTTGAGCAGAAAATAGACAGGAGTGCTTCCTGGGAAGTAGAAATGGTGGAGGACCCACTTACAGGTGCAGCAGAAGGCGCAAATGAAATATTTGATGAAACATTAAAAATAAAAAAGAAAAATAACTGGGATTACGCTATATCCTTAACAGACCTGCCGATTTTTTACGGAAAGTATACAGTGGCTGCCGATCAACACTTCCAAAATAATATTGCCTCCATTTCCATTCCTGCATTTGGCTGGATAAAATTGAAGTCTGCTGTAATGAAAGCCATTGTCCATATTCTAAAGGAGCTGGTATATCATTCCGAAGATAAAAATAGGGAAGAAATAGCGGAAAAATGTGCACCTGAAAAATGGGAAAAAAACTTTCCAGCTATTTGGGTTAAAAGGATGGAAACAGTTGATCATCCCCGGCAGGCAGAGGTTCAGTATTTGATAATTCCTAAAGTATATGGAAAAATAAGGCTGCTTATTGGCATGATCCAATCCAACAGGCCAATGAGTATCATGAGATCCTTTAAAAAGGTCTTAGCCGTTGCTTTTTCAACGGGAGCATTTGGTCTTATCTTTACAACCCTGTGGAATCTTTCGGTTATTCTGAGTACAGCCAGACTGGGCGGATTAATGACTGCAGCGATCATGGTCATGATCATATGGATTATCTTTAATCATCATTTATGGGAAGGAAAATCTGCAGGAAATGACAGAAGGCTGCGCCGTCTGTATAATTTAGCAACCTTCTTTACAATTTTCATTTCGGTGGTTACTTATTATATACTTTTATGGGGATTCTTTTTTACAGCAGCTGCAGTACTTATTCCGCCCGAAGTTTTTAAGGATGCTGTCCCGATGGAAGGGGATACCAGTATTGTTCATTATATGCGCGTTTCCTGGGTGGCGGCATCCATTTCTACGATCGCAGGGGCAATCGGAGCTGGGATGGAAAATGAGGAGCTGGTTCGGGATATCACGTATGGATACAGGCAAAAACGAAGATTTAACGGAATTCAGAGTGGGGAATAATGCCGAAGAATGTTACTTTGATAAATAAAAATGCAATTCACTTGCATTTTTTCGGAAAAAAGGGTAAAGTTAAAAGGGCAAAAGGAAATTGAGAAATACTTTACGATCTCTTTATCAAAGTGGTGTAAAAGTATTTATGATTCAATTATACTTTGCACGATACTTGTATAAGGAGGTCATATCCATGACTGGTAAAGTAAAATGGTTTAATGCAGAAAAAGGTTTTGGTTTCATCGAGCGTGAAGATGGAGACGATGTATTCGTACATTTCTCTGCTATCCAGGCTGAGGGCTTCAAAACACTTGAAGAAGGCCAGGATGTTGAATTCGAAATTGTCGAAGGAAACCGCGGACCACAAGCAGCTAATGTAACTCGTCTGTAATAAATGATATGTAAAAGGTTTATCTCTTGAGGGAGGTAAACCTTTTTTATGTTTTACACATAAATGGGCAGACAGACGCGGGCTTTTCCAAACTGTTTTGGTGTAAGAAACAATCTTTGGCAGGAGGCAGGGTAAATGAGCACGTTTGATTGGGAAGGGGAAGCAGAACTGAAATGGGATAATCAGGCAGAATCCTGGAGCAGCCGGAGCCGTCATATGTGGGAAAAGGGCAGCAGAATGGATGTGATCCCATTCTTGGAAGACAATTTGCCAAAAGGAAGTAAGATACTTGATATTGGCTGTGCTGATGGATATGGTTCTCTGAAGTTGGCAAAAGCCGGCTACCATGTGATTGGCACGGATATTTCCGGTGAGATGATCAGACGTGCGAAAGACCAGGCAACTCCCGGACAGGCCACTTTTATCAAGGGAGACGTTAATGACTTGCCTTTTGGGGATAGGGAATTTGATGGCATCATGGCGATTAATGTACTGGAGTGGACAGCAGACCCTGCGAAAGCATTAAAGGAAATATTCCGGGTTGTAAAAGAAAATGGATTGCTTTGTATAGGTTTATTAGGCCCGACTGCAGGTCCTAGAATGAACAGTTACCCGCGGCTGCAAGGGAAGAACGCCATTTGTAACACAATGATGCCGTGGGAGTTTGAAAAGCTGGCATTTGAAATGGGCCTGGAATATGTGGATGGGTATGGTGTCTATAAAAAAGGGGTAAAGGAAAATCAATATAAAGATTTACCTCGGGAATTAAGGCAGGCATTAACATTTCTGTGGGTGTTTATGCTGCGAAAGGTGGATAAAGGATGAGCAGAGAAATAGAAGAAAAAGTGATAGCTCAATATCAGGAAGATGAAGAAAATATGATTCTCGTTTTTGTTCAGTGGTGCGTAAACCGGGGAATCGATCCAATCGTATTATATCAAAAGGCTTACCCCGACCAGCCTGTGAATAATAAATTAAGGAGTGCTTTGGATTTTACCGTGCCAAAAGATGAAGCGGAACAAATTTCAGATGATCTTTTATTGGAAATCCTTGATTTCTTTGGCAACTATGATCTGGCACAGGTTGTTTACGAGGAAAAAAACAAAAGGATAGCTAGGGAGAATGACGAGGATTAATTGTCTATCAAGGTTCTATTCTCTGCACCATGGCAAGTGAGACTTTCCTTAACCACTATTTAAATATAGGCACACGCCTGGAGACTTTACGCTTATTATATACTTGTCATCACATGATATTAAATTAAATTGCTTAAACATAATAGGCTGCACATGAAATATTGGCAAGTATCATGAGTGATGTTTCATTAGAGTGAAATCTTTTTATGATTTTTTTTACCTAAGTCGAAAGATGTTAATTAGATAAAAAACCTCCTTTTGCCCCTGTATTCCCGGAATAGAAAACGATACATTTGCCTTATTGTTTTTTTGAATAGGGGTAGTAGAATAACTCTTAACAATAGGAAGAGGAGGAAATTTTATGAAAAACAAGTTTCTATTTCTTTTATTTACGATTTTCTTCTTATGTTTTAACTCCACTTCGGTTCTTGCACAGCCGACCCCAGGACAGGATGCGGATTCAATTCATTCAAAAGCAACAGTAGTCGACGGTCATATTGACACGATGATGCATGTTGTTGATGATGATACATGGCTTCCCGCATTGGATATTGGGGAAGAAACATCATTGCATGTTGATATACCGAAGCTTCAAGCCGGTGGTTTAAACGCTCCTTTATTTGCAGCCTATACTTCTGGATATTACGATAACAATCCTCGCAGTATTAGCAGAACATTAGCCTTGATCAATGCCTTGTATTGGACAGAAGAACAAAACCTAAATGACCTGAAAATTGCTGCATCAACTAAAGAAATCAGACAAGCAGTCAAGAATAATAAAATCGCGGCTGTTCCCGCCATAGAAGGAGCCTATTCCATGGAGGAGCACAATGCAATTGGTTTGCTCCACCAATATAATGACCTTGGGATTAAAGCAATCGGGTTTAACTGGAACTATTCAAACGCGCTGGGTGAAGGTGCTAACAGAGTGTACGGTGATCCGGAAAGAACTCCATCAGAAGGCGGACTGACAGATTTAGGTGCAGAAGTCGCTCGTGAAATGAATAAACTGGGGATTGTGATTGATGTTTCACATATGTCTAGAAACACGTTCTGGGATGTGATGGAGGTTACTGAAGCACCTGTTATTGCCTCGCATTCCGGCGTCAATGCATTAAAGGATCACCAGCGTAATCTCACAGATGAACAGTTACTAGCATTAAAAGAAAATGGCGGGGTTATAAACATCGTCTTCTACCCTGTGTTTTTGACAGACAACCCGCAAGGTTATGTGGAAGATGTTGTTGACCATATTGATTATGCTGTTAATTTAATCGGTATTGATCATGTTGGGCTGGGTTCAGACTTTGACGGTGCATCCATGCCTGCCGATTTACAGGATGCCTCTCAATTGCCTAATATTACGGAAGAATTAGTGAGGCGGGGTTATTCTAAACCTGAAATTGAAAAGATTCTCGGTAAAAATATATTGCGCGTGATTCAGGAAGCAGAAAAACTTGCGGAAAATGACCCATCGAAACGCGGTGTAAGTCCGGACATCATGCCGTCTTATGAAATGGGAGAAATTATTGACACTAGAACACCGGAACTGACAGCCGAAATTGCAACTAAAAGGGGACCGGCTGTAGATGAAAACAGTTTTAGGGTAATTGTAGATGGCATGGAATATGAGCCAGAATATAATAGAGAAACTTCTGTACTATCATTGCAGTTGACAGAAAACCTGGAAGAGCGTTTCCATGTCGTGACTTTTGAAGCTGCCAATAGAGCTGGGAAAGTATCAAGAGAAACAAGAATCTTTTATATAAACGATTAATTTTTGAAGCGCAGCTGATCATCGGTTTAATTGAAATAGCTAAGCATAAAAAGGAGCTGGAATCCTGATTTTCAGCTCCTTTTTATATGAAAAAAGCTCAGAATAAAGAAACATATTATGAATTTTTTTAAGTAAGTTTCGCATCAAACAGCTTGAACAATGCTTGCGTTCCGCTGTCATTTTCCCCTTTTTCAGCAAGTTCTTTATAAAGCTCCAGTGATAAAGCCAAACCTGGTGTGGATAAACCCATTTCCTCAGCGGCTTCCAGGGCAATTGTCATATCTTTAATAAAATGTTTTACATAAAATCCCGGGGCATAATCCTCTTTGATCATCCGAGGAGCCAGATTGGATAATGACCAGCTTCCTGCTGCGCCTGTCGTTATGCTGTCAAGCACGAGATCCGGATCAAGGCCGGCTTTTTTGGCATATACAATTGCTTCACATACCCCGATCATGTTGGAAGCAATGGTAATCTGATTTGCGAGTTTTGTGTGCTGGCCGGCACCTGCTTCACCCTGCAAAATAATGTTTTCCCCCATAATGTTAAAAATAGGGTAAAGCATATCGAAATGTTCTTTGTCGCCGCCGATCATAATCGCAAGCTTGCCGTTTTTGGCACCTATATCCCCGCCGGAAACAGGTGCATCCATGGCATATAGCCCTTTTGTTTGTGCTTCTTTGTAAATGCGTTTTGCCAAAGCCGGTTTAGATGTAGTCATGTCCACCAGATACGTGCCGGATTTTGCATTTTCCAAAATGCCATTTTTACCAAAATAAATATTTTCCACATCATAAGGATATCCCACCATCGTTATAATTACATCGGAAGCCGCAGCAAGTTCTGCTACTGTATTTTTCCAGGACGCGCCTTTTTTTATCAGCTCCTCCGCTTTTTCTTTTGTACGTGTATACACTGCAATAGAATAACCTGCTTCCTGCAGATTTGCTGCCATGCTTTTTCCCATTACCCCAGTACCAATAAAGCCAATTAATGCATCCTTTGTAAGCATCCAATCACTCCTTTTCCCTTACCATATTATTTCGACATGACGATGAAAAGTCCTTTTACAGTAATTAAAAAATGGGGTGCCCCACATATCAAGAACAGCTAATAGAAAACTTCCACATATTAACACGCACTGCAAGGGAAATTTAGAGAATGTCTTTTTGATGTTACGTGCATAGTATAGGTACAAATTAAAGTAAATGGAGGATGATCTTAATGATCACAAGCGAGCAAATAGCGCAATGTAAAGCTGCATTACTAAAGAGGCAAACTGAATTAATCAATCATATGCAGGAGCATTTCGGTACATCGCTTGAACTTGCAAAAGAATCTGTGAGTGAGCTATCTAATTATGATAATCATCCTGGTGACATGGGCACCGAATTATATGAAAGAGAAAAAGATATTGCTCTGAATGAACATGCTGAAACGGAGCTGGAGGAAATAAATGAAGCACTTCATGCGATAGAAGAAGGAACCTATGGAATCTGTAAAATATGCGGGGCAGATATCCCTGCTGAAAGACTGGAAGCAATGCCTGCTGCTGACCGCTGTCTGGAACATGCAAAGGAAAACACCTTTACCCAATATCGTACAGCAGAAGAAGAGGTATTCAGCCCAAATATAAATCCAAATGAGGTTACAGAAGAAGAGCAGACGGGATATGATGCAGAGGACAGCTGGCAGGAGGTCAGCCGCTACGGTACGTCCGAGACTTCATCGGATTTTATTGGTGATCGTGACAACTATGATGAAATGTATCCGAACGATGACGAAAATACAGGAGCTGCAGAGGACGTGGAGGAGTTTTTATCAGCTGATATGGACGGCAAATTCACCGGTGTCTCGCCCTATCATGAAAAATATGAAGAAGATGATGATTACTGGGAATCTTAGAGTGGAACTTTTTAGCGCCTCATCACGTATAAATCGGTAAGAGGTGAGAGTGATGAAAGAAAACAAAGGCTGTTTTAAATGCGGGAGTGTAGAGGTGGATACGAAAGAAGTGGCCATGACCGGTACAGGACTGTCGAAAATGTTTGATATGCAGCATAATCATTTTCTGGCTGTATTCTGCAAGGACTGCGGTTACACCGAATTTTATAATAAAGAAAGCTCAAAAGGGAGTAATATTGTTGATTTATTTTTCAGTTAAAAGTGAAGGGGAAGCGGGTACCTATGGCAAAGAATGATATAGTATTTGTTCATGGATTGTCCGCTTTTTCATCATTGATATGGAATTATTAAACTTGTAAAAGTCAAATACTTTCCATTCAGTGTAACTGCTATTACTAAAGGAAGAGAATCTCTAAAACGTAACACATAACCTCAAAACAAAGAAATCGATGGGGTGAATTTCCCATCGATTTCTTTGGGGACAAGGAGTTCCATCTATATAAATTTATTAGGAGGTGGTATGGTTAATAAGTTTTAAAGTGACTTAGTCTTCTGCTTGTAGCGTTAATTCTGTTTTTTCCAGGTTACCATCCCGGTAAAACTCTACTTCTGCGGTCTCGCCGACAGAAGCATCAGCATATAGAAATCTGCGCAGCTCCAGAATAGAAGTAATATCCTGTTCGTTTATTTTTACAATAACATCAAATTGCTGCAGCCCCGCTTCATCTGCAGGTGAACCATTCATGACATTTGCAACAACCATTCCGCCTTCCACATCTTCAGGCAAGATGATCTCATGTCGATATTGCGGCGGAACCTGATTTAGTGAGGCGGTAGAAATGCCGATGACCGGACGTTCAATTTCTCCGTTTATTTCCAGTTGTTCCATTACAGGTAATGCAGCATCAATAGGTATGGCAAAACCGATGCCTTCCACTTCCTGGCGTGCAACCTTCATGGAATTAATGCCGATTACTTCACCATCTGCATTTACCAAAGCACCGCCACTGTTCCCGGGGTTGATGGCAGCATCCGTCTGAATGACTTCTGTAACCCAATCCGGACGGCCATCACCTGTCGTATCTACTTGCACGGAACGATCCAGTCCGCTGACAATTCCTTTGGTGAGTGTATTGGCAAAATTCATGCCAAGCGGATTGCCGATTGCAACCACTGTTTCCCCGATAACAAGATCATCTGAAGATCCGATAGCTGCTACCGTGTCAATATTTTCGCCGTCTACTTCCAGCACAGCTAAGTCAGTAAGCGGATCGGTTCCAAGTACTTTGGCGGGAATTTGTTTTTCATCATGCAATACGATTTCCACTTCTTCTGCACCATCAACGACATGCTGATTTGTTACTACATACGCTTTACCATCTTCTTTTTTATAAATAATCCCGGATCCGGCACCTGCTTCTTCACTCTGTTCCCAAATACTTTGCTGCTGGAGGTTTAAAACACCTACCACTGCTTGAGAAGTTTCTTCAATGCTGGATGAAAGATCTGCATCCTCATTGGCTATTGTCTGTACTACAGCCGGATCTGAGTCATGCTCCGTTAAGGCCGATATATTTTCTGAGTTCTGTTGAACTGGGATCAGCCCATTAACTACCATTAAAAGAATGACTGCGGCTGAAATAGCTCCGCCGGCGACCCCGCCAAGCAGGACATGCAGCCATGTTTTGCTTTTTGGGGAAGCATCCCCTTTTTTGGGGGTATGTTTTCCTGTTTCCTCTTTTTCCCGGGAATCAGCAGGCTCGTTTACCATCTCTCTTACACTTTCCATATAATTTGTTTCAACCGAGCTCTTCTGTTCCTGTTCATCTATGCTATGTTTTTCTTCTTGGTTATTTTCAGTTTCATATGGCTGATTTTCATTTTTATTATCCTCCGACATTAAAATCACCTCTTTAACAGATTTAAAAAGGGGGTACAGAGAGCTTACTTCAAGCAAAAGGGGGTCTTTTTCAAAGGGAGGGGAAACTTGAAGTAACTCTGTATTTATTATCTGTACAATTCATATTATATACAGCAATTTTGGACTGAATTTGGGATAAATGTGGTAAAAATGTGTAAAAATATTTTGATGTTCCAGTTTGTTTCACTTAAAGATTGTTTGTATGCCGGTGTCTGTGTAAAAATAGAGACAGAACATGATTGAAAAAGGTGAAAATAAATGAATAATCATATCGGTGTTGTAGAAGATGATACAAACATTCAAAATATCGTTTCCGCATATTTGAAAAAAGAGGGATTTCAGGTGACGATTTCCGGCTCAGCTGAAGCGGCTTGGCGTGTTTGGAAAACGGAAGAAATCGACATGTGGATTCTGGATATCATGCTGCCTGGAATGGACGGCTATGAGTTTTGTAAAAAAATACGAAACGAAAGCGAAGTTCCTATCATTATCATTTCAGCAAAAGATGATGAAATTGATAAAATACTCGGCTTGGAATTGGGCGGGGATGATTATTTAACAAAGCCATTTAGTCCAAGAGAACTGGTTGCCCGGGTGAAAAGGTTATTTAAGCGTTCCAGTTTAAGATTGAAGGAAACCGATGTAACAGGAACTGCAGTGAAGGCTGGAGAGATTGAAATAGATAAAAAGGAACGGCGGATTTTCTATAAAGGAAAGGAACAGGAAGTAACCACCAAAGAGTTTGATCTATTGCTGCTGTTCGCTGAAAATGTCAACAGGGCTTTTTCCCGGGAAGAGTTACTCGTTAAAATATGGGGTGATAATTATTTTGGGAGTGACCGTGCCGTGGATGATCTGATAAAGCGCATCAGAAAAAAACTGGAGCATGTGCCGCTTGAAACAGTATGGGGATACGGGTATCGTTTACGTAATGAAGAGGAAAATAAATGAAACTGCAATCTCAGCTGAATGCTGCCTTTACCGTATTGCTGATCGTTGTCATGGCCGTAACCGGGTATTTTATTTATTCTCTTTTACTGGATCTTTTAATTCAGGATGAGCAAAGGCAACTGAGACAAAGCGGGGAAATCCTTGTAGAAGTACTGGATGATCGATATGGTCCGAGAACTGATATTCAGCAATTCAGTACTTTTTTGGAGGATCAGGATTTGCAGTTGTTTTTATATGACCGGAACCAGGATGCCGTGTTCTTTTCCACGATGCCGCCGGAAGTAGTAAATGGATTCTTTCAAAATAATGATTTTGCGGATAGTTCAGAGCCGGTATGGAATTATGGGAACGCAAAATTTGTCAATTCCCGTATTCTCGTCTATCCGGAAGCTACAGGCTTGGAACTTATCTTATTGACACCGATGAATGATCTGCATGCCGTTCAGCAAAATTTTATTTTTCGGTTAGCCATTGTATTTGTTATAGGGGCAGCTGCTGCCGTGCTGCTCAGCTATTTTCTGACGAATAAACTGGTGACACCACTCAGCAGGCTTCAAAAGCAAGTAAAGAAAATAGAGAACAGGCAGTTCGACGACCTGGAGCGGGTACAGGCAACCGGGGAAATTAAAGAAGTAGAACAAAGCGTTTATGAGATGGCAAAAGAACTTCAGCGTTATATGAATTCACAGCAGTCCTTTTTCCAGAATGCGAGTCATGAACTAAAGACCCCTTTAATGACTATTCAAGGTTATGCAGAGGGGATTAAAGAAGGCGTTTTCGAAAAAGAAGAAGAGGAAAAAGGACTGGACGTAATGGTGACAGAGGTAAAACGGCTGAAGACAATTATTAATGAGATGATTTTGCTGGCAAAGCTTGACAGTGAACCAAGTGTGTATCAGCCGGAAGAAATTGAAGTATCGTACCTGATAGATAAAGTGGTTGACAGGGCATTACCGCTGGTTAATGAAAAAGGAATCAAACTCACGCAAAATATAGAAGGGAATATCCGGATTTTTGCAGATGAGGAAAAAATGTTGAGAGCGCTTATGAATTTAACCTTTAATGCAATTCGTCATGCGAACGACAGGATAAACCTGTCTGTTTACACGGAAAAGGAAGTTGTGAAAATCAAGATAGAGGATGACGGACAAGGTGTCTCGGAGGAGTTAATGCCTCAGCTTTTCCATCGGTTTGTGAAAGGAAAAGATGGTGACACAGGACTTGGACTTGCCATTGCACGTGCGATTATTGAACAGTCAAACGGAAAAATAACAGTTGGTAAATCTTCCAAACTTGGCGGTGCAAGGTTTGAGATTCGAATTAATCGTAAAAAGTATAGTGAACAGTAATTTTGACTTGTAAAAAAATAGACATCATAAGGAAGGATATTTCCCTGTCATATATCGTGCAGGAAAGCAGGTAGTGCAGCCCGCTCGTGCTCATGTTTTTATGTCTGCAACCGGCCCCTTATGCTTTTGTTCGTATATTTCTCTAAATATAAATTTTAATTGGGAAACATGTATGGTATAATAGATTGGTTTTATTCATTCTGTAATGATTAGGAGCGTACTTTTTATGCAATTAAGAGAAGATATCCGTAATATCGCAATCATCGCCCACGTAGATCACGGGAAAACAACCCTTGTGGATCAGCTGCTTAAATACTCCGGAACCTTCCGGGAAAATGAGCAGGTAGATGAGCGCGCCATGGATTCCGGTGATATTGAAAGAGAGCGCGGTATTACGATTTTGGCAAAAAATACAGCGATAAAATATAATGATACAGCGATAAATATATTGGACACCCCCGGACATGCCGATTTTGGCGGGGAAGTGGAACGCATCATGAAAATGGTGGATGGTGTTGCTTTGGTGGTAGACGCCTTTGAAGGAACCATGCCGCAAACCCGCTTTGTGCTGAAGAAAGCACTGGAGCAAAAACTGACACCGATGGTGGTGCTCAATAAAATTGACCGCCCTAATGCCCGGCCTCATGAAGTAGTCGATGAAGTACTTGATTTATTTATTGAGCTTGGAGCGGATGATGACCAGCTGGAATTTCCTGTTGTATATGCTTCTGCGTTAAATGGCACATCAGGTTTTGAACCGGAAGAACAGGAAAAAACAATGGATCCGGTATTTCAGACGATTTTGGACCATATTCCTGCTCCGGCGGATAACCATGAAGCACCACTGCAGTTTCAGGTTACCCTTCTCGATTATAACGATTATGTGGGGAGAATCGGAATTGGGCGTGTCGTTCAGGGAGAAATAGCTGTCGGCCGGCAGGTAGTTGTGATGAAGAAAGACGGGGCACAAAAGTCTTTTCGGATCACAAAACTGTTTGGGTTCAGCGGCTTAAAACGTATGGAAATCCAAGAAGCAAAAGCCGGAGATATTGTTGCCATTTCCGGTATTGAGGACCTCAATATCGGAGAAACGATAAGTGATCCGGAACAGCCCGAGGCACTGCCTTGGCTGCGTATTGACGAACCTACCCTGCAGATGACTTTTTTGGTGAACAACAGTCCGTTTGCAGGCAGGGAAGGAAAATTTATC
Source organism: Virgibacillus aidingensis (assembly GCF_010994035.1). Classification (GTDB taxonomy): domain Bacteria; phylum Bacillota; class Bacilli; order Bacillales; family Amphibacillaceae; genus Virgibacillus_N. The sequence goes on from NZ_WIXN01000001.1 coordinate 298,696, forward strand.
ACCTCCAGGAAAATTGAAGAACGGCTGATGAAACAGCTGGAAACCGATGTCAGCCTGCGGGTGGACCCAACTGATTCGCCGGATGTCTGGACAGTTTCGGGACGCGGTGAACTGCATCTTTCCATTTTAATCGAGAATATGCGAAGAGAAGGATATGAACTGCAACTAGGCAAACCGCAAGTCATTATAAAAGAAATTGACGGTGTAAAACATGAGCCGGTTGAGCGTGTCCAGGTGGATGTTCCGGAAGATTATACCGGTCCGGTAATGGAGTCGCTTGGTGCCCGCAAAGGGGAAATGCTCGACATGGTTAACCAGGGAAATGGACAAGTTCGCCTAGAATTTAAGGTGCCTTCCCGCGGATTAATTGGTTACGCAACAGAATTCATGTCACAAACCCGCGGCTATGGAATTATCAATCATACATTCGAGGCATACGAGCCAGTTGTGAAGGGGCATATAGGCGGCCGGAAACAGGGTGTCCTGGTTGCATTGGAAAACGGTAAAGTATCTGCCTATGGTATTATGCAATTGGAAGACCGGGGTGTTATTTTTGTTGAACCGGGGACAGAGGTATATGCCGGCATGATTGTAGGAGAACATAACCGGGATAATGATCTGACCGTAAATATCACAAAAGAGAAGCATTTAACAAATATCCGTTCAGCAACTAAGGATCAAACCTCCACGCTTAGAAAATCGCGCGATATGTCCTTGGAAGAAGCGCTCGAGTACTTGAATAATGATGAATATTGTGAGGTAACGCCGGAATCCATTCGGCTGCGGAAAAAAATATTGAATAAAAACGAGAGAGAAAAAGCTGCAAAGAAAGAAAAATTAGGATAACAATGGTTGCCCGCTTGACGAAGTTTTCGGATGGCGGGTATTTCATTTGTAAAGGAACTTGTCATTTTAGTTTATCCCTTCCAGTGCCTCGGGAATGAATAAACATAAATAATACAGACTGCCGGAATAATCCGCATGAAACGGATGATAAACTAATTTTTGAACCCATTCCAGGTAATCGGAGACAAATCTAATCATGGCTATATGGCTATTAGCGGAGGATGGATGAAATCATGCGCTTTCTAAGAAGAATTCGCTTTCTGTTTAAAATTCATAAATCAGTGCCTTTTTTAAAGGATTTCTTTTTAACATCCGAAATTAAAATAACAACAAAGGTACTTTTTCTTGTGATCATTACAGGTTATTTTGTTTTTCCGTTTGATCTGATTCCTGACTTTCTGGTTGTATTCGGGTTGGTGGATGATGTTGCCATTGCGATTTTAATTCTTCAGCAGATGGTCAAAATTGCTCCGTCTTCACTAAAGGAGAAATATAATTTTCAGTTTAAATAAATCCTTATGGAAAGTGCCTCTCTTGGCGGAGACAGGCACTTTATTTTCTCACCAAAGGGAGGGTGCAGCATCTGAACGAACCTCCGGACTTAATGATCTCCGAAAAGGGGATCTCCCTGACATGAAACCCGGATGACCGCAGTTTGCGGTTAAGCTGTTTGTTTTCAGGTAAACTGATGACAGTTTTATTTCCAATGCTGAGAACATTTGGTCCCATGTGAAATTGCTCATCGCTTGTCACCTCTATTAGATCAAACTTACTGCGCAGCAGACGGTAAGAATCGGGATTGATTGCCGGAGGATACACAATCGCTGTATCCCGGTCAACCGTATTAAACACACAATCAAGATGGAGCACATTACTGTCCAGTTCAACGGTATTTATCGTATAATCCGGAAGCTCCTTTTTTAGGCTTTTTATTGTTTGATGAGAGGTTCTATCACTCATTCCAATCCAAAGTGTATCTTCTTCCACAATGATATCTCCGCCTTCCATTTTGGAAGGGAGCTGCCGGTAATAGATATTATGGTCCTTGAGCCATTTTTTCAGTATAGCTGTTTCCCCTTTGCGAATGTTTTCTGCCATGGAGGATATAAAAAGTTTGCCGCCGATTACAAAGCCGGTGTCCCGTGTGAAAACTTGCTCCGGGAGGCTTTTTTTAACCGGCAGTTCGATGACTTTAACACCTTTCTCCTGCAGAACCTGGATAAAATATCTGTACTGTCTCCGTGCTTCCACACGGTCAATATTTTCCCTTATATAAAATTTCTGTGTCTCATTAATCGCTTCATCAATTTGCATATGGAGCGGCGGTGCTGTAAGTACTTTTTTTAAAGGTGCAAATTCATTTTTGCAAAAACATTTCTCTTTGCTGATTTCTGATATATTACTGTTAGTCATTTCTTGCACAGTTTTCTGTGCTCTCCCCTCCTTTTCCAATGCACATACATTTATTTATACCCTTTCTTGCTTGTAAAAACACATGCTGCCCCTTTTTCTCATTCGTTTTACTGAAAGCCGGGCCGGGTATATATGGTCTTAAGAAGAAGTTACACAAGGAGGAATAAAGTGAGACAGACAGCAAGCCAATTACTGACTAAAGATACGTTTGAAAACCATCCGGAAACGCTGCCGGAATGGCTGAATAAAGAATATAGAAATTTTGAATCAGTTGTAACACACCCTGAGTTCCCTTGCTATTTTGGCATGTCAGGCCAGCAGCGCGGTGAATTAAGATATGGGTACATCACCCATGATGACTGGTCCGGATTGTTGAAGGTGCTGGAAGAATTCAATGCGCTTTTTTATCAGCAGGAAAGGTTGATCAGGCACGGTTTCTTCCTGTTTGTTGAACCGGAAAAAGCGGAGCAGCCGCTGGAATATTACAGGGATTACTTCTGGAGGGTGCTGCAATATTTGCATGATCATGACCAATATCCTTGGCCGGAAGGGTATCCGAAAGATCCGGATCATTATTTATGGAATTTTTCTTTTGCCGGAGAGCCTTATTTTGCTTTTGGCAATGCACCCGCATATAAACAGCGTAAGACTAGAGACCTGGGGAACAGTCTGGTAATTGGATTTCAGCCGCGCCTCATTTTTCATAAGCTGGAAGGAACTACAAAAGGCGGTGCCATGTCCAGGGAAAAGGTGAGAAAAAGAGTGGAGAAATGGGACAAGCTGCCTAAACATCCAAATATAAGTCATTATGGCGATGTGGATCACAGGGAGTGGAAGCAATATTTTATTGGAGATGATGCTGAACTGATCGAAGGGAAATGTCCTTTTCAGCCAAATAGTTGATAGAGAGGGGGACTGTTTTACAGTCTCTTTTTATTCATGTGTCATTTCTTTTTTTATCATTTGGAATATATTTTGTGTAATAGGCTGCGAATAACAGGAAAATAAAAGACAGCCCCCAGGAAATGATGCCATTCCATTGGAAGTCAATCCTTAATCCAACGATAAGCACAATCGCACTCATGCTGAGGAAGAAAGCAGTAAGATAACGTTTCACGTACAGACACCCCAATAATAAATGATATGTTATTGTATGCATAACCCTATTTTTTGCGAGTATTTAATTTGTATGCTTTGTTATGCAAACATGAAAATCCATCAAACACCAGTAAGATAGATAAATCCAATTTAGTTCCATTTTATCATTATTTTCTGCATAGTGCTTGATAAATATCAGCAATTTTGATTGTGGAGCAAAGAAGTTTGCATCTATCTCTATTAATATACGAAACAGATATTGTGAATGTTTCACCGCAAACAGAAAAAGACACCTCACAATGATAAGGTGTCATGCATAAGCACTGCTTACTATATTTTTAATTAATAAGTTTTGGATTTTTATTCTTTGCTTCTTTAACCCATTCTCTGCGATAACCTGCTGCACTGTCAGCACGTTTGAATTCCTTTGCATAATGTACTTCCTGGGCATCTGTAAGCTGTTTGTTCTGTGCGGGCTGATATTGAGTTCGAGCCATCATATCCTCCTTTGTCCCAGTAGTCTACTAGAGTTTTTCCCTTATTTTCTATTTTAAAACCTGCCCCTTTTATTTCCTTAAAAATACAGGTATAATTGTCCTGAACTAATGAAAAATTTTAAAAACTTGAAAGTCACCAAGTCTTCGGGTGATTTCCATAGTTACATTTAATCAGCAAGGACGTAATGATACTTTTTTATCAGCCAAAACAAAAGGGGTGTACAGTTATGCGGGAAGTAGTAATAGTGGAAGGATGCAGGACTGCTGTCGGACGAAGAAAAGGCATGTTTGCCAATTACCGGCCGGATGAACTGGCAGCTGAAGTATTAAGTAATTTAATGAATCGTGCAAAAGTGGATAAAGAATTGGTAGAGGATGTGATTTTAGGATGTGTGACCCAAAGCAGTGAACAAGGGGGAAATATTGCAAGAACCTCCCTATTGATTGCTGGCTTTCCTAAACATGTGCCCGGTGTAACGATTGACCGACAATGCGGATCAAGTCAGCAGGCGGTTCATTTTGCTGCCCAAGCCATTGCTTCTGGAGACATGGATATTGTCGTTGCCGGCGGGGTGGAAAGCATGACACGCGTGCCGATGTTTTCCCAAATGGCGGATACTAAGCCCAGTAAAAAACTGACCGATAAATATGAAATTGTGAATCAAGGGATTTCTGCAGAGAAAATAGCTGACAAATGGGAGTTTTCCAGAAAGCAACTGGATGAATATGCCCTGAAAAGTCATGAAAGGGCTTTAAAAGCGATTGAACGCGGAGATTATGAAAAGGAAATAGTACGGGTTTCCGTTCAAAATGAAGACGGCATCGAAACGGTGGCGAACGTGGATGAAGGTCCGCGCCGTGATACGACCCTCGAAGCTTTGGGAGAGCTAAAAACCGTATTTAAAGAAGACGGAAAAATTACTGCAGGTAATGCCAGCCAAATGAGCGACGGGGCAAGTGCCGTTCTGTTGATGTCGCTGGAAAAGGCCAACCAGCTTGGGCTTGTGCCAAAAGCGCGTATTGTGGCAAGAAGTGTTGTCGGATCAGACCCTACACTGATGCTGACCGGACCGATTGCCGCCACTAAAAAAGTACTGGAAAAAGCCAATTTAACAATGGAAGACATGGACCGTTATGAAGTAAATGAAGCTTTTGCACCGGTTCCGCTGGCCTGGCAAAAGGAGCTGAATGCCGATCCGGATAAATTAAATGTCAATGGCGGGGCAATTGCACTGGGACACCCCCTTGGGGCAACAGGAACAAAACTGCTCGTCTCTTTAGTCAATGAATTGGAAAGAAGCGGTGGAAGGTATGGTCTTCTTGCCATTTGTGAAGGAATGGGAATGGCGAATGCGACGATAATTGAACACATTTAGAAAGGGTGATATATATGGAATTGGGAGAAATGAAAGCGGTTGTAACAGGGGGAGCTTCCGGACTTGGAGAGGCAGTGGTCCGAAGTATTGTTTCCGCTGGAGGAAAAGCAGTTATTATTGATATAAATAAGGACAGGGCAGCAAAATTAATGATAGAGCTCGGGAATGAAAATCTGGCTTTTTTCCCCACAGATGTAACAAGTCCGGAAAATGTGGAAAACAATCTGAAAAAAGCAGCGGAATTTCTTGGTTCCATCACATTACTTGTTAATTGTGCAGGCATTGCCACACCGGGAAAAGTGTTATCCCGGAAAGGCATGATGGAGTTATCTCAATTTGAAAAGGTTGTCCAGGTGAATCTGATCGGCACTTTTAATATGATCCGTGTGGTATCTTCCTATATGGCAGAGAATGAAGCGAATGATCAACAGGAAAGAGGAGTTATTATTAATACAGCATCCGTTGCAGCATTTGAAGGACAGATCGGCCAAGCAGCCTACAGTGCATCAAAAGGCGGTGTTGCCAGTATGACACTGCCGATTGCACGGGAATTTGCAGGCAAGGGGATTAGAGTGATGGCCATTGCCCCCGGTTTATTTGAAACACCGATGTTTGCCGCACTCCCGGAACCTGCGAAAGAGGAACTTGGAAAGTCAGTCCCTTTTCCAAACCGGTTGGGAATGCCGCAGGAGTATGCAAGGTTAGTAGAAAGCATTGTGACAAATCCAATGTTGAATGGAGAAGTAATCCGCCTGGATGGGGCAATCCGAATGCAGCCGAAATAAGGTAATCGCTGAAAACAGGGGGGGGGAAGAAAATGAGCAGGAAGTATCGTTTTGAAACTGAGGAGCATGAATTATTCCGGAAATCACTGCGGAAGTTTTTACAGAAGGAAGCAGCACCATTTTATGCTCAGTGGGAAGATGACCGTATGATTCCGAAAGCATTTTGGAAAAAGCTTGGGGAAATGGGTTTTCTTTGTCCGCAGGTGGAAGAGAAATATGGCGGGTTAAATCTAGATTTCAGTTATTCTGTGATTATATTGGAGGAACTCGAGCGGATCGGTACAAGTCTGATAGGAATCGGGCTTCATTCTGATATTGTAGTGCCTTACATAGCGTCATATGGGAATAATGAACAAAAGGAACGCTGGCTTCCCGGCTGTGTGACCGGGGATCATATTACAGCTGTTGCCATGACTGAACCTGGAACAGGCTCCGATCTGGCCAATATTAAGACTGCTGCAATAGAAGACGGAGATCATTATATTGTAAACGGACAAAAAACATTTATTACAAATGGGATTCATGCAGATCTGGTACTGACCGTTGTAAAAACAGATCCGGAGGCAGAACCAAAGCATCGCGGCATCAGTTTATTAATGATTGAAGACGGCACACCCGGATTTTCCAAAGGGCGTAAACTGGACAAAGTCGGACTCCATGCACAGGATACGGCGGAATTGTATTTTGAGGACTGCCGTGTCCCTAAAGAAAATCTGATTGGTTTGGAAGGGAAGGGATTTCGCTGCTTAATGGAAAAGCTGCAGCAGGAAAGGCTGGTGGTTGCCCTGGGAGCGCAGGCAGCTTCTGAGGAAATGGTAAACATGACAGTTGAATATGTAAAGTCCCGGGAAGCATTTGGAAAGCCGGTCTCCTCTTTCCAAAATACGCAGTTTAAGCTGGCGGAACTGGCGACACAGGTTGAAGTGGGACATGCTTTTCTGGAATCGGTGATTGAGGATCATCTTGCCGGAAAGAACATTGTTTCCAAAGTATCCATGGCAAAATACTGGCTGACAGACACGTCGAAGCACATTGCCAATGAGTGTATGCAGCTGCATGGCGGGTACGGGTACATGGAGGAATATGAAATTGCAAGAAGATACAGGGATGTCCCCGTCGCAGCCATCTACGCCGGAACCAATGAAATTATGAAAACCATTATTGCCAAAAATATGGGGTTGTAGAATAGCAGCCCCCCAAGGCTGTTCCTTCTTAGATATCCCCCCCCATTTCTGTCATCATTATCGAAGCAAGTATAAATAATGTCAATGGTGTCGTACAAACTATTGGGCATTATTTATATTATTTTATCGTATAATTTGATATGATAACTTTGTGCACGGGTCTGAACCCTGTGTACGAAAGTATTATGTGTTACCGGGGTGGACACCCCATATTTTACCTAAGGAGATTTACGTATATGGAGTGGAAAAATATATATCGGGGTTTAGCCATGGGTGCGAGTGATGTTATCCCGGGAGTCAGTGGTGGTACGATTGCTGTCCTGCTAGGTATCTATGATCGATTAATTGCAGCAATAAACGGAATAACCAGCAAAGAATGGAAAAGGCATCTTGGTTTTTTAATCCCGTTGGGGTTAGGGATGGTAATTGCTATTTTTTTATTGGCGAACATTATTGAATGGTTATTTGAACATTACCCTGACCCGACACAATTTTTTTTCCTTGGATTAATAATCGGGGTTTTGCCTTATTTATTTAATCAGGCTGATGCTAAGACAACCTTTAAAGCAAAACATTTTCTTTTGCTGCTATTAGGTGCTGTTATCATTGGGTCAATGGCTTTTTTTAATGCTGAAGAATCAGCTGTAATGTCTGAAATGAACTTTTCTACATATGTATTGCTATTCTTTTCGGGTTTTGCCGGAAGTGCTGCAATGATTATACCGGGAATCAGCGGCTCATTTGTCCTTTTAGTGATAGGCGTTTATGTTACGGTTATCGAAGCAATCAGCAACCTGTATTTTGATATTATTATTGTAACCGGCTTAGGTATTGCAGTTGGTATATTAGTGATGAGCAAAATCATCCATTATTTTTTGACAAACCACCATTCCGCAACGTTTGCTTTAATTATTGGTTTAGTGATTGGATCAACAGTTGTTATATTTCCAGGCTGGGCCGGGACATTTCCAATCATGATTGCAAGCATATTAACATTTGCTGCCGGTCTTGCAGTGGCGTATATTCTTGGCAGGGTAGAATATAAAGAATAAGCAAACTATAAGACAAACTTCTTTTTATCTTATACTATGAAATGAGAAAGGAGCATGTGGAAATGGAAGCAATCAAAACAGAGGAGCAATTTTATGAAATTATTGACAGCCCGGAGCCTGTCATTATTAAATTCTATGCAGACTGGTGCCCGGACTGTAAACGAATGGATATGTTTATTGGAGACATATTGGAAGAATTCAATAACTATAAATGGTATGAAATAAATAGTGATGAAGTTAAAGGCATTGCGGAAAAATATGAAGTCATGGGCATTCCGAGTATCCTTATTTTTAAAGACGGGGAGAAAAAAGCCCATCAGCACAGTGCCTATACGAAAACACCGGAATCGGTAACTGAATTCCTTCATCAGCAGTTAGGGTAGGCCCGTCAGGAAGGGAACTGACCCCGTAAATTCTCTGGAGCAACAGCATTTCATTTAGTTTTGCGTCAATGTCAATATAAACTATACAGCCCTTGGCTAAATCGGTATCGGTTGCCAGGGGCTTTAAAGATTAATGCATTCGTATTGATCAAAAGGATGATATCCATGAAAAGGTTATTTTATATGCTTGCTTTTTTGCTTGCTGCCATCTTGTTTACCGGATGTGCTGCTGAGGATCCTGCAGTTGAACAAGAGAATCGTCATACGGCAGAAAACATACAAGATGCCGAAATCGATGCATCTGGCTATTATACAGGCAAGGAGGAAGTTGCACTTTACATCCGTACTTTTAATAAGCTTCCGGAAAATTATATAACTAAGGAAGCAGCCTATAACCTTGGGTGGGAACCAAAAGAGGGCAATCTTTGGGAAGTAACGGATCAAAAGAGTATAGGCGGAGATCCATTCGGCAATCGGGAAGGAAGCCTTCCTGACCGGGAAGGCAGGCAATATTATGAAGCTGATATTAATTATGAGGGCGGTTACCGGGGGCCGGAGCGTATGGTTTATTCAAATGATGGATTGATCTTTTACACTTCTGATCATTACGATACTTTCACCTTATTATATGGAGATGAATAAGATGAGGCAGGTTACGATAGATGGGACGAAGATGCAGAGCAAAGAAAGCGGTCATACCTATTTAAAAGAACAATTGAGTCTGCTGGGATACTATGGCAGTAATCTCGATGCACTATGGGATGCCCTTAACACACACAGTGAACCTTTGGAGATTAAATTCATCCACTATGAACAAATGATTGAGGAGTTAGGGAACTATGGCGAAGCTGTATTGAAAGTGTTTGAAGATGCCGCGGAAGAAAATCCGGATATTATATTTAAGTTGGTGTAGAAGGAACACGGTTGTTCTAAGTTTGTATGAAACTTGCCAAACCCTCAAAAATCTATTGCACGAATCTTCACGTTTCCTCCATTTGTATCACTTTTGACAGTTGTTGACTGGCCAAGTCCAAATAAACACTTGGATTTGGCCTGTTAATAATTCATCTGCTTAATTGGATCGTCTACTGTTGACGCTGATCTTTTTCTTGAATAGATCAAACGGAAAGCGGATAAGCCGGTGCGTCATTGCCTGTTTCAAAGGTTTCGATAAACTTTTCCAGTGTTGAGGTTAGATAGGCATCCTTTCTTCTGATAAACACCGTTTTAATTTTGCTGTACTTTTCAGGTAAGTAATGACATTGGATAAGTCCTTTTTCCTCCAGATGCGAGACGGCTGATTTAGGAACGAATGTTATACCAAGTCCCATGGTGACGCTTCCCAATATAGTCTCCAATGTCCCGAACTCCATCACTTTTTGCGGTGCTGTCTGCTGGTCTTTATACCAGCTTTGCAATCTGGCACGATAGCCGCAGCCTTCGCTAAAGCATAAGAAAGGCTCTTCTAATAATTGTTCTATGGAGGTTTTTGTATTGTCGGAAATTAAAACAAGCTCCTCCTGAAAAACCTCATGGGAAATGAGTTCCGGATGCGCACTGATTTCCGATACAAATGCACCGTCCAGCCGGTGATTTAATACATCGTCCTGCAGCTCCTCCGTAACTCCTGTGATCAGCGTTAAATCCACGTTTTTATATTTTTTATTGTAGGAAGATAATATAGCCGGCAGTTTAATGACGGTTTCCACAGATCCGATTTCCAGCTTGCCTGCTGGTTCTGTTTTACTTTGGACAACTTTTTTCATTTCACTGGTCAGTGAGAGGATTTTCTCGCAATAGACCAGCAGTTTTTTTCCTTCGGGCGTTAACGTCATCCCCCGGTTATTCCGGTTAAAAAGCGGTGTATCCAATTCATCCTCCAGCTTCCGGACTCTTGCGGTAATGTTGGATTGCACGTAGCTTAAATCTTTGGCAGCTTCAGTAATGGTCCCTTTCTGCGCAACCTTTTGAAAAATTTCCAGATCTTTAAATTCCATATACCTCTCCCTCTCTTCATCTATGGTATCACTAAAAATGATATCAAGCATCAATAATGTTCATTTTGAGTGATTTTATATTTGTGATTTAATAGATATGTAGAACATAGTTGGAGGAGACAGGTAGGAATTGAAAAATAATTTATTATTAGGTGCATTTTTATGTTTTATTTCTGCAGTATCCTGGGGAGCCATGTTTCCGGTAGCAAACAGTGCTTTCCATCATATTGATGCATTCTATTTTACATTTTTCCGATATTTTTATGTAAGTATTATTCTGGCAGTATGGCTCCTATGGAAAGAAGGGAAAAAAGCTTTCCGTTTTGAGGGAAAGGGCAAGGAGCTTTTATTTTTTGGAACCATGGCATTTACAGTATATAACCTGCTGATTTTCTGGGGGCAGGACCTTCTGGGTGACCCGGGGACGATGGTGGCTTCGATCATGGAATCCCTGATGCCAATGATCTCCATTGTTATCGTGTGGCTGCTGGTAAGGAGGCGGCCGCATGGATTTACTTTATTTTGTGTGCTCGTTGGATTCGTCGGGGCGCTGCTTGTTGTAACGAAAGGGGACTTCGGGGCTTTCTTTGCCGGAGCAAGTAATCTGGTTCCATCTTTACTTATTTTCATTGCGGTAGTAGGTTGGGTGATCTATACCATGGGCGGCAGCCGTTTCAGCAATAACGGCTGGTCTGCTTTGCGCTATTCCACACTTAGCTGTTTGCTTGGTACAGGTGTGGCAACAGTTGTTGTTTTTATTACAACCGTTTCCGGTTATATTTCCTTTCCATCAGCAGAAACCCTGGCCATTACTGCTCCGCATATTGCTTTTATGGTCATCTTCCCGGGTGTTATTGCCCTGGTGGGATGGAATTACGGGGTGAGTGTGATCACGCCGCTGAATGGATTGTTATTTCTAAATTTCGTCCCCGTGACAACTCTGGCGATACAAGTGGTGCAAGGTGCGGGCATTACCATGTATGATTACATCGGTACGGTGTTTATTATTGTTTCCCTGCTTTCAAATAATATTTTTATGAGAGTGCAGCAAAGAAAGACGGAATCAAAAACCTACTTCAAAGGAAGACTGCAGGAATCGGAATCTTATTAAAAAAACGATCATTCCCATCAGGGAGTGATCGTTTTTTCTTTTCACTTTTTTATCTAAATCGCCTGCTTCATTTGTTTTGCAGCCGATAATTCCGTATTATTTTCTTCTCCGGCATTTACCTTCAATAACCTTAATGCGTTTAATGTAACGAGCAGTGTTGCTCCCATGTCAGCAAATATGGCAATCCAGAGCGTCAGCCATCCGGGGATGACCAGCAGCAGGGCAAGCAATTTGATTCCTATGGAGAAAGCGACGTTTTGTTTTATAATGGATAGTGCTTTTCTGCTCAGCTTTACAGTATAGGGGAGTTTTTTCAAATCATCACCCATCAATGCAACATCGGCTGTTTCCAACGCGCTGTCCGTTCCGGCTGTCCCCATGGCAATGCCGACAGTGGCGGCTGCCAGGGCTGGCGTATCATTGATGCCATCGCCAACCATGGCAATGTTGCCATACTCCTTATCATACTTTTTAATAAAGTTTAATTTATCCTCTGGAAGAAGTCCGGCCTTTGTGTCCGTTACGCCAAGTTCACCACTTAATGCTTCAGCTGTTTTTGGATGATCTCCTGTGAGCATGAAGGAGTGCTTGATGCCCAATTCATGCAATTTACGGATTACATATTTGCTTTCTGTCCGGGGTTCGTCCCTCATAGCAACGGCGAGCAAAATCTCTTTCCTTGTTCCAAGCAGCATGATAGTCTTGCCGTCTTCCTGATATTGAACTATAGAGGTTTTGATTGTTTCGTCTCCTTCCACTGTTTCGGAAAGAAACTTCGGGGATCCGACTAAAAATTCCACCCCATCAATTTTCGCTTTAATTCCTCTTCCCGGAATGGTTGTAAAATCATTTACTTCCACATCAGAAAAATCCACGTTTTGTTCTAGAGCATAATCTAATATCGATGCCGCCAGCGGGTGCTGTGATTTATTTTCCATGGCAGCTAAATAGCGTAAAGCTTTGTCGTGATCTTCCGTGAAAAATTTAGTATCTGTCACTACAGGCGTGCCTTTTGTCAATGTACCGGTCTTATCAAAAGCAATCGTTTTAAGGGATCCAATCTGTTCCAGGTAAAGTCCGCCCTTAACAAGTACGCCGTTTTTTGCTGCATTACCGATGGCGGTCACAATGGCAACCGGCGTGGAGACGACCAGTGCACAAGGACAGCCGACAACGAGGACAGCCAGCCCCTGGTAAACCCAATCCAGCCACGCTCCGCCAAAAAGCGGCGGTACCATGGCGACAAGGGCAGCAATCACGATAATAAGCGGCGTATAATAAGAAGCAAAACGATCAATAAATGCCTGGGAAGGTGCGCGTTCCGCCTGGGCATCTTCAACTAAATGAACAATTCTTGCAATCGTTGTATCGGCTGCTTTTTTCGTTACTTTGATTTCCAGGAAGCCGTCGTGATTAATGGTCCCTGCATATACTTCATCATGTAATTGTTTTTCGACAGGAATGGATTCCCCGGTAATTGGCGCCTGATTAATGGTAGAGAAACCTTTTAGAATAATCCCGTCCATGGCAAGTTTTTCACCGGGTTTCACAAACATAATATCCCCGATTTTTATGTCATCAATGGAAACAGTCTGTTCTCTTCCATCTTTCAGTATGGTTGCATTTTTGGGTGCAATTCCCATTAATTGTTTAATGGAGGATCGGGCTTTATCCATGGAATAGGATTCCAAAGCTTCACTGATGGCAAAAAGGATAACAACAATAGCGGCTTCCATCCATTCACCGATAATGGCTGCACCAATTACCGCGATAGTCATCAATGTATTCATGTCGAACCGGAGCCGGGTGAGATTTCTTAAACCGGCACGGAAAAGTGTTAGGCCGCCAATGAGAATAGCTAAAGCGAGAAGAAGAGTTGTGACTAAATCGGCCGTATCGGAAAATAAAGAAGTAAAAAATCCGGCTATAATGAGTGCAGCAGCTATAATCAGCCGGTGATTGCGAATCCAGAATGGTTCTTTTTTTTGCTTTTCATTTGGATTATTGACTACTTTAATCCCTTCAAAAGAACCGGCTTTTTCTATTTCTGCCACGGTTGCAACGCCAGTAACTGCTACTTTTGATGCACCAAAGTTTACTTCTGCATCCTTGACGCCTTCGATATGTTTTATGTTATTTTCAAACGTTTTTGCGCAATTGGTGCAGGATATTCCTTCCACCCGGTATATTTGCTGTTCTTCAGACATGGACAGGATGCTCCTTCATATGCCGGAAAGCCTGTTGGATTAACTGTTGTATATGTTCATCGGCTAATGAATAATAAACAAGTTTCCCTTTTTTCCGGAATGTTGCTATCCCGGCTTTGTAAAGCTGCCTGAGATGATGTGAAGTTGTTGCTGTTGTTGCATCAATGATTGCTGCAATATCACATACACAGAGTTCGTCTTCTATTAATAGGGCATAAGCGATCTGCAGCCGGTTTTTGTCTGCAAGCAGTTTATATAAAGTACTTACTTCAGGAAATGGTTGCTGTGAAAGCTCCTGTTTAATGCGTTTTACTCTGTCTTCATGGATACAGGTTACATCACATATATTTTTGGCCAATATGCACACTCCAGTCATTCAAATAGTCATTTGAGTATATTATATTCAAGCCTTCATTTGAATGTCAAATAAAGACCGATTTCAGCAATCCGAATTAAAGTGGCAGGAGGTACAGATTGAAGTGAAGAGAGTCAAGTGATACTAGAAAAAGTAGCAAGTAATATTGAGAATAGAACAGGACTTATTACAGAAATTACATTGGGTTCGTCACCACAATTAGCTTTAACTTATGTTCCCGGGTTAAATGATGAAAATGATATTGGCTGGCTTCAACAGCCCTGGGTGAATATTGGCTCATCATTTCTATTTTCCAAGAAACTAAACTGGGATTTTCGGGAATTGTGGCAAGTGTTATAGCTGTGGCAATCGTATATGTTTGGTCTTCTGGAATTGTTAACCTATTAGCGAAACGAAAAGAATTTGCAGTTTTATTGTCAATTGGTTGGCGTCCAAGTCAATTGAATCGTTTATTATTCATAGAATCAAGCATAGTCGGTCTGGTAGTAGCATTCATTTCCTGGATTATGCAGATGAACGATGGTTACACGGTACGCAAGATGGTATGATACACGCGATTTTAGAATTTACAGTTCCTGAAACAATTGAAAGTTATGGATTGCTATTAAGAAATGGAACCCTAGGGAATGGGATAATGGTATGGTTTGAAAAATAATATAGCATAAATTTATTGACGATTTCACTTATCTTCTTGGTTTGTGAAATCGTTTTGTTTAGTCCTTGAATAGCAATTTATCTAAGTTATGTACAAAATATAATAGAAAGTGGTGACTTGTGATTAAGTGCACTTAAGGTAAACCAGATAATAGTTGTCAATATTTCTCTCAAAAAACTTAAATTAATTGTGGTATACTTATTTTGCACATGCCAAATAACCCTCCTGAATTTTTAATTGGAGGCTTTGGAGTATTTGGTTAAGTTAACTAGTTACGCAATATTTTGGAAGGTTGAGTTGCTTTTCAAAATGGCATAAATCCAATGTAATAGTTTATTGGCACACGCAATTATCGCTACTTTATAAGGATTTCCTTCACCTCGTTTTTTATAATAAAATTCCCGTAATTTCTTGTTACAAGGAATGGTTTCTTCTGTTGTCTTTTGCTTGCGAACATCACGGATTGCGGAGCGAACCACCATAATTAGGGCATGTCTCAGTCGTGTAGATCCTCTTTTGGTTAATCGATTGACTGTCCCCTTGTGAATCGTCCGGATTCAAAGACAGGTTAGTTGAAAGAAGAATAAATATTGGAGGTGCGAATTGTCAACAGAATTCTGGAAGGAACTTATGCAGAATGGAAGCATTACTTTATTTTGGAATAACAGCATTTTTGAAAAAAGTATTCAGGCAATTAAATTAGAAGGATTTGATATATATTCATTTAATTGTAATGAATGGGACAACGGCAATTTTCACAAAGACATTTCTCAAACTCTTCAATTCCCAGACTATTATGGTGAGAATTTAAATGCTTTTAATGATTGTTTATCTGACATGACTACCGAAAATAAAGGTTTTGTATTAGCATTTAAGAACTTTGATGCTTTCTCAAAAAAATATCCTGATATCGCATTTGAAATTTTGGATATTATACAAATAAATTCATGGCGATTTTTGATTGAACGTACTGTTTTATTAGGTTTTGTACAATCGAATGACGGTAAATTATCTTTTCCCTCATTAGGAGGAATGACTGCAGATTGGAATAAAGAAGAATGGTTTAACAAAAATAGAGGTTTATAAATTATTTAACAAACGGATGCTTTTCTGGAGCCTGTTTTTAATAGATTGTTGCTTTCTTGACGAAACCGCAGGAGGCTAATATTGTGAGTTTTTAAGCAGCTTAACCGAATTAGGGTCCCAACCAATAAATACCAATAATTACCATGCTCAATGATTGATAGTTAATCATGTTTATGGAAAATCGAAAAGCCGATTATAGGACAAATAAAGGTGAAAGTAAAAGAGGACAAGAAGATACCTTGTCCAAATGTTAATTCTTCACTTGAATGTTATTTTCTCAAGTTCTTCCTTGCCTTGCGAAGTTCGGAGTAAACAGGCAGAAAAAAGCCGGATTCAGCCATTTTTTTGCTGTTAATACGATTGATAGGAAAAACCAAGCCGATGCTGATTATCCTCAATAAATTTCAACCGGCTATTTCCCAGTTGGATGATATCATCACTGGCTTCCAGTATAAATATCTTGTGAAATAAATCTTTATTTGCCATATTCAGTGTGACTTCCTCAATCCTCTTATTGTTAAGAAGCGCTTTATCCTGTGGCACATTTTTAGTTTTACCCCATTCCAAAATAAAAGGAAGCGTCGTTCTGGCGGCTTCTGGAAACAGCATCCGCCATTCCAGCCGGGAACCGTCCGGTCTCTGCCGGCTGCCGGCAAAAGGGCCCTTATAATTTACATCGGTCTGCTGAAAATGCTCAATGAAGTCATCCATTTTTTCCGTGCGTACTGCAAATTGAATAAAAGCTTCATGCCCTTTTGATAATGCGTCGTACGTTTGCATGATAAGCGGGTTATCAGAGGCTTCTGCAAGGTCTTCATCAAAAATGCCGATCCATTCAATATAGCTGTCATTTGCAAAATAAGCTAAATAATTGTATGTCCCCCAGTTATCATGCTTACCTCCTTCCAGCACTGTAACATCATGCTTTTCTCCAAAATCCTTTGCCGCCTTTTCCGGATCTTTGGCGGTAATAATCAGGTGATCCAATGCCAACATGAAAAAACCTCCCATAATCTTTTCATTTATCTTGTTTCTAAGTATAATGGTTTCATAATTAAAGGGGAAGAAAAGGGACACGGGGACAGGTTAAAGGGACACGGGGACAGGTTGACTGTCCCATTTATTTAAATTTGCGAATGCGGGACAAGGAACCTGTCCCCGTGTCCCTACGAATATGGGACGAGGTACCTGTCCCCTTGTCCCAAGAAAAGCAGGTGGTAATTTTGGTGGGGCCTAGGATTTTAATTGTGGAGGATGAAAAGAAGTTAAGCAGGGTTTTACAGCTGGAGCTGGAATATGAAAATTACGAAACGGCGATTGCTGATAATGGCAAGGATGCACTCCGGCTGATGGAAGAGAAGGAATGGGATCTGGTTTTGCTGGATATCATGATTCCGGAATTAAGCGGACTTGAGGTATTGCGCAGAATCAGAAGAACGGATGATGCAACGCCTATCCTCCTATTGACTGCCAGGGATGAAGTCCATGATAAGGTAAGCGGACTGGACCTTGGCGCAAATGATTACATTACAAAGCCGTTTCAAATTGAGGAGCTGCTTGCCAGAATCAGGGTACATTTGCGATCGCCAAAAGTGAAACAGACAAACGTGGAAATACTTTCTGTCGGGGAGTTAAAGGTCGACTTGAATGCGCATGAAGTAACTTATGCTGGTGCGTCGATCGATTTGACACCAAGGGAGTTTGATTTGCTTGTTTATCTGCTGAAGAATAAAAATATCGTGCTGTCAAGAGAACAGCTGATTGAAGAAGTATGGGGCTTTGATTATTTTGGAGACACCAATGTTGTAGATGTTTACATCCGTTATTTGCGGCAAAAAATCGATAAAAACTATAACTCCAGCTTTATCCAAACGGTACGCGGTGTCGGCTATACGATAAAGGATCAGAAAAAATGAAGCTGCGCACAAAAATTCAATTGTTTTCCAGTCTGTTTATGCTCGTTTTGATTTTAATCGTAAATGCCTCTATATATTATTTATTCTACCAAACCAGTGCGGAAAGTGAGTTAGAGCAGGTAAAATCGCAGACGGACACGATGGCCGGAGAGCTTTCAGACATCATGACAGAAGATCTTGCAAACAATCCTGATGCAGCCAGCGATTTGATTAAAGCATATTTACCGACCAATGGCATGGCACGAGTATTTCCACAGGAGGGCGAACCGCTGGAATGGCATAGAAGGCCGAATGCTTACACTACACTTGAAGGCGGATTTCACGCATCAGAAAGCCAAAGAATCATTTCCCCGGATGATGGTTCCAATGTTGCAGTTGTGAAGAAGCCGATTATCTGGAGTAATGGTGATGTGGTAACATTAGAAGTATCCAATCATTTAGTTGAGCTCGACAGTACGATGACGACCCTGTTTTATGTTCTGCTGGCTGCTTCCATTATCATACTGATTCCGACCGTTTTGGCGGGAAATATACTAAGCAGGTTTTTATTAAATCCGATAACAGAACTGATTAGGACGATGAAGGAGAACACAAAACAGGGAAAATGGCAAAAAATTGAAGTGGATAGCAAATCCAAAGATGAATTATATGAAATGGAAAAAACTTTTAACGAAATGATTGACCGTTTAAGGGAGAATTTTGAAAAACAAGAGGTCTTTGTATCTGATGCTTCCCATGAATTAAAAACACCGATATCCATTGTAAAAAGCTATTCACAGCTGTTAAAACGGAGAGGGCAGGAAAATCCGGAGCTGATTGAGGAATCCATTGAAGCCATTGATTCAGAAGCTGATCGTATGCAGAAATTGGTGGAGCAGCTGCTCGCATTGGCTAAAAATAAAAATGAAGCCGTGGCAAAGGATGTGGATATGACTTCCTTAGTTGAAGAAACAGTACAAATTTTTCGGGGAGCTTATAAGAGAGAAATCATTTTTCAGAATACAGGAGACCCAATTGTCGTGGAAGGGAACCCGGATCAATTGGAGCAAATCATCTATATTTTGGTTGATAATGCATTGAAATACAGTGAGGACCAGGTGAATGTATCGCTAACTTCCCATGGTGAGTGGATGAAGCTTCATGTAACAGATTATGGACAGGGGATTCCGGAAGAAGAGCAGGAGCGCATCTTTGACCGTTTTTACCGCATGGATAAAGCGAGAAGCCGGGAGACTGGGGGGACGGGGCTTGGCCTAGCTATTGCCAAGGCAATTTCATCCATGCATAATGGGGAATTGGATGTCAAAAGTGAAATCGGAAAAGGGTCAACATTTTCGCTTATCTTGCCGCTGCCTAAAGAGAATTAACATTTTCTAATCAAATTCTAATTTTACTCACAGGGTTTTTTCATTCTCCTCGGTTATGATTTAACTAGAAACAAACAAGGAGGAGATAGAAATGAAAAAGACAATTGGAATGACTGCAGCAGTGTTGACAGGTGCGCTTGTTCTTGGGTTGGGAATATATCAATCGGATGCCTCAGAGGCTGACGTGAAATTATCGGAAGAGGATATCAGACAGCTTGTTGAACAGCAATACCCGGGTGAAATTACTGAGCTTGAATTGGAAAAAGAAGCAGACAGGGCAGTATATGAAGTCGGAGTGGAAGGAGACAGCAAGGAATATGATATGGAGCTTGATGGGGATACCGGTGAAGTCCTCGAAATAAGGGAAAAAGAAATGATTGCTGGTTCAAATGAAACAAATGGTGGGCAAAACACTGTGAAGATTGCCGAAAGCGATGAGAAAAATAATAGCAAAGAGCGATCCAGTGACATTTTAACGGTTGATCAGATTGAAAAGATTGTGCTGGAAGAATTTCCGGGAAGGATGATAGAACTGGACCTGGACGAAGATGACGGCCGCCTAAAATATGAAGTGGAAGTACAAAATGAAAACAGAGAAGAAGCAGAACTGGATATTGACGCTTACACCGGGGAAATTTTAAAAATAGAAACAGAA
Source organism: Virgibacillus aidingensis (assembly GCF_010994035.1). Classification (GTDB taxonomy): domain Bacteria; phylum Bacillota; class Bacilli; order Bacillales; family Amphibacillaceae; genus Virgibacillus_N. The sequence goes on from NZ_WIXN01000001.1 coordinate 318,700, forward strand.
ACATACGGCGGGAATAAGCATACAAATGCCGATAAAAACCTGGATGGTATTCTAAATGCAGCTGAGGTTAAAGAAATTGCACTAAATGAGTTTTCAGGAAAGTTAAAAGAGCTGGAATTGGATAAAGATGATGGCCGTTTAATTTATGAAGTGGAAATTAAAAATAAAGGAAAAGAAGCAGAACTGGATATTGATGCACGCACTGGAGAAATCCTGGAAATAGAAATAGATGATTGAGCCGCAACAACAATTTCCATACGGTATTTTCAGAAATGATATGTCCGGATCTTAAAAGTGGGCAAGGAGGAGAGCTATGAAGAAAAAAATAGGCTTGATTACGGCAATTATCATTGGAGCGGCTGTTTTAGGGGCGGGTATCTATCAGTCTGACGCCGTACATGGTGATCCTGATTTGTCTCAAGACGAGATCCGGGAGATTGTTAAATCCCAGTACCCGGGAGGGGTTACACAAGTCACCCTGGAATCAGATAACATGCAGACTGCGGTATATGAAGTCCAACTGGAATATGACAGAAAAGGATATTTGCTTAAGATAGACGGAAATACGGGGCAAGTGCTTGAAATGCAAGAGGTAGAATTGCAGGAGGCTTCCCGGGAAGAGGATTCAGGTGATACGGACAGTTCAGGTGAAGAACATGCAGACAAACAAACACAGGAAGAAACTGGAGAGAAGCAAGATGAGCAGGAAGAAGATGACAAGGAGCCATTAAGGGAAAGGTCCACCATTGATTCTGAAGAAGCCCGCAGAATTGCATTAAATGAGTTTGACGGGACGGTGACTTCCCTGGAATTGGATGAAGAGGATGATCGCTTAATCTATGAGATAGAAATTGAAAGAGGCGAGCAGGAAGCTGAAATTGAAATTGACGCATTTACAGGAGAAATACTTGTTATTTCTATTGATATAGATGATTAGGAGTTGCCGCCTGAATTTGAGGCGGCATCTTTTTTTCATTAAAAACCAAGAAAAAAATAATTATAACCAAACTTTCCCTTGTTTATTCTTGGTTTCCATGAGTTAATGAAGGTGTCGGGCCGATAGACTCTGGGAAAGGAGGCTGATTATAATGATCACAAAATATGAGGTGGTTTCCGCTTAAGCGGAAATGGAAACGAATAGGGCCGTAAAACTGCGGTCCTATTTTTTATCTGCAGAATTCGGAACATTAACATCTTTCAATAACAAAGAAAATCAATTATACTATTTTGTACAAAACTTACCCGGGCAAGATGATCGGAAGCCTGGTGTATGCCTATTTACTCAGAAATATAAATTTAAAAGGAAAGGAGACAAGAAGTGATGGATATGATAGAAGGACGTCTAATATCAAATTGTCTGTATTTGGAAGAGGAGGAAAAAAATCGTGCAGTACAAAAATGGAAAAGAGGTGCTTCCCCCTAGTCTGCTGAAAGAAATGCAGAAATATATCCAGGGTGAACTGGTGTATATTCCAAAAGCAAAAAATAAGCGGGCGGGCTGGGGAGAAGTCAATGGATCCCGCCAAGTCATTAAAAAACGCAATGACACAATATATGAATTATATAAGGAAGGCAAGAGTCTGGAAGAACTGGAGTCCATGTATAATTTATCCGTGGACAGTATACGCAAAATCGTTTATAAATCGCGTTGTGTAAAAAATGATGCTAAACAAAATATGTAACAAAAGGCGCGGTGAACAAAGAAAGTATGTTCACTGCGCTTTTGCTTTGACATTTTTTCATTATGGCCGGTTATTTATTCCCTTCTGCAGGTAAATCATTTCTTCAGCAAGTTTTTGAATTCTGTCAGCAACATTGGGATCTGTAATCTCTTCACTTTCTTCATTGAAAGCATCATTTTGAATATAGACGTTCCCTGTTGGAATAAGCCCTTTAAAATAAGAAAGGACTGGTTTTAATTGATATTCCGGTACCAGGAAATGCCTGTCGGACCATCCTGTTGCTACGATGCCTGTCACCTTATATTTGAATGCATTTTCCGGCAGGAGATCCAGCAGATTTTTTAATGCACCTGAAATGGATGCCTGATAAATCGGGGTACCGAACACAAGGAAATCAGCTGACATCATTTTATTAACAACTTCCCACGTATCGTCATTATAATCCGCAAGCGGGGCACCAACAGTAAATTCAATCTCATAATCCCTTAAGTCAATTAATTCAGTCTGTATACCTGCATCAAGAAGCTGAGCAGCAACCAATACATCGTTTACTGCAAGAGATGTTTTCTCCCCGGCAAGTGCTCCCGATATTCCTACTAGTTTCATTCTTATTAACCTCTTTTCGTTATCCTGTGTGGAATACTGTATAAAAGTGAATGAACCATTTCCCGTTTAAATTTCCATATTTTCTGCTAAGACCAATTCATTCTTTTTATCCTAAAAACATTCAGCTGACAGAGTGAAATAGTGACTTGTATTCTAAGACAAAGCTGATTTTAGCTGATTGCATTTCCTTGATTATAGAATTTTTAATGCCATTTTATATGAAGTACATGATATTAGCAAAAAATCAGCCGCATTGTAATTTTGATCCTGTTTTCCGTAATAAAAAATTATTATATTTATTCTTTCTCTTGTTGGACAAGCGCTTTACATGCGTTAATAGATATGTCGCAAAAATTCTGGTGCAGAAAGGGGCGGATGAGAGTGCAAATAATCATAAAGGTGATGACAAAAAGATGATAATAAAAGGCGTTGAAAAAGAATTCGTATTTACTTATCACTAAAAATTCCCGTGTTATTTAAGTAAGTATAATTATCCGTCAGTATACCAAACCAGAAGCCTTCCCAAATATGAAGGGAGAAGGTTAACGTGAATTTTCATACAGAAATATATAAATGTATTGCTCATGACCGGTTAGCACAATTAAAAAAAGAAACCTATGAAAATGAATGCTTTTATAAAAAAGCAGGATCGATAGAATGGAAAATGAAAATGGATTTATTTCAAAGTCGGATCTTACGGCGCTGGAAGGCTGGATAGTAAATATGTGAAGATGGATGCTTATATTTTAGTAAAGATAGTGTAAAGTGAATGCGGAGTTACATGAAAACAGTCTCTTTATAAGGGCTGTTTTTATGGTATATCTCCTTTTAAGTGAAACATTTCGATAAGCAAATACGTATCTGGATTAGTGAAACAGGCAAGGGGGGAGCCGCATGAAAGCATTGGAGTTAAAAAACGTTACAACAACAATATCAAATACAACACTTTTGGAAGATATTACTTTTGATTTGAAAGCGGGCTCCGTTAAAGCCCTGGTGGGACACAACGGCGCGGGAAAATCTACCCTGTTCAAAACTATCCTGGGCATGTTGGAAAAAGCCTCGGGAAAGATTACAGTAAATGAAAATTATGACCAGGATGATTCCTTTTTAACCTTCAAACAAATGATATCATATCTCCCGGAGGAGCCACTACTGTTAACGGAACTGACAGCAATGCAGCACTTTCAGCTATATGGCATGAGCTATGAACTGTCTGAAAGGACATTAACAGAACGGGTTAACCGCTATATCTCCGGTTTTGAATTAAAAGACAAATTACATGAGTACCCGGAAGCATTGTCAAAAGGAATGCGGCAAAAAGTACAAACTATCTGTGCATTGCTTCCGGATACCCCCATTCTATTAATTGACGAGCCATTTATTGGACTGGATGTGTATGCCATGGATTACCTGCAGGAAGTCATCAAGCAGAAAGTCCGGAATGGGACAAGTATTTTACTTACAACGCATCAGCTGGAAAGAGTACGGGGGCTGGCGGATTCATTTATTATGCTTCAGCATGGAAAAATCCAAAACCAGGGATCAATCAGCGAGTTTGAAACCATTCAGAGGAGAACGGAGTTATGATACGAAAACCCTCTGTCTGGAAAGCATATTTATTTTTAAGCAAAAACCGCTTTCGTAAAAAAAGAAAGCTCAGCAAAATGGCGTTAGCGCTTGTTATTGATTTAACGACTGCTGTTTATGTCATTTTGTTTCTTGGATATATATTTGCTGCTTTGTTTATATTTGGGGATATTACTGAAGAACTGACACCGTATTTTAACCTGCTTGAAGCCAACGGGGAAAAGGGTTTTTGGATTTTATTGACTGTTTTGCCGATAAGATATGTGTTTAAGGCATTCCGTGAGCCAGGGATAAGATTCTCCAGTTCAGAATATCAATTAACGCTTCTTCCATACGCAAGGAACAAAGTCTGGCTGATGACGCTGCTTGAAAAACTGGTAAAACAAATTGTGATATATGGTTTTGTTTTAGGAGCTGCAGCAATATTAACACCGATTTCCATCAACCTCATACTTTCATACATGGCATTATTTTTAACTTACGAAGTGATCATGACCGTACCGCAATGGAAGTTGTTTCAGCAGCGGTTATGGGTGAAAATCAGCGTGCTGCTTGCAGTACTCAGCATAAACATAGTTGGATTTTCACTCGAATCGCCGATTGCCGGGCTGGTTTTAGCAGGGGTAATAATTATTTCCCATATTTATCTCCTGCCGGGGATATTTAAACACATCGACTGGTCCAGGGTGACGGAAATCAGTGATTATCATATTTGGAATATGCAGCTGATCAGCTTTGCATCCAACACTAAAATGAGACGGCAAAAGAGGTTCGGCATTTTTCAGAACAGCCCGAAGCGGAAAGCTCCTTTTCGTACAAAAAAAGCCATTTATCACCGCATGTGGAAGGTATATCTGTTTAAAAACTATGAATTATTATTCCGGTTAGTTGGTGCACTTTTCCTTATGTTGATTATACTGCCATTTGTTCATGAAATAGCACTGCCAATTGGAGTTGCTATTGCAATATATGCCTATAGCTCAGTCATGTCGACATTTTATATGGACCGCTTTCAGGCTGACATTTTGCAGGCTTTGCCATGGGCTCTATCCGGATTTCGGAAAAGTTTCTTTACCTGGGCTGCGTTCGGATGGGGGGTATTATTTATCCCGGCAATGATAGGGATTTATGTTATCGCAGGTTATTGGTTTGTTCTTTACATTGCGCTTGTGATGAGCGTGTTTTTATATAGTTTTTTCCTGAAAATAAATAAGTCCATGGTCATTCTGGCTAGAAAATCAAAAGTTTTTCAGCTTGAGGAAGGAATACATTTTGCGAGTATTGTTCTTGTCGGTTTCAGTGGAGTATATCCTTTATTGACATTGATATTTCCGCTTATTTTAATGCTGGCGATAAAACAAATAAATATGAACGATAAATTTCTTAAAGTGTGATGAACATCATAGCAGGCAGTTTTTATTCGCGGTATGATTAGTTATGGGGATACGGGATGTCTCTGGTCTATCCTGATTTGCAGGCAAGTCGGTATGTCTGCAACAAGAAAGGAAGCAAATGCTTATGGAAAGCTTTGCTTCCTTTTATATTGCTTAAAAAAATCCATCATTTGTAAAAAAAATGAAACACTTGAAATATAGTTGTAATGTTTTTGGAAAAATTGTGTTTTAGTTAACTGATAAACGGGTATGTGTTGATGGAACGGATTAATGGCGGCAGGGAGGTAAACAATATGGAAGACAAAGAAGTTGTTGTATATATTAGTGATAACAGCAGGAAATGTGATCAGCTGTTATCCGAACTGGATAAAATGGAGATCAATTATGAAACTAAAAATGTGACGAAAAATAAAAGCTATATGAAGGATCTCCAAAATCAAGGAGTTTATGGAACACCGGCAACATTTATTGAAAATGATAAAAGTCCAATACTGGGACTTCAGAAAAATAAAATAATCCAGGCTTTGGATGAAGGACAGGGGAATTGGCAACATTATTTCTAGCCAAACACACTCCAATTAATTTTTGCATAAGTTATTATCAGATAATATTGTGCAAAAGAGGTGTGTACGCATGTTCCATCGTCCTTATCATCATCCCCGCCAGGAGCAGCCTTTTTATCATTACCATCAGGAAATGGGTCCATTTTCTCATCAACCATTCAACGAAAAACCTCCATATAATGAACCGCCTGTTCACCAAACGCCATATGAATATTTTGCAAAGCCGAAACAGCCAAATTGGCAGGACTTTATGCAACAGCAGTATCAAAAGCAGCCGCCGCAGGGAAATTATCCTCCATACCAGCCAATGAAACCGGCAGGCGGATTTATGAGTAATTTTCAAAATGAGGATGGAAAGGTTGATATTGATAAAATGTTAGGTACGGTAGGACAAATGGCCAATACGTATCACCAGGTTTCTCCTATATTTAAACAATTTAGTTCATTTTTGAAAGGGTTTAGATAAATGGTGATCAAGCTGATGTGCAGGATTTACATCGGCTTTTATGTGCTTTGATAAATTACCCAGTTATGGTAAATGAAAAAGGATGCATAACGATGAATGGGTAATATTTTTCGGGAGAGTGGGCAAATGTATGATAAGAGCATAGAGGTGAATAGATATGATTGGTTGTTTAATGATACACGGATATACTGGCAGCCCCTATGAAATTTCTCCGCTGGCAAACCATTTGAAAGAAAATACAAATTGGAAAATAGAAGTGCCTACACTTCCGGGGCATGGGAAGAACCTTGATTTAAGAGATGTTTCCCATGAAAGCTGGATTGAAACAGCAGAAAAAGAGCTGCAGCAATTAATGCGAAAATGTGACGACATTTATTTGATAGGCTTTTCCATGGGGGGGATGATTGCTTCCTATTTAGCCGCAAAATACGAGGTAGAGAAGCTTGTGCTGCTGGCTACAGCAGGGAAATATTTGTCCTTTAAGCAAATCGGCATGGATATGGGAGAAATACTGGCCGATCGCATTAAAGGGGAGCTGGACAGCAACAAAATGTACTTGCATTATAAAAATAAGACGGGACATGTTCCCTTTAAAGCAAACATAGAATTTATGAAGCTGGTAAGGTTCACGAGGCGTTACTTGAAAAAAGTAAAAACGCCTGTGTTAATTGCACAGGGGCAGCAGGATGGGATGGTCCCATATAAAACAGCATATTATCTGGACAAAGAAATTACCTCAGAGGAAAAAGAAGTCGTTTTCTTTGAAAGGTCAAAGCATCTTATTTGTTTAGGTGACGATAAAGACACCTTGAACTCCATGGTACTTGACTTTTTGAATAAACCTGCTGTAGATGCAAAATAGGGATGGTTCTCCAGTTTCATAAGAGATCATCCCTCTGTTATTTTAATCCCTGAAAAATGCAATGACCAATGCTCCTTTACCGCAGTATGTGGAAATTAACGGACCTGTTTCGGTAATATAGGCATCTTTAAACGGATATTTTTTCTTGATGTCGGCGAGTACTGATTTTGCTCTTGTTTCGTCATTGCAATGGGACATGGCAATGATTTTATTCTCCGCGTTCTTTGTATACTCGCCGATTTGTTCGATAAAGCGGCGAATGGATCTTTTTTCCCCGCGCACTTTTTCCGTTACTTCAATTGTTCCTTCTTCGCTTCCCTTCATTAACAATTTAATATTCAGGGTTTTGGCAAGGGCACCTTTCACTTTGTCCAAACGTCCGCCCATAATTAAATTCTCCAAAGTTTTTAATACGAATAAAGAGGTTGTTTTCTCTATTTTCCGGGAAAGATGGGCAACAATTTGATCAAATGTTTCGTTTTCTGCTATCTTTTTCTTTGCCTCATGCAATAGAAGTGCGACCCCGCACGAGGCTGTTTTCGTGTTTAATACTTCAATTACACGGTCCGGCTCTTCCTCCAGCAGTATATTTTTTCCGGCAACAGCATTTTCATAAGTACTGCTTAGCCCTTTGGATATACTAAGCATAATAATTGGTTTTTCTTTGTTCACCTTTTTATATGCTTCATAAAAATCATGCGGACTCGGCGCTGCCGACTGCGGGAGTTCATTCGTTTCTTTTATTTTTTGATAAAATGCGGGGAGGTCGATATCTACTCCACTTTTATATTCGCCATCTTTAAAATGCAAATACAGGGGCACGATCTGCAGATTCATTGCTTCTGCCAATTCTTTTGGTATATCCGCTCCACTGTCAGTCATTAATTGTATGTTCAAAAGATCACCCGGTTTCTTGTTTTTATTTAAATTATATCAATAATTTTATGCTGGTTGTATCATTTTTACTCTGTTTTATTAAATCATATGGAGAGGCTGATGGGAATGCCCCCCGCCTTATATCTTGCTGTATGTCAAGCTTTGAAGCTGTTCAAAAGAAGGAGTAGCAGCTGGTGCAATTTTAACCAAACAAGTTTATCGTCCCATGTTCAGCTTTTTTTTGATATGGTAACAGATGGTTTTCTGGTAGTGCTCATGATAAACAGGAACAGGCCGAATATGACAATGGCTCCACCGAGCAATTGCGACCATGTAACCACTTCTCCGAGAATAAAGTATGCAAGTATGGTTGCCCCAACAGGTTCAAATACAATTCCCATGGAAATGGTAGCGGTACTCAGCCATTTAAGGGCCCAGTTAAATAAGGAATGGCCTAAAAAGGTCGGGAAAATGGCCAATGCCAGAAATAGCCAACAGTGATCAGCAGGGTATCCGGTAAAATCGTTTTGCAGCACAACATTGTATAAAATCAAGGCGATAGAAGCTATGCCATAAACAAGAAACGTATATGTCATTAAAGACAGGTTTCTCCTCGCCGATTGTCCCATGAGAAAATATGCGGTTACCGTGATGGCCCCCAGCAGTGCCAGTATGTCGCCGAACAGTGCTAACCCGCTGATCTGAAAGTCTCCCCAGCTGATAATAATGCTGCCAAATAAGGCAATAAGCATACTGATAATCGCACCGGAAGAAAAGCGCTCCTTGAAAAATAAGTATGTGCCCAAAAAAGCAAATATCGGCTGTAAGCTGACAAGTACAACCGAGCTGGCAACAGATGTATAATTCAGGGATTCAAACCAGAGAATAAAATGAGCAGCTAAAAAAATACCTGCAAATATAGATAGAATCCAGTCTTTATTGGATATTTTTTTAAACTCATGACGATATTTCATTAAAATAATTGGCAGCATAAGCAGTGCAGCAAATAATAACCGGTAATTTGCAATAATGGCTGCAGGTGCTTCATCCGCCAGCCTTACCAAAATGGCGGAAGCAGACACTGTAATTACCCCTATAACTACTGCTGCATGCGGATTAAATGGAGGGAGCCGCATTGGAGGACCTCCTTGTATATTCATGATGTGTTTTAGTTTATCATGGTCTTACGTAAAAATCATTTATCTTGTTAGTATCACCGCGGATTATGTGATATGATAATACAGGCTTAATTTTTAGGTTCTTGTGATAAGGATGCAACATTGAATATAATTTCATGAATATATTTTCAACATACAAATGAAAAATTTTCAACATATGCGTTTATGAAGTTTAACTTAAAAACACTAAAGGTTTACGGTTAAATAGGGGCGGGAAACGAATTGTAGACCAATGTATAACATTATAAAAGCTGGCTTATCACTAAGCTTACCGGCAGAAATTAAACTTATTGTATTTTTTGGCGGTAGACCCATTATTATGGCAGATTGCGGCTTTGAGCCATGCTAGTTCCTCATCCGCCAAAAATTGCCATCGAGAATATGAAATAGCAGTAAAAAGGAGTAGAGTATCAAGTGACAACATTTAATGAATTAAATATTTCAAATCCAATTATGAAAGCTTTGGAAAACATGGGATTTGAAGAAGCGACTCCGATTCAATCGGAAACAATTCCATATGGACTGGAAGGTCATGATGTGATTGGACAGGCCCAGACCGGTACGGGAAAAACAGCAGCATTTGGCATACCAATGATCGAGAAAATCGATGCAAAGCAAAGAAAAATACAGGGACTTGTCGTGGCGCCAACCCGTGAATTGGCGATTCAGGTGGCAGAGGAGCTCAATAGGCTGAGTAAATTTACAGGAATCCGGGCATTGGCCATTTTCGGCGGTCAGCAGATGGACCGGCAAATTCGTGCACTAAAAGAAGGTCCGCAAATCGTAGTTGCGACTCCGGGAAGATTGCTTGACCATATGCGCAGGAGAACTATCCGGATTGACATGGTGGGAATAACGGTATTGGATGAAGCGGATGAAATGTTAAACATGGGATTTATCGATGATATCCGTGAAATTTTAAAAGCCATACCGGAAGAAAGACAGACATTATTATTTTCGGCAACCATGCCAAAAGAGATTCGCGATATTGCGACAAACATGATGAATAATCCAAAGGAAATTAAAGTTAAAGCAAAAGAAATGACCGTGGAAAATATTGATCAGTTTTTCATTGAAATCCCGGAAAAATTCAAGTTTGATACATTAAATAACCATTTGGACATAAATTCACCGGAACTTGCTATTGTGTTCAGCAGAACAAAAAAGCGCGTAGATGAAATTACAGAAGGCCTGCAGGCGAGAGGTTACCGTGCTGAAGGAATCCATGGGGACCTGACGCAGGGAAAACGCATGTCTGTATTAAATAAATTTAAAAATGGCCGGGTGGATGTACTGGTGGCAACGGACGTGGCAGCAAGAGGCCTGGATATTTCCGGTGTGACCCATGTGTATAATTTTGATATACCACAAGATCCGGAAAGCTATGTGCACCGTATTGGCAGGACCGGAAGAGCGGGGCGGACGGGAGAAGCCATCTCTTTCATTACACCAAGAGAAATGGCGCATCTGCAGTTAATTGAAAAAACGACGAAAAGTAAAATGAAACGCCTGGTGCCGCCTACCATTCATGATGCACGCAAGGGACAGCAGCAGGTTACCGTAGACAAAATAATGAAAACAATTGAAGAGTCTGATTTAAAACCGTACAAGCAAACAGCAAATGAACTGCTTGAGGATCATGATTCCATCTCCGTCATTGCAGCTGCATTAAAGCTAATGACGAAAGAACGAAGAGATACACCGGTAAGAATCTCTTCCGTGGCACCAATCAGCGTGAAAAAAGCACAGCGGTCCAAGGATAATAACCGCCGTTCCAATAAAAAAAGATTTTATGGAAAACGGGGACAAGGAAACCGAGGACAGGGCGGCAGGAATCAAGGCGGCAGAAACCGCAAAGGGAATTATCACAAACGCTAAATAAAAGATAGACCTGGAAAAAGCTCTCTTTGGGATAAGGGGCTTTTTTCTTTGCTTAGCAAAATTTTTATTTTTTAAGCTGGGATTAGGGTTGTTCGTTTAGCCTTATCCGGCTCCAACAGACAACAGAAACTATTTGGAAGTTTTTCTACACTTCTATAATGAGCCTGCGCATTTATTCTTTTGAAACTTGTGGTGGGAGATCCGGTCGTTATAAGTGAACTAAATGATTCACGCTTGTTTTTAAGCTTATCCGGTCGTTTATAAACATTAAAAGTGAACGGGCTTATGGTAGAATGAACTCAAGTCCTATTGCTAATCCTCATAATGATTAGTACATATGAAATTTGCAATAAGACCCGTGATCGGCATCTGCCCTAATAATGGAACATACAGGAGGATTGTAAAATGAGACAGCCCCCCAGAAATGCTATTGCCAAAGATGCCATTAAAGTGTGGAAAATTACAGGAGCTATTTTTACCGGCTTTCTTTTGCTTGCTGCAGTAATCATTGCAACGGTTTCCTATTTTAATGGTTATACATATTGGTTTACGGTGATTGCCATCATGATTACTCTATTAAGTGCTTTATTATTTATATTTATACTGCCGAAACTTCGCTGGAGAAGGTGGCGTTACGAGGTGTTTGAACAGGAAATATATATCCAGTACGGTATTTTGATCGTTTCCCGGACTTTGGTGCCCATGATCCGGGTTCAGCATGTGGATACAAAACAGGGACCGATATTAAAGGGGTATTCCCTTGCAACGGTGACTGTATCAACTGCGGCCACAACCCATGAAATACCTGCACTCCTGGAGGAGGACGCATCAGAATTAAGAGACAGAATTTCAGCATTGGCAAGGGTGGATGAAGATGATGTCTAGTCCTCGTCGCTTGCACCCGGCAGCCGTTTTTTTCAATCTGATTAAATCGCTGAGGGAAATGATTTTCCTGTTTATTCTCGGCTTCATCACATTCAGGGAGCAGGGTTTCCTTTACTTTTTAATGGTGGCATTTTTTATCGTCATATTAATGATTCTTTTTCATGCACTTGCATGGTACCGGTTTACATACAGGGTAGAGGAGAACGAATTGCGTATTGAATACGGTATCTTTATTCGCAGAAAAAGATATATTTCCAAAAACCGGATCCAGTCGATTGATTTGACTGCAGGAGTTATTCACCGGATATTTAAACTGGTAAAAGTTCAGATTGAGACAGCCGGCAGCGGCACAGAAGCAGAAGGTTCTTTAAGTGCTGTAACACTCGGGGAAGGGGAGCGGCTGCGCAGTGAACTGAAGCAAAGAAAAAAGTCAGCGGAGGAGGAAGTAGAAGAAGCTGAAGAAAATAACGATCCGAGCTTTACGATTTCCTTCAAACGTTTATTTTTGGCAGGCTCGACTTCCAGCAGTATTGGTATCATTCTCGCCTTTTTTGTGGTGGCATTTTCCGAGATAGAGCAATTCATTCCGGATGAAGTGTATTCCAATGCTATTGACTGGGTGGTCAGTTTAAGCCTTATATTAATAGCTGCCTTCATTGTTTTCATATTAATTATGATATGGCTTTTGGGAATCGCAGGAACGATGATAAAGTATGGTAATTTTACCATCACCAATAGGAAAAGCGAGTTGTTTATAACGCGTGGATTATTGGAAAAGAAGCAAATAACGATCCCGTTGAATCGTATTCAGGCGGTAGGCATACAGGAAAGTATGATAAGACAGCCGCTCGGCTATGCTGCGGTATTTGCAGAGGTAGCAGGCGGGTCACAGGAAAAAGGAGAAGATTTCTCCACCATTCTGTTCCCGATGATAAAGAAAACAGAAATAGCACCATTTTTGCAGGAGATTTTGCCGGGATACGCAAAACTGCCAGAAGTATGGGAGCCCTTGCCGAAAAAAGCTTTAAAATACTATTTGTTTCGCTCCATGCTGCCGTTTATTTTGCTTGGTGCAGCCGTCATTTGGTTTTTTCCGTCGTTCATCTGGTTAGCGATCATCCTATTTGCCATCAGCTTTTTGTTAGGATGGCAGAGGTATAAAGATGGCGGTTTTGCATTAAAAGGGAATATGTTAATGGTAAAATACCGGGTGTTTGGCAAAAACACGATGTTAATATACCACCGAAGAATCCAGGCATTTGAAAAAAAACAGCACCTGATGCACCGAAGGGAAAACCTGGCAACAATGGAGCTCTCCATCATAGGCAAATTTGGGGCTGGAAAGCATTATAAACTAAAGGAAATGAAAGTATCGAATACGGATGAATTGTCTGATTGGTATTCTTACAGGGGAAAATTAAATATGAATAAAAAAGACAATCAGCGGGGGATGAAGTGAACGGCCCCGCTGATTGTCTTTATCCGGATTATGTCCGGAAACCAACTAAAACATTCTGCCAAACAATCCGAGCAGTACGAGGATTCCAAGGATAATCCATATAATATTTTTCTTTAATTTATCAGGCAGCCTTTTTTTTCGCCAGCGGTCCGGATCAAATTGGATGGAACCATCATCCTGCGCATAACGGCGGCGGTTCCGCCATGGAGAATACGCCTGTGCACCTGACAAAATAACAGGGGCAATTGCAAAACCGGCTACAGCTCCAAAAATATGGGCATGAATATTTATGCCGGGACGAAGGAATGTCATAATGATACCAATAACAAATATAACCGTAATCATGTGTGAACTGCCCTGATCAATCAGATGCTTGCGGTATAACACCATGAAAATATATATGCCCATCAGTCCATAAACACTGCCGGAAGCACCAACATGCACATACCAGAATTCCGACGGCCCGAATACAAAGGTTGCAACATTTCCGGCGATACCGGTAGCGAGATAGGCCATAATAAATTTGAACTTTCCGAGCATCTGCTCCAAAGCAGGGCCAAAAAGTACAAGGGCAAAGGAATTAAAAAGCACATGCATGAAACCGGCATGGAGGAAAATAGGAGTCACTAACCGCCAGTACTGTCCCTCGGCGATGTAATAATTACTTCCTGCCCCAAGCTGGTACAAAAGATTTCCTATTTGCAGCTGCAGCAGGTCGTCAATTAGCCAAATTGCTAAATTAATAATAACGATGACGCCAACGACGGGATAAAATTGCAGGAACTCTTTTATACTTCTTTCATTCCGGATAAACATCGTATCACCCTAAATTAATTTATTTTCAAGTATTTCATCCATTGTAAAATGATATATATTATAGTTTAGTAACAAAGAGAATAGAGTATGCCCATAATAAGCTTACTAAAATTTTTTCAAAAAATATATCAATAAGTACCTGAAGAACTGGAAAGGAAGACATATTATGATATGTGGGATTGGTTTGGATATCATCGAATTGGATCGGATACGAAAAAATATACTGAGAAATAACCGTTTTGCCGAAAGGATTTTAACAGACAAAGAAAGAAATTTTTTTTATGCGCTGCAAAATGAAAATAGAAGAGTGGAGTATGCAGCAGGCAGATTTGCGGCCAAGGAAGCTTTTGCAAAAGCGCTGGGAACCGGTATTGGAAAACTGAGCTTTCAGCACATTGAAGTATTATCAGATAAAAATGGAGCTCCTTCGTTAAATGCTGCAGGCTTTGAGGATTATCGCATTTTTGTTTCCATCACACATAGCAGGGAATATGCTGCAGCACAAGTGGTTATCGAATCTCCTTCGTAAATGCATATTTGCCATGGTTGTCTCATATATTTTAGTGCAGGCAGAAGGGAACAGTTTATATGGTCATCATGAAAGTATATACGATATTGGTCAGCTTTTGCGTTGCCTGAAATTTTGAGGGATTCCAGAAGAAATATCCGGACAAGCCGGAGTGAAAAAGAACAGTAAGGTCGGACTTTAGAAATGGATATAGAACTGCCTGCTTTAAAAAAAGGGGGAAAAATGGTTTTCATGCGGGCGAGTGAATTGTTTGTGCATCAGCTGTGCAAGACCAATATCGTATGTTTTCTTTTCTGATTGACACTGTTCCCTGTTGTTTATCGGACAGGCAAGAAAGCATAAAACTTTCTTACCTGAATAAGTGCACGAGAAAAGCTTTGGAAGCGACGCACAGGAGGGTGAAACAGAACTCCGAGTAAGCATGGATTAGACGAACAATCTGCCATATTAGCTCCGGAAATATACGCAGACAGCTTGGGCTGCGCTGAATGCTTGCCCCACCGCAAAGATGTGGGGCTGCACTAAATGCTTGCCCCCACCGTAAAAGTATTCGGATCATAGACTTAGGTGCTTAGGTGAGGCGGCAATATTTCCTTGCGAAAAGTGCTGCATCACCAAGAAACTTGCAGCATAACGAGCACGCACAGGCTGACCAGCCGCCCGCGGCAAAGTAGATATCGAGAAAACGACGAAAGGAAATTTGATCGGATTTCGCACTTGTGCCAATGGTAAAAGCGAAGTTTATTTCCGGATTGTGTTTAAGCAAAAAAATTAAGAATGTTCGGTTTTATGTTTACTAAAATAGTTTTGTCCACCCTCTGAAATAAGTCGCGCCATTAAGCTTGCACTTCACAGCATAAGGGCTTCTGAGAAAGCAAAGTAGGCTTTTATGAATTCCCTTAAGCGATAAGCAAAGTTTTCTAAAGACAAGGGAGATATGTCCATGAAGAGAATGTTTGTTTTTTGGAGCGTATTCGTTTTAGGCATGGTATTGTTATTATCCGCTTGTGGCGAGCAGTCTCAAGAGGATGTAGCAGAAAGTCTGCAGAAGTCCCTGGAAGAAATGGAGGGGTATAAAGCAGAAGCGGAGATGAGCATGAAGACCGGTCAGGAAGACCAAACATTTTCCATTGATGTTTGGCATAAGCAGCCGGATTTCTACCGGGTAAGTCTATCGAATGAAGCAGAGCATGAGGAAAGCCAAATCATATTGAAGAATGAAGATGGTGTATTTGTTTTAACACCGGCATTGGAGAAGAATTTCAAGTTTCAGTCGGACTGGCCGGAAAACAGCAGCCAGCCGTATTTATACCAATCACTCGTGAATGATGTTGTCACGGACCCGGAGGCTGAGTTCGAATCCACTGATTCCCATTATATTTTCCGGACAAAAACAAATTACCAAAGCAATAACAATTTGCCATTCCAAGAGATACAATTCGATAAAAAATCATATACACCTGTTGCTGTAAAGGTGCTTGATCATGACGGGAATGCTTTAGTGGAAGTTAATTTCTCCAGCTTTGATAAGGAAGCGGCTTTTGAGGATGACGACTTCACTATGGAGAAAAATATGGCAGGCGGAGCAGCAGATGAGCCAACTTCCGGCCAGGCCACAGAAGAAAGTCCTTTTACAGTGGTGTTTCCATCCTACATGGCCGGGGCAGAACTTACAGAGCAGAAGGAAGTAGAACTGGAAAACGGGAAACGGGTGATTTTATCCTATACCGGAGATAAAAACTTCACCCTTATACAAGAACAGCTGGATGTGCAATCGACCCTATCCTCTCCGGAAGAAGTAAACGGGGATATTGTCAACCTAGGGCATTCCATTGGTGCCATTTCCGAAAATATGATCGAGTGGAGTTCCGGGGGGATGGACTTCATTTTGGCGAGTGACCAATTAACACAGGAGGAAATGGTCCAAATTGCCCAATCCGTTGAAAATCAAGAAGTGAAGTAGCATGAATATGTTTAAGCAGACTCATAAAAGGAGAGGGGGTCTGCTTTTTATTTTTTATGCTAAATATAAATTTCAGCAATTTTTATGGTGGGACGAGGAACCACGTACCGCATTCCCAATTTTTATGGTGGGGCGAGGAACCACGTACCGCATTCCCAATTTTTATGGTGGGGCGAGGAACCATGTACCGCATTCCCAATGTTTTCGGTGGGACGAGGCACAGCTATAGCGCAGAAGAGAGAATGCGGTTTTTCTGATATAGACGCAGAATTTTTGTTAATAATATAGTTTCAATAAAGATCTTTAAGAAGAATTAATCTTTTGTCCGGCCTAGTCCGTGTAGAAGCATAAGCAGGTTCCATTAACTTTCACTTGATACTAATAAATTTTAGAACATTTTCGTTTTATTTATTCAAATTCTCCGATATAATAGATTTAAATTCTAATTTAATAAGGATGTGGCCAATGCTTTATAAACCTCGTACTAAGCCCAAAGAATTAATGATCCTCGAATTATTGGACAAGCGAACAGATTTAACCAGCAAGGAAAAGCAGTACTATTTCAGCCTGAAAAAAGGCTATGAAGGAGAGAAGCTGTTTGATACATTTACGGAAAAGCTGCAATGCGATTGTTTGATCTTAAATGATCTATTATTCGAAGTCAGTAACACTACCTTCCAAATTGATTCACTAATAATGATGCCGGAAAATATTTACCTTTATGAAGTAAAGAACCTGGAAGGCGATTATTATTACCAATCTGACAGGCTATTTAAGAAACCAAAGCGGGAAATTGTTAATCCGTTAATCCAAGTGAGCAGATTCGAAACCTTACTCCGACAGCTAATTCACAGTCTCGGCTTCAATCCCCAAATTAATGCTTCTGTAGTATTTATCAATCCTGAATTCACCTTATATCAAGCTCCTATGGACAAGCCATTTATTTTACCAACACAGATCAATAGATATTTAGGAAATTTCGATAAAAAGCCTTCGAAACTAACAGCAAAACATAAAAAACTTGCTGAACAATTAGTGGCTTTACATCAAATTGAGTCACCATACAGTAAGCTGCCCCCATACAGTTATGATCAATTACAAAAAGGAATTACTTGCTCGGAATGCCAAAATTTTGCTGTTAAAGTTGATAAAAGAAAATGCCGGTGTCACGTATGTGGTTATAGTGAGTCGGTTACAAATGCCGTATTAAGAGCCATTAAGGAATTTCAGGTTTTATTCCCGAATAATAGGATTACGACCAATATCATTTATGATTGGTGCCATATAGTAGAGACAAAATATCCAATACGAAGAATTTTGGCAGATAATTTTAATGTAGCTGGAAAAAACCAATGGACATATTATGAGTGATTATGCATAAGTTTTAAGAAATTTTTGGTTCGTTTTACTTTGATCAAGTCTTGCGTTTATTAAATGAACACACGAATAATGGGATTTTCGTCCCGTTTTTGTTACCTGATCCTGCTGATGAGTGAAGGAAAGCAGCGACTCCCGTTCCGTTCGTTGCCTGATCCTGCCAATGAGTGAACGAAAGGAGCGAACTCCGTCTCATTCGTCACCTGATCCCGCCAATGAGTGAAGGAAAGCAGCGAACGCCGTCTCATTCGTCACCTGATCCCGCCAATGAGTGAACGAAAGTAGCGAACCCCATCTCATTCGTCACCTGATCCCGCCAATGAGTAAACGAAAGGAGGGAACGCCGTCTCATTCGTCACTTGATCCCGCCAATGAGTGAACGAAAGCAGCGACCTCCGTCCCGTTCGTCACTTGATCCTGCTGATGAGTGAACGAAAGCAGCGAACCCCATCCTGTTCGTCACTTGATCCTGCTGATGAGTGAACGAGAGTAGCGACCTCCGTCCCGTTCATTACCTGATCCCGCCAATGAGTGAAAGTAAGCAGCGACTCCCGTCCCGTTCGTTGCTTGATCCTGCTGATGAGTGAAGGAAAGTAGCGAACCCCGTCTTGTTCGTCGCTTGAACACGCCAATGAGTGAACGAAAGGAGGGAACGCCGTCTCTTTCGTCACCTGATCCCGCCAATGAGTGAAGGAAAGTAGCGACCTCCGTTCCGTTCGTCACCTGATCCTGCTGATGAGTGAAGGAAAGTAGCGACCTCCGTTCCGTTCGTCACCTGATCCTGCTGATGAGTGAAGGAAAGTAGCGAACTCGGTCCCGTTCGTCACCTGATCCTGCCAATGAGTGAACGAAAGGAGGGAACGCCGTCTCATTCGTCACTTGATCCTGCTGATGAGTGAACGAAAGTAGCGACCCTCGTCCCGTTCGTCACCTGATCCTGCCGATGAGTGAAGGAAAGCAGCGCCCCCCGTCCCGTTCATCGCCTGATCCCGCCAATGAGTGAACGAATGCAGCCAAAACGTCCTCGTTCTTTGCCACATAAGTCCGGTTGGAGAAGCGCGACAGTTTTTTCGGATCCCGCTATTTACCAGATCATTCTGCGAGTGAGAGTTTTCCGGGTATTTGGTACTGTTGATCAATATCAACCTTCACATAGCCGTTATGTCAAGGGAATTAAAAATTTAATGGAAATGAATATGTCATTGCAGGAATAGTTGTATCGTCCGACTTTAAAAGCCGTCATAAAAATTTAACATGAGATAAAATCATGTAATATTTTATGCATGAAACAGAAAAACAGGCATATATTTAATTGGAGTGAATTTAAATTAGCTATGGCTTATGGACTATATCTATGCTATGATCATAATTAGAATTTAATTTATTGCAGGTCCACTTAGGTAGCGCAGAATAACACTTCTTAAACCAAGCGGATTCCGCAGCTGACGGAATAAATCTGTCTGGTTATAAATTCGATTATCGACAAAAAGAAACGATTTTTATAAAAAAATAACGATACCCCTTTGCAAATGGGCTTGTTCAATGGTATTATTATAATGAATTTCATAAAGAACGTGCAACAGTTGGCGGAGGTGCATAGGTTTTGTCAGAGAGTGTACAGGAAATCTTGGTGAAACTGCCAAAAAACCTTATAAACGAGGTGGATGGGTTAATGAAATATGAAAATAGTGACTTAAGTGATTTCATATGTCAGGCTACACAAAATTACCTGCAGCAAAAGAGAAATGAGCACATTCAGCAATTTCGTGAAACAATGCAAAAGGGCTATGAAGAAATGGGCCGCATTAATCTGACAATAGCTTCAGAAGCTTTTCAAGCTGAAGAGGAGGCTGAAAACACCTTAGAGCGCACTGTGATCGGGGTGTAACAAGTTGATCGTTCAGCGAGGTGAAGTATATTTCGCCGACTTATCCCCTGTTGTTGGGTCAGAGCAGGGTGGCGTACGTCCGGTGTTAATACTGCAAAATGATATTGGAAACCGGTTTAGTCCAACCGTTATAGTTGCTGCTATTACTGCCCAGATTCAAAAGGCAAAATTACCTACCCATGTGGAAATTGATGCAAAACGTTATGGTTTTGATCGTGATTCAGTTATATTGCTGGAACAAATCCGCACATTGGATAAGCAGCGCCTAACGGATAAAATAACAAAACTTGATAGTGAAATGATGGCCAAGATCAACCAGGCACTGGAAATAAGCCTCGGTTTAAAGGACATGTACAGCGAATGATATACCCTTGTTTAAAATGGACAGGGGTATTTTTTGTTTGGCGGAATATAAGCCCTTTATTTCATGTAGTAATTTATACCCCATTTTTCATATGTAAAACCACCAGCATTATTTTATGGAGATGAATTATTGGTTAACCCTGGTTCTATATGATACATACGCGCAGATTAACTATTGGGATATAATAAATCTGTGTTCTCAACTGATTGATTAAACTTCAATTACATACCGGAGACATTTTTACACATGTAACTTTATCATTTAACTCTTAATCACATACGGAGGCAATTTTCCAGTATGAGCGTGCTGCAATTTCTTCCCTGGCTGCCAGCATATCTCTTAATCTAAAATCTGCTGTTTAAAAAAGTCAAAGATTCGATTGGAGTCCTAGTGAAAAAAATACAAAAATCGTAAAAATATGCTACACTATACGTAATTAAAATATATATTGCCCTTAATCAGCTTTTCCCTCTGCTCCGCGTTATTGATTGCAGAATTCTTATAAACATGTGACAATATTCTATAGAATGATAGCTCGAATAATGGAGGTAACTAAATGGACCAAAAGTTTAAGCAATTGGTTTTGGATAATAGTGATCAGATAGTTGAAATGTGGCTGAAGGAAGTAGAGTCCTTAAAGACTGAAAACTATACATCAAGTATTTCGGATGATTTATTTGAGAGTACAAACAGGGAATTCGTGAATGTTATATTTACTAGTGTAAAAGATCATGGTTCCACAAAGGTAGTAGAGGAATTTTCCGAGAAAATTATTAATCTTGGCTGGCCGCTTAGTTACATTACGGACGGGCTGCAGGCATTTCGCAAAGTAACCATTGATTACCTGCTGAAAAATTCTGATCAAGTGGATTCCAATTATTTTTCGGAAGTTCTGGAAAGTGTAGACCGATGGGTAGGTCCGCTCATCCGGCAGCTTGTGAATGAATACTCCGGAAGCTGGGAACACATTGTATCCCTGCAGCGTGTAGCACTCCAGGAGTTATCTGCCCCGCTTATCCCGGTAATGGACAGAATCACGATAATGCCATTGATCGGTACGATTGATACAGAGCGTGCAAAATTAATAATGGAGAATTTGCTTGAAGGTGTAATTACCCATAATGCAGAAGTGGTACTAATTGATATAACCGGTGTACCTGTGGTAGATACCATGGTTGCTCACCACATCATACAGGCTGCAGAAGCGGTCCGGTTAATTGGTGCTACTTGTATTCTGGTGGGGATCCGGCCTGAGATTGCCCAGACTATCGTAAATCTCGGCATTGACCTGGGCAAATTTCCGACAAAAAGTTCATTGAGAAAAGGATTTACGAGTGCGCTGGAAATAACAAATCGAAAAGTAATTGATGTAAACGGAAAAAGTAATACGAACGATGGAAACAGCGATGGTATAGAAAGTCTGATTGATGCTATGAAGCAAGGAGAGTGAGGAGAATGCGAATACCTATATTAAAGTTGCATAACTATTTACTCATATCCATCCAGACAGAACTAGACGATAATACAGCCATACAGTTCCAGGAGGACTTGCTTAATAAGATTCATAAAAGCGGTTCTTCCGGTGTTGTAATTGATCTGACATCCGTAGAAATTATTGATTCTTTTATTGCAAAGGTACTTGGCGATGTGGTGACAATGGCGGATCTAATGGGGGCGAAGGTAGTTCTGACTGGTATCCAGCCGGCAGTGGCAATGACATTAATCGATCTTGGGATTCATTTACAAAATGTGCCGACTGCTTTAGACCTGGAACAAGGTCTAAATAAATTACACCAGGAATTAGGTGAATAGAAATGAAACCTGAAACCTGTGTTACAATCCAAAGAGAATGGGATATCGTAGGTGCAAGACAATTAGGCCGGGACATTGCTAAAGAGATTGGGTTCGGCACAGTGGACCAGGCACGAATAGCAACCGCGATATCGGAATTAGCCCGCAATATCTATTTATATGCAGACGAAGGAAAAGTCTGTTTCGAGAAAATAAATAGGATAGACCAAAAAGGCATTTGTATCATAGCTATTGACACAGGCCCAGGGATTGACGATGTCAGTAGAGTAATGGAAGATGGGTATTCCACTTCGGGAGGGCTGGGGGCTGGCCTTCCGGGAGTGAAACGTCTGATGGACGAGTTTGATATGAAATCAGACGGGGGCAAAGGGACGAATGTAAAAGCCATAAAATACTTAAGATAAATAGAAATATAAGAAATATATGCACCCAATTTATCAGTGCATATGAATGGAAGGGAAAGTATAACACTTTCCCTTCTGTACTGAACAGAAAAAGCATACTAAGAATAAATAACAATCATGCATTTGGGGGATAGAAGGATGGATGACGTTATTAATATAAATGTGGAAAGTTATAAAGGCTTATTAAAACGTTATATTGAATCTCAGGATGAAACTTCTCTATATGGAGTAGAGCAAGTAAGTAAATCATTTATCCAGAAAAATATTTTACCCGAGGAAATTGTTAATGTACATATGCAGGCAATGGAAGATATTTACCCTCAATTATCGGAAGACTACAGGCGTTCACTGAATTTTTTGCTTGAAGCGATGATTTCCTATGGCCTGGCTCACCAGGAGTTTCAAATGCTGAGGGAAAAACAGGTTGAGCTTAAATCGGAAATCGCTGTGGCAGCCAATATGCAAAACACCCTTTTAGGCAGCCCCATTCCGGAAATTGAAGGCATTGATATTGGTATCCGAAGTGAGCCTGCGAATGATATGAATGGAGATTATCATCATTTTACTAAAGCAGCAGATGGCCGCTTGGAATTGGCCATTGCAGATGTTATAGGAAAAGGAGTCCCGGCAGCACTTTGTATGTCCATGATAAAATATTCCATGGAAAGTTACCCGGAAGAACAGAAGTCACCAAGTAATGTCTTGTACAATTTAAATAGGGTAGTAGAACAGAATGTGGATCCCGGCATGTTTATTACGATGCTGTATGCACAATATTGCCCTTCGGAGGAGAAAGTGAGATATGCCTCTGCAGGACATGAACCCGGGTATTATTATAATGCGGAAACGGAAACCTTTGTAGAAATGGAGACGAAAGGACTTGTTCTTGGTGTGACACCGGAAACGAAGTATAAAGAATTTGAGCAGAAAATGCGTGCCGGCGATATGATTATATTTTTTACGGATGGTGTTACCGAGGCAAAAGAAGGGGATCGCTTTATCGAAACAGAGGAACTGTTGGATATAATGAGGAATCATATTCACCTCCCTGCCCAGGAAATGGTGGATCAAGTATATAAGTATTTTGAACGCCTGCAGGGATTTGAATTAAGGGATGACTTTACACTGGCTGTTTTGAAAAAAGAAGTTTAACGATATTAAAGTTCGGGTATAGGAATTTGTATCT
The DNA here is from genome assembly GCF_010994035.1 of Virgibacillus aidingensis. Classification (GTDB taxonomy): domain Bacteria; phylum Bacillota; class Bacilli; order Bacillales; family Amphibacillaceae; genus Virgibacillus_N. The sequence goes on from NZ_WIXN01000001.1 coordinate 342,481, forward strand.
ATAAAAGAAAACTGTTATCCATAAAAATGCTACATAAGGAGGAAAATAATGGATTTAACAATTGATATTTTGACCGAGGATAAAAAATCTATCGTTCATCTTTCTGGTGAAATTGATGCATATACAGCACCCGACCTAAAAGAAAAACTTCTGCCGCTGACAAAGCATCCCGATCATGTAGTCGAGGTCAACCTGGAAAATGTGAATTATATGGACAGTACAGGACTTGGTGTCTTTATCAGCGGTTTAAAGGCATCGAAAGAAAATGGCAGTCATTTAAAACTGGTACATCCGCAGGAAAAAGTAGCCCGTTTGTTTAAGATAACCGGCTTGGATGAAGTGTTGGATATAAACTCAGCGATTCGGGGTGGAAGTTAATCATGGAAGCATTGGATTTTATTGAAATGAAGATACCGGCAAAAGCTGAATATGTTGGTGTAGTCCGTCTAAGTATTGCCGGGATTGCAAATAGAATGGGTTATTCCTATGAAGATATTGAAGATTTAAAAGTAGCCGTGTCCGAAGCAATTACGAACGCTGTCACCCATGCCTATCGTGAAAAAGACGGCGGAGAGGTGACCATTGGTTTTGGTATATATGAGGACCGTCTGGAAGTTATGGTGGCAGATCATGGCGGAAGCTTTAATATTAAGGAAATTAAAAGTGATATAGGCCCATATGAGGAATCGGAGAATGTGGAAAATCTGCGCGAGGGCGGGTTTGGACTTTTTCTCATTAACGCGTTAATGGATAAAGTTCAAATCAACAATGAATACGGCGTCATTGTATTAATGACAAAGTATCTTGCAGAAACAGAGGTGGGCTTTGATGACAACCAAATCTCAACCAGACAATAACGGGCGGGATGAGGTTTACCAGTGGATAGAATATTTGCAGAAAAACCCTTCAGATGAAGCTTTGCAGGAAAAGATTGTCCTTACCTATCAGGATCTTGTGGAATCGATAGCAAGGAAGTATTCCAAAAATAGTTCTATTCATGAGGATTTGGTACAGGTGGGCATGATTGGGCTGCTGGCTGCAGTACGCAGATATGATGAATCATTTGGTAAATCCTTTGAGTCTTTTGCGATTCCAACCATTATTGGGGAGATAAAACGATTTATCCGTGACAAAACCTGGAGTGTTCATGTTCCCAGAAGAATTAAAGAACTTGGACCAAAGATTAAAAAGGCAGTGGACGAGCTGACAACAGCCAATCAGACCTCACCAACGATTAAAGAAATTGCAGATTACCTTAATGTGACGGAAGAGGAAGTGCTGGAAACGATGGAAATGGGCAAAAGCTATAAAGCACTTTCTGTTGATCGTAAAATAGAAGCGGATTCGGATGGGAGCACTGTGGCCATACTGGATCTGATTGGAAATGATGAATCAGGCTATAATAACATTGATCAGCAGATGATGCTGGAGAAAATCCTGCCTATTTTATCGGAAAGAGAACAGCTTATATTACAGTACACCTATTTTGAAAATAAAAGCCAAAAAGAAACAGGGGAGTTATTGGGCATTTCGCAAATGCATGTTTCCAGGTTACAACGTCGGTCATTGCGCAAGTTGAGGGAAGCCATTCAGGCCGAAAGCACGGAGGTATTTGATTGACTGACATGAAGAGAATAAACGTTGCTGTTTTCCAAAAACCGAAAAAAGGTAAGTACTACTGCGGAGACAGCTATTTTTATTTGGAAACCGAAAATGAATTTCTTTGTGCAATTGCGGATGGTTTAGGCAGTGGTGAATATGCCCGTGAGTCTTCGCAGATTGTGATCGATATTATCAGAAAAAATATGAATGAATCTATTGAAAGCATCATTAAAATTTGCAATGAACAGCTATTTGGAAAAAGAGGAGTCGTACTGGGAATATTAAAGATAAACTTTGATTCCATGCTATATTCCTTTTCATCCATTGGGAATATAGGAATAGTGACAGCAAATAGAAACAAGAAGAAAAAGCGCAATATACCAAGTTCGGGATATCTGGCAGGTTATCCCCGTAAGTTTAAAGTTATTCAGGAAAGGCTTGAAAAAAACATGAATTTTATCATGTTTTCTGATGGGGTAAATGATAAAGATTTATCGGACTTGGATATATTTGGAAACAATGTAGAAAATATTATTAAAACATTTCAATATAAAAGCAAGCCGGAAAGAGACGACGACACAACCTTAATAGCCATGCGCTACCAGTAATGCAACACGGGGACGGATCTCGTGTTGCAATTTTTTTCTTTTATCGAACGATAAATCCCTCTTAGTATAAAACAATGGAGTCCCAGCCAAAATTATCTTCCTCCGCGCTCAGTGCTTCCCCCGGATTGATCCAATGGTATTATGAAAAAAGCGTGTTCTTTGATAAAATAAGCTATGGCAGGCAAGAAAATATCTTCCCTGCGTGACATACACATTCCATATTTGGTGATAAGTCAAGTTTTTACAGTATAAAGGAGGAACATGGCTTGGCATATGAATTAAATGAAAATCTGAGTCAATTGGTTGCGAACGATGTGCAAATTAAAAAAAGCATTGTGGATAAAGTCATCGAACTATTAGACGAAGGGAATACACTTCCTTTTATTGCACGTTATCGAAAGGAAATGACCGGCGGCCTGGATGAAATACAAATTAAAACCATTCAGGATAAATGGAACTATGCCGTTAATTTATCCGAAAGAAAGCAGGAAGTCATTCGGATTATTGATGAACAGGGGAAATTAACCGAAGAATTAAAGGGAGAAATAACGAAAGCTACTCAATTGCAGCAAGTAGAGGATCTATACCGTCCTTATAAGCAGAAACGCCGGACAAAAGCGACGATTGCAAAAGAAAAAGGGTTGGAACCACTTGCAGAGTTAGTTTGGCAGCAGGAAGCTGAAGATATTTCCGGGGAAGCAGAAGCGTATATTTCTGAGGAACAAGCATTACATAACGTGGACGACGTCATAGCTGGCGTGAATGATATTATTGCTGAATGGATTTCCGATGAACCAAAAAACAGGGAATATATCAGGGATGAAACTTTCAAACGGGGAACTATGGTTTCAGAAGCAAAAGACACTGCACAAGACGAAAAGGCAGTGTATGAAATGTACTATGACTACCATGAGGCTGTCCGTTCTATCGTCTCTCACAGGGTTTTAGCACTGAACCGCGGGGAAAAGGAGGGTGTGCTAAAGGTAACAATTGAGCCGCCTGTGGAGAGGATTATTGCATATTTAACCCGCAATATAATAACATCAAGCGCAAAACAACAAGTAAAAACGATTCTGGAAGAAGCAATACAGGACAGCTACAAAAGATTAATACAGCCATCGATTGAAAGAGAAATACGCAAAAGCCTGACTGAAAAAGCAGAAGAACAGGCTATTGATATATTTTCAAAGAACCTGAAAAGCTTGTTGCTGCAGCCGCCATTAAAAGGAAAAAGCATCCTTGGTATTGATCCGGCTTTCAGGACAGGGTGTAAACTGGCAGCAGTAGATGAAACAGGCAAGGTAATGCAGGTAGGCGTGATGTACCCGACTGCACCCAGAAATGATGTGAAAGGCGCAGAAAAAACCGTCATGGAATTTATAGAAAAAAACAACGCAGAATTAATTGCTATTGGCAACGGGACCGCCTCCAGAGAGACAGAGCAATTCGTTTCAGATGTCATTCGAACTAACAATCTGGATATCCCGTATATTATTGTGAATGAAGCAGGCGCGAGTGTGTATTCCGCTTCGAAGTTGGCAAGGGAAGAATTTCCTGACTTGCAGGTGGAGGAAAGAAGTGCGGCTTCTATTGCAAGACGGGTACAGGATCCATTAGCAGAATTGGTGAAAATTGATCCGAAGTCAATTGGTGTCGGTCAGTATCAGCATGATGTGAGTCAAAAAGCCCTCTCCGAATCACTCACATTCGTAGTGGAAACTGCCGTAAACCAGGTTGGGGTGAACGTAAATACTGCCTCCAGTTCTCTTCTGCAATATGTCGCTGGTTTAAACAGCACTGTAGCAAACAATATTGTGAAAAAGCGAAATGAAGAAGGTAAGTTCATAAACCGGAAACAACTCAAAAAAATTCCGCGTCTTGGTGCCAAAACTTATGAACAGGGAATCGGTTTTCTGAGAATCATTGATGGAGATCATCCATTGGACAGAACACCAATACATCCTGAAAGCTATAGCCGTACGGAAAAACTGTTGGGCATGCTGGAATGTACACTGGAGGATATAGGGTCGGAAAAATTGGCCGGGAAACTGCAGCTCGAAAATAAAAAAGAGATGGCTGAAAAACTGGAAATTGGTGTGCCGACACTCGAAGATATCATCAGTGCATTGAGTAAGCCTGAACGTGATCCGCGGGATGATTTTCCACAGCCGCTGTTAAAGCAAAATGTGCTGACCCTGGAAGACTTGGAACAGGGAATGGAAATGCAGGGCACAGTCCGCAATGTGGTGGATTTTGGTGTGTTTGTAGATATCGGGGTAAAACAGGACGGGCTGGTTCATATTTCGAAGATGGCAAATAAATTTGTAAAGCATCCGATGGATATTGTTTCAGTCGGAGATGTGGTTACGGTTTGGGTAGAAAACATAGATGTGGAAAAAGGAAGAGTTGCTTTAACAATGATTGAAAAATAAAGCTTTCATCAAGTATTCAAATGCCTGAGGATTCGCTCCTGGCTGCCAGCTGAATCAATATGGAATAATTGCTTACTGGAAAAGCTATATTGAACCAAAAAAGCCGATGGAGAAACTGAATTTCTCCATCGGCTTTTTGATAGCGGCATTTACAGCCTTTATATTAATTTATTTTTATTTCTCTTGACCTGCAGCTGCTTCCACATCGCTCATGGAGATTCCAAGTGCTTTAGCTACCCCTTGGCCATAAGCCGGGTCAGCTTTGTAGCAGTTGCTGATATGCCTGATTGCAACTTGTTTCGTAACACCCTCCATGTCTCTTGCAGTGTTATCAAACAAACGCTGCTGCTCTTCCGGACTCATCAGTCTAAAGAGTTTACCTGGCTGTTCATAGTAAAGATCATCGTCTTCACGGAAGTTGTGGTAATCAGCGTCTCCCAGGATTTCAAGCGCTGGCTCCTGATGTTCTTTACTGTCTTCCCATTCCCCATAGCTGTTCGGGCTGTAGGAGATAGATCCGCCCTCTGCCGGGTTTAATACACGCATTGCTCCATCACGATGGTATGGATGGAAGTTTTTCGCGTTTTTAGGGTAGTTAACAGGAATTTGCCAATGGTTGACACCTAGACGGTAACGCTGTGTATCACCGTAAGAGAAAATACGGCCCTGCAGCATTTTATCCGGCGAGAAACCAATTCCCGGTACAATATTAGTAGGTGCAAATGCAGCCTGCTCTACTTCTGCAAAATAGTTATCCGGGTTGCGGTTTAGTTCCAGTTCCCCAACTTCAATTAATGGGAAGTCTTTTTTATACCATACTTTTGTTAAGTCAAATGGGTTGTAAGGCATATTTTTTGCTTCTTCTTCTGTCATTACCTGGATATATAGCGTCCATTTAGGGTAATCGCCTTTTTCGATAGATTCAAATAGGTCTCTTTGGTTGCTGTCACGGTCTTTACCGATGATAGCTTCCGCTTCCTGGTCTGTAAGGTTTTTAATGCCTTGCTGTGTACGGAAATGGAACTTAACCCATACACGTTCATTGTTTTCATTAATCATGCTGTATGCATGGCTTCCGAATAAGTGCATATGGCGGAAACTTGCCGGGATGCCGCGGTCACTATTTACAATGGTAACCTGATGAAGTGATTCAGGCAGCAATGACCAGAAATCGTATTTAGAGTTCGGATTGTTTACGTTTGTTCTAGGATCACGTTTAACTACGTGGTTTAAGTCTGTGAATCTCTTTGGATCTCTCATGAAAAATACTGGTGTATTATTACCAACCAAATCCCAGTTTCCGTCTTCTGTATAGAATTTCATGGCAGTTCCGCGGATATCACGCTCATCATCAGCGGCACCACGTTCACCGGCCACTGTTGAGAAACGGATAAACATGTCTGTCTGTTTACCGATCTCTGAAAAGATGGAGGCTTTTGTATATTTTGTAATATCGTGAGTTACTGTGAAGGTACCGTACGCACCGGAGCCTTTTGCGTGCATGCGGCGTTCTGGAATAACTTCTCTATCAAAATGTGACATTTTTTCAATGAACCAGTAGTCTTCCATCAACAATGGTCCGCGTTTACCAGCCGTTTTGGAATCATCATCATTCGGTACCGGCGCACCAAAAGCAGTGGTCAACTTCTTCTTGTTTTGCATATCTTTCTCGTTCATAAACGATTCCCTCCTGTATTTTAAATACAATAGTAATTTTATCACAATAAACATAAGTTTACTATGAATATAGACTGCTGCATTTGTTACATATTATTGAACATCATGCTAATTTCTCTATTATAATAGAGATAACATTTTCTCACCTGCAGCTAATAAATGATAATTAAATCAAACTGGATAAATGTAAGTATCCGTAACTTGTATTATTGGCATAGATACAATTAGGTGATACGTATCCCTCCAAATCCACATAATAAATTACGTATGTATATAGTATAAATCAACTACAAAATAAAATCAATGTTTATTTACAATAATTTTAAACAGATATTGATTTTACGTAAATTAATAGGGTTTAATCCCTGTAGCGTTTTGTGATAAGATAAAGAAAAATATCAGAATGAGAGATTTTGTCATTTAATATTTATCTGATTGCAGAATTGGGTGTTTATGTATGGATCTTTTAAATGAAAAAGCACTTTACAAAATAGTAAACGACTTATCCTGGGAATTTTTTCACAAACCTTTTATACACCAGGTTAAATTCAACTCCCGATTAAGGACAACAGGTGGCAGATATTTACCTCATAAGAAAACAATTGAATTAAATCCCAAGTATTATATGGAAGCGGATGAAAATGAGTTTATAGGTATAATTAAACACGAATTATGCCATTACCATCTTCATATAGAAGGGAAAGGCTACAAACACGGGGATGCTGATTTCAAATTTTTATTAAAAAAAACGGGGTCGCCAAGGTACTGTAAGCCGCTGCCATCTAACCAACTGATGTATAAGCATGAATATAAATGTAAAAAATGCGGTTTTATATATAGAAGGATCAGGAAAGTGAATACGAAAAAATATGGATGCGGAAAATGCCATGGTAAATTGGCTTATCAGGAGAAAGTCGAAGTTCATGCATAAAAGATGACCAATAGTCTTATTTAATAAAAGCTATTTATTCAATTATAGCAGCCAAAGCTTAAAAAAATATCCCGCGGTTTATATTAAAATTTGTTGACGAATGAAATAGGACATGTTAAATTCTCAAGTTTGACAGTTAAAACCCCAGAAATACTTATGTACCAAGTATTTCTGGGGTTTTTTGAAC
>NZ_WIXN01000010.1 GCF_010994035.1 Virgibacillus aidingensis
TTTTGTTCAGTTTTCAAAGAGCAAATTTATCATTGTCGCTTGTTTTGCGACAAGATTATATTATATCATCTTGAGAATTCCGCGTCAACCTTTTTGTTCAAAAACTTACTTTAAACGACAACTTTTATATAATATCATAATTACAATTTCAGGTCAACACTTAAATTTTCCAAAAGGTTATTCATTTATCCCACAATACTTCCCGCATAAATTTAATACCTTATGTTGCGGGATAAACAATATACCATCATTCAGCAAAAAAGTCAATAATATTGTTGGTTTTTTTGGATGAATGATGGAAATTTACTGTTCCTGCTTTTATTACTGCAACAGAACAGCATGGATTATAATACAATCATTTTAGGGAAAAGTCAATTCAGTTTCCAACACAATTATGTGCTATTTTTCTCAAAAAAACTATTTACTGCGACAGTAATACAATAGATATAAAATAAGCAGGCAATTCATATTACTTCCCAACAGGCCCGCCCCCAATTAGTTAGATAGAAAAAGCTAACTTTTTGGATGCTGCCTGCTGCATTTTATTATTTAAAAAGTTCATTTTTCTTACAAGTCATAAATACATGCTTAAAGAACCACTTCTCCTTCCCACTCCAGCATTCCTCCAACCATGTTGGAAACTTTAAAGCCGTGTTCATTCATATACTCTGCTGCTGTACTGCTTCTGCCTCCGGAACGGCAAACCAGCACATAATGTTTATCCTTGTCCAAATCTTGAATGGAATAAGGAATATGCTGCAAAGCAATGTGCTTGGCTCCTTCGATCATTCCCTGTGCTACTTCCTCATCTTCACGAACATCTATAATAACCATATTATCGTCTTTCTCCATTTGTTCTTCCACTTGGTTTGGTGTGATTTCATTTACTTCCATGTCACTCATCCTCCAAACTTTTTTTCAATATTATCATACTTTCCAACCGCATAACATGCAACTATCTGATACAAACTAGAACCACCATGAAAAACAGGAGAGAATATGGATGAGATTTTTAATCACGATGGTATTATTTTCTATAATACTGCAGCCAAGCCTATTCGTAATGGCTCAGGAAATACCAGAAACAGCAGAGCTTGAATCATTTGAAGCAGATGTTACAGGTGATGGTCAGGATGAACAAATTATATTAAAGGGCGTTCCTTTCTCAGCTGAAAGCCGCTACTTCCGAGACGTATGGGCGGAAATCTCAAATGATCTTGATGAAAGCTGGAGTATTTCCTATGAAGGCGGGTATGAACCAGCCCTTCAGCTTGTAGATTTAAACGGTGACGGGGTTAAGGATATTTTTTATCAAAGTGCGACAGGGGGCAGTGGAGGGATACATCATTATCAATTATCCACTTTAAGAAATAGTGAATTAAATGATATTGACCTGCCTGAACAGGAGTATCTCGAAGGTGCTTTTGATGATAATTTCACTGTTATATTCAGATTGTCCCCAAGTCATAAACCAATTGAAATAGATGTTTCCGCTCGGAAGGATGAATATATCAGGCATGGTATATATGATGAAGAAGGGATATTGTTGGTGCCAACCTCTGTGATGATCGATCCTATTGCTTTTTACGAACCACTCCTAATCAGCAAAAGTAAAGGATACGGCCTGAAAAGCTATCAGCAGATCAGCGGTGCCTACCATGCAGATCAGCTTGGCACAGTGGAGACACTCTGGTATTACGAAAAGGGGGAGTGGATTATTTTACAGACAGAGTGGGTACCCGCATAAAGACGGAAATGTGAACCATTCTCCATAAGTCGGAACAAATATAATTTTCATACTCAGCTTCATTACTCAATAAACTTCCCTAAAAAACAGGGGAGTTATTATTATGTGAGAAAGAAATCTGATTCAAGGATTTAAATAAAAAATCTCTCTCTATAATAAAAGTTTAAGAAAACAAAGGAGAGATTCTACATGATAACTAAATTTCAATTGACCCCTTAACATGTCCACCATGTTTAAAAAAATTGAAAGCAAGATGGGAAAAATAGCCGAGATTGAAAAAGCAAAGCTCCAGTAAAGTAAAAAAACTACAACGCGGATCAATCAGCAAAGATAAATTGAAAGAAACAATTGAAACATTGGACTATCCAGTACTAACTGAGAGAATATACTGGACAAACCCCGCGGTATGGCGGGGTTTTTTAAACAGTTATGTACAATCTATATTTAAGGAGTAATATGTGGCTGCAGCGACTTTTTCTTACTATCGATAGTATCTCCACAAAGCAGGTATACCGCAAAGCCTATTATCCACAAAAATGTATAAACTGCAGCCAGTTTCGCTATACAATCCCATCTCGTCCATAGGAAATAAATATCTGATTTACTAAAATCAATCTCACCCTTGTTGTGTTGTCCCTGACAACTTTTTAATTCATTGTACCAATGAATTAAACAAATACCGATCCAGGATTGCCACTGCAAAAGTACTAATTATAAAGCCTGTAGCCATAAGACCCCCTCGCTCCTCATTATCCTTTTACCAGTTTATACAACAGAACGGATCAAAAGGTTCAATTATTTTAATTTTTTTAAAGTCAGTCCTCTTAGAAAGGTAAAATCACCGAAGCATAAAATTTTTGCTTTATACGTCGCTTATCGTACACTGAAAATAGCGAAACGAGGTAGAAAAGTGATGAAACAGTATTTCAGCGATGTTATTCAATATAGAGGAACCCACTATGACTTCGGCTATTTCCAGGGGGAACTGCTCAGAAACTCCCCTATTTTGCCGAACCGCGAAAAGCAATGGGAATCAAAGAAAGATAGACATTTTTTGGTTGATTCGGCAGCATATAAAAATATCATGGCAAAAATTGCACCCGCCATTTTAGAAGAAATTCATGGTCTGGCCGACGCACTGAAGCTGGACACGGAAAAGGCGTTACGCTTGTTTGGCGGTTATTATCTGGAATTTACCCGGAGCGGCTGTTCCATTTTTGCGGAGTCCAATTTCATGGTTAGAAATTACGACAGTCATCCGCGAGGATACGAGGGCAGGTATATACTTTATGAACCAACCGATAAGGGGTATTCCGTGCTCGGACCTTCTATGCAAATTACCGGCCGGGTAGACGGTATGAATGAAAAAGGGCTGGCCATGGGCTATAATTTCACGCACAGCAAAAAGTCCGAAGACGGGTTTCTGTGCAATATGATCGGCCGTTTGATTTTGGAAACATGTGCGAATGTGGATGAGGCTATTTTATTACTAGAAGAAATTCCTCACCGTCATTCATTCAGCTATGTGCTTCTGGACCCATCGGGAGAATCCTATGTTGCCGAAGCTTCCCCGCGCCAGGTTGCAGTCCGTAAGTCGAGTGTATGTACAAATCATTTCCATTTGCTGGATGAAGAAAATCGCTATAGACAGGAAGAGACACGGGAACGTGAGCAAACGATACTGAAAGAGCAGCAGCATACCACAAATCCTTATGAGGCATATAAAGTAATGAACAGCCAGGAACATGGTGTTTTTTCCAAAAAGTACGATGCATCTGCAGGAACCATTCATACTTCTGTATATTTTCCGACAGAGCTGAAGGCATGGTTTGTAATCGGTCCCGACAGGAAACCGGTGATTTTAGACTTTAATAAATGGCTTCGGGGAGAGGATCTAAATATTACACGCGTAAAAGGGGAACTGGATTATCATCGGCCATTTGTGAATATGGGAGAGACTGGAAATTAATCGAGACAGTTATCGTAAACGCTTCAGGTGCTCTTAATTTATATTTGAGCACCTTTTATCTTTAGGCTTGTTAATTTTATGGCTGGGTTTTAATATAATGTCCCTTTAAATTTCCCGGGTTTTTTCACATAACCTTCTATAATGTAGCCGCATTCCGTGCAAATGACATATTCAATCGTTGTTCCAATAATCATCTTATTTACGGGGTGCATTGCTGAATATCCACTATGTTTTCCCTTCCCCAATTCTCTGCTTCCGCATTTTGGGCACGCTGTTATGTCTGCAATGTTTTTCAATTGGTTTCCTCCTCCTACAATAAAATAATATCATATTCAATTCTTTTCAATTATTTCTTTTAACAAACCAATGATTTCTTCACTTTGCTTGTTTCCCTGCCTGAGCTTGCTTTCAATTGAAAACAGGGTAATGAGCGCAACCACACCAATGACCGCCAGCACTATGCATACCTCCCCTCCCGATTTTTAAAAAGCGATGGGAGTGCATACATCAGAATCTGCATGAGCTCACAATTCCCAGGAAAACCACCTGCCATGTCCATCAGTCTCGCCAATTTTTTTCTCATACGCCTTCCCATCAATATAATAATCAAGGTGCAGATCTCTATCATATACATTGTTATAAAGGTGAAAAATATCTCTGTCGGAACCTATTAGCTTCACTTGAGCAAGCAGTCTTTCCTTCACGTCAGCAGGCATTTGATTGGCTACGTGGGTATGGAACACACAAATAGCATAGTCTCTTGATATCTCTTCTATCAGATCGGGAAGCAATTCAACCCCGTTCCCATCAATTAACGTTACCGGATTTTCCTTTATACTTTCTGCTGCTTTGTTAAATAAATCTCTTCTTTCATTATGTTCCGGCCAAATCAGTGCGTTCAACCAAAGACGATCTTCCTCTTTCATTATGTCAATTGTATGAAGATCGACCCCAATGCGAGAGGCTACAGGCGGAATGGCACCTGGCAATACCGGATAATTTTCACTTCTAATTTCAGAGATTATATGTACTTTTGAATCCATTTTTCCATATGTTAGGTTTGTACCATATGAGTACTTATATTTATCCCATAAGAGCTGTAAACCAGCACTTGCTCCAAGTTCAATCAACGCGAGCGGCTTCTTTACCATATCATAAATATGAGTAAAAGTTGGAGAAAGATAAGCACACCGTCTTACTTCATTTGTCTGTACTAATTTATTTTCCAGGATTGGGATTATTTTATCCGCATATTGCTTGCAAAAATCTTTGAAATATCCATATGAATCTGCTGCATCTCTCGGTTTCTTAGTGATACTTGGGTAAAATTCTCTTACGTTATGGATCTCTCCTTTTAACAACAGATAATGTACAGCTCCAAACAACAGATTTGGGATGGGTTGACCTTTCTTTGCGTACGATGCTAATTCCAGAATTTCATTGTCCCCTGCAATCTTTAGAGAAAGAAATTCATATAATTCGCTTGAACCTTTGCATTCATTTTCAGCGAAGACTTTAAAGTTTTTAGATAGACGGTTTATTTCCACGAAGTTTCTCCTTTCAATATCATGTATAGATGCACCCTTGTTTTCCCAGTACCCCCATTGCTTTAAAAAATCTGGTTATACATTGAAATATTGTTTAACTATGGGAATGAAGAACATAATTAATAAATTCTGTTTTTGCTTTCGTGTACTTTTCACGGTCATCAGCGTATTTTATCGCTAAATTTTCTTTTAAATTAGCGTATTCATAAACAAAATCCGTATTATTTCTCAACAGGTCACGAAACAATAGTTGCTTATTCCACCTTTCTTCGCCTTCAAGCATAATATGCAGGTGCACAACTCGTTTGTCATTCATTACTTTCACAAAAAACCTTTGCCAATGCCGACCGTCTAATTCTGGATGCACATAGTGCCAGCTGTGATTAGATAACAATGAATCTACTTCTTTAATGTTTTCGAACGAATCAATTTTGGCCATTAAATCAATAATTGGTTTTGCCGGCAGATTTGGAATAGACGTACTTCCATAATGTTGAACTTCTGTTATACCTAAACCCGATAGAAGATGAAGAAGTAAATCTTTTTCCTGTTCCCCTTTTTTTATCCAATTAGGATCTGGTTTAACTATGTCTATTTTCTCATTAGCCCAAACCGGCCATGTGTTTTGCTCATGAATATCCGTCATCTATATTTCCTCCATTATTTAAACATATGTTTAAATACGTAGCTCACTTTATCGTAACCCATTTTTTCTTCATAAAAACGATGGGCAGCTTCTCGCTTCAGACCTGAAGAAAGTGCAACACTTTCATAATCATGCTCTTTTGCCCATATATGAACAAAGGAAAGCAGCTGTTCCCCATATCCTTTAGAGCGTTTATTTTTATCTGTAACTAGGTCACAAACCCAGACGAACCTTCCATAATAAAGGGTGATCATCGGCTTAAAGCCAATTATTGCGGCTATTTCTACCCGATCAAGCAGAGCAAACATTTTATAACTGTCTATCTCCCGTGCTTCAGCCACTAACTCCAGATACGTATCTTCATCAAGGTGCGTCCGTAATTGTTTCATAATGGAAAAAGCTTCAAGTATTTCTTGTTTATTTTGCAGTTCTTTTATTGTGTAACTATCCATTTTATCCTCCTGTAAAATAATGTAAAACATAATTGCGATTACTCTGTCATCTATTAATGCTTCTAAAACTGGCTTTCAATTTAGCCTTTGATTTTCGTGTATCCAAGGACGGAGTTTTATGATGAATTGCTATTTTCTCTTCTGCCCTGATTTTTGCATTCACGTATTTGGCCAGGGGCGCTTCCTCAGGGAGGAATTTGAATAATCAGCTTCTGCATTCCCCATTTTCATCGAAAAAACGTGTCGGTGGATAAATATCATTTTTGTCTCTTGTTTGATTGCTGATAACAGCTGGGTAAGCCCCAAATCAATAAGTACATCCTCTTAATCTCTGCTTAATAATGTCCATAAGATTGTATCCAGTTTGTAGCCATCGATTGCATTTTTTAAAGCATGTTTATCTGTGACATCTAGTGTAATAATATTTTGATTCTCGTTGAAGTACCTTGAAGTACCCAACACTCGCAGATTTTTATTCTCCGCAGAATTCAGTAAGGATGAGCCCAGAAAACTAGTTGCCCCAGATTTTCATAGTTCCAATTTAAGTTCTCCTTGGATTTTGCCAACTGTAAATTCTAACACCATTTCCATATAATTCCCTGCACGTGTAAGTAAGCGATCAGTAAAGTAAAGCCAGTTAATCAATATTGCGAATAATATCTTCAGCAAATACTTGCGCATCTTCCTCCGTTCTGCCCTCTTCCAAATAATACTCGATCATATAACCATATTCTTCAAAATCAATCGCCATAATTACAGCTTCACTATCCCGTTCGATATACTGATATTGAACTTCGTGACCTTCTAGTTCTATAAGTTCAGCAGCCATAATTTCCGGCACTCCGTCTTTAAAAATGGTTACCTTGCATACATTCGGATCCATGTACAAATCACCATAAACTACTTCTCTCAACGGATCACGGTCATCCCAGACTTCCTTCATTTTCTCATCCAGCTTCTCTTCAGTCGAGGCTTTATATTCGATTTCCACTTGAAATGGATCCCCTTTACCGGCATCACTATTGTTATCCAAAGCATGGTAATAGTTCATTATGACAGCACCAATTAGATCATCATCTGGGATATAAGGATTTATACCCAGCTCTTTCTCAATAATCTGTTTAATCTCCTCCCCTTCAGAAGAAGGTGGTGTGCATGCTGATAGAAAAACCAACATCAGTAACACAGCAGTAAATATATATTTTCTCATATAAATCCCCCGGAATAATTTTGAATATCCATTGATTTTTAAAGGGGTCAGCCCCAATGTTTATTTCACACAATCAAGCATTATTCAAAGCTGCTCCCAATATGTCATTCTCAATAATTTCATAAAACCGTTCCTGCTCCTCTATGAAAGGACTGTGTGCTGAATGATTGTCTTTCAAGGTAATATACTGTTTAATGATACAAAAATAAAATAGGTATTTTCTATATTCCTCCTTTATCATAACATAGGTAATGCTTGAATAACTCATAATATTTTTATAAAATACATATAAAAAAACACTTGGATTTTTGTATAATCACAAGTGTCTGTATAATTTTCTTCTTTAATTTCTCCCAAAATCTGTCCTTATTTGATAATTAAAATCGGACAATGGGAATATTGTACAATATGATTACTGACGCTTCCCAGAAGAATTTGTCTCATGCTGCCAAGTCCGCGGCTCCCGGCAATAATGAGATCTATATCATTTACTTTGGCATACTCGCACACCGTCTTTCCGGCATTACGCTGCTTTTCATCAATATACACACGAGTTTCTACAGCAATGTTGTCTGCTTGGAATTCTTGCTTGATCTCTTCCACTTCCGGCTCTAATTTTTCAGCAATGGACTTCTGGATACTAAGAGCTACACCATGATTCGTACTGGGTCCAGCCTTCGTAACTACCGCTAAAATATGAACTTCTGTTTCAGGAACACCGGCAGCCTGCAGTTTTGCTTCCTGCAGTGCTTCTTTACTCTGTTCCGATCCATCATAGGCAACAAGGATACGTCTTTTCATAGAATATCACACCTTTATTGTGGATTCAGGAAGGCACCCTTCTCCCTACTTAAAGTATAACATGTAAAGCAGGCTGCAAATTTATCTATTTATCAACAATTAGAGCGGTTCTCCCATTGCATTGCAACAGGAGAACCGTCCCGGTGTTTCATTAATTTGCTACAATATTTACAAGTTTGCCTGGTACAACAATAACTTTGCGAACCGTTTTTCCTTCTATTTGCTCTTTAATTTTTTCGTTGGCCAGTGCCTGTTCTTCCAGGTCTTCTTTTGTTGCATCTTTAGCTGCATGAATTTTTGCACGGACTTTGCCCATGATCTGAACGGCAATTTCTATTTCGTCCTCAACCAATTTCGTTTCATCATAGGCTGGCCATGGTTCGTAAGTGATGGTATCTTCATGACCAAGTTTTTCCCAAAGCTCTTCGGCCAAATGCGGGGCTACAGGAGATAAAAGTTTTACGAAACCTTCCATATAATCCTTCGGCAGCTTTTCCTGCTTATTCCCCTCATTTACGAACACCATCATTTGGGAAATTGCTGTGTTAAATTGCAATGTCTCAAAGTCTTCGGTTACTTTTTTTACCGTTTCATTATACACTTTATCCATTGCTTTATTTTCTTCTTCGATAATCTTACCTGATAAAGCACCTTCCTCCGAAATAAACAAGCGCCACACGCGGTCAAGGAATCGTCTTGCCCCGTCAAGACCATTGGTGGACCATGCTACAGATGCTTCCAGCGGTCCCATGAACATTTCATATAAGCGCAGTGTATCTGCACCGTGGGAGGAAATGATATCATCCGGATTGACAACATTCCCTTTGGATTTACTCATTTTCTCGTTGCCTTCCCCAAGGATCATTCCCTGGTTAAAAAGCTTCATGAACGGCTCTTTTGTTGGGACCACATCAATATCGTATAAAAATTTATGCCAAAAGCGGGCATAAAGCAGATGAAGCACTGCATGCTCGGCACCGCCGATGTAAATATCAACAGGCAGCCATTTTTTTAATGCTTCCGGGTCTGCAAGCTGATCCGGGTTATCCGGGTCAATATAGCGCAGGAAATACCAGCAGCTTCCCGCCCATTGCGGCATGGTATTGGTTTCCCTGCGTCCTTTCATTCCGGTTTTCGGATCAATCACATTTACCCAGTCACTATTGGCAAGCGGGGACTCCCCTGTACCGGATGGTTTTATCTCTTCCATTTCCGGCAGCTCCAATGGCAGTTCTTCGTCCGGCACTGTCGTCATCGTGCCATCTTCCCAGTGGATAATCGGAATCGGCTCTCCCCAGTAGCGCTGTCTGGAGAACAACCAGTCACGCAGACGGTAGGTAATCTGCTTTTTCCCAACGTTATTTTTCTCAAGCCAGTCGATCATTTTGGATATTGCTTCCTCATTATGCAACCCATTCAGGAATTCGGAATTCACATGCTCTCCGTCACCGACATAGGCTTCCGCGGAAAGGTCTCCGCCTGAAACGACCTCCACAATCGGCAGTTCAAATTTTGTGGCGAATTCATAGTCCCGCTCATCATGACCGGGAACCGCCATAATCGCTCCCGTTCCATAAGACATAAGTACATAATCAGCAATCCAGATTGGCATTTTTTCATTGTTCACCGGATTAATGGCGTAAGCCCCTGTGAAAACACCGGTCTTATCTTTTGCCAGATCTGTGCGCTCCAGATCGGATTTTGTTTCTACTTTATGCAAATAGTCTTCCACTGCCGATTTTTGTGCTTCCGTAACAATTTCTTTTACATATGGATGTTCCGGTGCAAATACGGCATAAGTTGCGCCAAACAATGTATCGGGACGTGTGGTGAAAACATCAAAATGCTTATCATGACCATCAATGGAAAATCTGACTTCTGCCCCTTCCGACTTCCCAATCCAATTGCGCTGCATATCTTTTAAGTTTTCCGGCCAGTCCAGTTCTTCCAAATCTTCAAGCAGACGGTCTGCATAAGCAGTAATTTTTAAAACCCACTGTCTCATTGGTTTTCGGTACACGGGATGCCCGCCGCGTTCACTCTTGCCGTCAATAACTTCTTCGTTGGCCAGTACGGTATTTAGTGCCGGGCACCAGTTGACCGCTACTTCATCCACATAGGCCAGACCTTTTTCGTACAGCTTTTTGAAAATCCACTGGGTCCATTTATAGTATTTTGGATCCATGGTGCTGATTTCTCTGTCCCAATCATAGGAAAACCCAATTTCCTTCATTTGCCTTTTAAAAGTAGCGATATTGCTGAGTGTAAAATCTTTCGGGCTGTTGCCTGTATCAATGGCATACTGTTCTGCCGGCAGACCGAATGAATCCCAGCCCATCGGGTGAAGCACTTCATACCCCTGCATCCGCTTCATCCGCGACAAAATATCTGTTGCCGTATAACTAAGCGGATGTCCGACATGAAGTCCTGCTCCGGATGGATACGGGAACATATCCAGCGCGTAAAACTTCTCTTTTTCAGAATACGTATCCGTTTTAAATGTTTTCTTTTCTTCCCAATAATTTTGCCATTTCTTTTCAATTTCCTGATGATGAAAACTCATCCAGCTTCCTCCTTTAATCTAGACAACCTTACTTGGTTTGTCGCCAGGTTTCATGATTTATCAACATAAAAAAAGCCACTCATCCCTTAAGAAAGGGACGAGAGGCTTGTTATTCCCGCGGTACCACCCAAATTAACGCTGCTGGCATTGTTTCTGCAATTACCGGCGTTCACTTGAATTCTTAACGCGAATCATACGGCAGAAGCTACTTGGCTTCACCCCTGCAACTTTAGAAGGCGAGTTCATAATTTTTTCAGGAACAGTTTTCACCGGCCACTGTCTCTCTTCACCTGAAAATAATTACTACTAATCCTTCCCGGCGTCGTTTTATTATGTATATTGAATTTTATTGAAGTACTGCCGTTTTGTCAAGGCAATTCACGTTCATTTCTGCTAAAATAGACATATATCACCAAGAAGGGGATTGCCATGTTAAAAGGAATCTTGAAATACGCCCACTATTTATTGGAAGAAACAGTTGAAAAAGGGGAAACAGTTATTGATGCCACATGCGGCAATGGTCATGATACCGTCTTTTTGAGCAGACTGGTTGGCGAGGATGGCCATGTACTGGCAATTGATATACAAGAACAGGCGATCCAGTCGACAAAGGATAAGCTTGTCGAAAACCGGCTGAAAAATGTCTCACTTATCCATGACAGTCATGCCTACATTGGAGACTATTTGCAGCCGGAAGAAGAAGCAAGACTCGGCGGTGCGATATTCAATCTTGGCTATTTGCCCCGCAGTGATAAAAAAATTATCACGGAAAGCGATTCGACCATTACGGCAGTCAGCTCCATTTTGTATCATTTGAAACAGCACAAACTGGTAGTCATCGTTGTGTATCACGGGCATGAAGGCGGAGAAGCAGAGAAGAAAGCCCTTTTAAAATACGTGACTACACTGGATCAGAAAAAATTCAATGTGCTGAAGTACGGATTTATTAATCAAAGGAATGAACCGCCGTTTATTTTGGCAGTACAGAAGAAATGACACCAGGAAGGCAGAAGTGAATTGCCTTTCCGGTGTTTTTAATGAGAGGGGGCATGTAAATAAGGAGTTCGCTCATATTTTGGGGAATTCACATAAATTCAGGGATCCGCTCTTATTTTTGGAAAACCGCCATACCCCTGAGAATATGCTCATACCTTTGGTAATCCGCCCATCTGTATTGGCTGCACTTTAGATTTGCTTTCCAAACCAGTAATACGCCCTCGTATTCCAATGAAAAAACTTCGATGGGATCCCGCTCCGCTGCAGTAACATCTTTTTCACTTCCCGGGAAGCATCCAGCCTTTTCACCTTTCGATCTCCCAAATACAGCCCGACCAGCCCCTGATGGACCATTTCGTGAAAATAACTGTCAGGCAGGTTCTGCACCCGTTTATTCGCCTGGTTAATGAAATGAAGAAACCGTTCTTTCATCTGCTCCTGATTCGGATAATTATGACAGAAATTCAAATCCCCTTCTGCTTTGTCCTCTTCCTGGTCAATATAATAATCAAGTAAAATATGAAGCCCTTGTATATAAGGAAAATAGGCCGCATGTACTGCAGCTGCGCGCTCCTTTTCCATATTCCCGCCCATGGCATAACTCACCAGACAAAATATACCCAGCGTTGATCCGGCTGCTGCAGCAAATTCATACCAGGTTAAATCCAATTCCGGATTTCTTTCTTTTTCAAACCAGCGTGTTAATCGGGGTATTCGTTCGTCCTCCCTCACATGTTTATGTACTTGGAGGTCTTCGTACAGTCTCTCTAACCTATAGACATGCTCCCGAATAGAAGGGTAGTTTTCTACGCCAGCCAGCATATTTTGACAGGTTGCAGCCAAATCACTTAAATAGCCGGCATCCTCCTGGTCTTTTCGCAATGCATAATAATTTTTCCGCTCATTGCCCGGTGTCAATGCGTCCCGCAAGGCGTGATGAAGCAGCCTGAAATCATCCGGATCCAAAGAGGTGCTGCGGTCACATAAATTATCCAGATAATCACTTATTGTCTGATAGGCAACAATAAAACGGAGGGCTTGTCTCCACTTTTGCCCCGCAAGAAGCGCATAAACGGAACCGCCATGGCAATGAAAACGTTTGGAAGCGATACTGGCAAGTGCTTGTGTGCGCAGTTCTTTATTCGGAATCTTTTTTGCACGATTTTCCCAATAGGAGAGCTCTTTTCTGACTGCAGGTAAAATTTTTCGATAGACTGCTGCCATGAGTGTCACTGCATTTTTTGGTACTGGGGCGGCCAATTTCTTTCCTCCTTTCTAAAACCGAACTTTTTCTTTTTTTGCTATACTATACTTTATATACATCATATCACAGGAGGGTGCAAATGATTCATTCATACAAAGGCTATCAGCCGGACATTCATGAGTCTGTATTTGTAGCACATAATGCAACTATCATTGGAGACGTAAAAATAGATGAACTATCCAATATCTGGTTCAATACAATTATTCGCGGGGACGTTGCTCCGACAATCATTGGGAAAAGGGTAAGTGTGCAGGATCTTTCAATGCTTCATCAAAGCCCGAACAATCCGCTGATCCTGGAGGACGACGTGGCGATTGGCCATCAGGTTACCCTGCATTCTTCCATCATCCGAAAAAACTCCCTCATTGGGATGGGTTCGATTATTCTGGACGGTGCCGAAGTTGGAGAGAGTGCCTTTGTCGGTGCAGGGAGTCTTGTGCCTCCGGGCAAAAAAATTCCTCCCCATACCATGGCGATGGGCAGACCGGCTAAAGTCGTACGTGAATTGACAGACAAGGATTACACGGAAATGGATAGGGTCATTAAAGCCTATGTGGAAAAATGCGAGTATTACCGGGTCCATACGAATTTATAATTTATATATGAGAGGATTTTTCTATGACAATAGGTAAAGAGTATATAAAGGTCATCCATGCCAGGTTCAATAGTGTGAAACAATTGGGTGATAAAGCTATTGAGCAGTTATCAGATGAGGAATTGCATTGGACTGCAAATGATACTTCAAATAATATAGCTATTATTGTGAAACATATGAGCGGGAATATGATTTCCAGGTGGACGGACTTTTTAATAACTGACGGAGAAAAGCCGGATCGCAGCCGGGATAAGGAATTTATTGATACATTATTATCGAAAACAGATATTACGGACGTGTGGAATAAAGGATGGAACGTTCTGTTTGATGCCCTCGATGCGTTAGTTGAAGAAAATCTTTTAGAAACCATTACGATCCGCGGGGAAGCGCATTCTGTCATCGATGCAATAGAAAGGCAGCTTGCCCATTATTCGTATCATGTCGGGCAGATTGTCTATATTGGTAAAATGATTAAAAATGAAAGCTGGGAAAATCTCAGTATTCCGGCTGGAAAGTCGGAGGAATATTTGAGAGAGATGCTGGACAAGCATAGAAAATAAACAAACCGGGCAATCCCCAATTGTTAAAGGGAAAGAGCATATTGTTTTTTTGCTAATAATCCATGTTCCTGGGTTCCATACAAGTACCGGCAATAAGCATATTGTTAAGTTCCTCACTATTCTTGGCGACAAAAACACCCCGAAAGTTAGATTTCTTTACGCTAACTTTCGGGGAGTTTTTCATTTCTCGGTAAGTGCTTTTAATTCCTCAACCTTATCTGTTTTCTCCCACGGAAAATTCATATCCGCCCTTCCAAAGTGTCCGTAGGCAGCGGTATTTTTAAAGATAGGCTTCTGCAGATCGAGCATCCGGATAATTCCGGCTGGACGCAGGTCAAATAATTTTCTAATTGCTTTTACCAATGCTTCCTCGCTTACCACACCGGTCCCAAACGTGTTGATGGCAATCGATACAGGTTCGGCAACACCAATCGCATAGGCAAGCTGTACTTCACAGGTTTTCGCAAGCTCTGCGGCCACAATATTTTTTGCCACATAACGGGCTGCATAGGCTGCGGACCGATCCACCTTGGTGGAATCTTTTCCACTGAATGCGCCGCCGCCATGTCTTGCATAGCCGCCATAAGTGTCTACAATAATCTTTCGGCCGGTGAGTCCCGCATCCCCTTGAGGACCGCCAATCACAAAGCGTCCAGTCGGGTTAATAAAGTATTTGGTGGCTTCATCCAAAAATTGTTCGGGGACTACCGGTTGAATCACATGTTCAATAATATCTTTTTCAATTTGTTCCGTTGTAATATCCTGATGATGCTGGGTGGAAATAACAATGGTGTCCACACGTGCCGGCCGATCATTTTCGTCATATTCCACAGTTACTTGGGTTTTTCCGTCCGGACGCAGATAGCCAAGCGTCTTATCTTTGCGGACATCGGAAAGCCGTTTGGACATTTTATGCGCTAATGAGATAGGCAGGGGCATTAATTCCTCTGTTTCGTTACAGGCAAAGCCAAACATCATCCCCTGATCCCCTGCTCCGATCGAATCAATATCTTCTTCACTCATTTTTCCTTTCCGAGCTTCCAGTGCTGTATCCACCCCTCCGGCAATGTCGACCGATTGTTCATCAATAGCCGTTAACACGGCACAGGTTTCTGCATCAAATCCGTATTTTGCACGTGTATACCCAATATCTTTAATGGTCTGCCGGACAATAGCTGGTATATCTACGTATGTATTCGTTGAAATTTCTCCGGAAACCAGTACTAGTCCTGTTGTTACTGTTGTTTCACAGGCTACCCTTGCATAGGGATCCTTTTTTAATATTTCATCAAGAATAGCATCCGAAATTTGATCGGCAATTTTGTCCGGATGTCCTTCTGTTACTGATTCTGACGTAAATAAACGACGATTTGCAGCCATGTGGCTATCTCCCCTTATAAATTGTTACGGAACTCCATTAATATATGCTAAAGATGATTTGGTGTGCAATGGTTAAGCCGCAAAGCGAAATCACGAACGATCCGGTAATTTAAAACACGTGAAGTAAATTTTCGGCTGAACTCCAAATCAAAATTTTGCCCTAAACAAAAAAGCCTTTCCTTCGTTCATGAGGAAAGGGGTTTTGGCCTTTCGCTCTTATTGCTCAAGGAAGTTTCCTTGCATCAGGTTAGCACCATTTCACCACCGTGATGGTTGCTGGGTTTCATCGGGTCTGTCCCTCCACCGGCTCTGAATAAGAGAGTATCCGCTCAAAATCAGATTAACGAATGTCAGGTGTAATGTCAATAAAAATGACAGCGGGAACGTGATTTCCAGAGGTTGGAGGCGCTCTGGACTATGAAACTTAGAAAAAACTTTTTTCCGCTTTCCGGCAAGCTAATCTGGTTGTGCTTAAAGCAGAAGAGGAGTAAAATAAAAATGAAAGCAATTTCAACCGGAAAAATGCCCAATATCCAAGCTTGCGGGCAAGAATTTTTCCAATTTATTTCGCAAAAAATTTGACACCTATTTTTAATAAATTAATATGATAATTAGTATGGATTATTCACCTAAATGTGTTATACTATTAGTCAGATTCAGAATCTAGTATTGGTACATACATATTTTATCAAAAAGGCAGGTATCTCAAATGAAAACGAAAATTGAAAAATTACATGCACATAAAAACCTGAAGCGGAATTTGTCTGTTCCATGTTTAGTGGAAGAGATCTTAGAACGGGAGGAAGGAATTTTAACAGCGACCGGTGCGGTCCGTTCAACGACGGGCAAATATACCGGCCGTTCTCCCAATGACAAATTTATTGTACAGGACAGCGAAACAGATAATAAGGTCGATTGGGGACCTGTCAACCAGCCTATTGATGAAGCTTCCTTTGATAAGCTGTACCATAAAGTAATCGATTATTTAAGTGAAAAAAATGCTATATATGAATTCAATGGCTTTGCCGGTGCAGATGAAAAATACCGCCTTCCTATTCAGGTAATAAATGAATTTGCATGGCATAATTTATTTGCCCGCCAGCTGTTTATTGTACCTGCTGATGAAGAACTGAAAAACCATCAATCCGAATTTACCGTAATCTCGGCTCCGCATTTTCAGGCAGATCCGGAAGTGGATGGAACAAACTCGGAAACATTTATTATTATTTCTTTTAAAAAACGTGTGGTATTGATCGGCGGCACAGAATATGCCGGAGAAATAAAAAAATCCATTTTTTCCGTGATGAACTATCTCTTGCCGCAGCAGGATATTATGTCCATGCACTGCTCCGCCAATGTGGGGCAAGAAGGGGATGTCGCTTTATTTTTCGGCTTATCCGGGACAGGAAAAACCACCCTTTCCGCTGATCCATACCGCCGGCTGATCGGGGATGATGAACATGGATGGAGTCCGAATGGCGTCTTTAATATAGAAGGCGGCTGTTACGCAAAATGCATCAACCTTTCCCAGGAGAAAGAACCGCAAATTTTTGATGCGATCCGTTTCGGGTCTGTACTGGAAAATGTCGTTCTCGACGATGACAGCAGGCTTCCGGATTATGATGATACATCCTTAACGGAAAACACACGAGCTGCATACCCGCTGGAAAACATGGATAACATCGTGACACCAAGTGTAGCGGGGCATCCGAATACCATTATCTTTTTAACGGCTGACGCTTCCGGAACATTACCGCCTATCAGCAAATTGACAAAAGAGCAGGCAATGTATCATTTTCTGAGCGGATATACAAGTAAGCTTGCCGGAACAGAGCGCGGAGTAACCGAACCGGAAGCTACATTTTCAGCTTGTTTCGGCGCACCATTTCTGCCACTTGCTCCTTCCACTTATGCCAAGATGCTCGGGGAAAAAATTGATTCCTACAATTCCAATGTGTTTCTGATAAACACTGGATGGACCGGGGGTTCCTACGGCGTTGGAAGAAGAATGAAGCTATCCTATACCCGTGCGATGGTTCACTCGGCATTGGAAGGCGAACTCAATACAGTGGAAACAACCACAGATGATGTATTTGGCCTGGAAATTCCAATGCATGTACCAGGTGTACCGGACGAAGTGCTTGTTCCAAAAAATGCATGGGATGATGAAGAAGGGTATTATGAAGCAGCTACTTCCCTTGCGATGAAATTCCATGAGAACTTCAAAAAATTTGATCAGGCAAGCAAGGAAATCAGAGAAGCAGGACCTGTATATAAAAGATAACCTGGGACAAAGGGACAGGTACACTGTCCCTGCTTGAACTGTGATTGAACCGGCCCCTAATGAGGAGGCCGTTTTTTATTGCAGGGAGTTATAAAATTTTTTAGTTGTGGATTATTTAGTCGCCGGATAGCCACAACTTCCCCATCGCCCAGTGGCCCCTGCGCATTTTTTCATAGCCCCTTATTTATGAGAATGTTATAACCTTTTTTATCAATCCCATAAAAACACTGGTCTATAAGATTATATTTATTCCTCACTTTCAACTCCCTCTGTGCAGGAGTTCTTTTCAACCTGTAAAACTTTGTTGGTTTGATTCTTACTATTTGAAAATCATTTCAACCAATTTACTCTTTTTATGTTTTATGAAGAGCATTCCACCTGCAAATCCGGCTTGTTTTAACCTTCCTCAACTTTATGAAGACCGGCTTGAAGAGATTTATATGGTCTACATAAGCCCATTGAACTACCTAATTTCACCTCCAAATCCAACTTGCAGTGATCTTCATCGAGTTTATGCAGGGACAAGGTACCTGTCCCTGTGTCCCACATATAGGCATTCACACATTTTTGCTGTGTGCATAAACTGAGATGTAATCAACAACAGCTTTTACAGAAAGGAACGAAAATATGAGAAACTATATCGTTGTCTTTTTTCTCGGTATTGTCCTCTTTCTTTCCGCATGCCAGTCAGAGAGTGAAACGAGATCTATTGATCTTGCGGAAGTAACACGGTCTGTATTTTATGCTCCGCAGTATGTCGCTTTAGAAGAAGGTTTTTTTGAAGAGGAAGGGTTGGATGTGGAATTGCAGACGACCTGGGGCGGGGATACAACGATGACCACATTATTATCTGATGGTGCTGACATAGCATTGGTCGGATCAGAAACTTCCATCTACGTTTATACGCAGGACTCCAGGGACTATGCCATTAATTTTGCCCAGCTTACCCAAACCGATGGCACCTTTCTTGTGGCTAAAGAACCGAAGCCTGACTTCACTTGGGATGATCTTAAAGGCAGCACCTTTCTCGGACAGCGGGTTGGCGGCATGCCTCAGATGGTTGGAGAATACGTACTGAAAAAACATGGCATAGATCCGCAGCAGGATTTGAACCTGCAGCAAAATATTGATTTTGCCAACATTCCTGGTGCTTTTCAGACTGGTGATGCAAAGTATGTGCAGCTTTTTGAGCCAACTGCAAGCACCTTTGAAAAGTCAGGAGATGGGCATATTATTGCTTCCTTCGGTGAGGAATCAGGGAAGGTTCCCTACACCGTCTTTATGGCGAAACAAAGCATGATAAATGAAGACCGGGAAACGATTGAGAAGTTCACCCGCGCCATTTATAAAGCGCAGCAATGGGTGCAGGAAAACAGTGCAGAAACCATCGCAGAATCCATCCATCCCTACTTTGAAGATACCGAAGTGGAAATGCTTGCCGCTTCCATTGACAGGTACAAAACACAGGATTCATTTGCGCCAACTCCATTGATGGAGGAAGAAGCATGGGAAAATTTAAAGGACATTATGGATGAAGCCGGAGAATTGCCTGAAGATGTACCATATGAAGAACTCGTTAATACAGAGATTGCCGAGGAAGTAATTAACAACTGAGGAGGGGATCCCTTGTCATTTTTACAATTAGCACATGTATCCCATCATTATTTTTCCAAAAAAGGATATACAAAAGCGCTCGATGATGTCTCATTCTCTATCCGGGAAGGGGAATTCATCGCTTTGCTGGGCCCGAGCGGATGCGGAAAGTCTACCATTTTATCCATTATTGCAGGTATTATGGAGCAGACTTCGGGCAACGTGCTTCTCCAGGATAAACCAATCCGCGATTCTGAAATGGCCATTGGATATATGCTGCAGCAGGATTATCTTTTTCCCTGGAAAACAATTATTGACAACGTCCTGCTCGGCCCAAAAATATCTAAAACATTGGGAAATGATTCCAGAAAATTGGCCAATGAATTGCTTAATGAGGTAGGGCTGCCAGGTGTGGCTGAAAATTATCCCAGCTCTCTCTCAGGCGGTATGCGTCAGCGGGTTGCCTTAGTCCGGACGCTGATCAATGATCCAAAAATATTACTTTTGGATGAACCGTTTTCCGCTCTGGATTACCAAACAAAATTAAAACTGGAAGATCTCGTAGCCCAGCTTTTAAAAACATACAACAAAACAACTATCCTTGTCACCCATGATATCGGCGAGGCGATCGCCATGAGTGATAAAATATTTATCATGGATGCCAATCCGGGCACGATTGCAAAAACGTTTGAAGTACCAATTGAACTGCGAAACGAAACGCCTTTTTTTGTCAGGCGTCATCCCAAGTATCAAATTCTCTTTGATAAAATCTGGAAAGAACTTGATACTGAGGAAAATGAACCGGTAACTGCAAAGGTGGTGGCTTCCAGCGATGACCAAGAACAATGACAAGCAGCTTTTTCAGGAATATAAAGACACATTGAAGATGGAAAAAAAGGTTGTGATCAGCTGGCAATTAGCCATTTTAGTTGGCTTCATAGCGCTGTGGGAGATATCTAGCAGGCTTTACTGGATTGACCCGCTCATATTCAGTTCTCCTGTGCAAGTTTTTGAGGTCATCATCTCCAGTATCAGTGAGGGATCGATGCTCTTGCATTTACAAATTACGCTGTTTGAAACCATTGCCGGCTTTCTGATTGGGACGATTGGAGGAATTATCATTGCCACCCTGCTCTGGTCATCAAAACGGTTTGCCAAAATCATGGATCCGTATCTGGTTATTTTGAATGCGATGCCGAAAGTGGCCCTTGGACCGATCCTGATTGTTGCCCTTGGCACAGGCTATATATCCATTATTACAATGGGAGCAATTATTTGTGTAATCATTACGACACTGGTTGTCTACTCTGCTTTTAATGAAGTGGACCCCAATTATGAAAAAGTACTTATCAGTTTTGGCGCAACCAGATGGCAGTCCTTTAAAGAAGCTATTTTCCCTGCAGCAATGCCTGCAATGATTTCCACTTTAAAGGTAAATGTCGGACTGTCTTGGGTAGGAGTAATCGTTGGTGAATTCCTCGTAGCAAAAAATGGGCTGGGCTATTTAATCATCTACGGCTTCCAGGTATTTGATTTCTCCCTCGTTCTTTCCAGTCTAGTGCTGATCGCTGTATTTGCAGCAATTATGTATAAGTTAGTTGAAAGATTAGAGGGCTGGCTCATCAAACATTCCACATAATAAAATCGCCTGCTGAACAATGCAGGCGATTTTACAAATCATTTTCCTTAATGAAACGTAAACTGTGTTTCAATACGTCATCTTTCATTAAAAAACTGTACATACCAAGATACTTCACATTTTTTGGCAGCTTCTTTAATAGGTGGGGACCGTCTGTTTCAAAATAAGAGTCCTTTACTACAAGCTTTTCGATTATGGCATAATATACATTTTTTACAACCGCCTGTCTCTTTCCATCCACAAAATACTGGCCAATATACCGTATTTTTTGCACAAGCCCGCCGGTTTCCTCTTCCACCTCACGGATTGCTGCCTGTTGTGCTGTTTCCCCATTTTCCACTTTTCCGCCGGGAAATTCCAGACCTCTTTCCTTATGCTTTGTCAAGAGCCACTTATTTTTGTATCTGCAAATCACCAATACATGTTTTGGCTCCTTTGAAAATGGATGATCTTCAAATGATAATTTTACCTGATTATGATAGTAGTCTGTAAAAGTGTACATCATGTCAACTGCCTTTTGCATTAATACAAATGTCTGATTTCAGTAATTTCCCATTCGCCTTCATAAGTAAACTCTATCTCTGTACTGTACGATCCATATATCTACGAATAATTATCCCGAATAAACCTCATGTTATTGTCCGCTATTTGAATCATATCATACTCATTCTCTTCGATAAACCAGAACGGTGACCCCGCAGGCAAAATGTACATGTGCTCCCCTTCTTCAGGAAAAAATCTCCATATGGTTTTGCGGCCTCTCTTGCTGCAATTTCCTCAAACACATCAGCAGCTCGTTTTTTGATTGATAATTTATCACCCGGTAATTTCTCATCAATATCCTGCAAAATTAAACGCATAAATTGATCTGTCAGGTTTACAATTTGTTCATGATTGATGGCCGTAATTTTGGTATCCTGCTCACCCTTTGTTTATTCCTGTTGTTCCCCATCTTCAGCAAGGACCTCTTCTAATTCACTGTAGTATGTAATTGATATAAACAAAATGGTAATCGCTGGCATCAAAAAAAGATATTGCCTTGCTGTTTAGACTCGGATTGTCATTCTCCCATTCTGATCCGCCTCCTCTTTTGTCTTTTTATTTTTATTCCTTTTGATCGGAAAATATAAACATTATTTAGAATAGAATATTTCCCTACATGGCTGAAAGGTTATATTATAGCCAAGAATGCTCCAGGTATTACTTTTTTTATATAATAGGGAGATACTTTTATTAGAACAAGTCCGGGCAAAATATTACTATTATGGACGACTTTATGTAAATACTGATAATATAGATAGAAGGCAAATCGCAAATGAGGTATATATATGAATGATCGGTTTCAAAAAGCCCAGTTCGCTTCTATTCTAGGGATTGTAGTGAACTTAATATTGGCGGTTATTAAAGGAATTGGCGGTATCTTGGGAAATAGCCGCGCTTTACTTGCAGATGCTGTTCATTCAGCATCTGATGTTCTGAGCTCTATAGCTGTTTTGGTAGGCATTAGAGCTGCTCAGAAGCCGCCGGATTCCGAACATCCCTACGGTCACGGAAAAGCGGAAAATATCGCGACATTAATCGTAGCGATCTTACTGGCTGTTGTGGGACTTGAGATTCTCATGGATGCCATCTCCGTCATTTGGTCGGAAACAGAGAGCAACACCAGCATGCTTGCATTATATATTGTTCTTTTTTCCATTTTGGTAAAGGAATCCCTTTTTCAATATAAAAACCGTTTAGGAAACAAAATCAATAGTCCGGCGATTATAGCAGATGCCTGGCATCACCGTTCTGATGCCATTTCTTCCCTCATTGCATTTATCGGGATCGGCCTTTCCATATGGGGAGCCAATTCAGAGATCCCATTCCTTGCCTATTTGGATCCGATTGCCAGCGCCATTATTGCCGTGATCATCATGTGGATGGGCTTTAGCCTTGGAAAAGAGGCTGTGAAAATTTCCCTGGAAATTGTTCTGGATGAGGAAGATACTAAGAAATTTCTCGATACAATAAATAAAATTGAAGGAGTAAAAAAAATAGATGCACTTCATGCAAGATCACATGGCTCCTATGTGATCATTGATGCCAAGATTAGTGTGGATTCAGATATTACGGTGGATGAAGGCCATACAATTGCAGTGAATGTGAAAGAAAAGTTAATGAAACAGCATGAGGGGGTGCAGGATGTCCATGTTCATGTAAATCCATACCATTAAGGGTTTTATTATTTTTTAACCAAAAATATGGTGGCCATAGAGATTATATTTCCGTCCCTGGGGCCACCACACTTATAATTACGGAGCATTGTCAAAACCATTTCATGTTATATCTTTTATCCAGTTCCATTTATAAGGGATTGTTTCCAAGAACACCTATTTCCTCAATATGCTTTTTCACATTATCATCCCCTAAATCATATAACATCTGGTATGTCTCCGCTAACTCATCATCATATCTGTCATTTGGCTTATCATTATGGTAAGGCATGATTGGCACATGTGCACGCCAGAAAGACTGCCAGCTTGCACCATGCATATTATTCAATTTGGAACGCAATAATAATATTTCATCATTTGTTGCATGGATGGTAAATTCATCATTATTCCCAAACTTTGTTTGCGATATTTCTCCTGAGCCGATATTGACATAGAACTTTTTTCTTTCCAAAACGAACACCTCCTGGTAATAATTTGGCTCAAGTAACCGGAAAGCATGTATGGAATTTTTGTTTTATGGCGTAAAATCTGCTTATAGGAGTCAAATTCCGCAAGCAATATATTTTTTCATTTATGGGGACGTCTTCAAACTGAGTAAGGGCAGTTTTTATAAGTATCTGATCCTTATATTTTTCTTGCATACCGCAAAGATACCTGTTTCTCATTTGTATCCGTATATGTAAGCCGTTTATGCTGAAACGAGAAACCCCTTGCCTCATAAAAAGGAAGTCCCAGCTGGTTGCCCTCTTGAACAGAAACCCATTGTTTCACAACACCCTGATTCTGCTGGTCTTTTGTCACTTTTTCAAGCAGCAGTCTGCCAATGCCCATATACCGGTATGTTTCATCTACATAAAGTACAAATATCTCACCGTTAGCCGGTTCTGTAATCCCGGCTCCGACTACACCGACAACTTTCTGATCGTCTAAAGCAATGTATGAATACATGCCATGCAGGATATCTTTAGAAACCTTTTCGTGATTGTACCAAAACTCCACATTTTTCTTCTGGTATTTCTCACTCAGCTTTCCTTCAACTGTTTGTCTCCAGCCTGCTGAACAGATTTCAGCAATGCCCTCTGTATGTTTTGTTTCCGGTTTTACAATAGATATATCCAATTCCGTCCCCCCTTGTATTGCTTCTTATGTCAAATTTTGCACCAGCCAGATTTTATATCCGTCCGGATCGGCTGCAACAGATTCCCTGACTCCCCAATCCTGAATTACCGGCTGCTGCACAATTTCACCGCCGGCAGATTTAATATATGAGACAGCTGCATCTACATCATCCACTAATAATTCAATCACCATTCCTTTATCAGTTGGATCAGGAGCATCAGCTGAATGCAATAAAACGGTAACACCGCCTTTACCTGATCCCACCCGGAAAAATGCCATATTCTTATCAACAAAGTCCTTTTCCAAGTGCAGCACGTGTTCATAAAAATGTATAGATTTAGCCAAATTCTTCACTTGAATAATAATCGTATTTAGTCCCATTACGTTAAATCCAGCCATTATATTCCTCCTCGTTAAATCTTTAATATTGTATCCAGGAAGTTCTTAACTTTCCCGAACTCATTTTTATTAATGGAAAAATACTTGGTGGTTCCTTCTTGCCGGATATTTACTAATCCGGATTGATGAAGCTGGTTCAGATGACGGGAAACAGTGCTTTGTTTCATTTTCAGCTGATTAACAATTTGCTGGGCAAACATTTCCTTGTTTTCAGCAATTAATTCAATGATTTGTAAACGGGCCCTGTCACCAAGCCCTTCAAACAGCATATAAAAGTCCGACAGTCTATTGTTCCCTTCCTGGTGCTCAAAGTTACGATTGCCGGAGTCAGGTTCAAACATTACATATAGTCGCCCGGTTGTATGGTATAAAACAATAAGTCTTCCCAAATTAGTTACAGGAATAAATATTATCTCTTTTGCCCTGTTTACCTGATCCAATTCATTTGTATCCGGATAGAGGCCGGTAATCCCATATATGGCTTCTGCATTAGTTGAATAGGCGGATGACAGTCGGGCAATACTGTCCGTTTCCCAATCTGATAAAGACGATTTAACCTTTTCCCAATGTGCCTGGAAACCGGATAGCCAGAAACCTTCGAGCAAACGAATAACGCTATGTTTAATCAATTTTATATCTTGATAAAGAGGAATTATTTCTTCTATATTTTCCACTGACCAGCTCTGCAAAACCGCCCTTAATGCCTGTTTTCGCATACGAGGATCTTTTAAATCATTTTCCTTTAGACTGACTTCCTCCATAATCCTTTCCACTTCGGTCATAGGAGGTAAATATTTATAATAATAATCCATCGTTTCTGTTATCCCATAAATAATAAGTTCCATTACTCTTTCATCGGGCAGCTGCTTCCACCAGTTAATAAATTGATCCCAGCTCTGATTTAACCTACCATGCTTATTCATATAAAACTGGCGAAAAATTACCCCGTGGGCAAAAACGGTTCTTAACAGTTTTAAATCGTCCAATACCGTTTGATTCAGCTTGCCGGAGAATTCTTTTACCCATCCGGATGGGTTAGCCGGGCTGTTCAAAAAGTAATCAATCAGCTGAATATTTGTCATCAAGTTTACGCCTGGAGATTGCTCAATACGCAGTTTTGTTTCCGGAAATGCAGGTGTAAAAAGGTTCCTCTCCATCGAATCACCTCATTATATTATTATATTGAATATTTGTATATTAAATATTTTATATTCGCTCAATCATTTCGTCAATCTTATTCATAATAAAAAAGGACGGAGCCGTTTAAAGCCCGTCCTCTTCCTTAAAACTATTTTACTTTGATAATACTTTATTCACCTTTTCAATTGCCCAATCAATTTCTTCTTTAGAAATCACCAGCGGCGGGGCAAAACGAATCGTGTTCTCATGTGTTTCTTTACACAATACACCTTGTTCTTTTAATTCCTCGCAATATTTTCGTACGGGATGATTGAACTCCACACCAATGAACATGCCGCGTGCACGAATTTCCTTCAATTCCGGGTTATCAATTTTTTTCAGTGCTTTTACGAAGTACTCACCCATTTCAAGTGATTTTTGAACCAGATTTTCCTCTTCAATGACATCAAGCGCAGCTAAAGATACGGCACATGCTAATGGATTCCCCCCAAAAGTGGAGCCGTGGGAACCAGGTGTGAATACATCCATGATATCCTTATTGGCTGCAATGGCTGATACCGGGAATACGCCGCCTCCCAATGCTTTGCCCATGACATAAATATCAGGAACAACTTCCTCCCACTCACATGCAAACATTTTTCCAGTACGGCCTAAGCCAGTCTGCACTTCATCAGCAATAAACAATACATTATTGTCATCACAGATTTGGCGAATTTCTTTTAAGTAACCCTCAGGCGGTATGATAATTCCTGCCTCGCCCTGGATTGGTTCCACGATGACAGCTGCCGTATTAGGTGTGATTGCTTCACGAATTGCTTCAATATTTCCGTAATCCACCTTATTAATATTTGGTACAAACGGACCGTAATCCTTTGTTGCACCCGGATCATTGGAGAGGGAAATGGCATTCAGCGTTCTCCCGTGGAAGTTCCCTTTGGCAGCTATAACTTCAGCTTTATTATCTTCCACACCTTTCACCTGATATGCCCAGCGGCGTGCTGCTTTAATTGCAGTTTCGACAGCCTCTACACCTGTATTCATCGGCAATACTTTGTCTTTACCTGTCAGTTCCGCAACCCTTTTTGTCCATGGGCCCAAAACCTTATTATGAAACGCACGGGAAGTCAGTGTTACCTTGCCTGCCTGCTCTTCCAGGGCAGCAATTATTTTAGGGTGACGGTGGCCCTGGTTTACTGCAGAATAGGCGCTCAGCATATCCATATATTTATTACCTTCAGGATCGCTCACCCATACCCCTTCAGCTTCTTCCACTACAATTGGCAGCGGGTGGTAATTGTGCGCGCCGTATTGTTCTGTTTGGTCAATAATTTCCTTCGTAGTTGTCATCATGATTCCTCCTTTGATTTCCGCAGCAGTTCTGTTTCTTCTATATGTAGAAAATAGAACACGTTGCAGTAAACTATTTATTTCCTCACTATACTATATATAATAGCAAAAATCATGCATTGAATGGAATATTATTAAGAAATCCGGCAGATACATATAAATAGCTTCATACCTGCCATCCAATAAAATAAAAATAACCGGATAACAAAATGGTTAACCGGCTGCAATTCATATATCCTGTCTAATAAAAAAACCTCAGGTAGCACTGAGTTCATCTTCATAAATTAAACTGCTTTTTGTTTTATCATGCTGTGCACTTCTTCCGCTATTTCCTCCATGGGTTTATCCAATGAAACAGCCAGTTCCTGAAATAAAATATTTTGGATTGATTCCAGCAATTTGCGGTCCTGCTCAGAAAGTCTTTTTTTGTCACTGTGCAATTCGTCTTCTTTTCTCATTAACGAATTGGCAACCCGGGAAATTTCCTTGCGTTCTCCTGTTTTAACAATACCGCTGAATTTTTTGTGACGGTCTCTCGCGTCCTCTACCCATGGAATTCCAGGGTACCGGAAGGATTCCATTATTAATTGGGCTTCCTCTTTATTCATTAGTGACTGCATATTTTTTTCCCCTGCAGCCTTTGGAATACTTATTGTCAGCTTGGCATCTTCTATTGGATGCATGACGTAGTAGGTTCTCGATACACCACCGATGTTTTTTTCCGAAATATCCTCTATCTTGCACAAGCCATGCGTTGAATAAATAATCAAATCTCCAACCTGATACATTTGCCTGGCTCCTTCTATTTATATATTGTCAACTAAGTTTACAATAATATTATATACTATTTTACGTGTTTTGTCAATTTGGTTGACAAGATGTGAGCTGTTTAATATAGTATATTCCGTAATCAACGTACAGGGGGGAAATGGATGAGTTATGAACTGAAGGAGCTGGACCTATTTGATGTTTTGAGTGAACGCCACTCTCAGCTCAGAAAAATCACGGAAAAGCAATGGAATGACAATAATGATATTAAACTATCCAATTCAGAATGGTATATTATGGCCAGAATTTACAAGAAGCAGCCTACCATCGCCTTTGTTTCCAGAAATGTGGACATTTCGAGACAGGCTACACATAAATTCATTAAAAATCTTGAAACAAAAGGCCTGGTTGAAATAAGCAACGCAAAACATAATAAAAAGGATAAATGCATTCGGTTAACGAGCCTGGGTAATGCCTGCTATGAAAAAAATGAAGCACTAAAAGCCGCGTTGGAGAAAAGAATTTCTGACCGTATTGGTTATGAGCAGATGCAATTGCTTAAAAATATTTTAAAAGAGGATTGGGGTTTATAATATTCACCCGGTCCAACGCAGTTATACAGGGGAAGTTCCATTTGGAGTAATGATGCTTAATGTTATATACGGGAAAGAAGGATAAAACTAAAAACGCCTTACTTCAGCATAATTGTCCGAGTTAAGATCTCAGTATGCCGGTGACACATTAGCTGTTAGAGCAATTAGCTGCTTCATTAAAAAAGCAGAAGATGAGGAAGTCTGCTCAATTGGTGAGCTCGGGAACCCCAATATACTTAAACCTGATTCAAAAATGAAAGTGAAGAAGCTTAGTTTTTTACGGGCGCAATGATCCATGGGTCTGATCGGAATTTCTTCCTCTATCCACCATAACTTCCAGAAAAATAGCGGGTAAAATCATCTGGCTATGACCTTACCCGCTAACTTTAGTATGTGTTAAATTTTATTGCAGCAGTTTCCATAATCGATCTCTCACCAGCTTGTTTGATGCATTCCTGGGCAGCTCATCCACAAAATAAACCTTTGCTGGAACTTTATAGCCTGCCAATTTGGTGTTGGCATATTGTCGTACTTCCGCTTCGGTCAGCTTGTCATTTTCCCTCACAATAAACGCTGCAGGGACCTTGCCCCATTTGGGATCATCTTTTCCTGTTACACCAGCCTCTTTCACACCTTGCATACCTGTCAGCACGCTTTCTATTTCCGATGGATATACATTTTCTCCTCCGGAAATAATTAAATCCTTCCTCCTGTCCACAACATACAAAAATCCTTCGCCGTCTGTATAGCCCAGGTCCCCTGTAGCCAGCCAGCCATCCTTGAACGCCTTGAGGTTTTCTTCTTCTTTTTTATAATACCCTGTTGTCACCATAGGACCTTTTACCAGGATTTCCCCGACACCATCCTCACCGGCATTGTTAATTTTCAGCTGCGCAGGGAATAGGGGCTTGCCTGCAGAACCAAGTTTTTCAAGCGCATTTGAAGCGCTTAGTGTAATGATTTGTGATGCTGTTTCTGTCATGCCAAATGACTGAATGACAGGCACATTTTTTTCCTTCGCTTTTTTCAGGAGGACTTTTGGGACAGGCCCTCCTCCAAGCAGGATGCAGCGAAATGCCGCTGGATAGCGGTGCTCTCCCAGCTGGTCCACAAGTTGCTGCAGCATAACAGTAACTGCCGAAACAATCGTAACGCCTTGTTTCATAATGGCTTCCTGTACTGTTTCCGCCTCAAATTTCCCGAGCAGATAAACTGGCATACCGTACACCACACTCCGTATCAGGATGGACAGCCCGCTTACGTGAAAAACCGGCAATGCAGCAAGCCATTTATCCTTTTCGGATAATCCCAGATTCAAAAGGGAGCCAATAGCACTCCACCAGTGATTGCCATATGTATGGATAACTCCTTTGGGAAAACCTGTAGTCCCGGAAGTGTACATGATCGTAAACGGATCGTTTAATGAAATTTCCATATTCAATTGCACAGGTTTTTCCTCCATCTTATTCACTTCCGAAAAAGCTTTCACTGCAGGCACGTCCAATGCTGCTCCTTTTTCTTTCATTTCATCATTTGTCAATAAAACGGACACATCTGCATCATTTACTTGATAACGAAGCTCATTGTTCGCCAGTTTTGTATTCAGCAATACAGCAACCGCGCCAAGGTAGCTTATTCCATGGATCGCAATTACCATGGATAATGCATTTGAAGACAAGATGCCGACATGGCAGTTTTTTCCCACACCAATTGATGCCAATTTTCTTGCATATTGCTGACTTTCCTCTTTCAAGCGTTTAAAAGAGACTGTGGTGCCATCCGAAAGTTCCACTGCTGTTTTATTTGGTGAAATATCTGCCTGCCTTGTTAGCCAATGGGGAATCACATCTTGCATATTTATAATCTCCTTTTATAAAAACTCAAAGAAAACCCTTGCCTGTGAACAGCCTGTTTGCCTTATTGCCTAACATACATGGCAAATAAACATAGCTGCAATCACGCAGGAAGGATTAACAGTTTCCTGCATATCTGGCAAAGGTTTTCAACTTAAGGAAAACGCGGGAACTTTTTGAAGTCCGGCTTTCTTTTCTCTTTAAATGCGTCTCTTCCTTCTTTTGCTTCATCCGTGGTGTAATACAGGAGCGTTGCGTCACCGCCCATTTGCTGCAGACCTGCAAGGCCATCTGTATCCGCGTTGAAGGATGCTTTCAGGAAACGAAGGGCTGTTGGTGATTTTTCCAGCATCTCTTCACACCACTGCAATGTTTCCTCCTCCAGTTTTTCCAATGGGACAACTGTATTCACGAGTCCCATTTCGTAAGCTTCCTCTGCATTATACTGACGGCACAGGTACCAAATTTCACGGGCGCGCTTATGCCCAACCATGCGTGCAAGAAGACCTGCTCCATAGCCTGCGTCAAAGCTTCCCACTTTCGGGCCTGTCTGACCGAAAATTGCATTATCCGCTGCAATTGTTAAATCGCAAACAACATGCAATACATGCCCGCCGCCAATGGCATAGCCGGAAACCATCGCAACGACAGGCTTTGGAATTGTCCGAATTAAACGCTGCAGATCCAGCACATTTAAGCGCGGTACCTGGTCATCCCCAACATACCCGCCATGTCCCCTTACAGACTGGTCTCCACCGGAACAAAACGCTTTATCACCTGCACCTGCCAAAATGATAACTCCAATCGAAGAATCATCCCTGGCATCTGCAAATGCGTCAATCATTTCATTTACTGTTAACGGGGTAAATGCATTCCGCTTCTCCGGACGATTCATTGTTACCTTGGCAATCCCATTATATTTCTCATAAATAATTTCTTCATAATCTCTTACTTTTTCCCATTGAACTGTCATACTGCTCCTCCTTCTAATATGTAATCCTGTTATGCAAAATGAACTCCCTTACCATTTTACCAAAAATAACTGGCTGTTCCACATGAATTGCATGCCCGGCTTCTTCAATAATTTTCAATTGACTGTTTGGCAGACGTTCATGCATTCTTTTATTTATACCCGTAAATTTCACATCCAACACGCCCGCAAGCAATAAGGTGGGCATAGTTATTTCCGTAAGTCTGTCCCACCAGGATGGCTGGCTTCCCGTACCCATAAAACGCAGGGATGAAGCAAGACCTGCTTTTTGTTGTGCAAGCCGTTCTGCTCTAATGGCAGCTTTTTTTTCTGCAGCCAGATGATGTTGTGTATTAAATAGTGGGATTTTCTCCCAAAAATCAACAAATCGCTCTACACCTTCACCCTCCACACGCTGTGCCAGCTTTTCATCCCTTGCCCGCCGTTCCTCTCGTTCTTTTTCGGCAGCAAGACCCGGGGAAGCACTTTCCAAAATAAGCGAGGATACTTTTTCCGGATATATCATGGTATAGGATAAAGCTGTCCTTCCACCCATGGAATAGCCAAGCAGATGAAAACTTGGCAAATTAAGATGCGAAAATAACTGATGCAAATCCCTGCATGCCTCTTCCATGAATGTAATGTCAGGTGCATCAGTTTTCCCGTGCCCGGGCAAATCCACTGTAATAATCTGCAAATCTGATTGCCAATCCTTGATAAAATTTGCCCATGTTTTACTGCTCCCAGTAAAGCCGTGCAGCAGGACAAGCGGCTCTCCGGTTCCATAAATTTCGTACCAGTAGGTATTTTCCCCGATGGAATAATACATTTTCTTACCCCATTTCCGACAGAATTTCCTGTTCAATTGCCTGCCATTTCTGTTTGTGCCAGTTCAGGTTTTCCGTCCGGTCTGTTTTTACTTCTACTACAGAAAGACCATGGTATAGGTAACTGTTTTTCAAGGCAATTTTTAATGTCTCTTCTGTTTCTGCTGCAGCATATTTTCCTCCGTACATGGAAACAGCTTCCTTAAAATCAATATCAAGCGGTGTGCCGAACAATGCTTCAAAATGCTTCGGATCTTTTGATTGGGGTAAAAAGGAAAAAATACCGCCGCCATTATTATTGACGACTAAAATCGTAATATTTAAATTATAGTGTTTTGCAGCTAAAAGTCCGTTCATATCGTGGAAAAAAGATAAATCCCCCAGGATCAGTGTAACCAGAGTACCGGATGCTGCGGCTCCCAGGGCGCTTGAAACCATTCCATCGATGCCATTCGCCCCGCGATTTCCAAGGACAGAAAGGTTTTTATCAGTGGTAAGGAAAAAAGTATCGAGGTCACGTATGGCCATACTGTTGCCAACATAGATGGTACTGTTATCAGGAATAACTTCCATCAGTCCTCTGACTGCTTCCCCCTCGGTTATTTCCTTATCACCTTTTTCCATCAAAAGTTTTTTTGAAATCCGGTTCATCTGCAGCCACTTGGATAGCCAATCTTCATTCCTGTCTACTGTCTGCTCCGATGCTTCAAGGTCTTCACATAGCAATGATGCTTCAGCAAAAATAATTTCCGTCCGGTTACCGGCGGGTTCCCGGTAGCCGCTGTCATTTTCCACAACAAATTGCTGTACATCTTTATGCTGTTTTACATAAAACAAATACGGCTTTGAAACAGGCATAG
Organism: Virgibacillus aidingensis; assembly: GCF_010994035.1. Taxonomy (GTDB): domain Bacteria; phylum Bacillota; class Bacilli; order Bacillales; family Amphibacillaceae; genus Virgibacillus_N. The sequence continues at coordinate 33,339 of NZ_WIXN01000010.1, forward strand.
CCCCAAATCGGACAATAACGTCAGGTTTCAATTCTTTACGGATGTCTTCATTTCTTAAAAATGCATCATAACTTTCAATAACCGGCCCTTTATGGTGGGAACCGGCACGAACCTGTGATAACGGATCCGCCAGCACGGGCCATCCCCATTTTACGGCAAGCTTTGTTATTTGCCCGGCAAAATCCTCATCCACTTGCGGTCCGCAAACAAAAATTCCTTTTTTTTTATTCCTTAACCGGCCGATCAGTTCCTCCAGCTGCTCCTTTGTTAGACGTTTCTTCCCTTTCAAAACTGGTGCAAATGAATTTTTTTCGCGTGAAGTGTCCCAAACATTTTCCAATGAAAAATTGGGAGAAAGCGGTTCACGAAAAGGAAAGTTTAAGTGAACCGGTCCAGGATTCCCTTCCTTTGCCGTGAAAACAGCACGGGCAGCTTTGCTTCTTGCATAATTCAGCATTTCAGGAGAAGCTTCCGGAAGGGACATTTCATGAAACCATTTAACATAATCCCCATAGAGCTTTACTTGCTCGATTGCTTGCGGGGCCCCAACGTCACGCAGTTCATGCGGCCGATCGGCAGTAAGGACCACAAGCGGCACCCGGCTGTATTTTGCTTCCACGATAGCCGGAAAATAATTGGCAGCAGCTGTCCCCGATGAACAGATTAATGCTACAGGCTGCTTTGTTTTTTTGGCCATGCCCAAAGCAAAAAATGCTGCCGAACGTTCGTCAATGATTACCCATTCCCTGATATTTTCATTCTCGGCAGCAGGGATTGCGAGCGGAGTCGACCGGGAACCAGGTGAAATGATTGCATCGGTCAGCCCGCTTCTTGTTAATTCATCTATAAAATTAGCAGTATATCGAGTTAAAACCTCTATATGGTCCATGTTACCCTCCAAAGACTGTCAGCATTGGCAAAAATTTAATATTTGTTTCTTCATATTCCTTTTCTGCATCCGAATCCTTCACAATTCCGCATCCGGCAAACAGGGATGCTTCATCTCCCTGAATCAGTCCGGATCTTATGGCAACAGCAAACTCCCCGTTCCGGCTGCTGTCCAGCCAGCCAACAGGCGCGCCATACCAGCCCCGGTCAAGCAGCTCATTGTCTCTAATAAATTGCAATGAAGCATCACGGGGGGTACCGCCCAAAGCCGGTGTTGGATGCAGTTCACCGATAATATCAAAAATACTGTAGCCATCCTTTAAGGTTGCCGTTACAGGTGTATATAAATGCTGCAGATTTTTCAGCGGATATATAACCGGCTCGGCTGGAATATCCACATTAGTGCAATACTTTTTCATTCCCTCTTTAATCATTCGAACAACAAAGTCATGTTCTTCGCGATTTTTCGAATCATTCAGCAAAGATTGTCCAATTTTCTTATCTTCCTCTATCGTTTCCCCTCTTGGGGCCGTACCGGCAAGACAGGTGGAAAGCAGCTGGTTCTGCTCCACTTTCACCAGGCGCTCAGGTGTAGCACCGACAAAACAATCCGATTCTTTTTCAAAAGCAAAAATATAGCTGTTCGGCTGCTTATCAAGAAGCTCCTGCAGCACTTGGCTGATATTGGCTTGTTTACTCAGTTTGATACGCAATTCTCTGGCAAGCACAATCTTTTGTGCCTGTTTTGCCTGTATTTCCGCGGTAGCTTTCATGACAGTGTCTTTCCATCTTTCGGGTTCTATTTCTTTTTTATTTAAAATGGATAAGGAGTCTTCCGGGATAGGGCTTTTTGCTAATAACATCTCTTCTGCTTTTGCCAGTTCATTGGCAAGCTGGACGGGATGGTCATCTTTATTTATAAGAATATTCATTGTAAAATAATGCCTTTTATTATAAACGGTAAGCATATATGCAGGTATGATAAACTGGCTTGGCTGGAAGTTTCTCCATAAATCTGTCTGTTCCTTTTTCGGATCAAAGGACATCCCGCCAAGTGTTACGACTCCAGTACCGGGAACATTTTCCTCCTGATGGATTATTGCTTTACTCCGGATATCTTCCCACTCTTCCTCAGTTACAAGGAAGCGGTTATTTTTGGCAGTGATTTCATGGACATTACCAACCCCGGCAATCGTGAATGTATCTGCGGTGCTTGTCCAGTAAACACGATCTCTATTCATATATTTGGCAGCTTCAAAGAAATGAAGCGGATCGGTGAATTTCACTTTTTTCGTAATACTCACGAGCTGAAAATTTTCCCCGGGCGCAATACGCTGTATCGCCTGACCCAGTAATGCCTCCAGCTCTTTCTCTTTTATTTCAATCATCTGTATACCTCCAAAATGGCAAACTCCCATTTATTATTCTATTCTCTTTTGGCCTGATTCTCAAGGAAATCCTATTTTGTTACAGAAATCTGCTTAGACTGCCGGGAATTCTTGCTGCCATCCACAATGAAAAACGTTAAATCCAATGGCTGCAGCCATCCTGCTGATTTAAAAGACAATTTTCATGGAAGTTTATAAAGTAATGTGCAATTGAATACTATGTTCGCACAACTCCCCATAAATTGACACCTTGCGCCGATTTGCCTAAAATAAGTATGATGCAGTGAATTTAGGGGGAACTGTAATGCAATCATCCAATAAAGTAAATATAAAAGATGCATTGAATGAAAAAGAAGGCTTTCAGGTCTGGTGGCGTCTGCTTCGCCCCCATACGTTAACCGCTTCATTTGTACCTGTATTCGTCGGTACCATGTTAGCCTTTCTTGAAGGGTCTGTTCATATCATACTTTTTCTTTCCATGCTGCTGGCTTCCATTTTGATACAGGCTGCCACAAACATGTTTAATGAATATTATGATTTTGTCCGCGGACTGGATACCGAAGATTCGGTCGGTATCGGGGGTACCATCGTACGTGACGGGATCCAGCCTAAAACCGTCTTAAATTTAGCTCTCGCATTTTTCGGCATCGCCATCTTGCTTGGTGTCTATATTTCCGCAGAATCCAGCTGGTGGATAGCCGTCATTGGTTTAGTTTCCATGCTATTCGGTTATTTGTATACTGGAGGGCCAATTCCGATTGCCTATACGCCATTTGGTGAACTTTCCGCCGGATTTTTCATGGGTCCGGTAATTATTGGCATCAGCTATTTTATCCAAACTTCAGCTGTTACATGGGAAGTTATTCTTGTGTCCATACCGGTAGCCATTTTTATCGGTGCCATCATGCTGTCTAATAATATTCGTGATTTGGATGGGGATAAAGAAAGCGGCCGAAAAACGATCGCAATATTACTCGGCAGAAAAAAAGCGATTGTTTTCCTTGCCGCCATGTTTGGTACAGCATTTTTGCTGACGCTCATCTTCATTTTTGCAGGAATTTTGCCGATATGGTCATTTCTTACGTTTATAGCTATTTTCAAGGCAGTAGATGTCATTAATAAGTTTAAAGGAAAAACGGAACCGATTGAAATGATGCCCGCCATGGCCGGAACAGGAAAAACGAACTCGATATACGGCCTGCTGCTGGGATTATCATTGCTGATCAGTGTGTTTTTCTAAGGTTCATCCATAAGTGGAAAGCGTTAGGATCAGGGCAAATATTTGACTCATTCCAGAGATATAAAAGGGAAAGGAGATCATGATGAGCAAACATCTCAGTAAAGAAGACCTTGAGCATTTTAAGCAGCGGCTGCAGATGATGAAAGAAAGAAATCAAAACCGGGTAGACGATACAGAAGGACCGAATGAATCGGTGGGAGAACTTGCCGATTATGACAACCATCCCGGAGATATAGGAACAGAGCAGTTTGAGCAGCAGCGGGATGCAGGACTTGAATTGATGCGGCAGGACCAGCTCCAGGAAATAGAAGACGCGCTTAAACGCATTGAAGACGGCACTTATGGCTACAGTCAAATATCCGGAAAGCCTATTCCTTTTGAACGGCTGGAAGCACAGCCAACAGCCAAAAAACTTGTGGAAGAAGAATAAGCAATTAACCTTTAGAAGACTTGGCCTGCCGCCAAGTCTTCTTTTTATTTCGGCCGCTGAATAATGTATGAACACCAAACATACGAATAATCTTCATTAAGTATTATTTAGGCCTGCAGGTTCATGACCGGATACCAGCTTCGAAGGCACCTGATGCTTCATTGATTGGAGAATGCATTAAATGCTCACCCCACACCTTAAACATTTGGGAGTTATTCGCCCAACCATAAGCATTTACTTTAAGCTTTATATCTTCATAACGTTCAAGAAATAATCATAATAAATGAATTTGAAATAAACTCTCCTCTATTAAAGGTCACTTCAAGTTATTCTATTATCACTTCATGAAACAGATTCCCTGCCTTTTCTTTCACTTTTTCCAAGACAGCCTGTTTATATACAACAATAAAACTAGTCGCAGGTCCGGAAGTTTTCCTCATATCCAAGTCGGTCGCAAATTTTCTTGACGGTCCTGTGAATAACTGCTCCAACTCATATAAAATTCCTTTAGAACCAACGGGAAGAATTGAAAGTACGTCTTGTTGATTCGCAAACCACTGGAATAACTTAAGCGGTGCAATCGCATGTTTATTTTCAATGACTTCGTTGCCTGCCAAGGGCTCACCGATCACTGCTGCTTTGATTATTTCGTTCCCGGTTTGCTCTATACATGCTTGTTCTATTTTCTTTTTCTTCCGCCCGATTACATTCAACCCGACAGCTGACTGCATAAGAGAAAAATTTGTCTCCGTGCTGCCGGTAATATCCAAATCTGTTATTCCCAACTCTTTCGTCCCTCGATGAATTCCTTTTATGAGTTTATCCCATGCTTTATCACCGGAAAAATTATGAACAATAACAGCAAAGGGCTTAGCCCCGGCAGCAACACATTCCATCCAGGCTACTCTGAAATTAAAGTATGATACAACCTCATAAGGGACTTGCACCTCATCCTTGTCCCGCATTCCGATTGCTCCGCTGTTATCCGCTGCGATCACAAGCTCCTCTTCATCACTTAAAGGGATAATTGCCACATCTCTTTTCAATTACTTCTCCTTTCTGCGGCCGCTGCGAAAAACCTTTGCACTTCTTATATACTCAACGTCTGCCACATCCATCCTGTAATTAATGAGTCTCGCTAAAGCAAAAAAGTAATCAGAAAGCCTATTTACATATTGCAGCGCAACAGGCGAAACATTTTCATCCTGTTTCATTAATTTTACAATCATCCTTTCCGCTCGCCTTGCCACGGTTCTGGCAATGTGGATGGTAGCAGCGGGCTTCGTACCGCCCGGTAAAATAAAACGCTCCACATCCGGGGTTTCTTCCGTCATTACATCAATCCGCGCTTCCAAATAATTAACCATTTCTTCCTTTAGTTTATTTTCTTTTTTTTCCAGTATATTGGATAGGTCTCCTCCGCAATCAAAGAGCTCATGCTGGATTTTCTCCAAATCTTTCAGTACATCGGCAAACATCTTCCTATCAAGTTCGGTCATCGCCCTGCCGACAAAACCGTTGAGTTCATCTACTGTTCCATAAGCCTCCACGCGAATATCATCTTTGGAGACGCGCCCGCCTATCAGTGCTGTTTCCCCTTTGTCTCCAGTTCTTGTGTAAATTTTCATTATTTATTCCTCCCCCTTTAATTGGTTATTTATCCCATACCAAATGACATCAAAACGATCGGACTCCTTAACCAAATCCTGATAAAACCAGCCAGTTGCATCGCGCCACGTCCTATCCAGTTGTTGGATCGGGACGATGCCCTTTGAAATATCGGTTCCAATAATGATCAGCTGATGTACCGGATTCTTCCGCTCCCATTTCAGCCATTTTTTGATTAATGCCCTGCCATCATCACGGTTGTATTCCCCAGCCTGATTCTCTATTATTTGCCGAATCCATTGCTCCGCACCTTCCAGTACAATGAAACGTGTATCATACTTCGCTAAATTGATAGGACACGGCTCCTTTTCATATGCGGATATCCAAATATGGGATTGATTACTTAATCCATATGTTCGTTTGACCCAGTCAGCTTTTCCGTTGCAGGCACCGCCTGTAATGACATGCATTTTTCATTCCTCCTGAATGCTTTTTTTGTCCAAATTAATTGGTAACCTTCCCCATAAGGTATCTTCCAATCAAAAAATGTTTTATGTTCAGCCGACCACATCGAAAGCAGCTGACGAATTACACCCCCGTGTGTAACGATTACTGCACTTGAAGCGTTTGTTTCATTTATGATATGTGCCACCTGTTTCCGTCCGTTCTCAACCCTTTCTGCAAACTCTTGAAAAACTTCACCATGCGGCGGCCGTTGGATGAAAGGGTCTGAAATCCAATTGCTATATATTGATTGTCCTTTTAATTGCTCATATGTTTTTCCCTCAAATAAACCAAAATTCATTTCTTTCAAGTCAGGAGCTGTATGTATTTTCTGATTGGGAAAAAGTACTTCTGCAGTTTGAATACACCGAAGCATAGGACTGGAAAACAGGATATCATGCGCTAAATAATCTCCAGCAATTTGGCGTAAGTGTTCTTCCCCTTTTTCACTAATCGGGGCATCAGTCCATCCGATATAAGCTCGTCTCTCATTTTCCTCTGTCATCCCATGACGTAATAATGAAATAACCACACAGTCATCCATAGGCTAATTTCCACTCCTTCTCCGGCAGCCCCGGTAACATCTCCCGTTATCCCGCCAAACCATTTTAAAGATTTTCTGCGGTAAAAAATATACAATAGATAAGTCACTGAAAGCATAATAAACAGCAGCAGCAAACTTTCCAGTCCTAAAAGGACACTGCCAATCAGGAGAAATAAAACGTATACCGGATAAATCCATAAAGTTTTTGGTCCGGTTGCTTTACTGTAAAAGTAAGCCATGCCATCCTCTCTGGCCAAGGGAAAATTTGTTAACATCATTCCCATGATATTTTTACCCAAGTACGGGATAACCAGAACAAAAAAATACGTATACATATCAGCCATCAATATAATCTCATAAATAAAGAGAAAGCGGGCTGCTAGAAGTACAATGAGACTCAACACGCCAAATGCGCCTATGCGGGAATCTTTCATAATACGAAGGCGCTTCTCTTTATCCTGATAGGAAAAGTATGCGTCACTCGTGTCAATCCAAGCATCCAAATGAAGGCCGCCTGTGAGCACGATAATCAAAAGCCAAAGTAAAAATGCAGCAGCAAATGGAGATAATGGCGTCCACGCTAATAGTATATATAAAAACCCAGCATAAATAGCTCCTTGAAGCAATCCGAATAACGGAAGTGTTTGTACTGATCTTTCGATATTCTTCTTTTCGATGGGAACTTCAAGGGAAAGCGGGATCATGCTATAGAATTGTATATTTAATATAAATCCATATATATAGGATTTCATTGTTTATCCCACTGTTCTGCAATTTCCAGTATTCTATCCCAATTAAGATGCCGCTTCATCTTTTGCGTTAAGTGATCTATTTCTTCATCTGTCGGCAAGTTGGATGTATTTGCCTGAGAATTATCAGCCAATAGAACTGCATCATCCTCCTCTTTCATACAGTGTACAGTATGCGGCAATACACCAAGGACAGGAAGTTGACTGATCTGTTCGATTAACGAAATCCCATCCTGAAATTGTGCTTTATCTCCGTGAAACTTATTAATGATAATTCCTTTTACCCTTTCCATTTCCTCCGGTTCCAACAGTGCAAGTGTGCCTGCAATACTTGCAAACACCCCGCCTTTTTGAATATCTGCTACAAGCAAAACCGGTACATCTGCAAGTTCTGCTGTTTTCATATTGGAAACATCACGTTCTTTCAAATTAAGCTCAACCGGACTTCCGGCACCCTCTAAAACAAGCAGATCATATTGTTTCTCCAATTGATGGAGCGATGATTGAATTGCTGTGATCCAGCCTTCATAAACGGATTTCGAATTCCTGCTGAATGCGCCATCCGGTTTCCCAAATACATTTACTTCAGACTGACAGCTTCCGAAAGCTAAGGAAGTCGGATTCATTAAAACGGAAGGCTCCGTATTTGCTGCTCTAGCCTGGATGGCCTGAGATTTGGCTATCTTTTCACCATTAGTGTTAATATAAAAATGATGGGTAACGTTTTGCGCCTTAAACGGTGCCACCCGAAAACCCTCTTCATAAAATAAGCGGCAGAGCACCGTTGCTATCAGGCTTTTCCCGACACTTGAGGCGGTACCTTGTATCATAATTCCCTTCATCAGCAGGATCGCTCCTTCATTAAAATAGGTATGCCAGCTTCTACTATATAAGCTTTTTCAGCATGTTTTACTATTTCCTGGTGAAGATTTCCCAATATCTTCGTATAAGATCTCACCACTGTTTCACCTATTAACGGTTCCGTTAAAACTTCATTGGAGACCACAATAAGTGTATGAACTGTCTTTACAATGGAGAAAACCCCTTCTAATATGGCATCGTATACTTTTTTTTCATAGTGTCTGTTTTCCCGGGGATGATCTGTAAGCTCATATTGAAAAAGCTCATTTGATAAAAGTACTGTCAAGCAATCGAGCAATACAACGTCAGCCTGCTTAAAATGTGGTTCCATTGCTTGTAATTCCATCGGTCTCTCCCATGTTATCCAGGTGTTTCTGCTTTTCTTCCGGTCCTCCTGATGCCGCTTAATTCTTTGTATCATTTCTTTATCAGCAGGTCTGGATGTTGCAATATAATGCAGGCTGCCTGCTTTTATTTCCGCTTCGGAAGCGGCATACTCCTCTGCAAATGAGCTTTTTCCGCTTCTTGCACCACCTGTAATAAAAATCAGCTTTCCTGTTTCCATGCCGTCAGTGCCTCCAAGAGTATATTATTATCATCCTGCTGCCGAACAGCAAAACGGAGCCATCGTCCGTTGAGCCCGGGATAGTTCTCCGTATGCCTTGGAACAATTCCTTTTTGCATTAAATAGTGAATAAGCGGAGATTGATTGTGCAGCGAGGGGTCCCGAAGCAGATAGAAATTAACCTTGCTTTCGGAAAGTTGATATCCCAGATGTTTCAGCTCATATATCATTCTTTCTCTTTCTTTACGAACATATAGTTTTGTCTGATAAACATAATCCTTGTCTTTCAAAGCCGCTTTACCGGCTTCAAGTGCTAAGGCATTTACGTTCCAGTGCGGCTGCATGCGCTGCAATTTTTCCAGCAATTTTTGATTCGTCATCAGAAATCCAAGTCTGAGACCTGCTATAGCGTACATTTTTGTCAGTGACCGCAAAATGATTAAATAATTACTTTCCGTAATAAAGTGTGAGAGACTCTGGCCATCTTCTAAAAAATCGAGAAAGGCTTCATCAATAATCAAATAACAATGATGCTTTTCACACACTTTCAGCATGTCCAATAAAATAGCGCTTGAATAGCTGATGCCAGTTGGATTGTTTGGATTGCAAAAAAACAAAGCATCTAAAGAATCCAGCTTGCCTGATAAAGTCTCCGCATCCAGTGACCAATTATCTTTTGGAAGATGAATATATGTAACATGACAGCGATTGGCTCTCGCTGCTTTTTCATATTCGGAAAAAGCAGGCTGTATAATCCCAATATGCTTTTCCGCCAAATAATTTAAAACTAAGGAAATCAGCTCGGCAGCCCCATTTCCCAGCAGAATATTTTCAGTGTCTATCCCTTCTGTTTCCGATATAAGTTGGATTAATTCTGTTCCATGCGGATCAGGGTAATCTTCAATTAACGGAAGCCATGCTGACCAACTTTCTTTTATTTTCAAAGGTGGTCCAAAAGGATTTAAATTTACACTGAAGTCAATGATTTTATCAGGTAATGGAATTTCAAACGCCTGATATAAATATGATGGGTTAGATCCATGCGATGGCAGTTTCAATGATGACCCTCCCTAAAATTAAGGCTAGTAAAAAAAGTATAACTGTACGCTGCATGATGTTAATGCTGTCAGTAATATGCCTGAGCTGCAGCCTGTGTACAGGTTCTCCCATTTCCACCCTGTACGATTTTTTTCCTTTATAATAATTGACCCCGCCCAGACGAACTCCAAGCAGTGCAGCTACAGCAGCTTCTCCCCAGCCGCTGTTGGGACTTGGGTGCTTTTTCGCATCACGGAATAAAATGGTCCATGCTTTTTTGCAGGAGACTTCTTTTGCACGGCTGCAAAGCATCATTATAACACCTGTCAACCGGGACGGAAGCCAATTAACGACATCATCCATTCGTGCTGAGGCCCATCCAAAGTCTTGATAGACATCATTTTTGTAGCCAACCATTGAGTCACAAGTGTTTATCAGACGGTACGTTAACGCCAGCGGGGCTCCTCCAATAGCGGCCCAAAATAGCGGTGCGGTAATGCCGTCACTTGTATTCTCTGCCACTGTTTCCACAGTCCCCCGAACAATTTCTTCCTGGGACAAATTTTCCGTATCCCGCCCTACGATATTCGACAGCTTTTGCCTCGCTTTAACGATATCACCTTGTTCCAGAGGTTTCTCTACCTCTAGTGCTGCTTCTCTGAGCCCTCTCTGAGCAATTGTTGTTGATATAAGAATTGCTTCTGTAAAAATACCAAGCAGTGGATGTATATAATAGGCGATCAGGACTATCCCAATCGACAGTGTCAAAATAATAACGATTAAGATCATCAGCATAAAGAAACCTTTTAATTTCTTTTGATGTCCCCGATTCCATTTCTTATCAAAATAAGCGATCATTTTTCCAAAACCTTTAACAGGATGAGGGAAATTGGGAGGATCACCAATCATACGGTCAATGACGACAGCTAAAATGATGGAGATAAGGTGATAAAAGACCATTAATTGTTTCTCCAGTTAAAGTAGTTTTCCAAAGCTTTTTTCATACATTGATAAACACCTTTGCCGACAAGCTGTCCTAATGGGGTGGCTGTTCCGCCATAGGTGAGCATTTTCCCCTGTTGCGATGCCCCAATTAATATACTATCCGTTGATGTTCCTGTTGCTTGTGTATTTGTTTCGATATCCAATATACCTAATTCTTTAACTGCTGCCGTCTTTGCTTCTGTAGCTGTCATCATGGATTGTATAAACGCTTCTTCGCTTAATTGTCCATTAATCAGCACCCAAATATTAATCGTACCGGGCTTATATGGGATGGTACGTTCTTGTCCCATAGAAGCGTCTACTGCATTGCCTGTCGCCGCCGTAACCACAATTAAAGCAGAAAATCCTTCTCCTTCCCGAAATTGATGGGCCACGTCCGATAACCTGACTGCTGTCATCATGCCAACCGTATCATTCGGATGGAATCCATGATCAATTAAATAATTTTTCATTTCGTTTTTATGGTCTGTACAATGATAATTCCGATCCACATGGCGATTGACAAAAGTATTATGCCAGCCAACACCGGCACCCGTTACGCCGGAAGACATCGTTCTTAATGGGGCCTCTGTTTGCAGCGTAATTTTTTCCTCTGTTATTTTCAGTAAATCCTTCGTTATAATATTATTTCTCTGTCTGCCAAAAAATCTGGGAACGAGCATCATCTGCGTTTTAGCTACCTTTGGATGCGGGTGTGCTTCAATCTCCGCTCCATAAACAGTTTGAATCCTTTCTCTTTTTAATACTTCATTTGCCTGATCGCAAATCTCCTTTTTACCATCTTGCAGAAGGAGCAAACGGTCACAATAAAGTCCGGCTAAATTCAAATCATGAAAAATGGAAATCACCGTTAAATCTTTTTCTTTTGTCCATATCTTAAGGACATCCAGCAATTCCTTCTGGTAGGCAATATCCAGATGATTTGTCGGTTCATCAAGCAGTAAAACCTCCGGGTCCTGGGCTAAAGCCTGGGCAAGAAAAACCCGCTGCCGTTCTCCGCCGGAAAGCGAATCAATCGGCACATCCTGATATCCTTCCACACCTGTTTGTTTCATGACTCCCTGAATCATTGCCTCATCTTTCTCTGACATCGTTTGAAACAATCCGCGCTGGTGTGCATACCTCCCCAACGACACCGTTTCTTTCACGGTATAGCTGAATGTCTGCGCTGTATTCTGGGGGAGCACAGCAACCAATTGTGCAAATTCTTTCGCTGTGTAGTCAGATATTGGTCTTTCTTTTATAGTGATTTCACCTTGTTTTACATCCAGGATGCGGCTGACCGTTTTTAAAAGTGTTGTTTTTCCGCTGCCATTTGGTCCAATGACACCAAACAGCTCCCCTTTTTCAACTTGAAAGGAGATATCCTTTAAAATTTCTGCGTTATGGTAACCGCCGGAGACATTCTTCACTTCAATCATAGTACCCTCTTCTTTCTGATTTTCTATGATCCTTTAAAATCTGTGATGAATTTTATGAACCTTTTTCGCCGCCCAGCTTCTTGCGTCTTTGGATCAAAATTACTGCAAAGACAGGGGCACCAATAAGTGCGGTAATGACACCAATCGGCAATTCGGAAGGTGCAATAATCATTCTGGAGACCAGGTCAGCAAGTATAAGAAAACTTCCCCCCGCAATTGCTGACAAGGGCAGTAAATGCACGTGGTTCGGACCCCAAAGAATCCGGACGAAATGCGGAATTACCAGCCCGACAAACCCAATGGTCCCGGAAACCGCAACAGCTGCACCTGTTAGAATGGAGCCCGCAATTAAAATACTCATCTTTTTCCGTTCCACATTTACTCCCAAATGCTTTGCCTGCTCCTCCCCAAACGACATGGCGTTCAGCTCTTTTGCATGCAGTGTTAATAAAATGGAGCCAACAAGGAAAAACGGGATAATTATTTTTATATGATCCCAGCCCCTCATGGAAACACTGCCCAAAAGCCAGCCAATAATTTGCCTCAATTCATCACCTGTGAGGGCAATCATTAAAGAAATCAGGGCACCTAAAAAAGAACTGAAAATAACACCCGTCAGGATAATGGTCTCTACCCGCATTGCCCGATCAATCCGCTGGGCAAAATAGAGCACGATAAATATCGTAATAAATGACGCCAAAATACTGAATACTGGTAATGTAAACGGTCCAAGGAGCGGCAATGTGAGTCCAAAAAAGATAGTGATTACTGCACCGACGGAAGCACCGGAAGATACGCCCAGCGTGTAGGGATCCGCCAGCGGGTTGCGCAGTAGACCCTGGAAAGCAGCACCTGAAATAGCCAGGGATGCCCCGACAAGTCCTGAAAGTAGCACCCGGGGGAGCCGGATATTCCATACAATATTTTCATACATGCTGTCTATCGCATCTGCCGGTACGCTCGGGATGATGTTTGCCGTGATAATATGGATAATCGTTGAAAAGGGGACATAAACTGTCCCTATGGATGTCCCCAATAAAACTGTAAATATTGCTAGAACTGCAAGAAATATATATGGAAAAACTTTATTGCTCTTCGAAAACATCCGGATAGATGGCTTTTGCAAGCGTCTCCGCTCCTTCTGCCAGTCGTGGTCCCGGACGGCTGATAATATCGGTATCCACCTGGATCACCTGTTCATTTTTTACAGCCTCTATATCCTGCCATGCATCCCTGCCCATGAGTTGTCCAACCGGATCCTCAACAAAATCATAGCTCAATATGATGACCTCCGGATTTTGTTCCACAATGGCTTCCTCACTTAACTCTATCCAGCCTTCCTGATCAGCTGCAATGTTTTCCGCATTGATTTTTGTTAGTATTTCATTTTCAAACGTATTATTTCCCGGTGTAAATATTTCAGGTTCCGGTGAAATTTCAATGTAGACACTTTTTACTTCATCTTCTGGTATTCCAGCAGCTTTTTCTTCCAGTTCTGATAATTTATCCTGCATAGACGTAATGATATTCTCGCCCTCTTCTTTTGTTCCAGTAGCTTCCGCCATCATTTCAATGGATTCATACACTTCATCAAAATTAGTTGCATCATTGACCATTAATACTGTTAAACCGGATTCCTTTAATTGATCAATACCTTCCGGTGAATTCGTGGGATGTGCCAGCACTAAATCTGGTTCCAGTGATAAAATCATCTCTATATTTAATTCCAACCCGCCGATTTTTTCCTTTTCCTGCACTTCTTCCGGGTAATTGTCATGGTCGGAAACACCAACTATATTGTTACCAAGACCGAGGGCAAAAGCAATTTCGGTATTGCTTGGAATAAGGGAAACGATAGCTTCCGGTTTTTCCTCAATGGTTACTTCTTCTCCATCACTGCCTTCCATTGTAACCGGAAAAGCTGATTCATCACTTGACGGCTGTTCGGTCTGTTCTGTTTCCGTTTCAGTCTGGTCTGTTGCATCATCCTCTGTCTCCCCGCAGCCGGCCAAAATGCCTGTCACCAGCAGAAGGGAGAACAATAATACATGTAAGTTTTTCAATTTTATTCCTCCAATTGTTCCATTCTTTTACTTGTTTTGCTTACAGGCAAAAACAGATGTCCAGCCATTAAAAAAACATCTCTGAAACAGAGATGCTGAATAAGCAAAATGGGAATTCATGAAGAATCCTCATTTATCTTTTCATACACCTCCCTATCCGCGTAGGTTTAATTGGCGCATTAAATAAGGCAGGTCTCCTGACTCATGGCTAATGCATTGTTCCTTCCCATGCAGTATATGCACAGTGGATTTATACAATGCTTTTTACCATTCACAGTGGCGGGACCATGTTGGATTTTCACCAAACTTCCCTTTTAAGTCTTGTTTTAAAAGACACCTTATTTATCGTCATTATTCAATTTATACGCTAATAAAAGTATACACCACCACTTTTAAATAGCAAAGAATAAAGTAAGGTTTTTAAGTATTTATTCTAGAAGGCATGACTTGAAGGCCCTTACTTTTATGCAAATAAAAAAGCCGGCCGCCGCACGGGACCAGCTTTTGCTTTCTATGCAATATCAAGACGCTTCTGTTCAATCCAGCTGCGCATTTTTACAAATAGCGGTACAAACATTAATCCGACAACAATTCCTTTTATAATATTAAATGGAAGGATACCGTACAGCACTGCATAAAACTTCACGCTTGTTATATGCATTTCTTCCATACCCATGAACCAGGCATAGACTGGTAAAATAATTAGATAGTTTAATATACTCATACCGACTGCCATAATGATTGTTCCAG
Source organism: Virgibacillus aidingensis (assembly GCF_010994035.1). GTDB lineage: Bacteria > Bacillota > Bacilli > Bacillales > Amphibacillaceae > Virgibacillus_N. The sequence continues at coordinate 48,393 of NZ_WIXN01000010.1, forward strand.
CAATAAGACCGGATATTACGCTTTTGACGCCTTTTTTAAATTTGTGGTAAAGGATTGCAACAGGTACGACGAACATAATCCCCGCCAAAAAGTTGGATGCCACACCAACCGGCTCTCCTCCGCCAATTGCCATATAAAGCAGATTCTTAATTCCAACGACAATCACACCGGCCATTGGCGAAAAAATAAGGGATGCCATCAGTGCCGGTATATCACTAAAGTCGATTTTTAAATAAGGCGGCAGAAATGGGAGCGGAAAATTAAAGAAAAATAGTACAAGAGATATCGCCCCTAGCAATGCCAGAATAATAAGTTTTAATAGTTTCCTGTTTTTCATAATCTTTCTCCTCCATCTTTTTCGATCCCGATCTCGTGATGAAGGAAAAGCCTTTCGCTCCATCAAACATAAAAACCCTAAAGCCGCTGGGGCTTTAGGGAATAGTACGTCAATGGAAAACCGGGTACACAAAAATACACCGATTGGCTCAACATCTTCTCCCATCCAGACTGTAACTGTCGGTTCCGGACTTACACCGGATCCACCGCTCAAGCAGCATGCTTTCACGGGTCACGGACTTAGAGCTATAAAGCTCCTTACCGTCGGTCGGGAATTTCACCCTGCCCCGAAGATTGGAATCGAATATTTAATTATCTAATTCCATTATACATAAAATTATTCTGGTTTCAAGGGAAAGTACTTATATATATCAAAACTTGCAACACCGGGGCGGTTCTTCTGTTGCAATATGGTTATTAAAAAAGGATGCAAAAATTTTCATTGTCTTTGCATCCTTCTTTCGTTGCAAGCTCCACGGTTTCAATTCACGTTAATTGCTTTCCTATCAGCGGAGAAATAAAAAGGAAAAAGGATTACAGTTGGCGGCAAGTTTAAAGCAAATAAAGAAAAAGGTATAAAGACACGAAGTCTCTATACCTTTCTCCTTAACATGAAAATCTTTTTGCAGAACATTCCTGCTGCTTACCTGAAGTTTAATCTTCCAGGTTGACGTAAAGTCTCCCATCAGCTTGCTCTCGGGTTTCATTGCCAAAGCTGTCTCTTGCGATGACTTCGATTACCGCCCCATCAGCATAAGCATTACGCGGTACTGTCCAGTAGCCGACATAATGTCCTTCTGTTATTTCCATCATCGGCAGTTCGGTTGCATTCATCGTACTCATACCAAAGTCAGTAAGAGGCATATGCACCACAAAACTAGCGCGCAGTCCCGGCTCACTTTCAAACTCAATCATGATGGATTGCCCGGTTTCAAGTTCCTGGTCCTCATCCGGTGTCAAGCTGAAAATTTCCGGTGCGGTATAGTCCGCGAAAATGGTAATGGTTTCGGTTGATACATTACCAGCTTCATCTGCTGCCATAACTTCGATTACGTTTTCTCCTTCATTAAGAAGAATCCGTTGTGAGAACTCACCGTCAGACACAGCTGTTTCCTGGCCGTTTACAGTAACTGTTTCAAGGTGGTCGTCACTGACTGTACCTTCTACGGTTGCTGTTTCACGGGTGGTGTTTTCCCCATCTTCCGGACTTGTTACCGTTAAATCCGGTGCTTCTGTATCCAATGTTACAGTGATTGGTTCAGACTCATCCGCCATTTCCCCGTTAACATATGTTACTGCTGTAAATTCATTTTCACCTTCAGTCAATTCCGTACTTACAGCAAAAGTTCCATCTTCCCCAACTTCAGCAGAGCCAGCTTCTTCACCATCTTGCAGTACTTCTACCGTTGTTTCCGGAGAAGCAGTACCCTCTACAGTAACATTGGCTTCATTTGTAACTGCTCCATCTTCCGGTGAAGTGATTACTGGCGTATCTACTTCATAAGCTACACGGGCACGGATCATATAGTTACCCTCGGCAGCAGGGGATGGTGACCATACTCCGCCAACTTCCTGATAACTTCTTTCTGCATTTGGTCCATTTTCATCTGTAGCAAGTCCTGGTGAGCCCGTGTTATCCTGCGTTTGTACATAGACCATAAAAAAGTCGCCATTTACTTGAATGCTTTCCTCACGAAGGTCAACAACTGTCCATTCATTCAGATCCCTGACTGCTTCAGCATCAATCGGACCGGCCAATCTTTCACCAGGCATACCATCATCCCCGGCTGACCAGACTTCAACTGCAAATGGTGTACCGCCCGGTACAGGGAAATCTGAGTCATGGAATTGGAAAACACCATCTGTTACAAGTGCAGACTCTCTGTCTTCAGGCAGACTCATTTTAACAGCCCATTTGTTTCCTGCATCATAAAATGCACGTGCGTTTTCGGCTGTACCATCATCATAGTAGATTTCACCGCCAGGTACAGTAAAGAATGGTTCCAGTTCAATATCAAGGGTCATATCCCCATCAATTGTTATTTCTACGTCTTTCGAATAAAAATCAGGCGCAATTACTCTTAAGGTATAGTCACCCTCATAACCTGTAATTTCGTAATTTCCGTTTGCATCCGTTTCTGCCGGTTCAACATTTGCATCTTCTACAAGCATTACTGTTGCGCCTTCGACCGGATTGCCGGAATTTTCGCTTGTTATTGTTCCATTTACGGTACCTTCAGGCAATTCTTCCAAGGTGAAGTTTGCTTCTGTGGAACTGTCCGCTTCTACTGTGACAGTTTGCTCCTCAGCATAGAAACCGTATGCTTCAGCCACCACAGTAAATGTCCCCGCAGCATGCATTAATCTGTATGATCCATCCTGTGGATTTGTGTTTGTAGAACGATCGCTTTCCATAACACTAATCTGCGCATCCAATGGAAGTCCACTGGCATTCTGCACACCTTCTTTTGCCGCTGCTCCATTCGCACTTTCGGAAATAGAAGTACTTTGAGCTTCAATCTTCGCATTCATTTTTTCCTTCGTCATTTCGCCTTTTGCCTTGATTAAACCGGTGTTTTCGGAATCCAGGCCCAATGACTCGTCAGATAAAGCTACATCATCAATATACCAGCCAGGCCGTGTAACACTGAAATCAGTATCTATTTGAAAACCTATATATACACGTTTACCGGCATATTCACTTAAATCCACCTCTGCAGGTGCCCATTCCGCCGCTTCACCGGTATACGTCATTAATACATTCCAATTTTCCTGGTCTTCGGAGATGACAACATAACCATAATCCCAGTTATTTTCAATGTTATACCAGTTATTGAACTGTAAATAGGACTCTCCCTCCGGCAAATCAACCGGCGGCATCATTAAAATGGCATCGGAGCTATTTTCATAATCTCCTGATAGATTAGTGGCGTACACTTTATCTCCGGATGCAGCTTCTCCAGGTCCTGAAGCCGGCTCGCCCCATTCCCAGCTGTCATTATCGCCAAAAGAAGCCCAGCCTGCCGGTGTTGACTCAAAGTCCTGTTCATAGCCAACTGTGATACCAGGCTGAACATCTACCACATATTCATCTGAAGTAACTTCATTTTCGCCAAAGTCATTAATAACGAAATGATACGTGAATTCTTCACCATCAATATCCTCTCCCGGCACCGTTACAGCGTACTCGCCGGAACGGAAATCACCGGAAACTCTAGGTACTTCTACTACTTCATTATTATAGTGCAGCTCAACGGAAGTAACACTTACATTGTCACTTGCCTCCATAGTCAGATCCAAGTCCATTCCCTCATAGGTCTCAGCAGGAGCTTCATGGTTATAAGTCGGAGCCTCATTATCCTCTCCATCCATGGTTACCTGACCTTCAATCGTTCCAAGACCGGATATAACAGAGGAAACTGCTGCATAAGCGTCCACAATTCCATGCCCGTATCCGTGATTTGGAGACTCAGGGAAAGAGTCATCTGTGCCTGCTTCAGAATCAGCCATTTCCATTAAAATTTCTTCCGTTGTATCTACATCAAGTGCAGCATTAGCAGATTTCAATAATGCAACTACGCCTGCCACCGCTGGAGATGCCATGGACGTACCGCTCATGCCGCCATATCCGCCGCCAGGCATGGTAGAACGGATGCCTTCACCCGGTGCTGCAATATCCGGCTTGATCTCATCATACGGTGATGGCCCTTCCAAAGAGAAGGATGATTTGCTGTCACTGCTGTTGGTGGAGCCGGTTGCAAATGATTCCGGGTAATTCGCAGGTACTGCCACAGAACCTGGACCGCCCGGATTGGTCAGCGTCGTATTTCCTGCTGCAAAGGCAGGGAAAATATCTGCTGCTCTCCATGCAGTAACTGCATCACGATACCACTCATCAAGTCCCGGTCCGCCGCCCCAGGAGTTGTTTACAACGTCCGGAGCTTTTGAAGCGTCTCCGCCTGGTGCTAAAATCCATTCGGCTGCAGCAAGCAAGTCTGTATCATAAGCACCCTCGGCAGTAAATGCCTGAACAGAAATCCACTGCGCACCAGGAGCCACACCTACCTGATTCGATCCGTCTGCTTCGCTTCCAACCATGGTTCCGGTTACGTGAGTACCATGGCCCTGATCATCATATGGAACCTCTTCTCCATTGACTGGGTCATAGAAACTGTAGGTATGATCAACTTCACCGGTCGCAGGATCATATCCCCGATATTTATCCTGCAATGCCGGGTGCTCCCAGTCAGCACCGGTGTCAATACTCGCTACCACTGTTCCTTGTCCATCAATGCCCATATCCCACACAGCCGGCGCACCAACACGGTCTACGTTCCATTCAATTTCCGCTGTTTGATTTGCAGGGACATCCGCATCTGTTTCAACTGCTTTAATCAGTTCACGCTGCTCGTTTGGCAAAAGTTTCTCTACATCAGGGAACGAAGCCAGCTTTTCTGCTACTTCTTTTGTCGCAGTAACTGCCATCCCGTTAACAATATGATAAGAGCGGATATCCTCCGCATTTCCATTTTCCACTTCTTCTTCAAGGAACTGTTTTACTTTTTGCTGTGATTTCATTGCTGTCGACTTCAATTCAGAAATCACGGCAGAACGCTGCACGTGTTCCTGGCCCAGTGCAGAAAGATTTGCATTTTGTGTGTTTCCTTTTGCTTCCTGGGCGACCCCCATTACATCTGCTGTTTCCGTAAATTTGATTAAAAATGTTACTTTGTCTTCGTTATCAAATTGATTTTGTAAGCTGTTCGTTACTTTGTTCTGAACATTTACCTTGGAATCGTTAAGGGAATGGCTTACCTTCCCGTTTGACTCCGCATAAGTGAGCCCTGGTGTAATTAATGAAAAAATCATGATGACTGTGGCAATAATGCTAAATGCCCGAACCTGTCTTTGTTTTTTCTTCAATTTTTATCCTCCCCTCGAATTTAAACCCTGTACCGGAATGCTATCCCCCCTTCTACAGCCTGTTTAAAAACTTATCTATCAAAGCACTAATGGCTGTAAAACCTACTATAGTAGAAACTTGAGTCGAAGGATGTCACAAAAAGTCGACAAAATATCAATAATTTCAGATTGATTAATAAGTACTAATTTTTCATTAGGTAAAAATATACAGAGATCAAATATGGTATTATTACCAAAAAGCGGCAGAATAGTTTTTTTGCTGGAAAACAAAAAGGGTAGATTTTTCCAAAAATAAAAAATAAATATTAAAATGATTAAAAATAACTAGTTTTATAATAAAAAATACAAGTATTCCTCGAAAAATCAGGATCATTTCCCCTTGAAAAAAATTTGCACCTGCAAGTCACATGATACTTTTATATCAAAAATCCGGATAACCAGTACAAAAGAATTATTTATGCATCCCTGAAACAGGGACACAGATACAAGTGACTTCCCGCAGAGCTTTATATTCATAGGCTTTATTAGCATAAAATCTTTGTTCCGCGATAAATAACGCAAAGCAAAAAAATGAAATTTATTTATTTTTCATGTATTATAAATAAACAAATAACTTTATTGAAATTTACATATCGGACTAAAAACTGCTTACCATCACAACTAAAAGGAGCATCAGCCATGAACCTATTATCATTTCGTTATTTTTTGGAAGTTGCACATCATTTAAACTACAGTAAAGCTTCCGAAACACTTCATATCTCACAGCCCGGGCTAAGCCAGCAAATTACTTCCCTTGAAAAAGAATTGAATTTCAAACTATTTGACCGCACCACAAGGAAAGTAGAATTAACAGCAGAGGGAAAATATTTATACAAAAAACTGTCCCCTCTATTTCAGGACATTGAAAATACCGTGAATGAACTGACAAATAAACAGGCCATACCCGAAACTACGATAAGAATAGCAACTGTCCCTTCTGCAGCAAGCAACTATTTGCCAAACATCTTAAATAGGCTGCATAAGGATATGCCTGAAATAGATTTTTCTTTATATGAAACTACTTCCGTTCAGGCCATTGAATTGCTGAAACAGAAAAAATGTCATCTTGCTTTTATCAGAACACCTATTGATACGGAAAATATAAAAAGTCAGGGACTGAATATGCTGGAATTTTCCAGAAAGCCCATACAATTAGTCGTGGCAAAAGATCATCAAATTACCCAAAGTCCATTGGTCGATTTATACGATTTACGCGACGAGAATTTTATTCATTATGACTCAAATAACTCACCCTCATTGTATTACCTTTTACAAAGAGCCTGTTTAACAGCCGGTTTTGTACCAAAGACTTTTTGTGTGGGGCCCGAAATACTTACCATTGCAAATTTGGTGTCCTGCGGCCTCGGTGTTACCATTATGCCTAAAGATATGGTCCAATTAATAAACTCAAGGAATATTACCGCGATTGATCTTAAAAATCAAAATTTGCAAAGCTCCATATCAGTGCTCTGGAGAGATTCGGATTATTTGCCGCTTAATACAAAGGTTATCTTGAAGTATTTACAAAATGTTGTATAAAAAATGCTCCCTGTGATGTAAAATCCATCACAGGAAGCACTACTTGGCAATCTTTATTTAATGTTAATGGGAAGCAGAATTGAAATAGATTTAACATAGATCCTCTTTGGACATGATCCTCAAGCCCGGCTGCCAGTATCATAGAACATGTTCATACGCTATGCATTAACCTATCAATCTACTCCCAGTCCTCAAGTAAATGATCCGCATGCATGATTAGCTCGCGGGCAGGATCTTCAGTAATCAAACCTGCTTCTTCCTGATGGTTCACCAGCAATTTAAAGCTGTTCATATGCCTGATAGCCTTATCTATCGTTCCAGCCTGTTCATACTGTTCTATCGCAGTCAAATGCGTAGTAAGCAGCCGGGCCGCTTCTTCATCTGTAATTTCCCCGTTTGACGCATAATCTTCAACCAATTCCTTCATGAAAGCTACACTGGAATCTCCCGGAGGAGCTGGATCTTCTATTTCATCCTTATCTATCGCCATGGCGCTTCCCCCGCCTCTTCTCTCCGGCTCTGAAGCGGCCCGGATATTCCCATCTTCCAGAAACTCAAGGCCATTTGCAGCACTAATTCCCTGTACTGCATTATCTGCAATAAAAGTATGCCCCATCTCTCTAAGCTCGTCGAGGAGCGTTCCGTATTTATCTAGGTAAACCCCTTCAAATTGCGTACTAGCGTGACTTAAATTCCGCTGGGATAAACGCGGTTCGTCAATTGCTTCCGGTAAAGTCATATTTAGATCGAGCAGACTGATCATGATCTGCAAATTTGTTGTGATGATCCGGTTGCTTCCCGGTGATCCAATTGTCATTACCGGTTCTCCGTCTTTTGCCACTATCGTCGGAGTCATCGCACTCAACATGCGGAGATTCGGTCTTGGTGCATTAGGATGGTCCGGATCCTGCATTGGAGTCCTGCCGGAAAAACCGTTATTTAAAATAAACCCATATCCTGGAACAACCATTCCATTTCCTGCAATACTGTTAATCGTCTTCGTATAGCTCACAACATTCCCATCACCATCAGCTACAGACAAATGAATGGTTTCTGTAGGAATTTCCTCTTCCATTTCCTGAGAATCAGCTGCATCTTGCTCCAGTGAAGTCAATGGTGCAGCAGCATTTTGTTCCATCGTCATTAGTTGTGTATCCTCAGCCAAATCATTGACAGTAATCTCATCAAATTGAACCGTGTTGCCGCTATCGTGATCAAAGTTAATAATACTCAAAAGCGCCCTGCCTAAGGCATTATTTTCTTTTTCCTCATCTGATAGCTCATGCGTAATATCCCACTCATCCGGCTCTTCCATATCATCATTCCAAAGACGAACCCCCAGATGATCATCTTCTGCTTTCAGCCTTATCCAATGCCAGTCAGTGGATAAATCAGTACTTGCAGTACCGAATGTAGTAGAACTGCCATCCTCTCTTCCCCGCAAAATCAAATTTTGGTTATTAGCTCTCAATTCAATACCATATCCGTTTTGAGCCATGGAGCTTCCGGAACTGAATCGGTCCGCCTGGATCCATAAACGTAAACGCTGGTCATTCCCGAGCTCATTAAACCTGAACTTCACCAACAATTCGCTCTCATTCAATGCTCCCATATCCGGCGTAATCAACCCATAAGCACTTCCATTTCCCTGAAGCCGCTCATCCATAACTACCTGCCCGATGTTATCCTGGATGGTAAATGTCGCCCCGGGCGGTGTTCCCGGCCATGAATGAAGATTGGCAAAGACAGTCGAATCCCACCCGTCTCCATCATTTCCTTCAAAATCATGATGAAAGGCAACTCCTTCTTCCGGCGGCTCCGGCTGCTTATCCGGGTCTTCATCATATGGCCAAGGATTCCCGGGAGCAACCTGGCCAATGGTAGCAAAATTATCCGATATGTTATATCGTCTTTCTGCAGCATAACCCTTTGACATTAAGCCATCTACCGGGATGATTGTATGTGCAGGGTCCCCCATGTACATACTGCGGTCTGCAAATGCATATCGGGAAGCCTCCAAAAAGTAATGATAGGCCTGAGCTTTAGACATATCCCCCAGATCATAAGCCTCTAAAATATTCAATATTTCACTGATCGTTACACCGCTTGATGTAGGCGGCACACTGTAAATATCATAGTCACGGTATGTTGTGTGGGTCGGCTCCTTATGAAGCACTTCATAATTTTTCAGATCATCCATGGACATATTCCCTGCTAATACCTCGTGACGCGGATTATCCACCACAGGGGGGTTATGGATCGTATCTATAATCGCTTCAGCAATTTCTCCTTCATAGAAAATTTCACTTCCATGCTCTGCAATTAACCGATACGTTTGAGCAAGATCAGGGTTTCTCATTATCGTTCCTTCTTCGGGTACCTCTCCATTTTCATCCAGATAAAGATCTATAGAACTTTCAAAAAGCCGAAATTTATCTGCATGTTCCCCAACCTCCCGAATGAAGTTAGCGTCAGCCGGAAATCCTTCTTCCGCAACTTCAATAGCCGGCTGCAGCACTTCCTCCAGGGTCATGGTTCCATGTTCTTCCAACGCTTCCTCCCAAGCCTTCACCATGCCGGGTTTACCTGTTGCCATTCCGCTTGCACTGCGGACATTTGAGGGATAAAGTTTTCCTGTCTCCGGATCAATATAGGATTCCGGACCAAAATTTTCACTTGTCTCTGTAACATGGTCCAAAATCACTGAGCGGTCTTCATCGGCAAGGTAAATATTCATAAAACCGCCTCCGCCGACTCCGCCGGAAAATGGCCGGGTTACTCCCTGAGCCGCTGCAGCTGCAACAGCTGCATCCACTGCATTACCGCCAGCTTTCAATATTTCAATTGCCGCATTAGATGCTTCCGGATGCTCTGTGGACACAGCCCCGCCATCCCCAACAGCTGTAGGCGTTTGTCTTGGATCACTTGCATCTCCTGCTAATCCGGTCATTGGCATGGTAATGGTTAAAAGAATGATTAGAAATACAGAAGATAATTGTCTGATTCGTCTTTTTTGCATAAACGTTCTCCTCTCAGTATTCTTTTAAACTCCCTGGGATCAACTTGTTTGTCCCAGGGAGTTCCAAGCAATTAAATCTATTTTCTATTAAACTAGTTTGATGCCGAACTATTGCTTCTCCCAGTACGCAATAAGACTTTCTCCATGGGACACCAGTACAGCTGCTGCTTCCTCAGAGATCAATTCATTTTCTGTATAATGAGCAAGCAATTCATCTTTAAAGCTGTTCATATGTCTCACTGCTTTGTCCCATTCAGCATTTTCTTCATATTGCTCAACTGCAGTCAAATGTGTTTGCAATACTCTGGAGGTTTCATCATCCGCTATTTTTTCCTCATCTCTGAACTCTTGAATGAGGAGCTTTATTTCTTCAATGCTTATTGGCTCTGAAGGCTCTGAAACTTCCTCACCCATGTAACCTTGTATTTGCTCCTGACCGGCAATATTGATCGTAACTACCGGCTTGTCATCATCGATGGTTGGATCATTTTCGTCAACAGTGACTCTAAATGTGGTAAACATTTCACCATTGATGGTTCCTGCTCCAGTAAAGCTTATCCATCCATCAAAAGCCTGGACTCTGCCAAATTTATCCGCCACGAGTTCCATATCATCATGAACAAATGTCATACTTCCTGCTGCCTCAAAATCACTTTCTCCCTGCTCCAGATTAAAGGAAATAGAAGATTCGATGTCTGAACCGTCCAATGATAAAATTTCACGGCTTTCACTTGTTTCAACACTTTCATCCTGGGTTACTGGACGGGTTGGCATATTTGGTTCAACCGGTACAAATTCTCCAACTTGAATGCCGGTTAATTCACCATTGTTCAGCGCTAATTCACCATTAACAAACACGTGTTCAATGCCATCAGCAAATTGTCTTGGCTGCTCAAAAGTCGCATGGTCTATGACAGTATCAGGGTCAAAGATAGTAATGTCGGCTTTCATCCCCCTGGCAATATAGCCGCGGTCAGACAAGCCAATCAGCGCAGCAGGGAATGACGTCATTTTTTGAACAGCTTCTTCCCATGTAAGCAGTCCTTCTTCCCTGACATAATGCCCCAGAACCCTTGGCTGTGTTCCATACCTTCTCGGGTGAACTTCATTGGAAGTACTTGCCCCGCCATCAGAAGCGATGGCCACCACAGGAGATTGAATGAACCTTCTAAAGTCATCTTCGTGACCGAAGTCATAAATGGTTCGCAGGCTTCCTTCCGTTTCCAAAATCTGCATGGTAGTCTCACCAATAGTTAATTCTCTTTCTTCCTCAACATAAGTGAAATCCCATTCTTCCGGCTCTTCTTCACCGTCTTTCCAAATACGGGCGCTAACTTCATCATCTTCGGCATGCAATCTCAGTGTATGCCAATCCGTATCTAAATTAGCATCCGCAGTATCAAGAACGGTTGTAGTACTCTCTTCACGGTTAATGAAAGACATTTTATTATCTTCAAAGTCGATTTCAAGTCCGAATCCATTTGCAGGCAGCGTCATGCCGGATTTTATTTCATCCGACTTCGTGAATATTCTCAATTGCTGGTCCCCGCCAATTTCATCGGCTTTAAAACGCAGTAAAACATCACTGTTTTTTACATCATCCATGTCAGGAGTAAACTTCCCATACGTACTGCAGCATAAATCCGCGTCGTAGCCGGCAAGCGTCACTACTCCGGCATTCTCCTGAATACTGAAGTCTACATCATTTTCCGGGAAAGAATGGATGTTGATAAACTTATTGCTGTGCCAGCCATCGCCATTATTTCCTTCAAAGTCATACTCATAATACACTTCTTCTCCAGAAGCTGATTCTACTCTGAAATCATCAAAATGGAATGTGTTGCTGTCAGCGTCAAGATTTGTCACGCTTACCATTGCTTTTTGATCTTCCACTACTTCTTCTTTTGATACATCTATGCTGGAATCCCATTCTTCCGGCTCTTCTTCATCAGAAGGCCACATTTTTACCAGTAAAGTATCATTTTCCAATTTCACTTTCAGATCCTGCCAAGTGTCCGGTTCCAATCCAGCATTGGAAATGGTCTCATGAATGGTGGATGAACTGTTTTCTCTTTCATATACCTGGATACGATCCCGGTCAAGACGTACTGCAACCCCAAACCCATTCATGGCAAATGAGCTGCCGGAGCCAAAATTATCGGAATTAATCCAAACCCGGATGATTTGATTTGCTCCCATCGTATCCCCGACTTTAAACCGCATAAATGTTTCACTGTCTCCCACATCGGGCATACCAGGGACAACATTGCTGTAAGCACTGGCATTCCCACTGATTCTAGGTGCCAGATTTACATGTCCTGCATTATCATTAATTGTGTGGCTGGCTTCAGTTGATGGATAAGAATGCAATAGATCAAATTTGGATCTATCCCAGCCATCCCCGTCAGCACCTTCAAAATCCTCTTCATAAACAACGTTTCCGTTTGCATTTGTCACCGTTATTTCATCGATATCAACATCAAATTCCTGCTCATAGTTCAAGTTTAAAAATGATAACAATGTTCTGCTTCTGGGATTTCCAACCCCTGTATCCATATAGTCTGCAAGCGTCATCCGCTTTGTTGGAAAGTAAACGCCTTCAGGACCTTGAACACGGCTGTACATAATCTCCTCTATTTCCTCTTCTATAACATCCCGTAATTCAGGGTCTCTAAACCTTTCCAGCATGGCACTTCTGCCACCTTCTTCCGCCCAAGGAGGAACGATTGCCGTTAGACCGGTCTGGCTTCTGAGATATGGATAAATATCTGCTGCAGTATAAACACCGCGTTCATTTGCGTCATTGATCAGCTGCATCATTTCTTCGGATTTCCCCCAGTTATTGGGTCCCATTGTTTTGATATGGGTAATAACCGGTGCCAATCCTGATTCTTCCCCAATTTCTATTGTTTCAGCAGTGGCCTCGACCACCTCATTATTTTCATTTCTTTGGTGGTTTGGGAAGTTTGTTCTCCATTCACTGGCTGCACTTACCACATCAATAACCTGGTCTGTTTCTGCAAAATAAGCAGGTCTGTAAAATAATCCTGCCGAAACACCTGCAGCTCCTTTTTCCATTGCTTCTGAAATAAGCTGCTGCATTTCTTCAATCTCATCATCTGTTGCCCTTCTGTCTTCATTGCCGACTACTTGACTCCAAACAGAATTAAATCCAATATAGGAACCGATATTTATACCCAGACCGCCGTCTTCCAAATCAATCCTCGACTGCAGATCCACCGGTCCCCCGCCATCAGGACTCAGTACTTCCATGGTCACACCTTGACTTAATGGACTTTCAGCTTCTCTAAGCGCAGAGAGACTAGCATGACTGTGGACATCTATAAAACCGGGTGCGACAAAATTTCCTTCTGCATTAATTTCCTGTTCTGCAGCAGCATCGGTCAAATCACCGATTTCAGCTATATAGCCATCTTTAATAGCTATATCTGCATCATATCTTTCCAAACCGGAACCATCTATAATACTTCCATTTCTAATGATCGTATCGAAACTTTCCGTCTCAGCGCTCACATATTGTATATCGCTTATGCCCAGACTAATAAGAAGAATGAACACAGTAAACATATGCAGACATTTTTTCATTTTCTTCCCCATACTTTCTGACCCTCCTTCTGTGAATAGGTAAAGCACTTTTAAAATGAGTTTTTTAAGACCCCATGACCGGTTATTACTCTACCAGGTAGTCCATCACACGCTCGCCTATTTCTGCCATTTTAATTCGGGAATCTTTTAAAGAAGCGTTTTGGGACATGACCGACACATATACTGCTTCATCCTCGTGAGTAAACATACCGATATTATGTCTGACATTAGTACTGCCTAAACTGCCGCCTTTGCTGTAAAGGCTGACTCCGCTATGGTCGTCACCTTTATAATGGCTTAATATACCTTCCGCCATCATTCTTAAAAATTCCGCTTCACTTTCAGAACTTAATATGTCTCCTTCATACACTGTCTGCATAATGGTTGCCATATCTTTTGCTGAAGTAAGATTATCCCTTGGTGTAACTGATTCCATCATATACCTTTGCAGTATCGTATCTTCTGCACCCATTTCAGCGCTGGCCTGATTGACTGAACCCATTCCAACCCTTTCAATGATCATATTTGTAGCTGTATTATCTGATTGTGTGATCATTAAATATAATAAATCTCTCAGTGATAAAATTTGGTTATCCGACATATGGCGGATGATTCCGCCGCCGGAAGTAATATCCTCATCAGTTACCGTAACTTTTTCATCCAGGTTTATTATCCCTTGTTCTGCCTGCCGCAATGCTTCGATTAAAATAGGAACTTTAATGGTGCTTGCAGAAGAATATACCTTTTCCTCCTCAATTCCTATGTCTCCATCTTTTGTCCCTATAAATACTGCATAGTTTTCATCGTCACCAATAATAGCCTCTACATCCTCTTCCAGGGAGGAAAAACCGCCGCTTTGTCCACTGGCAAACCCATTGACTGAAAGGCCCAGAAGCAGACTGAACAAAACTGCCGTTAATAAGAGTAATAGTTTATTTTTCCATGATTTATAAACCATGTGCAAAACCTCTTTTCCGTTAGTTTTTATGTTGAATTCATCATCATTCCATAACAGGAATGGCTAATTCAGCGTAGATTTCATTTATTATATTGACCTCCAGCCCGGTACTGTATGTTCCATATCACCTCCATTGAAAAAAATACACCCCAGCGGAAAAGATCATGTATGCTCCACTGGGGTGTCGTATCAAACAGTTATTCCTGCTGCCATTCCTCCAGCAAATCATCGGCATGTGTTTCTAACATGCTGGAAGCTTCTTCAGAAATCTCTCCATTTGACTCAAGGAAATCAAGTAATTGTTTAAAGCTATTCATATGTCTTACCGCTTTATCCGTTTCGCCTGCAGATTCATAAGCACTCACTGCAGTCAAGTGCGTATTCAGGTGTCTGGCTGTTTCATCAGTTTCTATTTCACCGTTATTTCTGTATTCATCAACGAGCTGAATCATATTATCAATACTCGTCTCTTCCGGTTCACCTAAAAATCCTCTTATTTCCTCTTCTCCTTCAATCTGAATGGTTACAGTTTGACGCTCATCCGTTATCTTGGATTCATTTTCGTCCACAATGACAAGGAATGTCCTTTCTTCCTCATCATTCAACAAGCCCCGGCCGGTAAAGCTTGTCCAGCCGTCTGCCGTCTGTACTTTTCCGAATCCGGTTGCAGTAAAATTCATCCCGGCATTGCTATCCTGTACAACAAAAGTTCCATCAGCTTTTATATCTTCTTCCCCTTGTTGAAGAGAGAATTCCATTTCTGCTCCTGTCAGGGAAGCTGGATTATCTAAATCGTACAGTTCGCCTGCCTCTTCGATTTCAACTGACTCTGTTGTCATCGGACGGCTTGGCATGTTGGCAGCACGCTTTAATGCCTTACCTGGCTGAATCCCTGTCAACTCGCCATCTATCAGGGCTATTTCTCCATTGACAAGTACATATTCTATTCCGTCTGCATATTGTTTTGGATCATCAAATGTCGCATTATCAATCACCGTTTCCGGATCAAATATGGTAATATCAGCAGCCATGCCTTCAGCAATAAACCCTCGGTCTGTCATGCCAATGATAGTAGCCGGCAAACCGGTCATTTTTTGGATCATCGTTTCCCAATCAACAAGACCTTCTTCTCTTACATACCTGCCCAGTGCCCTTGGCTGTGTTCCATACCTTCTTGGATGGGTACTGGCAGATGTAGTAGCACCGCCATCTGATGCAATTGCTGTCGTTGGGTTTTCAAGAATACGCTGAAAATCCTCTTCATGTCCGAAATTATAAATGGATCTTAAGCTTCCCTCTGTCTCCAAAATACGCATTGTAGTTTCTCCCGGTGTCAGCTCTCCTTCATCTTCATCATCTTCCGGAAGCGGAATTTCCTCTATCATATCCCATTCAGCCGGTTCCTCATTTTCATCATTCCAGAGACGAACCATGAGATGATCATCTTCCACACGCACCCTCAACGAATGCCATTCGGTTGTCATATTGGCATCAACACTGCCGTAGTTTGTTGAGCTGCCATCCTCTCTTCCATATAAAACCAGATTGTCATTGCCAAGGTGCAATTCAATACCGTAACCGTTTACCGGAAAGGAGCTTCCTGAGCTAAAGTCATCTGCCTGCAGCCAGAATCTGATCCGCTGGTTATTTCCTACATCACTGACTTTAAAACGCATAAAAGCTTCACTATTGTTTTCAAGCTGATCCATCACCGGGGTAATTTTTCCGTAAGCACTGGCATTCCCCTGGATCCGTTCATCAATTTCAATTTTTCCAATATTATCTTCCACAAGGTAATTTACCGCATTGGAAGGATAGGAAAATAACTGTTGGAATGAGTCGGAATCCCACTCTTCACTATTTGTAAAATCATATGCAAAAGCTGTATTTCCATCCAAATCCTGCACGCTTATTTCATCAATATCAAAGGTGATGTCACTGTCGTAGTCAAAATTGAGAAATCCTAAAAGCGCCTGACCATTCCTTGAATAGCCAAAACCTTGTTCCATATAGTCGGCAAGTGTCATTCTTCTTGTAGGAAAATATACATCCTCAGGTCCTTCTACCCTGCTATGCATAATTTCCTCAATTTCTTCTGCAATTTGCGGGCGAAGTTCAGGGTCGGCAAAGCGCTCAAGCATTGCTTCTCTTCCACCATCCTCTACCCAAGGAGGGACAATCGCCGTCAAGCCAGTCTGACTGCGAAGATATGGATAAACATCTGCCGTAGCATAGGTGCCGCGGGCATTTGCTTCTTCAATCAGCCCTACCGTTTCAACAGATTTACCCCAATTATCCGGCCCCATTACTTTCATGTGGGTAATATGAGGAACAAGCCCTGCTTCTTCTCCAATTTCTATCG
The DNA here is from genome assembly GCF_010994035.1 of Virgibacillus aidingensis. Classification (GTDB taxonomy): domain Bacteria; phylum Bacillota; class Bacilli; order Bacillales; family Amphibacillaceae; genus Virgibacillus_N. The sequence goes on from NZ_WIXN01000010.1 coordinate 65,175, forward strand.
TTTCAGCTGTAGCTTCTACTACCTCATTATTTTCATTTCTGATATGATGCGGGAAATTTGTACGCCAATCTCTTGCAGCACTTACCACATCAATGACCTCTTCAGTTGTTGCATAATAAGCAGGTCTGTAAAACAAGCCGGCAGAAACGCCAAAGGCTCCATCCTCCATAGCCTGTGTAATCAATCCCCGCATTTCAGTTATTTCTGCATCTGTTGCCCGCCGATCATCTTCACCAACCACTTCTTCCCAAACGGAATTAAAGCCGATATAGGCGCCAATATTTATTCCCAGACCATCTTCCTCAAGTGCGTGGCGCTCTGTTATATCAGTAGGACCTCCGCCATCCACACTTAGCAACTCGGTCGTCACGCCCTGCGTAAGAGAGCTTTTGGCTTCCTGAAGTGCTGCCAGTGAAGCATGACTGTGAAGTTCAATGAATCCTGGCGTGACAAACAGCCCCTCTGCATCCACTTCTGTTTCTGCAGCATAGTCTTCCAGATTACCGATACGTGCTATTTTTCCATCCCGCAACCCGATATCCGCATCATATTGCGGAAGACCGGAGCCATCTATAATGGTTCCATTTTTAATAATCGTATCAAAATCCATGTCTTGAGACTGAGCTTGTCCAATTGGTGTTTGCAGGAATGTTCCAACCAGCAAAAAACCACAAATAACCAGCATTGCAATTCGCTTACTGAATCTGGACATTATTTATTCCTCCTTTTTGGTGCTTGGGGCTGCGCTAAATGCTCGCCCCACCGTAAAGATTTGGGACTGCACTAAATGCTCGTCCCATCATAGAAATTTTGGACTGCGAAATATTCTCGTCCCACCGTAAAGTTTTGGATTTGCCTAATTTTGTTGAATAACTTTACAGACGCCGCTTTCCTTTATTAAAGTTTGGACGGCATGCATTTATAATTACATTGTCTTATTTTCAAAGGGACAGATAACCTGTCCCTTTGTCCCAGCGTTTTTATTCCTTACAGCTCTTCTCCATCTGTTTGTGTTGCTGTAAATGTCCATTCGAGATTAAGTGTATCTCCCTGGAATTCATTTTGGTCTTCGCCGTTATCGACAAAGTTAAACTTCACTACTAAATCGTCAAAATCTCCAGTCGGCAATCCTTCACCAAGAATTGGATTTAATGCATGCTCACCGACTGCTTCCGGTGTCATTTCTCTTAGTTCAGCAAGGGTTGTGCTGAATACAACTTCATCCAGCTTGTCCACGTTGTATAGAAACTCCACTTCGATATGCTCGCCAAAGTCTTCGGTATTGTTTCCTTCTGCATCATCCACAGTATACTCTGTATCCAGAAACACGCGGTCAATATCGAGGGATCCGTTATTTTGCAGTTCAAATGTGCGAATCATGGAATCTCCCGGTTTAATATTCTCCACATTAATAATTTCCGTCGGCTCCGCTGCCAGGTCCAATGTACCCGCGGCAAACGTATTTTCCGTTGATTCCGTATCACTGAAGTAGGCAAACGTTCCTCCTCCGATAAGTGAAATTCCCAACGCCGCTGACATAATCCCCATTCCTAATTGTTTTTTAATTTTCACGATAATTCCTCCCTGTTTTTATTGTGATATAGCCCTGTGACAAGATCCCTCCTGTCACAGGGATAAAATTTAGTTATTGCTCCACTCCTCGACTAATGCCTCAGCAATAGAATTCAACGTTTCAAAAGCCTCTTCGGATATGGCTTCATTGTCCAGTTGATACTGAAGCAGTAATTGGAAGCTTTCCATATGCCTGGATGCTTTATCCAGCTGGCTTGCATCTTCATAAACACCTACAGCTGTCAAGTGTGTTTGGAAATGTCGTGCGACATCGTTATCCGCAATATTTCCATCTGCCCTGTACTCTTCAACTAGTGTGAGCATTTGTTCCACGGTTTCTTCCAGAGAAGATACTCCAATAGCTGTTCCTTCTCTCGTTGAATCTGCTGCACCATAATACGTTCCTGATACCTCATCGAGCAAGATACTATTTACGTTGCCTATTTCTCTGTTACTGCTCTCCCAGGCATGTCCCATTTCTTCCAGCTGTGCTCTTACATCACTCGGAATACCATACTCCCAGCGAATCGAAGGATAAGAACTGCTGAATATCCGCGGCTCCTCTATGGCATCCTTCAAATCCATCTCATAGCCAATCACATTGACAATAGTTTGCAGCACAGATGTAATGATTGTCGTTCCTCCAGGTGAGCCAACTGTCATAAATGGCTGATCATCTTTTAGAACGATCGTTGGTGTCATACTGCTTAACGGCCGTTTATTCGGCTGCACCTCATTGGCGCCGCCTGGAATAGCATCAAAATCCGTCAGCTCATTGTTCAGCATAATCCCGTATTCCGGTACCATAATCCCTGATCCAAACACTTGTTCAATAGTCGTTGTATAGGATACGAGATTTCCCCATTGATCCGCTACTGTAAAGTGTGTGGTTTCTCCGTCCACTTTGTCATCGATTTGTGTTACTCCTTGTGTTGGTTCACCATCCTGATATGCCCACGGGTTCCCCGGCTGCACATTTGGATTGGCCTGGTCAGGATCAATCAGATCCACCCGCTCACTGATATAATCCGGGTGAAGCAGTCCTTCTCTTGGAACCTCTACGTGCTCCGGATCTCCCATGTATTCTCCTCTGTCCGCATATGCCAGATGCATAGCTTCTGCCATGTAATGGTATTTTTCAGCAGACTTTACATCATACTGGGTTAAATCAAGCTCCTCAAACATTTTCAGCATTTGCAGCATAGTCAGACCACCAGAGCTTGGCGGCGGCATTGATGCAATATCATAGCCAAGATACTCACCCCAGACCGGCTCATCGTGCGTAACATCATAACCAGCCAAATCATCAATTACCATGCTGCTGTCATTCTCCTGTACTACTTCAGCTAATGCTTCACCAATTTCACCCCCATAAAATACTTCGGTGCCCTGTTCAGCAATTAAACGAAGTGTTTTGGCAAAATCCTCCTGAACGAGCAGATCCCCTTCTTCCAAAGGTTCTCCATCAGGAAGGAATACATCTGCTGCAGCTGTTTGGGACAATTTATCCGCATTGCTGGCAATGGAATTTGCAACCGCCCAATTTACCTCTACTCCATCCTCTGCCAATGTGATGGATGGTTCAATTAATGATTCAAGCGGCTGTGTTCCCCATTCATCCAATGCTGTTTCCAGTCCTTTTAATGTACCGGGAACTCCAACGGATAGCCCGCTGCGCACCCGCTCCTGAAATGGCATGACACTCCCGGCAAAAGTATTGATATTCCATTCTTCGGGTTCTTCGGCTGCATCATCCCATAGTTTCACTCTTAATTCGTCACCATCCACTTGGAAGCGCAATGACTGCCAATCTGTCGTACTATCATAGTTAAATGTAGACAGTGTGGAAGTGCTGGAATCCTTTGATTGGATAAGTTTTACCGTATTTGATCTTGTTTCGATTTCAACGCCGTATCCGTTTTGGGCATACGTGCTTCCCGGCCTGAAATCATCCGCCCGAAGCCAGATGCGCAAGCGACGGTCATCCCCAGGATCATCTGTCCGAAAACGCATCAGCAGTTCACTGTTTTCCATTTCTTCCATTGTAGAAGTTGTTCTTCCAAATGATGTACGATTATTTCCGACAGGCGGGCCAAATGTAATCTTTCCGCCTTCTTCAGCAATAGTAAAGGTTGTCCCGCGCTCATCCAGTGCAAATTTTTCAGAATCCCAGCTCGCACCTTGCTCCCCTGAAAAATCATAGTGAAAAGCAGGCTCCTCATCGGTTGCATCCACATCAAAAACAGTGACTTCATCGATATGGAATTCCCCGCCGCCCTCATTATTCAGCTCATTGGCACCGAGCAAAAATTTCCCTTCCCCGGTGACGGTATTACTTTTATCAATGAACATATCAGGTGTCGCTCCCGCCGGCGCACGCTCCCTGCTATTAATCACGGATACATCTTCTGTTTCGGCATCATAATACATCATGAAACCCCCACCGCCGATACCGGACATCTGCGGTTCCACCACATTTAAGGCAAACTGCATTGCTACAGCAGCATCTACGGCATTTCCGCCATTTTTCAGTACTTCAGCTCCAACCTTGGATGCCTCCGGATGTGCACTTACGACCATCCCAAGATCCCCTTCATCCGTTTGCTCATCCTTAATTCCCGGATTATCCGGTTCACTGCCCGTATTATCAGCGAATGCCGCCGGGACGGTTATCTGAAATAGAAGCGTGAACACAAATAAAACAGATAACAGTCTTACTTTTTTTTTCTTCATTTTACTCCTCCTGCTCTTTATTTTAATCATCTGTCAAATTTACTTCTGGAGCACTGTACAAGTTCTGTAGATAGTTTTATTACACGTCAACCCCCTCCTTAACGCAGGATAAAAAATCTCTTCGAACTTTGCTTAAAACTATAAAACAATATAACTACTTATGTAATCGTTTTCATATAGTGGAAATTAACCTATTGAACTTTATTTCTCTGTAATAGAAATGCAATATTTCTATGTATTACAGATTATAACTATCGTTTATTTATTAGTAAAACAATGAAATGTTATAAACATATAAATATTTTTAATAAAAAGATATTAATTAGTTCTTTTAACCTGATTTAATACAAGTGTCCATTATAAAAGTCATGCAAAAATCTTGTAAGACCATCAGCCTAATTAACTATTTTTAATCTATTTAATCCATCTTCTTATTTAATACACAGACGATGAGTGCGTTATTATTGTCGAAAAAAATAAAATCCCGTAAACACGAATTGCCGCCGACCCCTGATGGCGAAAGCCTTAGCTGTACTGATGCAGATTGAAAAGTATTATAATTTTATACACTTTCCTACCTGCTAAGACTAGCTGACACTTAACCGCAGCCTAAAAAAAAGTACTATATCCACATTTTTATAACCCGTGCAACGAAAATGATAAAATAGGCTTATACTCATTCATATTACCTAGTACAACAGATCAATTTTGCAAATCCGACTTCCCGGCATCAGAAAATAAAACAAAATCTCCTGAAAAATCAGTTATTTAGTCAGTTTTTTCATACATATAATAGTTTGATCTACCTACTTTGTCATACTTTAATCTTTTTTCCATTACTCCTTAGCATGCTGCACTTAAGTTTTTTAACTGCAGCAAAAAATGCAGAGTTATAAGAAAAACCTCTGCATTTTCCATATAAATATTTAATTGTTTACTTCAGTGGGTTGAGACTTTCTTCTCCTGTCAATTCACTTATCATGGTGACAAGCAATTCGATTTCTTCTTCTATATCTTTAAAGCTTGCCGTTTCCACGGGTGAGTGCATATAGCGCAATGGCAGGGATACTAGAGAGACCGGGACGCCTCGTCCGGTGAGGCGCATTTTATCTGCGTCTGTTCCCGTCATTCTTGGTGTTAGTTCATACTGTACATCCATTTTCAGTTTTTTCGCGGCATTTTCCAGCAATTTGTTTATTTTTCTATTGATTGGCGCCCCTTTTGCCAGAACAGGCCCGCCTTCCAGACGGACGTCCCCATGTTTATTTTTGTTTACACCAGGGTAATCCGTTGCAAAGGTAACATCACAAGCAATTGCCATCGTCGGTTCAAGACCTGCTGCCGCAAAATAGGCCCCTCCCATATTTGTTTCTTCATTCACTGTGCTTGCTGCGTACACCCCGACAGGAATTTCCTTTTGACTAAGCCGCTTCAACACTTCAGCAACAATAAATGCGCCGGTTCGATTATCCAGTCCCCTTCCGGCAATATAACGCCCCGATAAAATTTCCGGATCCGTTTTATAGACGGCAAGATCTCCAATTTGAACGAACGCTTCAGCTTCCCCTTTTGTTTTATATCCGCAATCTATAAATAAATCCTCCAGGCCAAAATCATTTTTCAATCCCCCATGATGCTGAGCGTTTACACCAATTACACCAGTAACACTTTCGTTATACCCCAGCACAGTTACCTTCATGCCAACGGCCGCTTTTGGATTAATGCCGCCCATCTTATCAAAATGTAAAAAACCTTCCTCGTCAATACGGTTAATGACGAGGGCAATTTCATCGCAATGCCCTGCAAGCAATACTTTAAATGAGGCATTAGGGTTCAGTACACCAATCGCATTGCCTGCATCATCTGTTCGAATCTCATCAGCAAAATCCTGTACATAATTGATCCATTTTTTCTGAATCAGCACTTCATCACTGGATGGCGAAGGTGTTTTTAAAAGTGTTGTTAAAAATTCCCGGTTTATATTAGTCATATAGGATCCTCCTCATGCTTTTTTATCTTTTCCTATACTACCACAGTGTAATCACTTTTGTTTACGGGCAGATTGTTAATTGATAAAATCTGATTAAGTACGAAGAAAAGGAGACGGTGATAAATGGAATTGAATCAATGGTATGAAAAGGGGATGTCTCCGGATGTTTACATCGAATCCATGGAAAAACACAAGGAGAATCTCCTCCATATTTATGATGAATATACACTTCCGAAGGATGATGCTTTTTTTCGGAAACTACGGGAAGATGACTTAAGGGTGATCGTCCTGACGGAAGACTGGTGCGGAGATGCAATGCTCAATATTCCCATCCTGCTGCGTTTGGCGGAAGCCGGTAATATGGACGTGCGCATGCTGCTCCGGGATGACAATCTGGAATTGATGGATCAATACTTAACCAACGGCAAATCACGTTCTATCCCTATTTTTATCTTCATTGACAAGGATGGAAATGAAGCAGCAAAATGGGGACCGCGTGCAGAAACCCTCCAGAAATTCTTTGACGAAGCCAGAGCAAAGCTTCCCGACAAAGAAGCAGAGGATTACGATGAAAAATTCAAGGAAATGCTTTTCTTTATAACAAAATCATTCCGGGACAACACCGATTTCTGGGATGATGTCTACCAAAGCTTGAAACATACTTTGCAGGATGTATAATTCACCGGCGGCCGGACTTTCCATTCCGGCCGTTTTTGTATAGGTTTCCTAAATTTATGTCCATACTAGAAACAATGGTGCAAACGCCCGTTAAACAATTTACAAACTGTGCCGAATGGTCCTGCCGGAAAATTTTGGGGCCGTACTGACTTGTGCCGTCCTGGAAACCCGGAACTTCGGTATAGGGGTTCTCGTCCCGCTGGAAATATTTGGGACTTCAGTACAGTGGTTCCTCGTCCCATCATAAAGATTCACTATCACCGGACTTGGAGCCAGACGATGCTAAAAAACAAATACTAAGGTGAACTTATGAACATAAGATATGCAAAACAAATTTACTTCCGGCTTCCTATTATTATTCGTTTGCTTTTAACCATCAGTATCCTTATGCTCCTATTTGGGTTGGTCATCCATTTTATAGAACCTGCACAATTCCCCACTATATTTGATGGCATCTGGTGGGCGTTTGTTACCGGGGCAACAGTTGGTTATGGGGATTATGTTCCTTTAAGCACTACCGGAAAAATTGTTGCTATTTTGCTTATTCTAACCGGTGGCGCATTTATTGCATTTTACATATCTTCTTTATCAACTGCAGCCTTTCAGCATGAACAGGATTTGGAAAAAGGAAATCTTTCCTTTAAGGGGAACGGGCATATTATTATGATTGGATGGAATGAACGGACCAGACAGCTGATTGAGATTTTACTGAAAAATAAACCATCGTACCGGATTGTTTTAATTGATCATTCTCTGCGCCATATTTCTTTTCAGGACTTCCCGGTTCATTTTGTACAGGGAAACCCGACAGAAGACCACACACTGGAAAAAGCAAATATAAAGCTGGCAGATCGCGTCCTGATTACAGCTGATATTTCAGAAAGTGAACGGCAGGCGGATAATATGACCATTCTCACCACAGTTGCGGTAAGGGGGAATAATAAACAGATTCCGATTATTGCCGAAATACTTTCGAAAATACAAATTGAAAATGCGCTGCGTGCCGGGGCCACAACGATTGTACGCTCGAATGATTTCATGAGCACATTATTTTTTCATGAAATTTCCCACTTAAAAAAAGCAACACCCTTTGAAGATATATACCAGCTGCTGAAAACCCAGCAGTTCTATCATACTAAAATTCCGGATAACTTGGATGACAAACCTTTTAACTATATATCCGCCCTTCATGCGGAAAAAGAACAAATTTTGCTCGGGGTTATCCGAAATGATCAGTATCATATGAATCCTCCGGCCGGCTTCAGGGTTAAAAAAGGCGATATTTTACTGTCTTTCATAAATATTTGATTCCATTTCGGGGTATATACGAAGTACAAAGAAAATATATCTTTTGCTTCATTATACCCGGTATGCTAGAATAGTTTATTGTGTAAAAAGAATCGAATATATGTTAATAGGAGTTGGTCACCATGACAAACAATTACGAGGCTGGTCAAATACTGGAAGGAAAAGTAACCGGCATTCAGCCGTATGGTGCCTTTGTCGCTTTAGACGAAGACACGCAGGGCTTGGTTCATATTTCTGAAGTAACACATGGTTATGTAAAAGATATTAATGAACATTTGGCTGTCGGGGACGAAGTAAAAGTTAAAGTATTGAATGTAGATGAGCAGCAAAATAAGGTTTCTTTATCTATTCGTGCTACAGAAGAAGCTCCCAAAACAGCTTCCCAGCCAAAAAAGAAGCAAGCTTCCAAGCAGCAGGATAATCAATCTGCAGGTTTTAATACGTTAAAAGACAAACTGGAAGAGTGGATTGAACAATCCAAGAAATAGTTTTTAATAAAAAAACAGCAATTCTGTGGATTTGCTGTTTTTTTATTTCATCCAAAATTACCTCTTTTCTTTTGCCAGTAAAGTATGAAAGCGATAATATGATAATAAAAGTGATAACTGAGGATAAGGAGGATCATTTTGGCATATATTCATTTTTCCTATAGCAATGCTTTACCTTTTATAGCGGAACATGAACTGGAAAACATGGAAACCTGCGTGCAAACTGCACAAGCAGAGCTCCACGGAAAAAAAGGACCAGGCAGTAATTTCCTGGGATGGCTTGATCTGCCAAATACATATGATAAAGAGGAATTTTCCCGAATAAAAATAGCTGCTGATAAAATTAGAAAGGATTCGGATGTGCTGCTTGTCATAGGCATAGGAGGATCCTACCTTGGCGCAAGAGCGGCTATTGACATGCTTTCCCATTCATTTTCGGATATGCTTTCAAAAGAAGAGAGAAATGCGCCTCAAATAATTTTTGCCGGAAATCATTTAAGTTCTGACTATATCAGTGATTTACTTGATGTCCTTGAAAATAAAGATGTTTCCATCAATGTGATTTCCAAAAGCGGGACTACAACGGAACCGGCCATCGCCTTCCGTATTTTTAAAAAATGGCTTGAGGAGAAATACGGAAAAAAGGAAGCGGCAAAAAGGATTTATGCAACAACGGATAAGCAAAAAGGAGCATTGCGGGATGCCAGTGATCAAGCCGGGTATGAGACTTTTGTAATCCCGGATGATGTCGGCGGGCGCTATTCCGTTCTCACCGCAGTCGGCCTGCTTCCTATCGCTGTCAGCGGTATCTCCATAGAGAAAATAATGCAGGGGGCGCAACTGGCGAAAAAGGAACTGGAAGCACCCGCTCTTTCTAAAAACCCAGCCAGTCAATATGCTGCTGTACGTCATTTATTATATGCAAAAGGGAAAACGACAGAGCTGCTCGTTAATTATGACCCAAAATTCCATTATTTTTCCGAATGGTGGAAACAATTGTTTGGTGAAAGCGAAGGTAAAGACGGAAAAGGCATTTATCCATCTTCTGCAAATTTTACTACCGATCTGCATTCTCTGGGGCAATACATTCAGGATGGACGCCGCCATCTTTTTGAAACGGTGCTGCATGTGAAGAAGTCCAACAGGGAAATAGTGGTGGAAAAAACAGCTGATGATGCCGATGGGTTGAATTACCTGGCAGGAAAAACGATGCATGACATTAATGATATGGCATTTCAGGGAACACTAATGGCACATACAGATGGCGGCGTGCCAAACTTGGTTATTGATATCCCTAAACTGGATGCCTATACATTCGGCTACCTTGTTTACTTTTTTGAAAAGGCATGTGCCATCAGCGGCTATTTGCTTGGTGTTAATCCGTTTGATCAGCCGGGAGTCGAGACATATAAGAAAAATATGTTTGCGCTGCTTGGAAAACCCGGGTTTGAAACGGATCGGGAAACTTTGAAAAGACGGCTTGAATAATAGTTTTACAGTAAGCATGTAAAATTTACATGCTTACTTTTTTTATCCTGCTATTAGTTTTAATATTAAAATACTGGTGGTTTTAATATAGAATACTTCTAAACTTTTTAAAATAATTCCCCTCTGATTTCTTTTATTCGTTATTTCTGACGCTGTACAGGGCTTACTTTTTTCTGTTGGGAGATTCTTAAAAACCCGTCTCTACTTGAGGGATATCTTCCACCAACTGATCAATCAATTTCCATGCTCCATCCTCCATTACCCATTCCATTTTTGCGCCTGCTTCGTTATTAATGATAAAACTGACAGTAATCTGGTCTCCCGCAGAATTCTCCTCCATTACCATATACCCTGCATGTTCAAAAATATCCATCCAGGCTTCGTCCAACAATGTTTCATGCAATTCTTCCGTATCATATCCTTTCCATTTGCTCTCCCCTGCATACAGTGTAGAATAAAGCGCTGCATTGCTTCTTTCAAATGCATATTTATATAACAGCACCATTTCTGTACCTTCAAGGTTTTTAAGTAAATTTTTATCTTCCTTTTCAGCATACGCCAAATAATTGTCCTGAATATCCTGTGCACGGTAACGGTCATCATAATGTAGACTGACAATATCATTAAACGTAATTCCTTCAAATTGTTCATTAAAAAGGAGATATAATATCCCAAACTCCACATTAAGGTTTAAATAGCTTCCAGACTCTTTTTCCAATGAGTCTGCCCTTGCTTTTATAATTTCCGAGAAACGGGAATCTTCATGCGCTTCCAGGAAATTGTTATATTCCTCCAGCAACACCTCCGGCTTTATTTCATTTTCCGACACTGCAGCTAAATTTAAATATACTCTTAAGTATTCAGCTGCTCGCGAAAGGAGAGCAGTATTTTCAAAAATAGTTTCCCGTTCATCCGGATAAGTATTATAGATATACTCTATCTCCAATAGAATGGAATCCATTTCATGCCATGGAATTTCCTCTTCTGCGATATCACCCATAAGCTCGAGATAATGCATATAACCTTCTTTCCCGGAAAGCCCTTCACTCTGTTCAAGCTGCCAGGAAAAATCTGTGTGTATCCATAACTGATTAACACCTTCACGTCTGGACACCCTGAAGCCCTGCTCTTTCAGCACGATAAGAAAATCCTTTATTTCCTTTGGACCCTGATAGTTTTCAGGATTATTTCGGGCACTTAATATCTCATCCTGATCTTTCCGCTGTATACTATATTTCACCAGCAGATCAGAAAAATAGTCTTGAAATGAGGAACCCAAATAGGATGTTATATTATTAAACTGTTCATCGTCAGCAAAAAATTCACCCTTACTTTTTGCTTCCTTTACCATTTCCCCGGGAGTTGTCAATAAATAATCAATTTCTTTTTTTGCGGTTTCATAGGCAGCTGAATCTGCGGAAGAATGATAGTTCTCAACAACGGCTTCGGCCTGTTTCACTGGATAAAATTCTTCTACCTCTTCCAGTCCCAGTGATTCCTTAAAATTCTCCAACGCATTTAAATAATACATTTCCAGGTAGTTCGGATTCGTATCCGCCTGATCATTTTCATTAACGTAAGGGAGAGAAATGAGCATAAATAAACACAAACCGGCGATAACTGCAATAAGCGGCATTGCTTTTCGAAAGCGGGGCGTTTTTTCTTTTATGAATATACGCTGCATAATTGTCTGTTTATCCACTTGCTCAGGCATTTTTTCATAATCCTGCTTTAATCCGGAGAGTAATTCATCCAATTTTTTGTCGCTCAATATCTATTCCCTCCTCTCCAATTTCATTTTCATAGATCTTTTTCAATTTTCTTTTCGCACGGTGTAACCTCGTCTTGACTGCAGAGAGTTTTATTTTTAAAATAACTCCAATTTCCTCATATGATTTATCGTGAAAATAATATAATATCAACGGCGCTTTATATTTCGGTTCCAATTGCTGTATCGACTCATGCAGCAGAACATGTTCCTCTCTTTCAAAATAATAGCCGGCAGAAATATTTTCTTTCTCCTGTTCCATTGACTTTTGGATTAGTGCCTGCTCTCTCTTTTGCTTCCGGTAAAAATCTCTCGTCGTATTTAACGTAATCTGGTAGATCCATGTGGAAAACTTTCCCCTGTGGTATTGATCCAGCTTCCGGTAAATTTTAATAAAAGTTTCCTGGACAATATCTGCCAGATGTGTATGATTAATACCGAATTGAAAAGCAAACCGTTCCACAACCGGTTTATATGTATCAATAATTTCTTCAAATGCTGATTCATCTTTTTCTTTGGCGCGGCGGATTAATTTTTCATCCACATGGAAACCCCCTTTCAAACTGCCCTTCCTCTATAAAACGACAGCTTCCCCCGTCTATGTTTCAAGTTTTTAAAAAAACTTTTAAAAAATATGTTTATATTTTGTTTACCGGGGTATAACTATAACTGTAAGACTTTCTCGTATTCCCCCTGTAAGCAAGGCGTATAACGCTTTGCTTTTTTTTTTTTGCTTTTTTCCCATCCTTCCAACCGTGCATGTTTATCCGTTTATTTGGTATAATGACTAGAGAATAGAAAGGCAGGGTGGATAAATGAGTATATTTTCTGAATTACATGATAGAAAAAATACACGCTCCGTCAAATGGGACATGCTGGAACCGGTTTTCCAGACATCTGACATATTGCCGATGTGGGTTGCCGATATGGACTTCAAGGCACCGGAAGCCGTGAACAATGCACTTATCAAGCGGGCGGAGCATGGCATTTACGGATATACCATTATTGACGATGATGTGGAATCGGCAATTATTAACTGGCTGAAACACCGTCATCAATGGGAAATCGATCAAAAATGGCTGACATTTTCCCCAGGCGTAGTAACCAGTCTGCACATGGCCATACAGGCATTTACAGAACCAAATGATAAAGTACTTGTCCAAACACCAGTATACGGACCTTTTTATAAAGTGACCGAAAGCCATGAGCGTGAGCTGGTGAAGAACAAACTTATTTATAAAGATGGATATTACTCCATTGATTTTCAGGATTTTGAGAAAAAACTAAAATCAGGTGTAAAAGCATTCATCCTCTGCTCTCCGCACAATCCAGTAGGACGTGTTTGGAAAAAAGAGGAACTGGAAGAGATGGCACGACTTTGTTTAAAATATGATGTACTCATTATATCAGATGAAATTCATGCTGACCTGGTATTACCGGGGAATAAACATATCCCGATTGCTTCTCTTTCAGAGGAAATAGCGGAAAACACGATAACAATGATGGCTCCTTCCAAAACCTTTAATTTAGCCGGATTGCAGGCCTCTTTTATCGTGACAAAAAATAAGGATCTCCGATTAAAATTAAATGAACACTTAGGGAAACAGGGATTTCATATGCTTAACACGATGGGAAATGCGGCCATTGAAGCTGCCTATAAGCATGGAGGCGACTGGCTGGATGAGCTGCTGTCTGTCATCAATGACAATAAAAACTATGTCATCGATACATTTGCAAAAAACACCCCGGAATTAAAAGTTGTTAACCCGGAAGGCACTTACCTGCTTTGGATCGACTGCAGCGGATTAAACATGGACAATAAGGAATTGAAAAAATTTATGATTGAAAAGGCAAAAGTAGGGCTCAATGCCGGGATTGAATACGGGGAAGAAGGCGATCAATTCATGCGAATGAATTTAGGATGTCCAAAAGCTATGGTGGAAGAAGGGGTTAAGAGAATAATCGGTGCCGTGGCAGTGGCTCGGGAAAAATAATCTAATTAAAATAACATCATGCGTATAACTAACTGTAGAAATAGTATAGAAAAGCTCAGATTTCAATCTGGGCTTTTTTATGTATTTTATTCAACAACACCGTTGAAAGAAGTCACCAAAGTGGCTCCTCTTTGTTGGATAGTTTAATTATAAAGGGATAGAGCCCAAAAATGATTGGGATTAAGCTTATTAGCATAATTAAGAAAAAGTAGGAAGGATCAAAGATAAGGTTGCCAAGCATAATTAAAGGGACGAAAAATGGAATGGCAGTGCTTATCTTTCTAGCACGCGATGTCATATATTGTTTTTCTTCACAATACGGGCATGTCATTCCATCAGAAAAAGCAAAAGCAAAAGACCTTTTAAACGTTTGCTTCCAGCTCCATTTATGATGACAGTTCTGACAAGTTGGCATTTTAAACACTCCTTGTTTTTAATCGATAACTTCTAACCGCTGTTGTATGGAACAGGAAAATATTTTGTGAAATAAGCGGCAGCAATTAACAGGACAACAGTGATTGCCCAACTTAACAAACCCATAAAATCCAGCCAATAAGCTAACAGGTTTATGGTAGCGATAAGAAAAAAACAAATGGAGGTCAACGCACTTTTTATACCAGTAACACCTGCCTTTTTTCTTCTCCTTATAACAATTGGTATAACTATAATAATAGCGACAAAAAGTATTATATACAAAAGATCCAGCACCGTTTTACATACCTCCTTTTTTCCAACGACCCGATTCCAACATTTAATTAAACCAGTAACGGACATTTCAATGAGGTAAACAACATCAGATAAGCCCACAGAAAAGAACATACCAAAAAATAATTCATCCGGAACAGCAGTAAAAGGAACTAGAACTCATCAATCCAGAAATAGAAATGAATATAACCCGTACGGCAAAGTAAATCGTCAATATGCTGCTTTCAAAGTAAAAAATAACTTATTGTTTTTTCTATATTCCTCTTGAATCCTGCTTGTCATTTTCAACTTTGCTTCGCCTCATTTCAACCGATTACTGAATACAAGTTAACCATCACATACCCAATAACCAGCTACTTTTCTTCAATATCATTACACTTTATACTAACATAATACCAAAAATGTATTGCGTTTTTTATAAACAAAACGCAAGCGCTTGGACTGGGCTGAGCTGCAGGAGAATAGATAAAATTAACTTTACGAAGGTAAAATCTTAGTGAATGCTTGAAGAGTGAAAAGGAAACACAGCGGCGACAGGAGCTGATGTTAACTTATCGTACGGAGGTGAAGGAAATCCGTTAGTCGCTGGCGCTGGAGCTGAACGTGGCTATTCCCATACTAAAAATTATCCACAAGTCAAAAACTAAGCAATAAAAAAAGACGATTAATTAAATAATCGCCTTGTTAAACCATTGCTCCTTATTAATAAATAATGTTTATATTTTTCATAATCGGAATTTGAGTTTTCCTTGGCGTCATGGGGCAAATCGCCTAAGTTTTAAAAACTGCAGTTTGCTTGAAGCTTATTGTTAAATTTAGTTTCTTAAATTATACTACTCGCCCTGATCCTCATTAAACTGTGTCGGATCTGTCGGTGTATCATCTGCTTCATCTTCAGCGTCGGGGTCAGCCAAAATTTCGCCGCAGATAATCCGCTCGCCTGCCTCTCCGCCCGGCTGGCTGACACCATCATCCTGCCCTGAATGAATAACTAAAGAACTTCCTTCACCCGACAAAATAGAATTGGCGCCATCGAGCATGGTAGCCGTCGCCAGCATTAATTCTGCTTCCACAAGTCCTCCGTCATCCGCTTCAATATTTGGCAAATCACCAAGATGGGATCCATCCGGATGCATCAATCCATGTTCATTGCCTTCCGGATTCAGATGATTGCCTGCACTTGTAAAGTCCGGCGGCTCACATACCGGATTTTCATGTACATGGATGCCGTGAAAACCAGGCTCCAGCCCTTCCAGTTGAAGTTCAATTTGCACTCCATCCGGCTGCTCCGATAAATTTGCAGTACCAACCATATCCCCCGATGCATTAAACATTTCCACCGTTCTTGCCGTCTGCTCGTCCGACTGACAGGAAACCAGGAAAAGAACAATGAGAAAAAAAATAAAACGCATACCTCTTTCTCCTTTTTAAGTACTTTTCCTGTAGTATCTGCAATTATGAAAATGCTAATCAAAAAAACCTCTCAATGGAGGAGGTTTTTCTCTAATTTTGATCTTCCGCTTCTTTTATTCGCTGATCAAACTTTTCATTAAATTTCTGTTCATCCTTTTTGGACTTTTTAATAAAAAGGTACATTGCTACGCCTGCTAAAATGGTAAAGATGATTAATACAATAATTGCCGGCAAATACTCCGATTTATCTTCCGGAAAATAAAGAAACGGCATCATTTTTACTCACATCCTTCTTCGAACAGTATATCAAAATTTATATATATTATAAAGGCATTGAATGAAAGGTGCTCTAATGCTCGATAAAATTCTGCCCTGCTACAATCCTGCAAAACCCTGAGAGCTGTAAGAAAGTGTTTGATGGACGGTTTACCTTTACTAATGTGTATTATTCGCTTATCTGCATCATTTTTGGCACAATAAGGCTAAGGAGGATTGTTTTTTATGGCAGAAGTAAATATTGGCGACATTGTACGTGCACATTATAATTCAGGGACTTACATAGGAGAAGTAATAGAAGACAGAGGGGAACGCTACTTAATTGAAGTACTTGCTGTTTATAAGCACCCCTTGCAAGGGGATATTCATAATCCCGGCCAAGTCGAAGGGGTATTTTTCCATGAACGAAAAGCACTTGCCCATCATGAAAAAATGAATGTCAAAAAACCGGCAGTTCATTTATATAATGAGGAAATTCCCGAATACGGGCCGTCCTTAAAACAAGCTGTACAGGTATATAGAGAAAAGCTGCAGGAAAAAGAATCGGATTTTAACCAGGCAGCCTTACAGAAGCTGGAAGGCTTGGAAGAGAATATTTATAAGAAAAGCTACTATTGAGTGTATGTGAAAATCGCCATGGATCCCAGTCATGTGCGATTTTTTATTATTACCATCCGTGATGATGGCGGGAAAAAATAAGTTGCACCAACCTGATCAGCATGATTGTTAGCCATTTGCGATAACCATGTAATTACAAGTATATCGAGCGAGCAGGAACAATGAACTAAGCCTCACTAAGCCATATATTTTGAAAAAATGCTTCCTTTTTTGTTCAATTATATCCCGTCTAACACGAATCAAGTGTTTCTGAACAAAGCTGCATACTTCTTTTTATACTTAGGATTTTCTTCCAAGCCAATTAAATCCAGTGCCAGATATTTGATCTTTGGCTTTTCCACTGCATCATATAGATGTCTTAGCCCCTGAATAATATCAAAGCGGATTAGTGTATAGTTTTTTTCATTTATACTATTTTTAAATCGATGGTCAAGATGCTCCAGGACTATATCCAGCTGTTCCTCTCCTGCCAATCCGATCCGCCAAACCGAGTTTAATGCATGTCTTGCCGTGACAAATTTTTCGTCATAGGTGACTTTCCATAATGCCGGAAAATCACTTAAGATTCTTTTTTCCGGATCACTGATTGCCAAATGGGCCAGAAATTGTGCTGCCCTGGACCGCTTATGGTTATCCCCGTCCTTCAAACCTTCCAGCAGCTGATTCCAAACCTCATAAGCCCAATCCACTTCTTTCTCCGTTTCAGCAATAATATTTTTGTACGCCTCATATTGGACGTCTTTTTCTTCTGCTTCCAAATCGGAAAAATACTGTTTTACTTGTCCATCCATAAATTCCCCTCCTTCATGATGTCTGTTGCTCGATTTAATTCCATTTTCCTTTTTATCAGTTTTCTTAATAAATAAATCTATCATCCTTCACTGAATCAATACCTATAAAAAAAGAAGCATAAGAAATATATGCTCTATTTCCTATCCTTCTTCCCGCACTACTTTATTCTCCAAGGTGTTCCTTAATGACTGCATCCACACCAGCCAGTGCGTCTTCTTCATCTCCGCCTGTTGCAGAAATTTTTACTTCTGCCCCTTTAGGAATCCCAAGGGACATGACACCCATGATGGATTTTAGATTTACCGTTTTCTCCTTATATGTTAATTCCAGTTCAGACTCATACTGGCCTGCTTTATTAACCAGCAATGTAGCCGGACGTGCGTGCACACCTGTATCTGCAGTAATTTTATACGTTTTTTCCTTCATAAAAATCGCATCCTTTTCAAATAATTTTATCTGCTATTACAAATTTCATACAAAACTTGGTGTATAACTGAACCACACCTATTATATACAATAAAATAGCTTTTTTAAAATAAAATGGTTGAAGTTTCGACAACTATGGACCAAAACTTTGGTAATCGTTTGTTTTTAGCCATGTCTTATGATAACTTATTTTTGAAAAGGAGGAATAAAACATGAGTGTACATATTGGCGCAAAAGAAGGAGAAATTGCTGATAAAATATTGCTGCCCGGTGACCCACTTCGGGCAAAGTTTATTGCAGAAAATTTTATGGAGGATGTATCTCAATATAATAACGTTCGCGGCATGCTTGGTTTTACCGGAACCTATAAAGGTGAAAGAGTATCCGTTCAAGGAACGGGAATGGGAGTCCCGTCTATTTCCATTTATGTAAACGAATTAATTCAAAGCTATGATGTAAAAAAACTGATTCGTGTAGGAACTTGCGGTGCAATTCAAAAGGATGTCCGCGTCCGGGACGTCATTCTCGCCCAAGGTGCTACTACTGATTCCCAGATGAACCGTTTGATTTTCGGAAGCATTGATTATGCACCACTTGCCGATTTTGATTTATTGAAAGCGGCCTATGAATCAGGAACAGAAAAAGGGCTGCAATTGCGTGTCGGAAATGTATTTACAAGCGATACATTTTATCGCGACAATGCAAAAGAGGTAAATGAATTACTGGCAAAATATAATGTACTGGCCATTGAAATGGAAACAACAGCCCTCTATACGCTGGCACAGAAATTTGACCGCCAGGCTTTATCCGTACTTACCGTTTCCGACCATATTTTAACCGGGGAAGAAACAACAGCAGAAGAAAGACAGACCACCTTTAATGAAATGATGGAAATTGCACTGGAAGCTGCCATTAAATAAATTTCGGGGAGGCGATCATCGCCTCTCTATAGGTTATTCTCCGCGGAAGTCGTCATATAACAAAAAGACCGCCTTAATTATTTCCTTGATACTTTTGTACACTGGACTACTTCTCAGGGACAGTTTTTGCTTTTCATTGGAGGCTTTTGTCCATGAGACCATACCTCATCGACGTTTTTTGCTTTTCATTGGAGGTTTTTATCCATGAGACCACTCCTCAAGGACAGTTTTGCCTTTTCATTAGATCCTTTTGTCCATGAGACCACTCCTCAAGGACAGTTTTGCCTTTTCATTAGAGGTTTTTGTCCATGAGACCACTCCTCAAGGACAGTTTTGCCTTTTCATTGGAGGTTTTTGTCCATGAGACCACTCCTCAAGGACAGTTTTGCCTTTTCATTGGAGATTTTTGTCCATGAGACCACTCCTCAAGGACACTTCCACCACTTTTCTGACTACTTTTGTCCATGAGCCCACACCTCATCGACAGTTTTTGCTTTTCATTGGATCCTTTTGTCCATGAGACCACATCTCTAAGACATTCCTTCCCTTTTAATTGACTGTTTTATACAGAAAACCCCACCAAAACCCTTTGCAGGTGATATTCTCCCGAACATACTCTTCCCTTAATGCTTGTGATTATACTCTGTTTTCACTGCCCGCAATTATTGTTAACCGATAAAATAACAGGTTGACAACAACCGGAATTCCCTTTATGATCAAATCAGTAAGGAGGAAAAACCGTTGAAAAAATTACGTGCAATTGATTTAACTTATGGGGCAGTATTTGTCTGTCTTATGACTATCGGTGCAAATATTACTGTCTGGTTTCCGTTTTTGGCAGTTCCAATTGGCGGAGCAAGCGTGCCGCTTTCACTTCAAACTTTTTTTGCCATTTTAGCAGGTTTAATGCTGGGAAGGAAACTGGGAACCATTTCTATTATTACATACATTTTTGTAGGGTTAGCCGGAGTACCGGTTTTTGCCGGTTTAACAGGAGGTCCGATGGCTTTAGTAAGCCCAACCGGGGGTTTTATCATTTCATTTATCTTTGTTGCTTTTTTCACTGGCTGGATCGCTGACAAAATGAAAAAAGAATCCTTCCCCCGATATCTCGGCATATCAATTATTGGGCTGGTTCTCAATTACTCCATTGGCGTAAGCTATATGTATGCAGCCATGAATCTATGGCTGGAAATCCCAATCACATTTGGGCTGGCTTGGGCAGGTATGATTCCATTCCTTGTAAAAGATGCAGCAATGGCCGGACTGGCTGCCATGTTCATGACAGGCGCGGCCAGACGTATCTCAGCAAGTCTTTCCCGGGTTTAAATAATTCGTATGTTGCAAAACAGAGGCCTCACTTGAGAAGAGGTCTTTAGTTTTTTTACATTTAAATTAATCTGTCATCATATAAGCATGCTTTACCTGCACAAATATGATAAAATAACATCAATGTTATTCAGCAGGAAGGATGTCGCATACCATGGAAGTTTTCCTCAATTTCCCGCTTTGGGCTGCATTGTCTGCGATCGTTTTTGCCCAGGTAATTAAAATCCCACTTCGGTTTATTGTTACAAAAGAATTTAAACCGGGACTGGCTTTCAGTACCGGCGGCATGCCTAGCAGTCACTCGGCAGCTGTAGCGGCTCTTTCCACAGGGGTGGGTATTGTGGAAGATGTCACCTCCACCATGTTTGCTATATCTGTCGTTTTCGCCGTTATCATTATGTTTGACGCCTCCGGTGTGAGAAGACAGGCCGGTGAACAGGCAGTTGTACTGAACCAGCTGAGGAAAGATTTTCAAACGCTGGTCGAAACATCAAAGGACTGGAATAAGAAAGAGGAAGAAGAAATCAGGCAGGATTTGAAAGAACTGCTCGGCCATCAGCCAATTGAAGTATTCTTCGGCGGGCTGACCGGCGTGGCGATTGCCTTTTTACTATATCCGTTATATTAAATTTGGAAAACTATATCCTCCTTCATACTGATGAAGGATTTTTTTTATATGTTGATTTACTTTAATTTATTGATGAATAGCCAATGCTTTGTTTCTATTGCACCCGCTTTTTTCCATTAAAAATATTCCCTGATTTCTCTGCATTAAAATAAAGGTTTTATGGTACGTAAGGTTGAATTTTTTCTGCAGTATTTAGAAGTTCATACATGATGAAACGCTAGTACCACTTATACAACCAGCCAACTTAAAATCCCGGGATAGCTAAAAATTGCCATCACCGGGATTACCCACTGTGATTAATATTCTTCAATAACTTGCTGCCTGAATACCTGCATGGACTCGTCCTCATTTAATGCAAGTAATTCTTCCTCTGTTAAATTTCCATTGCCCATTTCCACGATGTAAACATCAAGTTCTTTTTTCCCCCACTGGGAAAACACATCTTCTACGGTTTCGTAATATAAGTCAATTTTATTCCCAGTAATGGCGCTGCCTTTATCAGCAACCACGCCATAACCATAATCAGGGATATACATAACTGTCCCTATTGGGTAAACATCCAGATCAGCTGCTATAGTAGAATACAAGTCTCTGGTAACTTGAACACCGGAAAAAGTAATTCCGTATTGGGGATGATCTGGTGATTTTCCGGTGGACTCCACTCCGGCTGTATAACCGGTGGCCACCACGGTTGCGCTCGGATATTCCTCCATTGCAACTGCTTCTTCCAGTGTTTGCGGTCCTTCAATATCTTCACTGGATATTAACTTTTTATTTTCTTTCATATGATTAAGTCTTTTTTCATTTAATGCTATCTGTCTATGCACTTCCCGTTCACCGGACAGAGCTCCAGTACTTATTGCGGTTTCCTGTGCCCATGCTTCAATATGTGTAAATGAGACATTGGAAATAGATGATAATGTTACGTAAAGAGCAGCTGTAATTAACATTAGCATTATTGTTCTTTGAATAAAATTCCTTAAATTCATGTAAACACCTCACTGGATGTCATCATACCCGTTTTAAGAGAATTTTATTCATTAAACTAGCTAAAACATTCGATAACCGCTTCTCCGTAGTAGTTTAATAACAATTCCTGATACAATCGTACCGGCTAATCCGGATGCCAGGATGACCCAATCGACAAGTGTAATCTGCGCCATTCTGGAAAAAGCCTCTGAAATCGAAGAAATCGGATTGGTAAAATATGCCGTAACAGGCAAATCGTCCACAATCAGAAGTACGACAACCGGATATAAATAAGACATTAACCAAGTGGTTCTTAAAAGCATATTTAAAATAAATGCGATACCAAAGAATATAACAAAATAAAGTAAAACCGAAACAAATAATTGGATCAATGATGAAACTCCTCTCCATTACTTACAGCTTTCATTTTAAATGAAAAAAAGAAAAAAGCAAAGGCAAACTGCTGCCTTTGCATATTTTTCACCATATTGACAAATCCTTAATAAAATAT
The DNA here is from genome assembly GCF_010994035.1 of Virgibacillus aidingensis. Lineage (GTDB taxonomy): Bacteria > Bacillota > Bacilli > Bacillales > Amphibacillaceae > Virgibacillus_N. The sequence continues at coordinate 87,781 of NZ_WIXN01000010.1, forward strand.
GTTGAATTTCCCATTTTTCATGAGTAGATTGACTCCCCCAAGTTTAAATAAATATCGATTGTCAATCATTTTTTTCATGAAGGTTGCCTTCCACCCAAGCAGTTTCTGGTTATTGAGAAAAATGCCTATCGCATCGTTATTTCCCAAAGATGCTACTGTGCCGGAATCTTTTGGTGTGAACTCTTCCAGCTTTTTATCATGAACCAATGCTTTTACATTTTCCGCGGCTGTTGCCGCCTGCTGTACCGCCATTTGTGCGGTTGGAGGACAAGTATTTCCGCTGCTGGGGTTTTTTACCAAAGCGCAGTCTCCTATGACAAACACATCATCGTAATCCGGTGCTCGCAGATCCCGGCGAACCTCTACCTTGCCGCTGTTTGTTTCAAATCCTGATGCTTCCACAACGGAATTGGCACGCACACCGGCAGCCCATATTGTATTCATCGTTGGAAGCTCGAACTGTTCCCCGTCTCTTTCATATACAATGCATCCCGGTTTGCACGCCTTTAATTTAGCTCTGGTGATGAATTCCACGCCTCTTGCTTCCAATGAATTTATGGCATATTCGACAAGAAATGGATCAAAACCGGGTAGAATAGAAGGTGCCGCTTCAATATTAATAATCCTTACCAGGTTTTTATCAATATCATATTCCTCGCACATTTCCGGAATACGATTTGCCAATTCGCCTAAAAATTCAACCCCAGTCAAGCCGCCTCCGCCTACAACAATGTTCAGCCGGGCCTGATTTGACTCATTCTCTTTGTTATACATGGCAAAATTATAATTCAGATGGTCTCTTACCAATCTTGCGTTATTTATATTATCAATGGTAAGTGCATGTTCTTCCAGACCTTCAATGCCATATGTGGCAGCTTCAAACCCTAAACCGACTACGAGAATATCATATGATAGTTCACTAGTTTCAAGCTTGACTTTTTTTTCTTCCGGTTTGATGGACACTACTTTATCAAGGACAAAATTAATTTTATCCAGATTAATGATATTCCTGATCGGGATTCTTATTTGATCATGGTGGAGTGTCCCCGCAGCACTTTCATGCAGCCAGGTTGTTTGATAATGATAATCATTTATATTTACAAGTGTTATATTGGCCTCGTTCAATTTTAACATCTTTTGAAGTTTGATCGTTGTCATGATACCGCCATAGCCGGCACCTAAAATGACAATATTTGGCCTATTCATGATGACACCACTTTCGTTTGAGTTTCCAATTTAATGTAATATGTTACCATTTTCACGTATATATCCGTTAATGTATTTTGAATGAAATGCATTTGCGTAATCCCCAGAAATTGTAATACAACTATTATATTTTTGTTATCTAATTGTAACATACCCAAAGACTATCATAGCTTTTTTAAAGTCATTTTTCAACCCTGGATTTAAAACTTGTGTATTTCCCGTAAACTACATTATTATTCATATATCGGCCTAATGTGATACGATGTAAGAGATGGACTTTTAACATAAGATTGGGGCGGAGGTAATTCCATGGACGAAAAAATATATGACGTCACCATTATAGGTGCTGGACCTACTGGCTTGTTTACAGCATTTTATGGCGGCATGCGCCAGGCAAGTGTGAAAATTATTGAAAGCTTACCACACACCGGCGGGCAATTAACTGCCCTTTATCCGGAAAAATATATATATGATGTTGCTGGTTTTCCAAAGGTACGTGCACAGGATTTAGTGGATAATCTCGAGGAACAGTTAAATATTTTTGATTCGACTGTTGTGCTCGGGCAGGCTATTGAAAAAGTGGAGCGACTGGAAGATGATACGTTTAAATTGACATCAAATACGCAGGAAACTCATTTCACAAAGACAATCATCATTACAGCAGGAAATGGAGCATTTCAGCCGCGCCGGCTAGGAATTGAAGGCTGTGACGAGTTTGAGGGCGTTAATCTCCATTACCATGTAAATGATATGAATCAGTATAAGGACCAGAATATTGTGCTGCTTGGCGGCGGTGACTCTGCTGTGGATTGGGCGCTGATGCTTGAGCCGATAGCCAATCAAGTAACCCTTGTGCACCGCAGGGACAAGTTCCGCGCACACGAACATAGTGTGGAAAAACTGATGAACTCCTCAGTGGATGTGCTCACGCCTTATGTGCCAACAGATATCGTTACAAGCAACAGGATCGATCAAATCATTCTGGAAGAAGTTAAAGGCGATAAGAAAATAGAGCTGGATGTGGACTCCATTTTATGCAACTATGGATTTGTTTCCACACTGGGACCAATCAAAGACTGGGGACTCGAGATAGAGAAGAACAGCATTGTCGTCAATACGAAAATGGAAACAAACATTCCGGGAATTTATGCAGCAGGAGATATTACCACTTATGAAGGTAAAGTGAAACTGATCGCCACCGGTTTTGGGGAAGGACCAACAGCTATTAATAATGCCAAACAGTATATTGATCCGAAAGCGAGAATACAGCCAAAGCATTCCACGGCGATGTTTTAGGGAGACATGGAGATATCAGGACGTGGTCCGGCCCGTGAAGCGAGGCAGAGTACATTGAGCTCTGCCTCGTTTTTAATTTGGCAAATCGGTTATTATTTCAATTTGACGGGAAGGATTAAGGATTCACCAAGTTAACCTGCCGCCAGTTCTGAAAGTGCTTCCTTATCCAATATTGTTATATTTCGATGGCCCTTTTGCTCAATCCAGCCGTTTGTCTGGAAATTGGATAATCTTCTGCTGATTGTTTCCTGGGTAGTGCCTAAATAGGATGCCAAATCCTTTTTGCTCATTGGAAGGATAATTTCCGGTGACTCCTTCTCTTCGGAAAGCCGCAGTAAGTAACCGGCAGTTCTCATTTCCACATCTTTTGCACTGAGCTGGCCGACCAACCGCTCCGTTTCATCCAGCCGGTTGCTGAACTGCTCCAGAATTTTCACGGCAATGGAAGGATGCGTCTGCATCAATTTTTGCATGTCATCCCGATGAATGGCACAGATTTGTGTTTTTTCCATTGCCTCTGCGTAGCTGTCCAGTTTTTTTTCTGTAAACAGGGCAAGTTCCCCCATGAATTCACCAGGTTCCAATATGCGCAGGAGCTGCTCTTTGCCTGACTCAAACAGCTGATAATTTTTTACCCTGCCAAGGTGCACAATATACAAATACTCAAGAGGATTTCCCTCACTAAATATAATTTCCCCTTTTTTAAAATTCAAGTGTCTGCTCACCATAACAATTTCAAGCATTTCCTCTGTACTCAAATGATTAAAAAACGGAACTTTCGCTACACATAATTCTTTACTGTCTATTAATTGTTTATGCCGCTCGGATATTTCGCTCATCCATTTTTCCTCCTGTTATATCTTGTAAAAAAAACGATAAGAAAAGCTGGAACGATTACCTCCGCTCCAGCTTGATCCGTTAACAATCCCCGGGTGCACCTGCTTTATTCTTAGTTCTGAATGAAGATCCGCACCCGCATGATACAATGGCATTTGGGTTATCTATGCTGAACCCGCCGCCCATCATGTTTTCTTTAAAATCTATGGTTGTGCCTTCAATAATGGGAATATCCTGGTTATTTAGGACAACCGGAATGTCATTAATTTCATCCAACGTTTCCAGTTCATCGTTAAAATCATACTCAAAACCTAATTTATAGGATAATCCGCTGCAGCCGCCGCCCTCTATTCCAAAGCGCAGGCGGGCGCCTTCTGACTCGTCTTTCATCATTTCCTGAATTTGCCTGCTTGCATTATCCGTAATAGTAATGGTCATGACTAGGACCCTCCTATCCAAGAATTTAATTCAATTTTTCCGAGCAAGTACTTCTCTCTTTATAATAATTATAGTATACCTTTGCTGTTGCAATCAATCAACCATTTAGCTTTATGAGGGCAATGAATAAACACCTTTGGCGATTATTTCTGCACCGCCTGTCATAAGCACATCGGCTTTTTCATCCCAAGTGATCGTTAAATTGCCGCCCTGCAAGTGAACGGCAGCAGGCTTCTTTTCATCTGTATAGCCGTTTAATGAAGCAGCGACCACTGCTGCACAAGCCCCTGATCCACACGCCGCTGTGAAGCCTGACCCGCGCTCCCATACTTTAAGATTTATAGTGTTATTGGCAGAAACCTCAGCGAACCCCACGTTTACTCCCTCAGGAAAACGGCGGTCTTTTTCAATCGCCGGCCCAAGTGACTTAATTGGTGCATCTTCTATATTGTCAACGAAAAATACAGCGTGCGGGTTTCCCATTGAAACAGCGGTCAGCTTCAGTTTTTCGTCAGCCACTATAAATGTTTCGTTAATAACATGAGGTGAATCCTCTCCCATCATCGGGATTTCCGGCCTGCGCAGAAACGGCTTGCCCATATTAATGGTTACCATATTTACTTTGTCATTTTCCACTGTGACTGAAGCTTCCGCCACATTTGCTTTTGTTTCTATACTGAACGTTTTTCCGGAAACCAAACCATTTTCATAGGCATATTTTGCTGTACAGCGGAGTCCGTTTCCACATGTTTTTCCTTCCGTGCCGTCCCTGTTAAAAATTCGCATGCCCACATCCGCGTTTTCACTGGGCTGAATGAGAATAAGGCCATCGGATCCAATACCTGTATGAACATTGGAAATTTCTTTGGCGATAGCAGGAAGCCGCGGTGCTGCCAGTGTTACACGAAATGCATTTACAAAAATGTAGCTGTTCCCAGTTCCATGCATTTTTACAAAAGGTATATCCATTATTTGTCCTCAATTCTTTACGCTTGCAACTCTATCCTAGTTGATCAAGTTTCTCATAAATTATTTCTCAAATGTGAGATCCCGTAGTCGACATTTCCTATTTTCGAATACAATGGGATAAAACATCACATCTTTGGTTATTTTTTCTATAAAATTCTGATGTTTTTCTACCTGCCGCGGCAGTTCTATACCGCCAATTCAGCCGGCACCGGCCCATCACTTATTCTTTCCAGCAGCAGTCTGAGCCGGCTCATACGTATTCTTTAAATCAGGTTCCTTAAAACAGTGCATCATCTGCTTTCTTCCATATAATCATTTTTTATTCTTTACAAGATAACCTTTCTTTAAAATGATGGTTTCTTTTATTTTACAAAATCTTTGTGAAAAGATAAAATAAAAGTAATTGATGGAGAAAATATTTGTAAATGGATAGATTTTTATCTGTATTCGTTCTATAATAAGAGATAAGAAAGGAGAAGATGGATGATGCAAGAGCAAGTACAAGAAGTATTGAACAAGCTGCGCCCATTCTTACTTCGTGATGGTGGAGATGTGGAACTGGTCGATGTTGATGAAGATGGCATTGTGCTTCTTCGCTTGATGGGAGCTTGCGGAAACTGCCCGAGTTCAACCATTACATTAAAGGCCGGCATTGAGCGTGCCTTGATGACTGAAGTTCCTGGAGTAACGGAAATCGAACAGGTATTTTAAAAACATAAACATATACAATGAGGCTGTGTGCAGTTTTTGCGCCAGCCTCATTTTCATTATCTGTTCACTGCCCTAATACTCCACCGGTGTTTTAGGACCTCTCCCTGTAAAAAAGCCACCGATATTCTCCAGACAAAGGTTCAGCATCGCAGATCTTGTTTCCTCACTGGCTGAACCTATATGCGGCATACAGACGATTTCTTCCAGCTGCATAAAAGGATGATTTGCAGCAATGGGTTCATTTTCAAATACATCCAGGCCTGCTCCTTTGATTTGCTTTGTCCTTATAGCTTCTGCTAAATCTGTTTCGTTCACTACCCCGCCACGGGAAATGTTGATAAAAATAGCGGAGTTTTTCATTTTTTTAAATACCTCGGCATTAAATTTGTGCTTCGTATCTGCTGTTAACGGAAGGACCGAAACGACAAAATCCGATTTCGCCAGCAGTGTCTCAAAATCAGCATAGACTGCCTGTAATTCTTTCTCAGCTTCAGGCTTACGCGACCGGTTGTAATACACTACAGACATGCCAAAACCTTTCGCACGTCTGGCAATAGCCTTTCCGATCCTGCCCATACCAGCTATGCCTATCGTTTTATGATGAATATCAGAACCGGCAAGTAAATAAGGAGACCAGTTTTTCCATTCATCTTTTCTTATATACTGATTTGCCTCTATCATTCTTCTTGCCGCAGCCATCAATAGGGCAAACCCGAGGTCTGCGGTTGTCTCTGTGAGCACATCCGGTGTATTTGTAATAATGACGCCATATTTTCCGGCTGCATCCACATCAATATTATCGTAACCTACCGCCATGTTGGCAACGATTTTTAAGTCAGGGGCCCGCTTGAGCAAATCTTCATCAATTTGATCCGTGAGTACACATAATAAACCGTCTGCCTGCCTGGCTTCTTTTTTCAGCACCTCCCTGGGCACAGCCTCATCTTCTTTTTCCCACATACGAAAATCAAATTTTTCATTATAGGGGTCTAATAGTTTATCCGGGATTTTCCTGGTAATATAAATGCGCGGTTTTGCCATTTCTTTTCCTCCAATCACTTTTGCTGTTACACTTAGTGTACCATAGTGTTCGTGATGACATCATTGCAAGTTTTACAAGATTGCCATGGAGGAAAATTACAACCAGTGCAGTTCCGGAATATCCAATGTTTCCCTTTCAATACCTGCATCTGCAAAAAAGGTTTTGAGTGTTTTTTCATATCTATCCTGCTGTTCCAGAAGGTATTTAAATTGCGTATATTTTTTTTCCTCATCCCCTGAACTGGGAGCGTAGACTGCATCAAAAAAATGAATGGGAAACAAAAGCCTGGCATACAGCAACCGCCAGCTGAAAACTGATAAAGGACGGACAGACTGGTAATCGCGCAAAAACTGATGAATATTTTCTTTATTTTTGTTATGTGTTATGCTGTAACGTATAGATTCAGCCACATCTCTTACCGGGTGATCGTACACTAAATCATGTGTCCAAATGAATGGCTGGTGCAGCTGGTTAACATATCTGCTGAAGGCGACCGTACCTTCATCTGATTCATGAAAGCGATAGTCCTTTTCGCTTTCCTGCAAAAACTGGATGGCATTTTCACTTATCCCAATGATGTATGGTAAACTGTCCATAACCAGTAAATTTAATGGAGAAGAACGTTGCATTGCCTCCTCCGTCACCCCATGTTCAAATTGGGTTAGTTTATGGATCCACAATTCTTTCCACTGTCCATAGCTGGAGACATGCTGTGGTTCATAATGATAATTGGAACCTGTCTGATGAAAATGGGCAAGTGTTTCACCGGGAGTGGCTTCCGATACCCGGGAATACCGGTTAGCCCGGATCACCATATACGTTCTCTCCTGGTGGGCAGTAAACCAGTCGCCATGCACATTTTGAATTGGAACTGCCGTCTGATCATATTGGTTTTCCGTTAAAAAATAGGCCAAAGCAGCCTGTTCCATGTATAAGACTTCTCTATTGTCTGCCGGAATGATAAAATAAATATATTCAGACTGTTTATATCCCTCTTTTCCATTAATCTGCCGTTTTTCCTCTGTCTGAATCTCGTAATGTGAAAGAAGCATATTTCGAAAAGGCAAATCGATTCCCCCTTTAAATCACATTACTAATAATGTATGAGTAATGATGTTTATTTTTAACTGAAATTTTAAATGAGAGGTGATTTTATGGAAAAAAATACGAATCAAAGTGAATTGGAACAACAGGCAAGAAAATGGCTGGCCGACCGGGGAGTTGGCTTGGATGATATTGCAGAACTTGTATTTTACCTGCAATCCAAGTACCATGACGAACTGAAAATGGAAGACTGCAGATATAATGTGGAACGTGTTCTTACCAAACGCGAGGTGCAAAATGCAATATTGACAGGGATTCAGCTGGATGTACTGGCAGAGCAGCAAAAGCTGGATCAGCCCCTGCAAAAAACAATTGATACGGATGAAAGCCTCTATGGCATTGATGAAGTTATTGCATTATCCATTGTAAATGTGTACGGTTCCATCGGAATGACAAATTATGGTTATATTGATAAACAAAAGCCAGGCATACTCAAACGGTTAAATGACAAATCCAGCGGTGAAGTGCATACATTTCTCGATGATATTGTCGGTGCCATTGCTGCAGCAGCATCAAGCAGGCTCGCTCATGCTACGGCGGATGATGCCCTGCTGGATGATTAGTTTGCTAAAATAAAAGACATGTCCCTTGTATTTTGGGAGCATGTCTTTTTTAGCAGGCAGTCCTTCCTTTCCCTCAGTTACCATCGACTAGATGAGTGTCACTTAGCTATGTGCATCTGTTTTATAGCTCAGCTGCTGCCCGGAAAAATTAAAAACTATATTCACTCAAATAAACGCCATCCATTCACGCAAGTCAGCCACATGATGGGTCGGCTTTTTCTCCAGTCCCGGCAGTTCTTCCTTCCGGGTCACTCCGGTAAATACCATAATTGTATCTATCCCCGCATTGATCCCTGCACGGATGTCTGTATGGTAATTATCTCCAATCATCGCTATATCCGTCTTTTCCAGGCCTAATTTGCTTAAAGCAGCTTCCATAATAACAGGCTCTGGTTTCCCTACTGCAATTGGTTCTACTCCTGTACTCACAGCAATCACGGAAGATAAGGCTCCATTCCCCGGCAAAAGTCCCCTTTCCGTAGGTATTGCTGTATCACTGTTCGTTACAATAAAAGCAGCGCCTTTTCTTATAGCCAGGCAGGCTTTAGCATATTTTTCGTATGTAATATGCCTGTCGATCCCCATTACGACAAAATCGCAATTATCGTCATCTGTAATACTAAAACCTCCATCTTCCAGCGCCTCATGGAGCCCTTTCTCCCCGAGCAGATAACAACTGGCCCCCTGATTTAAACCCTTTAAATACATCGCTGCTGCTACACTGGAAGTGACCACCTGCTCCTGTGTGGCAGGCACTCCCATATCATTCAGTTTTTGCGAAATATCCTTCTGGGACCTTGAGGAATTATTCGTGATAAACATATATGGAGTTCCATTTTTATGTAATTTTTTCACAAAATCCCTTGCTGATTTAATTGGCTCACTGCCGCGGTACATCGTTCCATCCAAATCGATTAAATATCCTTTATATTTCAACACTTATCCCTCATTTTCACGTCTTTTTCATTTTTATCATTATTAAAAAGTTGATTTCCTGCCAGTCTATGGGAGAAACGAGTTTGGACAACTACCATGGTTATTATATCCCTGATAGCCGAAGCCTTAGTTGCACTTATGCAGGTAAGAAAGTTTTAGTTTGCATTTTCTTACCTGCCAAAAAAACCAAAAGGAAGATCAATGCATTCCTTCTGGTTTTTTAATAACCCATCTGCAGAAATTATGCCCTTTCGTAATTAACGACTCGGAAATAACCTCACTGGCGGGAAAAACTCCTTCAAATATCTTTTTTTCATTCACGCAAACCTGATTATAAGTACTGGCAATATTGGCAATCGGACAATTATAGTTTGTAATAATATATTTGCCATCATCGGATTGCTCGAGTTCAACCATATATCCTTTCTGATTTTGGATATTCGCTACCTTGCTTATTTTCTCTTCAAAATTGTCTTGCCCGACCAATTTTTCCATTTCGCCCTTCTCTCTTTCCAGCCGTTTGGACAAAAGGGAATTGACTGCTTCTTTACCCTGAAGCTCCTCCAGATCCTGCAAAAGCTCCAGCGGCAATTGTGCGTACTGATTTGGAAACGTGCTATGGCCCTTTTCAGTAAGTTCATAGGTAAAATAAGGACGGCCCAGTTCCTGTTTTACTGTATTCTTTTTAATAAATCCCTGTTGCTCCAGCTCATGAATATGTTTTCTTACCGCGATTTCCGTTATCGTGAAACCCTCCATGATTTTACCTATCGTGCAAACCCCATCTTTTTTAAGCTTATTTAACAGCTTTTGCTTTGTGGAAGTAATTTTTTTCATTCCTCTCACCTTCATATCTGTTTTGAAAATGCATTTGCTACTCCCAGCTCATTATTCAAATAATCACGGATATGCATACTGAATGTCTTCAGTACAGTTTGATGCTTTGACAGTGCTTTTCCCAAAAACACATGATCTACTGCCGTATAGTCATTCACCAGCATTTTCCTCAGTTGTATAAAATGCTTATAAGCTTCTTCTTCTTCTTCAGGAAGGACTTTTTCATCAATTAATATATCAATGATATCCTCATAACTGCCCGGGTCACGCATAATAAACCCGTCAATCATCATATTGCCGACATCAAGTATACTTTCAATTAGCAGGTGCACCGCACGTTCCAGAGCCAGATTATCCAGAAAGGATGAAAATGATTTTCCCTTTACTTGCTCTAAAATTTCCTCTATAAATATAAGTGTCTCTTCAATTTTACTTCTGTCAACAAAATACATATTGGTACCTCCATCAACTTGCTCTAGTGCTATTATACCACATCTGGCATGTATATTTCAGCCAATCATGGTATAGTTTAGAAAAAGGTAACATTTCCAGGGGGATTAAAAATGAGCATACATCCAACCCATAATAATGATATTCTCGCCATGGATGCAACTGATATTGCAGCCTATATTAAAAAGGGAAAAGTATCTGTTTATGAGGCTGTTACTACTTATATCGAGCATATTGAAAAAATCAATCCTTCCCTCAACGCCATGGTGGAAACCAGATTTACCAAAGCGCTGGAAGAAGCAAAAGAAAAGGATGAAATTCTAAAAAAAACCACACCATCTTCCCCTTTATTTGGTGTGCCGATCAGTATCAAAGAGTCCTTTCATGTTGCTTCCATGAAAACAACCGGAGGCCTTGTATATCGCCATGACCTGATTTCCCGGATAGATGCTGAAGCTGTTTCCAGGTTAAAAACAGCCGGCGCAATCATTCTCGGAAAAACGAATACACCTGCGTTATGTTTTTGTCAGGAGACGGAAAATAAACTATATGGCAGAACGAACAATCCGTGGGATAGTAACCGTACTGCAGGCGGCTCCAGTGGCGGTGAAGGTGCCCTTCTTGCTGCCGGGGGAGCTGCTGCCGGGCTTGGGTCCGATATTGGGGGTTCCATCCGGTTACCTAGTCACTTTAATGGTATAGTCGGTTTTAAACCGGGCATGAACAGTATTTCAATGGAAGGGCATTTTCCCCAGGCAGGCACCGAGCTGCAAAAAAGGATGCTGAGTGCAGGTCCTATGGGTAAATCGGTCCGTGACATGGAGCTTCTTTATCAACTGCTGTCAACACGGAAAACGCAGGCTGGCATATTAAGTAATTTTAAAATTGATATATTGTCCGACAATATGGATTATCCTTTAACTGAAGATACAAAAGTATTTCTGGAAGACATCCATGATTTTTTGACCGATTCCTTTCTCACAAACCGGCGTGTGCCGCCTTATTTCGAAGACAGTGCTTTATTATGGCAGGAAATCATGTCGAGTGATGGAGGCAAATTGATGGAGAAGGAAGCCTTTAATAATGATCGTTCCAATGTATTTAAGGCATACACAAAAGAAAAAATGACGCAAAATACTGCGATTCACCCTTACCTGTCCTGGGCGATCATAGGTGCCAAACTGTTTAAACCTTCCAAAAGCAGAATGCGGGAAATACAGCGGATCCTTTCAAAAGGAGATCAGGAAATACGCAACTATTTGCATAACCGAATACTCATTTTTCCGGTTTATCATACTGGTGCCCCGGAACACGGAAAGGTTTTCCAGGAAATATTTTCAATTCGGAAGACATTTTTGCAATTTATGCCATATGTAGCTTATGCAAATGTATGGGGATTGCCATCCTTGACTATACCTGTTGGCCGTGATCAAAATAATATGCCCATTGCTGTTCAGCTGATGAGCAGTGTCGGGAATGAGAATGCGATTTTTCGTCTCGGTAAAATGCTGGAAAGAAAATTCAGAGGTTATATACGTTGTGACAGATAGAATCAGCGCCATTTAATGGACATTATATTTCCTTTCTTCATTGGTTATGCTAATGGGAGAAAGGGTGTGGGAATATGTCTCGCAGAAATGTGAAGAAGTTCTCTGATTTTTCCAATGTGCATGATTTGAAAAACAGCATCATACCGGAAGAGTTTCCGGAAGGTTCTTTTGGATCTCCTATTGACCAGGAAGAGCCTGTTTACAACAAATCCACCCCATGGGAAAAAGGGCAGCGGCGCGAAAGTGCATTTGTGTATCCTTATAAAGAAATGCATGAGGATCTGCCGCGTCAAACACCCGGAGCACATATCATTCATGATGAATCCGGGGATGTCCATCCGCAGCACGAAGAATTTGATGAAGGGTAGCAGTCGTGCCTGCTGCCCTTGTATAAATTAAACCTTTTTTTTAATTACAAAATAAGCACACCCAAAATTACAGTATTCATATAAATAATCATCCAATGCACCGATTTTTGAATCGATTGGCGCTTTTTTATGATCATCACGGTAAAAGCCTTTGAGCCGCAATTGGTCGTAACCCCAATCCCCTACAATATAATCATATTTTGCCAGCACTTCGGAATAACGCTCCTCAATTGCTTCTTTCTGAAATCCGTCTTTTATATTTTCGATGAGGTCATATTGTTTCCCCTGTAATTCAATCATGCTTATCACCCCCGCTTGCTGCATCTAGTTTACCATATACCTGTCACGAAAAACCAGACATTTTCAGCTTTATCGTCAGACATAACAACTTGTACCTGGGCGGATACAGCAAAGCATAAATTGACCTGTCTGAAAGCCATCTCCATTTTCTTCAATGGAAAATATTCTGCTGACAATATCTAATTTAATTTTGACTTCTATAAGCTCAAATTAAAGACATGTTTATCCATTTCTTTTCCAGCTGTCTCTGCTGAGGATATTTACCTAATATTCTGCTCTATTTGCCTTCTATGTGCTTATATTCGTGGTTTGGAAAGCCAATTATTTTCCGTATGAATTTTGCGGAAAAACATAAGCTAACAGAGAAAATACTTGGAAAAGGATGAAACAGATGAAGAAGATAAACATAGCGATATTTATTATGCTGTTCATCATTGCCGGTTGTGACAGAACCAATAATACATTGGATGAAAGGGAACAGCGTGTTAATGAACTTAACCCCGAAAGAGAGGAGCACCAGACACCAGGTGACCAGGAGATAAATGACCAGTTGGGATACGTTCATTATACACAGGAACAATTTGATCGAAATCAGGATGATGACCGGGTAGTGACTATGGACAGGAATGAAATGGCGAGTATGATTACACGCATTATTTTGCGCAATGAAGCATTTAATCAAGTTGCCACGCTTGTGACGGGCGATGAAGTTTTGATTGCGTATGAAATTGATGATGGCATGGATGAAAATAATGCAGCGGAAATTGCCAGGAAAACAGCAGAATCCGTGATGCCAAGATACTTTGATATTGTAGTGTCCGATAACCCTTCATTAATTCCTGATATACAGAGTCTGCATATTTCCGAAACGACCCGACCAAACTACCAGAATACCATTGATAAAATTGTCGAAGAGATGAAAACGTCGCCCCAAGGTGATGAATAAACACAGTGCTCTATGTAAAATAAACACTGACTAGCTGGCAGGATTTTTTATACAAACATGCCTGTTTATTAACGAAAGAACTATTTTCTTGCAGTTCTTTCGTTATTCCATGTTTTTGTGGAATAAAGTGCCACTTATAAAGCAATCCTATGTTGCAAAAGCTACGTATTGTTACAACAAACAAAGGGTGAAACATATGAATCCTACAAAATATATGGTCATTTTCCCCATACTGCTAGCCATGTTCTTTTCCTCGGCTGTTTCCTCTGAAAAGGCAATTGCGGAGGAAAATGAGGCATCGGTTCATGAGCAGAGAATGGCTTTATTTAAAAAAACGGAAGCATTGACACAAATACCATGGTATTATTTTGCTGCTATTGAAAATTATGAACGGAATATAAAAAAAGATGAAGATGAAGAATTAATAAATATAGAAATTGAGCCTGAGAGCTGGTTTGGACCAGGTAACATTTCCAGGCTGACAGAAGAGCATGTGATAACGGTCCATGATGGAGTCGGAAAAGACGGAAGCGGCAATGGTCATGCCGACCCTGATGATCCAGAAGATGTCTTATATACTATGGCTCAGATTTTATTGGAATACGGCAACACAAGAGATGAAATAAAGATTGCTTTATTTAATCATTATAAGCGGGATTTAACGGTACAAACCATTATGAATACGGCAAAAGTTTTTCATACATTCCAGGATATTAATCTCACAGACCGTTCTTTTCCTCTGGCAACCGAATATAACTATACCTACCACAATACGTGGGGAGACCGGCGCGGATTTGGCGGCTTGCGCATCCATGAAGGGACAGATATTTTTGCCGATTATGGCACCCCGGTTAAATCGACAACATATGGTGTTATTGAAATGATGGGCTGGAATCTATACGGGGGATGGCGAATTGGCATCCGTGACATTTTCAATATTTATCATTACTATGCCCACATGAGCGGCTACGAAGATGGTGTGGAAATCGGCCAGGTAGTAAAGCCTGGTGACGTGCTTGGCAGTGTAGGATCCACCGGTTACGGCCCGCCGGGAACTTCAGGGAAATTCCCGCCGCATCTCCATTACGGCATGTATAAAGATAATGGACGTTCAGATTGGTCGTTTGACCCGTACCCTTATTTACGAAAATGGGAGCGGATGGAAAATTAAAAGGAAGAGGCTTCACGTGAATGTGAAGCACTCTTCCTTATATTTGAGGTTATGAACCTGATTAGCTTATGCTTAGCGCTTTTTTAAAGCGTGCCAAATGCTTGCTCCAAATCCGCCCCATATAATGATCACACCAATAATCATAACAACTATGGCTGCACCACTCATATCATTGTGCCTCCTCTGATTTTGATTCACTTTTACTTTGTGGGTCATTTCTCCATTTAAACAGAGTCATCACAATTCCTATTACTAGAGCTGCGATGGCAACTCCCCATCCTCCCCAGAGAATGAATGTATCGGAATAGCCTTCATAATTCCCGGTAGGTGTATCAAACTGTCTCATCAGATTCTGCCTGAACAGGTCAATCATCATATAACCGAGCACAACAGGAGTAATCCCGGCAATCGTTACTGTCCACCAAGGGCCAAGACGAATGTCGGAAATTTCATCTGCATGGGTACGCAAGTTTTTCACTTGACGCAGTATCCATGCGATCAGAATTACTTCCACCAGACCGAGCAGTGCTACACCAAACTGGTTGATGAAGTAATCTGCTGCATCCAGGAAAAACAAACCGCCCTGAGTAGCATATAACAGGGAAATAAGTGCTGCTGCTCCGCCACCAAACATTACTGCCTTAGCTCTGCTGATATTAAATTTATCAACCAGCCCAGCAACATAGGTTTCCGTAATGGATATAAGCGATGATAAACCCGCTAGGACAAGTGAAGCAAAGAAAAGGAAACCAAACAGGCTATTTAATCCCGGAAATTCATTAATGATAGCCGGGAATACCACGAAGGCCAAACCTACCCCGCCTGCTACTACTTCATCAATCGGCACTGCTGCCTGCACTGCCATAAACCCAAGTACCGCAAATACGCCAATACCTGCTAAAAGTTCAAAGCTTGAGTTACCAAAACCAACAATAAAAGCGTTATTGGTAATATCCGATTTTTTACCCAAATAACTGGAATAGGTAATCATAATCGCAAATGCAATGGACAAACTGAAGAATATTTGTCCGTAGGCAGCCACCCAGACATCAGCCGACATGATCTGACTGAAATCAGGTGCAAAAAATGCATTCAGACCTTCCATCGCTCCAGGAAGTGTAACAGCCCGAATAACGATAATTAAGAAAATTACGGCCAATAAAGGAATAAAAATCCGGTTCGCCACTTCAATACCCTTTTTAACCCCTTTAAACAAAACTCCTAAAACAATAATCCAAACAAGAATTAATGGTATAAGTACTCCTGGAACAAAACTTCCAACCTGACCTTCCGCTTCAGCGAGATTCAAATAATCACCAAATAAAAATCCTTCCGTATCCGCTCCCCAGCTTAAATTAAACGAGAATACAGAATACGACATCGCCCAGGCAATAATAACCGAGTAGTATGTTGAAATAACAAATGCTACCAGTACCATCCACCAGCCAATGAATTCGGTATTCTTATTCATTTTCCGAAAAGTCAAAGGTGCCGAACCCCGGTACTTCTGACCCATGGTAAATTCCAGAATAAGAATGGGAATACCTGCTGTCAATAATGCGAATAAATAGGGAATAAAGAATGCTCCTCCCCCATTTTCATACGCCACTGCCGGAAAACGCCAAATATTTCCCAATCCTATGGCCGATCCCATTGCAGCTAAGATAAAACCTGCTCTTGTCCCCCATTGAGAACGCATTTCCATGTGTAGACCTCCTTTTCTCCCCCTTTACAACTATATATATGTCTTGCTGTAAAGTGGAATTCCAAAATTTCTTTTTTTCAGATATTTATGCTTGTATTATAAAGGCAGAAATCCCTATTGTCAAATAATATTTAACTTTTTTAAGAGGGTATTTATTTCGTTAACTGGGAAAAGGTAAAATCATTTTATTATTTCTTCAGTAAAAAATACTCCCGGCGATATGGGTAGCCGGGAGTATCTCAAACCATAATGATATGCTTCAACTGAGTCCACATAAAAACAAAATAAAAGCTGATCATATTTATTTTCCATTTACCGATGCAAGAAATGTTCCTCATAAGTATCTGTTTTACCTGTTGCTTTGGGGCAAACTAATATATTACTGTCCCAGTATATCTCTTATTCAATCTGCCCGTTTTCATCTGAAAATTCTTCACTTGGAATGGCTATTGACGGGTCATCGCCATCGCCACTGTAAAATTCAGGAACATCCCCCATAATGGCACCGCCGTCAATGTAAATTTCTGTATGGACAGTAGTTACCTCAGATGAAAATGGGATTATAATCTGTACATCAGACTCTACATGAACATAAAGCGACACCCAGGATCCATTAATGCCGAGCGGCTCAGTTTCACGAACAATGTTTGTTTTTACATTACCAACCAGTTCAAGGTTTACAGGTACCCTTGGACCTAAATTGGCCAAAACCGTATTGCCTGTCACTTGTCCCAGAGGTATTTCGACAAGAGTGGGATCCTGCATTGCTCTGTCCCCGGCTCCCTCTCCATAATCATATGGTTCATGAAGAGAATAATCATATGTAATCGGGTCACCCCGATTGACGTTCAGGAAAAACTCCTCCACCCTGTCTGTTGCTACTCTGTTTATTTCACTGACAATTGCCGGGTTATGATTATATGTCGCTACATTTCCATCCTCATTATACGTAATTTCCAGAACTTCCGAAAAATCGTATCCTTCCGCAAAACGTACAGCTTGATTAATCGCCCGTGTAGCAATTTCGTCTATTTTGGTTTCTGCAATATCCATTAAAGCCGGTCTAATTCCCTTATCAACAATCCAAATACTCAGTCCACTGAAAACAGCAAAAACAATCAGCGTAATAATAAAAATATTTTTCCCCGGAGGTGATGCAAATTTCTTACGATAGCGTTTTTTAATTCTCAATTCAAAAACCCCCTTAAAACAAAAGTATGCTTGTTTTAAGGGGGCTAGAAGGGAAATTATTATTTTTTAATTCGTTATTCATCTGTCGTGATCCTTCATTAGCCAGCACACTTTACTGTATGCAGTCTTTCAGCAGAAGAACAAAATAACTGCAAATTACCCATGCAATATATTTATTACTTTTGATAACGCATTATTTTCTGTTAGATCATCCAATATATTGTTATGTTCCCCACATAAAATGCATTCACTGAAGGATGTTATGCATATCAGGCGATTTTCAGCAGCGCTTCTTTTCCGGACATCCCTTCTTCCCATCCATAAGCTTTTGAAGCTTCCGTGACTTTTTCCAATGGGGCATGTAATAATTCATCAATTGTTCTTACGCCTGAAGCTCTGCCGGCAATGACCTTTCTGTGTTTGAGCTTTTCATTTAACACATCCACATCCAATGCAGCACACATAATGTAGCCGACTTCATTGGTAATCATCAGCAAATTGGTTTTGGGAAGTTCTACCTTAATAGCTGTAAAATGCATTCCTTCCACTTCTAATGGATTTACGGTTATCATGAATCACACTGCCTCCTTCAAACTGTACATTAATAATGTATGCAGTTGAACAACACAGTGTCACAGCATTGAGGCGTCTCTTAAACACCCTCGCTACCTTCTATGAAGAGAATGTCCTGCGCAGTGTATCAGCCAATATATCACGCAAAAACTCAGGCAGCATATATTGTTTTGTTTCCGATTTGGCAATTTCCGGCAGCAGCCGGCCAAAGGTAAATGTATCCGCTGTGGCAACCGAATAGACGTTATCGGGATCCAATGGTTCATCATGAAATAATACATTTTCCACATGTTCTTCACCATCTTCATGGAATGCCGTTTCCACAGTTAAACCCGAAAAGACCATTCTCCCCAATACTTCCCCGCGAAAACCAAAGCCTTTTAATTTTAATTCCGTAAAGGATTTTGCAAGTGAACCGCGAACGACTTCCAACAGCTCATCGCCTTTTAATTCCACGATACAGGGATTAATTGGGTGCGGACATATCCGGTGAATATCCGAATACGTAATAGCACCGGCTGGAAACTCATCGAGCAGCAGACCTGCATTAAGCATGGCCACATCTGTTTCTGCCCAATGTTTTAATGTATGGGTCAGTTCCTGCATAATTTTTGTTTCTTTGAACCAGCCTACTTCAATGGGGATTTCCGTATGAACGACCACTTCTCCCATAATTTCTGCTGCCCTGTAATTCAGCTGCTGCAGACTTTGCTCTGTTTGTAAATCCTTTGCTAAATGGGAAATTTCCGTAGCATATGCTTCTTTATTTACTAGTTTCTTCTTCTCATGATCCCAAGTTAATATCACTTCCCCGACATGGTAACAATGCTTTCCGGCCGCTGTGATTACAGTATTATTCACATGCTCCCCTGTCCGGAGTAAATGATGAGTATGCCCTCCAATAATCACATCGATTTCCGGAAATCTCCTGGCTATTTCCTGATCTTCACTTATTCCCAGATGAGACAATAAAACGATTACGTCCGTCTTCTCACTTAACCCTCGTATATAAGAATCCAGGACCTGGTACGGGGATGAAACATGCCAGTCCAAAAGTTCATAAAAAGCATTAAAAGGAGCAGTCAGGCCAATAAATCCTACTTTTACTCCTTGTATGGACTTTACTTGAAGTGTAGGCTGCAGCCACGACGGGTCCGTAGGCGTCCGGCTCTCTAAGTTAGCACAAACAACGTGAAAACCTGCATCATCATACAGATGAAATAAGTCCTCATGCGGCAGCGTGATCCCCTCATTATTTCCGATCGTTACGACATCATAATCAAGAGCATTCATTAAGGCAACATTCGCTTTTCCCATATAAGCTTCTGCAATCGGATTCACTCGGTCCACATGATCTCCTGCGTCAATCAGCCAATAGGAAGCATTGACGGCATCCTTCTTTGCCGTTTCTTGCTTTAAATAAGAAGCAACCCGCGGCCACTGGTCAAAATTACTATGTAAATCATTTGTATAATAAAAGTATAATTTTTCCTGCATATTCAAAACTCCTTAGGCCAAACCCTGAAAGATCATCCGGATACCAATGACCACCAATAAAATCCTGAGTACCCATTCCAGTGTGTTACCCGGCAGTCGCTGGTTCACTAAAGCACCCAGCTTGCCGCCAACCCAGGCCCCGGGTATGAAAAAGAAGACATATTCCCATGCGACATGTCCAAGAGCAATATGTGTTGATGCGCCAATCATACTTACAAAGACAATCATAAACATGGAAGTGGCTGTCGCAATATGGATTGGAAAGCCAAATAAGAGAATGAGTACAGGCACCATGATAGATCCGCCGCCAATCCCAAATAAACCGGAAATGGCGCCAACAGCAAGAGACACGATAAATACAATAGGGATGGAAACACGGTAGTAATATGTCTTCCCCGCAATATCGAATGATCGCACCCCTTTTTGCCCTGGGTCTATTTCTTTTCTTTCCGGCTTCAGGAAAAACAGCATGGATATTAAAATGGTAATAATTCCAAAATACAATAAAAAAGCATTGGTATCAAAGAACTGATTAAGCCACGATCCAAATATACTTCCGGGAATACTGCCTGTCAAAAATAACAGCCCTGTTTTATAATCTACTCTTCCCGCTTTAAAATAGGATATGGTAGAAGATAAGGCTGTAAAAATCATGACTATCAATGATATACCAACAATAGTCTGAGGGGTTGCCCAAAAAAATGCATCAAAAAATTCGTGCAAAAGCAAGAGGGCGGGAACAAGAATCAAACCACCGCCCAAACCCATTAAACTGCCCATAAAGGCAGTGATAATTCCAATCAGTAAACAAATTAAAAAAACCAATCATTTCGCCTTCTATCCTATAGATGTTCTCCACCTATACTATCATTGTTAAGTTTAAATTCCCAGCAGGACAAACAGAACAATTAACCGCTTATTCTGCACAGCTGTTTCTTTACTTTAAATGTTCTTATATTTAATAGTAATCTCCATGAACGTTGTCTTCATTCAGTTTATTTCCTTTCATTTTCCTTAATATTTCTGTTATAGCTTCCTAAGTTTACGCTTTTTTCTGTGCGTACAGTTTAAAATAACTATTCATACAATAGAGTGGTTAAAATAGTTGGTTAGGAAAGCACCCGGAGACGATTTAAAAGAAAATCACTTGCTGGGGACAAAGAGGAAAAACATATTCCAGTCCTGGTTCTTTGCTGCTGGTTGAAAAATTAAACCCCTGTCACACAAGTGACAAGGGTTTAAAACGTTTATCCGATAGAACCTTCCATTTCAAAGCTGATTAAACGGTTCATTTCCACCGCGTATTCCATTGGGAGTTCTTTTGTGAATGGCTCAATGAAGCCCATGACAATCATTTCTGTTGCTTCCTGTTCATCCAGGCCTCTGCTCATCAGATAGAACAGCTGCTCTTCGGAAACTTTGGAAACTTTTGCTTCGTGTTCCAAAGAGATATTGTCATTGTAAATTTCGTTATACGGAATGGTATCTGATGTGGATTGGTTATCCATAATTAACGTATCACACTCGATGTTGGAGCGTGCACCATCCGCTTTTCTTCCGAAGTGTACCAGTCCCAGGTAGGATACTTTTCCGCCACCTCTGGAGATGGACTTGGAAACGATGGAAGATGACGTATTTGGTGCCAAGTGATGCATTTTTGCTCCGGCATGCTGCAGCTGGCCTTTACCTGCTAACGCAATCGAAAGCGTGTTTCCGCGTGCACCTTCTCCGCGCAGCAGAATGGATGGATATTTCATCGTTAATTTGGAACCAAGGTTACCGTCAATCCATTCCATAGTACCATTGGCATCCACAGTTGCTCTTTTCGTAACCAGGTTGTATACGTTATTTGCCCAGTTTTGAATGGTTGTATAGCGGCAGTAAGCATCTTTTTTAACAAAGATTTCAACAACGGCACTATGCAGTGAGTTTGTTGTATAAATAGGTGCAGTACAGCCCTCTACATAGTGTACAGAAGCACCTTCATCAACGATGATCAGCGTTCTTTCAAACTGTCCCATATTTTCCGAGTTAATGCGGAAATAAGCCTGTAACGGTGTGGAAGTCTGAACGCCTTTTGGCACATAGATAAATGAACCGCCAGACCATACAGCAGAGTTTAATGCCGAAAATTTATTATCTGTTGCCGGAACTACTTTGCCAAAGTATTCCTTGAACAGCTCTTCATTCTCTTTCAATGCAGTGTCAGTATCTTTAAAGATAATGCCCATTTCTTCCAAATCTTCTTTTAAGCTGTGATAAACCACTTCGGATTCATACTGTGCAGAAACACCAGCAAGATATTTTTGCTCCGCCTCAGGGATTCCCAGCTTATCAAAAGTCTGCTTGATTTCTTCTGGCACTTCATCCCATGTTCTTCCCTGTTTCTCCGAAGGCTTTACATAGTATACAATTTCATCAAAATCAAGCTCGGAAAGATCTCCGCCCCACTGCGGCATTGGACGTTCATAGAAATGCTCCAGCGCTTTCAGGCGGTAATCAAGCATCCACTCCGGCTCTTCCTTCATTCTGGAAATTTCCTCTACAATTTCACGGGTTAAACCTTTTCCTGAACGGAAAACAGAGACGTCTCTGTCTTGAAACCCATATTTATAATCTTCTATTTCAGGCACATTTTTTGCCATGAATTATACCTCCTTAAGGTGTTTTTAAATGACAGTTTCCACTATTCTTCCTTCACACCTTTTTCCATTGCCTTCCATGCAAGTGTAGCACATTTAATCCGTGCAGGGAATTTGGATACACCTTGTAATGACTCAATGTCACCCAATTCCATATCAGTATCAACCTCTTCTCCCAGCATCATCCGGGAAAACACTTCCGACATTTCCAATGCCTCGTCTACGTTTTTTCCTTTAATTGCCTGGGTCATCATAGAAGCGGAAGACATACTGATGGAGCAGCCTTCCCCTTCAAACTTGGCGTCTTTCACTGTTCCATCTTCCACTTGCATTTGCAGCTTGATGCGGTCGCCGCACGTAGGATTATTCATATCTACAGTCAAAACGTCCCCATCAATTTCACCTTTGTTGCGCGGATTTTTATAATGGTCCATGATTACTTGTCTATATAGTGTATCCAAGTTGTTAAAAGACATCACCAAAATACTCCTTCGTCTTTAAAAGTCCTTCTACCAGACGATCAACATCTTCTTCTGTGTTGTATAAATAAAAACTTGCCCGGGCTGTCGCAGTTACATCCAGCCACCGCATTAATGGCTGTGCGCAATGATGTCCTGCCCGAACGGCAATCCCTTCTGCATCCAGTGCAGTGGCAGTATCATGCGGGTGAACATCATCAAGGTTGAATGTGACAAGGGCTGCGCGCTTCTCGGGTCCGTAGATGGTTATTCCATCTATCTTACGCAGCTGCTCCATTGCATATTCGGCTAATTTTACTTCATGTTCTGTTATGGCATCCATGCCAACTTCATTCAGAAAATCAATAGCAGCACCTAATCCAATGGCTCCGGCTATGATCGGTGTTCCACCTTCAAATTTCCACGGAAGCTCCTTCCATGTCGAATCGTAGAGATTAACAAAATCAATCATTTCCCCGCCAAATTCAAATGGCTCCATGTTTTCCAGAAGCTGTTTTTTTCCATATAATACACCAATTCCTGTAGGAGCACCCATCTTATGACCGGAAAATGCGTAAAAGTCACAATCCAGATCAGCCATATCCAGCTTTAAGTGGGGGGCTCCCTGTGCACCATCTACAAGAACTACCGCATCATTTTTATGTGCAATGGCTGCGATTTCTTTCACAGGATTGATGGTGCCCAGTACATTGGAAACATGGGTGATGGCTACGATTTTTGTTCGCTCAGTAATCGTTTCCTCTGCATCCTCAAGCCTTATCGTGCCATCCGGCTGCAGCGGCATATATTTTAACGTTGCACCAGTTGCTTTTGCTGCCTGCTGCCATGGGATGATATTGCTGTGATGCTCCATCGGGGTGATGACAATTTCATCCCCCGAGGCCAGTTTTTCTCTCCCATAACTGGATGCAACCGTATTAATCGCTGTTGTTGTACCTCTTGTAAAAATAACCTCCTGCGTACTTGCAGCATTGATGAAGCGTCGAACCTTCTCCCTAGCCCCTTCGTATTTTTCTGTAGCCCGGGTCCCCAGCGTGTGCACACCGCGGTGAACGTTCGAATTATCATGTCGGTAATAGTTTTCCACTGCATCAATTACTGACTGCGGTTTTTGAGAGGTCGCAGATGAATCAAGATAAACTAAGGGATGTCCGTTTACTTCTTGTTGTAAAATCGGAAATTGCTGCCGTATGGCTTGCACATCCATTAGTATACCTTCCTTTCAATGATTTGTGTCAGCTGCTGTTTCACGGATTCAATCGGAAGCTGATTAACAACAGGCGCCAGGAAACCGTGAATGATCAGGCGTTCTGCTTCTTCTTCCGTAATACCGCGGCTCATCAGATAGTAAAGCTGCATTGGGTCAACACGCCCGACTGAAGCTGCGTGTCCTGCAGTTACGTCATCCTCATCAATTAAAAGGATAGGATTGGCATCACCGCGTGCTTTTTCACTGAGCATCAGTACACGGGATTCCTGCTCAGCATTTGCTCTGGTTGCACCATGTTCGATTTTCCCGATACCGTTAAAAATAGCAGATGCCTGCTCTTTCATTACTCCATGCTGAAGAATATAGCCATCAGAATCCAGACCATGGTTTACAATTTTCGCTGTAAAGTTCTGTGTCTGCTTTCCGCGGCCTACACTTACCGTTTTTGCATTGGAAACAGAGTTGTCTCCAATTAAATGGGTAATATTCTCGTTAACAGTATTTCCATCATTCATCGCACCCAATGCCCAGTCAATGACACCATCACGGTAAGCAACACCGCGGCGGTTATTGTAAGCTGTTGTGCCTGCTGCAAAGTTATCCACGCCGCCAAAGTCAATGTTGGCATTCTCTTTTGCAATTACTTCGGCAACAACATTTGCTACAGTCTCTTCATTATCGTTATGGGAAAGATAGTTTTCAACATATGTTAAAGAACTGTTCTCTTCCGCAACAACGAGTACATGATTAAACATGGATACTTCCGGGTCTTCCTGCCAGAAAATAGCCTGAAGCGGCACATCCACCTGTACATTTTTCGGAACATAGACAAACGCCCCGCCATTCATTAGAGCTGCATGCAGTGCAGTCAACCGGTGTTCATCCATGGAAACCGCATCCTGCATATAATATTTTTTCACCAGATCTCCATGTTCACGCAGTGCGGTGAAAATATCTGTAAATATAACACCTTTTTCTTTTAAGTCATCACTTAGAGATGCATATGCTACAGAGTGATTGCGCTGAACAAGCAGGTTTTCCGGCTTCTTATCCGCATCGAAAAAGTCCTGAAGTTCACTTGGCAGATCCTCTAAAGCAGTAACTGCCTCTCCTGTTGCTGTATGCTTAAATTTACTGAAATTCCATCTGCCGATTTTGGTTTTATCCGGCTCAGGCATGTTTAGTGATTCTGCCTGTTCCAAAGCCTGCAGACGGAAATTCCGCATCCATTCCGGCTCATTTTTATCTTTAGAAAACTGGTCGATATAATCTTTGTCGTATGGCAGCTTTGTTACTACAGTCAATTAGATCCCTCCTTGCTTTACGCGTTTTGGCCTACTGTTTCGTCTTCGATTCCCAATTCTTCCTTGATCCATTCATACCCTTCTGCTTCCAGACGCTGTGCCAATTCAGGTCCGCCTGATTTAACAATGCGTCCTTGCATCATGACATGAACATAATCCGGTTCAATGTAATTCAGCAAGCGCTGATAGTGAGTAATAATTAAGCAGCCAAAGTTTTCACTGCGCATTTGATTAATTCCTTTTGAAACGATCTTCAAGGCATCAATATCCAACCCGGAGTCAATCTCATCGAGAATGGCAATTTCAGGTTTAAGCAGCATGAGCTGAAGAATCTCGTTGCGCTTTTTCTCCCCGCCTGAAAACCCTTCATTCAAATAACGCTGTGCCATGTTTTTATCAATTTCAAGTGCATCCAATGTACTATCCATTTCTTTAATGAATTTCATAAGCGGAATTTCGTCGCCTTCTTCACGCTTTGCATTAATAGCCGAGCGCAGGAAGTCTGAAGTAGTTACACCGCTGATCTCACTAGGATATTGCATTGCAAGGAAAAGTCCTGCACGGGCACGTTCATCCACTTCCATCTCCAGTACATCTTCACCGTCCAGATGGATGCTTCCTTCTGTAATCTCATATTTCGGATGTCCCATCACTGCTGAGGCCAGCGTAGATTTCCCTGTGCCATTCGGCCCCATTACCGCGTGAAATTCTCCACCCTTTATCGTAAGGTCTACTCCCTTTAATATCTCTTTATCTTCAATAGTAACATGAAGATTCTTGATTTCCAGTGTTGATCCTGCCATGTCGATACCTCCAAATACTTATTTGTATGTTTGATTTATGAATGAAGCCTTTCATTCTCAATCTATTCTCATTACAATCTTAAATCATTTCAAAAGTAATATCAACTCTTGTGAATGATCCTTATTCCATACAGGTAGAAGGACTGCAAATTCAGTTGTGTACTGTAATAAAAGGCATTCCTTTTCATTTTTTTTGCAGCCGGCTTTTACACCATTATTATTGTTCAGTCAAAGCCTGTTCTTTCTTTTTCAATGTTTTATTCATCCGCTTTTTATCCCGTTCCAGAACGTTTTTCAAATAATAGCCGGTATAGGAATTTTCCGCTTTCACAATTTCCTCGGGTGTTCCGCTGGCGATAATTTCTCCGCCCCGGTCCCCGCCTTCCGGTCCCAGATCAATAATATGATCTGCCGTTTTTATTACATCCAAATTATGCTCGATGATCAGAACACTGTCTCCGTTATCCACGAGCCGCTGCAGCACCTCGAGAAGTCTTCCAATATCATCTGCATGCAGCCCTGTCGTCGGTTCATCCAGTATATAAAAGGATTTGCCATTGGATCTACGATGCAGTTCACTTGCCAGCTTCACACGCTGGGCCTCCCCGCCTGACAGGGTTGTTGCCGGTTGTCCGAGCTTAACATAACCAAGTCCAACATCATAGATGGTCTGCATTTTCCGTTTGACTTTTGGGATATTCGCAAAGAAATCCAATGCTTCCTCAATCGTTAAATCCAGGACCTCCGCAATATTTTTCCCTTTATATTTTACTTCCAGTGTTTCCCTGTTATAGCGCTGTCCATGGCATACTTCACACGGTACATACACGTCGGGAAGGAAGTGCATTTCTATTTTTATGATGCCATCGCCGCGGCATGCTTCACAGCGTCCGCCTTTCACATTAAAACTGAAGCGCCCTTTCTTATACCCGCGGACTTTCGCTTCATTCGTCTGGGCAAACACATCCCTGATATTGTCAAACACTCCCGTATACGTAGCCGGGTTTGATCGTGGGGTTCTTCCTATCGGCGACTGATCAATGTCAATCACCTTGTCGATATGCTCTATCCCTTTTATTTTTTTATGCTTCCCTGGTTTCAGCTTGCTTTTATAGAGTGCTTTCGACAGTGACTTATACAAGATGTCATTGACAAGCGTACTCTTTCCCGAACCCGAAACACCGGTGACGACGGAAAATAACCCAATCGGAAATTTTGCCCGGACATTCTTCAGATTATTTTCCGAAGCACCGAGTACTTCAATGTACTTTTTCCCTTTCTTTCTCCGCTTGTTCGGAACCGGAATAAACTTGTCGCCTGCCAGATAGTTTCCTGTCAGCGATTGTTTATTTTTCATGACTTCCTCCGGCGGGCCGCTTGCAACAATTTCCCCCCCGTGTTCCCCGGCGCCCGGGCCGATGTCGATAAGCCAGTCGGCTGCCATCATCGTATCTTCATCATGTTCCACCACGATCAAAGTGTTATCCAGATCCCGCATCCTTTTCAGTGTGTTAAGCAGCCGGTCATTATCCCGCTGATGCAGGCCGATGGATGGTTCATCAAGCACATACAAGACCCCGGTTAAAGCAGAACCAATCTGTGTAGCCAGCCGGATCCGCTGGGCTTCCCCTCCTGAGAGGGTTCCGGCAGCTCTGGACAATGTCAGGTAATCCAGTCCGACATTAACTAAAAATTCAAGTCTGTTATCAATTTCCTTTAAAATCATTTTGGCAATCTGTGTTTCTTTTTCCGTCAGTGAGAGTCCGGCAAAAAAGTCCTTTGCTTCCACAATGGAAAATTCGGTTACTTTGCTTATGTGGAGACCGTTTACCAGAACAGCCAGCGCTTCCTCTTTCAGTCTGTGGCCCGAACAAGAGGGGCAGGCTTTTTCTGCCATAAATTTGCCAAGGGTTTCCCGGATGAAGTCGGAACTTGTTTCATGATAACGTCTCGAAATATTATTCAGTACCCCTTCAAAAAGAATATGGGTATCGCGGATCTTTCCAAAATCATTCTTATAATAAAAGTGAATTTTATCCTTGCCGCTTCCGTATAAAATTTTATCCATTTGATCTTTTGGAATATCTTTTACCGGGATGTCCATATTAATGCCGTAGTGATTGCAGACACTTTTCAGCAGCTGCGGGTAATATTGGGAGCTAATCGGCTTCCAGGCATCAATGGCATGCTCATTCAGTGTCAGATCCCAGTCCGGTATGACGAGCTCCAGATCCACTTCCAAATTGCTGCCCAGCCCGTCACAGGTAGGACAAGCACCAAATGGGCTGTTAAAAGAAAAAAGGCGCGGTTCCAGATCACTTATCGAAAATCCGCAAATAGGGCAGGCATGGTTTTCGCTGAAGGTCAATTCTTCCTCACCAATGACGTCCACCAGAATATTTCCGCCGCCAAGTTCCAGCGCTGTCTCGATGGAATCACTCAGTCGTCCGGCAATGCCATCTTTGACAACAACCCTGTCAACGACTACTTCAATAGAATGTTTTTTATTTTTATCCAGCTTAATTTCCTCTGATACTTCCCGCATTTCGTTATCGACCCGAATGCGGACATACCCTTCCTGTCTCAGTTTCTCAAATACTTTGACATGCTCCCCTTTTCTACCGGAAACGATCGGTGCGAGAATCTGCATCCTGGTCCGTTCCGGGTACTCCATGATACGGTCGACCATCTGCTGCACTGTCTGGGAGCTGATTTCTATGCCATGTTTCGGACAAGTCGGGCGGCCGACCCTGGCATATAAAAGCCTCAGATAATCGTAAATTTCCGTGACAGTCCCCACTGTGGAGCGGGGATTTTTGCTTGTTGTTTTCTGGTCGATCGCGATTGCAGGGGAAAGACCATCGATCGCATCGACGTCCGGCTTGTCCATCTGCCCGAGAAATTGCCTTGCGTAGGCGGAGAGAGATTCGACATAACGGCGCTGTCCCTCCGCATATATCGTATCAAATGCCAGAGAAGATTTCCCTGAACCGGATAAACCTGTTACAACAACCAGTTTATTTTTCGGGATAGTAACATTAATATCTTTCAAATTATGTGCGCGGGCACCTTGTATTTGTATATTTTTAGCAGGCATGCTTAATCACCCTTCAGCTTTGAGTTCAAGTATAATATCACGAAGCTCTGCAGCCTTCTCGAAATCGAGTGCTTTGGCTGCTTCCTTCATTTCTTTTTCCATCTGATCGATCACCTTTGTTTTTTCCTTTTTCGACAGTTCTGTCAGACTCTTCGTTGTTTCATTGTATTCTTCCGGTTCTTCCGCAGCAACTGTTGCCCGGATCACATCCCGGACATCCTTTTTAATCGTTGTCGGTGTAATATTATGTTTTTCATTAAATGCCATTTGAATCTTCCGGCGCCTGTTTGTTTCATCCATTGCCACGCGCATCGAGTCGGTAATTTTATCGGCATACATGACAACTTCCCCTCTTTCGTTCCTCGCTGCCCGCCCCATCGTCTGAATGAGCGATCGCTCGGAACGCAGAAATCCTTCCTTATCCGCATCCAATATGGCAACAAGGGATACTTCCGGAATGTCCAATCCTTCCCTGAGCAGGTTAATGCCGACAAGCACATCGTATTTACCCACACGAAGATCACGGATGATTTCTATCCGCTCCAATGTTTTAATTTCCGAATGCAAATAAGCAACCTTGATCCCCAGTTCCTTCAGATAATCAGTTAAATCCTCGGACATTTTCTTCGTTAATGTGGTTACGAGCACTCTTTCATCTCGTTCTGTCCGTTTATTAATCTCACCAAGCAAGTCATCAATCTGTCCTTCAATCGGCCGGACATGCACTTTTGGATCAAGCAAGCCGGTCGGCCGGATAATCTGCTCGGTAATGTCCGGAGAATGTTCCCGTTCATAAGGTCCCGGTGTAGCTGAAACATAAACAAGCTGATTTGTCTTTTTTTCAAATTCCTCAAATTTTAATGGGCGGTTATCCAATGCGGAAGGCAGGCGAAATCCATGATCTACCAGCACTTGCTTCCGGGCTCTGTCTCCATTGTACATGCCGCGTACCTGTGGCAGCGTAGCGTGAGATTCATCCACGATCACGAGGAAATTTTCCGGAAAGAAGTCCAAAAGTGTATACGGGGTATCCCCTTCATTCCGGAATGTTAAATGCCGGGAATAGTTTTCGATGCCCGAGCAAAAACCCATTTCCTCCATCATTTCCAAGTCGTAATTTGTCCGCTGTTCCAGACGCTGCGCTTCCAGCAGTTTATTTTCTGCACGCAATTCTTTTAATCTTTCCTGCAATTCCGCTTCTATATTTTTAATGGCCTTTTTCATTTTTTCCTCACGGGTAACAAAGTGGGATGCCGGGAAAATGGCTACATGCTCCCTGTCACCGACAATCTCTCCGGTTAATGCATCCACTTCACGAATCCGGTCTATTTCATCCCCGAAAAACTCAATCCGAATACAGTGCTCTTCCCGGGAGGCAGGAATAACTTCCACTGAATCCCCGCGGACACGGAATGTACCGCGAATGAAATTGAGATCATTTCTTGCATATTGTATATCAACGAGATCCCTTAACAGCTGATCCCGGTCTTTTTCCATACCTGTCCTTAATGATAAAACCTGGCTCCGGTATTCTTCCGGAGAACCTAAACCATATATACAGGATACACTGGCGACAATCAGTACATCGTTCCGCTCAAAAAGAGCCGATGTTGCCGAGTGACGCAATTTATCAATCTCGTCATTAATACTTGCATCCTTTTCAATAAATGTATCTGTGGAAGGCACATAGGCCTCTGGCTGATAATAATCATAATAGCTGACAAAATACTCTACAGCATTATTTGGAAAAAACTCTTTAAATTCACTGTACAATTGTCCCGCCAGCGTTTTATTATGGGCCATAACAAGTGTTGGCCGGTTAATTTCCTTCACTACGTTGGACATCGTAAATGTTTTCCCGGTCCCTGTGGCACCAAGCAATGTCTGGTGGCGCTGACCGGCAAGAACCTTCTCCGTAATTTCCTTTATCGCTTGAGGCTGATCACCTGCAGGCTTATAGGGTGATATAAGTTCAAATTTCTCCACTGCTTATGCCTCCGTTCTTTTTCCTGCTATGATTATAACATAACAACACATCTATTTTAACAAAAAACGAACAAATATTCTATTGATTTCGCTTGGTATTATTTTACCCTTATTTCTGATGATGGAATCATTGATTACGCACGAAAAAACATTAGCGTCCCCCAGGCTAATGCTTTCCAGTTTATTATATATTTACATGTGTTGATTGTAAAATAGCTGATTTAGAGGATACAGGACTTCTTAATTACCTACTATAATGGTACAACTTTCTGGTCTTTATCTTATATGCTGCAGCATGGTAAAGTATAGAAGGTGTGGGGACAATTACAGAAGCAAGTTTAAAGGTGAATGGTGTATTTGGCAAGTAAAAAATGTATGAAATGGCAATTAAAAATGCATGCCACTTACCGCCTCGAATTATTACTGTAATAAAGATTCCTTATAACGAAAACTTTCCCGTTAAAAAGGAGTAGGTGGGAATGATGGATCAGCCGATCAATCACTGCTTCTGTTAATATTGGATCTCCGAAAACATGATTCCACTGCCCGAATTGAAGGTTAGTAGTAATCACCAGACTTTTATTCTCGTAACACATAGAAATGACTTGAAACAATAGCTGCGCACCATCTTTATGAAGAGGAATGTAGCCTAGTTCATCTAATATTAAGAGTTCCAATCTTTCAAGCTGCTTGATCAGCCTAGGGAGGGAACCATTTTGGTTCGCCTCAATTAGCTTATTTGCTAGAGCTGCCAATGTAAAGAACTTCACTTTGGTGCCATAACTATGTATGGCACTTAAGCCGATTAATGTTGCCAAGTATGTTTTCCCTGTACCCACTCCACCATATAAAATCAAATTTTCCTTTTTATGAATGAATTTTCCTTGGAGAATACTATCCCGGTCAATCCCTTGGGGGATTTGAATATGCTCCCATTGAAAGGGCTGGTCACCTGTCTTTGGCAATTGTGCCTGCTTTAGTAATAAGTTCACTTTTCTTTCTTCTCTATTCTCTATTTCCCTTTCAAATAACTGAAGAAGATAATCATAATTATTATCCGCTTTAATTTCATGATAATGCTCTCTGATCCAACTCAACTTTAGGCGCTTTGCGTATGCCTCGATTTGCTCTTTCATCCAGATACACCCCCGCTTTGGAGTAAAGCATCATAATGAGAAAGCCCTCTAGTTGCTGCAGGCATATCTGGTAGATTAATAGCCGGGTGTATCTCTTTATGTGTATGATCCTGCTTTATGATCGAGTAAAAACAATGCTTGATTTGATCTGTACTTGGATGTCCATGAGAAGAAGCCATCGTGAGAGCTTCATTGAGTAAAGAAAAGTCGTCATTCTTCAGAAGTTCTCCAAGTAGGCGTAAAACATCCTTCTGTTCTTCTTCTGTGCAGTTCTTTAAATAGTCCGTCCAAATAGCTGGAAATTGGTTATAGATACTAGAGTACTTGATAGCTCTTGGTCGTTTAGACAATAAATCCAGATAAAGGCTGCCATATCATGGATTTACGCCTTACGCCGTAGAGTCTGTCGTGTTTGGCAATTACTTCATGATCCTCATTTAAAATGGCAATTTCATTATAAGTAATACGAACCCTAACATTTTGCTGAGCATACCTTGGAGAAGTAGAATATTGCTTTTTATCTATGGTCACCAAACCGTATTTGTCAGACTTTAATTCTTCGTATCGGGCGCATTCAAACCCCTTCTCAGGCAACATGATAAAACTATCAAAATCCTCTTCAAATAACTTCGATTGAAGTACCTTTTTATCGTAATGTACGCGGTCGCGATCGTTTTCTGCCATTTCCCATAATCTTTTATTGAAATGCTCTATATTTATAATCCTATTTTCGGGCAATAAAAAGTTATTTCTTACATACTTAACCATTGCTTCTACATGACCTTTTTCATTTCCTTTGCCTGGATTACAGAATTCATACTGAAAGCCAAAATGCAGTACAAAACGTTCAAATGTATCTGTTAGTTCACGCTCCCCTTTAGAAAATATTTTGTTTACTGCAGGAGATAAATTATCAAACCGTATCGTCTTCGGAACCCTTCCCATATGTTGAAACATGCGCTGTAATCCTTCTAGTAAGCATTCTGTGTTTTCCGAAGGAAAAACCTGAAAATAAAAGCTTTACTATGCGGAAAAGACATTACCAGATACGGTAAATCAATTGTTTCTGAATCATATTTGAATGGGGTCGTCCCAAAGTCAACCTGGGCAGTACCTGGTATAGATTCAAGCGGTAATGCTGCTTCTGTCATTGACTCCTTTAGTTCTTTCTTTCTCTTCGATACATAATCACGTATCGTACGGTCTGAACCGGTAAAGCTATGGAAATCTCTTAACTGTTCATACATTTTTTTGGCTGTTCGCTGATACTTCTTTTTCTTCTTTAGATCCTTCTTTAATCCACTTATCTATGATGGGTT
The DNA here is from genome assembly GCF_010994035.1 of Virgibacillus aidingensis. Lineage (GTDB taxonomy): Bacteria > Bacillota > Bacilli > Bacillales > Amphibacillaceae > Virgibacillus_N. The sequence continues at coordinate 121,447 of NZ_WIXN01000010.1, forward strand.
TAACCGGATCCATGACCCGCGCCTTACGCTTTTGTTTTCTCTTTCTTTTGAACTCTTCCTGATTGGCATATTTACTTACAGTACGGGGGTCAACTTCCATTCTTCTAGCCACATCGGCATAAGTTTCACCTTTTTGATTTACCTCATGTCTAATATAATCAATTTGTGCCACTGCTAACATCTCCTAAATATCCTCCTGTCGAACGTTGTTGGTCCAACGAGGAGTTTAAAGTTATTTGGGGGAGTTGGCAAGTGGCGCATTTAATTTTATAATTCCTCCATCAAATTAAAAAAATATTTTCTCAATTTGTTTAATATCTTTTTTGTTGTCCAACGTTTACCTGTAACTGCTAAACTATAAAAGACCATTTCTGCTAGATAGGAATGGACACTTTTTTTGGGAGGCAGCATCTCTCAAATGCACCGCTGCGGCTGTTCCCCAATAAAAATTCGCCTCGTTACGCTATAATCATTTATATTGATTATATAAAATGGGGGAAAGAGAAAAGGTGGAAATTCCAGAAATGTACATGAAAATCAAACAATTAAAAGAACAAGGATTTAAGATACGACGAATTGCCAGTAAGCTGGGGATTTCAAGGACATTTTGACGTGTGGAAAGAGTTGCTCCACGTTAGCTATTTGCCCTATTTAAATGTCTCCCCTTGCCTCTTTTATTCTCTCTTCGATTTCTTTTATTGCTTCTTCATAGCTTTCTTCGCCAGCTATTTCTTTTATCTGATTCTTAGTTGAATTAGAGACTTCATAATTATCGATAATAATTATTTTTCCATCATTAATTATATTACCATTGTCATCAAAAGAAATACTAACATGTGTATCAGAATCAAACTTAAAATCCGGGTTTAAAGCCTCAGGAATAAAAGATGAAGCCCCTCCTCCTTTAAGTTTAATATAGACGACATAGTATTTATTTTTCTCCCCTCCATGTTCTACACCAATTAAGGGAAACGAATCTAAAGTTGACCCTCCTTCCATGGCTGAATCACTTTGTAAGTTAGCAGAGTCATTATTTGGATTTTCACCCATGTTCTTTAGGGTAATAAATATACCTGAAGAAAATAAAATTAAAGTAAAAATAGTTATTAAAAACCATTTTCTTTTATTAGGCAAAACGACACCTCCATTCTCAGTATTATTTCTCAATTAAAACGTTTTTGATAATGCTATGTTCTTTTATTAATAAAAGAACAGTTATAAATATAAAGTCTAGTAACAATAGCCCTAGTGTTACAATAGTAAGCAATAGCATATCGCTTGAAAAAGAGAAGCAAATCATAATTGATAAATACCAGAATGCAATTAAGAATAAATAAACGTGGATATGTTTTTCAAAAAAGTTATACCCAAATATCCATTGTAAAGCAAGTAATTGTTTGTTCATTTCAATATAAAACATTGCCGAGAAAAATAATAAAAGTATTGCTAACAACATAAATAAAATAGAATAGGAGATAATTATTTGAAATATATTTTGGTTAGTTTCTATTTTTTGTTCTACAATAGCATAAGCTACAGATACCGGTTCCCAAATATTATCAAAATTATACTTATTTAAAATTGTTATTGTTTTCTCGAAAGGCGTATCGGCACTACTATTTTTTGTATAGTATCCATACCCTTTCGACATTGCAGTTGCCATTATGAACGGGTCGAACTTTGCATTTACAATAACTGCAATTGGATCAGTTATTTCATAATCATTTTCTTTCGAAAAATTTGTAGAAAAAGAAAAGTAAGACTGATTATCTTGCACATATACAAGATTAACCCCCAAATTTTCATTATTAGCAACAGATAAGATACCCTTATAATCGTTCTTTAAAGTCGATACGATATCTTCTTGAAATTTAGTATATTTATCCGGAACTAAAACTGTAATTTCTTTATTAGTTGATTCTGGAACTTCTACCCTTTTATTATTAACATCATATATAGGATTTAGAAGTAGGTAATTTCCGTTAATCTCAACTTTCTTGCCTTCCATACCCCACGGATTACTATTTAGATCTTCATTCCCCTCATGGTTTATGTAGTATAGAGATGGTGAAATATAAAAAGCCCCAAGGGATTCTAGTTCACTAAACAGTTGTATAAATTTATCTTGTTTCTCTTTATTATTATTTAGATCAAGCAAATCAGACTGAGAGATAACTCCTAAATACGAATAATCTTTTAATATTTCCCATTTTTCTTGTTGCTCAGTTGTACTCTTTAATTCTTGATAAACACTAACAGCTTGTTGCAAACCAAGAATTAGGAAAACTGTTAATATTAGTCGAACAGATAAATTAACGAAAAACAGTAATTTTACTGGCCTTTTATTTTTGATCATTTGTGAAATATTAATTTGTTTAGTTCCTAACCAAGTTAGAAGGATAATTATGATGGATACAATCAAGGTAAAAATAATTTGATTAGACCAATATAATATAAATGAGAAAAACTGTTGAAATTGATTATAAAAATATAGGTATATAATAAGCCCAACTGTGGTAACAACTAATGCATTTAGAATTAAAGCGATATATCTCCGCAATAAATAGACTCCTATATTTAAAGAATTATCACCGTGCATATATCGAATTGCTATCGTTTTATATTCTTTCACTATATCGTAAAACATTGCCAAGGTTATCAGCAGACACAATACAACTATTACAATATATATCATATCCTGATAAGGATATTCTGTAAATATAGATGGAGACTGTTCTTTTGATATATTTAATGAAAAACCATTCTTAGCCGCTATATCCCTAAAATTCTCTGCCTTTTCTTTGTCATCAATAGTATATATTCCTTTTATATCTTTTATTTGCTCTGCAGCGATCATAGGACGAATTTCTATTGGATCAAAGCTATGGAAAATCTCTAACTGTCCTACCTGATTATCACTATTTGTTTGTTTTGTCGATAAAAAATCAGCTTTATCACTATCTTGTCTTAAGTAACTACCTTTTTTTAAGCTCATTTCTTGAAAATATAATTCAGGGTCATATAAGGATACATAATATACTATTTTATCTTCATTATCATCATTTTTTTCATATGATATTCTTTGTAAGTTTACCTCTGCTGCCATTGATACCTTGATTAATAAATTATAGTTTTCTGCTCTATCTAAATTCTCATTTTCTTGTTCAATATCTATATTCCAAAGATTAGAGTTATTATGATAATTAAATGATTGGAATTGTGAAAACTCAAACTGTTTAATGGATAAAAAGCTTACAATTACGAAGTTAATTATCAATAAGAGGTATATTAGTTTTTTCATTTTTTATTCACCTTAATCAAGTTCTATAACTTTTGAAAAGTGAGGGGACAAATCTTCATCATGAGTGACTATAATAATTGTCTTACCTTTTTCATGTAATTTCTTGAAAAGCGCTATTATGGTATTTCGATTTTCAATATCGAGTGAACCTGTTGGTTCATCGGCTAAAATTAGATCGGGGTCCTTTAGCAACAATCTAGCAATTGCAATACGCTGCTGCTCTCCTCCACTTAATGTATGTATTTTTTCTCGCTCATGCTTTTCAAGACCCACTTCATTTAATACTTTTTTTATCTTCACCTTTTTCTGATTCTTATTTATCCTCTTATGTTTAAGTGCAAGTTCTAGATTATCTTTGACCGTTGCATTATCAATTAAAGCATAATTTTGAAAAATAAAGCCCAAATGATGTCTTAGTAAATATATTTTATCTTTTTTTTTGATGATACTTTTCCCCATTATTTTTATGATTCCAGAATCTGGTTTTTCTAATGTTCCAATCATATTTAACAGAGTGGATTTACCTTTGCCACTTTTTCCGATAATACCAACATATTCCCCAGAATGTATATTTAAATTAAAATTCTCAAATATAATTTTATTATTGAATTTTTTTTTCATATCTTGTATTTCAATCATAATCTTGCTCCTTAAATATTAGCGGGGAATTCATATAACAATATAAATCCCCCAATTCTAACATTAATTTAATAAAATTCTTCTGAACTGAGTATATCAGTTAACCTACATTAAAGATCAAACTTATTGTAACTAACTCTGTATGGACTTGTATAATCTACATATAATTTTGCCCAGTATCTAGGTTGTGCGACTCCAGAATACCATGTTGTACCACTTTTTGTGATAGTTACATAATGTCTGAAACTGTTATGAAGGTATTCGTTATAGTCTTGCATAGTTGATTTGTTATATCCATAATTCCATGTTGATGCGGCAGAGGCAGCAATTGGCATTACAGCTCCTATTGCTACCATTGTTGCTAACACAAATGCAATAGTTTTCTTTTTCATATAAACACCTCCTTGTATTTTAGACTTAAGTAAAATTTAGTTAGGAGTTAAATACTAGGCTCTATTCAACTATCCATCCATCTATTAGCTTCCCTCCCTTAATATTTTGGTGTTTATCTTAGTTGAAACTTATCTTAATTATTGAGTCTAACAAAATGCATTGATCTAAGTGTGTACTTTTACATTACTTTGAATCTAATTAGTTATACCTACCCAAATATACCATTTTTTAGTTTGGTTACTACTTTCCTCCTACCATTTACAGGTTTCGGTACAGGGCTGCCTTATGGAAGGAATATGTTTAATGAGTATTGTCATTACCAATATTGGTTATTTCACAGTAATAGTTGTTAGTATCATGAAGATCATATGTAAACTCTCACTTTGCTTGGATTGTAAGTAAATATCATACAAGTTTACTCAATGTATATCCATAGTCATTTTTTCATAGGGAGTATAAAACCTATGAACATTGCTATTACTAATAAAGTAACTTTCGATATATTCACCACCATTTTTATTACGTACTGTAATTTCTATAGAAACGCATCTTCCCAAACAAAATATTTAAATCTGAAGTTAAAATTAGTTAAGAATCTCACTAATTGCAACAGATAATATTAAACCCTAACGCTATTTATATCATTTGTTGAAAACTCATACTTAGACTTTGTTATACAAATATTTCCGGATAACCATTACAAATAGTCATTGCTAGTCAAACATGAAAAATATCAAAGGCGATCTTATCTAAACTTTTTACAAGGAGCATATTTTTTTAAAATCCCAATTCTCAATTGCGAAAAACACCAAAAGAGAAGCATTGAAAAATAATAGGTAAAAGAACAATGATAATCCTCTTCATTTTCAATTTATTTTTCAAATTTACTAATATTCCCCCTCAATCAGATCATCTTCCGGGGAGTTTATTATAGTCATTGCATTAAGTTGCTGTTCTCCTTCATTATGATCTTGAGCATTTGAATAAAGATAAAAATTGGAAGAAATCACTACAATTAAGAAAAATTGTAATATTTTTTTCATGTTTAACCCCCATTTCTATATTTATTTGATAAAATAGTCTTATTAATATAAATTATAGCAACCTTATTGAACTTTTTATATATGCAATTTTGCATAGATATTAAAGGGAGATGTTATTATGGAAATAATTGGGCAAAAGCTACGGCAGTATCGGGAAAAGCGGGGAATCTCCCGTAGAAGACTGGTAGATGGCATTTGTAATGAATCTACATTGTATCGAATAGAAGGAGGGAAAACACTTCCAAGTATTTTCATTCTTGATGGACTATGTAAAAAACTCGGAATTCCGCTCTCCGTATTGTTCGACAATGAAACCGTAGAACAGAAACAATCCATCATGCATATAAAACAAAAATGCCGAAAGCATGTTTACCATAAAGACTATATTAGTCTGAAGATGGAAATTAAAAACCTGCGGAACCTAGTAGAAAAAGTTGTTGAAAATAATGATCATTGGCTATTCATTAACTGGCATGAAGCAATACTCTTGCATAATAAAAATAACAAACCATTACTAGCGAAAGAATTACTATTGAATGCTCTTCCGAAACGTATTGAGTCAGAAACGGCCATCTCAGTGATAAATGTGCTAGGTCTCATTTGTGTTTCATTAAAAAAAGATAATGAAGCCCTCACCTACTTTCAACAAGCATTTCAGACAGTCAGAAACTTTCCATACCTAGACGACGAAACGCTATACGCTCGAATTTGTTATAATCTAGCGTCCCGTTATTATTACAATGAAGATTACTCTCAAGTCATCCAGCTAGGCAAAGGACTACTCACTTATCTAAAGAACAATTCTCTATTTTATCTGAAAGGGAGAACCTATCACATGCTTGCAAAATCATTTCAGAGAACAGGCAAATATAAGTTGGCAGAGGAAAACATGAAAATTGCCATATCTATCTTTTCCATTAAGGAAAAGGAAGAATATTTGACTAAAGCTAAAAAAGATTTAGAGGACATCCGGCTGTCTAGTATTTAACTTTAAGAAAGCCGGACAAACCTCGCCCGGTTTTTTCTAACCACTATTGTGAATTATAACTTATGCCGATGGTCAAGTATCACTTTTAAATACTTCGACACACTTAATTGACTCAAGGGAGATCTCTTTCACCATTGTAATAATCTCTTCAGCAGCACATGCATTGGCTTTATTTCCAGATATTTATGATATGCCTCCAGCTTTTCTTCATATCTCTTTTTCTCGTTTGAACCGGACAAAAAGACACTTAGCTGTCCGGTTATATCTGTTTCGTCTGCTTCAAGCAGAAGCCCCATTTCCTGCAATTGCTGTACATTGACTTTCTCAGGTCCGGGAAGTGCACTGCTGATAAATAATGGCTTTCGTTTCATCAGGCTTTCGCTGATTGTTACCCCGCCTGCTTTTGCAATCACTGCATCCGAAACATCATATAATCGATTCATCTCGTATTTGGACCGGATATATGGAATTGGTTTGATTTGCGGATGCTGCCTTTTCCTCAACCGCTCATATAAAGTCTGGTTTGTACCGCATAGAACAACGAAATCCAAATCTCCCGGGTTTTCCGGCATGATTTTTTCCAGCTGCCCGGTTCCCAAGCTGCCACCAGTCACAAGGACCGTCTTTTTATCATTTCTTCCGATGATTTCTTCACTATTCCGAAAAGCTCTATGTACTGGAATTCCAGTAATAAGAATCCTTTCCTCTTCCACCCCTGCTTCCATTAAGTACCGCTTTACCTGAATAGAAGGTGCAAAATGGTAATCCACTGACTCCAGGCCCCATACATTATTGACAAAATAATCGGTGTATACATTAACCGTGACAGCATCCAGCAAACCTTTGCTTTTTAATACGTCCGCCATATTGGAAGGCAAACAATGTGTAAAAAAAAGAACATCAGGATCGTGCTGGTTTATTATATTTTTAAAGAAAGGCATAAAAAGCCATTCATAATGGTAATGCCGTATTTGCCTTTTTCGCTTTCCGGCGGCAAGTCCCCGGTACAATTTATCATAAAAATCCGGAATATGCTTTATGCTGTTTAGATACACGGAAGATATCATCTGTTCTATTTTCCCGTAACTGTACGACAAAATATCAACTTTTGTACTTCCTACGCTGTCATTTACCTGTTTCAGGTCTTCCATTAATGCATCCGCTACATGGTGGTGACCGGTTGGAATTTGCATAAACGGCATAAAAAGTGCTTCATTTCTTTTGCCTATTTCCATCTTTTTCATCTCCGCGTCTGCCTTCAATTACCAGTGAAACAGCTTCAACACAGGTGTTATAATGTAATCGGGAGGCGAAATAATGATTTATATCATCATTGGTATTATTAGCATTCTGGCTTTTCTTATTTACCGTGCCTATAAAAATACAAAAGATATACAAATCAATAAGATTCAAATAAATGAAAACGAAAATTCGGGAAACCCTACATTATCCATTCTTCACTTGTCAGACCTTCATTTGGAAAATATATCGGTCAGCCCGGGAGAATTAGCTGATAAGATAAAACACGAAAACCCGGATATCATTGCGTTAACCGGTGATTTTCTTGACCGAAAACGAACCATTCCCAAATTGGTTCCATACCTGCAGATGCTTCAGGACATGAAGCCTGCGTACGGAATTTATGCGGTATTCGGCAACCACGACTATGTGCTGAAGGGCAATGATTTTTTAAAACTCAAAAATCTGCTTATAGACTATGATATTCACGTTCTGCAAAATGAAAGCATAACAATTAAGGTCAATAACAGGATGGTTAACATTATAGGTGTTGATGACTTCAGTACAAACAGGAGTGATCTTCCTTCAGCATACAGACAGACAGTTCCGGGAATGAACATTGTATTAACCCATGATCCGACGGTAGTACTGAAAATGAAAGATTACCGGTTTGATTATTTATTGGCCGGACATTTTCATGGCGGTCAAATTTGCTATCCAAAGGCATATCACCTTGTAAAGATGGGAGAACTGGCCAGAAAAAATATTATTAAAGGACTGCATATGCATAACAGCTCCCCATTTTATATTAGTGAAGGATTAGGGCAAACCGGATTTAACATTCGTGTCGGCAGCCGGCCGGAAATCACCTTTCATGATATAACAGTGAACAGTAAGGTGAAAGAGGTTTCGCTCCAAAAGCATGCTTAACTATGCATCCCTGAATTATATTTTACGTTCAATTTACTTTTTGACATAAATAAATATACCGGATCCACCTGACGTTTGTTGCCAGCCACCAGATTGATTGGCAAAAACGTTATTTTTTTATACATCTGATAGTAGTTATTTTTAATAGATACTATCTCAAAGCCCAGTCGCTCTGCTCCTTTATATAGGCTTGTAATACCTATAATTGCTTTTATCTCCCTGTACCGGGGATGCTGTTGGAGATATGCGGCCAGTCTTGGCAAAGCTTTTTTTATCGTGTGGTATATATAAACAGCCCGTTTAAGATCACTATTAATCATATTTAGCTCGTTGATCATTTTCACATTATGCAAATGTATTTTCAGCAATATATCATTTTTATGAATGACTGTTCCATCACTTAGGGTGACTTTAGCACCTTTATACCTTGTAAGCCTGACCCGCAGCAGTGTGTTCTGCTGCTCAGAATCCGGTATATAGTGAAGTCTGCTGCAATTGTAATAAATAGGGTCAATAAGATTCCAAACTCCTAATAGATAGCTTTTCATCGTTATTTCCTTTCCCGGTTGTAATAAAATATCAAACATGCAGGAAGTTTCAGCGCATCCCTCTGTAGTACTCTGACTTGGAATTTCCATCTTTACAAGTTATTATTAGTTTGTTTTAAGTACCGGGAAATATTGTAGGTATTTTTTGGATTCACAAAAGCTTTATTATATATTTGAGTGATTTGCCAGGGGAGAATGGGTTTTTGCCGCATTTGTTAACTCATAAGTCTTGCTCTGTTAAGGAATGACGTTTTTTCTTCTATATTCGTTGTCTCATAACCTCCATGAGTTAACGAACGAACAGTTTTCTTCCGCTTTCGTTGAATCATTGCCTCCATGAGTTAACGAACGAACGGTTTTCTTCCGCTTTCGTTGAATCATTGCCTCCATGAGTTAACGAACGAACAGTTTCCTTCCACTTTCGCTGAATCATTGCCTCCATGAGTTAGCGAATGAACGGTTTTCTTCCACTTTCGCTGAATCATTGCCTCCATGAGTTAGCGAATGAACGGTTTTCTTCATCTTTCGTTGAATCATAACCTCCATGAGTTAACAAACGAACAGTTTTCTTCCATTTTCGTTGAATCATTGCCTCCATGAGTTAACGAATGAACGGTTTTCTTCACCTTTCGTTGAATCATTACCTCCATGAGTTAACGAACGAACGGTTTTCTTCATTTTTCGTTGAATCATTGCCTCGATGAGTTAGCGAAAGAACGGTTTTCTTCCGCTTTCGCTGAATCATTGCCTCCATGAGTTAACGAACAGTTTTCTTCACCTTTCGTTAAACTATCTCCTCTTGAGTCCACAAACAAAGCATTTTCTTCCGCTTTCGGCTGCCTCATAACCCCGATTTATCAACTAACGATCGTCTTCTCCTTTTTCTCAAATCCCATATTCTCTACTCCAGAATATGAAAAGTCTAATTCCAATCAGGAATTAGACTTTTTACCAGCACCTCATTAATCATATTTAACTTGCTTTACTTTCCACCATTGACAGAAATACTTCTTCCAGAGAAGTGCACCCTGTCTCCGAATAAATTTCTTCCAGCGTCCCGGCACTCTTTACCTTGCCTTCAAACAGAATGACAATCTCATCACAGATTTCCACCACATCCCGCATAATATGACTGGACAGCACGACCGTTTTTCCTTTATTGATTAATTCCTGCAGTATTTGCTTGAACTGGATCACCCAAAATGGATCGAGGCCATTTGTTGGTTCATCAAGGATATATAAATCAACATCAGCGAGTAACGCCTGAGCCAGGTTCACCCGCTGGGTCATTCCTTTCGAGAAAGAGCCAACCTTATTATTTCGTTTATCCCATAGCCCAACCTTCTCCAGAACCTCCTGAATCTTTTCCTTTTTCGCGCCAATGAAAGAGGCATAGTAGTCCAGCACCTCAACAGGGGTTAATTCGGAGTGAAAATTCATATGGTCCGGCATATAGGAAAATTGCTTTTTATCCTTTGTATGAAATTGAATTGAGCCGGTGGTTGCTTTCTCAATTCCCGTGATTATTTTTATGAGTGTACTCTTCCCGGCACCATTTCCGCCGCACACCGCGACACATTTTCCGGTTTTAATTTCTAGATTGGTCGGATGGAGGACAGTTTTTTTTCCATATGTTTTTGTGACCCCTTTTATTTCCAGCGTTATATCCCTCTCCAATTATGCCACCCTCTTTCTGATAATCATCACAGATAAACCCAATGAAATAAGAATGATGAGTATGATCGAGATGAAGAAATAAATATTTAACGTACCATTTGCTCCCCACTCATTTAAGATTAAATATTGAGGTCCAAAAATATAATTGGCTCCTAATTGATTGATTGTCCATACCCGGATAGACTCAACAGGATTGGCCAGAATAAGCGCAAACAAGGTTGTTAATTTCTGTCCATGGGGAATGAAATCAATGATTGAAAAGATGATGAACTCATATACAAATACCAGAAAACTCCAGGCGAATAACGCCAGCGACAAACCTTGCATCCGTGTCACAGCATATGATCCAATCAACATCGCCAACCCGGAAAACACGATAATAATGAGAAGATTAAGTGTCAGGAACACACCGAACATGGCTGCATCCTGCAGGGCTCCGATAAAGTAGAGGACCAAGCCGAAGATTCCATAAGAGACACTCAATGAAATCATTAAAGTCAGACAAAGTGATACATATTTACTGATTAAATAATGCCCATTGGACATTTGATAGGTACGGTATAAAGAGAATCTTCCTTCCTCCTTGTCAGCCACCAGAGAATTTGTGCCAAGAATTAAACAAATGATTGGCACAATCCACAAGGAAAGATTAATCAGCATAGCGATGGATCGGCTATACGCATTAGTGAGCGTTTCCTGGGTCAGATTTCCATCTGCATCATATACAGCTGAAGTGTCCTCCACCTCTTCCAGTCCAAAATATGCCGGATCCAGCTCTCCAACCGAAAATTCAACTCCGGCTGCTGTACCTTTCTCATTTTCCACAGGTACAGCTGTACTTTTTGCTGATTCAATACCATAAAAATATAGTAAAAATGCCAGTCCGATAAAAAGGACTAATAAGCTTAATAACCATTTGCTCCGTAATAAAACCCGTATCTCCAACTTAAGCATGGAATGGAACATTGATTTTTTCATCGAACAACCTCCTCAGTCATAGGATTGACTGAACTATGCCTTAATCCATATCGTCATGTTCGTCTTCATCTGCATGATCATCATGTTCCCCATGATCATGTCCTTCCTGATGCCCTTTATACCAAGTTTCCAGTGATTCCTCATCAATACTTGTAATTTCCTGACTGGATAACATTTCACCCTGGTCACTTTCCGACAAGTAATCCTCTGCTTCCTGTTCCGAGCTGAAGGCAATAAACCCATAGCTCATTGGTGTTTGAATGCTTTCATCATGGATAAAATATGCATCCGCCATATCTATCCAATCCCCTGAATGATGATCTCTTACATAGGAAACTTCCACCTCGTCATCATTATCCTGTAAATACACCAGCATACATCCGATATCATCGAATATACGCGGTGTGCCATCTGTTAAAATAGTTTGACTCGCCGAATCCAAATCCTCAATTCCCATATGGCATGTGTAGCATTGATCTGTATCCTGGCTGATGTCCACCGGCTCATATGAAGTTCCTCCACATGCAGTCAATAAACCAATCATAACCATTGCAATTATTGCAGCTGCAGCCTTTTTCATGTTGTTTTCCTCCTCGATAAATATATGGTTATAAAACTGATGCCAATTACCAAAACAAATAATAGTGCCAACCCCACAGGATTCATGAAGGCCATTTGCTCTTCCTGCGGGGTATAGACCTCAATTTGCTGTACAACTTCCACTGGTTCAGTAAGTGAATATTCATCAATTACATGTGTATCAGAAGGAAGATGCGTGTATTGCTCGATCGTGTTCCATAAACGAATGGTCGGGCTTTCAAAAAACACCTGCAAAAATGGGTCTCTTTCGATCATTTGGTAGAAAACATCCCCGCTTTTATAAGCAAAGTCATTTGTTCCGTCATCCTGCAAATCGACAATTTGCTGATCATCCCAATAATTTCCAATTTCATCCACATTAAAATCATTTTCATTTTCCGGAACGGTAATTACCTGCTGCGTGTTTTTCTTAAAATTATTTAAATAGATCCAATTATTTGTTGCCCCTTCACCTAACTCCAGCCCTCTGACGTTTTCGGTAATTTCATTATTATGGATTCTATTCCCCTGCGCATAGCTCAGCATGATCCCTTTGGAATTCCCTTTAATAATATTGTCCGAGATGGAGGAATCAAACAGGTCATACCCAAAAATGCCTGACCCGTCAGAAATCGTATTTAAATGAAAATAATTATTTTTGATCGTAATATTTTCGCTTTGCATAATCATTCCGCCATTGTAGCTTCCTCTTACTTCGTTATGGGTGATGGCTACATCCGAAGCATACATCGTATGCACGCCATACCTTGCATTAATAAAACGGTTATTGGTGATTTGTGCTAAGGTGGAATGCGAAACCCAAGCTCCGTCCTGTGTATCATAGGTTTGATTGCCTGCAATTACTGCGCTGTCTCCCTCAATGACATAAATACCATATCCATAACGTTTGCTTCCTTTTAATTCATCCCAGCTTGAAATGTTGTTTCCTGTAATAACATTTGCGTAGCCTTCTCTTACCAGCACACCATGAAAAACATTGCTAATTTTATTATTTTTAATTTCATTGCGATCGCCGCGGGAGAAAATTCCTGCAGCATCTGTTCCCCCGCCTTCCACATGCAGATTATCAATGACCACATCATCCGCTTCAATCAAAACAGGGTACCCTGTGTCAAGCCCCTTGATATGAGCTCCTTCTTCACCGATAAGTTCGATGGAAGCTTCAATCGTGAAATTCCCTTGATATTCCCCTGCTTCGAGGATAATAACATCTCCGTCCTGTGCTTCTTTCAGAGCGGCAGTTAATGTTTCTTCATCCGTAACACTAATTTCCTCTGCGTTTGCAAAACCCGGATTCAGCAAAATGAAAAAGATAACACAGGTTATGAACCCGATTCTCTTGTACATCTTCTCACCCCATATTTAACCCCTTCTTATATCTCTACAAGAAGGGGTTCGTTGAGTCAGTTATTTAACTTAGTGGCTCATCATGGATCCACCTTCAGGTCCGCCTGATTCGTTAACTACAATGGTGCCGACTGCCCCTTTGGACACATGGTCGAATTGATGCGTAACAAAGGAATATGATCCTTCTTCTTTCAGTTCAAATTCAACTACTGCTCCGCCTGAAGCCGGCAATCCCACGGTTTGCAGCCCTTTCATATGGTTTTCAGGGTTTCCGTCGATATATACATCATCCAGTATAGAACCGATTACGTGGAATGAGCTTACTTCATTCGGACCAACATTATTAATATAGAATCTGACTTTTTCACCAGGCTTTGCATAAAGTACTGTTTCTTCATCATTTTCTGTTAAAGCTTGTACTGTACCATTTGTGTTTGTCCCATCAAATGTGTATCCATCCACCTCACCGTCTTCCATATAATCCACTGTCTTTGTTGAGAATACTACTTGACGCGGAGGCATGTTCATCATATTTTCCAGGTCATTGTACTTATACCATTCGTTTTGAACGATAACAAACTCGCGATCTACTTCATCATCCGTCGGGTATCCATCTTCCGGCATTACGATAATTGTTCCGTGCATCCCGTTAGCAATATGGGATAATACAGGGTCTGTTGCGCAGTGGTACATGAACACTCCAGGGTTACTTGCCTGGAAGCGGAATGTGCCAGTTTCATCCGGTTCTACATCAGCATATCCTGTAACCGGATCTGTATGGACGGCATGAAAATCCATACTGTGCGGGATGGCAGGATCCAAGTTATGAAGCGTAAAGTTTATCCAGTCACCTTCCTGAACAACCAATAACGGTCCCGGTGCTTCCCCGTTAAAGTTCCATGTGTTATACGTAAGACCGGGTGCGATTTCAATATCTGTAACCTGTGCTGTCATTTCAATATTTACTTCATTTTCCCCGACCCGTTCCATTTTTACCGGTGTCGGTTCCTGGTTTAAATCCTTATGTGGTTCAATTGGTTCATAATCAGCAGGATCCACATCATAGCTGTAGCTGCGATTTTCCCCATCCGCTGCCGAGGCCGTCACTTGCTGATCATCATTCTGATCTGCACTTTCACTTTCCGTTATTTCAGTTCCACATCCAGCAAACAATCCTAAAGCTATTATTGCACTTAAGCTTAAACCAACTGCCTTTTTCATTAATAACCCCTCCTAATTGGTTTTTATATTGATAAGGAATGAATTTATCAATCAATCAGCTTTGGATTCTCTAATGTTTGGTGATGTGCGTGATTGAATGATTTATCTTATCTTTGATTCCAGTATATTTTTAAATCGCTCTCTCCCATGTGAGCCAGATCACACTAAACATGTGCGTTTTTGAACAATGTATGTCTGACATAAGTACGTTAAATACTATGATAATAGTGCAAAACTAATGGTTATGCAGTTTGTATGTATGTGATTTACTCACATAGAAACCAAAGAAATGTTGGAAATAGAAAAAAAAGAGGAAAAATTTTGAGGCTGATACCGGAAGTCTGCTGACAGCAAGTAAATTCTATACTTCCGGCCACTATAAGAGAGTAGCTGCTATGCATCCTTTTCCGAATGATCCGTAAAAACATGTTGGATAATATATAAAACCATGGCAGCCGTAATGATAAATAAAGCCCAGCCAAGTGTCCGCTGCTCTGATTCCAGATAGCTGTTGCAAATTTGAATAGGTGTATCAATATAAAGCCAGGCCATCAGGCCAAACATGGGGAGATAGTTTAAATAGATAAAGCTTTGCCCCACCCCTTTTAACTTATGCCAGCTGTCCCGCAAAGGTATGCCTACTAATAGAGGCAGTCCGACCAGCTTAAATATCTCCATCGGCCAAAACAGCAATGCTTCATCCATAGCTCTCGGCAGCATCCAGTACATGGTTACAATAAAAACAAGGGTTATGCCAGGAACACCATTTGCATTCCATTTTTCAAAAAAAGAATTATATTTTGCAATAACCGCTTTTCCCATCAGCCAGCCTGCAAGAATGAGCAGCGGTATTTGCAGAAGCATGTGGGTAACCATTATAGATTCCATGAAAGTAAGTACGGGAGGAATAAGCAAAATGACATATAAAATTATCCCTGCAATAAATTGTTTCATCACTCATTCCTCCCCAATAATTTGCGCTAAGAATATCATTCTTTCATTAAATAAATGCTTCCAGATTTTCAACTAAAATTCAGGCAGAAATTTTCTCAACATCTTTATCCTGTTTATTACGCATCATCATATAACGGACAAAGTGTATAATATAGATCGTTAATGCTATCGCTGCAAGCGCACCTGCTACTGCACCAAAATTAGCCGGCGCCATCCAGTCGGGAAAATGTGTTGCCCATCTTCTCGGTGTACTTAAAGCACCTGATACCAGGAAAGAACCCCCCAGTGCTAAAATAGCTATTGTATAACCAAACAACCCAAATTTATCAAAAGCATTTGTACGGATGGCACTGTCCTCTTTTGCCAGATAATACATAAATCCAAACAGCATGGCACAAGCCCCGAGTGCCATATACAGGTGGAAGTGTCCCGGCACCCATTTTGTATTATGCATGACTTGGTTTACTACAATGGTTGCATCAATGATCGCAGGCACAACCCCGACAACCCAGCCAAACATGGAAATATATATTAATCCTGAAGCCATGTCCCATTTTATTCCTGATTTGTATACAATCATCAATGCACCGTATGCAGTGATGATAAGTACCGGCAATCCGTTCGCATAGGATAACACCTGACCCATAATCAGCATCCATGTAGGCATCACAGAGTCCATCAGCATGTGATGCGTATATATCAGCAACGTGAATACGGTAGACATGTTCCAGGCAATTAAAAATGGTTTATTTGCCTTCCATGGTCTCTTCGTATACTTTGATAATATTTCATAGACTGCAATAACGGCCATATAAATAATCGAGTTTGCAAAGATATGCCCGAATGCGAATGTCAGGTTTTTTGCCAATAATGGATCGAATGTAAATGCCGGGTTGATTACATTAATAATATTCATGATCAGCACAATAGCTCCTGCAGTTAATGCAGTAATGTTGACAATAGTTACCATGGTGCTTGCTACAATGGTTGGGGTGGGAGCATCTTTTTCCTCCTTTTTCCCTGAAATCACGTCCCAGCCCAATCCTTTTGCCAGACTGCCCTGTTTTTTAATAATGGCCCTGCCAGTATCGATATATAATAGAAGAAACCCAATCCCCAATATGAGCATTCCAAATAGATATAATAAAGCTCCCGTTATCCCCCATGCGTTTGCCGATATTGCCGGAAGCGGATATAGGAATGTCCACGCACTTGCGTATTCAAAGGAAAACACGCCAATAATTACCATAACTACCCCAACAAGAAATAAGACTGCATTAAGTTTGAAAATCTTTTTCGATAACTTTACTTCTTTACTAAGGAAATACCACATTACTCCAGCTGCAGCAAAAGCTGCTGCGCCAACCATTCCCGTCCCGTGAATGGTCAGAAATTGATAAAATGCAGCTGGACTGAGATCCAGCATCCCGCCTTGAGCCATGAGCATGAGAATACCAAATATCATCATGGCTAAAATGATCAATCCTCCGACAGATAAATACATAGCAACTAAACTATTTCTCGACTTTGCAGTTAATTCCATTTTACACCCTCCCTTTACTTATTATTTCACTACAATTTCTTCAATCATGAGATGATGAGCCAGGCCGCAATATTCCATACATAGAATTTCGTATGTACCCGGTTCATCAAATGTAATATAAACCGTGTTCGTATACTCCGGCATGGCCTGGGTTTGAGCAATAAGATTCATATCTTCATCGTATATGCCGAAACCATGGGTAACATCGGCAGCTGTTACTTTAAATTCAATTGGCTCTCCTGCCGAAAATTCCGTTTCACTAATATTCCAGCCAAACTGGAATGCCTCGACATCTACAACCGTGGGCTCACTGCCTTCACCGTAGACTGGCTGATTGTAAGGCAGATCGCGCAGCGTATAAATCGTAACAGCCAGCATGAAAATGACGAGTACACTGCCGTAAAACGTCCGTGCTTTATACCATTTCTTTTTAATTGGCTCATAATCCCGCTTTTCCTTTGATTTAAGTGCTACAATACCGAATACAATCACAACAAAAGACATAAATATGAGACTCGTAATCCATGCAACTGTCTGTATCACATTAAAACCTCCCCAGTAGTTGTTTCTACCTTATAATACGTAATATAAAAGGAAGGAAAAGTGAGCTGAGTCACAAAATATTCACTTATACTTTATTTTGGTTTCCATGGTTTATAAGCTGAATATAGGGTTAACTTGCCGAAACCCGTCATAATCGCGTTTTCCAATCTGCCTATTTCCCTTGTAATATTAGTGATTACCGTGTTTATTAGAAAAATAGGCAAATAAAATAAACATTTCATGGAAATTAAATCTGAAAAAAATCCTGTGATGCCATAAATTGTTCACATTTTAAATATAAAAAAACATGCTATTGCCGATTGTCCATGGCAACAGCATGCTTATTTTCTTTGCGTGTTTCAGACTTGAGATTGAGAAGTATATTCCTGTTCCGGGCCTATCTGGAGTGTTTTACTCCGCTTTTTTCTTTTTATTGCTCTGATGCGGCTCCTCCGTAAAAATAATCCCTAATTCATGATGCTCCCCTTCATACAAAGCTCCTTGTACAAATCTTTTTTCCGAAGCATCATCAAGAAGCTCCAGTTTAAAGTAAGCACCGCCTTTTTGTAATGCATAATAAAAATCATCCATACTTGATATGTCTGACCCGTTTACTTTGGTCACGGTTTCTCCCGGAAGAATATCGAGCCGGTCTGCAGGTGTTCCCGGAATCACCGCAAGGACCTTACATCCATTATTCAATTCACGGAAAAATGGGGGTGTTTCGTTCTCTTTCACCCGGAACCGGTAATTAATAAATTCTCTTCCAAAAATGGACGCAATTACTGCAGCAAGTGTCAAAACGGGGATGTAAATACTCCCAATAGCAATAGCCAGCACGAAGATTCCCAAATAAATCATCGGCTTTGCAAGCTTCTTTGCAGCCAATGATGGCAGATTTCCCCTCACCTTGTGATCGTAGCCAATTAAAAAGGGAAAAAGCAGAAGCCCGTAAGATTCACCGCCAATGGAAAAATATGGCCAGAAAGATTCCGCAGGTTCAATTAGTCCAGCAGGGATGAGCACAAAAAAAGGAATGACAGCGAGCTTTTTCACATGATGGACGCCAATCCAGCCTCCCCTGTTTCCCTGTCCCAGCCCCGGGTATGTATCATCCCGCCTTGTACGCGTTAACATAATGCCTTCGATGATTAAAAATATCCCTAAAAGAATTACTAAAGCGGTTAAATTGATATTGGTAAGTAAAACTGTACCCAAGGTTGTCTGCTCTTCCAATAAAGCCGGCAATATCAAAAGAAAGAGATAGGTGATACCTATCGTATAGCTTGCAGAGAGAAAAGTGAGCTTCCCGGTAATACTTAAAATAATGATTACAGCACTTAACAAAAGAAGCACCTCATAGGAAAATACCATCCCTGCCCGGACTGTTACCAGACTCAGCCCAAGGCCAAATAAAACGGAAGCCTTCCATGTATATCGCCATTCTGAAAAAACATCATATACCTTTATGCCAAAATTATATCTTTCTTTTCTAATACGCTGCCAGCCTGTCCAAATGACTAATATTACAGCCCAATATAATAATGGATTCAGGAAAAATTTCCCTATTCCTTTTGCAAGTTCCAATAACCATGCTTCTAACACATCATCACCCGTTTCTGAAACGCTGTTAAGTTTATTTAAGAAGGCATATAAAATTGCATAACCGTACTGTCCGTATAGTGTAAAGGCCGAAAAGTCCTGCCATATGGACTTGCGTTCAGCTGCACCTTAGTATATGTATTCGATATTTGTCGAAACATTTCCTTCTTTATCATACCATTTTTTCTGGCAGGCAGGTGGAAAAATTACGTATCGTGCAAGAAAATCCGCATGGAAACCATGCGGACATACCTTACTTATATATTTCCTGTAATGCTTTTTCCAGTTGCTGATCATCTTCGCCATTACGGATATGTTCGACCAATTCTGCCTCTATCAGACCGGCTGTGTCCTGATCAATCTCACCGGTTGACTCGAGATCATGTTCCTCCTGAAAGGCTGTTACTGCATCAATGGTGGCAGCATCAAAATAACCATCTGTCCGTCCCGGTTCATATCCAAGACCATCAAGCATTAATTGTACACTTGCAATCCGTTCGTCCGCCTGGTCATATGTTAAGGGCTCCTCTATCTGCACCGGATTGGTGTAGTAATAATCCGGCTGTTTTACGTCAATTGTCGGCTCGACCCCTGTCTCATGGATCCACTCTCCATTTGGCGACAGCCATTTATAAAAGGTTAGTTTAATGGAACTGCCATCCCCCATTGGCACTGCCTGCTGGACCGTTCCTTTTCCAAAACTCGGCTGCCCAACCACATCATGACCCATTTCCTTCATCGCTACTGCAAGTATCTCTGATGCAGAAGCACTGCCTTCATCTATGATGACGCTGATCGGATAATCCTTTTCCTCGTCCAGCTGAGAATAGTACGGCATGGTATCTCCATTCTGGTCTTCAATTTGCAGGTAAGGGACATCTGCTGGTATAAATAGTTTCAATATGTCCTCCACTACATTCAGCAGTCCGCCGGGATTTCCGCGCACATCAATAATTAAGCCTTCCATTCCTTCATTTTCCATTTGTTCCAGCTGTTCTGTAAATTCCTCTGCTGTTTGTTCGGAAAAGTTAGTGATTTCCAGTATGCCAGTCAGCTTACCGTCAATATTTTCCGTTTCACTATACACCGTCTCCACAGGAATCGTATCTCGGACAATCGTTACATCAAAGGGTTCAGAAGATCCAGGCCGAAGAATACCCAATGTAACTTCTGAGCCTTTTTCACCGCGGATCTTTGCTACAGCTTCATTTAAGTCAAGTCCTTCCACGCTTTCATCATCGACTGTCAGCACTTGATCATTAGGACGCAGTCCAGCCCTTTCGGCAGGAGAATCCTTTATCGGCGACACGATTGTTACGGCACCATTGATCATGCTGACCTCCGCACCAATACCCTCAAATGAGGATTCGATCTGTTCATTAAATTCGTCCATCATTTCTACATCCATATAAGAGCTGTATGGGTCTTCAAGGGTAGTAAGCATACCTTGAATTGCACCCTCAATTAATTGCTGATCGTCTACCTCTTCCAGATAATTCTCCTTAATCAATTGAAAGGCCTGGGTGACTTTCCCGACATCTTCAGGAGGCGCTTTATCATTCCCTTCCTCCGCCGGTTCTGCAGGCAGCTCTATTTGCCCCTCTTGCTGTCCGCTGTCATTATCCGGCTGTGCCATCAGCACCCCGCCGTACGCACCGACAAAACCCAATACAAGGGCGGCAGCCATAATGATGACTATATGCATTTTTGTTAATTTCATTTTTTCACCTCAAATAATACTTTAACAATATAAAAAGCATATCACGATCTTCCACTTATGACTATGGTTTTGGCTTAAATTTTATGAACTTATAAAAGAAGAAGGCATTAACCCTGTTAAGGGAAATACCTTCTTCTTTCTAACTAGAATCATTTTTTATGGCAAGTAATTCCGTGGATTCGCAGTACCATTTCCATATCCTCCAGGGTGTATTTCAAAGTGCAAATGTACACCTGTTGATGATCCGGTTGTCCCCATTCCACCTATTCTTTGACCTTGACTTACGGATTGTCCTTTAGATACAGAAATACTGCTTAAATGTGCATACAGTGTAGAAAACGTTTTTCCGTTGATTGTATGGGTAATCATAACCGTATTACCATATCCACCCATTGTTCCAGCAAAACTTACTACTCCGGAAGCAGATGCTTTTATAGCAGTTCCTGAACTATTTGCAATATCTATTCCGCTATGCATTCTACGCTCATTGTGAATCGGATGTATCCTCCAGCCGTATTCTGATGATTTTCTTCCTTCTGCTGGCCATATAAAGTCACTGCCGCTGCCGGAATTCCCAGGTGAAGAGCCTCCTCCAGAGCTTGAATTTTCCTGCGCCCGTTTTTCCGCCGCTTTTCTTTCAGCTTCTTCTTTTGCCTTCTGTTCTAACTTACTTTTTTCAGATTCAGCAAGCTGCTTTGATTTTTCCACTGCTGCAGCTTGTGCAGCTATCAGTTCCTGCTCTTCTTCCAAAGTAAGCATCTCTTCTTCCAGGCCTTCATGCTCCTCCTGGAGCTCTGCCATGAGTGATTCTTTTTCGTCCATCTGTTCATCAAGCTGAGCTACTAAAGCAACCAGCTCATCTTTTTGTTCTTCCAGCGCCAGTTTTCTCTCTTCCACTTCTGCTTTGCTTGCTTCTACTTCCTCTTTGCTCGCTTCCACTTCTGCTTTGCTTGCCTGCAATTCTTCTTTGTCTCTTGCCTGTGCTTCCATAATTGACTTATCCTGGTCCATAATCGTATTTACTGCAGCAGCTCTGCTGATAAAGTCGCCAAAGCTTTGCGCACCCATGATAACTTCTATGTAATTCATGCTGCCGCCGCTTTTTTGTATGGAACGGAGCCGGTCTTTCAGCAACTTATCCCGCTTTTCAATTCTTTCCTCAAGAACGGTGATTTGATGGTTTAATTCTTCTATTCTGTCTGCAAGTTCTTCTATTCTGTCTGCAAGCTCATCCAACCTATTATTTGTTTCGGTAATTTCACTTTCTTTATCTTCTATGTCTTTCGCTGTTTCCTGAAGATCATGATCAATTTCGTTAATCTCTTTTTCCACGTCACTCTGTTCACTTAAATTTTCATCGATTTTTCCCTGTGTATCATTCCGGTTGCTGTCAATGTTCCCTCTTTGGTTCTCCAGTTCCTGTCTCTCATTTTCCAGCTCGTTAATCTTTTCTTTTAAACTGTCAATCGAATCTGCTTTTACCGAATTTGTCTGAAACGCACCTAGCGTAATTGCAAGAATTACCGCAAGGATGACTGGAATACATCTTTTCTTCAACTCGCGTTCCCCTTTCCCTGAATAACGTATTTTCTCTCTGATGTTTTGGTTCGAGTTTTGATGTGGTTGTAAAGGACGGAGGATATATTTCAGCCTCCGTCCTTGTAGCTTTTTACAGGTAACTCAAAACTGAGGTATTCTCACGCCATATTTTGCGAGCAACTGGAATTCTATATCTACTAAACTTTTAAAAACTTGCGTACGCTCATAACACTTCCCCATACGCCAATAAACGCACCGATTACAAGAATAATGAGGGAAAGCTGCCATGCAAAAGGATTAAACGGCAACAGCTCAACAAAACTGTAATTAATCCGTTCACTGATGTTGGTATCTATATAGTAGTAACCGGCCAGCACGAGAGTAATGGGTATGATAGATCCCAATACCCCAAGCAGCATGCCTTCAATAAAGAATGGCCATCTGATAAAACCATTTGTAGCACCTACCAATTTCATTATCCCTATTTCCTTGCTTCTCGCCATAATGGTTATCTTGATCGTATTGGATATCAAAAATATGGCCGTAAACACCAGGCCTAAAATCAAAATCAGCCCAACAGTTCTGGCATAGGTGTTAAATTGGAATAATCTTTCGACAACCCCCTGGCCATAATTGACTTCTTCAACACCTGCAAATGTTTCAATTTCGGCTGCAACTGTCACTGTATCTTCCGGGTCGAAGGTTCTTACAATATAGACATGGTTAAGCGGGTTATCCTGTTCATATAACTGCCAGGCTTCTCCTTCTTCCCCCATACTGAAGATCAGTTTTTCCAATTCATCGTCTCTGGATGAGAATGTCACACTGTCTACCCCATTAAGTTCGGCAATTTGCTCGCCTAAATCCACAATGTCATCCTCTTCATTAAACGTCGGGTCGATCATCGCATTAATTTCTACATCATCTTCAATGTTGGCCGCCATTTCATTAAGATTCAGCATTACTGCAAGGAACACAGCCACTAAAATAAGCGTCATCGTTACTGCACCAATAGAGGCAACAGTCATCCAGCCATTCCGGAAGATATTTTTTAAACCTGAACGTAAATGTCTTGTAAATGTCCTAAACTTCATAGCCGTAATCACCCCGGTACTCGTCCCTTACAATTAAACCGTCCTCAATTGCAATAACTCTTCTCTTGATTGTGTTTACAATTTCCTTGCTATGTGTTGCCATAATCACTGTGGTGCCTCTTGAATTAATTTCTTCAAAAACCTCCATAATTCCCCAGGACGTTTCAGGGTCAAGGTTACCGGTTGGTTCGTCTGCAATGACTATTTTTGGATTATTAACAATGGCTCTGGCAATGGTTACCCTTTGCTGTTCCCCGCCCGACAGCTCATCCGGCATAAATCTTGCCTTGTTCTTTAATCCGACAAGTTCAAGCACTTCCATTACACGTGTCCGAATGTTTCGGGGTGATTCTTCAATAACCTCCAGTGCAAAAGCAATATTTTCATAGACTGTCAGTTTTGGCAGCAATTTAAAATCCTGAAATATCACGCCTATATCTCTTCGTAAAAAAGGTACCTTTCTTTCTTTCATCTCACTTAAATCATTGTTATTAATAATGATCGAGCCTGAAGAGGGTTTGACTTCTCTGTAAATCATTTTTATGAATGTGGATTTGCCTGCGCCGCTGGGACCGACTATATAGACAAACTCGCCTTGGTCTATATTGATATTTATGCCATTTAAAGCGGTAACGCCATTGGCATAAGTCTTATATATATCTTTCATCAAAATCATATAGCTATCACCTTTACAGTTAATGTTGTAATTCTCGGTTGTCTGTTCTTCTTTACTATGTATCTGCAAAAATTATTTAATGACTGTCTGTATTTGCTTACTGAATAATTCTCATTTATTATAACATCTTTTCCGTCGGATTTTGGCTAAATTTATATTACATTTGTGTTTCAAAAAGACGCTTTTTGAAATCTCCTGTCATGTTTGCGCTGTTTTATAAATAAATTGTTATATTGGCTGCCTGCCGTTCCATTGATACATGGCAATTCAGCAGCATATGACAACTGAAAAGTTATTGTAAAAATAAAGGTTTGGTAATTTTGCAAGGAGAGTTAAATAACAGAAGGAAATGAGGAAAAAATAACATTAAAAAAAACCTGATCCTTATGTAAGATAAAAGATCAGGTTTTTGCATTCTGCACTATTCAGTTCATTATTGCATTTCTGCCAACCAAGCAGCAATATTATCCTTATCTTCACCTGTTGCCAATCCAGCTGGCATAGAACCTTTACCATTTTCAATGATGTCAGCAATTTCTTCTGCAGAATAGTTAGAACCTACATTTTGCAGATCAGGACCTGCTCCGCCTGACAAGTCAGCACCATGGCATGATGCACAACTTTGCTCGTAAGCTTCTTCAGCTGCTGCGGTATCAACAGCACCGCCGCCATCACCGTTATCGCCTGCAGATTCCTCAGTATCCGTATCGCCGCCATCATCAGCCGGCTCTTCCGTACCGCCGTCGTCACCGCCGCCGCAAGCGCCCAGTACAAGTGCGGAACCAAAAACAATTGTTAATAACCACTTTTTCATGCACAAATCCCCCTAACCAATGATTTAATATCGTCATACCTTATTATAACCGTTTTGATATTTTTTAAAACCCATCGTTAATATAATAAACATGGTAGAAATGGGAAATAATATTGACATAACAACGTGTTGGGCCATTTGTGTCAAATTCATGAAAGTTGTTTAGAACTGCTGTTATATCAAGGTTTTGTGACATAAGTCATATTATTTTCTCCTATGATTTTATTGCATGACGGGAAAGAAGTTAATGGCAAATATTGTAATTCTCTATCTGATTTCTTGTATTTTCAATATAAAAGTAACCGCAGTGTTACTGCGGTTACTGTTAATTCATTTGCGAACGCAGATAGGCATCAATAAACGGGTCGATTTCCCCATCCATTACTGCCTGGGTATTCCCAATTTCCTTGTTGGTCCTGTGATCTTTAACCATAGAGTAAGGGTGGAATACGTAAGAACGGATTTGACTGCCCCAGCCGATTTCTTTCTGCTCCCCGCGTATTTCCGCCAATTCCTCCTGCTGTTTTTCAATCTCAAGCTGATATAATTTGGATTTGAGCATTTTCATAGCAGCATCACGATTTTTTATCTGGGAACGTTCATTTTGACAGGTGACAATTACATTTGTCGGCAAATGCGTAATCCTCACAGCCGAATCTGTTGTATTGACATGCTGCCCGCCTGCACCGCTTGCACGATACGTATCGATCTTGATATCCTCGGATTTTATTTCAATGTCCACATCATCCGTCATTTCCGGTGTTACATCACATGATACAAATGAAGTGTGACGGCGTCCCGATGAATCGAAAGGGGAAATTCGCACTAGCCGATGGATTCCTTTTTCCGCCTTTAAATTACCGTAGGCATTATGGCCTTTAATAAGCAGGGTGACACTTTTCACTCCTGCCTCATCACCAGGGAGATAATCCAGCGTTTCCACTTTGAAATCCTTGTCTTCCGCCCAGCGCTGATACATGCGAAGCAGCATACTTGCCCAATCCTGCGACTCTGTCCCTCCCGCTCCAGGATGCAATTCCAATATGGCATTATTTGCGTCATATGGTTCACTCAGCAGCATTTGCAGTTCAAAATCATTAATACCTTTCTTTAGTTCGGTTATCTCCGACTGTAAGTCATCAAATAATTCCTGATCATTTTCTTCTTTTACCAGTTCATAGGAAACTTCAACATTTTCGATTCTTTCTTCCAGATCCTGAAAGCTATTGACATAGCCTTTTAATCCGTTGGCTTCACTTATTACTGCTTGTGCGGTATCCTGATCATTCCAAAATGAAGGGTCTGCCATTTCAAGCTCAAGCTCTTTGATTCTCTCTTTCTTCTTATCGAGGTCAAAGAGACCCCCTGAATTCATTTATTCGATTGGTCATTTTCTCAAGTTCACTTTTTATTTCAGCCATTTCCATCTTTGTTCACCTCTATTGTTTATTTGGAAGGAAAACACTCCATAAAAATGGAGTGTTATTTTCCATGACAATTTTTATATTTTTTCCCGCTTCCACATGGACATGGATCATTGCGGCCAACGTTCTGTGTTTTTACATAAGGTTTACGTGTCTTTTTCTTCTCTCCCTGTTGTCCGCCGGAAACAGCCTGGGTATTTTTAACTACTTCCTGGCGCTGCAGGTTGTCGCGTATTTCTGCCTTCATGATATATCTGGCCACTTCTTCTTCAATACTTTCGACCATAGATTCAAACATGGAGAAGCCTTCCATTTGATACTCGCGCAATGGGTCATTTTGCCCGTACGCACGTAAATGAATACCTTGACGCAGCTGATCCATCTGGTCAATATGATCCATCCATTTTGTATCCACAGTACGGAGTAAAATAACCTTTCCAAATTCGCGCATTTGCTCTTCGGACAATTCTTCTTCCCTTTCATCCAGGCGTTTGCGTACCTTTTCCATGATCAATTCATTTATTTCTTCCGGTTCTTTCCCTTTAATATCTTTCAGGGAAATGTCATCCTGATTCAACAAGTTCCCGTGGACGTAATCAATAACGGCATTTAATTCCCATTCATTTTCATCGTCATCCTGGGTATGTGTTGCTACCACACGTTCCAATGTGGAAATAATCATATTTTCGATAATCTCTCTCAGGTTCGTATCAGCTTCAATAACATCAAAGCGCTGTTTATAAATAATTTCACGCTGTTCCCTTAATACATCATCATAGGAAAGAACTGTTTTACGGGCATCAAAGTTATTCCCTTCCACGCGTTTCTGTGCTGATTCCACTGCACGGGAGACCATCTTGCTTTCAATTGGCTGGTCATCATCCATGCCAAGACGCTCCATCATGCCTTTCAGATTATCTGAGCCAAACCTGCGCATCAGCTCATCTTCCATGGACAGATAAAACTGCGTCGTTCCAGGGTCACCCTGCCGTCCTGAACGTCCGCGCAGCTGGTTGTCTATCCTGCGGGATTCATGGCGTTCCGTACCAACTACAGCCAGACCGCCAAGTTCTTTTACACCTTCACCTAATTTAATATCTGTACCGCGGCCGGCCATGTTTGTAGCAATCGTAACTGCGCCTTTTTGCCCGGCGTTTTCTATAATTTCCGCTTCCCTGAAATGATTTTTGGCGTTTAACACGTCATGTTTTACCCCCGCTTTTTTTAGCAGCTGGGATATTAATTCAGATGTTTCAACGGCAACGGTGCCGACAAGAACAGGCTGTCCCGCTTCATGCCGTTCTTTAATTCCTGCTACAACTGCCTTAAACTTTCCTTCCATCGTTTTGTATATTAGATCGGCTCGATCCTCACGAATGATCGGTTCATTTGTGGGGATGGCAATAACATCCATATTATATATATTACGGAACTCTTCTTCCTCTGTTTTTGCAGTACCGGTCATCCCGGAAAGTTTATTGTACATCCGGAAGAAGTTCTGAAAGGTGATCGATGCCAGTGTCATACTTTCATTTTGGATTTGCAGGCCTTCTTTTGCTTCAATTGCCTGGTGAAGTCCGTCACTGTATCGGCGTCCTTTCATAAGCCGGCCTGTAAACTGGTCGACAATGACAACTTCGCCTTCCTCCACCACATAGTCTGTATCACGATGCATGGAAACATGCGCTTTCAATGCCTGGTTTATATGATGGGTTAAAGAAACATGGTTTAAATCAAATAAATTTTCAATGTTAAAGTAACGTTCTGCTTTATTGATTCCTTCTTCGGTGAGCTGTACGCCTTTCGTCTTTTCATCATACGTATAATCCCCTTCCCTGTTCAGGGTAGCAACAAAGCTGTTCGCCTGCTGATATTGGGATGCGGATTTTTTCGCAGAGCCGGAAATAATTAATGGTGTTCTTGCTTCATCAATTAAAATGGAATCGACCTCATCAATAATCGCAAAATTTAATGGCCGCTGCACCATTTGCTCTTTGTATAACACCATATTATCCCTTAAATAATCAAAGCCAAATTCATTGTTCGTACCGTAGGTGATATCACTGTTGTACGCATTTCTTTTTTCTTCTTTTGTTAAGCCATTCCCGTTTAAGCCCACGGTCAGCCCAAGAAACGTATACAGTTCGCCCATTTCCCTTGCGTCACGGTCTGCCAGATAGTCGTTGACAGTAATGATGTGGACGCCTCTGCCTTCCAACGCATTTAAATAAGCAGGCATGGTGGAAGCAAGGGTTTTCCCTTCCCCTGTTTTCATTTCAGCAATATTTCCGTTGTGCAATGCCACTGCACCCATCAGCTGGGTTGTAAACGGCCGCATTCCCAGCACACGCTTTGATCCTTCACGGACAACAGCATATGCTTCAACCAAAATATCATCCAAGGTTTCCCCTTCCTCCAGCCTGCTTTTGAACGATTCCGTTTTTTGTTGAAGCTGCTCATCGGACAGTTTCTCCATATCGGGTTCCATTGCTTCAATCTGATCTACCGTTTTTTGTATTTTTTTTAATTGTTTTTGATTCCCGTCCCCAAAAATCTTCTTTAATAAAGTTGCCATTTTTTTAAACCGCTCCTCGATTTATCATTAACACGATTCGGTGTTTTTAATGAACAATAGTACTTGTATAGTGTATAATAGAAATATTTCGGAAGGTAGCAAACCTATATGTTTTAGCCTGCCGAAAAAGACTTTAGTCCAACACTAATCATAACATTACACCTGGAAAATTGACAACTGGTTTGAAAACCAAGTTTGTGTCAAGCTTTTCTCGGTCCCCTTATAATACCAATATTTCTGGCACTCTGTATTTGTACGCTT
>NZ_WIXN01000011.1:0-113509 GCF_010994035.1 Virgibacillus aidingensis
TGTTGAAATCTTACGATTCCAACACCAGGAATGGGGTATATGTTCTCCCACAAACATTTTACTCTAACAGACTGAATTATTTCGACAGTTACAAGAAGAATATTCCGAAATCATGAAAAAGCTATTAATGGACATGGATACTGAATTAATGGAAAGTCGGGATAAGAAGTGTCTTCGGCATGTAGGAAAACGAAACGTTCAAATTGATACCATCTTTGGGTCCGTCTTCTTTGATCGCAATTATTATTTCAATCGGAATACCGGTGAGTATGTGCATCTATTAGATCAGCAGCTCAATTTTAATGGTGCTTAAGGGGCTAGCCTGTTCATAGAGCAATTGGGAATTGAAATGGCAATAGAAGGCCCATCCTATCGCTCAGCATCGGATAACCTTGAGAAAATTGCAGGCTATCGTGTGGTTAGGCATGAATGGCTTCGCCAAAGATTACTGGAGATTTCTTTACCAACAAAAAGCGATCATATTACAAACCGTGTATTGTTTATACAAGTCGACGGATTACATGTTTCCCGTCAAAGAAGTCATCGAAAATCAAAGGAAGAAAAAATGGTTGCCGTCCACCAAGGGTGGTCAGTAAATGGTGAGCGTGTATCGTTGATACATAAACGGCATTTCCATCATGAAACAGACGAGCCATTTTGGGAGGCAGTTGAACACTTTCTTTATGACACGTTTAAGTATGATCCGATGGTCCATCTCCTAGTTATCAATGGTGACCAAGCTTCTTGGATTCAAGATGCCAAGGACTACTTTGGAAAAAATGCTTACGTCATCGTTGACCGTTATCATATTGCGAAGGAAATTAAAACTATCTTTAGAGGTCACCCGAGAAAAAATGCGATCCAACGCGCTTTTCTTGATTATAATGTTGACCAATTAATTGTTGAATTAAATACAGCGATGGGAACACTATCTACCCTGGAATTGGAAGAAGCTGCAGAAAAACTTCTAAACCAAATTGAAAACAACCCAGATGCATTTAAAGACTATCGAAAATGGCTTGAAGCCAAAGGCATAGACACCAAAGGCATGCGTCGGATGGGTAATGCAGAAAGTACTATGCGTGTTATGGCAAGGCGTATGAAGAATGGAACTAGTTGGAGCGATTTAGGGGCGAGACAAATGATTCGGGGATTGATATCAAAGCATGATCGATTAACAGTTCATATCAATTATGGATTCGATGAATCCGTAAATATTGAAGATAAACAAGAGAATAAAAAGAGTTATAAAAAACAAGTTAGAAAGACTGTCAAAGAGAGTGTTCGAAACAACGTGCCTTATTTAACGCAGTCTATTGGGAAACCAATTACACAAGCTCTCAGGGGACTACAAGGAGTGTGACGGAATTTTCAACACACTAAAATTCTGCAGGTATGTCAAAAACAGAATTCACAAAAAGTTGGCGCTCGATTTTTGGCAACAAAAATCATTGCCCACAAAAACTTGACTCACCCCATTTTGAAATAAGAATTGACAGCCGGGTAAAAAAGGAATATAATAGCATTCCTTTAAAAAATAAAATAACCCAATTATAACAATAGCATATTTTAGATTAAAAGTCAATAGTTGAATGTGGGTTTTTATCAAAAGGAGGAAGAGCACATGCTATTGCCTCAGTTTTTTCAATCCTTAGATATATCGATTTTAGAGAAATATACAGATAAAGTATTAAAAGTAAATGAAAAAACTAAACAATATGGATTGGTGCTCACTAGTAATGAAATAAAGGACATGATTATTTCTAGAAATCAAATACTTTATAACTATGGTCGAGTGGAAACGGATATTAGTGTAATTAAAGAATTAGCAGAGGTGTTTTGTACTTCCCCTTATATCGATAATAAGAATTATCAATTGACACTTAATGAATTACAAGAGATATTTTATTACATGAAAAATGAAACCGAAGATCGTATCAGTGACTCTCAATTGGTAGATATTATAAGGGAATACTTCGACGGTGTTTGTGGTGGGTCATTGGAGCTTTTAAAAAGCAAGCTTGATGAATTTGCACAAAGGTTTAGAAGTGATGTTCGATTTAGAAAGTCTGTATTTGAGGGGGATGAGCATTTGTGGGATTAGAAAAACAACATAATGATTTGTTGTTAGTAAAACAGAAAAAGATAAATAACATTCAACTATTACGAAATCAATATACAATATCTTTATTAAACGTAGGATTAAGGGAAGGGTTACTCAATAGTCAAGAAGTGTA
This sequence comes from Virgibacillus aidingensis, assembly GCF_010994035.1. Classification (GTDB taxonomy): domain Bacteria; phylum Bacillota; class Bacilli; order Bacillales; family Amphibacillaceae; genus Virgibacillus_N. Next base: position 2,238 of record NZ_WIXN01000011.1, read on the forward strand.
TGAAGTTCAAATACAATTAATGCAGATTTTAAAGGAGTCAATCAGGAGGTACACAAGAGAAGAGAGCTCTTCAATTAGTTCTGATGTGGCTGAGGAAATTTTAACTTCCATATTATATGCGGTAGATGCTTTTTTGTTTCAGTTAGGTGATCCGGAAAATGCTATCAACTTTGTTAAAAAAAATAATATGGAAATCACATATGAACAGGGAGTAAAGATAGTTAAGGATTGTCTTGAGGAGACGAGAGCTCTTTTTAAGGAGATAAGAAATAATAAATTAGATGTTGCTGTTGATTCTTATAATATAACAATCGATGAATCCATACCTTTATTTCTAAAAAAATATGAAGTCGTTTTTGATGCACATAATACAATGGCTAGCATTGATTATCCGTTAGCAATTGATGATATGACTATTCAAGGTGTTTATTATCTTAAACAATATTTAACCTATTTAAAAATTGAAACAGAATTTTGCCAAATGTTTAACCAAGATGATCTTCGAGATCTTTTAGTTAATTATGGGAGAATGTGTGGGTTTGACTACCGAATTGAGTTATTTAATATATTTGAGTTAGTGTTAAATAATGCAGTTTTTTCTGTTTTATCAGGAGAATTACCTAGTAGAATAAGAATCTCGGTACAACAATATAAAGAGATAAAGAATCTATTTAGTAATATGAGTGATAGTCAAATACAATTGATTATTTTAGAAGCTGTAGAAAAATTACTCCATCATTTTAATATTAGTGATTCTCTAATGTCATATTATATAAAACAATGTGGAATAAATTTGGCAAAGAGGTTAAAAAGTGTTGTTAAGCATAACCGTCTGCAAACAGTGGTTATCTTAGAACAAGAATTGAAAACTCCTCCTTTAACCACCTTTAACGCATCCGATAGAATGAGCGATCATCGATTTCGGTTATTAATTGAGAAAATCATGAATTGTGAAAAGTCAGTGGATAAGATTGATATAATTCGGACAAATTTTCATTCCCTTCATGATTATATCGATATACTTAATACCGATTGTTTATTGAACGATGAATATGAAGAACTTTTTAAGACTTTTGGTGATGTAGAACTAGCTATCTTGACAAAAATAGTGTTCTATGAAGAATTAAGAAATAATTCTATATACCTTTCTTCACCTAATATTAGAAAAAGGGAGATTGAAAGTGAATGGCAGGATCAATTTATTAAATTTATAAACAAAATTCATCCAAGTAGAAAATCAGTTATTCAGCAATATGTTTATGAAATTGATTATGAAGAAATTAGCTTTTATTAATTTAGATGGAAGATTGTCTTGTTTTATCACTATTTTAATGGAGGTGATTATTACATGAAACAAAATGAATCAAGTTTAACTTCATTAATATCAGCTTTTGGTAGAGCTTACCATAGTCAATTCGATACACCAAAAATTTTTGATGATTTTATAGCTAAAGACTTAATTTCACAAAAAGAATATCATGACATTAAAAAGAATATGGTTCAAGGCATTCAGTTCTTTAACAAAGAAATTGCGAAAAAATATAAAGGTAATCCGGAGGAAATTTTAAAATGGATTACACAAGTTCAGTTATCACCGACACCTTTAGCACGTGCTGCGTATTGCGAAAATGTATTACAAAATGAAATTAAATTTGGGGTAAAGCAATATGTCATACTCGGGGCAGGCTTAGATACTTTTTGTTTACGACACCCTGAATTGGAAAACACTCTTGAAATATTTGAAATTGATCATCCATTTACACAGGAATTTAAAGTACAAAGATTGGTTGAAGTTGATTTAAAAATACCGAAGAATCTTCATTTTATTCCGATGGATTTCACGAAAATATTTTCGTACGAAAAACTTTTTGGGAAGGGCTTTAGCTATGAAAAAACATTTATTAGTTTACTGGGTGTATCTAATTATTTAACGAAAGATGAACTATCAAGCTTGATTGAGAAATTATTCGCTGAAGTCCCATCTGGGAGCTCGATTGTTTTCGACTATGCCGATGAAAAACTTTTTGAGGAGAAAGGATTTTCTAATAGAGTAGAAAACATGGTGAAAATGGCTGCGGTAGGTGGAGAGCCAATGAAATCGTGTTTTCCATACTCTGAAATCAAGGGAATATTAGAAAAATCTGGTTTGCTCATCTATGAACATTTATCACCTTCAAAAATTCAAAATCTATACTTTGAAAACCGAAAAGATTACCTATCGGCCTTTGAGACAATTCACTATGTTCATGCGGTGAAAAAATAAAAAGAAATTATAAGTATGAGGGAATACCTTTATGAACAAGATTCTGAAAATTAAACAAAGGTCTTCTTGATCTATTCAAACTAAATATACGGTTAACAAATTTACCATGATAGAAGTTCAATGAATAATGTGGCTTTGGATAGGAGAGAGAAAATGTTTACCATATCAGATTTTCAAAATTTAATCGAACAACAGTTATTCCACAATCGAAATAAAAGTCTTTTTTATGAGTTGACAAATGGACGATTCGTTTTAAATTCTTCCAAAGAAACTAGTGCTTTATTCAAACAAAAATCCAAAGATATCGCAAATTTTATAGAAACTGCACATTTAAATGACACAACTCAAAAACTGGCAAAATACATTTCAGATAAAACGATTCGTTTATTCGTTGAGGTGAATCAATATTTAAATTTTTCCCAAAAGGATTATCTTCAACTTCAAAAAGTCTATGAAGCTCTGCTTCAACAGGTATATGAAATTTGTAATCAAAAGGAAGTATCTGAAGAAGAAATTGATCAGTTGTTTCGTTCCCATTATAAAAATCTACAGAGCTTTTTATTAGATTCAAACGGTAAAGAGATATTTAAAAAGTATAGGGAAAGCCCGGATGTACTTGAAATAAAATGTGCTGAATATACTTCTGAGTTTCAAATGAGATTATTAGGTATCTATTTGTCAAAGGTTAAACAGCCTGTTTTAGATATTGGATGTGGACAACAGGCAAACCTTGTTCACTTTTTAAGGAAAAATGACATAGTTGTATACGGGTTGGATCGAAATGTTCAGAATCTGAACAATAAAATATATCAAGTGGATTGGCTTGAGTATACGTACGTTCCAGACACTTGGGGAACCGTCATTTCTCATATGGCATTTTCAAATCATTTTATGCACCATCACTTGAGACCTGATGGAGATTATGAAAAGTATGCAACAAAGTATATGGAGATATTAAAATCCTTAAAAATTGGTGGAAGTTTTATTTATGCGCCAGGCCTTTCATTTATGGAAGAGATTTTAATATCCACATTTGATTCTTATACTGTAGAGACTGGAGAATATTCTACCATGGTAACTCGTATTAACTAAATGAAAACTATATAGCTTTCATATTATGAAAGGAGATAAGTGAAAAGGACTTTCTAACTATAGTAGGAATTGGAAAGTCCTTGTTCTGCCTATCTTAATACCAAGGAAATTGTTTGAAATTACTTCACGAACCAGTAACTCAATTTAAGGATTTTAAACCGGTATAATACACTAATACATAAGTTATAATCGTTTCATAGATTCTACATCATTTCAATGATTAATTCCGATATTCTTTTGAGGCCTTTTTTAATTTGATCTAAAGTTGCATAGGAATAGGACAACCGTAAATGTCTATGATCGTCCTTATCATATATATTACCTGGATTTAGCAGTATTCCCTCTTGAATAGCTTTTTCAAATAACTTCCTAGTGGAAATACTAGGAGTGATTTTTAGCCAAATATAAAATCCCCCACTTGGAATATTCCATGTAGCTATATTAGAAAAATAAGTATTTAAAATTTCAATCATATAATCCCTTCTACATTTTAATTCACTCCTAACTAAAGTTAAGTCCTCTTCATACCCATTTTTAAGCCATTTATTTACTAAAAATTGTGAAATAGAACTTGAGCCGTAATCTGTTTGCATTTTAATGTCAGCAAGACGGTTGATAACAGGTTCGGGCCCAACAATCCAGCCAATCCGCAGGCCTGGACTGAATGTCTTAGATACACTTCCAATATAAAGTACACTACCTTGCTTATCATTTGCTTTTAGTGGTTTAGGCGGTGGTTGTTCAAACCACAAATCACCATAAACATCATCTTCAATTATAGGAAGAGAAGCTTTTTGACAGTCTTCCAAAAGTTGTTTTCTCCTTCTTTCAGACATTAGAGTGCCTGTTGGATTGTGGAACGATGGTATTGTATAGATTAAAGCAGGGTTGTGCTGTCGTTTTAAACGACCAATGGATGCATATTTGATCCCTTCCTCATCCATAGGGATACCGAATAAATTCATGCCGGCAGATTGAAAAACATGAATAGAATTAAGATATGAAGGTGATTCATGAAAAATAACTGAACCCCGTTGTAACAGACCGATTGAAATCAATTGTAAAGCTTGTAAACCGCCGGAAACAATCAATATAGATGAAGGCGAAGTTTCGATGCCCTTTCCTTTTAAATAATCACAAATTGTTTCCCTGAGGTGAATGCTCCCTTAAGGTCCTTCATACCCTAAAGATAGGTTACTTCTCATATCCATTTGCAACAGTTTTGTTAGTTGATTACAAGATAACAGTTCGGGGGAAAGTTCACCGGTTCCTAGTCGAATTATATGAGGATTTGTTTCAGCCTCATTAATTTTTTGTACGCTGTTATTATTGGGCTTATGAATACCAGAACGTACATAATCAATCCAATTAGGAGGAGGTGACGATGCTAGAACTCCCCAAGTATTATTTATTACTGTTGTACCACTTCCAACTTTCGATTCAATTAAACCATCTGCGGAAAGTTCTTCAAGAGCCATAATAATTGTACTTCGGTTAACATCAAACTGTTTTGCTAAGTTTCTTTGTGACGGTAACTTCATTCCAATAGACCATTCTCCATTCAAAATTTTCCTTTTTATGTAATTGTAGATTTGTAGATGTAAAGGTAATGATGAGGATTTTTTCGGCTTCCATTCTATATTACCCATCTTTCAACCCTCCTCGTATTTTTAATAATTATATGAAATGGTTGGCTATTTTTCCAACCAATTGGTTGGAGACAAACAGAGTAAATTCTCTTATTCTAAAATACGATGGGAGGGAAAAAGATGGAAGCCTTGGTTCATGGAATCATTTTAGCTTTTGGATTAATAATTCCTTTAGGAGTACGAAATATTTTTAATCAAGGAGCAACTCATAAAAGTTATGTCTGCATTTCCAGCTGTTATAACGGCTGGTATTTGTGATACGATTCTTATTTCATTGGCAGTAGCAGGTGTATCGATTATTATTTTTAAGTTTTGAATGGGTTCGTGTTTTATTATATACAATAGGATTTATTTTCTTAATATATATAGGTTGGCTAATGTGGAAGGATAGATCTGAACTGAACGATGCAGAAAATAAACAATTTTCTCCAAAAAGGCAAATTACGTTTGCTGCTTCCGTGTCCTTACTAAATCCACATGCCATTTTGGATACGATAGGGGTAATTGGGACGAACTCATTGCTCTATCAAAATCATGAAAAATGGATTTTTACAATTGCGTGTATTGTAGTTTCTTGGGTTTGGTTCTTTGCCTTAGCTATGCTGGGAAAAGAGTTGGCCGATTTAATAAAAATGGAACTATTCTAAAATGGATAAATAAAATTTCTGCGATATTAATTTGGTGCATTGCAATTTATATGGGAATAAAAATATTTTGAGCAAAGACCAGGAGAGATACTTGAAAGTGACGTAACGTAATCTTATATACTTATAGTCAGAATGAGGTGATAGGGAAATGATTTCAATTAAAGAATTAACAAAACAAACTGGAGTTTCTGTTCGAACAATGCGTTATTATGATGAAATAAATTTATTGCCTCCAGCTGGAAAAACAGAAGGTGGGCATCGATTATATAGTGAAAAGGAGATAAAAAAACTTCAGGAAATCCAATTTTTAAAATCTTTAGGATTTCGTTTAATCGAGATAAAGGAGATGTTATCTGATAAAAACTGGGATTGGGAGATCGGACTAAAAAATCAGTTAAACTATATTTTGCAAGAAAAACAAAGAATTATTCAAATAGAAAAAACGCTAAAAGGACTCTTAAACACCCTAAAAATTGAGAATTCGGTTGATTTGACATATATAAATAAATTAATTCAATTGTATCAGAGTAAAAATGAACAACAAAATATATTTCGTGATAAATATTTTCATCAAGGTGAAAGGAAATTACTTAACAAATTACCGAAAATGGACAGTGATGATCCGCACTCTCTTGAATGGATTTCCTATTTGGTTGATTTGAAAAAATTCAAACATAAGGGTGCTAATTCTCCAGAAATTCAGCAAATTATACATTGTATGTATGAAAAGGCAATAGATACATTTGGTGAAAATGATGATTTTTTTAATAAATTATGGGAAATACGTAAATCACCAGAAAAATCAACAAAGATGGGCTTTTATCCGATAGAACAGGATATATTAAATTTAATAGAAGAGGCATGGGATTTTTATGAAAATAAGCGACATTGAAGTTTCATCTGTAAAATTGTTCAAGGTAGAATAGATGGATTTTTATAAAAATTTATTTTTAAGAGGGATAAAGATGAAAAAATATTTGATTACTATTTTTTTAAGCATGATATTGTTAACGGGATGTAATTTTAATCAAGAAGAAGTTGTACACTCAATTGATCTTGATGGTATTGATACTATTTACATTGACCATGGAAGTGAAAATGTTCATCTAATCAGTGTAGAACAGTCAAATTTAGAAGTGTTACACTCAAATAAAAATATTGATGTATCCGAAAAGGCAAATGAAGTATCCATATCTATGGAGAAAAGGATCTTTAACATTGGTCCGAAAATTAATTTAAATAATCAACTCATAGTCAAGATTTCAAAAGATTTTACAGGAAAAGTTATTATTAATGGAACATCCGGAAATGTAACATCGGAAGACCTTGAAACAACAAATATCGAAGTAAATGAGAAAAGCGGGAATGTTACACTAGACTTCAAGGATTTCCATAGTGATGTAAATATTACAACATCGAGCGGAAACGTAGTTGTATCGTTGAATACGATACAACCGGACATTGAATTACAGACAAAGACAGCAAGTGGGTTACAAACAATTACTGTACCAATTGACATAGAAAAGCAAAATGATAAATCGATTGAAGGGAAAGCAAATGAAGGAATTTATTTTATTGGAATAAAAACAGCCTCGGGGAATATTTCTATACGATAATTGACGTACTTTTCCTATCCTATTAAGTGTTTTGTGTTTATTGTGTAAAAATCATTATTGTGAATATTTAGCCAATAATGCAAGAAAAGGATGATATAAAGTGAGTTTTGAATTTTTAATTCCGATAGGCATATTAGCTTTAGTGGACACATTGAGTCCGACAACGTTAAGTGTAACTGTTTATATGCTACTTATGGAAGAGGAGCGATTAATCAGAAGGTTATTTGCTTATCTGTTAACGGTTGGCATCTTTTATTTTACTGTAGGAATATTTTTAATGATGGGGGTTGGAAGTATTTTCCATAAGTTTCCGAGTTTCGATGAAAGTGTTATACTCAGTCAATTTATGTTTTATTTAGGTTTGGGGCTATTTATTGGGAGTTTTTTTGTACCAGCTAAATCCACCCCTAAAACATATAAACCGAAGTCGAAAAGTATGTTGGCCATGGTTATGCTTGGCTTAATGACTGGTTTAATTGAAGTCGGGACAGCATTACCTTATTTTGCGGCTATCGGCATCATGACAACAGTCAAATTAAATCCATTTCAATGGATTCCCATACTAGCAGGTTATAACTTCATTATGGTACTTCCACCGCTCATTCTTATTGGAATACATTTATTATTTAAACAATGGCTTCGGGAACCATTAATGAAAATAAAATTGAGGTTAGAGAAAAACCAGGGAGCAACATTGTCGTGGATTATGGCTATTGTTGGTTTAATTATTTTGATAAATAGTTGATGATTAAAAGATTGGAATGAATATTTTATTAAAAGAATAATAGTTTTATGAGAACAAGAAATCCTTCACTTTGAAGTAGCAAAAAAACGAAAATGATAAATAATAATATTCCTTTGAGACATATGTCTGTTCTGGCAAGTAGCAATCAATATAAACTATATGGAAAGTGCTACTTATTTTTGCAGGGTTTTAGACGATACAGATAGGGATACACATGACGGTTAGAGGATAGTTCTTTAAATTTCTTCAAGATTTATTATCACAGACATCATGAAATCCAAAGGGATTTCTGTCTTTCCGATTAAATTTATAGTTGAAGTTCTTTGATAAGAAAAAGTGATTTTTCCTAATAAATATTTCCTGTTTTTTTAGAAAAATATGGTTATAAAACTTAAAGGTGAGAATAGCTCCCGTAAATACTTGACAGATTCTGTTGCAGTTATTCATTTCCTTTTTTTAATTTTTTATAGTATAATACAGTCAAATATTTTTAACCGTTTTAGTTTATTTTACAAAGGGTGGTTATTAAAGAGATGAAAAATAATTTGATTATTGATGATTTTAATCAGTTAAAAGCATTAAGTGATCCGTTACGTGCCGAAATGATGATGCATTTGGTGATGCGTGCTTATACTGGTCAACAACTTTCTGAGATTTTGTCAATCCCACGCGGGAAGATCCATTACCACCTAAAGGAATTGGAGAAAAATGGGTTAGTCCAAATCGTAAAAACGGAAGAAAAAAATGGTATTGTACAGAAGTTTTACCAAGCAGTGGCGGCTGATTTCCAAATTTCTGAAAAACTTCTTCCGAGAAAAAAGGAAATAAGAGATACAACCAAACAATTAATGTATGGAATTCTAGAACGTGCCAAACAAGAAATTAGGGAAGCTCCCGCCGAATCCTTCGAAACAAGAGAACCGAATGAAAAACCATTGGAACGACGTTTTATTTCTTCTACTTGGGAACTGGAGGCAACGGAAGAGCAATTTAAACAATGGAAAATAAAGTATTATGCTCTTTTAAAAGAGTTACACCATATGGGCCTACAATCAAAGGGTAAGAAAAATAAATATTATATTACTACCGTTGGTTTTCAAACGGATGAGAAAGAATAAGGGGAAAGAGTTGGATGGATATTGTTAAGAACAGAAATTATTTACTTTTATTAATCGGTAGGGTTGTAACAAATATAGGGGACAGTTTGTATTATGTCACTACAATGTGGCTCGTTTATAAGCTGGGTGGAAATGCATTTTACACAGGACTTGCGGGATTTCTAACGCTTTTGCCTGCCTCATTACAGTTTATTACCGGTCCTTTTGTAGATCAATGGCAAGTAAAAAAAACGTTAATCGTTACCCAACTACTTCAAACATTATTGATTTTCTTAATTCCAATCACATACTATTTTGACTTGTTAACAGTTCAGCTTGTATTAATCATTATGCCAATCGCTTCATTTATTCAGCAATTCGCTTATCCATCACAAACAAAGGCATTACCTATCATTTTGGAAAAAAAGCACTTAATTAAAGGTAATTCTTATTTTGCTTTTGCCTATCAAGGAATTGATCTAGTGTTTAATGCTATTTCAGGTATTCTTGTCACTTTTTTTGGAGTAGTTTTGTTATATCTAGCCGATTCCATTATTTTTGCGATGGCAGCAATATTGTTTAGTTTGATACAATTGCCTAGAAAGGTTGAACAAAAAGATAGCAGAACTGGAAAACAGAAGATTTTGCAATATATTACTGACTTAAAGGAAGGATTTCGTGTTGTTTATCGTTCATTAATTGCTGTATTTTTAATTGGTTCGATTGTTGCAAATTTTTGTATCGGGGCTGCTATGGCAATTTTGCCATCCCTTGCAGATGTACGAGGAGGTCCGATGTTTTACGGTTTTTATTTGGCAGCTATGTCTGTTGGTGGATTAGTTGGTGCATTATGCGGATCGTGGATGGGAAGATTTCGGTTAGGTATTTTTGTAACAATATCCTTTTGTTTTAGTGCACTATTGTGGATCCTTGCAGCAATTTTTCCGATTACATCTATCGCTATAGTATGTTTTGCACTTGCATGGATTCCCATTGGTGGTACAAATGTCATTTTTGCAACAACGTTACAAACCGTAGTTCCACACGAACTCTTGGGTCGTATAAATACAGTATCTGGTAGTATGAGTGCGATTGCTATGCCAATTGGTTCCATAGTTGGTGGTTATGTTGCTAGTGTAACCAGTAGTACTCTAACATTTTCTTTTGCAGGGTTAGGATTTCTATTTGTTTCTATCGTTTGGCTTTTACATTCACGCTTAAGAAGATTACCGAAGTTAGCAATGCTTACAGGAGATTTAATGGGAATTCACATAAATAAGCCTTCATTGACGGCGGAAGGTAAAGATTACTAACTGATATAACCGAACGATCTTTCTCCTTCAGTGGATTCTACTAATCGATTGGTCTCCCCTGTACTGGAATGAGTAATAGATAGAGGTAGCAAGTACCATATGATATTTATACGTCATTTATCGCTTCGTAGGGAGTTTATTCTGTTTAAACGCCACATAGGCATTTGAATTCCTTTTTATGCTATATACAACATCTTTTTTGTCCTCAATTAGTTATTAAATATAAAATTCTGGTTGCTTGCTCCTTGAACCCAATTAAATTAGCCTATTAGTAACAGAACGCCCTTCATCAATATCTGGGATACATTCAAAGAATGTATCCCCACACCCATTACATTTTTAACGAAGATGCCAACTCGTTTAGCATGCATCGGCAAATCAAAGAATAATTGTTCCTTTTTACCATGCTTATATAGATTAGCAACTGTACCACATTTGGGGCAATAAGAAGGAGATGGCAATGTAGTTTCAACTAAGAACCTATAATCATATTCACTCTCCTTCATATCAAGAATCTTAAAACTTGGTAGATTGAGCATATTAATTGTCATTATTCCATTTCCCTTTGTTTTATTGAGCATTTAATAAGAAAATCATATGAATTGCAGTTAAATAAGAAAGGCATTACTTAGCTATCGCAGTAATGCCTTCATTAGTACAAACAGGTTATTTAGAAAACAGTCCACAATTGCTTAGTATTTCATCTGTGCCAAGTAAGGTAGCTTCTACTATCCCCACATTATTGGTTTCCATGAAAGATTGTACTGCTTGGTAGCCTACTGCATAACCAGCAAATGGTGATAAGCCAACAGGTTGATAGCCTTGTTCTTTTGCAATGGTATCACCAAACATATAACTGCTGACCTCAGCAAACCCTTTAATATCTAAAGCATCCTTTATAACTTCTTTTGAATATTCCAAGTCCTCTTTATCAAAAGATGTAATCCAAGGTCCTAAAAGATCTTCTCCATAAAGTTCTTTTGCAAATGACTCAGCTAAACCCTCTATAATTAAGTAATCACCAACGGTAACGTCTCCATGATCCCAATCAAAATATGAAAAACGGATATTATGATGGAATTCATGTGCAATTACAGCAGGAATCCTTGGAATATTATAGGAGTTTGGGTAAATAGATACTTGAATAAACCCTGGAATTCCTCCAAAACCACAATAACCTTTTTGTAATTCGAGCTTCTTCGGGTCAGCTATATACATACCAAATCTCAATTCATCAGCATTAATATTTATATTATTTTTTTCAATAAAAATAATACAATGATTTAAAGTGCTATGTGCTGTTTGAAGAGCCTGAATTTCTTTTAAACTTTCTAATGCTTGTCTTCCAATTTGAGTATCTGATACATTAAGATAACCAAGCATATTTGTAGCCATTATTACATCATACCCATTAGGTTGCTTAGCCTTTAATGGAACATTAATCATATTCCACATCTTTTCAAAGGGCTTCATCATTGAGTACCGATAAAAATTTTCTTTATCTTCTTCCATTGAAAACAATTTTTCGTATTGTTCAATGGTATCCTCAATTATTATTTTCATTGCTACCACCTCTTATTTGATTATTCGTAAAGACCTTCATCGCCTCAATCATGAGTTTTGCTAAACCCTCACCATACTGATCTATATTTTTTGTGAAACGTTCATCATTAATATAGAGTTGACCTAATCCATAAAAGGTATCAAGGGAGTAGTTACTAAAGTTTTTATTTAAAAAGTCATACCATTCTTTAATTGTTGGTTGTACCTTTTAGGATTTGGGGCATTGATCACGAAGCCATGCAAGTTTATTGAAGATCATATCCCATCTATAAGGTAAATCATTTTGTTCATCTTGGACAATCCTTTAGTTTTGTGTATATCTCATCGATAGATTTATTTCCCCAACGGCAACGAGCCTCTTTTTCAAATTTGTTGAATCCAACATTAATTCCCTCAAACCTCTCTTCATTCGTCATTTGTATTTCTCCCGCCATATGTTTAATCGTCTTATCAATGGTTTCAATCATTTTATCGACTTTATTTCGTTTCTCAATCAACATTTTTCGTTGTAAAATCAATGCTTCTTGTCGGTTAAATGAGGGGCTGTTAATAATCTTTTTAATTTCCTTTAAGGTGAATCCAAGTTCCTTGAAAAATAAAATTTGTTGTAATGTTTCAAGGTTTTCTTCTGAATAGAGCCGATAACCAGAATCAGTGATTTCTTTTGGGGACAACAATCCAATCTGATCATAATGATGAAGTGTACGAATACTAACACCAACCAATTCTGCCACTTCTTTTACCTTCATATCCATCACTTTGCGCCTCCTTCAATTACTACTATAAAGTATTACGTTACGTTAAAGTCAATAGAATGAAGATACTTTATGAAAAGGGATTTTGTATTGAAATATTGGGATGAAGTAACAGACCACGTGATAACAGGAAACTATGGTGTCGATTTTTCCACACTTATTAAGAAATTGGAAAAGGGAGACTTATAAGCCCTTTTCCACCACAAAATCCGAATACCCATTTTTTTGAAATATACCCATTCCCTTACATACGCCTATACTGATTAATATTAATCAGCCCCAATTTAGCCCCAAATACGTTCATTTTCATGCTTTAGCCTAAAAAATCAAGAAAAGTAAAAAAGCCTCGAATCCTTGATATAACAAGGTCTCTAAGGCTTTTAATACGGTGCTTTGCAAAGCAATTTCCCTAACGTGAGTAATCAAAAAGTTAATTTGGATGATATTCACCATCTAGAAAATAATACAAGAACGTACTACAAAGAGCGATACATAAAGGAAAATGACTTGGAACAAAAATTAATTGTCACCTATTCACCTCTTTACCAACGGTACCAATCGTCCATTCGGGAAAAACAAATTGAACGAGTGATTTTAAAAAAGTATTTGGACCATTCTAAAATAATTTTCTTTTTGAAAAGAAGATTAGTCTTTCATAAATCTTCTGGCAACCATAAATTGAACGATTGGAAATATGATAACTCCAATACAAAATGCAGAAAGCAAAAAGATACTGCCTAAATCAGATTCATTTATTTGACTGTATACAAACCAAAGAACAAATAGAAAAGCTATTAGAATATAGTAACTTATCTTTCCACTTATATTCTTAATTTGTTGGCCCATTTCATCTTCTTCAGCTTTTGAATCATCGCCCCATGTTGCTGAATAAAAGAATGTTAAAATAACAACAACCCATAGCAGAATATCAGGTGCTGGATTTTCACTATCATTTAAAAAATCTATAATATATAACCCTAAAAATAAAAGGGTGATAACACTTAAAACAATGCCAGTTAATACTTTTAGTTTTTTATTTCTCATTAGATTCCTCCTCGCTTTTGCTTTCTGCCAACTGAAATTGAAACAGCTCATCCACTGTTATATCTAGGATAGCTGCGATTTTAAATGCAAGAACAAGACTTGGATCATACTTATTATTTTCAATAGCATTTATTGTTTGTCTGGACACATCACATTTATTAGCAAGAAGTTCTTGTGACATTTTCTGTGTTTTACGTAATTCCCTGATACGATTTAACATTAGATGCCCGTTCCTCCCTCCTTTTTGTCAAACATATTTTACATTTTTAATTATATTATGCAGCAAACAAAATGTCAAACATCTTATACATATAGTGATTGTAAGATAAATGAAACCTTGATCAGAGGAGAAATTTTGAAACATTAACTTATAAGCCCCTTAATGAACTTGGACAGTAAGAGTAATCTTTACTATACTGCTACCAAGGAGGGCTTCATCATGACAAGAACAAAACATTCGAAAGAATTTAAAATACAAGTGATCAAAGAAGTACTGGAAACCGGGAAAACATCCATCGTGGCTCGCCGTTACGAATTAAATGCCAACATGGTTAGCCGCTGGGTTCGAGAATACAAAGATGGCAAATTTGGCGATGTAGACATTGCAACTGTTCCACATCTTGATTCAAAACAACTGTCCAATGAAAATGAACAACTAAAGAAACTGCTAGGCGAGAAAGATCTTGAAATTGCCATTCGGGCAAGGCTATTCGATCTCATTGGTGCTAAGAATCATCGGAATTCCACGTTCCACGTATTATTATCAAAAAAATGACCGCGTGGAACAGAAACAAGCGAGTGAGGGACGTCCGGCACCAGGTTACTCCTTCAAAGAGGATGGTCAAAAAATATCCGATGAACAAATTAAAGAAATCATACTCGAAGAAATTGCAGGTGATGCGTATAACTATGGCTATCGCAAGTTAACCAAGCTGCTTCGCCGGAAGTACCATATCGTCATCAACAAGAAAAAAGGATACCGTCTATGCAAGGAATTAGACATCTTACGACCGCAGCGTCAAAAGAACGTCTCATACCCTAGAAAGCTAGCGAAAAACCGCACCATTACTGAGTCCAATCAACTATGGGAGGCTGACATTAAATACGGTTTTATCGAAGGGGAAGATCGCTTTTTCTTTGTCATGTCGATCATCGATGTGTATGATCGGGGCATTGTGGACTATCATATGGGCTTAAGCTGCACAGCTAAAGATGTAACGCAATCCTTACATCGAGCATTATTTAAACGCCAACAGTTTAATAAACAAGAAAAGCTTGTGATTCGAACAGACAATGGACCACAGTTTATTTCTCATACCTTTCAGGAGTTCTGTGAAAAAGCCGAATTAGAGCACGAGAGAATTCCACCTAAAACACCAAATATGAATGCTCATATTGAATCGTTTCACAGGATCTTTGAAGATGACTGTCTATCAAGATATAAATTTGAAACCTATGCACAAGCTTATGAAGCGGTCACTGATTTTATGGTGTTTTACAACGAAAGACGTATGCATTCAAGTATACTGGACTTATCCCCAAAAGAATTTTATGAAAAACAAATGAGGGATAACCTAAAAATCAAAGAGATACGGCTGTAATTCCCCCTTTCCATGTTCTCGTCCGTTTGTCCTAACCATTATTTCAGCGATTTCTGGAATGGAATCAAGGGCGACGAAAGGAGGGCGAAGCCTTTACCCTTGATGGAATGGAAGAAATCGCTAAGCTTGACAAAGGACAAAAGGACAATGAAAACCATGAAAATCTAAGAAAAAGCTAGATTAAGATAGATACTGTCCAAAATTAGGGGGTTAATCCGTTAATACAGCTAGGATGTTGTTTAATAAGCGTCTCTTTTCTTTTTAAACTATAGCGTGATACTTTAACAATCGGGTCAGATTCCGGAGTAATAACGAATTTCCTAACAAAGGATATATAACAAAACACCTCCCGAACATTCGAGAGATGTTTCGCTCTTATTTGTTTACAATGCGATTGTACGTATTAACAGTTAATACATAATAGACTGCATAGATGATAACAAAAAAGACTATAGCCGTTAGAATAGGGACAATGAGATTGATTCCAATGAGATTAGACATAAAGTTGCTGGTAAAGTACAATGTCACACAACTGTGCAATATTCCTACGGTTAGTGGCAATCCGAACACAAATAATGACTGCTTTTTGATGGATTTACGTATATCCTTTCTACTGACACCGATTTTACGAAGGATTTCATAGTGTCCTTTTGCTTCATACGCTTCTGTTAACTGTTTGAAATAAATGATACTTCCAGTTGCTGCTAAAAATACTAGCCCCAAAAATCCGAAAATAAAGAGAGTAATTGCGTTTCCTTCTTTACCTTGCTTATACTCCGTATAAAATGATGAAGAAACTTGAAAATCGTTTCCAACCAGTTTATTTACTTTCTTTGATGTGGCTTGTGCCGTTACTTCATTTTCCACTTCATACACTTTATAAGTTAATGGAGCCTCTTTTTTGGCTATCTCAGCAAACATTTCGTTACTGACTACGAGAAAGAAATCGGGATAATCGAAAGGTAGCACATTACTTTCAACCATATGAACAAATGGCAGTTTGCTGCTTCCTTGAGGCAATTGAATCGTTATATTTTCTCCTTTAAAAACCGACTTCGTATATTCAGTAAACCTTGGCTGGATTACTGCTGCTTGATTTCTTGATAGTGAGACTGTTTCATCCTTATTTAAAGCATTCGCTGCTTTATTAAATGTACTTTCTGAGATCAATTGCACAGGATTTATGTCATAATCCAGTTGAAATGAGAGTATTCCTTTTACCTGAATGACGGGTATGTCTAGTTGGGCTTTTATTGGATGTCGATGATCTGCTTTTATTATGCTCTCCACCTGCGAATCAAATTCTGGACCTTTTGACAAATGCGAATAGCTGAATGGAACAACTTCCTCAGCTCTTTTTTCGTTGCTGTAATAACCACTGTAAGTTGCACCTAAGAAACAGATCGTTGCAGAACTCAACAATGCAATGACTGTAAAGGTACGTGCATTCCCTCTAATACGAAACAGTAAGCGAGATGTTTCAATTATTCTAGTTCCTCTGTAATAACGTGATTTATTTCTTTGTGATAATCTTAATAAATAGACCGTTACAGATTGAAAAAATAAATGGGTGCCAATGAAGAGAGCAACAAAGGCAATACCATAATTTTTCATTAAATATTCCGTAGTAAATTCGTCAGGAAATGGCTTTAATATCAGCCAGTAACTAACTACAAGCAATAAAACTCCGATAACAGCCGAAATAAGTGAAACCTTTGGAATTTGTTCTCCTTTTTTCTCAGCATAGAATAATTCGATTAATTTAAAACGATAAATCAAACGGTAACCTTGAACGGAAGTGAATAAAATAATGACCATAAAGACTATGACCGTTTGGGTAATCGCTAGGAAGGAAATACCGAAGTCCACATCGGCAGTTGAACCCATAAGTTTTATTAAAATCATTGCAAATAATTTGGAAAGTAAGGTTCCAAGAATAATTCCAATGACTAATGCAATGATTCCCATAACCAAATTTTCATAAAACAACATTTTTGCAATGGTTTTCTTGCGTAAACCAAGTATGGCGTACAATCCGACTTCTTTCTTCCTTTTTCTTGTGAAGAATGAATTGGAGTACAAAATAAAGATTGCTACGAATAAAATTAAGATAATTGATGATACCCCAAACATGAAACTCATTGTATCCGACAATTCAATGCTTTCCTGAATTTTTTCGCTATATTGCAAGGAAGTGAACGTATAATAAATAACCATGCTGAATACGAGCGTAACAAAATAGACAAAATAATTATTGAAATTACCTTTAATATTTTTCCTTGCTAAACTAAATAACGTCATTTGCTCCACCCCCCAGTGCGGATAGAACATCCAACACCTTGTTGAAAAATTCTTTGCGGGATCTTTTCCCTTTCACAAGTTCTGTGAAGATTTTACCGTCTTTAATAAATAGGACGCGATTACAATAACTTGCCGCATAAGCATCATGGGTAACCATTAAAATGGTTGCCTTGTCTTGTTCATTTAGATCCTTTAAACTTTCTAACAAGTCTGTTGCTGATTTCGAATCCAACGCACCTGTTGGTTCATCTGCCAATATTAGGCTTGGCTTTGAAATAATCGCTCGCGAAGCTGCCGTGCGTTGCTTTTGTCCACCAGAAATTTGATACGGGTACTTATTTAAAATGTCGCGAATTCCAAATTTATCTGCCACTTCATCTGCTCTTCGTTCCAATTCTTTAATGTTCAATTTTGCCAAGGCTAACGGCAAGATAATATTTTCTTTCACAGTTAAAGTATCTAATAAATTATAGTCTTGGAAAAGGAAACCAAGTTTGTCACGGCGAAAGGCAGATAATTGTTCTTCATTCATCTTTGTCAAATTGATTCCGTCAACCACGATGTTACCCGTAGTCGGCTCGTCAATAGTTGCCAATATATTTAGTAAAGTTGATTTACCAGCACCCGAGGGTCCCATAATACCGACGAATTCACCTTCCATGACCGTTAAGTCTATATCCTCCAAAGCTGAAAATACATTTCCCTTTGCACCATAGACTTTTTTTATTTGTTTTGCTTCGACTACAATATTCATATATAAATCCTCCATTCAGAGCTGTTTTTTCTACAATTTAATTGTACAATAGGAAACCTTAATATAAACTTACAGCTTGATCTCGTAACCTTACATTTTCGTCACATTGATAAAAAATATATTAAACACGATGTTTTCTTTGTATGTTGGTCGATATTCAATTAATATGATGTTAAAGAAGGATGATTGTTTGGAGGGAAGAGGAATGAAAATCATGATTGTGGAAGATGATTTGACCATTCGTGATATGGTAGGGGAAACATTAGAAAAGTGGGGTTTTGAAACCGTTAAGATCGAAGAATTTGACCAAATCATGCAGGTATTTCTTAATCATGATCCTCACCTAGTCATCATGGATATCAATTTGCCATCGTTTGACGGATTTTACTGGTGTAATAAAATCAGAGAAATTTCAAAGGTCCCTATGATTTTTCTCTCTTCCCGTGATACACCAATGGATATAGTAATGTCGATGAACATGGGTGGGGATGATTATATTCAAAAACCTTTCTATATGGATGTATTGATAGCGAAAATGAATGCGCTCCTTCGCAGGACCTATTCATACTTGGAAACACATTCTAAGACAATGGAACATGACGGAATTGTATTAAACCTTGATGACGGAGAGGTCTTACATGGAGATCAAAAATCAGATCTCACGAAAACGGAATTTCTTATTCTGAAAATCCTCATGCAAAACAAAGGTACCATTGTAAATCGAAGGAAAATGATGCGAAGCCTTTGGAAGGATGAAAATTTTGTGGACGAAAATACATTGACGGTTAATATTGCTCGTTTGCGTAAAAAGCTTGGCGAACTTGGAAAAGAATACTTCATTACGACTAAGAAAGGACAAGGTTATATTATCCAATGAGTTTCATTCAATATCTAAAAGATAAACGGAATTTCTTTATATTATATGTGATCGTTATGTTCTTTGTTTCTTTGATGATGTTTGTAAGCGCACATTCCAGACACGCTGTCAATGATATTGTCTATATCAATGTGGTTATCTTTTTTATTGTGGCTATTTATGTAATCATCGAATACTATTTTAATAGGGAGTTTTATCTGGAATTACATGATTTGGTTGAAAGTAGCCATGAAGAATTTCTCGCAACTCTTCCTAAACCGCGAAACAATGAACAACAGATTTATCTTGAATTATTAAAAAAAGTAAATGGTATGCATGGCGATCAACTACAAAAGTTGTATAACGAAAAACGCGATCATCAAGATTTTATTACATCTTGGATTCATGAAGTTAAGGTTCCGATTGCGGCAGGTCGCTTGCTTATGGAAAACAGTAATGGAAGAACTGTTGAATCCCTTGTGGACAAGTTTGAAGATGAGTTGGATAAAATCGAAAATTACGTGGAGCAGGCTCTTTATTATTCTCGCATTGATTCGTTTTCCAAAGATTATTTTATTTCCGAGGTAGCGTTGGATCAAATCGTTAAAAACAGTGTAAAGAAATATGCCAAATCCTTTGTTAACAAGCAAATTCGTTTTCATATGGATGATATGGAGCAGGTTGTCCATACCGACAGTAAATGGCTCGGATTTATCATAGACCAAGTTTTTTCAAATGCTTTAAAATATACAGATGAAGGCGGGGAAATCTCCGTACAATTTAAGGAAGATCGAAAAGAAAAGCGGCTGCTGATTCAAGATACAGGCATTGGGATTAAGCTGGAAGATATCAGCCGCGTATTTGAAAAAGGATTTACAGGATCTATTGGGAGAAGTCATTCCAAATCTACCGGGATAGGCCTTTACCTTGCAAAACAAATGGCCCTTAAATTAGGACATGACCTCTCCATTCAATCGGAAGAAGGCAAATATACGAGGGTCACCATCCACTTTCCGAAAATCAGAAATTATTATCATCTATAAGTATAATGGTGGGGTTAAAAAATTGGGTAATCGGAAAATAAGTATCAAATTAAAGATGTTCAAGTAGAATAATGTTTATCCCGAGGCTTATAAGAAATAGTAAAATAATTTAGTCAATAGTAAGTGAATTGGGGTAACAAAAGGGTACCGCAATCAAAAATAAGATATAACGCTATTTTGTGTCTATATGTAATAGATATTACAGACGATAATAATATGGGCGGTATGATATAATAAACACATTTTCACAAATTGAAATAGCCCCAGATTTACCCCTACTGGACAAACTCTCACTATATTTCATAGTTTGAATCAGTATGAGATATTCTCCTTATATTGTTCTATCTCTATTAGCATAAGAAAAATCAAAGGAGTTGTGTAATAAACTCACACCTTAAAAGTGAAAAAAAAGCGATTATATCAACATTTGTTGGATTTTTGCTTATTGTGTCCCTTCTCACTTTATATGTATCAACAGAAATAAATAGTATTATGTTTTGTTTGGCTGTGAATAGCTTTTTTGAACAGACTGATTATGGAGCAATTAAAAAAAGATTAATACATAGCAACTATCGGAAGAATATCACAGTAAAAAAACAAATAATCTTCCTGAATTTATACGCATAATGGGGTGTTTCTATTTTTGACTAGGAAGCACCTTTTTTTGTGGTGTTAGGACATAGATGACCCCCTCTATCTGTTTGGAAGAGAAGGTTATGGTTCCTCCAAGTCATTTTACTTTAGTCCATTTTATCCCCATTTTATGAACATGTGAACTAGCCCTAGCTTAGGATTCATTTTGTTACAAGCCGTCTAATTCAGTTGGTTTTTAGATAGTGTGCTATATATTTTGTTGGTGTATTATATTGATAATCAGGGAAATAAAAACTATCGTATGTATATATGATTAACCTAAATAAAAAATTTTTATACGACCGGGGTAGATAGTGTATAAGAGATTTATAAATTGTTGCATTATTTAAAAGGGAGGTTCACATATGAAAACTGTTAGCCAAGAAATCCAGGATTTGTCTATTAAATCCTTGGAGTCTACTTTTAATAAGCTTTCAAATGCTTATAAAAGCTTGACCGACAAGGGTTCAAATACAACCCTTGTCAAAAAGAGACGAAGTGCCGTTAAAATCGGTTTACGAAGCCTAAAGGATGCTTGCAATGGAGGAGGTTTTTTCTATGATGAAAAAATCATATTGACTTCTAAAGATATACTAGAAGACATCATTCCATCTATTGAAAAACAGATAACAAAGGCAAAAGAAGGTAGTTCTCAAAAAACATTAAATGAGCGTCGTTTAATTGCGTTTAAACTGGCAATCGAATCCTTGGAGAACCGTATTAAATAATTCTCTTCTGTGATTTTTAAGTGATAGAAAGCAAGTTTAGTTTACAAAGGAGGATTCTGTTTTGGATGATAAAATATTATTAGTGGACGATGAAAAAGGAATTTTGACAATGTTGGAAAATCTTTTAAATCAGGAGGGCTATACTCAAATCGCAACGGCATCATCTGGGAATGAAGCCTTACATTTGGTTGAGAATGTGGCTTTTGATTTAATTGTCCTTGACGTTATGCTGCCGGATATTGATGGATTTGAATTGTGCCAACAAATTAGAAAAATAACATCAGTTCCAATCCTGTTTTTGACAGCGCTCACTGGAGATCTTGATAAATTAATGGGGCTTGGAATCGGTGGGGATGATTATATCACCAAGCCATTTAACCCTCTTGAAGTAGCAGCAAGGATACGGGCCCAACTACGGAGACAGAATTTGAATAAGTCCTCTTATGTAGGACAGGAGGAGGAAATCCTGGATTTTGGTGTTTTTACCGTTCACAAAAGTGCGGGGCAATTAATTGTGAATGGCTTTGATCGACATTGCACGGCTAAGGAATTTGAACTGCTTGTATTTTTGTGTGAGCATCCGAATCGAATTTTTACCGCTCAACAATTATATGAACAGGTTTGGGGATCCGCTCTTCAGGGTGACGAAAAAACAGTGGTTATTCATATCTCCAAACTTCGAAAAAAGATTGAGAAGGACCCCGCCAATCCTGGTATTCTTGTTAATATTAGAGGGCTAGGCTATAAATTTGTGCCACCATGTAAAGGTTGATGACTATGAAAGTAATGCTACGTATCGTCGTTTATTTAATTTTAACTTTTGTGTTAATGTTTGTTTTTACGAGTTTCGTTCTGGCAGTAGTAAGTATTCTTTTGCCAGAATTGATGGAAAAGGGTGCTACACCTCTCGTAATTTTAGGTTCGATATATTTCATATCCCTTATTATTTATGGCTGGTACATAGGGAAACCAATTTACTATATGATTCAATGGATTCATCATTTAGCCAATGGAAACTATTATCCGCCTGTTCAGCATAATAATATCTATTCAAAAAAAACACATAAATTAAAGGGCCCTTATCGAGTATATAAAGAATTAATTGATCACCTTGAAACCTTAACACAAACCTTAGAAAACAACCATAGGGAACGGGAAAAGTTGGATCGAATGAAAAAAGAATGGATTGCCGGCATTTCTCATGATTTAAAAACTCCACTCACTTACATAACAGGTTATTCAACCATGCTATTGTCAAACCGGTTTCAATGGAGTGAAGAAAAACAAGAACAGTTCCTATTGGAAATCCACGGAAAAGCGGAACATATGAATGAGCTCATTCAAGATTTAAATTTGTCATTCCGACTGGAAGGGGCACACTTTCCTTTAGAAACGGAGAACAAGGATGTAGTGGAACTTGTTCGCCGTACTGTTGCTGATGTAGCCAGTGCTCCGTGGGCAAATGGCTATCACCTTTCTTTTGAAACAGTTGAAACTCAACTTGATATGCAAATCGATCCTAAACTTTTTCAACGGGCTCTTCGAAATTTGCTTGTTAATTCGGTTACACATAATCCTAAAGGGACACGAATTAGAGTAACCCTTCAAAAGTTGACAGATCTCAAGATCACCATCGAAGATAACGGGAAAGGAATGGACAAGGAAACAATTGACCATTTGTTTCGTAAATATTATCGGGGAACATCCACCGATGCAATATTGGAAGGAACAGGCTTAGGAATGGCTGTTGCTCAACAGTTAATTTCTGCCCATAACGGGGACATCCGCGTAAAAAGTCGTATAAATGAAGGAACTACAATGCAAGTTTTGCTGCCTCTATAGAAATAATTTCGATTTTGCTTGCTGTTTACTTAGATTTTACTCTCATTCGTTATAATTATTCTGGAAACATCCAGTTGAGTGAAAGGAGAATGATTAATGGAATTAATGATTGATCAAGTAAGTAAAAATTATGGAAATAAGCAAGCACTTACTGATTTCAGTTTATGTTTGAAGTCTGGTGTCCTAGGTTTACTTGGACCCAATGGAGCGGGTAAAACTACTCTAATGAAAATCCTCGCTACATTAATGCGCGCAACAGATGGAAAAGTTACATTAGATGGGATGAACATTGTAAATAATCCTAAAGAAATAAGAAAAAACCTTGGTTATTTACCTCAAGATTTTGGGATTTACCCGAATTTGAACGTGATTGAATTTCTTGAATATATGGCTGCCGTTAAAGGATTGCCTATGAAGTTAGCAAGACAACGCATTCAAGATCTTCTTGACGCGTTGAATCTGGCTCAGGACGCTAAACGAAGGATAGGTGGTTTTTCGGGAGGAATGAAACAGCGTATCGGTATCGCGCAGGCTCTTTTAAATGATCCAAAACTTCTCATCGTTGATGAACCGACTGTTGGCCTTGATCCCGAAGAACGTATTCGATTTCGCAACCTCTTAGCGAATTTGGCCTCTGGGCGGATTATTATCCTATCCACACATATCGTATCTGACGTTGAATCCATTGCTTCTCAAATTGCTATTATGTCTGAAGGCAAATTGTTGCAACATGCTCTACCGGAAGATCTTCTCATTGATGTGGAGCACAAAGTATGGGAGTGCACGGTTCCAAGCAGGCAATTGCCAGAAATTCAACAGTCCCATGTGGTCAGCCGAGTATTTCAACGTAGTGATGGCATGCATGTGCGAATCATCTCTAATCGTCGTCCGTTCCCAGATGCAGAAATGATATCCCCAACTTTAGAGGATGCCTATCTTTATTATATATCTGTAAGAAATGGGGGAACGCGTAATGATTGATAGAATCCAACGTTGTATCACCATCAGCCATTACAATCTAATGCTGATATTGAGATCCTATGGATTTTTAATAATGCTTGGAGTGGTGATTACTCTTGGATATTTCCTTGTACCTCCAGCTGATGCAGGTTACCAAACCATGTATGTAGGTGAAGCACGCAGCATTTACAATTCAGCATGGTTAGGAGCCGTTGCGGCACTTAGCAGTTCACTGTTTCTTTGGCCTTTTGGATTTTACCTTTTAAGAGGGAAGATTTCCGAAGACAGAAAGTTAGGTGTCGGTACGATTCTAGTACCTAGTCCGATGAGTAATTTCCATTATTTGCTTACAAAGCTGATTAGTGTTTTTTTAATACTTGCTGTCATGGCTGGCGTATTAGAATTAGCTTTTATTACTATGCAGTATATTCGGCTTGAGGAGACACAGTTTGTATTACATGATTACCTTTTGCCTTATGTATGGATCGTTCTTCCCTCCCTATGTGTTTTGAGTGCACTAACGATATTGTTTGACATTATCCCTTTTATGAAAGGCGTTATAGGTAATATCGTTTTCTTCAGTATATGGACAGCGGTTAGTGCTTTGAGTTTCTCAGGAGTTGGAAAGATAGATATTTTTGGTTCTCAATTAATGTTCACTGAAATTTTGAATGGAGTACAAGAGGCATTTCCGATGGTAAACGCGACGAACATGAATTTTGGATACCAAACAGTGCAATCTCTATTAATTTTTGATTGGACAGGGATTATATGGACAAAAGACTACGTTACAGAACGTCTATTTTGGTTGTTGATTGGTGCTTTTTTATTTCTAATCTCGGTACTGATTTTCCGAAGGGGCTCTCTTTTGTCTTTAGAAAAGAAAACATCTGTTCAGAATACAAATGGTGGGCTTGAGAAGGATCTAGTAAGGTATCAGCCTAAAGGTAAAGTGATAGAATCTGTCCATATCCAAACTATTGAAGGGGAAAGACAATATTCATTTTATTACATCTTTCGTTCTGAACTGAAGCTCATGTTTAGGGATGTCTCTCTTTGGTGGTATGGAGTAGGGATAATTTTGTTTTTACTTACCATGTTTATTCCATTGACTTCAACGAAAGTGTTTTTATATGTTATTTGGTTATGGCCGATCCCTTTGTTGGCTCCTATAGGGGCGAAAGAAAAAATGTATCGAACAGAGCAACTGTTGTTTTCCAACTGTCCTCCCTATATGCAATTATTTGCTGTCTGGCTTTCAGGGGTATTCGTTTCGTTTCTAATAACCAGTGGTGGAACAGTTCAAATGATAGCAGCAGGTGATTGGAGTTGGCTAAGTGCTTGGCTCATAGCTATTTTCTTTTCACCTACTTTAGCGTTAGCAGCTGGTATATGGGCGGGGACTAGGAAGCTTTATGAGGCCATATTTGTTGTTTGGTGGATTATGGGTCCAGTGCAAAATGCACCCTATTTGGACTTCACAGGGATTCAGGGAAATCAACTCACTTATGTCTATTTACTTTTGACAGCAGGTCTGGCAATCATAGCAATAATGGGGAGAAAGAGACAAATTTTCAACTGATTATTCAACGAGGGACCAAAACACTGACAAGTTAAACTCAAAATAACGGAGGTTGTACCATGAAATGGTTTATCAGAAAATTCCTGACTGTTTTAGTCATTGGAATATTAGCAGTATTGGCATCGGGATGTTTTGGCAATTATTTCAAGAATCAGTCTGAAAAAATAGAATTGAAAGAGACACTTGAAGCTGAAGAGATTAATGAAATTACGATTGATGGCGAATTGGCAGAGATCCACATTCATACACATGACCAAAATAAAATTACAGCAGAAGTAACGGGAAAGACCAGCAACAATTTAGTTACTGATTTTCAAGTTGATACCAGTGGTAAATCTGCTATTATTAAACTATCTCAGGATCAAAAATCTCCAATTTCTTTAAATTTTTCTGAACCGAAGTTAAACGTATATATCCCTGACAAAATGTATGAAACATTAACTTTGCGTACTGCTTTTGGGGATCTCACGTCTGAACAAAAGTTATTATCCAAAAGAATCAATATCAATGCTGATGAAGGGAATATTGTTCTAAACGGTTATCAGGGTGAGGTAATAAAAGGTAATATTAATTTAGGAAATATTACACTCCATAGCATTGATGCATCATTTGATCTCGAAACGGCTGAGGGAGATGTAAACGTCTCTCTTAATACGGGACTAAAAGGCAAGAATCAAATCAATGCCAAGTTTGGAGATGTGAAAATAAAACTTCCGAAGGAACCCGAAATACTTTCATTTGACCTAAGAGCGAAATTCGGCGAGATACATTCTGATTTTTCGTTTGTCGATACCTCAAACAGTGATGATAATGTATTAAAAGGAGAGATTGGACAACCTGCAACGAATAGTCCAACTCTGTCAGTTATTACGGAGAGTGGGCATATTACATTATTAAGGCATTAAACTGCTTTATCTGTTAATAAATGACTGTGTATGCTATGTAAACGTGAAATCAAATATGATGAGTTAAAAACAGGCTATTTTCTTGAATTAAAGGATTGATAAGATGATGGAAATGATGGACTTTTTGATGCAGTATAAATGGCTAATTGTGATTATCGCAGAAATTCTATTTTTAGTGTTTGCAGGGCTCTTTTTTATTATGAGGTACTGGTTTCGAAAGAACGCTGTCGGTTTTGCCTTTATTATATTATTAATTCTGAACGAATTATTCCTAGCATTTCTGGCCATTTATGATTATTTACAAACTGGAACGCTTGATTCGTTTCAGATTATTACAGCAATTTTCTATATTTATCTTATTTTTGAAGGAAAAAAGGATTTTAAACGATTAGACCACTATTTTAAAAAGAAAGTTGCAAGTTGGAAAGGGGAAACAGTTCCTGACTTACAAACAAGCGAGAGCGCTGTAGAGAAAAAGTATGGTCGAGCTCATGCAAAGGAAGAAAGAGAAGGTTGGTATATCCACCTTGTCATTTTTGTGATTGCCCAAATTGTCTTTTGGAACATTGACAACTTTACAGGTTGGCAAGATTTTAATCTTAATCAAATCGGGGAATTTTTCCAAATTTATGAGGATCCGAAGATTAACCAAGTAAATGCTGTCTGGGGTGTTATTTTATTTATCGATTTTATTTGGTCATTTTCTTACACCATTTGGCCAAAGAAGGAAAAGTCATCATCAAAAAAATAGAATAAGAAATGAACTTTGCAAATAAGTAATATATTATGTGAAGGAAGCTTTCCTGTGTTGTAGCGAAAGCTTCCTTCAAAGAAAGCATTTCTCAATTAACCTGGCTTTTAATGATACGCAATTTATTTAAACATTGTAGTGTTAATGATGTGCTACGAGAAAAAGGATACGTTGTCATTGATAACAGTGACTTAAAACCGTTTAAAAACTATAGTAGCCCTCTTTCAAACGACAATGACGTAAGTTTTTATACACTCGCTAAAAAATATATGGATGAGGACTATTTTGAACGATTCATAAATGGAGAAGGAACTGCAACGGAATCGGGGAAGTTTCTCATGCAGCTTAAAAATAATAAAGAAAAATATAGTAAAGAGATTATAGATGAGTTTGAAATAAACGAACAGCAAGTTGAAGAGCAAATTACAGCAGTAAAATCAATACTTGAATCATTTGTGTGGGAAAACGGACTCGTTACTGGAACAAGTGAAGAACAACCAAATTATTTGGATAAAATATTAAAGTGGAATAAAAACATGTTGAATTTATTTCTATAGGTATCCTTATTCCATTTGATGAATTAAAAGTGAAATTTATAATCAACACGTCTGGCCATATTGAATTGTTAAATAGAACCCCAGGTGGTATTAGTATGACCCCTTAATGCTTATAATAGGTCAGTTTGATTCTGAAGAAAAGATAAAGAACTTTATGTTGAATCGGGCGTGATTGTTGAAATCAATACTTGATCCCTTAATGCCAGTAGTAAAAGATGAACAATTTGTCAGACCTATTATTCCTACTAGACCTTAAAACAGTTGAACCCCCACAAGAAAATAAAACCGATATGATGTTTAAAGTGGAGGCAATCAAAACACTGAACGTTGTCCCGAATGCGGATTTGACAAATTGTACAAACACAGTTTACGAAAACAACTAATCATGGACTTGCCTATTCGTTTAAAGCGAGTGGGCTTACAAGTAAACCGTAGACGTTACAAGTGTCGTGAGTGTGGTTCCACATTTTGGGAATGCCTTATATCCATTGACGAAAAGCGTAATATGACTAAAAGGTTGGTAGACTCCATTGAAGAACAATCCATGTCTAAGACCTTTGTGGAAGTAGCCGAAAGCGTTGGTGTAGATGAAAAGCCCGTTAGAAACGTTTTTTAAGGATCACGTGGCATTCAGTGCTTTCAACAAAGCTATGTTATACGATACTTTCAATTGGGATGAAGTAACAGACCACTTTTAACAGGAAACTATGGTGTCGATTTTTTCACACTTATTAAGAAATTGGAAAAGGGAGACTTATAAGCCCTTTTCCACCACAAAATCCGAATACCCATTGTTTTTTTGAAATATATCCATTCCCCTACATACGCCTAAACTGATTAATATTAATCAGCCCCAAATTAGCCCCAAAATTAGCCCCAAATACGTTCATTTTCATGCTTTATCTTGCAATGCCAAGAAAAACAAAAAAGCCCCGAACCTTTGATATTTCAAGGGTTCTAAGGCTTTTAATGCTTCACTTTGCAAAGCGAAATTCCTAACGTGAGTAGAACTCAACAATAAGCGCTTCGTTAATTTCAGCCGGTAATTCAGCGCGTTCTGGGTAACGATTGTACGTACCTGTTTTACTGTTTTCATCAAATGTGATGTATTCAGGAACAAAATTGTTTACTTCAATGGCTTCCTCAATAATATCAAGCTTCTCGGATTTTTCGCGCACTCCGATTTCCTGTCCTGGCTTTACACGGTAAGACGGAATATCTACACGGTGTCCATCCACGGTAATATGGCCATGGTTTACAAGCTGACGGGCCTGAGGGCGTGTGCGCGCCAATCCCATGCGGTAAACAAGGTTATCCAAACGGGATTCAAGCAGAACCATGAAGTTTTCACCGTGGATCCCTTTCATTTTCCCTGCTGCATCAAACAGTGTACGGAATTGACGTTCATTCAATCCATACATAAAACGGAGCTTTTGCTTTTCCTGTTGCTGCAGTCCGTATTCTGTCATTTTCTTGCGTTGTGTTGGTCCATGCTGACCAGGAGCGTAAGGACGCTTATCCAGTTCCTTACCAGTTCCAGTTAATGAAATGCCAAGACGACGTGCTTTTTTCCATATCGGTCCAGTATAGCGTGCCATAAGACATTTCCTCCTTTTTATTTTATTTGCATAAAATAAAAGTGCGTGAGTTCCCACCTGTCCATTATGTTTTCATGTACCATCGCTCCAGCAGCTAAGAGTTACACGATACACCTCGGGAAATCCTTTTCCGCATCGAGGAACAAAATGGGTGCAAATAGAAATACACATAGGCTACTTTAATATTTTACACAACGAATAGTATATAACGTTTACAGCAGTAAGTCAACCAAAATTTTAAACTATAGTAAGCAAGTTCAAGTATGGGATAATAGTCCCGGGTATTGTATAATAGAAATAATGGTCTTTTTCATCAACCGGCTTCGTCATATATGTAATTATTTCAGAGTTGAAAGGTGATACATATAGAAGCGCTGCGTCAATTGCGCACACCATTAAATTTAATGTTATCACAGAGATCAGGATACATGTGACCGGATAAGGACAAGGATGATGGAAAAGTTAAAATCTACAGTTCATGCTTGCTGTACAGCATTCTATTTGTATGAACCTGGTTTTCCGGTGTATCCTCCCGGGATCATGCGAAAAAAGATTCTGCCTGCGATTTATTTATCAGGGCAGATAAATTATTGTATGAGGCAAAGCGCAGCGGCAGCCGTTAAAATATAGAGGATTATATAAAACTATCCCCTGTGTTCATTGCTGTAAATGAATATGGGGGATATGATTATACATTTGATGCTGATCCATTATGATAAGTGTTTCTCCAGCTCGCGGACAAATTTTTCAAGATAGATTTCATCTTCTTCATCAAAGCGGTCTTTAATGGGACTGTCAATGTCAAGCACGCCGTATACATTGCCGTCCTTTATAATGGGAACCACAATTTCGGATTGGCTTTTGGCATCACAGGCGATATGGTCGGGAAAAGCATGCACATCTGCTATGCGCTGTATTTTTCTTTCTTTTACCGCAGTGCCGCAAACCCCTTTGCCATAGGCGATTCGAATGCATGCAGGCAGTCCCTGAAAAGGGCCAAGCACCAATTCGTCCTCTTTCCAAATATAGAAGCCAACCCAGTTGATTTCAGTTAGAAATTGATTCAAGAGGGCGGATGCATTGGCAAGAATAGCGGTTGTATCTGTTTCATCCTCACTTAATGCTTTTAATTGACTGATGACCAATGCATAATCTTTTTCTTTTGAGCCTGAATAAACTGCAGTTTCGAACAATTACATCGTCTCCTTCTTAAAAAAATTTCCAATTTCGACAGTGCCAATTATTTTGTCGAGAAAAAATGCAGGATTATTTACTTGTTTGTCGTAATCTTGAGGTAGGGAGTTGAATAAAGTGAAAACAAATCCATCCAAACAAAAAGTAGTTGAAGCAGCATCCTCATTATTTTTCCAAAATGGCTTTCATGGCACCAGTGTACGGGATATTGCAGAGAAAGCTTCTGTCAATGTTTCCTTGATCAGCTATTATTTTAAAGGAAAACAGGGCTTATTGGAATATGCCGTAACCAATTACTATGAAGAATATCTGAAAGTAATGGAAGCAGAGCTGGAGAAATCAGAAAACTTGCCAGCACTGGACCGTCTGAAAACTTTAATTCAGATCATTATACAATATAAACAAAGCAATCATCAATTTTCTTGTTTCATCCACAGGGAATTGTCCCTGGATTCCGTTTTTGTAAGAGAAATGGCTGTTACTTATCTGGCAAAAGAAAATCATTATTTGAAGAATACATTTAATGATACTATACAGAACCGGAAAATGAATACCGATGAAAAGCATTATTTATTTATGCAGCTGAAAGGGATGCTGGTCACCCCGTATATTATGCATAATGAATGGAAAAATGACCGGGTTGGAGACTTTACCGGTGAAATATTTGTAAAAAAATATGTGAAAACCATCCACCAGTGGATTGAATTTATTGCTGAAAAGAAAGAAATCAATACTTTAGAATAAAAAATATCGTTTTCTCGATTTATTTGTATATTTTTAGCCAAAAATGCCTGTAACATGGTATTATAATTACTATACATCCAAGTAAGAATATCAAGTCTATTAGAGAAATTTATTTTTATATGAATATAAATAAATTACCCTCTGTTGGGAAGGTGTGGGGGAGCAGTATATGGCGTACATTATTGGAGTTATTTTACTTATTATTGCATTGATTATCACTGGATTAATTTTAAGGAAACGTGTGTATGATGTGGTGGACCGGTATGAAGCCTGGAAAATGGATATATTGGGAAGGAACATTGCAGGAGAGCTTTCCCGGATTAAAGAGCTGAATTTATCCGGAGAAACACAGGCTAAGTTTGAATCCTGGAAAGAACGCTGGGATCAGATTGTGACTAAAGAACTGCCTGACATTGAAGAGCACTTATTCGATGCAGAGGAAGCAGCGGACCGCTACAGATTTTCTAAAGCGAAAAAAACGTTAAATGAAACGGAAAAAGTGCTTGTATCCATTGAAGCAGATATTGAAAAAATATTGAAGGAAGTAGACGACCTGATGGAATCGGAAGAATCAGGAAGAAAAGAAGCAGAGGAAATAAACCCAGCAATCAAATCATTGCGAAAAAATCTTTCTCAGCAGCGTTATCAATACGGCAAGGCAGAAAGTTATTTTGACGAAAGAATTGACCTCCTGGAAGAGAAGCTCCTTGGGTATAATGATGAAATCAAATCAGGAAACTATTACCAGGCAAAACGGTTGATTGATGAACTGAGAGTAAATTTAACCGAGCTGGAAGAGCGAATGGAAGAATTTCCGGAGATCTACAAAAAATGCAAGCATGAGCTGCCTTCACAGCTGCATGATTTATTTGCAGGTTTAAAAGAGATGAAAGAAGATGGCTATCGTGTAGATCATCTGGCTTTTGAAAAAGAAATACGTACATATCAGGAAGGGCTTTCGGACAGTCTCGAGAAATTGGATAAAGGAGATGCCTCGCAGGCGAAGGAAATCATGCCTGAAATAGAAGAAAGGATTCAGGAAATGTATGGCCTCCTGGAGAAAGAGGCGCTGGCCAAAAATTATCTGGAAAACCAAATTCCGGGCTATAAAAAATCCATTCACAAAATAGATCAATCTTTTGACGATACAAGAGCGGAAGTTGAGGAACTGCAGAAAGCATACTATATCGAGGACAGTGATATGGAGCGATTTATTTCCCTTGATAAAGCGATTGCCAAGCTGAAAGCTGAATTGGAAGAGCTTGAAAATGATATGGGAGATAATGGTGTTTCTCATTCGGAGCTCCGGGAAAAAATTGAGCAAGGATTTTCTCAGGTGAAAGAATTGGAGCGTGCGCATGAAGGGTTTAAATTACGGATTCAAAATCTCAGAAAAGATGAGTTGGAAGCAAAAGCTAAATTAACGGAAATCCGCAATGAGCTTTATCATACACAGCGGAAATTAAAAAAAAGCAATGTGCCGGGAGTACCTAATTTTATTTGGGATTCATTGGAGAATGCGTCCTTTAAGAATGAGATGGTGCTTACTGCACTGGAAAAGCAGCCATTAGATATGAATGAGGTACAGCAGGCGCTGGGTGAAGCGGAAAATGCAGTGAAACATATGGTGGAACAGACAGATGTAATGCTTGATCAGGCGTATTTAACAGAACAGGTGATTCAGTATGCAAACCGGTACCGCAGCCAATATCCCCTGCTGGCTTCCAAATTAACTGAAGCCGAGCGTTTATTTCGCTCCTATGAATATGAATTATCACTGGAGCATGCGGCAAAAGCAGTGGAGGAAATTGAACCGGGTGCGTTAAAGCGCATAGAGGAATATCAAAAAGCTGCAATGAATTAAAATGGCAAAAAATAATGAGGCTGTCTTTTGAAGCCCGACCCAACCAAAGGGGGACGGCTCTTTGAGACAGCCTCTTTTCATGCTATAATGTGTGAATGCAAGCAGAAATATGTTTTTCACGTTAAGAAAAAATCGTGGCGGCCAAAAGTATGCCGCCGCCATTTATCATAAAACAGCTTATACGTAGGTGTATCGTCTTCATTACGATAGTATATTTTGTAATTTTTTCTGCAATGTTTATGCTGGGACAAGGAACGCTTTACCACAGCCCAAAATAATTGAATTAATGAGCGCTAAAATTTTTAAGTCTTAAGTATCGAAAGGATACAAAAAATAACGCATTTACTAAGAGATGATCAAATACGGGTTTTTATTAACACCAATGAAGCAACATTTTAAGGAGAACTAAATATGATTTATTTAGACAATAGTGCAACTACAAAAACGGATCCTGATGTTTTAAGGAGCTTTCAACAAGTATCCACTACTTTTTTTGCCAATCCGTCGTCTATTCATTCCTTGGGCGGACAGGTAGAAAAGCTGTATACGAAAGCAAGACAGCAGGCTGCAGAATTGCTTGGAGTAAATCAAAATGAAATTATTTTTACTGCCGGCGGTACAGAAGGAAACAATATGGCCATAAAAGGTGCTGCACTTGAACACCAAAATAGGGGGAGGCATATTATTACGACCGAGATAGAACACCCATCGGTCTATGAGGCCTGTAAGGGGCTGGAGAAGCTCGGCTTTGATATTACCTATTTACCAGTAAACGAACAGGGTAAAATCTCAGTTGATGAGCTGAAAAGCGCAATCGGGAAGGACACTATTCTGATCTCGGTCATACACGTTAATAACGAAATGGGAGCGATCCAGCCAATTAAAGAAATTGGCGATATTGCTGCAAAACATCCAAAGCTTCTTTTCCATGTGGATGATGTGCAGGGCCTTGGAAAAGTGCCGCTTGACCTGCGCCGCAACGGGGTTGATTTATGTACGTATTCCGGCCATAAAATTCATGGACTGAAAGGAACAGGAATCCTGTATGTAAACAAACGGACAAAGATATTCCCTTTATTTCATGGAGGTAACCAGGAGCGGGCACTTCGCTCGGGTACCGAAAATGTAGCCGGAGCCGTGGCGATGGTAAAGGCTCTTCGGCTGGTAAAGGAAAAAGAGAAAGCGGAAATTGACAGGCTATACAGTAATAGAAACTATTTACAAAAAGCATTAAAAAATATGGATGGTGTCATCGTTAATACACCTGAAGATGCGGCACCGCATATCATCAATTTTTCTGTTCCGGGGACAAAGCCTGAAGTCATAATCCACATGCTCGGTGAGAAGGATATATTCATATCAACCAAATCCGCCTGTTCCTCCAAAGAGAAAGATGAAAGTAGAATTCTGACTGCCTGCGGATTTAATAAAGATATTGCGATATCGGCACTCCGGGTCAGTCTGTCGTATGAAACAACAAAAGAAGAAATCAATGAATTTTTACAAGCTTTACAGAATGCAATTATTCAATTCAAACAGGTAATGGAGTAGATTATTATGCAATATGATCATATTTTAATTCGTTACGGCGAAATGGCCCTAAAGGGCAAGAATATAAAGAAGTTTATTTTACAGCTGCAGCAGAATATCCAGCAAAAATTAAAGGAATTCACCAATGTGAAGGTAAAAAGAACACAAGGGAGAATGTTTGTTATATTAAATGGGCATGATCCTGATCCGATCATAGAAAAATGCAGGCATATTTTTG
This sequence comes from Virgibacillus aidingensis, assembly GCF_010994035.1. Classification (GTDB taxonomy): domain Bacteria; phylum Bacillota; class Bacilli; order Bacillales; family Amphibacillaceae; genus Virgibacillus_N. The sequence goes on from NZ_WIXN01000011.1 coordinate 37,703, forward strand.
GCATTCAGAGCCTAAGTCTTGCAATCAAAGTCGAAAATGATGCGGAAAAAATAAAAGAAGCAGCATTATACGCTTTGAAAGAAAGCAGTCATGTGCGTAAATTCAAAGTTACGGTGAAACGGATCAATAAAGACTTTCCTGTCCGCTCCCAGGAAATGAATCAGGTGCTTGGGAGACATTTACTAATTAATACAGATGATTTCACGGTTGATGTCCATCAACCTGATATGGAGATTAAAGTGGAAATAAGGCAGGAAGCAACTTATATAACTTCCGCCGTGATCCCGGGGTTTGGCGGATTGCCTGTAGGCACCTCTGGAAAATCTTTACTGCTGCTTTCCGGCGGGATTGACAGTCCTGTTGCAGGATTTCTGGCCATGAAGCGCGGTGTTCAGCTGGAAGCTATCCATTTTCATTCCCCTCCATTCACAAGTGAGCGGGCCAAACAAAAAGTACTTGATTTGTCAAAACAGCTGACAGCATTCGGAGGCTCTATAAAAGTTCATATCGTCCCATTTACGAAGCTGCAGCAGGAAATTTTCCGGGAAATACCTGACGGCTATGCTATGACAGTCATGCGCCGAATGATGCTGCGGATCAGTGAAATACTGTGTGAAAAAGAAGGTATTTTGTCAATGACTACCGGAGAAAATCTCGGCCAGGTGGCCAGCCAGACAATGGAAAGTATGAATGTCATTAATGCTGTGACAAATTATCCGATTCTCCGGCCGCTTATTGCGATGGACAAATCGGAAATTATAGATATTTCCAAACAAATTGGCACATATGAGACATCTATATTGCCTTACGAGGATTGCTGTACGATTTTTGTGCCGAAATCGCCAAAAACGAAGCCGAAACGGGATAAAGCAGCATACTTTGAATCAAAAAAAGATTTCAGCGGTCTGATTAATGAAGCGGTAGACGGCATAGAAACAATTAAGGTTTCCCCGGTCAAAAAATATGATGAAGCGTTTGATGATCTGCTGTAAAAGTGTAATGTAAAACTGGCTGTGTTGCGGAAATACGCTGCGTAAATTGGAAAAGCTTGTATTAACAACACTTTCCAATCAGATTTCGTGCATGTTTTTTTCTCTGACTACACAATCTAGGTGTACAAGGGAGGTGAACTAACATGGCAAATAATAATAATTCAAACCAATTAGTAGTCCCTGGTGTTCAGCAAGCTCTTGACCAAATGAAAACTGAAATTGCTCAGGAATTTGGTGTTCAATTAGGAGCTGACTCTACTTCTCGTGCTAACGGTTCCGTAGGCGGTGAAATCACGAAACGTCTTGTTCAAATGGCTGAACAGCAATTTGGCGGAACTCAGCAGTAAAATTAAATAAAATTGGCTAACCGAAAAAGGTGGGACGGTTCTTTGTTTCATAATGATGAAACAGTAGAACTGTCCCTTTGTTTTTTTATAAAAAAGTCCGTTTTACACGGTCCCAGAAGGAGTTGTTTTTGAGTTTAACTGTTTTAATTACGTCGTCGCTAAGTGTTACTGTTATATCTTTAATATTGCGAACGGAGTAGGCCTCATTATCTAACCCAATAATAGGATAATCATTTCCGTCCTGAACCACAGACAGCTTCAATTTTCTGTTTTTGTTTAATATGAAGGAGGAACCAAGGGTCCGGTACCGGTTGTTATTGATGGAAGCTAACTCGGAAACCTGAAAACACGGTATTTTTGGATCAATTACCGCTCCTTCAACAGATTTGTTGTATCCTGTACTCCCAGTTGGTGTCGCAACAATCAGGCCGTCTCCTCTAAAGGTTTCAAAATGCTCATCATCAATAATCACATCAATCACGATGGATTTAATAATCGATGAACGAACACTGACTTCGTTCAAAGATTTAAATTCAGAACCATCATTCACTGTGACTTTAATGACAGGAAAGCGTCGGACTTCCAATTCTTCATTTTGCATAATATGAAGCATCTCATTAAAGTTGTCCAAATTAAAATCACAATAATGGCCTGACTCATTGGCACGGGTAATCCCGGTATAAAGCGCGTCACTGCGAAAACCTGTTTTCCTGACAGCCTGCAGAAATGTCCCGTCTCCGCCGATGCTGACGATAATATTCGCATTTACTGCATCTTCTACAATGTGAAATTGATTATCTTCTGCTGCTTTATATAATGCTTCCATTTTATTTTTAAGTGTTTCATCATGTCTTGGATAATAAAAATACAAATTTCTGCGTGTTTGCATTGCGTTTACTCCTTCCAATTAAAAATTGCTATACTAATTATTTTATCACTATCTTCAATTATCGCCTAATGAATTCATAATTATAAGAGTAAAAACCGGCATTTTGTCACAAAATAAACAGTGCGGAGTCTGCCCTTTAATTCTGTTGATTCCGGCAGAAAGGAGTTGATCATAAAAATGGTATGGTTTCTCTCGGGAACGGCAGGATTGCTTATTTTGCTGCTTTTTTCACGTATCTATATTTCCATTTCCCTGTTGTATACCGGTCAAACAAAAAGTGTTGCTGTAAAGATTACTTTATTTCGATTTCGTTTGTTTAAAAAAACTTATCCTATTATACCGGAGAATATTAACTTTCCAGCCTCTGGTTTTGAGTTTGAAAGTTTTTCATCCAGATTGGAATCCCTGCTTGAGACGGCAAAACTAATGCAGCAGATGCTTGTGCTTATATTGAAAAAACTGAAGTTGCACCGGTTTTGCTGGGTGACAGAAGGCGGAACAGGTCATGCTGCATCGACCGGAGCAGCAGCAGGAGGACTCTGGTCCATGAAAGGTATGGCAGCGGGACTTCTCGGAAATTTCACCCATCTTAAATGCAAGCCAGACATCAGGATCATCCCTGATTATCAAAAAATGTACTTTCATTGTAAATTCGACTGTATGGTATCAATTCAAATAGCACAAGCTATACATATCATATGTAAAATCATCCGTTTGTTCTTTTCCATGAAATCGGAAAAAACAGCATCTGCATAATTTTAATTAACTATTCGGGAGGTAGCATCCATGCAAGAACATCCTATTCAAGGACTTATGACAACAACGATGGAAAACCTGAAAGATATTGTGGAAGTAAATACCATTATTGGAGATCCGGTTGAGTCCCCTGACGGCAGTGTCATTATTCCGGTTTCCAAGCTGGGATTTGGTTTTGCAGCCGGAGGCAGTGAATTTAAATCGGGCAGCCAGGGAAGTTCGGAAGACGAAGAACTTCCGTTTGGAGGGGGGAGCGGAGGCGGAGTTTCCATCACTCCTATTGCCTTTTTAATAGTAAGTGAAAAGGGAATTAAGATGGTGCATTTGGATCAGCAGACACATATTTACGAGAAGATGCTTGATTACGCTCCACAGGTTGTAGAAAAAATACAGCAAATGCTGAAGGAATCTTCTTCAAAAAAAGAAGTTAAACGGAAGCCGGAAAAAAAGGAAACTCCGACGCAGTATGATATTTAACTCAGTCACTGTGACCCTTATCCAAGTATACACTTGCCAAGAGGGTCCACCGGATAAATTTTTGCCGGGAGAAAACGGGTTATAACCATAAACCAAAATCCATTTGGGTGGACATGTACTGTAATAAAATCCATAATGAATAGAGATATTATTTTTGGGAGGGATATTTAGTGGCGAACATTACATTTCAAGGTAACCCGGTCACATTGCTCGGCAAGGATATCAATGTTGGTGATCAGGCTCCGGACTTTACTGCACTGTCAAATGATCTCGAGGAAGTTTCTTTAAGTGATTATAAAGGGAAGGTTAAGTTGATCAGTGTGGTGCCATCGGTGGATACTGGTGTTTGTTCCCTGCAGACACAGCGCTTTAATAATGAAGCAGGGAAAATTGGAAATGTCCAGGTAATAACAGTAAGCATGGATTTGCCATTTGCCCAAAAAAGATGGGTAGAAGAAAATAAAGTGGATAAACTGGATATACTGTCTGACCACCGAGATGCTGATTTTGGCGAAAAGTATGGCGTCCTGATTAAAGAATTGCGTTTATTGGCAAGGTCCATTTTTGTAGTGGATTCAAACGATAAGCTAACGTACAAGGAAGTTGTCAGCGAAGTTGGTAATCATCCTGATTATGATAAAGCATTGGAAGCAGCCGGTCAGGCAGAATAAAAATTTAATTAGTATTTCTATTGAAAACTCTCTCCCAACTAGCCTGGGAGGGGGTTTTCCTGTTTTTAGGGATGAAAAGTTCAGAAAATCTGCACAAAAGAAGTAAATTCTCCTCACGTGCCTTGCTTTATTTTGTAAGTTTCCGCGGGCTTTTGGTACAATAAACATGCTGAATGGATCGGAGGATGTATAATGGAAAAATCAAATGTGGAAACTTTATATGAGTGGCTGGATAATACGACAGCATCAATCGAAAATTATGTGAAAGCGCCGTATTTGGATTGTTTAACATACACATTGGAGATATTATTTTACAGGGAGGTACCGGAAGACTGGGATGACATCATTACCCACAAACTGAACACTGCTTTAAAGCAGATAGAACATGATGTATTGGATAAGGCGGATATTAGAAAAGCAGTTCAGCTTGCAATTTTAAAAGGGATGAAGGGGTCCACCCAGCAGCAGCATTTAATGACGCCGGAAACAGTCGCTTTGATCGTAGGTTATCTTGCAGAAAAGCTGACAGCCGAAAAAAAAGCATTGCGGATTTTTGATCCGGCAGGAGGAACAGGCAATCTCATTACAACTGTACTTGATCAATTGCCGCAGTCTGTAGAGGCATTTGCCAGTGAAGTGGATCCTACATTAATACAATTAGCTGTTTTAAATGCAAACTTACAAGAAAGGCAAATTGAATTTTTCCATCAGGACAGCCTGCAGCCATTTTTAATGGACCCGGTTGATCTCGTAATTGCAGACTTGCCTGTCGGCTATTATCCGGATAATGTCAGGGCCAGTAACTTTGAATTGAAAGCTGATGAAGGACATTCTTATGCCCACCATTTATTTATTGAACAAAGTATAAATTATACAAAGGAAGCGGGATATTTAATATTTGTTATTCCGGAATTCCTGTTTGACAGTGATCAATCCGACAAATTACACCGTTATCTTCGCGAACATGCCCACATTATTGGTGTTCTGAGACTGCCTGAGACAGCATTTACCACAAAGAAGAATATAAAAAGCATTTTGATCCTGCAGAAGAAAGGGAATAATACAATTGCACCTAAACAGCCTTTACTTGCACAGGTTCCTTCATTTAAAAATACGGATGCGATCAGCAATAGTTTAGGAAAGATCAATGAGTGGTTTCAGCGCTATAAGGAGGAGAAGACTGAGTGAATAAAATAATGGCAATCAACGCAGGAAGTTCGTCATTGAAGTTCCAATTAATCCTCATGCCGGAAGAAAAAGTAATAGCAAAAGGACTGGTTGAACGAATTGGCCTGAATGAGTCTGTTTTTACTTTGGAAGTAAATAATGAGAAGGATAAACAAGTGGGCGATATTCCGAATCATGAAATAGCAGTAAAAAAACTGTTGGAAGGCTTAAAAAGTTCCGGTGTCATTGAATCCCTTTACGAAATAGAGGCAGTTGGCCACAGGGTTGTTCATGGCGGAGAAAAATTCAGTGATTCAATAAAAATTACGGAAGAGGTAATGGAAACAATTGAAGAAGTCTCTGAACTGGCTCCATTGCATAACCCTGCAAACTTAACCGGAATCCGCGCCTTTCGCGACATGCTGCCCGATGTGCCGATGGTGGCCGTATTTGATACTGCATTTCACCAAACGATGCCTCCATCTTCCTATCTGTACAGTTTGCCATATTCCTACTATAAAGATTACGGCATAAGAAAATACGGATTCCACGGAACAAGCCACAAATACGTATCCCAGCGTGCCAGTGAATTATTGGGTTTGCCTTATAATAAACTTCGGCTCATTACCTGCCATCTCGGAAATGGCGCCAGCATAGCAGCTATTCAAGGAGGAAGATCTTTAGATACATCTATGGGTTTTACTCCGCTGGCAGGTGTTACAATGGGGACCAGATCCGGGAATATTGACCCTGCGCTTATTCCGTACATTATGGATAAAACGGGAAAAACAGCCGAAGAAGTGATGAATGTTTTGAACAAGGAAAGCGGTATGCTAGCCTTATCCGGTTATTCCAGTGACCTTCGTGATATAGAAGAACAAGCTGATTCAAATGAAAGGGCGAAGCTTGCGCTGGATGTATTTGCAGGCAGAATCCATAAATATATTGGTTCCTATGCGGCAAAAATGTCCGGTGTAGATGCTATTATTTTCACCGCAGGAGTCGGAGAAAACAGTGATGTTATTCGTTCTAAAGTATTAAATGGACTTGAGTTTATGGGAGTTTATTGGGACCCTGAATTAAATAAAGTGAGGGGAAAGGAACAGTTTATTAACTATCCGCATTCTCCCGTAAAAGTAATTGTTATTCCTACCAATGAGGAAGTTATGATTGCCAGAGATACGGTAAGGCTGGCAGAAGGGCAAAAAAAATAAAGGGAGTATTGGCCAAGAATCGGATAAGTTTCCAATTCCTGGCCAATTGTATTTTATAAAGAAGGGGGAAGAAACATGTCAGTAAAAGAGCATAAAAAAGGTACAGCATCTATCGGCTGTATGATATTAACCGTAAGTGATACGAGGACAAAAGAAAGTGATAAAAGCGGGGATTTGATGGAAAAGCTTTTAACTGAAGCCGGACATCTAATGGTTCAGCGGGAAATCGTGATGGATGAATCAGAAACAATTCAGCAGATAATCAAAGCGGCCAGTGAAAATCCGGATATAGATGCTATTATAACAAATGGCGGCACAGGCATTGCCGGCCGTGATGTAACAATTGAGGCGGTAAGAAACATGCTTGATAAAGAGATACCCGGGTTTGGTGAATTGTTCAGGATGTTGAGCTACCAAGAAGATATAGGCTCAGCTGCCATGCTGTCCCGAGCGATTGCCGGTGTATGTAATCGTACGGCCATATTTTCCACTCCGGGATCCTCGGGTGCCGTCAAGCTGGCCATGGATAAATTAATCTTACCGGAGATTACCCATGTTGTTCATGAGATAAAAAAATAGAGAGCATGCTCTACAACTGCTCATCATGGGGAAACGTTTGTATTGCTGTATAAGTCTGAGAAATAATGTAAAAGCTAATATGAAGCTTAGAAGGCGTTTTTTATTTACATAAAACTATATTCTATAGTGTATTTCCACTCCCAACAAAGGGACAGTGTGCCTGTCCCTTCGTCCCATTACCTGACGATGAGTACGTCACAGGCTGCGTATCTGGCGATGCTTTCGGAGACACTTCCGATTAAAAATCTTTCTACGGCGTTCATCCCTGTAGCCCCGCAGATGATTAAGTCTGCTTTAAAGTCTTCTGCAATGTCTTTTGCAATTTTTACTTTTGGAGAGCCATATTCAACTACACGAACCAAATCTGTTACACCAGCTGCCTTGGCGTTATCCACATAACTGTCCAAAAGCTCTTTGGCATACTCTTCTGCACGCTCAGCCAATGTGCGGTCATAGGCTTCTGCTGTTGCGAAAGTACGGGAATCCACCACATGCGTAAGTATTAATCTTGCATTATATTGCCGGGCGATGTCCAATGATTTTTTAAATGCTTTCTCGGATGCTTCTGAACCGTCAACAGCAACAATAATCTGATTGTATTTCATATTACATCTCTCCCTTCACTTATATTATATACCCTAACACTTTGTGAAACAATCACAATTTGCTGACATTGGTAAAATAATTCATGGAATTGTTACAGCATTATGGACAAAATAAAAACGGAGGTGATTTGATGGCAAAAAAGAAAAATAACAAGCGACCCCAACAGATTTTTGAGGATAACGAAGGAGTGGCTGCAGTACAGAATCAATTAAATGAAAGCTATCAAAGCGGTGTGATTGAAGAAATGCACAACAATAAAAACGTGCACACTTTTAATAACCAAAAAAATTAATATAAAGAAGCTTTCTCTGCAGGAGCTGCTGCAGAGAAAGCTTCTATTGCAATTCTCTGTGCTTTATATAGAGCGAAAAAATGCTACCCATCTATAATTTGCAGTTCTTTAGGATATTTTGTCAGCTGTTCAGGCCCTTTTTCCGTCGTAAACACCATATCTTCAATACGTACACCGCCTTGACCCGGAACATAAATACCAGGTTCAATGGTAAAGGACATGCCTGCTTCTATAGCAAGCGTATTATTGCCGTGCATGGATGGGTATTCATGCGTTTCTATCCCCAGGCCATGCCCGATTCGATGGTTAAAATATTCACCATAGCCGGCACGCTCAATATGATTTCTTGCTGTTTGATCCAGTTTGCCGACAGCATTGCCGATTTGTGCTGCTTCAATTGCTTTCTTCTCAGCAGCCAGCACGGTTTCATAAATGTTTCGTTGCTCATCTGAAATCGACTTATACGCTACGGTGCGGGTAATATCTGAACAATAGCCTTCAAAAACTACGCCGAGGTCAAATAATACCATATCACCCGGCTCAATTTTTTTCATTGTCGGTGTTCCGTGCGGGGAAGCTGTTTTTGCACCGGATAATGTCATCGTTTCAAAAGACATTTGCTGGATTCCCTGCTTTTTCAGTTCATATTCTATGTTGGCAATGATCTCCAGCTCGCTGACGCCTTCCCGAATACTTTTAACTCCTGTTTCTATTCCAAAGTCAGCCAATTCAGCTGCCTGTTTCAGCCTTGCATATTCCTCATCTGTTTTTATGACCCGGACAGAGGCAAGTAATTCCTGTACATCTGTAATAGCTGTACGGGGCAGAATCTCTTTTACCTTATAATAACGTTCCAACGTGAGATGATCATGCTCCAGGCCAATTACTTCCGGTTTTTCATCATCCCTGAGCAATTGATCCGACAGCAATTGCCATGGGTCCTCATGATCAAAGTAGCTGATGATGTCATAATCCCAGCCGGCACTTTTGGCATCTTCTTTTTCCAGGGCAGGCACGACCAGCAATGGATCACGTGATGGACTGATATAAATGCCAATGAGACGTTCATGCGGATCTGTAAGATGGTTGCTGACATAATAGAAATTTGCGGGTGAAGTAATAAACATGCTGTCCATATTACTTTCCTTCATTTTTCCAAGTAATTGATTAATTCGTTTTGCCATGAAATTCCCCCTATTTATGTAATAACGCTATTATAGCAAACATAAACAAATTTGTATTTTCGTGAAACTTTTTTTGGGGAATAATCGTACTAAAAGAATATAGGCATAAAAATAACGAGGAGGATTATAGATGTTTAAATTTTTTAATCGTATTAAGACCGTGGTAAGCTCAGAATGGAATGCCATGCTGGATAAAGCAGAAGATCCTGTGAAGATGCTGGAGCAGTTTATGCGTGATATGGAAAATGATATCCATGAAGCTGAACAAGCCGTTTCCAAACAAATTGCCAGTGAGAAAATGCTGAAGCGAAAAGCAAATGATGCTGAAGCCATGGTGAAAAAAAGACAAAAACAGGCTGAAGAAGCAATGGAAGCAGATAAAGAAGACCTCGCAAGAAAAGCACTGGAGAGCAAGCAGGAAAACCAGAAACAGGCGGAGCTGCTGCTTGAATCCTGGGAAAAGGCAAAACAGGATACGGACAGTATGAAGGATAAACTGAACGAGATGAAAAAAGAATATACCCAGATGAAAGCGAAAAAGGATTCTTTAAAAGCTCGTGCAGAAAGTGCCAAAACAAGAACAAAAATGAACCGCACCCTTTCGAATATAGGCAGTGACCGTTCCCGCCAAGGGTTTGAACGGATGGAAGAAAAAGTATTGCAATATGAAGCAGAAGCAGAAACCTCAGAAGACTTTTCCCATGCCTCCCGTTCTTTGGATCAGGAGATAGAAAACCTGAAAGACAGTCCGGTCGATAAAGAATTGGAAGCATTAAAAGAAAAAATGAACAAAAAAGCATAAAAAAATTGCTGAACGGGAAAGGGATTTGCAAGGGTATTAGAGAATATATACAGTAACATCTTTGTAAGGAGAGGATTATGAATGAGAGTATCATATCATGGACATTCCGTAGTAAAAGTGGCAACAAAATCCCACACCATTCTAATCGACCCGTTTATTTCAGGGAATGAAGCATGTGATTTGGATGCCGATACTGTAGATCCAGATGTCATTTTACTTACGCATGGCCACAATGATCATGTTGGTGATACAATCCCCATTGCAAAAAGAACAAATGCATTGATCGTTGCGTCACCAGAACTTGCCGATTTTTTTGGTACAAAGGGGTTAAACGCCCATCCTATGAATATTGGCGGCAAGCACGAATTTGATTTCGGCACAGTGAAATTTACCAAGGCTTTTCACAGTTCCTCTTTTACTGATGAAGATGGCACTGTAGTATACGGTGGTATGCCTTATGGAATTCTACTCACCATTGATGGAAAAACCATCTACCATGTTGGCGACACCGGATTATTTTCTGATCTGAAATTGATTGGTGATATGCATGACATTGATTTAGCTTTTGTTCCTATCGGTGATAATTTTACCATGGGACCGGAGGATGCACTTGTTGCAGCTGACTGGATCCAGGCTAAAACAGTGGTGCCGATTCATTACAATACATTTCCGGTAATAGAACAAGACCCTGAAGCTTTCGTAAACAAAGTAAAAACCGGAGAAGGAAAAGTAATGAAAATTGGAGACGAAATGGAACTTTAAGTTTAATCATACTCGTGGGTCCGGACGGCTCACGAGTTTATAACATATGGAGAACCCCCTTAATTTCCCCGCAAATTTATTTTTTTAACCTTTTTAACATGAGTAAATCAATGTGTATTACCCGGAGTAATTGGCTTAGGGTTACTACGTCTGTTTATTTTCTCCCATTTTTGCAAACCGAATATTTAAATTTCAATTATACCTTTCAAACAAGTATGCATAAGGAGGCAACAAATGACAGTTTTGTCCATCATGCTATTTTTTATATTGGGAGTGGTATTTGGCTCATTTTTTAATGTGGTTGGTTTACGGCTTCCTGAAAAACTTTCATTTACCAGTGATCGCTCCAGGTGTTCTCATTGCGGAAAACCGTTAACATTTATTGAAAATATACCTGTTTTTTCTTTTTTTATTCAGCATGGGAGGTGCAGAAACTGTAACGGGAAAATATCTTTTATTTACCCTTTGGTCGAATGTACTTCAGGAATATTATTTGCATGGAGTTTTCATTTGCTTGGATGGCAAACAGAATTAATTATTGCATTACTGTTGGTTTCCATGCTCATGATCATTCTTGTGTCTGATTTGAAATACATGGTTATCCCTGATAGTGTGCTGCTCTTTTTCCTTCCTTTATTTATCATATTGCGGATACTGGAACCCCTTGAACCATGGTGGTCATCATTGGCAGGTGCTTTAACAGGCTTTTTAACATTGGCATTGATTATAATCATCAGCAGGGGAGGTATGGGAGCAGGAGATATGAAGCTATTTGGTCTGCTGGGTATTGTGCTTGGAACGGAAAAGATCCTTATGACCTTTTTTCTTTCTGCATTGATTGGCACCATTGCCGGATCTCTACTATTAGCAGGAAAAACTGTTAACGGGAAACAGCCGGTTCCTTTTGGCCCTTTCATTGTTATTGCCTCTCTTGTTACATATTTTCACGGTGATGAACTCTTAAGCTGGTATTTTCATATATGGTGATGCCTGTTAAATAATTAATAAAAACCAATGTACTTCCCCGTCATGAAATCTTACCTGCACACATACCATATTAAAAAGTAAACAAAAGAGGTGGTAATTGCTATGCGGCAATACGCTATTTTAAGAATTCTGCTTGCCGGATTTTTTCTCTATTTTGCCTGGCCTGCCATTCCTTACGCCACCACGATGGTTGAACATATTTTTTGGGCGGCATGGCTGATGTTTTTTCTTCTTGTTGCAGGTGCCAACTTTGCAACACTTTTGCAAATGATAAAACCTCCGGTTATGGAACAAGAAGAGGTAAGGGAACGCCAGACAGCTGAGAATTGAGTTTCTCGTCCTCAAACTGTATAATTAAAATAATTGAATGTACTAGTACAGTTTAAGGTTGGTGTCGTCCAATGGCAACAAAGCATGAACAGATTATCCAGCATATTACATCCTTACCTGTCGGCCACAAAATCTCCGTAAGGCAAATTGCGAAACAGTTGCATGTAAGTGATGGAACAGCTTACCGGGCAATTAAAGAAGCGGAAAATCAGGGGCTTGTCAGTACGATTGAACGGGTAGGGACTATACGTATTGAACGGAAGAAAAGGGAGAACTTTGAACGACTGACTTTTGCGGAAGTGATTAATATTGTCGATGGACAAGTCCTTGGCGGCAGGGAAGGCCTGCATAAAACTTTAAATAAATTTGTTATCGGTGCCATGCAGCTGGATGCAATGATGCGCTATACAGAAGCAGATTCCCTGTTAATTGTGGGAAACCGTGTAAAGGCGCATGAACTGGCATTAAATGAAGGAGCAGCCGTATTAATTACCGGCGGGTTTGATACAGAGGATCATATTAAGGAAATTGCCGATGAAAAAAAGCTTCCGATCATTTCCACGAGCTATGATACGTTTACTGTGGCTGCCATGATTAATAGAGCAATTTATGATCAGCTTATTAAAAAAGAAATTGTATTTGTAGATGATATTTATACAACATATGATGATGCTTATTATTTGCATATGAAGGATTCGATTGAGCAGTTTTACGAGTTGAATGAAAAATCAACACACACCCGGTTTCCTGTTGTGGATGACAATAATCGGGTTGTCGGCATGGTTACTTCGAAGGATATTATCAGTAAGCCGAGTAATGTATTTATTGACAAAGTAATGAGTAAAAACCCGCAGACGGTGCAAACCAAAACATCTCTTGCTTCGGTAGCGAGAATGATGGTCTGGGAAGGGATTGAAGTAGTTCCGGTGGTCGATCAGTCTTCCCGGCTGAAGGGTATTATTTCCAGGCAGGATGTGCTAAAGGCGTTGCAGCAGCTTCAGCGGCAGCCGCAAATGGGAGAAACAATCGAGGATATTGTTGCGCAAAATCTGGATGAGACGGACGAAGATGAAACGATCTATGAAACAGAGGTTACCCCGCAAATGACAAACCATCTCGGAACATTGTCCAACGGGGTTTTCACGGCACTTATTACAGAGGCGAGCAACAGACTCTTAAGATATTATAAAAAGGGAGATCTCGTGGCAGAGAATTTAACAGTTTATTTTATTAAGCCTGTGCAAATTGAGAGTAAGATTAGGATAAAACCTACGCTGATGGAGGTTGGCCGCTTGTATGCCAAACTGGATGTAGAAGTATACCATGGAGACAACACGGTAGGAAAAGCATTAATTATGGCTCAATTAATTGACCGCTGATGCTGTCTGTTTCTTCCCGTAAATCCGGCTTATCTCAAAAACCTGGAATAAGCTTCCGTTGAACTCCTCCTATTGAAAATCCCCTGTTTCCATGAAACAGGGGGCAGGAAGCTATGCGTTTAATCTTTTCCATTCATTTCTGTAATGCTTTACTTGTTTGACGCTGTCATAAAGCATATAGCCCCCGAGTAATACGAGAACTATTCCGACGAATAATGAAAACTGCGTCAAATAGAATAAGTATTGATTTATACCGAAAAAAAACACCAGACTGCCAAGACAAAGTCGGGATTTAGCATTAAAATACGATTGAGTCAGTCCATCATTGCTTTTTAAAATCGCTACTTTATAATAAACATATAATACAATGCTTATAACGATAATAATTGGAAAAATAACCATGTAATCTCTCCTAAGTAGTAATTAAATACCATAATATATTGTACCATTTTCAAGGGAGAATGCCAGAGAGAAACATAGATAGGGGTAAAAAATATGAAGATGAAACAAATAATAGACACAATTAAAGCATATGATACCATTATTATTCACCGCCATGTACGGCCTGATCCGGATGCCCTCGGCTCTCAAGGAGGATTAAAGGAAATTATTAAAGAAACGTATCCTGATAAAAAAGTGTATGCAGTCGGGGAAGAAGATCCTGCCTTTACTTTTTTAATCCGTATGGATGAAATAGAGGATAAAGTTTACGAAAATGCATTGGTTATCGTTTGTGACACAGCAAATACCGGGAGAATCAGCGATAACCGCTATCAGCTGGGAGAAAGGCTTATTAAAATAGACCATCATCCGAATGTGGACGTATACGGGGATATTTATTTTATTGATACGGATGCAAGTTCTACCAGTGAAATAATCTACGAATTGTGCAAAGAGTCGGGCCTTCAAGTAAACGATGAAGCGGCAAGGCTGCTGTATGCAGGAATTGTCGGCGATACGGGAAGGTTTTTGTTTCCGAGCAGCACAAATAAAACATTTCTTTACGCGGCGGAACTGGTATCCTACCAATTTGACCGCACTGCTTTATATAATAATCTGTACCGGATAAAAGATAATGTTGCCCGGTTAAAAGGGTATATATTACAGTCCTTTAAATTAAACCCGAACGGTTCCTGTTCTGTCAGAATCACACAGGAAATTTTAGATGAATATGGTGTGGCCTCCCTGGAAACCGGTCAATTGGTCAGTGTTTTGGGAGACATTGATGGCATTCTTGCTCCTGTGTTTTTCATTGAGGAGGAAGATGCAATCCGGGTCCGTTTACGCTCCAAAGGCCCGGTTATTAATGAGATTGCAGAAAAATACAATGGCGGTGGCCATCCACTTGCTTCGGGCGCCACAATTTATTCGTGGGAGGAAGCGGATCGGCTTATGGGGGATATAGAAGAAGCTTGCCGGAAATACAGGAATTAAAAGAAATGTTTCAGCCGGTATTAGGGAACGTTATCGCAGCTAACTTAGGTTAAATTAAAAAGCAACAACCAGGGTGAAAACAAACTGAGTCAAAACGCTGAATAAGTACTGGAAAACGGGCAATCTACCATATTAGCTCAGGAAAACAGTACTTCCGGAATTCACTGAACGCCCGTTCCGTTGCTCCCCAATCGGGACTGCACTATATGCCTGTCCCACTGTAAAGATTTACTATCGTTGAGCGCTGGAGCCGGGCGTGGCTAAAAAACGTTGTGAGCTTATCCACTGCTTCTTATTTCTATAAATTCCTTAGCTACAAAAAAAGCGCTGATTCCCCAAGGAAATCGGCACTTATCAATTGAATGTCAGCTGCTTTTTTTGTCCTCCGTATTTGGCAGAGGGATAAACCAGCAGCCGGTTCTTGTTGTATCATAATGTACATGTAAATTTTCCCGTTCTATATCCCGTTTGATTAAACGGATAAGTTCATGTGATTCCGCATAGGCATTTCGCCCGGCTTTTAGCTGGCGGATTTTTTCATCCCGAATTCTTCTTTTATTCAACATATAAATCTCTCCTTTCATTTTACTACCGTATGCATATATATGAAAATTGACGCTTTCCCTAATTTATATTTTATAGGAAATGATGCTATTTGGCTATATACCGTGTGAAAGTTTCATTTATTGTTCACATTGATGTGTCAAGGTTTTGGCTGTAATACTTAATTAGTCATGGTTGCTTCCACCGTAATCCGGACAGTCTCCCAGATAGTCAATAGTTTTACTTCCAGTTTATAATGAAAGTCATCAATGATATAATCCTTATTTTTAATGGTGGACTCAAGGAGCATGTCACTTTGCCCGATAACGGAAAGATCCTGCCCGATAATATGATCTACTTCCTGTTTCACCATTTCCTCCAAATCATGAATGAGCAGCCGGTCCAGACCCAATTGCTCACTGTTGGCGATCGTTACCTCAATGGTTTCTACCCGCAATATTTTTTCTGAATTATCGCTGAGTTCTTCCATATCCTGAATCAATGCTTCATTCTGATTTTCCAAATCATTTATTTCCGCCTGGAAAGCCCGGTTCTGGGCAAGCATTTCTTCAAACATAGAGCCGTACATATAAAGAAATACACCGTAAGCGAGAATTCCGCCAATGAGCGTACCGGCAAAAAATCGCTGCCAGGTTGGTTTTTTGTAAAAGGGAGGAATATGCATCAGGACAAATCCTCCTGTATCAGCCATTCAATGCAGATCATGGCTGTTTTTACCCCACCCATCGCAGAGACAATCATCATTGCCTGTTTAAAAATATCCATAGTGGAGCCTTCAAAAATGCCCTTTTCAAAATTGGTGAATGCGTCAAATGTACCGCCGATCGCTGCTGCAATCGCCCATATTCTAAGTCTTTTCGCAATGCGTCCGATGGAGGATAATGTGCCATCCCCGGTGGCAAAATCACCAATACTGCCGATAATTGCTCCGCCGATTACAACCCCGAATGCAATAAAGTAACAATGAATGAAGGCTGCAAAAAAACGTTCTTCGATCATAAAGCACCCACTCCTTCTGAGGGCTATTCCATTTATTTTATGATTTCGTAAGACAAGTTATGATCAGTAATCAGCAAATCCGTATGCATGTTCTTATTTCATTGCTATAATAGAAGGAGACATTATTAACAAAAGGCGGGAAGTCATGTCTTTTACACATTTACAAGTCCGTAGTGCATACAGTTTAATGAAAAGCACGATCCAAATTGATAAACTGATTGATCAGGCAAAAGAACTGAATTTCGATGCCCTTGCATTGACAGATGAGCAGGTTCTTTATGGTGCCATACCTTTTTACAGGGCCTGTGTCAATAATGGCATAAAACCAATCATCGGCTTGACCGTTAACCTGGAAGAACAACATAACCAGCAGGAAACTTGCATTCTGCTTGCAAAAAATAATGCAGGCTATAAAGAGCTGGTTAACATCAGTACATATTTAAATAAGAATGAAAAAGCCTTCCTGGAATGGGAAGAGCTGAAAATAAATGCAGAAAACCTGGTTGCGATTTTTCCTCTGACAGATAATTTAAAAAATATTTTGGCAACTAAAGAAAATGACGCTTTCCGCTCCTATGCGGATAAACGGCAGCAGGCATTTCCTGATTGGTATGTTGGCGTGAGCTCCCATGAGATGAAACAGGAAAAAGATTTACTGGAAAAGCTCAAAACAGTTTCCGGAAAACACGGCGTGAAATTCACTGCCATTCAAGATGTACGCTATTTAAATCATCAAGATTACATGGCATATGATTGCCTGCAGGCGATGAAGCAGGGGATTACATGGGAAGGGAAAAGGAAGACCGCAAGCGGTCCTGAACATCATTTAGCTTCAACCGAAGAAGTTAAGGAGGCTTTTTCTGTCTGGCCGCAATTGCTGGAAGAAACAGAACGGATCAAAGATCGCTGCAACATTACGTTTGATTTCAATCGGCGAAGACTGCCCTCTTTCCCTGTTCCCGGCGGTTTAGATGCCTATGAGTATTTACGGAAAAAATGCATGGAAAATCTGGAGGTGCGGTATGTTAAAATTACCCCCGAAATCACAGAGAGGCTGGAATATGAGCTTGAAGTCATCCGATCCATGCAGTTTAGTGATTATTTTCTAATCGTGGCTGATTTTATCCATTTTGCAAAGGAACATTCTATTGTAGTGGGTCCCGGCAGGGGATCATCCGCAGGTTCTTTAGTGGCATATACACTTGGTATCACGGATGTGGATCCGATTAAATACGATTTATTGTTTGAAAGATTTCTGAATCCGGAGCGGCTTACAATGCCGGATATCGATGTGGATTTCTCTGATATCCGCCGTGATGAAGTGATAGAGTATGTCCGTAAGAAGTATGGGGAAGCACATGTAGCCCAAATCATTACTTTCGGCACATTTGCTGCCAGATCGATTATTCGTGAGTTGATAAAAACACTTGCTATAGACAAGGAAGACGCGAATTTTATTTTAAAACAGGCAGCTTCCTTTCCGAACAAGCGAATTCCTGAAATGGTGAAAGCATTTGATGGAGATGTAAAAGTATATATAAAGCAGTCCCGAAAGTTAAAAATGCTGCTTTCTATAGCCGCTAAGCTGGAAGGTATCCCTAGGCATATTTCCACTCATGCAGCAGGTATTGTCATTACGGAAAAACCGCTTGTTGAGTATGTGCCTTTGACGATTGGAGCAAACGAGAGCAATTTAACCCAGTTTTCCATGAATGATCTTGAAGCACTTGGGCTACTTAAAATTGATTTATTAGGACTTCGAAATTTAACTTTTCTGGAAAAAACGGTCCAATCCATTTATTTTTCCACAAAGAAAAAAATAGCACTGCATGAGCTTCCGGCAGCAGATGAAAAAACATTTCAGCTGTTGCGTTCAGGGAAGACAAATGGCATATTTCAGCTGGAATCGCAGGGAATGCAAAATGTTTTAAAGCAATTAAAACCGACTGAATTTGAAGATGTGGTTGCAGTTAATGCGTTATACCGGCCGGGACCGATGGAAAACATTCCTGTCTATATAAAGCGCAAGCATGAACAGGAGTCTGTAAGCTATCCGCATCCGGCTCTTGCTCCTATTTTGGGAAAAACCTACGGGGTGCTTGTTTATCAGGAACAGATTATACAAATTGCCTATCGAATGGCGGGGTTTACCCTTGCAGAAGCGGATCTATTGCGGCGGGCTGTCAGCAAAAAGCAACAGGCAGTAATGGATGATCAAAAGGAGAAATTTATTGAAGGATGTATTCAAAATGGGTATGAAAAAAGAATTGGCGAAGAGATTTTTGCATGGATCGTTAAATTTTCCAATTACGGGTTCCCCCGCAGCCATGCAGTAGCCTACAGCAAAATATCCTATCAGCTTGCCTATTTAAAAGCGCATTATCCAGCCCATTTTTTTGCGGAGTTACTCAGTTCAGTGGCAAATCAGCACGACAAAATCCAGCTGTACAGACGGGAAATAAAAGAGCTCAATATTCCTTTTAAACCCCCATCAATAAATAAAAGCTTTGGCAAATATTCAGTGGAGGATCACGGAATTCGCAT
Organism: Virgibacillus aidingensis; assembly: GCF_010994035.1. Taxonomy (GTDB): domain Bacteria; phylum Bacillota; class Bacilli; order Bacillales; family Amphibacillaceae; genus Virgibacillus_N. The sequence goes on from NZ_WIXN01000011.1 coordinate 56,678, forward strand.
GGGATTATTATCCATCAAGGGAATTGGCAATAAAGCTATCCAAGAGATCCTCCGGGTTAGGAAGAATGGACGGTACAGGAATTTATCCGATTTCTGCCTTCGCGTCTCTTCAAGTATTGTAAACAGGCAGACGATCGAGCTGTTAATTATGGCTGGTGCGTTTGATGCGCTTCACCCGAACAGGGCGAGCCTGCTTGCCTCGATAGATCCCGCCATTGAACAGGGGGAGCTGTTCAGGGAATTTCAGGATCAGCCTAACCTGTTTGGTGACCAGCTGGAATTGGAAACAAGCTATGTGGACATAGAAGACTTCTCGGATATGAAAAAGCTTGCTGATGAAAAAGATCTTCTGGGTATCTATATCTCTAGCCACCCACTGGAAAGGTACCGGGCCAAATTGAGAAAGAACGGGTATATTACAATGAGTCACGCCAAATACCGGACAGCCGGGAAAGAACAAAAAAGCACGGCTATCATCGATAAAGTGAAAACGATCCGGACGAAGCGGGGAGATCCAATGGCATTTCTTACGCTTAGTGATGAAACGGATGAAATGGAAGCAGTTGTATTCCCGGATCTTTTCCGGAATACCAAACAGATGCTTGAAGAAGAAAATCTGATTATGGTTCAGGGAAAACCGGAAAAACGAAATAACCGAATGCAGTGGATTCTATCAAAAATTCAACCATTTGAAGCAGCACAGCTTGAAAAAAATACTAAACAGAGATTATTTATCAAACTGCCGGAGCATGAGCAGGAACAAAGCCTGAACTTTATCAAACAAACCGCTTATCAGCATCCCGGTGAGACACCTATCATACTTTTTGATGAAACTACGCGGAAAACCTATCAGCTGAAAGAAGAATATTTTATCCGGCCTGCTGCTGAATGCTTGCTTGCTTTACGCAAACATTTCGGAAAAGATGCAGTCGTATTGCAGAAAGAAAAAGAATAAATCAAAAATGAGCCGGGATCCATCCTTTACACGTGAGATTGATCTGTTATAATGGAGAAGTTAAGGGTGGTCTGACCACTTTTGCAACATAAATTAAATTTGAAGGTAAATGCATTATGCTTGCAATTCTAAAGCTGTTGACTGAGAATGTTTGAAAGGTTAAAAAAACTATTATAAATGAGATAATGGGAGTAATATTTCATTTTTTCAGGGCAAAGGAGCGAGGTAATAAATGGCTAGTTTAAGAGATGAAGCATTACATCTGCATAAAGTGAATAAAGGAAAGCTGACAACGAATTCAAAAATACCGGTACGCAATGCAAGGGACTTAAGCCTGGCTTACTCGCCTGGGGTGGCGGAACCGTGCAAGGTAATTCACGATCGTAAATCAACGGTCTATGACTATACCATGAAAGGAAATATGGTAGCAGTTGTAAGTGATGGGTCAGCCGTCCTTGGGCTTGGAAATATTGGGCCGGAAGCTGCATTGCCTGTAATGGAAGGAAAATCCGTATTGTTTAAAAGCTTTGCGGGAGTGGATTCCTTTCCGATTTGTCTTGATACACATGACGTAAATGAGATTGTAGAAACAGTAAAACTAATGGAACCGACATTTGGCGGAGTCAATTTGGAGGATATCGCTGCACCAAATTGTTTTATAATTGAGGACAGGTTAAAAAAAGAAACGAACATCCCGATTTTTCACGATGATCAGCATGGAACAGCTATCGTAACACTTGCAGGTTTAATCAATGCTTTAAAGCTTACGGAAAAGGAATTTTCCGATATTAAAGTAATTGTGAGCGGAGCCGGGGCAGCAGGAATAGCTATTACCAGGCTGCTGTATCATTTTGGCGTCAGAGACATGATCATGAGTGATTCCAGGGGCGCAATATACAAAGGGCGGCCTGAAGGGATGAATGAAGTAAAAGAAAAAGTAGCCGAGTATACTAATGTTAATAACGAAAAGGGAAGCCTTGATGAAGTACTCGAGGGGGCAGATGTGTTTATTGGCGTATCTGTTGCCGGAGCGTTAACGAAGGAAATGGTAGGAAAAATGAATGAGGATCCAATTATTTTTGCCATGGCCAACCCGGATCCGGAGATCATGCCGGATGATGCCAAAGAGGTCGGGGCGAAAGTGATCGGGACAGGAAGATCCGATTTTCCGAACCAGGTAAATAATGTACTTGCTTTTCCGGGGATTTTCCGGGGGGCCCTGGATGTACGGGCAACAAGAATCAATGAACGCATGAAAGTGGCTGCAGCCCATGCGATTGCCTCCCTCATCTCTGATGATGAACTTAATACAGACTATGTGATCCCGGCTCCATTTGATCCAAGGGTAGCCCCAAATGTTGCCAAAAGTGTGGCAAAAGCTGCCATGGAATCAGGAGTGGCCAGAATCGAAGTGGATCCGGAAGAGGTAGCAGAGAAAACAAGACAATTAACACAGATTGATAAAGACTTTTAAAGGAGTGAACCATGGCTGTGCCCATGTCACCTAAACAAAAAGTATACCAGAGTGTTCTGCTGGAAATCCGCAAATTTATCGAAAACAACGAACTTGAGCCTGGGGATAAGCTCCCTTCTGAGCGGGAACTGGCCGAGAAACTGAATCGAGGCAGGTCATCTGTCAGGGAAGCTTTGAGGGCAATGGAATTATTGGGTTTAATTGAAACAAAGCATGGTGAAGGAACTTTTTTGCGGACATACCGGCCATACAAAACAGTTGAACTGCTGGCCTCATTTGTTTTGCAGGACCATAATACCAGACATGATTTGTTATTAGTAAAGCAGCTTCTGGAAAAAGAAGCTGCTAAGCTTGCTTATCCCAACTTAAATGAAAAGGATATAGAAGAATTAAACAGAATTAGCAAACATACAACGATGGAACCGCCCGAAAGACACAGGGAATTTTTCTATTATCTTGTAAATCGAACAGATAACAGGCTGCTTGTTAAGATATGGCAGCTGTTGGACGAGTTTTCCAGAACCATTGATTCACAGTATTACATGGTGGATTTTTATAAGGAATTAATGGAGTATTACAGCAGCAGAGATTATGAAAAAATTGAACTTTTGTTTGAAAAATACAGTTGAATATTCATGACATAAAATAATATTTTTTTCATCGACTTGTTTTGACACCATTTTCAACGGGTTTTCGTTATGGTGTACATAGTCGGATAAGCTATTATCAACCATAATGAAGCCTTGGTTTTTGCGGAAGAAGGGGGAGTTAACTTGCTTAAGGATTTTTTTGGCAAGCGAAGAAAATATGCATCTATTCCTAGTGAGCAGGCAAAATCGGACGTTCCGGAAGGGCTGATGCAAAAATGCCATTCATGTCATAAGATTTATTACCGGAAAGAAATGAACAAAAATTTGCAGGTTTGCCCAAACTGTAATTATCACCATCCTTTACTTGCATGGAATCGGATTGAAAGTTTATTTAATGAAAATACTTTTGAAGAATGGGATAAAGGTTTAATCACCGGGAATCCCCTTAATTTTCCCGAATATGATGAAAAGATGGCAAAAGATCGGGAGAAAACTGGATTAAATGAAGGTGTTGTAACAGGAAAAGGTCTCCTAAATGGACAAGCTGCAGCAATTGCCGTGATGGATTCCAGCTTTCGGATGGGGAGTATGGGTTCGGTTGTCGGCGAAAAAATAGCCCGGGCGATTGAAAAAGCAAAAGAGGAAAAACTGCCGTTTATTATCTTCACGGCCTCCGGAGGTGCAAGAATGCAGGAGGGTGTATTAAGTCTGATGCAAATGACCAAGACTTCCATGGCGGTGAAGAGGTTTAGTGAAGCCGGCGGATTGCTCATTACTGTAATGACACACCCGACTACCGGCGGTGTTTCTGCCAGTTTTGCCTCCCTGGGAGATTACAATTTCGCTGAACCCGGTGCTTTAATTGGTTTTGCAGGAAGACGCATTATTGAACAGACGATCCGCGAAAAATTGCCGGACGATTTCCAGACGGCTGAATTTCAATTAAAGCATGGTCAATTGGATAAAGTCATTCACCGTCATGATTTAAAGGGAACACTGACAACCCTGCTCCACATGCACAGGAAGGGTGGAAATCAGGAATGAAGCATGTACTTGAATTTGAAAAACCGATTGTGAATTTAAAAGAAAAAATTGAAGAATTAAAGCGATATACACGAGACAGTGATATTGATTTATCCGAAGAGATTCAAACCCTTGAGGAAAGGCTGGCTGTACTTGAAGATGATATATATGGGAATCTAAAGCCATGGAATCGCGTGCAGATGGCAAGACATCCGGAACGGCCCACTACAATGGACTACATTGAACTATTATTTACGAATTTTATTGAGTTTCACGGTGACCGTTTATACGCGGATGACGAGGCGATCGTTTCCGGTATTGCTTATTATAGGGAAGAACCAATTACTGTGATCGGCCATCAGAGAGGGAAGGATACGAAAGAAAATATTCGGCGGAATTTTGGGATGCCGCATCCGGAAGGGTATCGAAAAGCACTCCGGCACATGAAACAGGCAGATAAATTTAACCGGCCAATTGTTTGTTTTATTGATACGAAGGGTGCCTATCCAGGAAAGGCTGCAGAGGAGCGCGGACAAAGTGAAGCCATTGCCCGCAATCTGATGGAAATGGCGGGACTTACGGTTCCTGTAATTTGTATCGTGATTGGTGAAGGAGGAAGCGGGGGTGCACTGGCATTGGGAGTTGGAGACCATATTCATATGCTGGAGAACTCTACATATTCGGTTATTTCCCCCGAGGGAGCGGCTGCTTTGCTTTGGAAAGATGCGTCACTTGCACAGCGGGCTGCCGAAACAATGAAGATTACTGCATATGATTTAAAAGAGCTGCAGGTCATTGATCAGATTATCCCGGAGCCAAAAGGCGGAGCACACCGTAATGTGGAAGAACAGGCTGCACATATAGATCATGTACTGAATCAGTCGCTTGAACAATTGAACAGCCTTTCTGCGGAAGAGCTGCTAGAAAGCCGCTGGGAAAAATATAAACAGATTGGAGAATATAACACATTATAGGCTGGCTGAATACAGTCAGCTTCTTTTTAATTGTTTACCTGTTCAGCTATAATAAAGCTTTAGATAAATCACTTTTTCCCTCACGCGATAAATTACAGCGAATATTTATGGTGGGGCGAGAACCACTGTACCGCAGTCCCAAATGTTTATGGTGGGGCGAGGAACTACTGTACCGCAGTCCCAAATGTTTATGGTGGGGCGAGGAACTACTGTACCGCAGTCCCAAAGAAATAGATTCGGGGAAACTGAAATTTAAGTCTTTAGTATAAGATACGAATAATAGATTCACTAAAGACGAGCGAATACGATTTTTTTAAATGGATCTTCCGTTACGGTATCCACTTTTTATGCCCCTTTTATAAATGACTTTTAACAGGAGCTTTTAATGTGGCATCATATAGCAATTTTACATAAATGACATGCTATATAAGTTGCCGGTTATTCAGTAACATACCACTTATCAGGCACGTGCAGTATGCGGCTGTATTTAAATCAACTGTTATTAATTGCTATTTTAACTTGTTAGATTTATCTTTGGTATAGAAGTGTTTTTGATGGATAATTGCACAATCAGAGGTGAAAAAATGAAAAAAATTGGAATTTTAACGAGTGGCGGTGATGCCCCGGGTATGAATGCAGCCATTCGGGCTGTTGTGAGAAAAGCAATTTACCACGGGATGGAAGTATACGGCGTCCGCTCGGGCTACCAGGGTTTAATGGAAGGTGCCATCGAAAAAATGGAGCTCGGTTCCGTGGGGGACATTATCCATCGCGGCGGCACGATTCTGCAATCTGCCCGCAGTGATGAATTTAAGACTGAAGAGGGTCAGGAGAAGGCAATCGAGCAACTGAAGAAATTTGGCATTGACGGACTTATTGTGATCGGCGGTGATGGAAGCTTCCGGGGGGCACAGAAATTGACTGAAAAAGGCTATCCTTGTATTGGCGTTCCGGGAACAATCGATAATGATATTTACGGCACCGATTTTACGATAGGTTTTGATACTGCTTTAAATACAATTATTGAAGCTATTGATAAAATACGGGATACAGCAACATCCCACGAAAGAACCTACATCATAGAAGTAATGGGAAGAGATGCAGGTGATCTTGCATTATGGGCAGGTTTGGCTGATGGTGCAGAAAGTATTATTATTCCGGAAAAACCCGACGAATTTCATGAAGTAACCGAAAGAGTTATCAGGGGTCATGAACGCGGTAAAAAGCACAGCATTATTGTGGTGGCAGAAGGAGTAGGCAGCGGGTTTGAGTTTGGAAAGAAAATTGAAAAGGAAACAAATCTGGAAACACGGGTTTCCGTTTTAGGATATATTCAGCGCGGTGGATCTCCGACCGCCTCTGACCGGGTATTGGCCAGCAGACTTGGGGCACATGCCGTTGATCTATTATTACAGGGGATATCTGGGAAAATGGTGGGAATACATCATAATCAGCTGGTTAATCACGATATTTCAACGATTTTATCCAGAAAGCACCACATTGATGAGGATATGTATCAGCTGTCCAAAGAACTTTCTATTTAAAACCAACAAGCTCTAAGGAGAGATAAAGCATGAGAAATACTAAAATTGTTTGTACGATAGGCCCTGCTTCAGAATCAGTGGAAAAACTGGAGCAGCTCATTGAAGCAGGAATGAATGTAGCCCGCTTAAACTTCTCCCACGGGAATTTTAAAGAGCATGAAGAACGAATAAAAAACATTAGAACGGCACAGGAAAAGACAGGGAAAACAGTGGCTATCCTTTTGGATACTAAGGGACCGGAAATCCGTACTGGCAATTTTGAAGGCGGAGAGACTGTACTTGAAGAGAATAGTTCAGTTATGATTACGACAGATGAAGTTGAAGGAACTGCCGAACGTTTTTCGGTTACCTATGACGGAATAATCCATGACGTTCATGAAGGTTCGAAAATCCTGCTGGATGACGGATTAATTGAATTGGAAGTGTCGGAAATTGATAAAGAAAATAATGAATTGAAAACAAAGGTGATTAATGGAGGGGGGATCTCTAACAAAAAAGGGGTCAATATTCCGAATGTGTCTGTTAATCTGCCGGGAATTACGGATAAAGATGCCCGGGATATATTGTTTGGCATTGAACAGGATGTTGATTTCATCGCTGCTTCCTTTGTCCGCAGACCATCTGATGTGTTTGACATCCAGGAATTGCTGGAAAAACATGATGCCACGCACATTAAAATTATTCCTAAAATAGAAAATCGGGAGGGCGTGGATAACATCGATAAAATCCTGGAAGTAAGTGACGGGATTATGGTAGCACGCGGCGACCTCGGTGTGGAGATCCCTGCGGAAGATGTTCCGCTCGTACAGAAAAAACTCATTAAAAAATGTAATGTTGCAGGGAAGCCTGTCATTACTGCAACACAAATGCTGGATTCGATGCAGCGGAATCCAAGACCGACAAGAGCAGAGGCTTCGGATGTTGCTAATGCTATTTTTGATGGGACAGATGCCATTATGCTTTCCGGTGAGACTGCAGCAGGCGATTATCCGGTTGAATCTGTGCAAACAATGAGCAATATTGCATTAAAGACGGAAACAGCCCTGGACCATCATGCGATTTTAAAATTCAGATCCAGAGATACAGATATGACGATTACCGATGCAATTAGCCAGTCTGTGACACATACGGCAATGAATCTCGGTGTAAGTGCGATTATTGCTCCAACAGAGAGCGGTCATACCGCCCGGATGATTTCCAAATACAGACCGGCTGCACCTATTATCGCGGTTACTTTTAATGACAGAATAAACCGCCAGCTCGCGCTTGTTTTTGGAGTACATCCAATACGGGGCAGCAAAGCGGATTCTACTGATGAAATGCTTGACATAGCAATCGAAAGCGGCTTAAAGACAGGTCTGGTTGAACATGGAAACAGAGTAATTATTACTGCAGGTGTTCCTGTAGGCGAAAGCGGTACGACAAATCTCCTGAAAGTACATGTGATTGGAGATGTACTGGCCAAGGGGCAGGGGATTGGCAAGCGGAGTGCATACGGGAAAGCAGCTGTAGTTAAAAATGCTGAACAGGCAATTAATGCCGTTGAAGAAGGAGACATTCTTGTCACCTATGGAACAGATCGTGATATGATGCCCGCAATCGAAAAAGCCGGTGGTATTATTACAGAGGAAGGCGGATTAACTTCCCATGCGGCGGTGGTTGGAGTGAGCCTCGGCATCCCGGTTGTTGTAGGTGTGACCGATGTATTTCAAGCTATTTCCGACGGTGAGGATATTACGATTGATGGAGCAAAAGGAGATATTTACAAAGGTCATATGAAAGTACTATAAAATACCATGCAAAACAAATTAAAAAGGAGGTCACGAAGCATAGCTTCCTGACTTTCTTTGCACTTAAGAAAAATATAAAATATCAGTAAATCTTTATGGTAGGACCAAGAATTGCTGTACCGCAGTCCCGGGGAAATAGGTTCGGGAAAGCCAACATCTTTATGTCTAAAGTATAAGATAAACTACCGCATTCACTAAAAGACAAGCAAATGCGAATTTATCCTACAGCTTAAGAATTTATAAATTTTATAAGGTATGGTTGAATGGCATAGCCTTTATCCTTCATTCAGACTCAGGTAACAAAAGCTTATGTGGGGCAGGCTTCTAAACTCCGCTCCGGGATGGCATTATGTTAATTGAAGACGGATATGTTGTGTCAGGCGATATAATGATACGCAGCTAAGCGGCATTTTAAATCGGCCCGGCATTCGACAGCGGGGTCTTTGCAATCAAATTGGGGAAGGGTGAAAAAACATGCGGTGGATTCTGCTGATACTCCTGGTTTTATCTGCACTTGAAATAGGATTATTTATATGGGCCGGCAATATGATCGGTCCCTGGTGGGTCGTTATTTTAATAATTATGACTGGTGTGTTCGGACTTTACCTGGCGAAAAAGCAGGGGATCGACACCTGGAAAAAAGCACAGCTTTCAATAAATCGGGGGGAGGCACCTACAGGCTTTATCATTGACGGAATCTGTATTTTAATTGGTGCTGTCTTATTATTTACACCGGGCTTTATTACAGATATTACAGGTTTTCTTCTCGTCATACCTGTAACAAGAAAGATGTTTAAACAAAGCATGGAAAAATTTATCAGACGGCTTATGGATAAAAATACAATTATATACCGTAAATGGTAATCACCCTTTTATAAACATCAAAGCTTTATGAAAAATTCCGGTCTGAAATAGGACAATCCCCACAACTACCAGGATTGGAGCGATAATAATACCGGCGACGCCCCATAATTGCATACTGATAAAAAGGGCAATTAAAACAGCCAGCGGATGAAGCCCAATATTGGAAGAAAGTATTTTTGGCTCGAGGAACTGCCTTACAATGATAATGAACATGTACAATAGAGTTAAACCAATAGTAAGTGAATAATTTCCAGTGATAAATAAATAGACCGCCCATGGAATAAAAATAATTCCTGTACCAATATATGGAAACAGATCAACAAGTGCAGCCAGCAAAGCAATCGTTACCGCATGGTCTACCTTTAATAGTGACAGCCCTGCAAAAATAATCAGCATGGTAATAAAAATAAGAATAAACTGTGCTTTCATAAAACCTGTCAATGCTTTTTTTAAATGGAAATGTATCTCCTGAAGATAGGAATGTACATAAGGAGAAATAATGCTTTTGGCTCCAGACTTCAGTCTGTTCCAATCATTTGTCATTAAAACAGTGGCTATTATAATAAACATAACTACTGTGGCAGAGCCTGGAAGCCAAGTCAGCAGATCAGGGATCAGAAGTAGCAGATTTTGTAAAAACTGCGAACCTAAAGCTGCAATTTGGCCTAATATATGCTCAATACTTTCATTTATGGCTTTCTGCTGAGATGCTTCCAAGGTGTGAAGGAAAGAAATAATTGTTTCATATATTGGCAACAATTTTGTTTGAATCATATCTTCCATGATCCTTATAAACTGCTGAAAATGAGCCGGAAGCTGATCGGCCAAAAACACTGTGCCTTGAACGATTTCAGTAATAATAAAAATAAGGAATCCGGCAAATAGCATAAAAACAACAGAAACAACTGTCAATGTTGCAAGTAAGCGGGGGAATTTCAGTTTGTTTTCCAAAAAACTTACATATGGTTGCAGGCACATCGAAAAGACTGCAGCCAGTCCGATGGGAACAAGAAAAATCCATGTATGTTTGAACAGTAAATAACTGCCGGCAATGACAGCAATGATGATAAAGAAGCGTAATGATTGGTAGAATAACTGCTTGTACATATTAGCCCCCCGCAAAAATACAACCTTTTTCAAAACTTTAAGATTTAAGCGTTAAGTTTTTTCCAAATCTCCCCAGGCAGTATGGAAAAGAATCTATGTTACTATGTATCTATGCAGCTTGGACAAGAAATAGAAGTCCCTGAAATCTAATTTTGCATAAATGCAGTAAATGCTATATCATGCCATTAGGTGACATTATTTGCTACAATTATCCATTTTTATTAGAAAACTTCATAAAAATAATCGCTTTCAATTCACATTACATACATAATACTTTATAATTGCATTGGGGATGACTATGCTTGTTTTTACAACATTGTCGTTAATGACTCACATCCATACACAAATTATAGAAAAGGAGAGGGTTTATTATGGCATCAGCAAAAGGGCTTGAGGGAGTTGTAGCAACTCAGTCGTCAATTAGTTCCATTATTGATGATCAGCTTACATATGTAGGCTATAAAATTGATGATCTAGCTGAAAATTCAAGTTTCGAGGAAGTAATATATTTATTATGGAACCTAAAACTGCCGAACCAATCGGAACTGGATGCTTTTAAAGCTGAACTTGCAGAAAATATGAAAATTCCTGAAGGTATTGTTGAACATTTGCGGTCATATGATTTATCGAAGGTGCATCCAATGGCTGCGTTGCGTACGGCAATTTCACTGCTTGGTCTCTATGATGATGAGGCAGATGAGATGACGGAAGAAGCAAATAAACGAAAAGCAGTCCGCATTCAGGCTAAAATTGCCACAATTGTGACAGCATTTTCCCGAATCAGACACGGGAATGACCCAGTAGAACCAAAAAAAGAATACAGCTATGCCGAAAATTTTCTTTACATGTTAAACGGCAAAGAGCCTGAAGCAATTGAAGTAGAAGCAATTAACAAAGCTTTGGTCCTTCATGCCGATCATGAACTGAATGCATCCACCTTTACTGCAAGGGTTTGTGTAGCAACGCTGTCGGATATTTACTCCGGCTTGACTGCTGCAATTGGCGCTCTAAAAGGTCCATTGCATGGCGGGGCAAATGAACAGGTAATGGCGATGCTGACAGAAATTGGCGAAGAAGATAATGCGATCCCATACATTGAGAAAAAGCTTGAAAATAAAGAAAAAATCATGGGTATGGGGCACCGCGTGTATAAAAATGGGGATCCTCGTGCTAAATTTCTTAAAGAAATGTCCAGACAGCTTACAGAACTGACAGGCAACTCAAAATGGTATAATATGTCCGTGAAAATTGAGGATTATATTAAAGAGAATAAAGGGCTTCCGGCAAATGTTGATTTTTATTCCGCTTCTGTATATCATAGTCTGGGGATTGACCATGATTTATTTACGCCGATATTTGCTGTTAGCCGTACATCCGGCTGGTTAGCTCATATTTTGGAGCAATATGCAAATAACCGTCTGATTCGTCCGCGGGCTGAATATACAGGTCCGGAATCTCCTGAATATGTTGCTGTTGAGGACCGCTAAGCGGTATATAGCAGAACATACCAGCTGTGAATAGAGAAATTATATAAGAAATTTGGAGGTTATAATAATGGCACAAGGAGAAAAAATTACAGTAGAAAACGGAAAGATGAATGTACCTGATCATCCTGTTATTCCATTTATCGAGGGGGATGGAACAGGTCCGGATATTTGGGCAGCCGCAAAAAGAGTAATTGAAGCTGCTGTGGAAAAAGCCTATGACGGCAAGAAACAAATTGAATGGATGGAAGTGCTTGCAGGTCAAAAAGCATATGACAAAACAGGAGAATGGCTGCCGCAGGAAACATTGGATAATATTGACGAATATAAGATTGCAATTAAAGGACCTTTAACAACACCAATTGGCGGAGGATTCCGGTCACTGAACGTCGCGCTGCGCCAGGAGCTTGACCTTTACGCATGCCTGCGTCCAGTAAGGCATTACAGTGGTGTTCCATCTCCAGTAAAGCGTCCGGAAGATGTGGATATGGCTATTTTCCGTGAAAACACAGAAGACATTTATGCGGGAATCGAATGGCAAAAAGGTACAGACGAAGTGAAAAAAGTAATCGACTTTTTGAACAATGAAATGAACGTGAAAAATATTCGTTTCCCTGAGACTTCCGGTATCGGCATTAAACCGGTATCAGAAGAAGGCACGAAACGACTGGTTCGTTCCGCAATTGATTTTGCACTAAATGAAGGCCGCAAAAATGTTACTTTGGTACATAAAGGTAACATCATGAAGTTTACAGAAGGTGCATTTAAAGCATGGGGCTATGAAGTGGCAGAAGAGGAATATGGCGATAAAGTGTTTACTTGGGCTGAATATGACCGCATCGTTGAAAAAGATGGTAAAGATGCTGCAAACAAAGCACAGGATGAAGCGGAAAAAGCCGGTAAAATTATCGTGAAAGATGCTATTGCCGATATTTTCCTTCAGCAAATCTTAACTCGTCCGAAAGAGTTTGATGTAGTGGCAACGATGAACCTGAACGGAGATTATATTTCCGATGCTCTTGCAGCACAGGTTGGCGGCATCGGAATTGCTCCAGGAGCTAACATCAATTATGATACAGGGCATGCAATTTTTGAAGCCACCCATGGAACTGCACCAAAATATGCTGGAATGGATAAAGTAAATCCATCTTCAGTTATTCTTTCCGGTGTATTAATGCTTGAGCATCTTGGCTGGAGGGAAGCAGCGGATCTAATAACAAATTCCATGGATAAAACAATTGCTTCTAAAGTGGTTACTTATGATTTTGCCCGTCTGATGGATGGTGCAAAAGAAGTAAAATGCTCTGAGTTTGGCTCGGAATTAATTAAGAATATGGATTAACGCAGAAGCGGCGGATCCAATTAGCGTTAGATCTAAGACATAATTACCCGTTACCAGTGCAGGGTAATTCCGCCCATTGCTTATCAGGAAGGCGAGTAATCCTGGTGTACCAGCCATCCTTGGCAGAGGTGGCATTGAAGAAATTATTGAACTCGGTTTAACCGGAGAAGAAAGAGCTGATTTGGCCTAATCAGCTCAATCCGTAATCATATACTGGCCATATTAGAATAGTTTAAGTGGTTGGAACAAAGGCCTTTCCCGCCTGTTCTGCCTAATTTTAAAAAGAGTCTGTCGTTGCTAACAGACTCTTTTTTTTCAGGTTAAGAAAACATAAATTATAAGTGCGATTTTAGAAAGCTTTCAACTTAATGTATAAAAAATTTTAATAGCTTATGGTGTACTAATTAAATGATTAGCAAGTTCTGCAAATGCTTAAAGGAGCAGTACGACCAGGTCATTGAAAGCGTAACGTTGGCTCACCTGGCATACCGCTCTTCGCGTTGGGACGAGCATTTAGCGCAAGTCAACAGGTATATTTATTACGTTGTTCAATGGGCGTGAATAGCTTTGTACAGAGAAAAGTTTTAAAAATAGCGGCTGTGTTTATTATTTGCTATAATAGTAAACGCTTACATAATTGGAGGTGTGTTTAATGATTGGGAAAAAGAGAAAGCTAGGAAAGGAAATTCATGAATTAAAAATTGGGGACAGATACACTTCAGCAAAAATTATTGAAGACAGGGATTTGCTGTTGTACCTCGGGTTGACGAATGACGCCAATCCTTTATACATTCAGCATGATTATGCATCCCAGACACCTTATGAAAAGCCTGTGGTGCCATCTGTTATGCTGTTTGGCATCATATCTTCCATGATTTCAATGCATTTGCCCGGACCGGGCAGTCATATTACCCAGCATGAACTGACATTCCCGAAGCCTGTATTTCATCAGTCTGAAGTGAAGTTCACCATTGAAATTATCAATATTGATGAGAAAAACCATCAAATCGCTGTTTCAGTGCATGGATTTGATATAGAAGGGGAGGAAGTAGTTTACGGAAAATTGCATGTGTGCCCGGCCTACAGGCCAAATTCGTTAACAGCTACCTCACTGGAAAACTTTTTTTAACTATATATCTGCTCCCCGTTCCATAAAACAAATTGTCTTAGTGCAGGCCGCACCTCAGGAAGATTGCTTTACATGATCCCTTTTTATGTTATGTAAATTTTTATTAATGATCTATTATGTTCACATAATGATTTATTCATTGTAGAATAGAGGATGACAATATTTGTTTATTTATAAAGGGGAAACGGGGTAAATATATGTCTAATCACATACTAATTGTGGATGATGAAAAATCCATTGTAACTTTATTAAAGTATAATCTGGAAAAAGCTAATTATACAACTGATGTAGCATATGATGGCCAGGAGGCAGTTGAAAAAGCAAAAATGGAAAATTATGATCTGATTATCCTTGATTTAATGCTGCCAAAATTGGATGGGCTTGAAGTCTGCAAAGAGTTGCGAAATAATAAAATAGAGACTGCCATTTTAATGTTAACCGCAAAGGGTGACGAATTCGATAAAGTACTTGGGCTCGAGCTCGGTGCAGATGATTATTTGACAAAGCCGTTCAGTCCCAAGGAGGTTATTGCAAGGGTAAAAGCCATTCTCAGAAGAACGAATAAGCAGACGACAGGAAACTTCACTTCTATCAGAGTCGGAGAATTGGTTATTTTTCCTGAACGTTATGAAGCAGAAATGAATGACGAGATCATTACATTTACACGTAAGGAATTTGAGCTTCTCTATTACCTTGCAAAACATAAGGGAAAAGTAATTTCAAGAGATCAATTGCTAAGCAGTGTATGGGACTATGATTTCGTTGGAGATACCCGGATTGTCGATGTACATGTATCCCATGTCAGGGAAAAAATTGAACCAAATACGAAAAAGCCTGTTTACATTAAGACAGTCCGCGGGTTAGGTTATAAGCTGGAGGAACCAACATGATGAAGACATTATTCAGAAAGCCTGTATTTTCTTATGTAATATTTATTTTTATCATATTTTTTACTGCCGGACTTATTTTGTCCCCTACAGTGAACAATTATTTTATTCTTATTGCGGTTTTGCTAACGGTTTTTATTATATTTCTTATACTTTTGATTCATCTTTATGATACTTATATTAAACCGGTTCAAAAGGCCACTAAAACGGTGGATGAAATTGTAAGAGGCAATTATCGGGCAAGGTTTCATCATCCCAAAGATGATAGTATAGGAAGTTTAAGCAATAAAATAAATGCATTGGGCCGAAATCTTGGAGAATTGTCCATGCAAGAGCAAATGTATTCAGAACAGCTTTCCACGATCATCGATAATCTGGAGAGCGGTTTAGTATTAGTTGATGCAAAGGGATATATTCACTTCGTTAACAGGAAATTTATTATGATGTTTGGAAAAACGCCAAAGGACTATAAAGGCTATTTATATTATGATGTACTTGACAGTGAAGTCATTCATGAAACAGTGCAAAACACTTTCCTTTATGAAAAAAACGTAAAGGATTCCTTTTCCCATTACCGGGGGCTGGATCACGTTTATACCGAAGTAGTTGGAGCACCAATATTTAATGAACGGAACATGTTAAAAGGTGCAGTTATTATGCTTTATGACATTACGGAAATGAAAAAACTGGAACTGATGAGAAAAGATTTTGTGGCAAACGTTTCTCATGAACTGAAAACACCTATTACCTCGATCAAAGGTTTTGCAGAAACAATGCTCGATGACCCGGCAAACCAAAGCGAACCGAACCGAGAATTTCTTGAAATTATGTATAATGAAAGTGAACGGATTCAGCTGCTGATTGAAGACTTATTAATATTATCCCGTTTGGAAAGAGAAGATTTCCGGCTGGATAAGATTGATACTGATATGAGTAAAGTGGCAGAGGAAGTAAAACCGATTATCGAGCATAAAGCAGAGGAAAAAAATATTGGTTTTTATACGGAGATCCAGGATGGCATCCGTCTTTACGCAGACAAGGAAAAAATAAAACAAGTGATAATCAACTTATTGGATAATGCAATAAATTATACTGCTGACGAGGGAAGAATTGATCTGCGTGTCTATGAAACAGAGGAAAATGCAATTATTGAAGTGGAAGATACCGGTATTGGTATCGAACGTGATGCCATTCCGCGTATATTCGAAAGGTTTTACCGTGTGGATAAAGCCCGCAGCAGAAATACCGGCGGTACAGGACTAGGGCTGGCTATTGTAAAGCATGTAGTCGAACTGCATGAAGGAAAAATTGATATTATCAGTGAGCCGAATAAAGGAACTACAATGAGAGTGTTGCTGCCAAAGGAATAAATGATCCATGCAGCGGCAGAGGGCTGCTAAAAAACCGATGAAGAGGGTCTTTTTTCATCGGTTTTTTAGCATGAAGCTGATTATGATTTATAAGTGGAGGAATTTTCTGGTCTCATACGCTAGAGAACCATTCTCAAGTACAAGCTTCATGTCTTATCAGATGATAGAAGCACCCTCAAGTATATGCATTACGCTCTTCCCCGATAGGCATACTAGTAAAAGTTCTAATTAAGATGGTTTCCTTTCAGTCAGAATCCCATATTTTCGGAACATATCAACTCCAAGTGAATAGAACCGTATACTCCAATGTAAAGAAGTTTCACTTTTACATTCGGAATGATAAAATAAATACAAATGCCATTTAAACGGAGGATGTATATATGACGAATAAGTTAGTCTTAATTGACGGAAACAGTATTATTTACCGTGCTTTTTTTGCACTGCCGCTTTTAAATAATGATAAAGGCATTTACACGAATGCAGTCTATGGCTTTACAACGATGCTGCTCAGAATTCTGGAAGAGGAAAAGCCAACACATATGATGGTTGCATTTGATGCAGGTAAAACAACATTCCGTCATGAAACATATAAAGCGTATAAAGGCGGAAGACAAAAAACCCCTCCTGAACTATCGGAACAATTTCCTTTATTAAAAGAAGTGCTTGATGCCTTTGATATTAAACATTATGACTTGGAAAATTATGAAGCGGATGACATTATCGGGACGCTGTCCAAATATGCAGAAGAAGATAATTGGGATGTAACCGTCATATCCGGCGATAAAGATTTGCTGCAGCTTGTTTCCGAAGCGGTAACGGTAAACGTGACCAAAAAAGGAATCAGTGAAGTTGACCGCTATACACCATCCTTTTTAAAAGAAAAAATGGAGGTTTCCCAGGATCAGATTATCGATTTAAAGGCGCTGATGGGGGACTCGTCTGATAATATTCCCGGTGTACCGGGAGTAGGACAGAAAACAGCTGTAAAGCTCTTAAAGCAATTTGACACACTGGAGGAATTGTACAGTCGTTTGGATGAAGTAAGCGGCAAGAAATTAAAAGAAAAACTTGCCGACCATAAAGATGAAGCTTTTATGAGCAAGGATTTAGTAACTATTAATAGAGAATCCCCTGTTACTGTTACCATTCAAGATACTGTTTTTAATGGATATGAAAAAAACAAGGTGAGCGGGATATTTAAAGATCTGGGTTTCCAGTCGTTGCTCGACCGGATCGATTCAGAGTCATCAGATGAGGCAGCAGAAGATACTGTACTTAAGGAAATAGATTTCAAGGTTGCTGATAAAATTCACAGTGACATGTTTTCCGAACATGCTGCACTTGTAGTGGAAATGCTTGATGAAAACTATCATCAGGCTGACATAGATGGGATTGGTGTGGTAAATGAAAAAGATGCTTTATTTATTCCCGCTGAAATTGCACTTGCTTCAGCATCTTTTAAAGAATGGCTGGAAGATGAAACAAAAAAGAAGCGTGTGTTTGATGCCAAACGAACCGTTGTTGCTTTAAAAAGAAATGGCATTGAAATAAAAGGGATCACCTTTGATATGCTGTTAACCTCTTATCTGCTTAATCCGGCCGAAAACAATCATGATATTCCGGCTATCAGCCATCGATTGGGAAAGACAGATGTCCACTTTGATGAAGAGGTTTACGGGCGCGGAGCGAAAATGAAGCTTCCCGAAGAAAAAGTATTGGCAGAGCATATTGTCCGAAAAACAATTGCATTGTACGAGCTGCAGGAAAAAATGGAAGAAAAATTAAAGGAAAATGAGCAATATAAATTATTAAAAGAGCTGGAAATGCCGCTTGCTTTAATATTGGGTGACATGGAACATACTGGCGTACTCGTCGACAAATCAAAGCTGGAGGAAATGGGAACCGATTTAAAACAGCGCTTGAATGATCTGGAAAAAGAAATCCACGATCTGGCAGGTGAGACATTTAACCTGAATTCACCGAAACAATTAGGTCCTATTTTATTTGAAAAGCTTGGTCTGCCGGTAATAAAGAAAACGAAAACAGGATATTCTACAGCAGCAGATGTTCTGGAACAACTGGAAAATGAGCATGAAATTATTCCAAAACTGCTTTTATACCGCCAGCTCGGCAAACTGCAATCCACGTATATTGAAGGGTTATTAAAAGTAGTCAATGAGGATACAAGTAAAATACATACCCGGTTTAACCAAGCGCTGACCCAAACCGGGAGATTAAGTTCCATTGAACCTAACCTGCAGAACATCCCAATTCGTCTGGAAGAGGGCCGGAAGATCAGACAGGCTTTTATCCCATCTGAAAAGGATTGGTTGATGTTTGCAGCGGACTACTCTCAAATTGAATTGCGTGTACTTGCCCATATTGCAAATGATGAAAAACTGGTGCAGGCATTTAAAGAGGATATGGATATTCACACCCAGACAGCCATGGATGTTTTCCATGTAAACAAAGAAGAAGTTACAGGCAACATGCGCAGACAGGCAAAGGCCGTTAATTTCGGCATTGTATACGGAATCAGCGATTACGGCCTATCTCAAAGCCTTGGAATTACACGAAAAGAAGCCAAACAGTTTATTGAACGCTATTTTGAGAGTTATCCCGGCGTGAAAGCGTACATGGATGATATCGTGCAGGAAGCGAAACATAAAGGTTATGTCAGCACACTGATGAAAAGAAGAAGATATCTTCCCGAAATCACAAGCCGCAACTTTAATGTAAGGAGTTTTGGGGAAAGAACTGCGATGAATACGCCAATCCAGGGCAGTGCTGCGGATATTATCAAGAAGGCAATGATTGATCTATACGAAAAATTAAAAGAGGATAAGCTTCAAGCCCGGCTTTTGTTACAAGTCCATGACGAACTGATCATAGAGGCACCAAAAGAGGAATTGGATCATTTGATTAAGATTGTGCCGGAAATGATGGAGCAGACAGTGCAATTGAATGTTCCTTTAAAAGTGGATTATTCTTACGGAAACAGCTGGTTTGACGCTAAGTAAGGGAGTTTGAGGGGAATGCCGGAATTACCGGAAGTAGAAACAATTAAAGAGACATTAAAGCAACTCACTTTAAATAAAACCATTAAAGAAGTCATTATACATTGGCCGAATATTATTAAACAGCCGGATGATACAGCACATTTTAAATTTCTGTTAAAGAACCAGACAATACGGGATATCAGCAGAAAAGGAAAATTTCTATTATTTCAGCTTGATGATTATGTACTCATCTCCCATTTGCGGATGGAAGGAAAATATAGTGTGCATCCATCAAGTGAACCGGTGAAAAAACATACCCATGTTATTTTCAAATGTACGGACGGAGATGAGCTGAGGTACAATGATGTTCGTAAATTCGGCACCATGCATGTCTACCCAAAAGGACAGGAATTTCTGAACAAGCCGCTAAGCATACTTGGACCGGATCCCTTTGATGAGGCTTTTACCCTCACGTATTTCAAAAATAAACTAAAGCATACGGACAGGGTGATAAAGTCGGTTTTGCTTGATCAGACAGTTGTTGCCGGACTGGGAAATATCTATGTGGATGAAACATTGTTTAAAGCAGGTGTCCATCCGTTAAAACGTGCAAAGAAATTGACCCAAAAAGAGGTGACGGCTATCAGAAAGCATGCCATTGAGACGCTGGAAGGTGCTGTAAAGCAGGGTGGTACAACGATACGTTCCTATGTTAATTCACAGGGGGATATGGGAATGTTTCAGCAGGAACTTTTTGTCTATGGCCAGGAAAATAAAGCATGTAAATCCTGCGGTCAGCCTATTGTAAAAATGAAAGTAGGCGGACGCGGCACCCACGTGTGCAACAAATGCCAGAAGCTGAATGAGGTGAAGAAATGACACTTGTGATCGGATTGACTGGCAGTATTGCGAGTGGCAAAAGCACGGTATCTTTAATGTTTGATGAATTTGACATACCAGTAATTGATGCGGACAAGCTATCCAGGGAAGTGGTGCGGCCCGGGGAAGAGGCTTATAAAAAAATTGTTGAAGCATTTGGGGAAAAAATTTTAAGAGAAGATTTGACACTGGACAGGGAAGCATTAGGGCAAATTGTATTTGCCGATGAGGTAAAGAGAAATACATTAAACCAAATTGTACACCCGGCTGTCAGGGAAAGCATGCTCATGAAACGGGATGCTTATGTTAAAGATCGGAAAAAGTGTGTAGTGCTTGATATCCCGCTTTTATTTGAAAGCAAATTAACCCATTTTGTGGATAAAACACTGGTTGTCTATGTGGATGAATCCGTACAGCTTGAGCGTCTGATGGAGAGAAATGGTTACTCCAATGAGGAAGCCATGCAGCGGATCAGCGCTCAAATTCCTGTAAAGGAAAAGGCAGAATTAGCAGATAGGGTCATTGATAACAACGGCAGTAAATTTGAATCCTATCAGCAGCTGGAAACAATTCTGAAAGACTGGGGGATTATATAGAACGACAACAGGGAAATCCGTCTGTAAAGGCGGATTTTTTACTTGGAGAGGTGTTTTTCTTTTCATAAAAATTAAATATATATAAACCAGAAAATTAAATGCACATCTTTCTTTGAATATGTTATACTAATTAATAGAAAAGCGAAAATCAGCGTAACACAATGGGAGGATTTGCAATGAATAAAACCCGGATTGCTATTAATGGATTTGGCCGCATTGGACGAATGGTGTTTCGCCAGGCAGTGGTGGATGAACAATTTGAAGTTGTAGCGATAAATGCAAGCTACCCTGCAGAAACACTGGCTCATTTAATCAAATATGACAGTGTTCACGGACGTTTTCAGGGAAAGGTGAAAGCGCTTGAAGACGGGTTGGAAATTAATAATAAAAAGGTCGCTATTGTTAATTCAAGACAACCGGATAAATTGCCATGGAAAGCACTTGATATAGATGTTGTTATTGAAGCCACCGGCAAGTTTAAAACGAAGGAAAGTGCCGGGCTTCATATGGAAGCAGGTGCGAAAAAAGTTGTAATTACAGCACCGGGTAAACAAGTCGATAACACTATTGTGATGGGGGTAAATGAAGAGACGTATAACCCCGCAAAAGATGATGTCATTTCCAATGCATCCTGCACAACCAATTGTCTGGCACCAGTTGTAAAAGTACTGGACAGCCATTTTTCCATCGAAAATGGTCTCATGACTACAGTACATTCATTTACAAACGATCAAAAGAATTTGGACAATCCGCATAAGGATCTGCGCAGAGGAAGAGGCATGACACAGTCGATCATTCCTACATCGACAGGGGCTGCAAAAGCGCTTGGTGAAGTGCTTCCCCATTTAAATGGCAAGCTGCATGGCATGGCGCTGCGCGTGCCGACACCCAATGTATCACTGGTTGATCTTGTGGTAGATGTAAAAGAAACGGTAACACCTGAGAAAATAAATCAGGTATTCAAGCAAGTATCCGAAAATGAATTAAAGGGTATCATTGATTATAGCGATGAACCGCTCGTTTCTGTCGATTATACGTCAAGCGAATATTCTGCGGTAATCGATGGACTGTCAACCATGGTAATGGAAGGTACAAAGGTCAAAGTGCTGGCATGGTATGATAATGAGTGGGGATATTCAAGACGCGTACTTGATTTAACGAAATATGTAGGCAGTTATATTCTTCAAAAACAAGCTAAAATTTCATAGCATGGCAAAATGAGGTACACCGGAACTGGTGTACTTTTTTTGGTGCTGAGGGACATAGTCATGTTTCTTTTTACTATGCAACCAGTCTTCCGGGATACAGGTTAGCCGGTTTCCGTATTGCCGCTTTCCTGCATAACAAATCATGATTTGCAAATTTTTACGGTCCTGAAATTAAAAAAATGTATCATGAAAAAACAGATTTTATTCTACCGATAGAGGAATCAGTGAAATCATGGTAAAATGGATAAAAGAGAATGGGAATAAGGGTGCTGGGTTTATGTCTTTTCGTCAATTTATGCATAAGTATTTCAGTAATCACCAGGAAACACAAGATAAACACTGGGATCAGATGCTGCAAACAAGATATTATAAAATAACAAAGGATCAAGGGATTGATTTTCTGGAAAAAATGGTGAGGAACGCACCGGAATATAAGATGAATGCTATATCAAAAGAACATGGGGAAATGAGTTTTTATATTACAAAAGGGAAGAAATCTTTCATAGTAGCTACCGTCATCATGGTAAGGCCTTTTCAGACAGCCATTGATTTTTCCGCGACTTCCGAGGGCATGCTCCCTTTTGATTTCGGGTACAGCAGGAAGGTAATCAGCCAGCTTTACGACCGGCTGAATAAAGAATTTAACCTGGTGGATGAAAGGGTTAGAAAATAATAGGGGTGGACCAATTGAGATGTTCAAATTGCCATAATAAAAGTACAAAAGTTCTGGATTCCCGGCCAATTGAAGAAGGACAGGCTATTCGCAGAAGACGGGAATGCGAAGCGTGCGGATTTCGCTTTACCACGTTTGAAAGATTAGAGGAAGTCCCTTTAATTGTAGTAAAAAAAGATGGAACAAGGCAGGAATTCAGCAGAGAAAAACTGGTTCGCGGTTTAATCAGAGCCTGTGAAAAAAGACCGGTGCCGCTGGAAAAGATTGAGGAAATTGCATTGGACACGGAAAAGGAATTACGCAACAGAGGAAATGCGGAAGTGGACAGTAAAGAAGTCGGGGAAATTGTAATGGACCGGCTTTCATCTGTAGATGAAGTTGCCTATGTCCGGTTTGCGTCTGTATACCGTCAGTTTAAGGATATTAGTGTGTTTCTTGATGAATTGAAGGATTTGATCAAAACAGATAAAAATGAATCATAAATGAAAAAAGGGGCTAGAGAAAATGAAAGAAATTGGAAAAATATTACCTATTGACGGATATTTTGTATCCATCAATACAGATTTGCCATTGGATTATGCCCAATCTTTAACCCATTTATATCAGCCCTTAATTGGAAGCAAGGCTGTTACGCTATATCAGACGCTGCTTCATGAGATAGATTTGCAGACAAAACAACAATTACAGAGACATCACACATTAATGAATTATTTAAACATGCCTCTGGATGAAATTTACCGTACAAGGGTAAAGCTCGAGGGAATCGGATTATTAAGTGTATATGAGAAGAAGACTGATAACAAAAATATATTTATTTATGAATTGCAGCCGCCTTTTGGGACAAAAGCTTTCTTTACCGATGCCATGCTTACCCAGCTTTTGTATCACCATATTGGGGAGACCAAATTCTCCAGGCTAAAAGCGCATTTTTCTGCTAAACCTCTTTCTGACAGGGGAAGAGAAATTACCGCTGCTTTCCATGATGTTTTTGATACGGTACAGCCCATAACACCTCCGGAAATGATTACGGAAAACAGGGTTCAGAATGCAGAAGAAGAAATCCAGGTTGATTTTTCCTGGCTGGAGCAGATGTTAAAACAAAGAATGATACCTGCCCATCGTGTACTATCAAAAGAAAACCGAAAATTAATAGCGCAAATGATGCAGCTGTATGAACTGGAATTGTTTGAAATCGAAAAATCACTGCAATGGGCATTAACGGAAGATAACGTTTTACATACAGAAGAGTTCAAAGCAGCCTGCCATGATTTGTTTAAAGCAAAAAATAACGGGAAAACAATTAAATTAACAGAAAAACAACAAACAACGGTTCAAAAGCCTGCACAAAAATCTGTCACCAAAGAAGAGCAGCTGATACATGAATTGGAAACCATATCCCCGAAACAGCTGCTGGAGGACTTATCTAAAGGAAATCAGGCATCCGAACAGGACATGAGAGTCATTCGTGAAGTCATGGTTTCACAGGGCCTTCCCTCTCCGGTGATGAATGTGCTTATCCATTATGTATTGCTGCAGTCCAATATGCGGTTATCGAAAGCATATATGGAGAAAATTGCCAGCCATTGGTCCAGAGCAAATATAACTACTGCCAAAGAGGCGATGCGCTTTGCCAAAAAAGAAAAAGAAAGATACCGGAATGGCCAAAAAGCAGGAAAAAATAACTACTATAAAAAACCGGCATCAAAAGAAGTAGTTCCTGATTGGTTTAAAGAACGTAAGCAGAAACAAAAAATGCCCGAAGCCGAACATCGGACCGGCAATGTAATGGAGGACCAAAAAGAAATAGAAGCACTGCTGCGCCAATATTCCGGCGGGAACGAAAAGTAACAGTTAAGGATGATTTTTAATGAAGCCAGTACAATCTACGCTAAGGAAATGGATGGAAAATAACGGGAATTTTCAGGAGAACTATATAAAGATCAAACAGGACATCCTGCAAGATCCAGAGATAAAGGAATTTCTGTCTTTGTACCCGGAATTAACAGATGCTGATATTGAAAAAAATCTGATTAAGCTATATGAATTTAAAAACCAGTCCAAACAGTGCAATGCCTGTAAGTCTTTTGGCACTTGCATCAATATGATCCAGGGGTATTCACCGATTCTCGAAGTGAATGGCGGGGAAATTCATTTATCCTATGAAAAATGTCATAACAGGATTGATGAAGAAAATAAACGCAGGCAGCAAAAGCTCGTGCAAAGTTTGTACATGCCCAAGGAAATACTGGAAGCGAGCCTGGGGGATATTGACAGCAGAGATCCGCAGAGAAATGAAGCCATCAGGGAATTGATTCATTTTGTAGAAGAGAGTAAATCCGGACTGCCGAGTAAAGGAATTTATTTCTTTGGGCCCTTTGGTGTAGGGAAAACTTATTTCCTCGGTGCCTTGGCAAATAAATTAAAAGAGTTGAATATTTCTTCTTCCCTTATCTATATGCCGGAATTTGTCCGGGAAATGAAATCCTCTTTAAAAGATGACTCCATCAATGAAAAAATAGATTTTTTTAAAAAGGCTGATGTGCTGATGCTGGATGATATTGGAGCAGAAATGCAGTCTTCCTGGTTCAGAGATGAAATTCTAGGCTCTATATTACAATACCGGATGATGGAAGGGCTGCCGGTTTTCTTTACTTCCAACTATAACTTGGCGCAGCTGGAGGATCATCTTGCTTCTACAAGAAGCGGGATTGAAACTGTAAAAGCAGGGCGGATTATTGAGCGGATCAGGCAGGTCAGCAAGGAAGTAAAGCTGTTCGGCAACAATCGAAGAGATCAGTGAAGAGATGCGGGAATTAAAGTGCTAATCATGATGTTAGCAAAAAATTAGAAAATCGCTTGTTGGAACGGCAAGCGATTAATTTTATTTTTGAAGTTGACTATCAAAATTTACGAATTACAATTTTCCATTCTAGCTTCAAAAGTTTTTACTAGTTTCTTCGGTTTATTCATTTTTACCGGCCTTTGTCCATATAATGTAACAGTTTGGTGTTGGGCGAGGGTGATGATTATTGCTGAAGTTTTTTTTTGAATCAGATAAAGAAGTCATTCGTTTTTGCGAGCAAATTTTTCACTATCATAAGGAATTTGAAATAAATTGGAAAACGGATGACACTTGGGGGAATCAAATACAAATGGAGGAGAGGATGCCGCAGAAAGAATTTCTTGATGCAGTTTCTAAAGCAATGGTAGATGTTTTTCTGGCATTTCGTTTAGGGAAAATGATCGATGGCATTATTGGGGAATACTATTATTATACAAACCCTATCGAGAAAGAACGAATACAGGAGCTGACACATTGGATTTTCTCCGGAGAAGATGAAGACAGCTTGAAAATACGGAAAAATAAAGATCCAAGTGAAATAATCCAGTCCTTGTTTATTTCCAATATAAAAAATACCACTGCGGTTCATTTTGATTCCATTGTAAAGTTTTGCCTGAATCCTTTTAAGGAACTTCTCATACATTATGTAGGTCTGGCCATTGATGAGTTTAAGCGGGAAGAGGAGCATCAGGACTTCGTTAATATGCTGCGTAATTATATCACAAAAAAAGAACCTTCTGTTCCGCTTGTCTATATGCTGCAAGGTGATCCCTTTATATTTTTCAATGAAAATGGAAGGCGGCTCTCCGATAAGGATTTGAGAAAACGAATGGAAAGTGAAGCGCTGTATATATTTGGATTGGATGAAAATGAACTAAATCTGGCACCGCTTATTGCCATGGCGCCGGAGAAAATTAGAATTTATGGAAATGATCCTTTCGAACCAAAGACATTAACGATAATAAATATTTTCCAGGAAAAAGCTGTTTTTGAACATATTCAGCATTTCCCTTTTCCGTATAAGATAATGAATGATCAAAAATAGGACTTGATTTTCCTCAAATCTAAAGATATAATACATTTTATATATACTAATGAACAAATAAAGGTAATGACAAGGACAAAATGATTGGAGTCCATACAGTCCAGAGAAGGAAGCCGAGGCTGGAAGCTTCCCTGTATTTTCAATTAATTACCACCTTGGAACCCTGCTGGGGAATGTGATGAAACAGCAGCGCGAATCCGGCGTTAAAGGATGATGAAGCCGCTAATTTTGCGGAAAATTGGGTGGAACCACGACGTCTCAACGCTCGTCCCTTTGCTATAAAGCAGAGGGATGGGCGTTTTTAATTTTTTTATAACATAAACACAAAGTCACTATTGTAATGAGGAGTGAAGACTATGGCAGAAGAAATTACTATTATTTTTCCTGACGGTGCAGAAAAAAAATTTCCCGCAGGTACTACAGGAGAAGACATTGCAGCGAGCATTTCACCGGGGCTGAAGAAGCAGGCACTGGCGATTAAACTTAACGGTGAGCAAATTGATTTAAGGCGGCAGCTGTCTCATGGCGGAAAGCTGGAGATCATCACCTACAAAAATGAAGAGGGCATCGACATCATGCGTCACTCCACTGCCCATTTGATGGCACAAGCTATTAAGCGGCTGTTCAAAGATGTACGGTTTGGGGTTGGCCCCGTGATTGAAGAGGGTTTCTATTATGATATGGATATGGAACATAAAATTACGCCGGAGGATTTACCGGAAATTGAAAAAGAAATGAAAAAGATTGTGGATGAAGCATTGGAAATTAAACGTCTGGAAGTAGGCCGGAATGAGGCGAAAGAGATGTTTAAAGATGATCATTTAAAACAGGAACTAATCGATGCGATTCCCGAGGATGAGCAGGTCACCATTTATGAACAGGGCGAATTTTATGATCTTTGCCGCGGAATTCACGTTCCTTCCACCAATAAAATAAAAGCATTCAAGCTGTTGAGCATTTCGGGTGCATATTGGAGAGGGGACAGCGATAACCAGCAGCTGCAGCGGATTTACGGAACAGCTTTCGAAAAACAGGGACAGCTTGAAGAACATTTGCGAATCCTTGAAGAAAGAAAAGAGCGGGATCACCGAAAGCTTGGAAAAGAACTTGATATTTTCACCGTTTCCCAGGAAGTTGGACAGGGACTGCCTATGTGGCTCCCAAAAGGGGCGACAATAAGAAGGCAAATTGAAAGATATATTGTAGACATTGAGGAACGTTTGGGATATGACCATGTCTATACACCAGTACTGGCAAATGTGGATCTTTACAAAACAAGCGGTCACTGGGATCACTATCAGGATGATATGTTCCCTACAATGGAAATGGATAACGAGGAGCTTGTACTGCGTCCGATGAACTGTCCGCATCACATGATGGTGTTTAAAAATAAGTTATGGAGCTACCGTAATCTTCCCGTTCGGATTGCCGAGCTTGGCACCATGCACCGCTATGAAATGTCCGGAGCCTTAGCCGGGTTACAGCGGGTGCGGGCGATGACTTTAAATGATGCTCATATTTTTGCCCGGCCGGATCAGCTTAAAGAAGAATTCATCCGGGTTGTGGAGCTTGTTCAGCGGGTGTATGAAGATTTTGGAATCGATGACTATTACTTCCGGTTGTCGTACCGTGATCCGGAAGACAAGGAAAAGTATGTTAATAATGATGAAATGTGGGAAAAAGCACAGGCCATGCTGAAGGAAACTATGGAAGATATGGAGCTTGAATATGTGGAAGCAGATGGAGAGGCTGCATTTTATGGCCCGAAGCTGGATGTCCAGGTAAAAACAGCTTTAGGCAAAGATGAAACACTTTCTACAGTTCAACTGGACTTCCATTTACCGAATCAGTTTGATTTAACCTATGTGGGAGAAGATGGAAAAGAACACAGGCCGGTTGTTATTCACCGTGGAGTCGTATCCACCATGGAAAGATTCGTAGCTTTTCTGATTGAAGAATATAAAGGTGCTTTCCCTGTCTGGCTTGCACCAATTCAGGTGAAAGTCATTCCTGTTTCACCAAAAGTCCATCTTGACTATGCGAAAAAAGTAGAGGAACGGCTTCGGTTTTCCGGAATCCGTGTGTCAGTGGATGAACGGGATGAGAAGATTGGCTATAAAATCCGCGAGGCACAGACACAGAAGGTGCCGTTTACCCTGGTGCTCGGGGATAAAGAAATGGAAGATAATGCGGTCAATGTCCGGCGTTATGGAAAGAAAGAGACAGAGACTCTGGAATATGGTGACTTTGAAGCAATGATTAAAAAGGAAATAGTGGAAAAGTCATTGTTAAAATAAGTGATGTAATACAGGTTCTATTTGACATACTATATCTCACATGGTATGATGTATAGGTTAATAAAACTGAATGATCTAATGACAAGTAGAAGCACCCGCTTCTCACCTGATCAACGCTGATGAGCAGTTGGCTGGTTACACATCTTTGATTTTTTTGCTATGGAGATATGTGGGTGCATTCGTGTGCCCGCTTTTTTAATGGTTTAATATCACTTGTCATGATCAGATTTAAAAATTTTTGGAGGTGGCTTGGCTATTAGCAAAGATATGAATGTCAACGAAAGGATTCGTGCGAGAGAGGTACGTCTTATTGACTCTACAGGGGATCAGCTTGGAGTAAAATCCAAACAGGAGGCATTGGAGATTGCCAGTAAGCGTGAATTGGATTTAGTTCTGGTGGCACCTAATGCAAAACCGCCTGTTTGCCGCATTATGGATTACGGAAAATATCGTTTTGAACAGCAGAAAAAAGAAAAAGAAGCACGTAAAAAACAAAAAGTAATCAGTGTAAAAGAAGTGCGTTTTACTCCTGGTATCGGTGACCATGACTTTGAAACAAAGCTGAAAAATGCAAGGAAATTTCTCGCCAAAGGGGATAAGGTGAAGGCAGCGGTAAGATTCCGCGGACGTGCTATCACCCATAAGGATCTTGGCAGAGAAGTGCTGGATCGTTTTGCTGAAGAAGTAAAAGATATTGCAACGGTAGAATCAAAACCAAAAATGGAAGGCCGCAATATGTTTATGATGCTTGCTCCAGCTAAAGACAAAGAAAAATAATTTACCGGAAACATGTAAGCTAACAAGGAGGAAATCAACATGCCTAAAATGAAGACCCATAAAGGTTCTCAAAAACGCTTCAAAAAAACAGGAACCGGAAAACTGAAACGTTCGCATGCGTATACAAGCCATATGTTTGCAAATAAATCACAAAAGCAGAAACGCAAACTGCGAAAAAGTGCAGTCGTATCATCCGGTGACTTCAAACGCATTAAAACAATGATGCCTTATAAATAAATTAAACCGTATAAATGGTTTCAGATTTTTGATTTGTATTAGGAGGGAATTATTATGGCACGTGTAAAAGGTGGAACAGTAACGCGCAAACGTCGTAAACGCGTCCTTAAACTGGCTAAAGGCTATTATGGTTCAAAGAGAGCGTTATTTAAAACAGCAAAACAGCAGGTAATGAAATCAGGTCAATATGCATACCGTGACCGCAGACAGAAAAAACGTGATTTCCGTAAATTATGGATTACACGTATCAATGCAGCAGCACGTCTGAATGACTTGTCATACAGCCGGTTAATGCATGGATTGAAAGTGGCGGGCATTGAAGTAAACCGCAAAATGCTTTCTGACCTTGCCATAAATGATGAAAAAGCCTTTGCTCAGCTGGCTGATAAAGCAAAAGAAGCTTTAAAATAGGATATCATATTAAAAAAGGCCAAATTCTGGACAGCGTGTGAAGGATTTGGCCTTTTTTATTGGTGAAAAACTTGAGATAGATTAATAAATATAGTATGCATATGGATAAAATTGAGCTGGCTTTCAGGACAGATAAGTAATTTAAATGTCTTTGAAAAACGATCTCAAAGACAAAAACAGCTGGTTAAGTAGAAGAATTGTCTTTGAGAAGCAGTCTCAAGGACGAAATAGCCGGCAAAGTGCCAGAATTGTCTTTGAGAAGCAGTCTCAAGGACAAAAACAGATGGTTAAGTGGAAGAAGTGTCTTTGAGAAACGGTCTCATGGACAAAATTAACCAGTGAAGTGTTTGATATGTCTTATAAGCAAGCTTAAGGACAAAACAATCTGATAATCAATCCAAATGTCCGTGATAAGTATTTTCAGTATGAATGAAGCCGCAGCCATAACCAGGAGGAAAATCCAATGAATAATGATATAACCATGCTTTTTTTCTACATAATCGGAGTTAACGCACTCGCCTTTATTTTAATGGGAGTAGATAAGAGAAAGGCGGAAAAGAAAAAATACCGCATTCCCGAGCGTACTTTCTGGCTGCTTGCACTTTTAGGCGGTGCCATCGGTGTTATTTCCGGTATGAAGAAATACCGACATAAAACAAAGCACACTTCTTTTAAAATTGGTATGCCGCTGATCGTTATTTTAAATATTATACTTGCTTACATACTTGTTTAATTTCATGTCATAATAGCTCGTCTCTTGTCATATACATGTACCAATGCAAAGAGTGAATGGAAGCATAAAGGAGGTAAGGGATGGAGTATATTGGTGATTACCTGATTGCTGTGATCAGTACAGGCGGTTTATTGGCACCGCTCTTATTCATTATTTTTCACCTGGTTAGACCGCTCGTATTTGTTCCGGTTGTGTTTATTTGTATATCAGGAGGGATCTTGTTCGGTCCTGTGGCAGGAACAGTTTATTCCCTGATTGGTATCACGTTATCAAGCATTATTTTTTACTTTATTATCCGGTGGATGCCCAAGTCGCTCCAAAAATTCACAAACCTGAAGCAGAAAATTATTGGCAAAAATACAGCCTTTACCACCTCACAAATTGCCGTTCTCCGGCTTATACCATTTATCCATTTTCATCTTTTATCAGTATGTTTAATTGAAATTACTTCAGGTTTTAAGGATTATACGCGGATGTCCCTGTTGTCAAACGCACCTTTAGCTTTTGTCTACACATCCGTAGGAGGCTGGATTTCCAATCTTACACCATTCTATATCTTTTTATTTTTGCTTTTCCTGCTGCCGCTCATTTTCGTGCTCAGAAGAAAAGAAATGTATATCAAATGGAATGATTTTTTCCAGGTAAGTACGTAGGATCAGAGGCTGAGATAGAACACTGGATAAGCATAAAAAAGACGAACAATCTGACATATTAGCTCCGGAAATATACGTAGACTCCAGCGGGAGCAAAGGCATCGGTGAGACCCCTAAAGACGAGTCAGCAATCTTTACTTGCGAGGGTTGCTGCACCACCTACCGATATAATTGCAACACGATACACACGAGGAGGCTTACCAGCCGCCCGAGTCAAAGCAGACACCGGGAAAACGACAAAGGAGATTGATCGGATGTCGCACTTATGCCAATGGTGAAAGCGTAGTATATTTCCGGAGCGGATTTTAAGCTTAGTGTATAAGGATATTCGGGTTTCTGTTTACTAAAATTGTTTTGTCACAGACTCATTTATTCTATACTTGTAATCAGCAGCTGATTGATCGGATGCTTCCATT
Source organism: Virgibacillus aidingensis (assembly GCF_010994035.1). Lineage (GTDB taxonomy): Bacteria > Bacillota > Bacilli > Bacillales > Amphibacillaceae > Virgibacillus_N. The sequence goes on from NZ_WIXN01000011.1 coordinate 88,977, forward strand.
CAATTTTTGCATGCGGGTAACGCTTCAGAATTTCACTTTCCATGAAGTATAAATCATCCCGGGTAAAGCCTTTTAACTCCAAGTGGTCTCTTACCGTAACATGAATATCCACCACTTCAAAAGCATTTTCCGTTGTACCCAGATATTTTTCCCCGTCAAAAAGACAACCCTTGTAAACAAACTGCACATTTTTCTTACTGTTTCCAGGCTCATCCACAAAGAAAAATTCATTCGTTTTTTTCGCCAGCAGCAGGCGCCTTTCCGGGTTCCGTAAATATTGAACCCATGTATAAACAAGCAGTATTATTGCAATAAGGATAAGAAGCCGAAATAATATAACAAGCATAGCGAACATGTCTCCCTTATACGCTCAAATTTATAATAAGTTACCTGAAAATGCCCGGAATTACAATACATAGGGGGAGCACGTTTTTTATTCCCCAAATCCGGCCGGTTAACAGCAAAATATGGTGATAATATCTCATACGTATACTTTCAGGTAAAGGTTTCACAAATTTATTGTTGTTTGTGGTACAATCGTTTAAAAGAAAAAGGGGGAAGATGTCTTGGACTGGTCATCATTATATGATATGCAGCGCGAATTGGACAACTATATTGAAGCCAATAATGATTTACATAATAAAGATGTTTTTCAGGAAAAATATCTGGCATTGCTTGTGGAACTGGGAGAACTGGCAAATGAAACGAGATGCTTTAAATTCTGGAGTATGAAGCAGCCAAGTGAAAGAGATATTATTTTAGAGGAGTACGTTGACGGAATTCATTTCCTATTGTCACTCGGAAATGAAATTGGTCATCAGTATAAAAACACACGACTTCAGGTTGGAGAAATATCTATCACTGCACAATTTAATCTTGTATTTGAAAAATGCACCCTGTTTCATCAGGTTCCGGATATAACAACATATGAAGAAATGATGGAAAGTTATCTGCAGCTTGGCGAATTATTAAGTTTTTCCGAGACGGATATTAAAAATTCATATTATGAAAAAAATGAAGTGAATTATAATCGGCAGAAACAGGGCTACTAGAACAGAAATGTTTTGTACTCCTGAAAAAATTCGGTATACTAAGAGGGGATAAAATAGAGGAGGTTTTTTCGTATATGGCAAAAATGGACGAAACATTGACCATGCTCAAAGATTTAACAGATGCTAAAGGAATTTCAGGGCACGAGAAAGAAGCAAGAGGTGTGATGGAAAAATATCTTGCTCCACATGCAGATGAGGTATATACAGATAATCTCGGCAGCTTAATTGGGAAAAAAGCAGGCAATCCCGATGGTCCGAAAATTATGGTAGCAGGACACTTGGACGAAATTGGCTTTATGGTAACAAGAATTGATGACAAGGGATTTGTTTATTTCCAAACGATCGGCGGATGGTGGAGCCAGGTCATGCTTGCTCAGCGTGTAACCATCATGGGAAGCAAAGGGGATGTGACCGGTGTAATCGGTTCTAAACCGCCCCATATATTATCTGCTGAAGCGCGTAAAAAACCAGTGAAAATAGAAGATATGTTTATTGATATCGGTGCTTCAAGCAAGGATGAAGCACATGATTTTGGCGTGAAACCCGGTGACTCTATTGTACCTTATTTTGAATTCAGTCAGCTGAAAAATGAAAAAATGCTGCTTGCCAAAGCTTGGGATAACCGGATCGGATGTGCTATCGCCATTGAGGTTCTAAAACAGCTGAAAAATGCAGATCATCCTAATGTGGTGTATGGAGTGGGAACGATTCAGGAGGAAGTCGGCTTGCGAGGTGCCCGTACTTCTGCACATAAAATCCAGCCGGATATTGGATTTGGGGTGGATGTCGGCATTGCCGGAGACACACCTGGAATTTCCAATCATGAAGCAGACAGCAAGCTCGGCAAGGGGCCGCAGCTGGTCTTATACGATGCTTCCATGATCTCCCATAAAGGGGTACGTGACTTTATCGTTAAAACTGCTGACGAAAATAACATTCCGTACCAGTTTACATCCATGGCCGGCGGTGGAACGGACTCAGGCTCAATTCACCTGACTGCAAACGGCGTCCCATCTTTATCTATTACCATTGCAACAAGGTATATTCATTCCCATGCAGCAATTTTGCATCGTGATGACTTTGAAAATGCCGTTAAACTCATTGTGGAAGCAATTAAAAAGCTGGACAGCGAGACAGTGAAAGAAATTCAATTGGCTTAACCTTTAAAATCCTCAACCTTACATATATAGGTGGGGATTTTTTATATCAGTTGACTGTTAAGAAATATGAAGCGAACTGTCAGATTTTCATTAACAGGAGCATCCCCTCTAACACCTATACCGTTCGATGAGTAAACGAATGCATGAATTCTTCCGCGTTCATAGCTTCAAAGCCCTGATGAGTGAACGAATGCATGAAATTCATCCGCGTTCATTGCCTCATACTCCCGATGAGTGAACGAATGCATGAAATTCATCCGCGTTCATTGCCTCATACTCCTGATGAGTGAACGAATGCACGAAATTCATCCGCGTTCATAGCTTCATAGCCCTGATGAGTAAACGAATGCTTGAAATTCATCCGCTTTCATTGTCTCATACTCCTGATGAGTGAACGAATGCATGAAAATCATCCGCATTCATTGCCTCATAGTCGTGATGAGTAAACGAATGCATGAAATTCATCCGCGTTCATGCTTCATAGCCCCGATGAGTAAACGATTGCATGAAAATCATCCGCGTTCATTGCTTCATAGTCCTGATGAGTGAACGAATGAGGTGATTTCCACTGAATTGTTGCTATATATCTCCGTTAAATGCGGCAAATGAAAAATAAAAAACCGATGAAAAGTAATAATTTCTTCATCGGTTTAATATTTCATTACTATGCCAAATACGAGCCCATCACTTTTTTTACATAATTTTGTGTTTCTTGAAAAGGCGGGATTCCCTGATATTTGTCAACATTGCCGGGACCTGCATTATATGCAGCAAGGGCAAGCTCCAGATTTCCGTTATATCTATTCAGCATTTGTTTTAAATACTTAGTCCCGCCATGTACGTTTTGCTTCGGATCGAGGGAATTAGTAACCCCGAGCCCTCGGGCAGTTGCCGGCATTAACTGCATTAGCCCTTCGGCACCGGCATGGCTTCTGGCTTGTGAATTATAATTCGATTCTGTTTTAATTACAGCATGAATCAGCTTTTCATCGATGTCATATTGTCTGGCCGCTTCATGAATATATGTATCAAAAGACCCTCGTACATCAGTTGTATATCCCTCGGATTGAATTGCAGGTTTGTACGCTGCATGCGGAATATTCATCGCAGACATGAAATATTCTTGAGTGGACGGTGTTTGCAGTGCTTTTGCCTGTTTAATTTTGTCCTGTAATAGCTGCTGGAAAGTTAAATCCATCATAGAAGACCGTCCGGTATTCGAATTATTGTCATTCCCTGAAAGAATAGACGTAGCCTGATGCTGAATGAATTGCTGTAAATCTCTTATTTCCATATCGTTCCTCTCCTCTACATTCTATTTTACAATAGAATCTCCCGGAAGCAATAGTATTTTATTAAAAGGAGACAATTTCTTTACCGGCTTTCTTCAGGATATTGTCATAAAATGGATCTTCACCAATACAAAGCACCCGGTCACAAAGCGAGATGATTTCATCCATGTCATGAGAGGTGTAAACAATTATTTTTTCATTCTGTAAAGCCTGATCCTTTAAGTAGTTCCCTATTTCCATTCTGGACTTTAAGTCAATCCCTACAGTTGGTTCATCAAGCAATAAAACAACAGGGTCATGAATAAGACTGATTGCCAGATTTAATTTTCGCTTCATCCCGCCGGATAAAGTTTTTACCGGCACTTCCCACTTATCCAATTCCATATCCGTGCAAAGCTTCCTCAACTCTTCGTTTGTTTTTCTTTTCCAGGATAATTTTTCAAAAAAAAGCATATTTTCTTTTACTGAAAAATCTTCCCAGACAGCAATATCCTGCGGGACATAGCCGATCAGCTTCCGCAATGATTTATAATGTTTCTTATAATCAAGGCCATTTATGGCAAGATGCCCATCCGTCGGCTGCTGCAGTGTGGCGATCATATTCAGCAATGTGGATTTTCCTGCTCCGTTTTCACCAACAAGACCAATAATTTCGCCTTTTTCCACACGGAAGCTAATCTCATTCAGGATGGTTTTTTTGCCATATTTTTTGGATAGTGCATTCACTTCAAGCATATTGCTTCTCCTTTCTGAAAAACCAAATAAAAATGAAAATAAGAAAGATGACAAACCATAATAAGCTCATTTCCCCATTTAAAAAGGAACTGAACGGGTTAACCAATTCCATCCAGAAAAATCTGTCCGTTAATCCTTCTACTGGCAATATAGCGCCGCTTATAATGGCACTAAGCAATGTGAGTGCAAAGGATACTGTATAGAACAGGGATACATTTCTAAAAAGCAATGTGAATGCAAAAACCCCTGCATTCAGCATGAATCGATAAGTAATCAGCGAAAACAAGAAATGCCAGCTAAGTTCTTCATCAAAAAAAATATGGAACATGAAAAGTGCAACTACATCAAATACAAGAAATAATAGCGTATAAATATAAGCATTCAGTATTAAGTAAATTTTAAAAGAAATACGGAAGAAAATAAATCTCGGATAAAGATTGTTTTTCCTTTCCTTTATTAACCAGTCAAACAGCAGGAATGCAGCCAGTATGCTGAAAATCATCCAAAGACTCCATGGATCAAACAGGCTCGCATTTTCATCGGCAGAAGCGGGAGCGTCGCCTGAAAAGGAAAATACACTTTGCAATAAATTTTCTTCTTCTTCAATTTCCTTGCTTTTGGCTATTACTTCTTCCCATGTCCAATTATCTTTCTGCTGATAACCTTCACTCAATTCCATAACCGTATAAGCTGCCTTTGACCTGCCGGTATCCTGCTGAACATAAGAAATAATCATTTCCGATACCGGCGTGTAGGCGAAGGATAAATCAGACTGATAGCTCAATAACAAACGATTTCTGCTGCCGTTTACTATTTGTTCCTGATAACCCTCCCTGATGATAAATACGCTGTCCAGCTCATGGGTTTCCAGGGAATGCAGTGCATCTTTTTCAGACATTTCTTCTGCACGTATAAAATTTGTTTCGTTTATGGACTCCACCAATTCATTAGCAAGTTGCGACTCTTCTTCCAATACCACACCAACCGGAATTTCACTTTCTTCCTGCACAGTACTTGTGAAATTGATGATGAAGAGGGTAGCAATGATCGGTAAAAGGAGCCAGAATAATAGAGAAAATACTTGTTTTTTCCAATGTAAAAGCCGCATTTTTAATATGGAGATCATTTTTCACGTCCTTCCTTTCCAATGGAAAGTCCGAGTAAAATGAAAAAACCTATACAACTCATTATCAAAAGAGGAATATAATCAGCATAAAAACGCTGATGCACAATGATCTCCTGCAGCCAGTAAAATGCCTCTGCAGAAAAGATGTAGTCAAGCAGACCTTGAATGGCAGGCGGAAAATATATTGCCGGCAAAACAGCACCACTAAGGAGCAGAACGACAATGGTAAATAATGCCTGAAAGAGCATTCGAAGTTTCTGTGAGGCAATAAGTACTTCTATAATAGATAAAGAGATAAGAAATGAAAGGCTGTACAATATGGAAACAAGCGCTATTCTTCCGTAATTGGCTGCTGTCAGATCCCATTCCAATAATGTTTGAAACAATAAAAACAGCACGCCGGCAAAGAGAATGCTCAGCGACAGTGTAACAAAGATTCTGGCAAGAATTTGCTGTATTTCCATTACGCCATAAAGCTTCATCCGGCACTTCATTTTTACTGTATCCTCTCTGATTAAAAAACTGTAAATGACGATGAGCCAAATTGTCAGTATAATGAACCAGCCTGACATACTGAAATAATGCAAAGGGTGAGAAGTGGCAGCATTTTCTATTTCTCTCTCGGTCAAAATTTTGTCTTTGCCAATGGTATAAAATACAAATTCCTGGAACTGTTCTAATAGAAGATCACTTTTCGCTTCACTGTCCATGCCCATTTCTCCAGCATAATGATTGATCGTCAGTATGTTTGCCTGAGAGGTTCGGATATGCCTTGCGACACTATCGATTAACTCTTTTATAATATAGCTTTGGATTGGCTGGTTTGGATTCCCGATGATTGGCATTTCCACAGAATTTCCCTGGTATAAATTATTCGTAAATTCTTCCGGCAGCATAATATAGGAAGTGATCGAATCATTCTGAATAGCTGATTCTGCAGCTTGCTCTGACATACTATGTATTTGCATGTATTCTCCAAGCTGTGACGCTTCCTCCATTAGCTGCACAACCAATTGGGTTTCCGTTGTTTTATCCAGGTCAACAAGTCCAATATGTAATGTTTCCTGATCATCCTGGATAAAAAAAGTGAGGGTAATTACAACAATTAACCCAACGATAACCATGGGAAAAAGCAAAAGAAGAGGAAGTGATAGCCACTTCCTCCGGAGCTGCTTTACATTATTTAAAATAAATAACTGAAGTTTTCGGACGAACTGCATTCGACCACTTCCTATCTATAAATTATAATCCAAAGTCCCCGCTTCCTGCCATAATTCCAAATAGCCATTGCTGGAATTGTGGAGCTACTTCCATTTCAAAATAGTTCGTAAGCTCTCCTGCATTCATACTGCCTAAATCTCTTGCATCATCAGCTGCAGGGATTTCAATGCTATCAATAGTTTGTGAATCTATCGTAAGAAAAAGAGCAAACATGTCCTGATCAATTTCCGGACTGTCAAAGGATACATTGTGCTCTGAGTTCATCTGGTCATTATCATAAGTTGAGGCGCCGGACCAGATGATACTTCCGCCGGGTCCGAATTCATCCTCAATGGAAAATGTGCGTTCAAAGTTACGCGTATCTTCTTCCAGCGTTTCTGAACCATTATAGTTTAATAGAACTGTATCAGCGATATTTAATGTGACCGTATCTTCAATTTGATCATCTTCAGAAGTAAATTCTCCTGAGAGATTCATAGTGCCTTCGTCAATCGGGTCGGAAAAACTGAAATTATAATCGAGTGATTGGCTTGCAGTATCAAGCAACTGTTCTCCTGCCACATGCAGTCCAACCAAATCATCCTCGGATGTACCTATGGCAAATTCAAAGTCTCTTTTTTTCACAAGATCATTCTCAAGCCACAGTGTAGATGTTAATCCGTCCGGTATATACAATTCTTCTACATCTGCTTCTGCATCTGCCAGCCCTGAATTAAACTCCTCCATTATCATATCGATTTGCTGCTCCATCATTGGATCAGCAGCAAATAATTGGGAATTAAAATGATCGCGCAATATTTCTTTTAATCTCTCATCCTCTTGCATTTTGGCCAATATTTGACTAAAGATATTTTTTATTTCATCCTCTTTAAGATGTAAAGTTATTTTCTCAGTATCCACGGATTCTCCCAAAATCTGGGTAGCTTCTTCTTCACTCGAAAAAGCACTGTCGGGTAGTTCGTCATAAACCATTTCAAAGTATTCTACTTTGAAATGCTCCAGGTCTTCTTCGGAAAGGAATCCGCCAGTGCCATCAAATATCGATTCCAGACCTAATGTTTCTTCTCCTGTAAAGTTTTCAGGATCAAATTCATGCATTAATGGACCAAAGTCTTCATCCATTAATTGCATTGCTTCTTCCAGAAATGGCAGCCCAAATAAAATACGGTCAGATGTTAAGTAAAATTCAATACCGTCAATCTCCATACCGGCAATATTGGCCAGGATTTCCGCTGTCATTTCCTGATTTTCCATGTCAGTTGCACCTTTAATCGTAAGGGTGGAGTTGTTAATAAGCTGTGACGGATCCATTCCCATCGTACCAGGCTGACTAGCCGGATCATTGTATTCTGCTGATACTTCCACTGTTGATTCGGTAACATTTTCTTCCGTATGCTCCAGCCAGTTCATCTCTGGTTCATATCGGTTCTCAAATGACTCCACCATAAATTCCACCGTATTTTTTTCGGCCAGGAAATATTTTTCCTTCTCCCCAACGTTTACCAGCATGAGTGCTGCTGCACCCCCGCCAATCACAACAACTGCCGCAATAATAATTGCAATTAGTCCTTTAGGTGTACTTTTTTTTGCTTCTTCCATATTATTTCCCCTCTCTCAGTATTCCCCACTTTACAATTATATGTATTTGCTGTGCAAAATTCCATATTAATAAAGTATCCTCATATTTTATATCACTTAAGAATTAGGTAGTCAAATTCTGTAAGCAGCTGTTACACACATAAAATAGTGATTTAAGTAAATTCTATCATACTTTTAGACTGGGTTATTACCTGATATACTATGAATTCACATGATTTTGTTTAGTTAATAGGTAAAAAGCCCTATTTTGTTATTGCTGAAAAATTTGCAGCTGAAGAGGGTGTTGGTTTTTATGAATTTGAGAAAGGCGCGGGTATAACTTTCTTATACTTGGGATAATTTAATAAACAACTATTCTGATCCGGAGTATATAAAGGCTTTTATAAAATTATTGTATTTCCTCAAGAAAATGCCATGCTGCCATAGTGAAGGAGCTCGCCCCACTGGAGTCAAGTTTCCTGAATACTGAATTTGCCAACAGTGAAGCGAAGCAATTCCTGGAGCTGAATCTGTCTGGAGCTGAATCTGTTATGATTTGTTTAGCCCAGCTTTCTGCCTTCATAACCCAGGTTATGGAAAATGAGTTTTTTTACTCGCTCGCTGCTTGTTTAACACCCTGTTCCAAAGATTGAATCATTTCCTGTCTATCCTCTTCACTGGATTGTTTCCATATTAGTTCAAATAGCACCCCTAGACCGGGAAGCATTTTTTCTTCCCCTGCTTGTACCGCATCTACGATCGTGGCCTCCAGTTGTTCCTGGTCATTGGTAGCAATATTGGATAAAATAGCCTTACGTAAATTTAAATCCATTATTTTCACTCCTTTTATGCTTTTACAGAAATGGGGGTTCCCGGAAAGAAAGTTTCCCATACAAGTACAATGAAGCGAATGAAACCTGAATTACAAACCCTTTTCTGCTATGTTGACAATAGTTTGACCTGTATAGTCGGAAATATGTATGATAATAGAACAATCTTAAAGAAGGATGGAGCAAATGATTACATCATTAAAAAATGAAAAGGTGAAAAACTGGAAAAAATTACACAAACGAAAAACACGAATGGAAAATCAAACCTTCCTTATTGAAGGATTCCACTTATTAGAGGAAGCGTTCAACAGCTGCTGGATTATAAAAGAAGTGATTATACAACATACCGTAGCGCTTCCTGATTGGTGTAATCGATTGCCGGTCGTGGAAGTGAGTGAACAGGTTTTTCGGCAAATATCCCGGACGGAATCACCGCAGGGAATTGCTGCGGTAGTGGCAATGAAAGAAGTACAGAAGATAGAAGGAAACCAGATTTTGTTAATCGACGCTGTTCAGGACCCCGGGAACCTGGGTACAATGATACGCACAGCTGATGCCTGCGGATTTGCGGGTATTATTGCAGGATTAGATACGGTGGATATATACAATGATAAGGTAATTCGGGCGACACAGGGTTCTTTATTTCATATACCTGTTTACCAGCAAGAACTAAAAGACGAGATAATCAGACTGAAGAAGAAAAAATTTCAGGTATGGGCAACAGCGCTTCAGGGAGCTGAACAATTTAATTTTGTTCCTGTACCTGAAAAGACAGCACTAATTGTTGGGAATGAGGGTGCAGGAGTAAGGGAATCGCTGCTGGCAGCTGCGGATAAAACTGTCAGGATACCGATATACGGAAAAGCCGAATCCCTCAACGTGAGTGTAGCTGCAGGAATTCTTATGTACTATTTAAAACAATAAATGGTTGCAAGCTGAATAGAAGTTATCTATAATATATGTAATATATTGATCGCTTTGAAAGAGCGGATAGCGTTTTATATACGGAATAAGGGAGGAAATGCCCCGGACTGAAAGCATTTCTTTCCGTTGTAGCGTTGTCCTTTCACTCTGGAGCTGGCACTTGGACCTTGTTATATCAAGTAAAGGTGACCCGGAATAAACATTCCGTTATCCAAATGAAAGCTGGACACAGTATAAGTATGTATGTGTCAATTAGGGTGGTACCGCGAAATAATAGCCTCGTCCCTTTTTTGGGAGCGGGGCTTTTTGTATTTTCGAACTCATCCCAGTCCAAAATTAAGGAGGCATGGAAACATGAAGGAACAGCTGAAAACAATTCAAAAGGATGCATTGGAAGAAATAAGTAATGCGGAAGACATGAAAGAACTGCAAGCCATTAAAGTTGCTTTTCTTGGCAAGAAAGGATCTCTAACACAAGTGTTGCGTGGAATGGGCAAACTCAGCAAGGAAGAAAGACCGGTTATTGGGGAATTGGCAAACCAGGTAAGAGAAGGAATCACAGCAGCTTTAGAAGAAAAAACGACCAGCCTGGAAAAACTGGAAATGGAACAACAGCTGCAAAATGAAGCGATCGATATTACACTGCCGGGAAGGCCGGTTAAGGTTGGTGGTCCGCATTTACTCACCCAAATTATTGAGGAGATTGAAGACCTTTTTATCGGTATGGGTTATGAAGTAAGAGAAGGGCCCGAGGTAGAAACCGATTACTTTAATTTTGAGGCATTAAATCTGCCTAAAGGACATCCTGCCAGGGATATGCAGGATACATTTTATATTACAAATGAATTGTTAATGCGCACACATACTTCTCCGGTGCAGGCAAGAACAATGCAGGAATATCAAGGAATAAAACCCGTGAAAATGATATGTCCCGGAAAAGTATACAGAAGGGATACAGATGATGCGACTCATTCCCATCAGTTCACACAAATCGAAGGATTATATGTGGATAAGAATGTCCGGATGAGTGACCTGAAAGGGACACTGAATACATTTGCAAAAAAAACTTTTGGGGAAGACCGTGAGATTCGCTTGCGTCCAAGCTATTTTCCTTTCACGGAACCGTCTGTTGAAATGGATATTTCCTGTAAAGTTTGCAGGGGTGAAGGTTGCTCAGTCTGTAAAGAAACCGGCTGGATTGAAATTTTAGGCGGCGGAATGGTTCATCCGAATGTGTTATCCATGGCAGGATATGATCCTGATGTATATACCGGATTTGCTTTCGGAATGGGACCGGATCGGATCGCTATGCTGAAATATGGTGTGGAAGATATTCGTCATTTTTATACAAATGACATCCGGTTTTTAAAACAGTTTCATCAAGCGTAAAATCGTGAGGAGGAAAAGGAATCATGTTAGTTTCACTGAACTGGCTGAAAAATTATGTGGATATCAGCGGTATCAGCACAGAGGAGTTAGCTGAAAAAATTACAAAGTCCGGGATCGAAGTGGATGGGATTGAATATATTGCCCAGGAAACCAAAGGTGTGGTAACTGGATATGTGGAGTCCTGTGAAAAACATCCAAATGCAGATAAATTAAGTCTTTGTCAGGTAGATGTCGGAGATGAAAAGCTGCAAATTATTTGCGGTGCGCCCAATGTTGCCAAAGGACAGAAAGTAGCAGTAGCCAGGCCGGGAGCCGTACTACCCGGAAATTTCAGGATAAAAAAAGTAAAACTGCGCGGCGTTGAGTCCAATGGCATGATTTGTTCCCTGCAGGAGTTGGGTACAGATGATAAATACATACCAAAGGGTATGGAGGATGGGATTTATGTATTTCCCGATGACGTCAAGGTAGGCGAAAACGTAGAACCGCTTTTGAATTTAGATGATGCAGTTTTAGAGTTTGACTTAACACCTAACCGTGCAGATGCGTTATCCATGATCGGAGTTGCCTATGAAGTAGCGGCGATTCTCGACAAGCCAATACAATTACCTGAGGCAGAAGTTAACACATTGGATGAAGATGCAAATGATCATGTTAAAGTGGAAGTAGAGGCTCCGGATTTAACTCCGTATTATGCCGCTTTTCTTATTAAAGATCTGGAAATAAAGCCTTCCCCGTTATGGATGAGCAATTATTTAATGGCAGCAGGGATTCGCCCGATTAACAATGTAGTGGATATTACCAACTATGTACTCCTTGAATATGGCCAGCCGCTCCATGCATTTGATTATGACCGGCTTCACTCCGATAAAATTGTTGTACGCCGTGCACGCGATGGTGAAAAAATCGTTACACTGGATGAGCAGGAAAGGGTGCTGACAGAAGAAAACCTTGTTATTACAAATGGCAAGGAGTCGGTCGCTTTAGCCGGTGTCATGGGCGGATTTGAGACAGAGGTACATGATGGAACAACTGCTGTGCTTCTGGAAGCGGCATTATTTTCTCCTGCAGCAGTAAGAAGGACCGTCAAACAAACAGGACTTAGAAGTGAGTCCAGCACAAGGTTTGAAAAAGGAATTGATCCTGCCCGTGTGAAAGAAGCGGGTCTCCGGGCTTGCCAATTATTTCAAAAATATGCTAATGGCAAAGTATACGCAGGTGCGGCCGAGTTTGATGAACTGGATAAATCGGAAAAGACAGTTAAAATGAATACATCTCAAATTAATAGGCGGCTGGGGACCGAAATTTCTGCAGAAGATATCGTTCAAATTTTAAATAAACTGCGGTTTCATTTTGACCGGGACGGGGATTATTTTACTGTTTATGCACCTACAAGAAGGCAGGATATAACTATTTTTGAAGATATGCTTGAAGAAGTAGCCCGTATTTATGGCTATGATCATTTGCCATTTACATTACCTGATGGAACTCCGCAAGCCGGTACATTGACAGAATTTCAATTGCTGAAGCGGAAAGTGAAAAGTTATTTACAAGGTGCAGGACTAATGGAAACAATTACCTATTCATTGACAGATGAGAAAAAAATAAAACGCTTGATCAGTCCGGAAGTGAATGAAGAAAATATAACTCCCGTCCAGTTGGCAAAGCCAATGAGCGAGGATCATAAGTACTTGAGGCTAAGTTTATTGCCTGAACTGTTATCAATCGTTTCCTATAACCAGGCAAGAAATCAAAATGATGTGGCTTATTATGAACTGGGCAGTATTTTTGTATCGGAAGAGGAAACATTAACGCATCAGCCGGAAGAGCGCTTGCGGCTTTCAGGTGTACTCAGCGGAGAATGGCTGGCACATCCTTGGCAGCAGGAAAGTAAAGAAGTGGATTTTTATGTTGTTAAAGGGTTAATGGAGGGGTTATTCGATCACCTTGGTATACAAATTGAATTTAAACAGGTAAAACTGGATGATATGCATCCGGGCAGATCTGCAGCACTGAAGGTCCATAACCGGACAATTGGTTTTATCGGACAGCTGCATCCATTATTGCAAAAGGATATGGATCTGAAAGACACTTATCTTTTCGATGTAAACCTGGATACCGTCTTAAAAATTGTTGACCGTGACCCTGAATATGGGCAAATACCAAAGTATCCTTCAATTATTAGGGATGTAGCATTTATTTTGGATCAGGATGTATTGGCAGGGAATGTAAAAGAGACAATTGAAGAGGTTGGATCCCCCCTTGTAACACAGGTGCAGGTCTTTGATGTGTATGAAGGAAACAATATAGAGTCCGGCAAAAAATCAATCGCCTACAGCCTTTTATATCAGCATCCGGAGAAAACATTGAAAGATGAAGAAGTAGAAGCTTCATTCAGTGAAATAATCGAAACAGTAAAGAATAAATACCATGCCCATGTTCGGTCTTAATTTGCACCCAGCAATTCCCGCACCACGATAATATGGTGCGGGTTTCATTGTTTTAAGATAATCCACTATTTTCTGATTGATCCTGCTCTTCAGTTTGTGATTAATCACGGCACGTTATGTCTTGTTATTATGAATGGGCCAGCATGATTAAACAAAAGTGCCGGATAATCCGTGCGACATCACCAGAATGGTTGGACTCCCCGCGAAAATAATGGAGCAGATCACGAGCAGCCGACGGATGAAACTAGTCTTATCTTGTAGTCTCAACAGTTTCCTAAATGCATTACTTCGTGTTAATATAAGATGAACCATTTTCTCGTATGGGGAGGAAAAGCTCGTGGCGAAAGAAGAGAAATCACGCATCACGGTAGAAATACATAATAAATCATATACGATTGTCGGAGATGAATCAGAGGAGCATGTTCGTCTGGTTGCAGATCTCGTTGACCAAAAGATGAGTGAGATACGTCAATCTAACAGACATCTTGATACGACAAGATTAGCTGTACTGACAGCTGTAAATACGATGAATGATTATTTGAAACTAAAAGAGGACTATGCAACATTGCTCGGTTCGTTAAAGAAAGAGGAATAGCGGCGCATGTTTAATTTTATATTAATTATCTTATTATTATTTGGTTTTTTAATGGGGCTGAAACGGGGATTTATTCTTCAGCTGTTTCATTTATTAGGCTTTATTGCAGCTTTTATTGCAGCGGTAATGTATTATGATGAATTAGGCTCCAGAATTTCATTATGGATTCCCTATCCCGAGTTATCGGATGAGAGTGCATGGGCAGATTTCCTGCAGGCTTTGCCGCTGGAAGCAGCATTTTATAACGCGATTGCTTTTGCCATTATCTTTTTTGCTGTAAAAATTATTCTGCAAATTATTGCTTCCATGCTGGATTTTGTTGCTTCCCTGCCATTGATAAATTCGGTAAACAAGGTTCTTGGTTCTGTTCTCGGTTTTATCGAGGTTTATTTAATATTGTTTATTATTTTATATATATTGGCACTAACCCCTCTGGAGACGATACAAAACTGGATTAATGGTTCTGGAATAGCACTATTTATGCTGGAAAACACCCCATATTTCTCAGATAAAATTCAGGAACTCTGGTTTACCCATATAACAAATATGTTCAGCGGCTGAGTCTTATGCCCAAGGCTTGATTCACAAAACAGCTTTTATTAAATAATTTTATTTCTTGAAATCAACAGCAAAGCCGGAAAAGAAGGTGGTACAAATGGCGGTAAACAAAAAAGATGTAATTAAACTGCTGGAAGAAATTGCGGTTTATTTGGAAATCAAGGGAGAAAATCCATTTAAAATATCAGCATACAGAAAAGCTGCGAATGGATTGGAACAGGATGAACGGTCTTTAGCCGATATAGAGGATTTTACGAAAATAAAAGGCATTGGCAAGGGAACTAGTACAGTCATTCATGAATATGTGGAAACTGGTACGTCTGAAACATTAAAAGAACTGCAAAAAGAAGTACCTGCCGGATTAATTCCATTATTGGACTTGCCGGGACTTGGAGGAAAAAAGATAGCCAAGCTTTATCAGGAACTTGGGGTTACAGACCAGGAAACCTTAAAAACAGCATGTGAAAACGGGCAGGTGCAAAAACTGGAAGGTTTTGGTGTGAAAACGTCCAAAAATATTTTAAAAGCAATTGAATCAGCCGGAAAGCGTCCGGAAAGACTGCCTATTGCAATCATGCTGCCAATTGCCGAGAAAATAGAAAGCTTTATACAGGATATACCGGAAGTTCGCAATTTTTCCCTGGCAGGCAGTTTAAGAAGAATGCGGGAAACGATCAAGGACATTGATTTTATTATTGCAACAGATCAGCATGAAGCCGTTAAGGATGCACTGCTTGAGATGGAGAATATAAAAGAAGTGATTGCAAGTGGAGAAACAAAGGTTTCCGTAATCCTCGAGGAGATATATGACATCAATGTGGATTTCCGTCTCGTAAATCAGGAAGAATTCGCTACTACACTTCATCATTTTACCGGCTCGAAGGAACATAATGTGGCTTTACGGGAGCTGGCTAAGTCACAAGGTGAAAAAATAAATGAATATGGCATAGAGATAGAAGAGACGGATGAACTGATCACATTTCAGGATGAAACGGCATTTTTTAAACATTTCGGACTGCATTATATACCTCCTGAAGTAAGGGAAGATTCCGGAGAATTGGATGCTTTTAAGAATAAAAAGTCTCTGATAGGTCTATCGGATATGAAAGGCGACCTGCACATGCATACGACTTGGAGTGATGGAGCCCAATCGCTGAGGGAAATGGTAAACGCAGCCAGGGAAAAGGGCTACGAATATATCGCTATTACCGATCATTCAAAGTATTTGCGTGTAGCTCACGGACTCGATGAAAAGCGGCTGAGGAATCAGCGGGAAGAGATTGCAAAGTTAAACGAGGCTTATGATGATATCCATATTTTTGCCGGTGTGGAGATGGATATTTTGCCTGATGGCAGCCTGGATTTTTCTGATGACTTTTTAAAAGAGATGGATTTCGTTATCGGTGCAATTCACTCCAGCTTCAGCCAGCCGGAAAATATCATTATGGACAGGTTAAACAGGGCACTGGAAAATCCGTACGTTTCCCTGATCGCCCATCCGACGGGAAGATTGATAGGGCGCCGGGACGGATATAAGGTGGATATGGATGTGCTGCTTGATAAGGCAAAGGAAACAAACACGGCGCTCGAAATTAACGCCAACCCCAACAGGCTGGACTTAGCTTCTGAGTGGGCACGCAAGGCACAGGAAAAAGGTATTGCACTGGCGATAAATACAGATGCACATAACTATCAAATGCTGGATCACATGAAATATGGTGTCGGTTCGGCCAGGAAAGGCTGGATTGAAAAAGATACTGTAATGAATACCTGGTCAAAAGAAAGATTGTCGGAATACTTCCAGCGTAATAAATAATGATCCGTGATCAAAAGGAGTTAGTATGAATGAACGATCGGATCCTCACTGCACTTGAATTTCATAAAATCGTAGAACAACTGAATAACCAGGCGGAAACTTCACTTGGCAAGGATTTAGTCAAACAGATAAGACCATCCGTTTCACTGAAGACGGTTATTCACCTGCAAAAGGAAACCGATGAAGCAGTACAGGTCATTCGGCTGAATCAGGCTGTCCCACTTGGCGGGATTAGTGATATACGCACAAGTCTGAAACGAAGCGTGATTGGCGGTGTGCTGACAACGAATGAATGTCTGGATGTTGCAAACACCATTTATGGCGGCCGGCAGGTAAAAAGTTTTATTGAAAAACTGGAGGAGCCGTTCCCTATTTTGGAGGAACTGGTCGAACGCATTACCCCGCTCCGTGATTTGGAACAGCAGATTAAAAGCTGTATAGACGACCATGGCCATGTCATGGACAGCGCTTCAGGAAAACTGAGAGGCATCCGTTCTTCCATCCGCACTTTTGAAAGCCGGGTAAGAGAAAAGCTGGACAATGTAACCAAAACAAAGAGCAATATGCTTTCAGATTCTATCATAACCATCCGTAATGATCGCTATGTGCTTCCGGTAAAACAGGAATACAGGACTTCCATCGGCGGAATTGTTCATGACCAATCCGCTTCCGGTCAAACGCTGTTCATGGAACCTAGAGCAGTAGTGGATTTAAACAATCAGCTGCAGGAAGCTACTTTAAAAGAAAAGCAGGAAATCGAACGCATCCTCCGGGAGTTGAGTGAACATATTGCGCTTGAGGAAGCTTTTTTGATGGAGAATATTGGTGTACTTGCGCAGATCGATTTTATGTTCGCAAGAGCAAAACTTGCAAGGGAAATGAAGGCAGCCATGCCAAAAATGAATGACCAGGGGTTCATTATGATGAAACAAGCCAGACACCCGTTGATCCCGGAGGATGAAGTGGTTCCCAATGATATTGAAATTGGGAAGGATTACACTTCTATTGTCATTACCGGTCCAAATACTGGCGGAAAAACGGTAACTTTAAAAATGGTGGGGCTTTGTACGCTCATGGCCCAGTCGGGCTTGCAAATACCGGCACTGGATGGTTGCGAACTTGCTGTGTTTGAGCATGTTTTTGCAGATATTGGAGATGAACAATCAATTGAACAGAACTTAAGTACTTTTTCTTCCCATATGACTAACATTGTATCTATACTTAAGGAAGTGGATCACCGTACACTTGTATTATTTGATGAGCTTGGTGCCGGAACCGACCCTCAAGAGGGTGCTGCGCTGGCGATGTCCATTTTGGATGAAGTCATGGAAAAAGATGCCCGTGTGATTGCAACAACCCATTATCCGGAGCTGAAGGCTTACGGCTATAATCGGGATAAAGTGGTTAATGCTTCAGTAGAATTTAACGTTGAAACCTTACAGCCTACATATCGTTTATTAATTGGTGTACCGGGACGAAGCAATGCTTTTGAAATATCCAAACGATTGGGGTTGTCAGATAAAGTAATTAACCGGGCCAAAAGTCATATAGGCGTGGATTCAACAAGTGTGGAAAATATGATATCTTCCCTCGAAAAGGCACAAATCGATGCAGAAAAGGAATATGAAGAAGCACACCGGATATTGGAGCAAAGTGAAATACTCCGTCATGAAATAGATAAAGCATGGAAGGAATTAGATTCTAAAAAGGAAAATATTTATAAAAAAGCGGAAGAAAAAGCAGAAAAAGCATTGATAAAGGCAAGGGAAGAAGCGGAAGAAATTGTAGCGGAAATCCGCCAGATGAAAACAGATTCTGCATTAAAAGAGCATGAATGGATTGCTGCAAAAAAAATGCTGTCGGAGGCGCAGCCGAATCTCTCGAATAAGGATAAGAACAAGGAAGAACCAAGCACTGCTGAAAAGAAAGAGCTCCAACCGGGAGACGATATTAAGCTGTTAACGATAAATCAAAAAGGAACAGTACTTGAGAAAGTTTCCGAAACCGAATACTTAGTGCAAGTGGGCATTATGAAGGTAAAAGTGAAACGCAAGGATCTTCAGTTGCTCAGCGGGCAAAAACAGGTGAAGGAAAAACCGCTTGCTACTGTGAAAGGATCAAATTACCATGTACGCCCCGAACTTGATTTGCGTGGAGAAAGATATGAAGAAGCTTTGATCAGGCTGGAGAAGTATTTGGATGATGCTCTTTTGGCCGGCTATGCCAAAGTTTCCATTATTCACGGCAAAGGCACCGGTGCATTGAAAAAAGGGGTGCAGCAATTTGTGAAAAATCACCCGCGTATTGCCTCAAGCAGAACAGGATCCATGGGAGAAGGCGGAAGCGGAGTAACTATTCTGGAACTCCGGTAAAAAGGGGGCAGACAAACCACTTGGGCAATGAACGCGTAAATGCCAAAGGAGTCTGCTCTCTGAAGAAGGAGAAATTTATAATGGATGGTTTTTGGGAGAATATCATAGTAAAGACTGCAGCAGGATATAGTGTTGTTATTTTATGTACGCTTGTCTTTCTGGCTATTTTTGAACTCGTCACCACCTATAAAAACTGGGAAGAAATAAAAAAGGGCAATATTGCAGTTGCTATGGCAACTGGGGGGAAAATATTTGGGATAGCAAACATTTTCCGCTTTTCGATTGAACAAAATGACACACTTATCCAAAATATTGGATGGGGAGCTTTCGGCTTTCTGCTGCTGCTTTTTGGCTATTTCATATTTGAATTTCTGACCCCGAAGCTGAACGTGGATAAAGAAATCGGCAAGGGAAACACTGCTGTAGGATTTATATCGATGGTAATATCAATTGGCCTGTCCTTTGTCATCGGGGCAAATATATAGAAAAGGAGAACAAGAAAATGGTTTTGGACCGTTTGGCAAAAATTTTGTTTGCAGTCGCTGCTGTTTTCGTGGTTGTAGGGATTATTTATTTTCTGTAAGCATATTTTTACTATAATAGGATAAAAAATTTACAAAAGAGAAAGTTAAAATTTCAAAAAATAGCAATTTATCGTTATAATGAATATAACCTAGTAAAAAAGGAGGAGAAAATATGGGAGAAGAAAGGTTATGGCTTAAGCACTATCCGGAAGAGATTGCTACGAGCATTGCCTATGAGGAAAAGCCGCTGCATGTTTTTTTAAAGGAAAGTGCTGATCACTACCCGGAAAAGAAAGCGCTTCATTTTATGGGGAAGGATATGACCTTTGCAGAACTTTTTACCCAGGCAAAAAGAATGGCCAATTTTATGCAGGCACATGGTTTGAAGAAAGGGGACAGGGTAGCCGTGATGCTGCCGAATTGTCCACAGGCTGTCATCAGTTATTATGCAACTTTAATGGCCGGAGGGGTTGTCGTACAGACAAATCCTTTGTACACGGAACGTGAACTGGAATATCAGATGAAGGATTCGGGGGCAGCTTTTATCATATGTCTTGATATATTATTGCCTCGTGTGTCCAATGTTAGAGAGAATACAGATATCAGGCATACAATTGTAACCGGTATCAAGGACTATTTGCCTTTTCCAAAAAACCTGATCTACCCATTTATTCAAAGAAAGCAATATAATATGGTTGTAAAAGTTGAAGAATCAGAAGATACCCACGTCTGGCAAAAAATAATTGATAACACATCTGATGGATATACGCCGGCTGATGTTGATGCGAAGGAGGATTTGGCACTGCTTCAGTATACCGGGGGGACTACCGGCCATCCGAAAGGGGTAATGCTTACACATTATAACCTGGTGTCAAATGTCCAAATGGCTGATGCATGGCTATTTGAAAAAAGTGATTCCCAGGATGTTGTTTTAGGTGTGCTGCCATTTTTCCACGTATATGGAATGACAACAGTAATGAACTTGTCCATTATGAATGGTGCCAAAATGGTACTTGTACCAAAATTTGATGCCCAGGAAGTACTTAAAACGATTCACAAACAGAAACCAACCCTGTTTCCTGGTGCACCGACAATTTATATTGGAATTATAAATCATCCGGATGTGGACAAATATGACCTGTCCTCCATTAGAGCCTGTATAAGCGGTTCTGCACCATTGCCTGTGGAGGTACAGCAGCAGTTTGAATATAAGACAGGCGGAAAACTTGTGGAAGGTTATGGCTTAACAGAGACTTCTCCAGTGACACATGCCAATTTTGTATGGGGCGGGGAAAAAGTAAATGGAAGCATTGGTGTCCCGTGGCCGGATACAGACGCAAAAATCTATAATATGGAAACTGGTGAAGAAGCACCGATTGGAGAAGTGGGGGAAATTGCAGTTAAAGGGCCTCAAATTATGAAAGGATATTGGAACAATGAGGAAGAAACCGCTAATGTGTTAAAGGAAGGTTGGTTTTTTACCGGAGATCTGGGCTACATGGACGAAGAAGGGTATTTTTATGTTGTTGACAGGAAAAAGGATATGATTATTGCCGGCGGTTTTAATATATATCCTAGGGAAGTAGAAGAAGTATTGTATGAACATGAGGGCATTGCAGAAGCTGTAGTTGCAGGTATCCCTGATCCTTACCGGGGGGAAACCGTGAAAGCATACGTTGTATTGAAAGAAGGATACGATTTAAGTGAGGATGAATTAAACGAATACTGCAGAAAAAATCTCGCAGCATTTAAAGTGCCAAGGTTATATGAGTTTAGGAGCGAACTGCCAAAAACAGCAGTAGGTAAAATTTTAAGAAGACAGCTGGTTGATGAAGAGAAAGAAAAATCGGCAACAGAACCGGTATAATAATGTCTGCTTTCTTTACACGATAAAATTGAGAATTGTTTTGGCGGGGAAATGAGCTACTTATTCTAATGCTTTTGGGGGAAACTAAAATCCTTTTAAGTTTTAAGTGTTAGAAAAATTGCCGCATTCACAAAAGGATAAACGAATGCGAGTTTTTCTAAAATATAATGGTACAGGCTTTTTATTGACATAAGTATGCTGTCCGAGTAGAATGATAACTGAATGATGCTTCATTCAGTTCATGGGTAATGTAAGGAGAAATTATGAAAAAGTATAAACCGAAATATAAACAAATTATCGACGCAGCAGTTGTGGTAATTGCCCAAAACGGTTACCATAACTCGCAAATATCCAAAATAGCAAAGCAGGCGGGTGTTGCCGACGGTACGATCTATCTATATTTCAAAAATAAAGAAGATATTCTCGTATCCGTTTTTGAAGAAAAGATGGGCCAGTTCATTCAGGAAATTTCCCAGAGCATTACAGAGAAAAAAGATGCAAATGAAAAGCTGCTTACATTAATCCATATGCATTTTAAACAGCTGTCTGATGATCATAATCTGGCAATTCTGACCCAGCTGGAATTAAGGCAGTCAAATCCGGAATTAAGGACAAAAATAAATGCTGTCCTGAAACCGTATTTAACCGTGATTGATTCAATAATCCGGGATGGAATAAAGCAGGGATTATATAAGAATAACTTAAACTTGCCGCTGGTAAGGCAAATGATATTTGGCACACTGGATGAAACTGTAACAAACTGGGTAATGCAGGGACACAAGTATGATATTGTCAAACAGACATCCGAGGTTCATGCTTTATTAACAAAAGGATTTTCTGTATGATAGAAATTGTATGAAAGTGTTTACTATAATAATTTACGATAGGAGATGAAAATTTGGGTGCAATTGCTTATGAGACTGATAACAACGTTGCCTATTTAACGATTACAAGCCCGCCTGCAAACGCACTTTCCTCCACTCTGTTACATGACCTGGCAGAGCAGCTTGACCATATAGAGAAAGAAGAGCATATAAAAGCAGTGGTTATTAAGGGAAATGGAAATTTTTTCTCTGCAGGAGCGGATATTAAAGAATTCACTTCACTGCAAAATGCTTCCGATTACCAGTCATTGGCAGAAAGAGGTCAACAGCTATTTGATCGCATGGAGCATTTTTCGGTTCCGATCATTGCTGCGATTCATGGTGCTGCCTTAGGCGGTGGACTTGAGCTGGCCATGGCCTGTCATATAAGGATTGTAACAGAGAATGCTAAACTGGGACTGCCCGAATTAAATCTGGGAATTATTCCAGGATTTGCAGGTACACAGAGACTGCCAAATTATGTTGGCAGACAAAAAGCGTATGAAATGATACTGACCGGTGAACCAATCAGCGGCAGGGAAGCCTATGAGTTTGGTTTGGCAAACCATGTTACAGCAGAAAATGATGTGTTTGAAAAAGCTATGAATCTGGCAGAAAAAATTGCAGCTAAAAGCAAGCTTACAATTAACAGCGTCATGCGCTTGATTCCGTATGCAAAAACGGAACGGTTTAAAGCAGGCGTACAGTCAGAAGCAAGGGAATTTGCAGAGATTTTCGGTTCCATGGATGCAAAAGAAGGCGTACAAGCCTTTATTGAAAAACGCAAACCTAACTTCAAAGATCAGTAGTTTTATAGGAGGATATGTCATGAATATTTATGTATTATTGAAAAAAACCTTTGATACAGAGGAAAAAATAAATGTATCCAATGGCGAGATAGAAGATGATGGTGCAGAATTCATTATTAACCCGTATGACGAGTATGCCGTGGAAGAAGCCATCAATCAGCGGGATGCCCATGGCGGCGAGGTGACCGTTGTCACAGTGGGTGATGAGGATTCCGAAAAACAGCTGCGCACTGCCCTGGCTATGGGAGCGGATAAAGCGGTTCTCATTAATACTGAAGATGACCTGGAAGAAGGAGATGCTTTTACAACGGCAAAAATTCTC
Source organism: Virgibacillus aidingensis (assembly GCF_010994035.1). Classification (GTDB taxonomy): domain Bacteria; phylum Bacillota; class Bacilli; order Bacillales; family Amphibacillaceae; genus Virgibacillus_N. Next base: position 112,460 of record NZ_WIXN01000011.1, read on the forward strand.
GAAGCCTATTTTGAGGACAAAGAAGCGGATCTCATTCTTGGCGGAAATGTGGCGATTGATGAGGCAAGCGGCCAGGTTGGTCCGAGACTCGCTGAATACCTGGGAATCCCGTATGTCACGACTATTACGGATTTGAAAATCGAAGGTGAAAATGTAACGATAGAAAAAGACGTGGAGGGTGACGTGGAAATTGTGGAGACAAGCCTGCCGCTGCTCGTAACCTGCCAGCAAGGTCTGAATGAACCGCGCTATCCGTCTCTCCCGGGCATTATGAAAGCGAAGAAGAAACCGCTGGAAGAGCTGGAAATCGATGATCTCGATCTGGATGAAGATGATGTAGCAGCAAAAACAAAAACGATCGATATATTCCTGCCTCCTGAAAAAGAAGCGGGCAGAGTGCTTGAAGGTGATGCGTCCGAGCAGGTGCAGGAACTGGTTTCCATACTTAAAAATGACGAAAAAGTGCTGTAAAGGGACAACGCCCGCTTAGATTGCACAGTATGTTTCTATGGTACCGGTTATCGATCGGAAACTACGGTTGCCGGAATAGGTATAAAAACTAGGAAACTATAAGATTATGCAATCGATTACAGCTAAATAGATAAATAATTTGGATTCATTTTGCTGACAGAAAGGAGCAAGGAGACGTGAGTAATAAAGTATTGGTTATAGGCGAATCAAGAGATGGCGAATTGCGTAATGTGTCATTTGAAGCCATCGCAGCAGCGAAAAAGATAAATGCAGATGAAATTGTAGGTGTCGTACTGGGGGCAGGCGACCTGGAAGCACAGGGAGAGGAAATGATCAAACATGGTGCAGACAGGGTGGTTACCGTTGCTCACGACAACTTAACAACGTATACTTCCGAGGGTTACGGCCAGGCAGCACTTGCAGTCATTAACGATGAATCTCCGGACGGCATCGTGATGGGGCATACTTCCATCGGGAAAGACCTGACGCCAAAACTGGCAAGCAAGCTGGGAAGCGGACTCGTTTCCGATGTGGTTGAGATCGATGTGGACGATGATAAGGCAGTGTTTACTAGACCAA
>NZ_WIXN01000011.1:113567-142808 GCF_010994035.1 Virgibacillus aidingensis
ACGGCATCGCGTTTTTTACAATTCGTCCGAATAACATCGCGGCATTGGAAAGAGATGATTCACGTTCCGGAGATGTTACTTCCAAGGAAGTGGACGTGACAGACATCCGCACCATCATTAAAGATGTCGTCCGCAAAGCATCAGAAGGCGTGGATCTGTCAGAGGCAAATATAATTGTCGCGGGCGGCCGCGGTGTAAAAAGCAAGGAAGGCTTTGACTCGCTGTATGAGCTTGCCGATGTATTGGGCGCAGCAGTGGGTGCTTCACGCGGTGCATGTGACGCGGAATACTGTGATTACTCCCTGCAGATTGGCCAGACAGGTAAAGTGGTAACACCTGATTTATATATAGCGGTTGGTATTTCCGGAGCAATTCAGCACCTGGCCGGGATGTCCAACTCCAAAGTCATTGTAGCAATTAACAAAGATTCGGAGTCCAACATCTTTAACGTAGCGGATTATGGCCTTGTTGGCGATTTGTTCGAGATTGTTCCGATGCTGACGGAGGAGATTAAAAAGTTGAAAGCGTAAATGTATGAAAAGCTGTCTGGTTTTCCGGATTCCAAAGTGTATGACTGTATTTGGATGAAGGTTAACAGGCGGCTTTATCGTTCTGTATTATGTCAAATTAGCAGAATGCTTAAGCACAACATACTTATGAAAAAGAAATGCAGGCGGTATGTCCCATCTTAAATAAATCCGGTTATTACATATTTTTAATAATTGGTTTGTTTCCTTACAAGTCGGAATGAAAGAGGATATGCTTTATAAGAAATATGAAGTCATTAAACTATTTACGCATAAGCAGATTATTAGTAAGGGAAAATAATCAATGTTATACTTCTTTTAAAGTATTGCAAGATCAAGGAGGAATAAAATAATGGCGATAGTAAATGTTACTGACCAAAACTTCTCGAAAGAAACTTCCGAAGGCCTCGTTTTGGCTGACTTTTGGGCGCCTTGGTGCGGCCCTTGTAAAATGATTGCACCTGTATTGGAAGAAATCGATGGAGAGATGGAAGATAAAGTTCAAATAGTTAAATTGGATGTGGATGAAAATCAGGAAACGGCAGGAAAGTTTGGTGTCATGAGTATTCCTACACTTCTATTATTCAAAGATGGGGAAGTTGTGGATCAAGTCATCGGGTTCCAGCCAAAAGAAGCGCTTGTAGATCTTATTAACAAACACGCTTAAAACATGATATAATGAATATAAGAATAAACGAAATCCCTTGTTGCTAGATGTGACAGGGGATTTCTAAATGTACGAAGGATTGAAATAAATGAACCCGACAATAAAAGAAAAATTAGCCGTGCTTCCTGCACAGCCAGGCTGTTATTTAATGAAAGACAGACATAATACCGTAATCTATGTAGGTAAATCAAAGCTGTTGAGAAACCGGGTGCGTTCTTATTTCACAGGTGCTCATGACAAAAAAACACAGCGGCTGGTTCAGGAAATAGAAAACTTTGAATATATTGTTACTACATCAGAAATGGAAGCCCTGATTCTTGAAATGAATTTAATCAAAAAGTATGATCCAAAATACAATGTCATGCTAAAGGATGACAAATCCTATCCATATTTGAAAATCACGTCGGAAAGACATCCTCGTTTATTAATAACAAGACAGGTAAAGAAAGATAAGGGGAAGTATTTTGGTCCATATCCGAATGTGATTGCAGCCAGAGAGACCAAGAAGCTTTTGGATCGGCTTTACCCGCTTAAAAAATGCAATAACCCACCTGGAAGGGTTTGTTTGTATTATCATATGGGCCAATGCCTGGCATGCAGTGAAAACCCGCCTTCCACAGCGGAATATGATAAAATTGTACAAAATATATCCTCTTTCCTGCAAGGCGGATTTAAGGAAATCAAACAAGATAGAAAGAAAAAAATGTATGAAGCGAGCGAGCAGCTGAATTTTGAAAGGGCAAGGGAACTCCGAGATCAAATTCAGCATATTGAAGTGGTGATGGAACAACAGAAGATGACGCTAAATGACCGAAAAGACAGGGATATTTTCGGTTACAGCTATGATAAAGGCTGGATGTGCATTCAAGTATTTTTTATCAGACAAGGCAAGTTGATTGAAAGGGATGTGGCTATTTTTCCTTTCTTTGATACAGCGGAAGAAACATTTATCAGTTTCATCGGCCGATTTTATCTTCATCAGCACCATTTAAAGCCAAAAGAAATTCTGCTGCCGATAGGGACGGATAAAGAAATGGTAAAAAATCTGCTTGAAGTGGATGTGCACGTTCCACTCAGAGGCAGAAAAAAGGAACTGGTGGAGCTTGCAACCAAAAATGCTGAAATTGCATTGGATGAGAAGTTTACATTGATAGAAAGAGATGAGGAAAGAACGATTGTTGCCGTAGAAAAGCTGGGAAGAGCTCTGAATATAGAAGTGCCCCATCGTATTGAAGCTTTTGATAATTCAAATATACAGGGTACAGACCCTGTTTCCGCCATGGTTGTTTTTATAGATGGAAAACCGGATAAAAAAGAGTACCGTAAATATAAAATACGGGGTGTTGAAGGGCCGGATGACTATGAAACCATGCGGGAGGTCGTGCGGCGCAGATACAAAAGAGTAGTGAAAGAAGATCTCCCATTGCCGGATTTAATCATTGTGGACGGCGGAAAAGGGCAAATGAGCGCAGCCGTTGATGTGTTGGAAAATGAATTGGGGCTTGATATTCCATTATGCGGTTTAGCCAAAGATGATCAGCATAAAACGAGTGAACTTTTATATGGGGCACCTCCTGCAGTTATCCCATTGTCGAGACAGTCGCAGGAGTTTTACCTCGTGCAGCGGATTCAGGAAGAGGTGCACCGTTTTGCCATTACGTTTCACCGGCAATTACGGGGCAAAAGTTTATTTCAATCGGAATTGGATAAAATACCGGGCATTGGCGAAAAAAGAAGAAAACTGCTGCTGAGACATTTTAAATCTGTTGCAGAAATAAAAAAAGCGTCTGTAACAGATATTACAAGCCTGGGGATCCCGGTAAATACTGCCCGGGATATTGTTAATCATCTAAATCAGGAAGAATCGGAAAAGCTGTAGAAAACAACTGTGCAGGCGCTTGTTTAGCGGCGTTCAAACTGAAACAATCCAGGACTGCGCTCCATGCCTGCCGCCTATTAAAGACCAGGGCTGAACTTAATCCTTTTCCCGGCCTAAGAGATATGCAGGTGCAGCCGGCAGCGGCTAATTTAATTACCAATCTTATCAAAAGCCCAATTTCCTATAAAAAATTTCACGCCTTTTCCGGCTGTCTCATTTTGAATAATAGACATTGAACTGCACTTGGTATATGCGAGTATTTATTTCTTCCGTACATTCACATTCCATATTTTGAATGGACTGAATTGCTTCGGCCAGAAATCCAGCTTCAAGGCGGAACTCGGTGTTTAATTCGGATTTCAGACGATAAACTACAGCATCGGACATGAGGTGGAACACCATCTGGTTCTTTTTTTGTTTTACTAATTCCAGTTTTCCCCAGCCAAGTTTATCAAAACAATTCAAGATATCATCCATTTCAGCTATATCAAGTTTCCTGGCAATATTCCGCCCCATAAAATAAAGAAGGGCATCTGCTTCATTGCCAAGCAGTTCCGGTAAACCTACATAACGGAGGACATCATAACCGGCACCATTTGTGTTCAGTTCATCCAATTGGGAAATGGCAACTTTATTTTCTTTCGACATGCACCTCATCCTTTCTCTAAGAAGACTTAAAATGTTTGCTGATCTCCTGTTCGCTCCTGCGGGAACAGCAATATCCGCAGTCCCGAACTAGTAATACAACGTTATAACTAAGTATAAGAAATGCCAACGATTTACTCAAAGCCGGCTGAATGCCGACTTATCTTATAATTCAACTAAAGCACACCGTTTATATTATCATTTTAATCCATCATTTCTGCAAGTTTTTATAAAACATTTTTATAATTCTCCCTGTAGAAAATGAATAAATCTTTGGCAAATTTCGGCGCTGAAAGGCATTGCCGAAAAAACCTATAGCGTTTTCTTGACGCTTTTCACAGTAAGAAGTACAATTGAAATGTCATAATTTGTACAAGTTTGCAAGTAACATGTATGAATTCACAGAGTGAAGGTTAATACAGATTAATGTACAGGAAATTTATTTCATTACATATATATAGTATGCGGGCTAACAATTAGCTGGTGTCTCAAACTTATGTGAATTTATATTTTTGATACTTTTTCTTGTGCAAAATGTTAAACACAACTTGTAAACTAAAGGGGGGTAACAGATGGCGGAGCATCGTGAATTTTTTGGCAGAAGGTTACACTCACTTCTGGGGGTTGTACCAATTGGTATATTCCTTACCCAGCATCTGCTGGTAAATCATTTTGCCGTTTACGGTGAGGAAAGCTTTAATCAGGCTGCAGGGTTTATGGCAGGTCTTCCATTTGTTCTGTTATTGGAGATCTTTGTAATTTATCTGCCGATTTTGTTTCATGCAATATTAGGGGTGTATATAGTTTTTGTAGCAAGAAACAACACGAGGAATTATGGTTATTTCAGAAATTGGATGTTCTACCTTCAACGCATTACCGGGATAATTACACTCGTGTTTATCGCATGGCATGTATTTGAAACACGTGTGCAGATTGCCCTTGGAAATGCGGAGCTGGATTACAGCTTAATGGAAGGAATTTTAACAAGCCCAATCATGTTTTGGTTCTATGTTATTGGTGTATTGTCAGCGGTTTTCCATTTTGCAAATGGTTTATGGAGCTTTTTTGTAACCTGGGGTATTACGCAAACACCAAAATCGCAAAAAATCGCTACGTACGCAACTATTCTGATATTTTTAGGGTTAAGTTTTATTGGAATGAGAACATTAATTACATTTGCTTATGGAGCTTAACATAAAGAAAAAAAGGAGTGAGCAATGATCATGAGTAATCGTAAAATTGCTGTGGTAGGCGGTGGTCTTGCCGGTTTAATGGCAACCATTAAAGCAGCTGAAGCAGGGGTGAACGTGGATTTATTCTCCATTGTTCCCGTAAAACGATCTCACTCTGTATGTGCCCAAGGCGGTATTAACGGTGCGGTGAATACGAAAGGGGAAGGAGATTCTCCTGATATTCACTTTGATGATACAGTGTACGGCGGTGACTTTTTGGCTAACCAGCCGCCGGTGAAAGCGATGTGTGAGGCAGCACCAAGTATTATACATATGCTGGATAGAATGGGGGTTATGTTTAACCGTACTCCGGAAGGTTTGCTTGACTTCCGCCGATTTGGAGGAACACAGCACCATCGTACAGCATATGCAGGGGCAACTACAGGTCAGCAGTTATTATATGCACTTGACGAACAAGTTCGTCGCTATGAAGTGCAAGGTCTGGTAACAAAATATGAAAACTGGGAATTTCTCGGTGCAACGCTTGATGAAGAGGGCGTCAGCAGAGGCATTGTCGCCCAGAGCATTAAAGACCACGAAATAAAAGCATTTCCATCCGATGCAGTTATTATGGCTACAGGCGGGCCGGGAATTATTTTTGGGAAATCAACAAATTCCATGATTAATACAGGTTCTGCTGCCAGTGCATTATATCAGCAGGGTGCAAAATATGCCAACGGTGAATTTATTCAAATCCATCCCACCGCTATACCAGGTGATGATAAATTACGCCTGATGAGTGAATCGGCCAGGGGTGAAGGCGGCAGGGTATGGACTTATAAAGACGGAGAACCATGGTATTTCCTTGAGGAAAAATATCCGGCATATGGAAACCTCGTACCGCGTGATATCGCAACAAGGGAAATTTTTGATGTGTGTGTAAACCAGAAGCTGGGCATCAATGGAGAAAACATGGTTTACCTTGATTTGTCTCATAAAGATCCAAAAGAACTGGATGTTAAACTTGGCGGTATTATAGAAATTTATGAAAAATTTGTTGGTGAAGATCCTCGTAAAGTACCAATGAAGATTTTCCCTGCAGTACATTATTCCATGGGCGGTCTTTGGGTTGATTACGACCAAATGACCAGCATCCCTGGAGTATTTGCCGCAGGTGAATGTGATTACTCCCAGCATGGCGGAAACCGTCTTGGTGCAAATTCCCTGCTTTCTGCTATTTACGGCGGAATGGTAGCAGGACCAAGTGCCATTAAATATACAGACGGGCTGGATAAGCATGCAGAAGATATGCCTGCTGAATTCTTTGAAGAGAAAGAGAAGGAAGAACAGGAGAAATTCGAAAAGCTAATGAATATGGAAGGTAGCGAGAATGCGTATGCTATCCATAAAGAGCTTGGCGAATGGATGACGGACAATGTAACAGTGGTTCGTGATAATGAAAAACTCCTGAAGACAGATGAAAAAATTAAAGAACTGATGGAACGCTGGGAAAATATTAATATTAATGATACCTCACGCTGGAGCAACCAGGGAGTTATGTTTACACGGCAGTTGCAAAATATGCTTCACCTGGCAAGAGTAATTACAATCGGAGCATATAACAGAAACGAAAGCCGCGGGGCGCACTATAAGCCTGAGTACCCTGAACGTAATGATGAAGAATGGCTGAAAACGACCATTGCAAGCTACAATAAAGAGACAAACTCACCGGAGTTTACGTATGAGGATGTAGATACATCACTAATTAAACCGCGTAAACGGGATTATACAAAAAAAAGCGAAGGGAGTAAGTAATAATGGCTGAAGAACAAAAAACGGTTACTTTTATTATAACCAGACAGGACAGCCCCGATTCTGCTCCTTATGAGGAAAGATTTAACGTTCCTTATCGTAAAAACATGAACGTTATTTCCGGGTTAATGGAAATAAGACAAAACCCGGTAAATGCAAATGGGGAGAAAACAACACCGGTTTACTGGGATATGAGCTGTTTGGAAGAAGTGTGCGGTGCATGTTCGATGGTAATTAACGGTACTGCAAGACAATCATGTGCGGCGCTTGTGGATCAGCTGGAACAGCCAATTCGTCTGGAACCAATGTCCACTTTCCCGGTAGTCCGTGATTTAATTGTAGACCGTGAACGGATGTTTGATGCATTGAAGCAAGTAAAAGCATGGATTCCGATTGATGGAACACATGATTTGGGACCCGGCCCGCGGATGGCGGAGAAAAAACGCCAATGGGCATATGAGCTGTCCAAGTGTATGACTTGCGGTGTTTGTCTGGAAGCTTGTCCAAACGTAAATGACAAATCCAATTTCATAGGACCAGCAGCGATATCCCAGGCCCGCTTGTTTAATGCACACCCAACTGGGGAAATGAATGCAAGTGAAAGACTAAACGGTTTAATGGAAGACGGGGGAATCGACGGCTGCGGAAATTCACAAAACTGTGTGCAGGTTTGTCCGAAAGGGATTCCTTTAACGACATCCATAGCTGCAATGAACCGTGCAACAAATATACAGGCATTTAAAAATTTCTTTGGCAGTGACAACGCACATTAATTACGGATTTATAAATGATAGTGACCCGGGCCATTTGTCCGGGTTTTTTCATAGAATCCAAGACAGAAACAGGAAGGCATTATTGATATTTCCAATTACAGAATAAACAATATTTATACTAAACAGATCAAGGGGAAATGGAGTCATGGCAAAGGTTGATTACATAGAGGATTTTCAAAAATGGCGATCGGAATTTCAATATTCAATCCCCGTTTATATTCGTTTTTCTGAAACTGATATGATCGGACATATGAATAACGTATCTCCATTCATTTATTTTGAAGAAGCAAGGATTAAATTTTTACAATCTCTCGGTGTATTTACAGGTAATGTTTATGAAGAGGGAGTTCCTGTTGTAGCAGATTTGCAATGCAATTATTTAAAGCAGTCGTATTTTGGAGAAACAATTGATATGTATGTAAAAGCAAATAATGTTGGTACAACTTCTATCGATTTTCATTATATGGCCGTAAATGATAAAAACGAAATTACGCTGACAGGCAGGGGCAGACTTGTTTTTGTCGATCAGGAATCAGGTAAACCTGTTCCATTGAAAGAGGAGATTAAACGTAAATTGAAGAATAGCTAGTTTTATGATATATACACTGCTGACTATTTATATTTAAAAAACATACAGCTTTTTCTGGAAAATAAATTCCTTTAATGCATCTGCTTAAAAAGCCTGGTAAACCGACTTTCTGTAAAAGAAAGTCGGTTTATTCTAGAGCTTTAATTCCCCCATGCGAAGGAGCTCCACCACGGCTTGTGATCGCCCCTTAACGCCTAACTTTTGCATAGCATTAGAAATATGGTTTCGGACAGTTTTTTCTGATATGAATAATTCCTGGGCAATTTCTTTTGTTGTTTTATCCTGTACTAGCAATTCGAATACTTCTTTTTCACGTTTTGTTAGTAGTTGCTTCGGTTTATACTCGTTGTCCTTCAAATTTCAACCCCTCCTTGCTGTCATAGAGCTGCAGGTTGAGGGATATTATTTAGTCAATATAGCTTATGATTGTTTCTTTAAAAGGGTGCGCCTATAATCCTTGCTTCCGGATGAATAAGAATAAATACAACAATAGAAGAGCGAAAAAAGTCGAAGTTTGTTATAATTAGCTTAAATTTTCATTTGAAAGGCGAGTTTGAACTCACAACATCATATTTGCATACATTACGATAAATAATTGATATCAACACAGTTTGTCATCATCAGAAATTTGGATATAAGAAAAATAATACATTGTCAGGGGTGGCTTTTAGTGGAAACAGATACACGGTTGACCATAAATAAAATAGAAAAAAGAATGCGGTACATATCCGGTATTGTAAAACAAAACGGTCGAAAAATTTTAACAAACTATCCAATTACCTCACCCCAGTTCGTAGCACTTCAATGGCTGGTCGAAGAAGGAGACTTGACCATTGGAGAACTGTCCAATAAAATCAGTCTGGCTTTTAGTACAACAACTGACCTGGTAGACCGGATGGAAAAGAACAATCTGGTGGAACGAGTCCGTGATTCCAAAGACCGGAGAGTGGTAAGGATTCATGTTTTGGATAAAGGCAAAAACATTATTCGTGAAGTGATAGAAAAACGGCAGAAATATTTAGGGGAAGTATTGGAAAACTTTACAGATGAACAAACAAATCATTTACACGATCTGCTGCAGCTTTTACATGAAGAAATGAAGAAGTATGACGATAATTAAAATGCAGATGGGGAGATCGAATTGGAGAGGGCAATCGGAGTTATTGACTCAGGTGTAGGCGGATTAACCGTAGCCGGAGAATTAATGCGGCAACTGCCAAATGAGCAAATAATTTATGTTGGCGATACAGCCAGGTGTCCATATGGACCAAGGTCAAAAGAAGAAGTTTTGAATTTTACTTGTGAATTAGTTGATTTTCTATTAAATCAACATATAAAAATGCTGGTGATTGCCTGTAATACCGCCACGGCTTTTACCTTGCATCATTTACAAAAAAAGCTTCCTATTCCTGTAGTAGGCGTGATTCAGCCAGGCGCAAGGGCAGCTATTAAGTACACGGAAAATAACTATATCAGTGTAATAGCAACAGAAGGTACAGCGAAGAGCGGGGCTTATGCAAAGGCAATAAAAAACATTAACCCTGATATCCACGTAAATACATTGGCGTGCCCATCATTTGTTGAAATGATTGAGCAGGGTTTCCTGTCAGGGAACAAAGTGAAAAAAATAGTAGAGAATACATTGGAACCAATCAAACAAGGTACACAAATGGATACGTTAATTTTGGGCTGCACCCATTATCCTTTAATTAAGCATGTCATTCAATCTGTAGTCGGGGAGCATGTGGAGTTAATTTCTTCCAGTGAAGAAACAGCCCGGGAAACAAGTACAGTACTCGATGTTCACCAGCTGCTGAATAACCGTGGAATGCTCCCGGTACATCAGTTTTACACTACAGGGGAATTGGAAACTTTTAAAACGCTCTCCTGCCGTATTTTCCAAAAGGATATTTTAAAATCAGTCCGGATGGAAAAAGTCAATCTAAATAATACGCACATATCAAAATTGGCATTGTAATGAATTTGGGGATAGTATAATACATGATTACTGCTTCTTATTTAATAAAGAGGCAGTTTTTTTACGGCATCTTTTTTCCGGGTTTATTTCCCTCTCAAAAAGATAAATTATTTTTCCTGAATGGTCTATTTTTATGTTGAGCTCGTATATATAATAGTACAAACCATCATAGGAGGGAATCAGATGCTAAAGCGCGGAATATGGATTTTGGGATTAATTATCCTGGCAATTACCCTGGCAGGCTGCTTTCAGGGGGAACAATCATTGGAGGAGATGGATCCGCCCCAGGATGCAGAAGCTGTAGATAATTTAGACGGTCTAAAGACAGAAGAAAATGATGAGGCCAATGATGATGCAGACGAGAATATGGAGGACAGCGATCAAACAGCAGAAACGATACCAAGAGAACTATATTTAATTGATGCAAACGGACTGGTTGCAGCACAGACTTTGGAATTACCTGCACCTGAATCAAATGAGGTTGCTCAACAAGTATTGGAACATCTTGTAAAAGGCGGCCCTGTTACTCCTATGCTGCCAAATGGATTTCAAGCAGTATTACCGGAAGGAACAGAAGTACTTGGCGTGAACCTCCAGGAAGATGGAATAATGGTCGTTGATTTTTCTAATGAATTCGCAGACTATGAAGCAGAGGATGAAATCAAAATTGTTGAATCCGTTACGTATACACTAACACAATTCGAAAATGTTCATGAGGTACAATTGCAAATGAATGGCCATCCATTACGGGAAATGCCTGTGAATGGAACCCCGATTGGTGAAAGCTATTCCAGGGGAAATGGCATTAATGTGATGGATACGGATTTAAATATAATGAACAGTCAGGCTGTTACAATGTATTATCCTGCAGAACATAATGAGAACAGGTATTATGTTCCTGTTACACAGTATGTAAAAGATGAAGGAGAAAATAAATACACTTCCATTGTACAAGGACTTCTCGAGGGACCTGGTCTGCAATCAAATGTTATTCATGTGTTTAATGCAGAAACTATGCTGACCAATGAACCATCCCTGGAAGACGGAGTACTGGATTTAACTTTCAGTGAAGAAATTTTACAGGACCGGGAACAATCCATTATATCAGATGAAGTGATGGAAACAATCGTTCGCACATTGACAGAGAATCAGGAAATTGAGGCAATTAATGTGAACGTAGAGAATGTGGAACAGCTGGTAAATGAAAATGGAGAAGCGTATAATGAACCGGTAACAAATCAATACTTCCTTCCGCCACAAGAAGTATAAACAAGAAGAGGCTGAACATATAAGCCTCTTTTTCATTTCCCATCATGAATAACTGAAATATACGGCTAAGCTTTGCCGGCCTATGCCCACAAAGCTTTATAGAATATACTTGCAAAAAAACAGCTTGAAATTATAAAAGTTTATAAGATATATGTGTTGAACACAGTAAAATGTGTTAAGCTAATGATGGAAAATGAGGAGGCGCAGGATATGAGAAATGATGAGAGAAATACAGACAGTTTACGGCCAATTACAATTACAACTAACTATATTAATCATCCGGAAGGTTCTGTTTTAATCGAAGTTGGGAATACCAAAGTAATTTGTAATGCAAGTATTGAGGACAGGGTTCCCCCATTTTTGCGCGGACAGGGCAAAGGGTGGATTACAGCTGAATATGCCATGCTTCCCCGTGCAACAGAGCAAAGGAATATAAGAGAGTCATCAAAAGGAAAAATTTCCGGAAGAACGATGGAAATACAGCGATTAATTGGAAGATCACTCAGGTCTGTTGTTGATTTGGATAAAATTGGAGAACGTACCGTTTGGGTGGACTGTGATGTGATACAAGCAGATGGCGGTACAAGAACGGCTTCCATCACGGGTGCATTTGTTGCAGTAGTACTGGCGTTTGGAAAGTTAATTGATGAAAAAGTGCTAAATAAAATGCCAGTAACCGATTTGTTGGCTGCCACATCTGTAGGAGTATTGCCTGACGGAATGGAAATTTTGGATTTGAATTATGAAGAAGATGCAAAAGCATTGGTAGATATGAATATAGTGATGACCGGCTCGGGGGAATTTGTTGAATTGCAGGGTACTGGAGAAGAAGCTACATTTTCCGTTGATCAGCTGAAAATGATGCTTAAGCTCGCAAGTGATGGATTGGAAGAAATATTCCATAAACAAAAGGATACATTGGGAGTTTTGGCGGAACGGATTGGAGAAACAAAGTCTTAGGAGAGAACCATGAAACAAATACTTATTGCTACAAGAAATAAAGGAAAAGCCGAAGAGTTTAAAGCATTTTTTTCAGGGTATGGTATTAAAGCACTTTCCTTACTTGATCTGGCGGAAGAAATTCCTGACATACAGGAAACCGGAAGTACTTTTGAAGAAAATGCAGCGATCAAAGCTGAACAGATTGCCAACTATTTATCTATTCCCGTATTAGCTGATGATTCCGGTTTAATGATAGACCAGCTTGACGGAAGACCGGGAATATATTCGGCGAGGTATGCCGGAGATATGAAAGATGATAATGCAAATATGGAGAAAGTATTGAATGAGCTAAAAACCGTACCGGGAGATAAAAGAACTGCCAGATTTATATGTGTACTGGCAGTGGCAATTCCGGGGGAAGAGACCATTTTCAGAACCGGTTATTGTGAGGGGAGCATCGCCTTTTCCAAAAAAGGAAACAATGGATTTGGCTATGATCCGATATTCGTTCCGGAGGGGTATGAAGAAACAATGGCGGAAATTTCTTCTGAGGAGAAGAACCAAATCAGCCATCGCAAACATGCCATCAGCCATTTAGAAGATTGGATAAAGAATGAGATAATCAATGAAAAAGGATAGGATTTTTTATGCCTAAAGTTCTTATTTTGAGTGACAGTCATGGGCTTACAGCAGAAATTACCAAAATAAAAGAACGCCATCAATTAAAACATATGATCCATTGTGGTGACTCGGAATTGGAGATGGATGCAGCAGAGCTGGATAATTTTTATAAAGTAGGTGGTAACTGTGATCTTGATCCCAAGTACCCCAGCGAACAGGTTTTTACCCTTGAAGGGGTCCGGTTTTTCATCGTACACGGCCATTTGCATCAGGTGAAAACAGGATTGCTGCCGCTTTCTTATCGGGCGAAAGAGGAAAAAGCAGATGTAGTTTGCTTTGGCCATACCCATATTGCTGGTGTGGAAAATGTGGAGAATCAGCTGTTTATTAACCCTGGGAGTATCAGCATGCCGAGAAGCCGGAGAGAAAAAACCTACGCCATTCTGGAATGGGAAGAAGGGAACAAAACCTCAGTTACATTTTATACCACGGATGGAGAAGAAGTGGCCGAGCTCTCCTATCATGCGGACTTATAATAACGTACCCTTTCACACACAGGACTGCTGTGTGTGCTTTTTTTATCCTGAATAAATTAAAAATCTCACAAACGTCATGTTTGTGAGATTTTTAAGAGCGTCCCAGGCAGGATTCGAACCTGCGACCCACAGCTTAGAAGGCTGTTGCTCTATCCAGCTGAGCTACTGGGACAAAGTTTATGGAGCGGGTGAAGGGAATCGAACCCTCGTCATCAGCTTGGAAGGCTGAGGTTTTACCACTAAACTACACCCGCATGGTAATGAAATAGTTATTTAATTTTAGTGCCCGACCGCCATGCCCCTGCATCTTCCAGCTTAATCAGGATGCCTGCTGCTTCGGGGCAACTCGCAGCTTATTCGGTGGATGTTTTGCTCGTGGCTGAGGTTTTACCACTAAACTACACCCGCATGGTAATGAAATAGTTATTTAATTTTAGTGCCGACCGCCATGCCCCTGCATCTTCCAGCTTAATCAGGATGCTTGGTGCTTCGGGGCAACTCGCAGCCTATTCGGTGGATGCTTTGCTCGTGGCTAAACCCGCATCTTAGACTAAATTATGTAAGTCAGCTTTTATCAATTTTTACCGACAAAATTTATTATAGGCATTACTAACATATTTGTCAACTTGAATTTGTTAATTTAGTCCAATTCTATTGAAAAATGAATAATAACCCCGCCTATTGTTCCCTTCATCAATTATGGTATAATCAACAAAATATATTTTTTAACAGAAATAAGAATTAAGGTTTATCACTGTCGGAAAGGGGGAAAGTATAGTTACCATCTGTATCATGACTAATATAACACCGGAAAGGAGGAATCGGATGGGAAAGAAAGCCGGCAATGTGGTTCTTTTTCCGAAATGGAAAATTTCTTTGGAGGAAAGCAGCCTGCAGGCAATGAAGGAAAAGAGATATGAAGATGCATTGGAAAAACTGGATGAATTATTAAGCTACAAAGTAAATCATTATGAAATAATTGTCGGAAAGATTATATGTCTAATGGAATTAAACCGTTACAATGAGGCACAAAATATTTGTGAAGACATGCTGCAGCATAAAAATGATGATTATTATCATTACTTACATATATACTTAACTTTGCTATTTCAAACAAATCAGTATGAAATATTAATGGAACAGGTGGAAGAGGAATTATCAAAAGGATCTTTACCCCCGCTGTTGGAAGAACAAAGCAAAGAACTATACGAGTTAAGCATAAAAATGAAAGCAGATGTCATCATTGGTGAGAATGCTGAATATACGGAAGGCCTGAGACAGGCAATACATAATGAAAACCACCTCGAACAGTGGGGATTAGTGGAAAAATTGCGTAAATCCAAAGCGCAGCCTGACAAACATACTTTATCCATTTTAAAAGAAGAACAGATTCATCCAGTTGTAAAAACTGCTATTTTTCAATGGCTGCAGGAATCAGCTGTAAAGGACAAAGTACATATTCGTAAACTGGGACTGCAATTGAAAGTGAAACCAACAGAAGTAACAGAACTGAAAAAGCAAAATATCCTGAAAGAAACAGTCTATCACCTTGAAGAAATGGAACAGCAAAATCCATCACTGATGAAATTGTTAAATAAAATCTTGTACCGTTATATTTATGTACGTTATCCAATTATGCCGCCTTCAGAAGATGCCGGAATCATAGCTCATGCTCTTATCCACATTGGAAAAGAGTATATCAGCCCGGAAAATAATTCAATAACAGAACCCGATGCATTAATTGCTTCGTACCTGAAGGAAATAAATCTATGTGAATCATTATTCCTGAGTATCATAGACGAGTAAACACTTGAAAGGCATATGAATTATGTTATAATAAGATGGTTGTAAATTTGAGATCGAAATACCAATGATAAATGTAAAATGTATGGAATCAATAGATTTTGGAGGGAAATGCAATGACAGCAAATTGGGAAAAGAAAGAAGGAAATGAAGGGGTATTGACTTTTGAAGTTCCGGTAGAAGAATTTGATCAAGCACTGGATCAGGCTTTTAAGAAAGTCTCCAAAGATGTGGAAATACCGGGTTTTCGTAAAGGGAAAATTCCGCGCAAGCTTTTTGAAAGCCGTTTTGGAGTAGAATCCTTGTATCAGGATGCCGTAGATATCGTGCTGCCTGATGCCTATGTCAAGGCAATTGATGAAACTGGAATCGAACCGGTAGCACAGCCGGAAGTGGATATAGAAACAATTGAAAAAGGTCAGCCTCTGGTATTTACTGCAACAGTTACGGTAAAACCGGAAGTGACGCTTGGTAATTATAAAGGCCTGGAAGTAGAAGAGGAGTCTGTGGAAGTAACAGATGAAGATGTGGATCATGAAATTGACCATCAGCGTGAACATCATGCTGAGTTAGTCGTAAAAGAAGAAGGCAAAATTGAAGAAGGCGATACTGTCGTTATGGACTTCGAAGGGTTTATGGACGGGGAAGCCTTTGACGGCGGTAAGGGAGAAAATCATTCCCTCGAAATTGGATCAGGACAATTTATTCCGGGATTTGAAGAAAAATTGATCGGAAAAGAATCAGGAGAAGATACAGAAATTGAAGTAACTTTTCCGGAAGATTATCATGCAGAGGAACTGGCAGGAAAAGATGCGACATTTAAGGTGAAAATCCATGAGGTAAAATATAAAGAATTGCCTGAACTGGATGATGAATTTGCAAAAGATGTCGATGATGAAGTAGAAACGCTGGATGAACTGAAGAAAAAGAAAAAAGAAGAACTGGAAAAACAAAAGAAGCAGGATGCGGAAAATCAAAAGAAAGAAACATTAGTTCAAAAAGCATCTGATAATGCAGAGGCTGATATTCCTACAGCGATGGTGGATACCGAGCTGGAGCAAATGGTAAGAGAATTTGAACAGCAGCTGCAAATGCAGGGCATGACAATGGAAATGTATAGTCAATTTTCCGGTCAGGATGAAAGTGCATTAAAGGAACAAATGAGAGAAGATGCGGAAAAACGGGTAAAAACAAATCTTACACTTGAAGCTATTGCCAAAAAAGAAGAAATAGAAGTTACGGATGAAGATGTCGATAAGGAAATGGAAAATATGGCCTCCATGTATGGAACTGACGTAGAGCAAATAAAACAAATTCTTGGAGGAAATGCTGAGGCACTTAAAAGTGATTTGAAAATGAGAAAAGCAATTGATTTCCTGCTCGAGGAAAGCAAAACAGTCAGTGCCGCTGAGGGAGAAGAATAAGAGGAAAAGAAGGACATTAATATTTCTCAGCTTGGTTAAATGAGACAGGGTACCTGTCCCTATGTCCCCTAAACAAGGTGCGAGTTTTCGCACCTTGTTTTACATTTTAATGCGTCTGGACATACTATTTTGCATATGAGCTAATTATTTTCCAAATCTGACATATAGATATATAGTACAAGCAATAAAAGTATATTGTTTTGTTTTTTTATTTCCATCTGATATGATGACTATAATGTTGAATCAAGAATGCATGACTAGGGAAAGATATAGATCTTTTAGGGGTGAAATGAAATGTTTAAATTTAACGAAGAAAAAGGACAATTAAAATGTTCGTTTTGCGGTAAAAGCCAAGAACAAGTCCGAAAGCTTGTAGCCGGGCCTGGTGTATATATATGTGATGAATGTATTGAACTGTGCACTGAAATCGTGGAAGAAGAATTGGGTACGGAGGAAGAAACAGAATTAAAAGAGATTCCAAAGCCGATGGAAATCTGTGAAACATTGGATGATTACGTCATCGGACAGGAAAAAGCAAAAAAGAATTTATCTGTTGCAGTTTATAACCACTATAAACGGATTAATTCATCAAAGGGCACGGATGATGTGGAAATTGCCAAAAGTAATATTGCAATGATTGGCCCGACAGGAAGCGGGAAAACACTGCTCGCGCAAACGATGGCCAGAATTTTAAATGTGCCATTTGCCATGGCTGATGCAACTTCATTGACAGAAGCCGGCTATGTTGGAGAAGATGTAGAGAACATTCTTTTAAAACTGATCCAGGCTGCGGACTATGATGTGGAAAAAGCAGAAAAAGGCATTATTTATATCGATGAAATTGACAAGGTTGCCCGTAAGTCGGAAAATCCATCCATTACCCGTGATGTATCCGGGGAAGGTGTACAGCAGGCACTTCTAAAGATCCTGGAAGGGACCGTTGCCAGTGTGCCTCCTCAAGGCGGGAGAAAGCATCCGCATCAGGAATTCATTCAAATTGATACGACAAATATCCTGTTCATTGTCGGCGGAGCCTTTGACGGCATCGATCAGGTCATTAAGCGCCGGTTGGGCAAGAAAGTAATTGGCTTTGGTGCCAATGAAAAACAACAGGATTTGGATACGGGACAACTGCTTGAAAAAGTATTGCCGGAAGATTTATTGCGTTATGGTTTAATTCCGGAGTTTATTGGAAGAATTCCTGTAATCGGCAGCCTCACGCCATTGGATGAAGGAGCATTGGTGGAAATTCTGACTAAGCCGAAAAATGCGCTGGTAAAACAGTATATTAAACTTTTCCAGATGGATGATGTGGAGTTGGAATTTGAAGAGGATGCATTAAAGGAAATAGCAGCAAAAGCGATCGAAAGAAAAACCGGTGCGCGCGGCCTGCGTTCCATCATAGAAGGCCTTATGGTTGATGTCATGTTTGAGTTGCCGTCAAGGGAAGACATTGAAAAATGCATCATTACCAAGGATACAGTGATCGAGGAAAATGGCAGTCCAAAACTGATCTTTAAAGACGGAACCATAAAAGAAGCGAATAAAAAACATCCTAGAGAAAGCGCGTAATCACGTAATTAAAAAAACATGAATGGAAGAGACTAACGTGGCATTACAAAGCGTAGTGCATACCGTTAGTCTCTTTTTGCGAAATTGGAAAGACTGTCATCAGAAAAGCAGCATTCCAAAACTTTTACACTGAGGTTATCGTACAGCACAATTCAATTCAGAGTATGTATGTCAGGACTTGTGCTTTTCGGGGAAGATATAAGTTTTTGTGGAAAAATTTCGGTTAAACCGATTATAGTGATAGCCAGCATCCCATTTCCCGCTGTTTTGTAGTGGAATTAAAAGTTTTGTATAGCTTTTAAAGGAAATACTAATGATAAGAAAGCTTCCTATTCCCATGATTGGAAAACCTCATTTATCCAATTATATAATTTTACAAACAACCAGGTTTTCTATAAACTTTAAGAATATACGTTTTAAATTTACATAATTACAGGGAGGTGCCTACAATGGCAAAACAACACATTCAAGTTCCCCTCCTTCCATTACGTGGACTGCTCATATTTCCATCAATGGTACTTCACCTTGATGTGGGACGAGATAAATCAATTGCAGCATTGGAAAAAGCGATGATGGGCGATCAATCCATTTTTCTTGCGGCCCAAAAAAAAGTGAGTATGGAAGACCCGCAGCCAAAGGACATATATAAAATAGGTACAATGGCAAAAGTAAAACAGATGCTTAAGCTTCCTAATGGAACAATCCGTGTACTTGTGGAAGGGTTGCACAGGGGAGAAATAACTGTTTTTACGGAAGAAGAAGATGAATTTGTGGTAGAAATCCAAGAGCTGGAAGACGTGCATGGGGAGGAGAACGAAGAAGAAGCATTAATGCGTTCTTTACTAAAGCAGTTTGAACAATATACTAAAATTTCCCGAAAAATTACAAATGAAACATTTGCCACTGTCTCCGATATTGATGAGCCCGGCAGACTTGCGGATATTATAACTTCGCATTTGTCTTTAAAAGTGAAGGATAAACAGGAATTGCTGGAAATAGTTCATGTTAAAACACGGCTTCAGAAATTAATTGAAATTATAACAAATGAAAAAAAGGTGCTTGATTTAGAGAAAAAAATTGGACAGCGTGTGAAAAGCTCCATGGAAAAAACGCAAAAAGAATATTATCTGCGTGAACAATTAAAAGCAATCCAGCGGGAGCTTGGGGAAAATGACGGAAAAACAGGTGAAGTCGGAGAATTGCAGGAAAAGATTGAGAAGTCCGACATGCCGGAACATATTCAGGAAGTCGCGTTCAAGGAATTAGGCAGATTTGAAAAAATTCCTCAAAGTTCTGCAGAAAGCTCTGTCATCAGAAATTATCTGGAATGGCTGATTGCATTGCCATGGACAAAAAAATCAGAAGATAATATTGAAATTGAACATGCAAAGGAAATTCTTGATGCTGACCATTACGGGTTGGATAAAGTGAAGGAGCGAATTCTTGAATATTTAGCAGTCCAAAAATTAACCCAGTCAATTAAAGGGCCGATTCTCTGCCTTGTAGGCCCGCCGGGCGTTGGAAAAACATCGCTTGCAAAATCTATTGCGCGATCCATTAATCGTAATTTTGTCCGGATTTCACTGGGGGGTGTCCGCGATGAAGCAGAAATCCGCGGTCATCGCAGAACATATATTGGTGCTATGCCGGGAAGAATTATCCAGGGTATGAAAAAGGCAGAAACAGTTAATCCGGTATTCCTGCTTGATGAAATAGATAAAATGTCCAATGATTTTCGGGGAGACCCTTCATCCGCCATGCTGGAAGTATTGGACCCGGAGCAAAACAATGCATTCAGTGATCATTTTATTGAAGAAACCTATGACTTATCGAATGTATTATTTGTTGCTACCGCAAATTATGTAAACAATATTCCTTCACCACTTTTGGACCGCATGGAACTCATATCGATTGCAGGGTATACAGAAGTGGAAAAAATGCATATTGCAAAAGATCATCTTTTACCAAAACAGCTGAAGGAGAATGGCTTAAAGAAAGGAAATCTGCAAATATGGGATGAAGCTTTATTAAAACTGATCCGTCGTTATACAAGAGAAGCCGGGGTCAGGGGACTGGAACGCCAGCTGGCAACTATATGCAGAAAAGCAGCTAAAATAGTTATTTCCAAGGAGAAAAAACGAGTTATTGTAACCGAGAACAGCATGGAAGAATTACTTGGAAAACCGGTGTATCGTTATGGGATGATGGAGAAAGAAGATCAGGTCGGGACAGCAACCGGACTCGCATATACTACAGCAGGCGGTGACACATTGTCTATTGAAGTATCTTATTATCCCGGCAAAGGGAAACTGACACTTACCGGAAAGCTTGGAGAGGTAATGCGGGAGTCAGCCCAGGCTGCTTTCAGTTATATCCGTTCACGGTCGGATGAACTGAAAATCGATCCCGACTTTCATGAAACAAATGATATTCATATCCACGTTCCCGAAGGTGCTACACCAAAGGACGGTCCCTCAGCGGGCATTACAATGGCAACAGCACTTGTCTCTGCCTTAACAGGGAGACCAGTGAGGAAAGAAGTTGGGATGACAGGAGAAATCACACTGCGCGGGCGTGTTTTGCCCATTGGCGGACTAAAAGAAAAGTCATTAAGTGCACATCGGGCAGGTATAACGACAATTATTATTCCGGAAGAAAATGAAAAAGATATTGATGATATACCGGAAAGTGTGCGGAATGATTTGACTTTTATAAAGGTGAATCATTTGGACCAGGTGCTGGAACAAGCATTGGCGGGGAAAAAGCATGAAGGTAACTAACGCGGAAATCGTTATCAGTGCAGTGAGTAAAAAGCAATATCCAAATGAAGGTCTGCCAGAGTTTGCCCTGGCCGGCAGATCCAATGTGGGAAAGTCTTCCTTTATTAACAGGCTGATCAATCGGAAGAATCTGGCCCGGACTTCCTCCAAGCCGGGAAAGACGCAAACTCTGAACTTCTATAAAATTAATGATATATTTTATTTTGTTGATGTCCCGGGTTATGGTTATGCAAAAGTTTCCAAAAAGGAAAGAAAAAAATGGGGAGGGATGATGGAGGAGTATTTCCAGACAAGAAATACACTCCGGGCTGTACTGCTGATCACGGATCTCCGCCATGAACCCAGTGGCGATGACCTGCAAATGTATGATTTTTTAAAGTATTATAATCAGCCCGTAATTATTGTAGCTACAAAACTTGATAAGGTGCCCAAAAATAAAAGGGCAGCTCATATCAAGCGTACGAGCAAAGCTTTTGAAATTGAACAGGGGGATGTGCTCCTTCCTTTCTCGGCTGAAACGGGTGAAGGAAAAGAGGAAGCATGGCGGCTGTTGCGTACTTTTTTGCAGAAGTGAGAAGCTAAACGATAAAAGTAATGATTTGCATACTAGCTCCGGCAGTATATGAAGACCTAATTACCGCACTTATGTCAGTAATGGAAGGGTGGTATGCTGCCGGAGCGGTCAATATTTGATAAAAACCGGTTTACCTTTTTAATTGTATGTTTTCTTTCATTACTTTCCTTTTCTAAGTAAATAAAAACCTATTATGATTAAAATAATTGCCCAGTATTTTTCCACTAAATCAAATACAACATATACCCAGCTTAACCAGCCAGGCAGACTGAAAGGAAAAAGCAGGAGTACTGCAATTCCGGTAAGTAGAATACCGTAGAAAAATCCGTCCTTTGTTTTTGTATATCTGATCAGAAATGCGAGCCCGATAATTAGAATGTACATGGCCCAATGGTCAATCCAGAAGGAATAGTGCTGCATGCCATGGAAATGGATGCCAATTCCCAGTATGACAATACCGCTGAAAATATTTTGATAGGTTTTTGTTTTAAAACTATGTATTAAAAGCGCCAACCCAATAATAATCACGATCGTTTGCCAGGAATAGAAATTTGTTAGAATAGGAACTTTTAGCTGTCTTAGCAGGAAAAATACCCCAATTCCAATTAATATATAAGCCCCGATGGAATGTTGTTTTTTCAACGAACCCCTCCTCATGCACGATTTCTTGCTTCTTCATTTTTCTTATGTTACATTACAAACGGGTTTAGTGATTATACGGTTAATTTTATATAAAAGTTTCAGAGTCTGTTCACATTTTAACAAAAAAAAGCTTTTTCGACATGTTATAATATAGAGGAATGTATATTAAATAAGAATGAATTTAATCATGGAAACCTGTTTTTAAACATAAATTTATTTGTATGCGAAAGTATTCATGTGGGGGTAGATCATGTGCATATATTGAAAGTCGGCTTTAATTACAAAACCGCCCCTGTAGAAATTAGGGAAAAACTTACATTTACAGAGGAATCATTGCATCAGGCAATGGTGGAATTGAAAGACAGGAAAAGCATTCTGGAAAATGTGATTATATCTACATGCAACAGAACTGAAATTTATGCTGTCGTAGATCAGCTTCATACCGGGCGTTATTATATTAAGCAATTTTTATCTGATTGGTTTCAAATCAATAAGTCGGAATTCTCGACTTATCTGCACATCACTGAGGATGATGGTGCAATGGAGCATCTCTTCCGGGTATCTACAGGTCTTGATTCCATGGTTTTGGGAGAAACACAAATTTTGGGACAAGTAAAAGATTCTTTTCTTACTTCCCAGAACCTAAAAACAACCGGGACCATCTTTAACGAACTGTTTAAGCAGGCTATCACTTTCGGAAAAAGAATGCATAAAGAAACAGCTATAGGCGAGCAGGCTGTTTCCATCAGCTATGCTGCTGTGGAGCTTGCAACCAAGATCTTTGGCGATCTGAAAAATAAACATGTTGTGGTAGTTGGTGCAGGAGAAATGGGAGAACTTGCACTGAAGAATATTCACGGCGCCGGCGCAACGAAAATCACTGTGGTAAACCGTACATTGGAAAATGCTAAAAAGGCAGCCGAGCAATATCATGCAGAAGCAAAAACATTGGATGAACTGGAGTCTCTTCTGGAGGAAACAGATATTTTAATCAGTTCTACCGCTTCAAGTGACATTGTTCTGTCGAAGGAAACTGTCTCCGGAGTGCAGAAAAAACGGAAAGGCAGCCCGTTATTTTTAATGGATATTGCCGTGCCGAGGGATCTTGACCCGGAAATAAGTGAACTGGATAATGTGTTCCTATATGATATTGATGATCTGCAGCATGTAGTAGATAAAAATCTGGAGACCCGCAAGGCTGCAGCCGAAAAAATTGAACTCCTTCTCGAGGAGGAAATAGTTCAATTTAAAGAATGGGTAAAAACATTAGGCGTGGTGCCGGTAATATCGGCATTGCGGCATAAAGCACTATCCATCCAGGCAGAAACAATGAAAAGCATTGAACGAAAGATCCCGGACTTAACAGAAAGGGAAAAAAAAGTGCTTAGGAAACATACAAAAAGCATTATTAATCAGCTTCTGAAAGAACCGGTAACACAGGCGAAGGAACTTGCAGCAAGTGATAAAGCAGAGGAATCCCTGGATTTATTTGTAAATATCTTTGGTATTGAAAATGAAGTGAAAGAGGAATTTGAAAAACAAGCAAAAAAAAATGATACAATGATAAAGTTAAAAGCGGATGAACGTGCTTTTGCCATACGGAAGAAAATACAGACCATTTAAGCGGGAAGGAATCTCTATATGGCTGAATGGAAATGGTTATATGAAGTCATGCTAGTTTTGTATGGTTCAAGCTTAATCAGCTATTTTTATGATTTTGTCTGGAATAATCGGAAGGTGAAATTAATTGCCTTCCGGTTGCTTAGTATGGTTTGGGTTATTCAAACCCTTTTTTTATTGTATCAGGTGTTCATGGAAAATAATTTCCCGATGTTGACCCTGAATGCCAGTTTGTTTTTCTATGCTTGGGTGCTGTTAACCTTATCCCTAATTATTAATCGGTTATTTGCGATTCATTTTATCATATTTTTTACGAACGTTTTCAGCTTTTTTGTGTTTTTATTATACACATTATCCATTGCCGGGGAAATGAGTCAGCCGGAAGGGGCGCAGTTTGTACATGAGATTCTAATCTCTCATATATCTCTATCGATTCTTTCTTATGGCTTTTTTACAATATCATTTTTATTCTCACTTATGTATTTGATACAATATTGGTTGTTAAAGAAAAAAAGAGCGGTAAGGTGGATTTGGCGTTTTGGCGATCTGCACCAACTCGAAAAGTATGCCTCTCGGGCGGTTTCGATCGGTGTTCCAATATTATTGATAGGAATCATTTTAGGTGTTGTATGGGCATATGTTTCCCAGGCGGAATTTTATTGGTTTGATATAAAAACAATTGGTTCGATTCTATTATTGATGGTATACAGCATATTTTTGATTATGCGGCTTGGAAAAGGCTATAGGGGAAAATCCATTGCTGTTTACAATACAGCAGCATTTTTGTTCATGCTGATTAATTTCTTTTTATTCAGTCTGATGTCCGGATTCCATATTTAAATGAAGGCTGGTTTTGAGAGTATAGTAAAGGAGGAAAAATTATGCGTAAAATTATAGTAGGTTCAAGAAAAAGCAACCTTGCTTTAACGCAAACAAATTGGGTAATTGAACAATTGAAAAAGGCAGGGGTGAAAAACGATTTTGAGGTAAAAAAAATAGTTACAAAAGGGGATAAAATTCTCGATGTCACCTTATCAAAAGTAGGGGGGAAAGGGCTGTTTGTAAAGGAAATAGAGCAGGCCATGTATGATAAGGAAATTGATCTGGCTGTACATAGCATGAAGGATATGCCTTCAGAAATGCCCCCGGGACTTCAAATTACCTCGATCCCGGTTAGAGAAGATCACCGGGATGCCTTTATTTCAAAGAATAATACAGCTTTACAGGATTTGCCTGAAGGTGCAATTATAGGTACAAGCAGTCTTCGCCGGGCTGCACAAATGCTGGCGGAGAGACCGGATGTTAATATAAAGTGGATCCGCGGAAATATAGAAACCCGTCTCAGGAAACTGAATGAGGAAGACTATGATGCCATTATATTAGCAGTTTCCGGGTTAAAGCGGGTAGGATTGAGTGAAGATCTAATCACGGAATATCTTGAGCCGGAAATATGTGTTCCTGCTGTCGGCCAAGGGGCTTTGGCCATAGAAAGCCGCGAGGATGATCATGAACTTCGGGAAATTCTTTCAGCCATTCATGATGATTATACGGCAAAGACGATTAGTGCGGAAAGAACGTTCCTTCATTTACTGGAGGGCGGATGCCAGGTACCGATCGGCGGTTATGCTTATCTGGAAAATGACGATATAGTGCTAACAGCACTGGTAGGTACACCGGATGGCAAAACAATTCTTAAAGAAGAAGTGCGCGGACAAGACCCTGAAACTGTCGGAAAAGAAGCTGCAGACCTTTTGATCAAGCAGGGTGCTAAAGAAATTGTTGAAAGTGTGAAAGAGGAGCTTGACAACTGATGGAGATATCATTGCATGAAAATAGAATTCTTGTAACCAGAGAGGAAAAACAGGGGAAGCAATTCGCAGCGAAAATTCGCCACTATGATGGACACCCAATCGAAGTACCTCTTTTACAAATTTCATGTAAAGATCTTCAGGAACATTATACTTTCTTTCAGCAGCTGACGAACTATCAATGGATCTTTTTTACGAGTGCCAATGGAGTAAGGTGTTTTTTTCAATTAGCAAAAAGATATAACATAGATACAAAGGTATTAAAACTGTTAAAGATAGCTGCAGTTGGGCATAAAACAGAAGAGGCACTAAAAGACGAAGGATTTAGTGCTGCTTTCATTCCATCTGTATATAATGCGGAAGTAATGGCTAAGGAGTTTTTTCATGTTTATCATGATATATCCCCTGTACTTATTGTGAGAGGCAGCAAATCCCTCGACATTCTTCCTGCAGCGTTTGAGGAACGTTCAATAAAGTATGATGCCATGGAAGTGTATGAAACGACTTCGCGGGTGGATATGAAAACACGCTTAAATAAAACATTAAAAACTGGAAAGATTGATTTTATCACCTTTACAAGTCCATCTTCTGTGGAAACTTTTCATTCCCTGGCAGATGTCGAAATAAATGTGCCCATCGTCTGTATTGGAACAACTACAGAAAAAAAAGCAAAACAATTAGGCTTTCATTCTATTTTAGTGCCCGAGGAATTTACAGTAGATGGAATGATCCACTGTCTGGGAAAGTATCTTTTGAAAAAGGAGTTAAATAATAATGGTTAATCAATTATCGTTTGACCGGCACCGGAGATTGCGTTCGTCAGGTGCCATGCGTGCGTTGGTAAGAGAAACCCATCTTCAGGTGGATGACCTGATTTATCCGCTGTTTGTTGTGGAAGGAAAAGATGTGAAAAACGAAGTGCCTTCCATGCCAGGCATTTATCAAGTTTCCCTGGACCATCTCCAGGAAGAAGTTACCGAAGTTCAAAATTTAGGCATTAAGGCGCTTCTTCTGTTCGGAGTCCCTAAAGAGAAGGATGAAAAAGGGACTGGAGCTTTTATTTCAGATGGCATCGTGCAGGAAGCTGCTCGCTTTCTCAAGAAGGAATTTCCCGATATGCTTATTATTGCTGACACCTGCTTGTGTGAGTATACTTCACATGGACACTGCGGCGTTATTCATGACGGTGATGTGGACAACGATGAATCCCTGAAACTGCATGCTAAAACTGCCGTCTCCCAAGCGGAAGCAGGAGCCGATATCATTGCTCCGTCAAATATGATGGACGGGTTCGTAGCGGCAATCCGTGAGGCGCTGGATGAAGCTGGATATCAAAACGTACCAATCATGTCTTATGCTATTAAATATGCGTCCGCTTTTTATGGTCCTTTTCGGGATGCAGCTGATAGCACACCACAATTTGGAGACCGAAAAACATATCAAATGGATTATGCCAATCGCCGGGAGGCAATGCGTGAAGCGGTATCGGATATTCATGAAGGTGCCGACTTCCTTATTGTTAAACCCGCCTTGTCTTACCTGGATATTGTCCGTGATGTAAGGAATAATGTTGAAGCACCGGTAGTTGCTTATAATGTAAGCGGCGAATATTCCATGGTTAAAGCGGCTGCATTAAATGGCTGGATCGATGAAAAGGAAATTGTATTGGAAAAACTGACATCAATGAAACGGGCCGGAGCTGATCTAATAATCACTTATTTTGCAAAAGACGCAGCAAAATGGTTGAATGAGTAATATAAAATAAACTTTCAATGTAGCTATTTCTATCGGCTCAATTGATTGCAGGGTGAACGAATGGAGAGTTTGCTGGCTGCTGCCTCCCCAATTCAAATCCTGGGTCTGCTTAAATCCTTGGAGCGGCGGTTCTGCGGAGCATTTACGTGCATCCAGGATGTGCGTTATTGTCCGCCAGCCAGTTAAACTTCGAAATAAATTAATGAAATTAGGGTGATGATCTATGAAATTTGAAGCCTCAATTGATGCGTACAAAGAAGCAGTAGATTTAATGCCGGGGGGAGTGAATTCTCCCGTCCGTGCTTTTAAATCCGTTGGTATGTCCCCGATTTTTATGGAATCTGGCAAAGGATCCAAAATTAGGGATATTGACGGAAACGAATACATTGATTATGTATTAAGCTGGGGCCCCCTTATTTTAGGACATGCTGATGAGGGGGTTGTAAGTAAACTGCAGGAGACAGCAGCGAAAGGTACAAGCTTTGGTGCACCTACTATTCTGGAAAATAATCTGGCACAGCTTGTGATTGAACGTGTACCATCCGTGGAAATGGTTCGTATGGTAAATTCGGGAACAGAAGCCACCATGAGTGCATTACGTGTGGCGAGGGGATTTACCGGAAGAGACAAAATCCTCAAATTTGAGGGAAACTATCACGGTCACGGAGATTCTCTGCTTATTAAAGCAGGTTCCGGTGTAGCGACCCTGGGCTTGCCTGACAGTCCGGGTGTTCCTGAGTCCATTGCCCAAAATACTATCACTGTACCGTATAATGATATGGAGAGCGTGGAGTATGCTTTTAAAGAATACGGGCAGGATATTGCGGCAGTAATTGTAGAACCTGTGTCAGGAAATATGGGTGTGGTTCCGCCGGTGGACAACTTCCTGGAGAAGTTGAGAAAAGTAACAGAGGATCATGGTTCCCTCCTTATATTTGATGAAGTAATGACCGGATTCCGGGTAGGATATCATTGTGCACAGGGCTATTTTGGCGTGACCCCTGATTTAACCTGTTTAGGCAAAGTAATCGGTGGGGGGCTGCCGGTTGGTGCTTACGGCGGGAAGAGGGAAATTATGGAAAGCATCGCACCAACAGGTAATATTTATCAGGCAGGCACATTATCCGGAAATCCGCTTGCAATGACAGCAGGGTATGAAACATTAAGTTCATTGAATGAGGACACTTATACAGAAATCAATAAAAAGGTGGACCGGCTGGTGGAAGGGTTTGAGAAAGCTGCAGGAGCATATGATATCCCGCTTCATATAAACCGTGCGGGCTCCATGGTTGGCGTTTTCTTTACTGATGAAGAAGTGGTCAATTATGAAACAGCTCAATCATCCAACCTGGATTATTTTGCGAAATATTACCGGGCCATGATTGAAAAAGGTGTATTTCTACCGCCGTCCCAATTTGAAGGGTTATTCCTGTCCACTGCACATACAGACGATGATATTGAGAAAACGATTGATGCAGTAGACTATGCTTTTTCTAAATTAAAATAACTTCTTGCGCCAAGTGAGTTTTGGAAAACTTGGCTGCACTTACTTACACAGTAAGAAATTTTATCATACTTTCATAACTGCCAAAAAAGCTATTCCTTAGTGAATAGCTTTTTTTGGTGTGCCAGGCATGCACACATTCTATAGGGTTCAAGTCCCGAGCCACGAAGGCAGTAGTAGTGGTTAGCTTAAGACAAGGGTGTCTGGGGTGACCCAGAATCTGAAGGAAGTCAGCGGCAAATCTCCGCCCTTAGGAACACGAACTTCATATAAGGCTGAGATGCACTTGGATGAGGCTGCCAAACACGTCAAAGTCCTTACTGTCGAAGGGTGCATCGGGTAGATGAAG
>NZ_WIXN01000012.1 GCF_010994035.1 Virgibacillus aidingensis
AACTATAATTTTAAAAAATACTTCTGTTGGTCGAAAATATACTTTTACACAGAATTATAGACTTGACTGGTTTCTGCACGATGGCATACCCGAGAATCGCTCTCAGGGGTGTCATCGCACGGTTTCTACACGATGGCATACCTGAGGAATTCCTTTAGGGTTATCATCACAGAAAATGATCAACCTGGACGATAGTAATTTACTACTGTTTGAATAGAATAATATATGGCAGCTTCACAAATTTCCAGACAAAAACATTTGGATGCAATTCATCCGGATGTTTCTTATTTTCACAGACTACCCCTCTATTTTTCAATGAATATATGATAAAATAATTTGTATGAAAGGAGGTTTATTATGACGGTAAAGGAAAAAAGTATTCTGCAAACCTACTTTGGTTATGAAAACTTTCGTCCGGGCCAGGAAGAAGCGATCAATCATGTTTTAGCGCATCAAAATACACTGGCTGTAATGCCGACCGGCGGAGGTAAATCCTTATGCTATCAGATACCGGGAATAAGTCTGGACGGAACAGCCATTATTATTTCCCCGCTCATATCCCTTATGAAGGATCAGGTGGATGCGCTCACTTCTCTTGGAATACCAGCCACTTACATAAACAGCTCCTTACCGGCCCCAGAGCAGCAGGAACGTCTGGAAAACATGATGCAATCCAAGTATAAATTTGTCTATGTTGCCCCGGAACGATTCGAATCAAGGTATTTTACAAAGGCTGTGAGCAGGATTCCACTTGCACTGGTTGCTTTTGATGAAGCCCATTGCATTTCCCAGTGGGGACATGATTTCCGTCCAAGCTACCGGTCGATTGTCCCCAATTTAAAGCAGTTGTCCAACATTCCGGTGTTTATGGCTTTGACAGCGACAGCTACAGAAGAAGTCGTGCAGGACATCCGCCGGCTGCTTCATATCAATGAGGTGGTACACACAGGGTTTGAACGTGATAATCTAGCATTTCATGTCGTCAAGGGAAAGGACAAAGCAACATATGTCCGCTCCTTTTTAGAAGAGCGCAAACAGGAGTCAGGGATTATTTATACAGCAACCAGAAAGCAGACGGACAGCTTATGTGAACAATTGCAGCAACGTGGTTTTAAAGCTGCGAAGTATCACGCCGGACTGCTTGAAGAAGAACGGAAGCAGGCGCAGACTGCTTTTATTCATGATGAAGTGAATGTCATGGTTGCCACCAACGCCTTTGGAATGGGCATCGATAAATCCAACGTGCGATTTGTCATTCATTACGCCATGCCGATGAATATTGAATCCTATTACCAGGAAGCGGGCAGAGCAGGGCGCGACGGAATTAGAAGTGATTGTATTCTGCTGTTTTCCCCACAGGATATCCAACTGCAGAAATTTTTAATCGAGCAATCCAGCATGGATGAAGAAGGAAAACAAGGGGAATACAAAAAGCTGCAGGCCATGATTAATTACTGCCATACCCACGGCTGCCTGACTTCCTATATCCTGGATTATTTTAACGACGAAGACTCGGACACATCCTGCAACAGATGCAGTAATTGTGTCAGCCGTCAGGAAGTAACGGACATGACAACGGAAGCGCAAATGATTCTTTCCTGTGTGAAGCGGATGGATGAACGTTTTGGGGTTTCTATGACTGCCAAAGTGCTGAAAGGCTCCAGGGACAAAAAAGTAAACACATTTGGTTTGAACAGGCTGTCCACTTATGGGCTGTTGTCCTCCTACACGGAAAAAGAAATTACAGAATGGATTCATTTTCTTGTTGCGGAACAGCTTTTGGCAACAGAGGAGGGAAAGTTTCCGACATTAAAGCTGAACCAAAACTCCTTGGAGGTGCTGAAGGGAAACCGGTCCGTCGAGATGCGCACTGCCCCCATCCCAACCACAGATGCAGCAGATTATCATGACGACCTGTTCCAGGAACTGCGCAAGCTGAGAAAAGAGATGGCTGATGCGAGAAATGTACCGCCTTATGTATTGTTTTCCGATATGACATTGAAAGAATTGAGCAGATATTTCCCAGTAACCAAGGAAGATATGCTCACCATTAAAGGAATCGGAGAGAAAAAATATGAACAATACGGAGAAACATTTCTGCAGGTCATACAGGAGTGGCGCAGGGATAATCCGGATGTGCAAGAAAGAGTCCGGATCGATGATATCCCTAAAAAGCGGACAAACCGGACAAAAGAGGACAAGCCAAGCCACTTGATCAGTTATCAGATGTTTCAATCAGGCAAGTCCATAAAAGACATTTCCGTCATCAGGGAAGTGAAAAAACAAACGGTTGAAGAACATCTGTTTAAAGCGCATAAGGAAGGCCATCCGATTGCCTGGGAGATATTTTTTAATGAAGCAGAGGAAGCTGCCGTCCTGAAAGCCCGGGAATCTTTGGAAGATCCCCGACTGAGATCGTTAAAAGAACTGCTGCCCGAAGGCTATGAATACAGTACGATTAAGGCAGTGTTGGTTAAAAATGAACTGGCCTAAAAAATCCGTCCTGAGGCATTTTGCTTTAGGGCGGTTTTATTATGTAAAGAGGCTCCACCTTACTGATTATGGCAGGTGAATTTCAAATCAGTACAACCTTGTGCGCACGGCAAGTGCAAGTATTTGATGGAACAATTGGAATAGATTCAAATTTTAAGAAAAAAGATGAACTTGAAACTTCATGATATACTACATTTATGTAAATGATTTTTCTAAACAGGAGCTTGAATAAATGGCATATTTTAAAATAGATAATGACATTGCAGACAGTGAATATCTACCAGCATTTTCCCTTACAATCGATGATTCCTGGATAACTTCTCTTTACAGCGATACAGACATGCAGGCTGAATTGGCAAAAATCCTTCAAAGTAACGGAAAAATTTCCGTTTTTGACTTTCAGGATGGTTTATACAAACGGCTGACAGTGGAAGATAATATTACTTTTTATCATAAATGGTTCGGCTTTGACACACCAATCCCCGAAATTCTCGTGTTGTTTGAGCTTCATACCTGCGCAAAAACCCCATTGCATAAATGCTCTGAATCTGAAATTCGCCGGGTCTACTTTGCCAGATACTATATGAGCGGGATGAATCCAATGGTATTCCGTGAGCCAATTCATGGTGTTGATATCAAAACGATCAATACTTTTATTCATATGATTGAAAAGATTAAAAATAATAATGTACCGGTTCTTGTTTTGGTATCCAATATGGAACATGCATTGTTGCTTGGGGAGATGGCATACAAGCTGCAGGAAAAAGGCATCAGGAAAATTGAAACCGATGAAGAGGAAGAACAAACTGCTGCGGAAAATTCCACCCCAACAGTCACCACGAATCTATTTAAGGTTCCGGCAAAAGTGGATGATAAAATGATTCTATTTGATCCCCTTGAAATCGACTATATCGAGAGTCAGGATGGAAAGGCAATGATTGTCATCGAAGACCAATCCTATGCGTTGGATTTCACACTTGGAGAAGTGGAAAAAAAGCTGGAGATTTATGGATTTTACCGCTGCCACAGATCATATATCGTAAATTTGCAAAAGGTACGTGAAATTATTACATGGTCCAAAAACACGTACTCTCTCCGAATTGACAACAAGTCTCAGTCGACCATTCCACTGTCACGGAACAAAATTCAGGATATCCAGGAAAAATTCAGCCTGAAATAAGTACAGTTCATCTTAAGAACAAAATATAAGTGGCCGGATACAACGTACGGATCCCGGCTTGGATGCGGTACGTGGTTCCCCGTCCCGCCGTACCGCAGTCCCGCCATAATGACCCGCTATCGCCGGACGCTGGAACTGGATGCAGCTTAATCGTATAGCTTTTATGGGGGGATTTTCACCCTTAAACCAGTACAATTGAACCTTTTTATGGTACATTCCACCGTAATATGGCTGCTTTTGCCGGTATTTCCCGTTACGATGAATATATAACATCATAAGGAGGTATTCAGTTGGAAAATGCAATTGAAGTAACTGGAATGCAAAAAATTTTTGGTTCAAATCCGGCTATAAAGAATGTCAGTTTTCATGTGAAAAAAGGGGAAATTTTTGGGCTGCTCGGACCAAGCGGATCAGGTAAAACAACAACTATTAAAATCTTAACCGGAGAATTGTCACAAACTGCCGGTAAAGTGAATGTTCTCGGGGAGGATTCAAAGCAATTCGGATCGACCGGTTTCAAAACCAAAATAGGCATATTATCGGATAACAGTTCATTGTATGAGCGTTTAACCGTATATGATAACCTGAAATTATTCTGTAAATTATACAATGCGCCTCTAAAGCAAATCGACGTTATCCTTCGTGAAGTTAATTTGCAGGAAGAAGGGGCAAAAACAGTTTCGAAGCTGTCTAAAGGGATGAAACAGCGCGTACTGGTGGCAAAAGCACTTATGCATAAACCTGATCTTGTTTATCTGGACGAACCTACATCGGCACTTGATCCCGGAAATATGGCACATATCCACCGCGGGCTAAAGAAGCTGAACGCGGCTGGAACAACGATTTTTCTCACAACACATAATATGGAAGAAGCAACGGCGTTATGTGACCGTGTAGCATTCCTGCACAATGGTGAACTGCAGGAAGTGGACAGTCCCAATGCCCTTCGCTACAAATATTCCACCCATGCTTTTCATGTGGAAACCTTTGGTGGAGAACGACTGGTTATTGAAAATCAAGCTGAGAATGCAGATCAAATCAGGGAACTAATCGCAAGCGGACAAGTAAGGGCAATGCACACAGACAACCCAACACTTGGTCAAGTCTTTTTAAAAGTGACTGGAAAGGGGCTTGTATAATGCATATTCAACGTATAACTGCCATATTCGAAAAAGACCTAAAAGACTTTATGAAAAATATGATGCTCTTAACACTGCCGCTGATCCCGGTCGTATTGGCGCTCCTTTATACCCGGATGGGCGAAGGTAATGAAGCGTTCCCTGTTTTCCTTCTCTATATTATTGTCGGGACAACCTATTCAGCGGTAACGTCAAGCAGCATGATGACTATGATGGCTGAAGAAAACGAAAAGAAGACATTGCGTGGGCTTATTCAGTCACCTGCAACCATGATGGATGTTATTATCGGCAAAAGTTTAGTGACCGGACTTATCACTTTCATAGCTCTGGCTGTCTCACTGGTGATTGTAGATATTGAACCATTCCTGAACTTCAGAGTTATTCTCGGATTAATATTGCTGTTTTTATTCTTTTTATTGCTTGGAATTGGGATTGGTCTCTTCACAAAGTCAATTGCGGCAACCTCAGTATACCTTATGCCAGTCATGTTCCTGTTCGGTTTCACACCGATGTTTGAGATGCTCGGACTGAACGAAGACAGTATCGCCTTAAAAGTTGCCGATGCCCTTCCAATTATGCAGGCAATTGAAATACATCACACCACTTCCTGGATACCACTGGGGATCATTGCCGTTTGGGTAGTTGGTGCAGCACTATCCATGTATGTTTGTTTTAAAAAGACAATGACGGATGAATAACTAAAATAGCTGCAACACATCAATAAAGCGAAGATTGCCCTGCTCACAGGAAATATAAAACTAAAATTACAGCAGAATAAAATGCACCATGGCAAATATGGCAGAGCTGTACCAGTAAAAGATCAACCATGTAAAAAATCCTCCCCGGATTATTTTATTTCAGGGAGGATTTTAGAATATATATAGGAACACAGGTTCTTATATGGTATACTGAAAAGAACAATAGACTGGTTTCACATGAGGGGTTGGGCACACCTCCTTCGGGATCCTTCCCGGGGAAGGAGGTGATGCTGATGGATATGAATGATGTTTTAACGCTGATGATTTCTTTCGGCATGTTAATCGCATTTATCATGTCCGATAAAAATGAATAATCCCTCATGCTGTAATATGCCAGACGCTTGAGGGATTATACTTTCTTGTGTCTAACCTCTCTTGATGGGGTTAGTCTATTGTAACCGTTCCATGTTACCGGCATGGGACGGTTTTTAGTATTATATGATTTTCTAATTATAGTATACCACGTATGAAAATTTTGTACACCGGCGTTTATTTTCAACCCCCTTCTTAGTAATAAAGATAATTTATGCTATTTTTCATAAACAGAGGGAAAGCCCAGTTCCGCTAAATCCTTTACTCCCCTTTTACATTCAATGCCCAGGTGCCGTTCCGGAATACAGCCTCCGTTGTACCATCCGTCTTTACGCCATCGATATCAAGTTTCTCAGAACCAATCATAAAATCCACGTGGGTAAGGCTGTCATTCACGCCGTGCTTATCAAGCTCTTCCTCATTCATTGCAGAACCGCCTTTCAGATTCGTTGGGTAGGCTTTGCCTAATGCAATGTGGCAGGAAGCATTTTCATCGAACAAGGTATTATAGAAAACGAGACCGGACTGGGATACCGGAGATTCATGCGGTACGAGTGCAATTTCACCAAGCCGGCGGGCACCTTCATCTGTATCAAGCAGATGCTTTAATGTATCCTCACCCTGCTCTGCTTTAAAATCCACCACTTTGCCATCCTTAAAGGTCAGACTGAAATTATCAATCAGGCTGCCTCCGTAATTTAATGGTTTTGTGCTTGCAACAGTTCCATTCACACCATATTTATGAGGCAGAGAAAACACCTCTTCTGTCGGCATATTCGGATTAAAAGTGATCCCGCCTTCTGTTTCCGCTGCCCCGCCTTTCCAGATATGCCCATCAGGCAGTTCCAATTCCAGGTCTGTCCCTGGTGCTTTAAAAATAAGCTTTTGATAATTTTTTTCATTTAACACTTCACGGGCAGTTTTCAATGTTGCGTTATGCTCATCCCAGGCAGCGACCGGATCATCCTGATCTACGCGCACTATTTTCACAATCGCATCCCACAAGCTTTCGACAGCATCTTCCTTCGACTTATCAGGAAAAATTTTCTGTGCCCAGTCCCCGGTTGGAATTGAAATGATCGACCAGGCGATCTTGTCGTTCATGGTATATGTGCGGAAATTTTTCATTGCCTCCGAGGCTGCTTTGGTTGCTTTTGCTACTCTGGAGGGATCGATATCCTTCAACAAATCCGGATTGGTTGAACGTATATTCAGAACAGCGGCGCCATCTTCCGCAAAACTGTCCTGCATATCCACTCGCCACTGCGGAATGTCAGTCAGCACATCATCCGGTACATTTTCATACTTTAATAAAGTT
Organism: Virgibacillus aidingensis; assembly: GCF_010994035.1. Taxonomy (GTDB): domain Bacteria; phylum Bacillota; class Bacilli; order Bacillales; family Amphibacillaceae; genus Virgibacillus_N. The sequence goes on from NZ_WIXN01000012.1 coordinate 7,201, forward strand.
AATTCATCGTCAACCCAATTGATATGTACATTTTTCGCCCCCATTTCATAAGCTTTTCTGACAACAACCCTAGTAAAATCCGCTCCTTCAATCGGCGCATTAATCATTAAAGCCTGATTTTTCTGCAGGTTTACGCCTGTCCTTAGTGCCAGCTCGGCATACTTCTCTTTCATTCTTTCGTTTATCATTCTTTACCTCCATATGTAAAAGTTTATATAAGCTATTATTTCACAAAAAGAACCAAATTACCAAAAAATTTTCAATAACTGTTCCCTTTTTATAAGTCGGGAAAACACCTCCTATTTACGGAAATAGAAAAATATGCTATGATAAATACAAGTTACTTTTTGTAATTATTGAAAAAAGCGATGAAATAAATGGATCATAGGCCTAAAATAGTGAGGTGATATTCATGGAAGCTTTATGTCCCCGTTTTGAAAAGGCTATGAGCTTGCTAAGTACACGCTGGGTAGGGTTAATATTATTTGATTTATTAAAAGGGACGAAACGGTTTTCGGAGATGGAAGCAGATTTGCCGATTAGCGGCAGATTGCTCTCCGAACGGTTAAAAATGCTGGAAAAAGAAGGGATAGTGGAACGAAAAGTATATTCCGAATTCCCTGTGCGTATTGAATATTCCCTGTCGGAAAAAGGCAAAGCATTGGAACCCGTTATTAAGGAAATTCAATCTTGGGCGGATGAACATGTGCCAAGTGAACAGGCAAAAGAACACAACGCCTGATTTCTCATGAATTTGACTTGTACAAGCCCGTTTGCTTCACCCTTTTCTTCTTTCATTTTTCCCTGAGCAGAAATTAATATATCGAAATCGGCTGTTATTAAGCCGATTTCTTTTATTTGACTGAAAAATTCCTGCAAATGGTAACTACCCTGACTTTTACGTCCTTCTTTCCATCTGCAGCGTTTTTTTCCCTTTCATAAATTGAAGCATCACATATGCTGCTACCCTGCTTGTCATATTGCGAAAATCAATGGTCGGGTCAATTTCTACGATGTCCATCGCCTGGACTTTTTCCCGCCCGGCAGCAAAAAGAATCCCATCCAGCAAGGTTTTCGAATCCATGCCTCCCGGTCCAATTGCCGGACACCCCGGTGCAAAAGCCTGATCAAGTACATCCATGTCTACGGAAACATAGACACAATCCGTGAGTTCTGACAGCCTGATAATTTCCTTCTCCAATATATCTGTTAAACCCATTTCTTCTGTATCCTTCATCGTATACACCGTAACACCATGCTGTTTGGCATAATCATCATAAGCCGGGGCATTGGTGAAGTCGCGGATACCTATTTGTACGAGGTGCTCTCCTTTAATCACCCGTTCTTCCAGCAGGCGGCGGAAAGGCGTTCCATTTGTCGGTCCACCATCCTCGGTGTTTCGCAGATCATGATGCGCATCAAACTGGATGATGCCCGCTGTTCTATTTTGGGTAAAAGCTTTAATCGCACCGTAACTGATGGAATGGTCTCCACCCAGCACCATCCAATGTTCTGCTGCTTTTGTCGAAAACACATCTGTCAAACTTTCCTCCACCCGCTTATGGTTGCCGATCACATCTGTCGGATCCATCATGACATCGCCAAAATCCAGGATTTCATCTGTCAGCTCCCGTTTTTCCTCACCTGAATAAGTGGAATAGCTCTGCAATGCCTCCCGAATGGTTCCCGGGGCGAATGAAGCACCGGAATGGCTGATCGAAGGCTTGGAAAATGGCACACCGATAAGGCCGAATTTCCCCTTTTTTCCGTTTTCCCAGTTTGTTAGCAGCTCTTTGGCTTTTGTCGTGTAACGATCTTTAAAAATCGCTGCACCCGCAGGTTTCATATGTCGCAAATTCATGACCCGATCTCCTGCCTTTCATACAGCACAACACCGTTTTTGATCACCGTATTTGCATGATTCACCCCGTAATGATAAGGAATATACATATGATTCGGTGCATCCCATATTACGATGTCTGCATTACCGCCTTTTCGAATGTGCCCTGCCGTCTCACCTCTGCCAATGGCATGGGCAGCATTTACGGTAACCGCATGCCAGATTTCCGCCGGGGACATATTTAATTTAAGGGCGGCCAGTGTCATGATAAATTGCAGGTTTTCCGTCACCGAGCTGCCCGGATTAAAATCGGTGGAAATCGCAATTGCCGCACCTGTATCAATCATTTCCCTTGCTCTGGCATAGGTTTCCTTTCCGAGATAAAAGCTTGTTCCCGGCAGGATGACCCCAATCGTATCCGACTTGCTTAACTGTCTGATTCCTTCGTCTGTTGCAACAGCCAGGTGGTCCCCGCTGATGGCACCCATTTCCACTGCAAGCTGAGTACCGCCGAGGGGATCAATTTCATCTGCGTGAATTTTGACATCAAACCCTTTATCCTTCGCTTTTTGTAAAAACTTTCTCGATTGTTCCACCGTAAATACCCCGGTTTCTGTGAAAATATCCACAAATTCCGCCAGGTTTTCTTCCTTGATTTCATCAAACAGGTCAGCCATTTCATCCAAAAATGCATCTGGATCATCTTTATGCTCTTCTGGAATGGCATGGGCGCCTAAAAACGTGGAAACAAGATCAAGGGCATGTCTGTTGTTTGCCTCTTTTACTACACGCAATTGCTTCAGCTCTGTGTCTTTATTTAATCCGTAACCACTTTTTGCTTCTACCGTGGTGATGCCGTAGGACGCCATGCGGTCCAGATGAAACAGCGCTTTTTCCAGCAATTCCGCTTCGGAAGCTTTTCTTGTTGCTTCCACAGTGGACAATATCCCGCCGCCTTGCTTTAAAATTTCCAGGTATGGCACCCCTTGCTGTTTCAGCGCCATCTCCCCTTCACGGGAACCGCCAAACACCAGATGTGTATGTGCCTCCACAAGCCCGGGGGTTACCAGCCGTCCCTTTGCATCGACCACCTTTTCCGCAGTAATATTATCTGCATCTAAAGCCTTGCCGATCCAGGCCACCTTGCCATCTTTCAGGGCAACAGCCATATTCTCATCCACCGGCAGATCATTCATATCGGCACCTTTTACCGGCCCGGCCTTATCCATCGTTAAAAGCTCTCCAATGTTCGTAATCAGCGTATCAACCTGCATGTTCTCTTCCCCCTTCTATTTCTCCCGCATCGGCAGTTGGATATCATTGTTTTCGGCAAAATCGATGGCTGATTCATACCCGGCATCCGCGTGGCGGATCACACCCATTCCCGGATCCGTGGTCAGCACACGCTCCAGCCGCTCCTTTGCAAGTTCCGTACCATCCGCCACTGCGACCATGCCGGCGTGAAGCGAGTAGCCCATGCCAACACCGCCGCCATGGTGAAAGGAAATCCAGGATCCGCCTGCTGCCGTATTGATAAGTGCATTTAATACAGCCCAGTCACCTACAGCATCACTGCCATCCTTCATCGCTTCTGTCTCCCTGTTCGGCGAGGCAACCGAACCGCTGTCCAAATGATCCCTGCCAATGACAATCGGTGCTTTAATTTCTCCTTTTTTCACCAGCTCATTGATCGCCAGTCCCATCTTCTTTCTCTCCCCGTATCCAAGCCAGCAAATTCGGGACGGCAGCCCTTGAAAAGACACCTTTTTCCGTGCCATATCAATCCAGCGGATCAGTGCTTTATTTTCAGGAAAAAGTTCTTTAATCAGCTCATCCGTCCGGTAAATATCCTCCGGGTCGCCGGATAATGCGGCCCAGCGGAATGGCCCTTTTCCTTCCGTAAAGAGCGGACGGATAAATGCGGGTACAAAGCCGGGAAAATCAAATGCTTCCTGCAGCCCCTCATCCTTGGCCACCTGACGGATATTATTTCCATAGTCAAAAACTACTGCACCCTGTTCCTGAAATTTCAACATGGCTTCTACATGCTTTTTCATACTGGTTTTTGATAATTTTATATAGCTTTCCGGATCATTTATACGCAATTTTTCAGCCTCATCCAGGGAATAACCTGCAGGAATATAGCCGTTTAAGGGATCATGGGCTGACGTCTGGTCTGTTACAATATCAATTTGAATATCTTTTCCCAGCAGCTGATGATATACCTCGGCAGCATTTCCAACCAATCCAATCGACATTGCTTCCCCTGTTTGTTTTGCTTTTACTGCCAGTTCGATCGCTTCATCAAGGGAATATGTCATGATATCACAATAGGAAGTTTTCAAACGCTTCTCGATCCGGTCCGCATCCACCTCGACTGCAATAGCCACCCCTTCATTCATGGTGACCGCCAATGCTTGAGCCCCGCCCATCCCGCCAAGCCCTGCCGTTAAAGTAATCGTATGCTTCAGCGTACCATTTAAATGTTTTTTGGCAAGGGAAGCAAAAGTTTCGTACGTCCCCTGCAAAATGCCCTGTGTGCCAATATAAATCCAGCTTCCCGCTGTCATTTGGCCGTACATCATTAACCCTTTTTTATCCAGCTCATGGAAGTGTTCCCAATTAGCCCATTTCGGTACAATCACGGAATTGGACAGAAGGACTCTCGGAGCTTGCTTATGTGTTTTAAACACCCCGACAGGCTTGCCGGATTGGACCAGCATTGTTTCATCGTTTTTTAATGTTCGTAACGTACGTTCAATTGCCTCAAAAGCCTCCCAATTCCTGGCAGCTTTGCCAACTCCTCCGTAAACTACCAGATCATCCGGTTTTTCTGCCACTTCCGGGTCCAGATTATTGTAAAGCATTCGCAGCGCAGCCTCTTGTTCCCAGCCCAAACATTCCAGCTCCGGCCCCTTTTTTGCCCTTACCTTGCGCATAAAATTCCTCCCTTTTTTAGTATTTTACTGCATTGAAGAGAAGCTTACTTGACAGATTCGACTTTCCTCCGTTTCTTTCAACCATTTTGTCAATCTCTCAATGTCAGTGGAAAAAACTCTGTCTTTATTGATGCTTGGAACAATCTTGCGGGCTTTTTCATACAATCTCCTTGTGGACAAACTCATCTTTTCAGGTCCCCGATATTCTGCAGCCTGCATAGCACATATGAGTTCCATTGCAATTACACGCCGTGTATTGGCGAGCATTTCGTATGCATGCCTTGCTGCAATGGTTCCCATGCTGACATGGTCTTCCTGATTGGCAGATGAAGGAATGGAATCTACACTTGCCGGATGGGCCAATGTTTTATTCTCCGAAACAAGTGAAGCAGCACTGTACTGAATAATCATCGCTCCCGACTCCACTCCAGGATTGGGACTCAGGAAAGGCGGAAGATCGTTCAGCTGCGGGTTGACCAATCTTTCCAAACGACGTTCTGCAATATTCGCCAGCTCAGCAATGGCCAGCTTTAAGAAATCCATGGCAAGCGCTACCGGCTCTCCGTGAAAATTGCCGCCGGAAATCACTTTTTCTTTTTCGGTAAATATTAATGGATTATCCGTTACTGCATTCATCTCTGTTTCCAGCACCTGTTTTACGTAATGAAAGGATTGCCAGCAGGCACCAAGCACCTGGGGAATGCAGCGGATGGAATAAGCATCCTGAACACGCTTTTCCCCTTGTCTGGTCGTTAATTGGCTGTCTTTAAGATGACTGCGAATTCTGCCGGCTGTCTCCATTTGCTCTTTATGTCCCCGCGCCTCATGCAAATCAGCATCAAAAGCATCCATGATACCGCCCAATCCTTCTACAGTCATCGCAGCGATTTGTTCACTTTGATACAGCAGTTTTTCCAGCTCAAGAATGGTAATTACACCAGTTGCCGTCATCGCCTGTGTGCCATTGATTAACGCCAGTCCTTCCTTTGCTTTTAATGTTAATGGTTTAATTTCCGCTTCAGCAATCGCTGCAGCTGCTTTCATTCGTTTCCCGCGGAAGTAAACCTCCCCCTCACCGAGAAGTGCCAACACCAAATGCGCCAGTGGTGCCAGGTCTCCACTGGCGCCGAGGGATCCCTGACTGGGAATAACCGGATGAATGCGGGCATTTATGAAGTCAACCAGCTGCTGCAGCACTTCTCTTCTCACCCCCGATAGCCCCTGTGCCAATGCGTTGGCCCGAAGCAGGAGCATCGCCCGGCTGATTTCCTCTGAAAAAGGCTTGCCAACCCCACAGGCATGCGAGTGAATCAAATTAAGCTGCAATTTATCCAGATCCTTTTCTTCTATAATGACATCACTAAATTTCCCGAATCCGGTATTTATCCCATACATTGTTTTCCTTTTCGCAATCATTTTTTCCACAGCACTTCTATTTGTCCTTATATTCTCTGAGGCTTCAGCTGCTAATTGAACTGGTTCATTATGAAGTATGACCCGCTCTGCCTCTTTCCAGGTTAACGTTTTTCCAGTTAATATAACCATGTCACACCCCCGCAGTATTGCTTTATCGTAATAAAGCAGAAAAAGTAAAAGGAGGCGATGGTTTTAAACCACGCCTCCTGTATATTTACTGTACTTATTTAAACGTCTGCTTCCGCTGTACATTGCAAAGCACCTCAAAGTTATAAAGATATTCATTTCTTACATTGTAAGCGTTTTCCCTGGGGAAATCAAGTATGTTTTATCTGTTATTTGGCTGGTATACAGCGCTTCCCTGTAAAAAGGGGAAATTGTCATGATCCGATACATTATCATACGTCTTCCCGGATAAAAAGCTTTCATCATCCTCGGGTAATACAGAGATTTAACTTAGGAATAACTGATTTGTCACTGATTCGGTAAAACATCAGGTATATAATTTTTTCTGGAACAATCACGATTAAGACGGCTTAGATTTGGGTACCGTAAGTATATCTATACTTAATTATCACAATGGGAAAATATAGTGAAAAACACAAAAAAATTATTAGAATGGAAGAAGTCTTATGAAGAAAAAACAAGCCTATCAGAATCCGGTATTCTTTATTTCGGCAATCATTGTTGGATTATTAGTCATCATCGGTGCTTTTATGCCGGACCAATTTGGAGCAGTTGCCCAGGCACTTTTTGATTTTACTACGATTAATTTCGGATGGTTTTATTTGCTTGCAGTATTTATTATCATTCTGTTCCTCATTGGTATTTCCGTAAGCAAACATGGAAAAACACGATTAGGTCCGTCCGATTCACGGCCGGAATATCCATTTTTCACTTGGATTGGCATGCTGTTTTCAGCAGGTTTTGGGGTATCTCTTGTTTTCTGGAGTGTTGCAGAACCGATGAGTCACTTCTTCGTCACGCCATTTTCCGATGTGGAAGCACAGTCGGAAGAGGCTGCAAGAGTTGCCATGGGGTATTCCTTTTTTCACTGGGGAATCAGTCAGTGGGCCGTCTTTGCACTTGCAGGTCTGGCTATTGCCTTTCTTCAATTCAGAAAAAATAGAAGCGGGCTGGTATCTGCAGCAATAGAACCAGTAGTAGGCAAGAACAAAACAGTTGCAAATACGGTTAATATTTTGGCTGTAATAGCGACAGTCATGGGTGTAGCAACTACCGTCGGCCTTTCATTTATTCAGCTGAACGGCGGATTGTCTTCTGTATTTAATGTACCGAACAATATTGGAGTCCAGCTGATTATAGCACTTGTCATGCTTGCTGCATATCTGACTTCAAGCGTTACGGGCCTGGATAAAGGGATTAAGTGGCTGAGTAATATCAATCTTGGAATGGCTCTTCTGATCATGATTATTGTGTTTGCTTTAGGTCCAACCGTATTTATTCTGAACAGCTTTGTGCTGGGACTGGGTGATTATATAACCAGCTTTGTCCAATACAGCCTGCGTTTGTCACCATATACCGGCGGCGAATGGGTTTATGACTGGACCATATTTTACTGGGCATGGGCCATTGCCTGGTCACCTTTTGTCGGAGCATTCGTTGCCCGAGTATCCAGAGGCCGGACAATTCGTGAATTTGTCGCCGGTGTAATGGTTGTACCTCCGGCCATTGCGTGTGTCTGGATCGCGGTATTCGGCGGTACGGCAGTTTATAGTGATTTAAATAATGGCACCTCTATTGCTGAAGCTGTAAACGAAGATGTGACAGTAGCCCTGTTTGAAGCTTTGGGGGTCGTACCATTTACAGATATTTTGTCTATTATTTCAATTCTGCTCATTTTTACATTTATGGTAACCTCTGCAGACTCTGCAACTTATATTTTGGGAAGTATGACATCCAAGGGAACCTTGAATCCGGCGCTGATCACCAAAATTATCTGGGGAGTCCTGATCACGGCAATCGCCCTGGTATTATTATTTTCAGGCGGATTGGAAGCACTGCAAACTGCATCTTTAACGGCAGCGTTGCCATTTACCGTCATCCTGCTCATTATGCTTGTTTCTATATTTAAAGGGGTAAAAGATAAAAAAGATGAAAAGTAGGCAGGTATAAAAGCAGCTAAAAGAACATACTTTTAGCTGCTTTTTTGTTACATGCAAACCGGTTTTAAAAAACAAATATCCCTATTTCTCCTTATCCCAGGGAAATTCCGTCCCGAATATTTCGGCAAATTGCTTGGATTGCTTCCGCCTTTCCTTCCGCTGAAGTGCTCTGGATGAAGCAAGATTATACAGGATCTTTTCCTGTTCTGATTCAGGGTATACTTTTGGTACAGCTGTTGGTTTTCCATTTTCATCAACTGCTACAAACGTGAGAAAAGCAGTGGTACATACCTTCTGATCTCCTGTCAGCAGGTTTTCCGTTACAGCTTTAACAAAAACCTCCATGGATGTCCGGTGTGTCCATGTTACAAAAGACTCCAGATAAATGGAATGACCTTCTTTTACCGGGGCAAGAAAGTCTACTGAATCCGTGGAGGCTGTTACCACAGGATTTCTTGCATGTCTGACTGCTGAAATGGCTGCCACATCATCTATATAAGCCATCAGCCTGCCCCCGAACAAGGTGCCGTGTGAATTCGTATCGGGGGGCAATACATGTGCAGTTTTTATCGCCAATGAATAAGCGCAGGGTTTTGCATCCATCCAATCCATCCTTCCTTTGGAACATGTATATTAGTCCATTGATATTTTTATATTTACCGTATTTTTTAAAGAACCGGTGAAATCAGTCTGGATATTGATTCTTTAAAACGAATTCCAATTAAACGGTTTTCATACAATTTTTTTGACATTTGTGTAGATGCTTCCATATCGCTGAAAAATGCCTGTTCCAATTCCTGTGTTATTCCCCTGTCATACAAAAATGCATTCACTTCAAAATTCAAACGGAAGCTTCGCACATCAATATTTGCCGTCCCTACTGATGCTATTTTCCCGTCCACAATGATTGTCTTCGCGTGTAAAAATCCATTCTGATAAATATATGCTTCCGCCCCAGCATTGAGCATGTCTCCAATATTGCTTAACGTCGCCCAATAGACAAAAGGATGGTCGGGTTTATTCGGAATCATAATTTTTACATCAATACCGGATAAGACGGCAATCCGCAGCACATCCCTTAAACTTTCGTCGGGAATAAAATAAGGCGTCTGTATATAAATATATTCCTTAGCCGACATGATCATTTTTATATAGCCATTTTTAATTTGTTCCCAGTCCGAATCAGGACCGCTCGAGACAATTTGTACCCCGGCATCTCCCTGCTTTCTGGCGTCATAATACCTGTCTTCATATAAAATATCATTGCGTGAAGCCTGATTCCAATCAAGAATGTATCTTGTCTGCATATTCCGGACGGCATCTCCGTATATACGCAGATGCGTATCCCGCCAGTATCCAAATTTCTTCTTCCTGCCAAGATACTCATCCCCGATATTAAAGCCGCCAATATAGCCAATTTTCCCATCAATGATGGCTAATTTACGATGATTCCTGTAATTAATTTTAAAATTAAACATTGGAATTTTAGGCGGAAAAAACGACTCCACCTGTACACCGGCATGTCGCAGCCGTTTAATGTATTTTCTTCCCAAACGGCGTGAACCCATATCATCATAAAGCATACGCACTTCCACGCCCTCATTTGCTTTTTTAATAAGCACGTCTGCAATCCGTTTACCCAGGTTATCACTGCGGATAATATAGTATAAAAGATGAATGTGATCGGACGCTCTTTCCAAATCCTGAATCAATGCATCAAATTTCTTTGTGCCGTCAGTATAAATATCTATGGTATTATCCTGTGTATAAATCGCATCATCATTCCGCAGGTGCAAATACACGATATCCTCATATTCGGCAATTGATTCATGCTTAAATTCGAAGCTTCCCTCTTCCAATGCACGCAATTGTGCCTGTACTGCTGTTTTTACCCCTAATCTGCTTTTGGTATCCCATGTGAAAATTCGCCGGTTGCTGATCGGCTTTCCGAAAATAAGGTAAAGAATAAAGCCGGCAATTGGGATGAATAATAACACCATCAGCCAGGCCCAGGTAGCAGAGGCATCTTTTCTTTCCAGAAATATAATAGAGATGCCCAAGGCGATATTTAATATTAGTATAACTCCTAATAATAAGGATAATAAGTCCATGATCAACGTCCTCCACATATGAGAAAACTTGGTTTTTTTCAAGGAAGTTTTAAATTATATTTTACTTTCTTCTCCTTTGTATCCTCTGGCTTTCATTTAATACTGAAAAAGCCCTGGTATGTAAAATTCCCTATTCGATGCAGTTTGAATGTTATCTGTTTTCTCACCCTGTCAACATAGCCTGATTTTATTATTGTTTGTTTATTCACTAATGATAATATAGCATATTTTTCTTATTCCCTGTTAACTATTGAATGAATCAGCAGCAGAGCAAAAAGGGCTTTGATTCACTTTCATATGTTTCACGGGAAATCTAACGGTAATTACTCATTTTTAATATAAAATGCTCCGCCTGCTCTACCTGATTTTTTTGGTTGGGTCTGCAGCCGGATAAGGAATGATTATTGATTCCAAGCTCTTATACCTTTTAACATTCAATATATTTTACACTTATTTTAGCGTAACAAAAAATGGCATGGTAAATTCTTAGAGGAATTCCATGCCATTTTTATTGACACATACCTTTGGCTATGCTTATTTGATGTCTTCAAAAGGCTGACCAGGTTGGTTCTTTTTTATAAACAGTGATGAATTAGATCGACCCTCCAATAATGAAAAGTAGGAAACGTCTATTATTAACCTGCTGAAATTATTAAATCTTATAATTAGAAGACGCATTTTCCTGCACTCAACAATGTGTGGAGATTTAAAGCTTATTCAGTGCCTGCGCCAAATCCTCCCAAATATCTTCCCAGGATTCAAGTCCAACAGATAAACGGATGAGCTGATCAGTAATCCCCATTTCCTCACGGGATTCTTTTGGAACAACAGCATGTGTCATGGTAGCAGGATGCTGAATGAGTGTTTCCGCATCCCCAAGGCTTACAGCAATTTTTAAAAAGCTTAAATGGTTCAGCATTTGCTGTGCATCTGCTTTTGTCCCTTTTAATTCAAAGGAAATCATACCGCCGCCCCGTTTCATTTGTTTGCTGCAAATTACGTGGTCCGGGTTGGCTTTATCGCTCGGATAATACACATTCTCTACTTTTGGGTGGCTGCGCAGCTTATCGACGATGATTTCTGCGTTATCACAATGCCTGTCGAGCCTGACGGGCAAAGTTTTCAGACCCCTGAGCAGCAGCCAGGCATCAAACGGGGACATAATCCCGCCGACATCCTTTTGTGTTGTCATGGCAACAGAATCCAGGAAGTCCTGCTTCCCGACAACTAGTCCTGCAACTACATCCCCATGCCCGCCAATATACTTCGTGGCACTATGAATCACGATGTCGCACCCCAATTCAATTGGGCGCTGCAGATAAGGTGAGGCGAATGTGTTATCAACAACGACTGGAATACCAAATTCCTTCGCCACTTCAGCGACCATTTCCAGATCAATCAATTTCATTGTCGGGTTAATCGGTGTTTCCACGTAAATACAGGCCGTTTCCGGTTTGATCAGGGAACGCACCTCATCCTTTGTTCCCATTGCGGAAAAATCATGCGTAATATTATACTTATCTTCCATTAGTGTTAAAAGCCCAAATGTACATCCATATAATCCGGTGGAACAGAGAATATGGTCATTTGCTTTGGTCAGGGCAATTAAAACAGCCGAAACAGCAGCCATTCCGGATGCAAAAGCAAGTCCTCTTTCCCCGTTTTCAAGGGCGGCAATTCTCTCCTCCAGTACTTTTACGGTCGGATTGCCGAGCCGGGAATACATATATCCTGCTTCTTCCCCTGCAAACCGTGCTTCCCCCTGTTCCGCCGTGTCAAAGGTAAAAGTCGATGTTTGAAATAATGGCGTTGCCAGACTGCCAAGCATATCTTTTGAGTCGTAGCCTTCATGTATTACATTTGTCTCAAAATGTGCAGATTTTTTTGACATAAAAATCCCCCTTTAACCATTTTGTATATAAGTATGCTTACTATTATTTTAGTCTATTAGAATTATTTTTGAAAGCGTTTTCCTTTTTGCAAGCATAAAAATCTTCGTCTCTCCTGCACACTTTAATTGATTTTAAGTTATTACTGCTCTGGTGCCATATTATTTTTACTGGCACTCAAGACTACTATGTCAATTTTGAGACTTTTACACTATCATTTAACCCAATGACAGTCTTCTCTGATTCCATTTCGAATCTCTTTTAATCCGGAAAAACTTCTTTAATTGCCTTTTTCCAATTACCCCTTGACATTTGCATTACTTTAACCCTATAATAATCGTAATTTAAAAAATTGAATCTCTTATCAAGAGCGGTGGAGGGAATAGGCCCTGTGAAGCCCGGCAACCTGAAAGTAAGTAATACTTGCTTTTCACGGTGCTAAATCCTACAGACATTTTCAGGTCTGGAAGATAAGAGGAGGAACGGTTACATAACGCCCTCTTCTTAGGAAGGGGGCTTTTTCATTGTATTCCTTTTCTTCCAGATAACATCCAGCAAGAAAATTGCCGGTTTCCGGCAGAGTAAGCCAAGCTCTAAAAATACAAACAACCCAAGGAGGAATTTTTCATGTCTCAATTTCATTATCAAAAACCGGAAACAGTACTGCTTCATGGTGGTCAGGAGGTTGATCCTCATTCAGGGTCACGTGCTGTGCCTATCTATCAGACGACATCCTATGTTTTCCGCGATACGGAACATGCCCAAAATTTATTCGGACTCGCGGAACCGGGAAATATTTACAGTCGTATTATGAACCCAACCGTCGGTGCTTTTGAAGAACGGGTGGCTCAGCTGGAGGACGGGGTTGCTGCGGTAGCTACAGCTTCCGGAATGGCTGCGATCACCTATGCAATTTTAAATGTGGCTAAAAGCGGCGATGAAATCATTGCCGACAGTAACCTGTACGGAGGAACGTATAACCTTTTCGTTCATACATTGCCGCGCTACGGTGTAAATGTAAAGCTCGTCGACGGCACAGATATTAACGCCATTGAAGCAGCAGTCACCGATAAGACAAAAGCAATTTTCGGTGAAATCATTACAAACCCAAGTCTCTACATTTTTGATGTCGAAAAGGTGGCAGATGTTGCCCATAAACACGGTATCCCTTTAATCATTGACAACACATTTGCCCCGCTTTCCAAACCATTTCACTGGGGTGCGGATATCATCGTCCATTCTGCAACAAAATGGATTGGCGGCCATGGCACATCCATCGGCGGTGTTGTCGTTGATGGCGGCCGCTTTGACTGGGACAATGGAAAATTCCCCGGCTTCACCGAAGCGGATGAAAGCTATAACGGACTTCGCTTTGCTGATGTAGGAGCAGCGGCTTTTGCCACCAAATTACGGGTACAGCTGCTTAGAGATACCGGTGCTGCTTTAAGTCCGCAAAATGCATTTCAATTTTTACAGGGATTGGAAACACTGCATCTGCGCATAGAACGTCACAATGAAAATACACTGGAAGTGGCAAATTATTTGAAGAAAAATCCTGCTGTTGAGTGGGTAAATTATCCCGGCTTGGAAGACCATCCATCCCATGAATTGGCGAAAAAGTATTTGAATGGCGGATTTGGTTCCATTATTACCTTTGGTATAAAAGGCGGGAGAGAAGCGGGAAGAAAATTAATCGATAATATTGAGCTATGGTCCCATGTGGCAAATGTGGGGGATGCTAAATCACTGATTATCCATCCTGCCTCCACTACACATCAGCAGCTGAATGAGGAACAGCTGGCATCTAGCGGGGTAACAGAAGAGCTGGTACGCTTGTCTGTCGGACTGGAATCCGTGCAGGATATTCTCGTTAGCTTGGATGAAGCAATTGCTAAAGCAACCGGTGAAGCTGCTTTTTTTGAAACAACGGAAGAGGATGCCGCCAAATGGCTGTTTTCATCCCCATTTGATAGAAGTGAAGGTGCTCCAAGGCAAAAAGTGATTGCCCTTGCAGAAGCAAACAAAACTGGGGAGACCGCAGCAAAATTGCAATCATTCGGATTTAAGCTCGTATCCATCGGAGAATCTGCAGATCATTCCTATTCCGGCATAGCAGATGTATCTCAGGTTGATGCTGTTTGGATCAACGGTACAGAGCTGCCGGCAGGCACCATCGAACAATTTATTAATAAACAGGGAAAAGTATTACTGGTGGAACAGCCTGAAGGAAATGAGGAATCCATCGATCACGCGCGGGCTGCGGGGATTACAGTGATTACCGGAAGAAATCCTTATGACGAAGTTGCACGTTTGCGCACGGAAAAATAATTATAGCTGGAAAAAGGGCTGCCAACAACTAATGGAAGGCAGCCCCTTCCTGTTTTTTGCTATCATGTTAGATTGAAGCATATTTGCTATGATATATAGTTCAAGTATTAGAGAAAACGGTGACCAAGGCTTGCATATCAGAGCATGCATTTTTAAAAAGAAAAGACCAATGAGAAATATATTTTTATCATTGGTTTCTTCATTTGAAGCATTCGTTCTATCGTTTTAAATTAAATAATTATTTTTCTATTGTTATCCTTCCATTATCCGTTCTCAATTTTATTTCGTTTTCCCCGGCTCCAATCATCGTATCCCAGTCGGAGTTTCCGAAAACTGTTATTTTCCCATTACCAGTGCGGGCATCAATTACCGCATTAGTTGGTTCATTTTCCGTCTGTACTGTGATTTTGCCATTATCTGTTTCCAAATTTATATGACGATCCAGGTCCGCCACATCAAGAGAAATTGCTCCATTATTTGATTTGCCGGTAATATCCCCTGCGACATGGTTCATATTAATTTTACCGTTAGAAGTACTTACATTAGCTGTGTCACCTGAGATTCTGTCTAATGTGATGCTGCCATTATCCGTTTTTACCTGTAGTTCCGTTACGGACAGGTCCTCTGCCTGAAACGCTCCATTATCCATTTCAACGGCAAGTGATTCATACCTTTCTTCCGGTAAATATATGTGCAATGATGGTGATCCCATCAAGTTAGTGAGCCGGATAAATCTTCTTTCCTCCTGGATTTTTATTGTTAATGTTTCCCCTTCTGTGACCGCTGATAACTCTGGTTCATTTCCTCCTGATGTCAATCCTTCAAATTTGATTTCAGCCTGTGCTGTACCGGCCGGATGAACAGTAACACGCGCATTATCTGCTTGAATATCAATGTTTTTTATATTTCTCATATCCACTTTTCTTTCCATTGCTAATGTCGTGTCATCACCTAGACTGAATGTAATAATAGCTCCAATTACGCCAACAGCGATTAATAATAAGGCAGCCAAGGTTATTTTTTTCACATTACGCATGCTTCAGTCCCCCTTTAACAAGTCTGACATTAAAGTGCAAATACCGGACAAACCCTTTGGTAAATAATCGTGTCACATACAGCATACCGTTCAAGAGAAGCAGTCCAATCCCTAAAAGGGCGATTGAGACAAATAGCTCAAACCATAAAAATAATTCCGGAGATATCATTGCTTGAATGATTACGAGCGGCAGGGCTGTTATAAAAGCGAAAGCTGCGATCCATCCGGACAGAACAATCCCCGCCAGTGCAATAAATGGTGCAAGTACAAACACTAAATTAAAGAAACCCAGCCCAACTGTGGCCCAGACTGCCCGAAACACGTTTCCCACTGAGGAAGTATTGTCGACTTGGTCAAGATAATAGGCGGCCTTCATTTCCTTCGCGATCTGCTCAGGAGAGCCCAGGGCCGCAGAAATTTCCTCCTCTGTTTTCCCTTCCTCTTTCCCCATTGAAAAATGTTCTTCAAAATCCATTAAAATTTCATCCTGCTCTGCTTCAGGCAGCTTTTGCAAAGCAGCTTTCAGCTTCTGTAAAAAAAGTTTTTCATTCATCCTGCTCACTCTCCTTAATCACTTCATTTACACCGGCGGAAAATTGCACCCATTCATCCTGCAGCTGGTTTAAATAATCCCTTCCTTTTTGCGTAAGACTATAATATTTTCTTGAAGGTCCTTCTTTGGATTCCTGGAGATATGTCGTAAAATACTCTTCTTTTGCCAGTCTCCTCAGCAGCGGATATACGGAGCCTTCCGATATGGCAATCTGTTCGGAAATTTTTTGTACAAGCTCATAGCCGTACCGGTCTTTTTTGTTTAAAAGCGCCAACACACATAATTCCAGAACACCTTTTTTAAATTGTATGTTCATGTTTTGTACTCCTTTTCCCTTCACTACCATACATTATACAGTACTGTAATTTATATTATACATTAACTACTGTATATTGCAAGGTACTATGTGAAATACTTTTATCTTATTATTTGAGTGCCTTGAATAAGTGTCTGATTTTGCTTTCAGGTTTACACTTCAATATTTTTGGAAAAATTATAAATAGTGCTCTTTGCATAAATAGGGATTTATATACCTTTGTATAGATGAAGTGGGTTTGCTTTCTCTTTTAGAGAGAGTTTTATAATTCGCAAGTCCAGTCCAGCAGCATATGCATTTCTATTTTTCAAATGAATAATTACATATCAAAAAATACTTTCTAAAATCAGCTATACATGAGACAATATGGGTTATGAGCATATACTATTTAACAAACATCCAGGTGTGAGTGTCTTGAAAAAAAATGTAGCGATTAGTGCTGTAATTGTGTTCGTTGTAGCTGGTGCAGCATTTTTATTTTATATAAGTCAGCCAAGAGTGGAATTTGAAAACGTAACGCTTGAGACAGAAGTGGAAGAACCTGCCTCTGAGGATCACACGGAACATCGGTTAGAAGCAATTGAAGATGATCCTGCGGAAGAAGAAAATGAGGAAGAGGGTTTAACTTCTTCCATGCCCCGCCCATTGACAGAGGCAGTAAATGCAACCGTTGATTTCTTTTCCGGCAGAACATTAAACATCCTCGCAATCGGTGACTCTCTGACACAAGGGGTCGGGGACAGCCGGGGACAAGGTGGTTATGTGGGACTGCTCGAAAGATCTATTAATGCGGAAAATGAACTCGTCCACTTTGAGAATCTGGGCAAGCGCGGCAGCCGAAGTGATCAGCTCCTGGCAACACTGGAGGATCCCGAAGTGGAAGAAGCCATTGAGGACGCGGATATGATTCTGGTTACGATTGGCGCTAATGACATCATGAGGGTACTAAGGGAAAATATCACGGACTTGGAGATCAAGGATTTCCTTCATGAAAACGGCCAGTATGAAGAAAGACTGTATGAGATTTTTTCAGTCATAGAGGATGTCAACTCCCGATCAGAGATATATTTGATCGGCATTTTCAACCCTTTTGATAAGTACTTCCAGGAAATCCCTGAGCTGAATCTGATTGTAGAGAAATGGAATGAAACCGGGGAGAAAGTTGCCGGGGATTTTGATTCCATGACATTTATTCCGATTGAAGATTTATTTGAAGATCATGATGAAGAATTGTTCGCAGAGGATAATTTTCATCCGAATGATGAGGGCTACCGCAGAATTGCACAGCGTGTGCTTGATTATTTGACAGATGAAGAAGGATGATGGCCATGCCA
The DNA here is from genome assembly GCF_010994035.1 of Virgibacillus aidingensis. Taxonomy (GTDB): domain Bacteria; phylum Bacillota; class Bacilli; order Bacillales; family Amphibacillaceae; genus Virgibacillus_N. The sequence goes on from NZ_WIXN01000012.1 coordinate 25,089, forward strand.
AACAGGTCGGATAAAAGAATGAATAAATATAAATGGAAGCGGCCTTTCTTTATTCTGCTCGGATTTAATATCCTGCTGCTTCTTATCGTCGCCGGTTTAATTTTTTGGCCTGTTTCCGAATCGGATTATTCTGCAATACAAAGCGATATCCCTCATGGCAGCTCAGAATTCATTGTAAGAACGACGAAGGAAAATTTAAATGAATTGGTTAATGCGTATATAGAACAATTAGTATCCGGAACGCAGCATAATTACCGTGTGGAACTGGACGAGGATGTTCATTTAATTGGAGAGCTGCCTGTGTTTTCCTCTACTGTTCCATTATCCGTTCATTTTGAACCGATTGTACAGGAGAATGGTGATCTGATCCTCCAGCAGCGTTCCATTTCCGTCGGTTTACTCGAATTGCCGAACCAGCGTATTATGGAGTACATGAAACGCTATTTGCCAATGCCGGAATGGGTCAGCATCAATCCGGCTGAGGAGAAGATTTATGTAGCAGTAACCGACATGGAAATCCGCAGTAACTTTGTGGTCGGTGTGGAGAATATTGATCTGGAAGGGAACAATCTGGCCTTTAAAATCAATGTGCCTTACCGAACCCTGGGAATAGACTTGGAAGATTTGAATGTTGAGTATGAATGAATGCCGGTTTTTTTGTATAAAGGATAATAATTAAAGAAGCTCAGCGTGATATCCGAGCTTCTTTGCAGTTTGATGCCTGTGTATTGACATCAAAGCATTATTTGTACACTTCCATCATCTTCCCGATCTTTTCCTTCACCGTTACAACAAGATGCTCCGGCTCCAGTACTTTAGCCTTGTGTCCCCAGGTTAAAATCCAATTAATAAGCCCGTCGGATAATTTTGCCTTCGTGGATAGAATAAAATGCTCCTCATCCATTTCTTTAATATCCGCATCACGTCCAAACCTGTCCAGCACGACATTGACAAGGTCAATATGAAAACGGATCTTGATTCGGATTTCTTCCCCGGCAAACATATGGAAGCTTTGATTGACATAACTTTTCAAATCGAAATTTTCCTTTTTAAAGTTTTTATCATAAATGCTGATATTTCTCATCCGGTCAAGCCGGTAATGTCTTACCTCATCCTTTCTGCGGAAACGGCCGATTAAGTAGTAATAATCATTTTGCCAGATCAATGCATAAGGATCGACAAAATAGATTTCCCCATCACGGTTATACTCAAATTCCTTGTTCACATTAAATTTACCGTACTGATAAGCAAGCACCTTCTGTTCAGAGATAGCACGATGGACAAAATCAATATTCAGCTTGACCTGTTCATAATCCATATTTGCTGACTGGCTGAATAAAATAGGCTCCGGCAATGTTTTGGCAATATGTTTGCTCGTTAATTGCTTGATCTTTTTAATCAGTTTCTTTTTCTCATTGGTGGTGACAAAACGTGCAGATAAAATAGCATCAATAATCAAACGAAGCTGATACGTTTCAAACAGCCTGGACTGATGGCTGTACAGAATTTTCCCGTATTTCCCATTGTTCTGCATGATTTCAAAATCAATATTATCCAGTACTTCCAGATCTCTTTTAATTGTCCGGTGATCTATCGGCTTGTCCGGAATGACCTGCCGCAGTTTTTCAGCTATCTCGCTTATGCCCAATTCATGCTGTTCATCTGTTTCTTCGAATAATAATTCCCTTAATTTAAGTAATCGGTAATTGCTTCCTTTTTCCATATGCAGCACCCCTCTTAAAATTGAACTATAGCATATATGTACAAGGTAATTTTCTGTAATAACGGAGGCTGGAAGCAAACAAAATTATCCAGCCCTGATTATATGTCTGTATGAATGATCGGCTTCTCCCATTGATCCTGGATCATCCAAATGCATGATTGCCATTATATTCGGTATGTTTTACTTTGCTTTCCTGTTGTGAAATTACTTTTGGGTAGTTGGAAAGCGTCCCTTTGTATAATAATTTTAATGTTTTATGTGAACGTATATCGGCAGGTGTAACAAAGCATGCCGGTTTGGAAAAGTTAAAAATCCCGGTATCTGCTGCTACCGTGGCTACAAATTGAGAACAAAACAAAGCACATTTCCGGTTGATTTCTATTTGCAGCAGAATGCCGAACAGGCCGATAAAATTATATCTATAATGATTGCTTTTTGCTTCAATTTCTTTTATTTTACGAATAATAGATTGACACTCTTCTGCTGTTACCTCGCAGCTGTAGATTTCACAGACAGCATTCTTCAGGAAATCACAGTTTATATTTTCCTTAACAAACCCGCCGATAAAAGGATTCTTTTCATTTTTTCTGCCAAAGCTGTATACTTCCTGCAATGCTTCGTCAAATCCAATGGAAACATGATTGTATGGATGCCCTGTAATACGATTGATTGCTTTGGCCAGCAGACTTCCCGTATCTGTAAAAAGAAAATATATTTCTTTTTTCTCCACTTCCTTTTCTCCCCCTCTCCCCTTAAATAACCCCCCATTTAACTATATTAAAAAAACTGATATTCGCCAAGGCTTTTTCGGAGAATGTCTTAGTTCAGGAATAAAAGTACAAGATATTCTCGTACCTGTTAAAAAAGAATAAATTTCTAGATGAATTTTGCTAAGTGTTTCCCCTGTAATATTGACGAAAGCCGATAAATACCGTAAGCTAGCGGTGGTTACTATTTATTTTTAATGGAGGCATATATAACGCATGATCAATGTAACGAATGTTAGTTTACGATATGGTGATAAAAAGTTATTTGAGGATGTTAACCTGAAATTCACTCCCAGCAACTGTTATGGTGTCATTGGAGCTAACGGGGCCGGTAAATCCACTTTTCTTAAAATACTTTCCGGTGAGGTTGAGCCGCAGACAGGATCAGTTTCTCTCTCCCCCGGTGAACGGATTGCTGTATTAAAACAGGACCATTTTGCTTATGAAGCGCATGAAGTACTGGAAACCGTACTGATGGGCCATGAAAAATTATATAAAGTAAAGCAGGAAAAAGACGCCATTTACATGAAAGGTGATTTTTCCGAAGAAGATGGCATGCGTGCAGCCGAGCTTGAAGGTGAATTTGCGGAAATGAACGGATGGGAAGCAGAATCCGATGCAGCTGTGCTGTTAAAAGGGCTCGGTATCCCTGAAGCCCGTCATCACATACAAATGGCCGAATTATCTGCAGATGAAAAAGTTAAGGTGCTCCTTGCCCAGGCCTTATTTGGAAACCCGGATATTCTACTGCTGGATGAGCCGACAAACGGTTTGGATATACATGCGATTCAATGGCTCGAGGAATTCCTGATTAATTTTGAAAATACGGTTATTGTTGTTTCCCATGACAGACACTTTTTAAATAAAGTATGCACCCATATCGCAGATGTTGACTTTGGGAAAATAGAAATTTACATCGGGAATTATGATTTCTGGTACGAATCCAGTCAGCTCGCTTCCAAAATGGCACAGCAGGCCAATAAGAAAAAGGAAGAAAAAATTAAAGAATTACAGGCCTTTATCGCAAGGTTCAGTGCCAATGCATCCAAATCCAAGCAGGCTACTTCCCGGAAAAAAATGCTGGACAATATTACACTGGATGATATTAAGCCTTCATCAAGAAAATATCCGTACATTGCCTTTCAGCCTGAGCGGGAAATCGGCAATGACCTTTTGCGTGTAGAAGGACTGACCAAGACAATCGGCGGCAAGAAAGTATTGAATAATATCAGCTTTACAATGAATAAGGACGACAAAATTGCTCTTCTGGGAAAAGATGACATCGCAAAAACGACGTTATTTAAAATACTGATGGGTGAAATGGAACCGGATGCCGGTACATTTAAATGGGGAGTCACTACCTCCCAGTCCTATTTTCCAAAGGACAATGCGGCTTACTTTGAGAATAATGACCTTCCGCTTGTTGATTGGCTGCGTCAGTATTCACCGGAAGATGAAACAGAAACATTCCTGCGCGGATTCCTTGGAAGAATGCTGTTTTCCGGGGAGGAAGCTTTGAAGAAAGCAAGTGTCCTGTCAGGTGGTGAAAAGGTTCGCTGCATGCTGTCTAAAATGATGCTGTCCAATGCAAATGTTTTATTGCTGGATGAGCCGACAAACCACCTTGACCTGGAGTCCATACAGTCATTAAATAATGGCTTGATTAACTTTAAAGGATCGATTTTGTTTACATCCCATGACCATCAATTTGTAGAAACAATTGCAAACAGGCTGATCGAGATCACGCCAAACGGCATTATCGACAAAGAAATGACCTACAATGAATATGTGTCAGATGAAAATGTGCAGAAACAGGTGGAAGAAATGTATGCAAGCTAAGTGAAAAACGGGGACGTTCTCCTGTTGCAAAAACTGCAACAGAGAACCGTCCCCGTGTTTTTTATTATTTACTTCTTAACTTTTCCAGCATATCTTTGGTCATTGCGTCTATGTCATATGCTGCTTTAAAGCCCCATTCCTCTCTGGCTGCAGAGGAGTCCATACTATTGGGCCAGCTTTCCGCAATTTTTTGTTTCACCGGATCGACCTCATAGGTCAGTTTAAAATCCGGAATGTGTTTTCGGATTGCAATTGCAAAGTCTTCCGGTGCAGCAGAAATGGCTGAAATATTATAGGCATTTCGATGTTTCAGCTTGCCCGGATCCGCCTCCATTAACTGCATAATGGCCTGGAGGGCATCCGGCATATACATCATATCCATATATGTCCCTGCATCAATATCTGAACGGTATGCCTTATTCCTGACTGCTTCATAATACATTTCCACAGCATAGTCTGTTGTGCCTCCCCCGGGTGGCGACACATAGGAGATCAGACCTGGATAGCGAACCCCTCTCGTATCCACACCAAACCTATGGTAGTAATAATCACAAAGCAGTTCGCCTGCTACTTTATTGACACCATACATGGTCGTCGGCCGCTGCACGGTTTCCTGCGGTGTGCCATCTTTTGGTGTAGAAGGGCCAAAAGCCCCGATGGAACTGGGAGTAAAAAATTGTAAATCCAGCTCACGCGCCACCTCCAGCGCATTGATGAGGCCGCCCATATTTAGATCCCAGGCAAATTTTGGATTGGCTTCCGCTTTGGCTGAAAGCAATGCTGCTAAATGCATAATCGTATCTACCTGATAATCTTTTGCCACGGAAAACAACTTATCCGCATCTGTTACATCCACTATTTCAAATGGACCTTTCTCCGCTGCCCCTTCTGCTATTCGAATATCCGTCCCGATGACATTCGCCGTTCCGTAAGTTTCACGTAATTTCTCCACAAGCTCGGAACCAATTTGTCCGAGCGCCCCTGTAACTAAGATTTTCTTCATTACATAAATCCCTTCTCACCTGAATAACTGTTTAACTTGTTAAGAAACCCATTTCCCTGCCGACTTTTTCATATATACGAATGGATTCATCAAGCATTTCCCTGGTATGTGCAGCACTCGGCATATTCCTGACTCTCCCTGTTCCGCGCGGCACTGTCGGGAATACGATGGACTTCGCATACACCCCTTCATCATATAAACGTTTACTGAATTTTTGCGTGTCATTTTCATCCCCAATGACGACAGGCGTAATCGGTGTTTCACTTTCTCCGATGTCAAAGCCCAATTCCTTCAAGCCTGATTTTAAATAATTTGCGTTCTCCCACAGCTTATCATGCAGTTCCGTACTTTCCATAAGCAGCTCGATTGCTTTTGTACTTGCGATGGCATCCGCCGGGGAAACGGCAGTAGAAAATAGGAATGGGCGGGAACGCACCTTCAGCCAATCAATCAGATTTGCTTTACCGGCAACATATCCGCCAATGACACCAATCGCTTTGGAAAGTGTACCCATTTGAAAATCCACCTTATCCTGCAGGCCAAAATGTTTTACCGTGCCGGCGCCTTTTCCAAGTACACCGGAGCCATGGGCATCATCCACATACGTAATCAAATCGAATTCCTCTGCGATTTCCACTATCTCCGGCAGTCTTGCAATATCCCCATCCATGGAAAAAACACCATCTGTGATAACCATGATTTTATTATACTTCCCTGATTCGGCTGCCTCTTTTGCCTTCTCGCGGAGATCTTTCATGTCTGAATGGTTATAGCGTAAAATTTTTGCTTTCGATAAACGGCAGCCATCAATAATGGAAGCGTGATTTAATTCATCGGATAAAATCGCATCATGTTTATCCATTACAGCGGAAATGGCAGCCATGTTACAGTTAAAGCCGGATTGATAGGAAATCACTGCTTCTGTCCCTTTAAATTCAGCCAGCTTCTTTTCCAGTTCTATATGCAAATCAAGCGTGCCATTAATCGTTCTTACTGCACCTGCTCCGACACCGTGCGAGTCTACAGCCTGTTTTGCAGCCTCTTTTAATCGTTCATCCGTTGCCAGTCCAAGGTAATTATTAGATGACAAGTTAATTAACTTTTTCCCTTCAATGTTGATTTCCGGCCCATTTGCTCCATGAACCGTTTCAATTTCATTATATAAACCCTTCTCCTTTAGATCTGCAATATTCTCTTTCAAAAATTGATCCAATACCTTACTTGACATTTATATCTGCCTCCTTATTGTAAACGCTTTACCTGTTGTTATCTCCGCATTTTAATGTCTCAGCTCAGCTCACTATTTTTAAGTTTAACATAAAGCAATAAAAATGTTTAACGATAATGGAACGGATTAAAAGTAAAACTATTCCGTAATTTAAAGAGAAACATTGGCCAATTTAACATACGGGAAATGTTGCAAAAATTTCCTTAAGCATTCTCATAAAAACAGATAGTAATTTTCCTGTATGTCTATTATAATTTTATGGGAAAATATTATTTTGGAGGAAAAAAACGATGCGCAAATTATTGGTTGCTTTATTTGCAGTAGTAATCATTGGAACCGGAATTGTCGGCATGACCCATGAGCCGGAACCGAACGAAATCATGGAAGATGAATCTAACACTACAATTATCTCATCTTAGTTGGATGAAAATATAAGTTTAATAGAAAATAAAAAAGGAAAGTATCTTAGTAAAGATAACTCTCCTTTTGTAATTTTATTCGACGATGGTAACGTCTACCGTGCGAACGCCCCAGTTATAGGCTTCATCCTTTGTCGGGACATGGATATCTATTTTATTTCCCTGGATGGCGCTGCCGACATCCGCTGCTGTTGCGTATCCATATCCTTCAACATACACTTCAGAGCCTAAAGGGATAACATCAGGATCGACAGCAATTACTTTTGCATTCGGGTTCTTGTTTAAGTCCACTCCGGTAGATGTGATACCTGAACAGCCATCACACTTAGCTGTATAAGCTGTTGCTGTTACTGTAAAGGTTTCTCCTTCACTGTCAGATGCAGCATCAGCGCTGGAAGCAGAATCATTTGATGTATTTGTTTCTTCCACTGCCTCTGCACTTTCGTTTGCATTTGATTCAGAAGCAGTATCCTGATTTACATCACCATTTTGAATGAACAGTTCTTGTCCAATCAAAATCAGGTCTGTTGAAAGGTCGTTCCAATTTTTCAGATCAGATACGGTTACATCGTGGTTGTTTGCAATTCCATTCAATGTATCGCCTTGTTCTACTGTATATTTCTCTTTATTATTGATAAGCAGCAGCTCGTTTGGATGAATCGTCGTTGTGTCCAAGTCATTTAATTCTACCAATTCGTCTACGCTAGTGTCGTTTTCATTGGCGATCATCCAAAGGCTGTCCCCTTTTTGTACCTCGTATTCCCCTGCTGAAACAGTTGTTGCAGCAGTGCCAGCAATCATGATTCCTGCTACGAATGAACCTACTAATTTCTTCATTCGGTATTCCCTCCTTCAATTTCTGACAGTGCCTATCGTACCACAGGCCAACAGACAATGCAGTTACGAGACGTTTAAGTGTCTGTTACAAGGATTACCAAGATGAACGTAATTTATTACAAGTTTAATAGATTTATTACAAAAACACCGGAATTCATCTGTTTTGTTATAGAGAAAACGTTTTACGGGGGTTTTTTGTGGTTAATGTAATAAATTATAATCCATATTTTTGTCACTTTTTTAGGTTTTTTATAAATCTTTTATGACTATTAATCTGAAAATGAAGTACTGAGGAGGGATGAAACATGCATTAATGGCAAAATAATACAGCCATAAACTAGCTTTATGACTGTTTTTTTCTATAATATAATTTATATTCAGTGGAAGTTTATCTGAAACTATTTATTAATTATCCGCTTTATGTCTGGATTCAAAGAGTTTATGTATGATTAGTCTCAACGTTATTATGATAAATACAGTAATCGATATAATCAAAAGGGCATTTATAATTATATTTGGTGACAGTCCGAATCCATCAAAAACAGCTGACACCATATAACTTACTGTAAACCCGAGCAACATGACCCCAACGACATTTAGCATTTTGTTTATCATTTATTTTCTCCTCTCATTTTATAAGTACCAATCACAGTGATACATTCCATTTCATACTACTTTTCCCTTTGATATTTCCAATATAAATATTTTTGATAACCAAAGCTTATAAAATACATGCCAGCAAGAGCGAAAAATGATACTTTGTTCATATATCCAAATATGGCCATGGACAAAAGAGCAAATGGCAATAATATCATAATTATATCGAAGCCTTTAGATTTTGCGTTTCTCTCTATTGTTAACAGCCGTTCATCTTTTTCTTCTATTTCCTGATCTTTTGTCTTAGTTTTTTCATAGGAGATTCCCGAATTTGCAGCAATAAATAATACCACGCCACAGAACCCCACTGCAAATGGCACTATGTCCATCCTAATAAAAGGGATATGTAATATTTCCGCTCCCGCAAAACCCAATATAATTCCTGCCAGCAACAGTAAGGCGCCGGTTATTTCCACTAATTTTAATAATTTAATCTTTGTGTGCATTTTCCTCCTCCTCATAAATAAAAATTTCCTCAATAGTCATCCCAAAATATCTTGCAATCTTAAAGGCTAGAATAATGGATGGATTATATCTGCCATTTTCAAGGGAGCCAATGGTCTGTCTCGTTACTTCCAGCGCGTTGGCAAGTTCTCCTTGCTTAACTCCATGTTTTTTCCTTATTTCTTCCAATCGGTTTTTCATCCCTGGCTCCCTCCTTGATGGAAAGTTTACTTAACATTATTTTATAATATAAATGCCTTTTTGTAAAGTTAACTTTCCATTTTTAATCTTATTTTGGAAATAATACAGAAAAAAAGACCCCTTATGGAGTCTTTACATGTATTACTATATCAGGTTAATTAAACAGCCCGCTGAAAAAATTACTGATAGCTTGAAACATTTCGCTGAAGAAATTGGCAACATTTTGCCAAAATCCCTCATCCAGCCCCAATTCTTCCGCTCTATCCATGATCGTATTGGCAATATCATCAAGCTGATTTCGCACCTGATCAAAATCAATATTCAGGTCACGCATTCTGTCAAAAAGATCAATCAGTCTTTGCCGGTCTTCTTCACTTAAATTTATTTCCAGGTTGTCCAGCTGTTCTTGCACAATTTGTTCTACTTCTTCTCTTGAGACTGGATCCATTTCCGCAATCATCTGTTTAATTTCTGTCAGCAATTGACTGACTTTCTCCTGATCCATCCCTTCCTGCTCAGCTAGATCAGTAGCAACATCCAATTCATCATTCGCCAGTTCCATCCGTTCTTTATCCAGCTCTTCGCCTTCCACGTCATATGCTTTATAAATGCCGGTCAAAGCGGAACTTCCGGTCACCTGGACCGGTGACGCTACATCCACGGTCGCATTTTCCACACCGGCTGTCAGCATGGCATTGGCGTACATTTCCTTCGTCACGTCTGTAATATTGGAAGGCGTAATAATATTAATCGTTAACCCGTTTCCCTCTTCCTGCCGGACAATCTTGGCGCTGGAATACATATTCGAGTTCGGGTTTCCATCAATATAGTAGGCAATATCTTCTCCCGTCACATCATACTCCTCAACTTCGGAGGCTTCATCCACCCGGAGAAGGGCACGGACTTCTTCCCGCTGTGCTTCAGAAAGGGCATCTCCATATGTAACAATCGTTGAACCAATTCTTTCATTGACATTATCGGAATCACTTGCACCGCCCCCGTCATCCGCCAGGGACGACATGGTGAACCCTGTAACCAGGCCGATAACCAATACAAATAACGCAAGTATTTTAATATAGTTATTTTTCATGTAAATTCTCCTTTTATAAAAATCTGCTGAAATAGGGGTTTACGGTAATTTATTATAGATTAATATATTTACGCCAATATCACAAGATAAAATAATGTAAACTTTTACTTTTTGGCTGGGGGCTCGATCGATTTTTACCTGTACTCGATCGATTCGAGTGCTTACTCGATCGATTCGAAACCTTCCCGATCAATTTTCCTCCTGACCCGATCGATTCGCGTGATTGCTCGATCGATTCGAAACCTTCCCGATCGGTTTTCCTCCTGACTCGATCGATTCGAGTGCTTACTCGATCGATTTGAAACCTTCCCGATCGGTTTTCCTCCTGACCCGATCGATTCGCGTGATTGCTCGATCGATTTGAACGCCTCCCGATCGGTTTTCCTCCTGACTCGATCGATTCGCGTGATTGCTCGATCGATTTGAACGCTTCCCGATCGATTTTTACCTGTACTCGATCGATTCGCGTGCTTACTCGATCGATTTGAACGCTTCCCGATCGGTTTTCCTCCTGACCCGATCGATTCGCGTGCTTGCTCGATCGATTCGAAACCTTCCCGATCGATTTTCCTCCTGACCCGATCGATTCGCGTGCTTGGTCGATCGATTCGAAACCTTCCCGATCGGTTTTCCTCCTGTCCCGATCGGTTTTCCTCCTGACTCGATCGATTCGCCTGCTTACTCGATTTAGCTTATTATAAGATGCTCGTGCAAAATATTCCTGTTCCCTATGATAAGAATTTTGAAATCAAACAGCCTGCTTAACGAATAGCAGGTCTTTTTTTATTCTATGCTTGTCCCCCGTAAGCATATACATGCTTTTTAATTCATATATACCTGGTATTTAATAATTACATTATAACCGTTTTTCCTCATTATGGATAGCTTCCCTTTTAGTAATGAGCATATAACTTTATTTTTAAGGCAAAATCAGTTATATTTAGGGTAACGAAATAATTTGAAGAAAGAAGGACATAACAATCGTTAATCCGAATCATATTGTAAAACGCAATTTAGCAATCATGTGGTTTGCTAATTTTTTTATTGCCGGAAGCATTACAATGGTTTTACCGTTTATATCCTTGTATATTGAATCTTTCGGAGACTTTTCTGACGCCTATGTGCAAAACTGGTCCGGCTGGATTTTTGCCATTACCTTTGTCACCGCCTTTATTTTTTCACCAATCTGGGGGCGGATTGGCGATAAATACGGAAGAAAAAAGATTTTGATTATATCTGCCACCGGAATCGGCCTGTCGGTACTATTAATGGGGTTTGCTACAAATGTATGGCAGCTTTTTTTATTGCGCTTTTTCATGGGGATCGTAACCGGGTTTATTCCTATTTCTCAGGCTTTTATTGCCACGCAGACTCCGAAAGAGGTTGCTGGCAGGGTTCTTGGCACTCTGCAGACAGGAAGCATAACAGGTACATTAATGGGACCATTGCTTGGCGGGATGCTTGCAGATACATTAGGCTATGCCACTTCATTTAAAATGGTTTCGATTACTGTGTTTCTTTCCGCATTCATCGTACTTTTTGGAATAAAAGAAGTGAAGGTGAAGCTGTCTGATGATGAAAAGGATTATAAATCCTATACAAGCAAAGAAGTTTTCCTTCATATAATAAGAAAGCCTGTTTTATTGGTTGTTATGCTGATCTCCGTCCTTGTTCAAGTAGCCCATTTCAGTGTTCAGCCGATATTATCCTTATTTGTTGCCGAAATACATGGGCCGGCCAGTATTGCTTTTTTCTCAGGATTGGCATTTTCCGCTGCAGGACTTGGAAATTTGCTGATGACAAGGCGCTGGGGGCGCTTGGGTGACCGTATTGGCTATATAAAAATATTAATTATTTTATTGTTTGCAGCCGGAATTGTGTACTTCCCCGGAGCATTTGTAACAAATATCTGGCAGCTTGTTATATTACGATTCCTGCTCGGTGTTTCAATTGGAGGAATTATACCGGTACGTATTGCATATATACGACAGGAAGCGCCATTGTCCATGCAGGGTGAAGTGCTTGGCTATAACACGAGCCTGCGCTTCTTTGGCAATATTATTGGCCCTGTACTCGGGGGTGTACTTGCCGGATTCTTTGGTTTCTCATCTGTATTTATCGTAACAAGTGCCCTGCTTATTATAAGTGGTATAATCATGCTTGTTACATGGTATAAATATGAATATGCGCCAAAACATACCCGAAGCCTGACCGCACACCAAAGATAACCCCCTCCTATTTTCAGGGAACTTGATTTTATAATAAAAATATGCTAAAACTGACAGAGTCTCCTAAAGACATTATTTTAAATTAGAAAGTAAGTGATTCATATGGGTGTCGTCGTTGTAGAAGTGTGTGACGGAAATGCAATCACTACAATTGATATAGAAGAGATTTTAGAAAAGGAATTCCCTGAAGTAGCTGTATTAATGAATGAATGTTTATCATTTTGCGGTCTATGCCGGGTAAGACCCTATGCACTGGTTAATAATAAACGCGTTTTCGGAAGCACACCGGAAGAATGTTTAGATAAAATAAGAGAAGCAATAAAAGAAGAACTGGCTGTTTATCAATAAAAGCCAGTTCTTCTTTTTAATTAAAATATTCTTTGTTTATTGCCAAAACATGCAGCTATCCCTTTCTTTTCGGGACGATCATTGATTTACCGACAAAATATTTCCCGGGAAATACTTTGTCGAAACTTATTTTATTTCCTTACAGGCTTGCCCGCAGAATTTCGACAGAGTCCTGTTTGGTCAGTTTTTTGAAATTCCCATATTCAGGACGGGCAATGACCGTCTTTTCGGCCATCTCCTGGATGGAACTTTCATCAATGGAATATTCCTTCAATCTGGATGGTGCACCGATACTGTTCCAGAATGCACGTAATTCCTCTATGCCTTCCAATGCCACTTGGCGATCCGATTTTCCACTTGTTTTTACATTAAACACACGGACAGCCAGCTGTTTGAAGCGGTCTGCATTGCTATCATCCAGCACGTGTTTCATCCAATTCGGGAATAGGATGGCCAATCCGCCGCCATGAGGAATATCATGTACTGCGGAAGCAGCATGCTCCAAATTATGGGTTGCCCAATCTCCTCTCAAGCCCATGCTGAGCATATCATTCAAAGCCAAAGTACCGCTTAGCATGATGGTTTCCCTATATTCATAATTCTCCGGGTCATCCAGTAGTTTCGGTGCAGTTTCGATCACCGTTTTTAAAATCGATTCACAGAATCGGTCCTGTATTGGTGTATTTGTTTCCTGGTGAAAATAATGTTCCAACACGTGAGACATGATATCTACCATGCCGTATACTGTTTGTTCCCGCGGTACGGAAAACGTATGCTCCGGGTCCAATATCGAAAATTTCGGCCATGAATACGGTGAACCCCAGCCATGTTTTTCTTTGGTCTCCCAGTTTGTAATAACGGATCCTCTGTTCATTTCAGATCCTGTAGCAGCAATTGTCAGTACCGTGCCAAAGGGAAGCCCGCCTGTTGCTTTGGCTTTCTTTGTGACAATGTCCCACATATCTACATCTGTTTTAGCCCCTGCAGAAATCGCTTTTGTACAATCAATTGTACTTCCGCCGCCCACTGCAAGCAGAAATTCGATGCCTTCCTTTTTGCAGATTTCCACGCCTTTTCGTACCGTGGAAATCCGCGGGTTTGGCTCTACACCTGATAATTCAAAGACTTCGGCATTGATATCACTGAGCTTTTTCATGATATTGCCGTAAATTCCATTCTTCTTAATACTTCCCCCGCCATAAACAAGCAAAATTTTCTTTCCGTATTTCTCCACTTCTTTTGGCAGCGCATCCAGTTGCCCTTTGCCAAATATCAGTTTTGTCGGGTTTTGAAAGGTAAAGTTGTTCAATCCGGATCCTCCTTATTTCTTTTTCGTATAAACAACTACTTCTATTTCCACTAGTGCATCTTTGGGCAGCTTGCTTACTTCGAAAGTAGCTCTGGCAGGGTATGGTTCTGTTAAATAACTGCCATAAATATCGTTTACCGCAGCAAAGTCGCCCATAGAACTCAAGTATATGGTGAATTTAACAGCTTGGGAAAAATCCGTATCAGCCTCAGTAAGTATCGCCTGTAAATTCTTCATTACCTGCTCTGTTTGGTTTTTAATGCCTTCCGCAAGTTCCCCGGTTTCAGGGTTAATGCCAATCTGCCCGGAAACGTAGATAAAGTCCCCTGCCTGCATCGCCTGTGAATATGGTCCAAGCGCTTCCGGCGCATTTTTTGAATGAATTGCTTTTGTCATAATACCTTTCTCCTTTACATGATTTCTTTCATTTTACCATTTTTACAATACAGTTCCTATTACGGCATGCTAAAAATCAGTCTTTATCTGCTTTACTTTTAAACAATTCCTTCTCCCGCCATTTCCCGAAACGGTAGTAGCCATAAGCAAAAATACTGCTGATGATAAAGCTGCTGCCCATTCCAAGTGCAATTCCAATATCGCCAAACATATTGGAAAAAATGGCTGTCAACGGAAAACGCAGTACCCAGAAAGAAATGATATTGAGTACCAGCACTTGATACATTGCGCCTGCTGCCCGCACGATGCCATTTAAGATAAAATTAATCCCAAGAAACGGAAAACACAGTGCAACGATTTGCAAGTAACGGGTGCCAAACTGAACAGCTTCTTCTTCCTGGATAAACAGTCTGATTCCGTGTTCCGCAAAAAACACCACAAGAATACCAACTGTAAGCATTAGTGCAAAATTATACAGTACACCGTATTTGGTAATATCCTTGATCCGAGTCCAATTATTCACACCGATATTTTGACCAGCCATACTATTTACAGCCGTGCCCAATGCATGTGCCGGAAGCATGAGCAGGCTATCTAGCCGCTGAGCAGCACTAAAACCAGCCACCACGCCCGGGCCGAAATTAGTTACTACACTTAAGATAGCTGCGGAACCTGCGGATATAACGGACATTTGCAGCCCTGCAGGAATCCCTAAATTTAATATTAGTTTAACCTCATTCCAGGCAGGGAGCTTGGGCCGTATAAAAGGCACAAGGTTTTTATATAACACGTATAACATTCCATATAAAAATGCCGTTCCCTGGGAAACAATTGTGGCATATGCTGCACCTTCAATACCGAGGTTAAGACCAGCTATGAACAGCGGATTAATTATCACATTCATTATTACCGCTATCAGGACAAATCTGAGTGGTGTCCGGCTGTCTCCCATAGCCCGCAATACCGTCCCGATAAAATTATAGCCAAACAAAAATAATATACCGAGAAAATTAATCTGCAGGTATGACCTCGCTCCGGCCATCATTTCCCCCGGTGTTCCCAGCAGATTTAAGAGGCTTTCCGCAAAGATAAATCCAAATGAGCCCAATGTAAGCGCAATAACCGTTAATAATACAACAAAGGCGTTTAAATACCGTTTTAAACCAGCATCATTTTTCTTCCCTTTTTGCTGGGATAGAATTGTTAAAGCAGCATTATTAATCCCGATTACGAAGGACAAAACCGTAAATATAATGGTAGAAGAGATAGCAACCGATCCTAACGCATCAGCACCAAGCAAATTCCCTACCCATAAGCTGTCGGCAAATTGATAGGATGTCTGCAATAAATTCGTCAGCATTATCGGTCCGGAAAAAATGATTAACTGCTTTAGAATATTCCCTTGTGTGAAATCATGCTGCTTCCGCATTTTACGTTCTCTGCCTCTCTCTTTAAAATACCTCATGTTAATAAAAAAATAGCTGCCCGTCCGAGTTCCTGCTTCAAATAGGAGGAACCCGGTTCATTGGACAGTCTAATGATCCTTTAGCACAGTGTATTCAATTAGTTCGCACCCTGCATTTCTTTTTTACCGCCTTTATCCCCTTTAAAGACAAATTGAAGCGCGAGCATTACAGCGAATGCAGAAAAACCGACGATATCCGTTATTGTACCCGGATAAATTAACAGTATCCCAGTAATGAATGCTGCTATTCGTTCAAACCAGGGCATACTTCTGTACCAGAAACCAATCATACTTGCACCAATGGCAATCATCCCTAATAATGCTGTAAATATAATAAAGGCCACTTCGAAAAAGGTTGTATCGATCATTAATATTTCCGGCTGGAGCACGAACATGTATGGAATTATAAAGGCTGCAATCGCCAATTTCACTGCGTTTCCACCCGTCCGTATCGGTTCCCCTCCGGATATACCCGTAGCCGCAAAAGCTGCAAGTGCCACCGGCGGGGTAATATCCGCCACAATCCCAAAGTAAAATACAAACATATGGGCTGCAAGTACCGGCACTGCGACATCCAGCTGATCGTTAAGCGCCAAAATGGCAGGCAGTGCTATTGTTGACGTAATAATATAGTTTGCCGTAGTTGGTGATCCCATCCCTAAAATTATGGAAGCGATCATTGTAAAGATCAGTGTCAATATCAATTGCATATCTGCATTTATTGCAATTGTACCGGCTAGACTTACTAAACTATTTCCTATTTTTAATCCTAACCCTGTTCTCGTAACAACTCCAACAATAATACCGGCACATGCTGTAGCCGCTGCAACCCCTAGTGCAGTACGGGCGCCCGAAGTGAGTGCGACAACAAATTTGCTCGGTGTAATTCTAGTATCTTTTCGGAACAGGCTGACAAGTATCGTAATTCCTATTCCATAAAGTGCTGTTCTTTCAATACTAAACCCTTCAAATAATAGCCATACGATAGCTACAATTGGCAGCAATAAATGGATTTTCTTCAATACTTCTATCCTGTTTGGAAGCTGGTCTTTTGGGAGACCAACCAAACCTGTCCGCTTTGCTTCCAAGTGGGTAATAATCCATATTCCGGCGAAGTATAAAAGTGCCGGAATCGTAGCGGCCTTGGCAATATCCCAATAGCTTTCCCCTGCAAATTCAATCATGAGAAAAGCAGCCGCTCCCATAATTGGCGGCATGATTTGGCCACCTGTGGACGAAGCAGCTTCTACGGCACCGGCAAAGTTCGGCCGGTAACCGAGCCTTTTCATCATGGGAATCGTATAAGAACCGGTCGTTACAGTATTCGCAACTGAACTCCCGGAGATAGTTCCATTTAAGGCACTGGAGAAAATGGCCACTTTCGCAGGGCCGCCTGTACGCTGTCCGGCAATCGCCAAAGCAAGATCATTGAAATACATTCCAACTCCTGTTTGAACCAAAAATGCCCCGAACAGTAAAAATAAGAAAATATATGTAGAAGATACCTGTAACGGCGTGCCCAATATACCCTCTGTTGTAAAAAACATTGAGTTAATTAACTGTTGCAGGCTAAGTCCCCGGTGTGCAAGATCTCCAGGCATGTGCGGCCCGAAATAAGCATAGATAAGGAAGGCTGCGGCTACAATAACGATCGGAAGGCCGACTGCTCTTCTCGATGCTTCCAGTACAAGCAGTATGGCAATACCGCCGATAACCATTTGCGCTTCAGTGATTCCGCCGATTTGCTGCACTATCGTATCATAATAAACCGGCCAGTATCCGCATACAATAATCGATAATAAAACAAGAATATAATCATACCATGCTACTTTGCCTTTTGGCGCTCCCCTTCTTGCCGGGAATAAAAGAAATATTAGTGATAATGCAAATCCCAAGTGAACGGTACGCTGAATGTAAGCAGTATACTGGCCGAACATACCTGTATATATTTGAAATATGGAAAATGCCAAAAGACCAAAAAACACGACTCCTGCCATTATCCCGGACAAATTCCGGGTATTGGATTCAGTGTCATACTTTTGCATTAATTCTGCTTGCTCTTCTTCCGACAACTCCCCAGCATCTGATTGTTTTTCCTTAGCTTGATTATCATTTTGCTGTTCTTCTGATTCATCGTTTTCCGGTACTGTTTTTATATCTTTCTCCGGATTCTCTTTTTTTATATCGTCTTGATTTTCCTGCTGATCTTCCGGCTTGTCTTTCTGATCTTCATTTAATTTCTTATTCTGCTGATCTTTATCTTTTGAATCACTCATGGATTCTCACTCCTTTCATCATTTGCCATAATGATAGATTATCAACTTTTATTGTAAACCAAGCCCCTGGCTCAAAGTAATCATTAAAATACCGCATATGTTCTTCTTCTCCCCATACGAGCCTGTGTTCAGAAACCGCTTTCCCATTTCTTACTTTTAATTCCGGAAAAATGTTTTCCATATTCCTTATATGATATTTACCATCCTCGTATACAAACTCTTCTCCTTCTTGTGCGTTGGATGGCATACCAATTCCAAATTCCTCGTAAATAAATTCATATTGTTTGATATGGTGATTATCCAGGACAATATATTTTTCCACTACATCAGTCAAATGGATGGAATGTGTGAATATTATTTGGAAGGTGTCCTGATCATTTACCGGCAAAAAAGCCTCAACTTCATTTGTATTTTCCTTGTAAAATACCAAAGCTTGCCGGAAAGGAACAAAAATAACAGTTAACAACAGCACTGTCATAAGAAGAATAATAATGAAAAGTTTTAATTTCATTGAGAGATGCCCCTTGCTAATTCACCAAAAATCATTATACATTTTAACAGTCTATCATAGATTTGAAAAGTTTGCTTAACGTCATACCAGCATTTCTCAGTTTGGAAAGCTTTTACTTTCCCAATCGTCTTTAATTGATAATACTGTAATCTTAATATATGTAATACTCATTTACTGGCAAACTTTGATTTTAATAAAAGTATATTTTAAAATACATTGATTGACCGGCAGCAACTCCTGGTCAAAGGATCAGCCGCCGGTCATTTTCTCCATTCTGTATAAATCGTTCTTTAGTTTACGCCTTGTTCTTCAAAATATCTTGCTGCACCCGGGTGAAGGTCAATACCAATACCATCAAGGGCAGAATCCAATGTGATATCTGCAGCTCTGTTATGCGCCATTGATTCAGTATTTTCATAAATGGCTGCAGTTATATCATAAACTACATCCTCAGATAAACTATCAGTTACCGCTATCATGGCAAGTACTGCTACTGTTGTTACATCTTCTTCTATCCCATATGTGCCGGCTTCAACGGTGTCTTCGGCATAGAAAGGATAAGCTTCAATCAGCTCTTCAATTTTGTCCTGCTCCACAGGTAAAATTTTCACACCTACTGTTGCAGTCAGTTCTTCTACAGCACCTGTTGGTGTACCTGAAGTAATAACAGCTGCATCAATATTTCCATCCTGGATGCCGCCGGTGGACTCACCGAAGTCAAGATTTTGCGCGTCAATATCATCCATTGTCAACCCGTGAATTTCAAGAATCTGCTCTGCATTAAAGAATGTACCTGAACCTGGTGCCCCAACTGAAACTGTTTTTCCTTCCAGATCTTCGATGGATTCAATGTCAGAGTCTTCCGTAGTTACAATTTGTACGGTTTCCGGATAAAGGGATCCAAGTGCCAATACGTTATCTACCGGATCATCTTCAAATACACCTGTACCTTCAACGGCCTGGGCCATTGTATCAGTTTGAACCAATCCCAGCTCTGCTTCACCCTGCTGCAGATCAATAATATTATCTGCTGACGCATTTGAAGAAAGCGCGTCTGTTTGAATGCCTGTTTCATCAGAGATATTCGAAGCCATTTCTCCACCAAGCGGGTAATATGTACCGCTCGTACCACCTGTTAGCAAACTTAGGAATTCAGGTCTTTCCCCCTCAGCGGCACTCTCGTCATCTGAACCGCCATCATCTGTTTCGGTACCGCCTTCATCGGTGTCAGTACCTCCATCTTCAGTATCGTCTCCGCCGCCGCATGCTGTCAAAAATAGTGCAAGCACCAGTAACATGGCGAAGAATAATAGACTTTTCTTTTTCATACTAAAATCCCCCTTTGTACATTTAGTAATTTTCATTTTACCTTCAAGCTCATGATATTGTCAATGTATTAACGCAAATATTTAAAACGCTTACAGATCTGATGATGCAAGGTAAGCAGACTTTCATTGCAACTGATATAACATTAGGTTATTAACTTACAAGGTTTTACCCTTTCGCTTTAAACCTCTTTTTCTATTTATATCAAGTTGTAATTATTTCTTTCATTATTGTTTCCTTTTTAATTCCGTACCTAATCTGCCCAAAGGGATTGCGATTCAGCTTTATCAGAAATTTTTCCTGCTGGCCGTATATCTTTGGTGTGTTTATTCTGAATAAGAAAAGGTGCTGTTTGAATATTTGCCTCTTCTATTTGCTAAATAAATTTGTTATGGATAGCCCTTGTGATCTCTCTTAAAAAGCTTTTATTTTATCCGTTTGGAATCAATTGAATATTCGGTCTTATAAAACAACATAATCACTCCTCTGTTATAACTATTATGGAAGAGGATAATTCATTCTTATTTTATTTTTGTAGCTTCATTTATATGGGGCAGAAAATGAGCCGCTTTAATTGCTCCTCTGTTCAGCTTGACTGAAAAAGCAAGTCTGCTTTATTACTGAAGCAAATATGATATATTATTCGTCTTTTCTATGCTTACTCAACGTTCTGTCTCGGCCTCAAAAAAAAAGAAACAGCCCCTCTCTTACATGAGAAGGGCTGTTTCGTATTATTCTTCGATATATACGTCTTTCAGCTGCAGGATTTGTGTTGGCAGCACTTCCAATCCTTTTACTTCGTCACGTACGCTGAATACATGCTCCTGATGATGCAAATATAGCATAGGAGCTAGTTCGGTTAACCTCTCCTGAGCTTGCGTATAGATTTCCTGGCGTGCCTCCGGATCTCCTTCACGGCGACCCGCATCAAGCAGTTCATCCAGCTCATCATCGCGGATGAATGAACGGTTCCCAGGTTCACCCACATTATTGGAATGGAAAAGTGCGTATAAGGCATAATCCGCATCTCCTGTTACGGTAGACCAGCCAAGTACGAACATGTCATGCTCCCCGTTTGCAGTCTGCTCCAGGTAAGCACCCCATTCAAGCACTTCCACTTCAACATCAATGCCGATTTCTCCAAGCTGTGCCTGAACGTTTGTAGCTGCATCAATACGCTCACGGCTGTCATTTGTCCAGATAGTAGTTGAAAAGCCATCTTCATAACCAGCTTCTGCAAGCAGGTTTTGTGCTTCTTCCAAATCATGCTCCAGACCGGATACACTGTCATCGTATCCAAATACATCCGGCGGGATTGGGCCTATAGCAGGAATACCGATACCGTCATAGATTCCGTCGATAATCTGACTTTTGTCAATCGCCATATTGATTGCCTGACGCACTAACGGATCATCAAAAGGTTCTTTTTCCATGTTAAACCCGATATAAGAAAGACTTACACTTGGCTGTTGAAGTACACTAGCACCATCTGTTTCCTCAATTTGCGGAATATCCGAAGGACTTAACGGGTATGCCATATGAGAGTCCCCAGTAGTCACTTCAGCCACACGGGTTAGGTCTTCACCAACAACTTTGAATGTTACAGAGTCAAGCAATGCATTGTCGCCCCAGTAGTCTTCATTTCTTACAAGACGCACATACTCACCTGGCTGCCATTCATCAAACTTAAAGTACCCGGTACCAATTGGATTTTCATTAATGACACTTCCCGGCTCTTCACCATTTTCCATTGCCTCATAATCAGCCTCGATTTGTTCCAGAGCTACCATTCCGCCACCGCTGTGAGCAAGGTGTGCAGGAAGCGGTGCGAATGGGTATTCAGTATGAAAGCGTACAGTATAATCATCCACTACTTCCACTTCTGTTACCATTTCATATAAGAAAGCCCGTTGTGAAGCTACATCCGGATCAAGCACACGATCGATGTTTGCTTTCACAACCTCTGCATTGAATTCTGAACCATCGTGGAAAGTAACACCTTCTCGCAGCTGGAATTCCCATATGTCATCCTCCACTTGTTCCCAGCTCTCAGCAAGACTTGGCTGAACTTCCATATCTGCATCCTGTGTTGTTAACCTTTCAAAAATATTCTCCTGAACGTCACTGGATGGTACATCATTAGACCCAGCTGGATCAAATGCTACCATATCGGAAGCCTTTGCAATTACAAGGTCACCACCTTGACCATCTCCCTCACTGGATGCATCGTCTCCGGCATCATCACCGTCATCCGTGGTTTCTTCCCCAGTGTCAGCGTCATCTGTGCCGCCGTCTTCATCAGGCTCACTTGCACATGCCGCGAGTAGCATACTGAGCAGTAATGCAAATGCCAATAAAAGAATTCCCTTTTTGGACATTCTCATTATTTCTAACCCCCATTTTATGTAGTTTGTTTATCCTGATTAAAACATCAGAACTTAAAAATAAATATACCGTATCCTTTTTAAAAAAACAAGTCTATATTTCAAATTTTGTTAATGCCAGAAATATATGTATATATAAAACTATTACTCTTTTTCCTCAGTTAGAACTTTTTTGTGCAGATATATTTTACTAAGACTCCAGTTCCAGGTTAGCGGCAATCCAAGGATTACCTAGTTCTTTCCGCCCAGTAACCAGCCTGTTTTTCAATAAAAGTCATACTATCTTGTAAAAATTTCTATATTGTAATATGGATTTCTCATGATATAATAACTATCATTGCAGTTTTCTATATTTTAAAAGAAAGGAAGTAAGCAAGATATGAGCGAACAGATGCAGACAATTGATAATCCCCGTACTGCTGTAAAACCGCCGAACCCTCGGCTAAAAAATGCAAAAATTGCTTATAATAAACTTAAAAAAAATAAAGCAGCAATGATTGGCGGATTTATGATTTTGTTTTTTATCGCTGTGGCATTCATAGGTCCATATTTCACACCTTATGCACCGGAAACGCAGGATCTGGTAAATAAGCTGCAGCCGCCATCCGCCGATCACTGGTTTGGCACCGATCACTACGGACGGGACATATTCAGCAGAATTATCCATGGGATGTCCATTACGTTGTATATCGGATTCTTTTCCGTAGCAATGGGTGCAACAGTAGGTGTTGTTCTCGGTATGGTTTCCGGGTATTACGGCGGAAAAATTGATACGGTTATTATGCGTGTTATGGATGTTCTATTGGCCTTTCCTGGTATCTTATTGGCACTTGCTATCGTTAGCGTGCTGGGTCCAAGTTTAAATAATGTAATTATTGCTGTCGCCATATTCTCGGTACCTGTTTTCGCACGGATTGTCCGCGGCTCAACCCTTTCCGTCCGGAAACTCGAATACATCGATGCCATGAAGGCACTTGGTGCGAGTGATTTCCGCATACTTTTCAAACATATATTACCGAATATAGCATCGCCAATTATTGTACAGGCTACCTTAAGCATCGCAACTACTGTATTAACAGCAGCAGGACTATCATTCCTGGGACTTGGTGCACAGCCCCCGATGCCCGAATGGGGTGCCATGCTGTCAGATGGACGAAACTATATGTATAATGCCTGGCATGTTGCTTTTTTCCCGGGTGTCATGATAGTCCTTGTCGTACTGGCATTTAATATTTTTGGTGATGGATTAAGAGACGCACTTGATCCGAAAATGAAAGAGTAGAAAGGGGTGCAGCCAATATGTTTAAATTTATAGTCAGAAGACTTTTACAAACAATACCGGTTTTAATCGGTGTTTCCATACTTGTATTCAGTTTAATGCATTTGATTCCTGGTGACCCCGCTGTAATTATGTCCGGGGAAAGCGCACCGGAAGAACAGGTAGAAAACATGAGGGAACGTTTAGGTCTCAACGATCCCTTGCATGTGCAATATTTTAACTATGTCTCCAATGCAGTACAGGGAGATCTGGGGAGCTCCATCCGGAGCGGCCGGGATGTTACAGATGAAATAGGCGGCCGGTTTTGGGTAACAGTCGAACTTGCCATATACAGTACTATTTTAAGTATATTTCTCGGTTTAATTGCAGGGATTGTCTCTGCAACAAGACAGTATTCATTTGCTGATACTGCTTTAATGATTGTTGCTCTGTTTGGTGTATCCATGCCAAACTTCTGGCTGGGACTCATGCTGATTCAGTGGTTTGCCATTGGAATAGACTTGCCAAGCTGGGTGCCTTTTCTTGAAGATACAGCCTGGTTTAAACCATCCGGATGGGGAGAATTATCCCAGGTCATTTTACCGGTTATTACACTTGGAACCAGCGGAGCTGCAATCATCGCCCGGATGACCCGTTCCAGTATGCTGGAGGTCATTAATCAGGATTATATACGAACTGCAAGAGCAAAAGGGGTAAAAGAGCGGGTTGTTGTTTACCGCCATGCGTTAAAGAATGCGTTAATCCCTGTTGTTACTGTTGTAGGTCTTCAGTTTGGCGCATTATTGGGAGGTACAGTGCTGACCGAAACCGTATTTGCGATCAATGGGATGGGCAAATTAATTATTGATTCCATTCAGGCAAGGGACTTCCCGATTGTACAGGGTACGATTCTTGTAGTCGCTTTATTGTTCGTATTGGTAAACATGCTTGTCGATATAGCCTATCGATTCTTAAATAAACGTATCGACCTCGAGTGATAGTGTTTAAATAGATTATTAGGAAGGTGAAATAGAATGGCAGACACACCTAACTCATATGAAAATATATTGGAGATAAATGAATTGCGTACTTCCTTCTTCACCAAAGACTTGGAAGTGAAGGCAGTGGACGGAGTGACCTACGCACTGCCAAAAGGGAAAACGCTCGGTGTTGTAGGTGAGTCAGGCTCAGGTAAAAGTATTACCGCCCTTTCCATTCTTCAATTAATAGAAGATCCGGGAAAAATTGTCGGCGGGGAAATTAAATTTAAAGGGGAAAATCTTCTCGAGAAATCTGAAGCACAAATGCGCAAGGTTCGCGGGAATGAAATATCAATGATTTTCCAGGAGCCAATGACTTCGCTAAATCCAACTTACACTGTTGGACAGCAAATCGGGGAAGCTTACAAAGTCCATCAGCAGCTTGGCAAAAAAGAAGCGAGAGAGCGTTCTATTGAAATGCTGAAGCTGGTCGGCATTCCATCTCCCGAAAAAAGGATTGATCAATATCCGCATGAATTATCGGGCGGGATGAGACAGCGTGTTATGATTGCCATGGCACTTGCCTGTGATCCAGATTTGCTGATTGCGGATGAACCAACGACAGCACTTGACGTGACCATTCAGGCGCAGATTCTTGACTTGATGAACGATCTGCAGGACAGATTGGGCATGGGGATATTACTGATCACTCACGACCTTGGTGTTGTTGCGGAAACATGTGATTATGTGGCGGTCATGTATGCAGGAAAAATTGTGGAGTATGCGGATGTGGAAACCATCTTTAATAGCCCGCAGCATCCGTATACCGTCGGATTAATGAATTCTATTCCGCCATCCGATGATGATATAGAAGGGGATCTGCCAATTATTAAAGGGACGGTGCCAAGTCCAAACGAAATGCCTGCAGGGTGCCGCTTTGCCCCGAGATGTCCATTTGCCACTGACCTGTGCAGAAATAATTTACCGGACCTGGAAACGGATGAAAATGGAAATCAAATTCGTTGCTGGATTTATTCAGATGAATGGGACGGAGATCCGGAGGTGAATGTAAGTGCAGAAAGAACTATTAAAAGTAACTGATCTTGAACAGCATTTCCCGATAAAGGGCGGATTTTTAGGCAGGACAGTGAACCATGTAAAAGCAGTCGATGGCGTTTCCTTTACCATTCACGAAGGGGAAACCCTCAGTATTGTTGGTGAGTCCGGCTGTGGAAAATCTACCACCGGCAGAGCCATATTAAGACTTGATGAGCCAACAGGCGGCCAAGTTGAATTTAAAGGAAAAGATCTGCTCTCTTTCAATAAGAAAGAAATGAATAAAACGCGTAAGGACATGCAGGTTATTTTTCAGGACCCTTACGCCTCACTTAACCCGCGTCATTCCGTTTTTCAAATTTTAAATGAAGCCATGGAAATTCAAAAAGTGGTGCCAAAAGATAAACGCGAGGACCGGATTAAAGAGCTATTGGAAACGGTCGGCCTTGGTGCACATCAAATGCATCGCATGCCGCATGAATTCAGCGGCGGACAGCGGCAGCGTATTGGAATTGCACGCGCACTCGCTGTAAACCCGGAACTGATTATTGCAGATGAAGCCGTGTCGGCACTGGACGTATCGATTCAGGCACAGGTCATTAACCTGCTGAAAAAACTGCAGCGGGATTTTAATTTGACATATCTGTTCATTTCCCATGACCTTGGTGTTGTACGCCACATATCTGACCGTATTATTGTAATGTATTTAGGAAAAATCGTGGAAATTGCAGATAAGAAATCTTTATTTGAAAATCCGCAGCACCCTTATACAAAAGCACTGCTTTCTGCAATTCCAACAGCAACTACAGGAAAGAAAAAAGAGCGTATAATCCTAAAAGGCGATGTCCCTTCACCGATCGATCCGCCGACCGGTTGCCGTTTTCACACACGTTGTCCGTTTGCGACTGAACTATGTATGAAGGAAACACCAAAGCTCAGAACAACAGATTCCATGCTGGGAAGCCATCAGGCTGCCTGCCATTACATGGAGCAGATTGAGTCCGGTGAACATCAGCCGACAAGATAAGCAAGTTTTACAGAAGAGTATTCCAATTGGAGTACTCTTCTTTTTTAATTTATTTACAGAATGAAAAATAATTTCTTATTTCGTCTTGACAATATTAAGAAAATTCATTATCATTGTAGCAATTAGTGTTGTTTTTCATTTTTATAACTTTTTGGCAAGGATGGGAAATTTATGAATTTTTCCGAACTGAAGGATCAAATTACAGAAGAAATTGAAGAGATTAGTGAAAAAGTTTCCATTTATATTGAAACAGAGGAAGGCATCATTGCAATCCATGAAAATACAAAAAGGAGAGCTGCCAGCCTCATTAAGGTGCCTATTCTAATGGAGGGATATCGGCAGATTGAAAACAAAGAAATTCATCCGGATACTTTGATCTACATTGATCAAAATATGAGGGTCGGCGGCTGCGGTGTGATCAGTTATTTATCCAGCGGGCATGTCGGGAGCCTGCAAAATATGCTTGAACTCATGATCATTGTTTCCGACAATACGGCTACAAACGTACTTTTGGACAAACTGCAGATAGATAGGATAAATAAATTGGCTAGGTCCATCGGCTGCAGTGAAACAGTAATTGAACGAATGCTGATGGATAAAGAGGCGCAAGCTGCAGGGCTGGATAATTATACGAGTGCCAAAGATATGGTGTATTTGCTGAAAACGATTTTTGAAGACAATGACCATTATACCGAGAATAGCCGATTACATATGCTTGAGATTCTGGCTAATCAGCAATTTAAACATAAATTGCCACTGTATGCAGAAGAAAAAGATGGAATTAAATTTTATCATAAAACCGGTGAATTAGACGGTGTGGAGCATGATGCTGCAATTATGGAAGCAAAGGGACGTATTCTTTATGCTGCCGTGCTGTCGGAGAATTTGTTTCCAAATGCAAGGGGACAAAGGCACATTTCCAGCATTGGCCGGTTACTTGTGGAGTACTTAAAAAAATAAGTCCCTGGAGGTTTTCCTATGAAAATTGCATTATTTGCAAGACCGGAAATTATAGAAAAGGTAAATACCATGAAAGACGATTATAAAGAGATGGAGATCATTTCCTTCCCCTATACTACAGCAAAAGAAACAGCAGCACTGATCAATCAGGCCTTTTTGTGTGATATCTACATATTTGGAGAAACGCTATCCTATTTATATGTCAAACGGATTATCGAAAAGAAAAAGCTGCCAAAGGTAATTATCGCCTTTGATGAATATAAAATCATGTCTGCATTATACAGCCTTTCCTTTATCAAACAGCAGCCGCTGCATCGCTTGTCCGTGGATGTTTATCAGGAAGCTGCATTACATGAGGTATTTTCTGAATTGAAAATTCATGATAAAAAAATTTACCCCTATGCTTATGAGAAGTATGAGGAACCGGATCTTGATAAGATTTTGCATTTTCATCAGCAGCTTTGGGCGGATGGGAAAATTGATTATGTGCTTACCTCCATTAAAGAAGTGGAGGAAAAACTGGCAGCCCTCCATATCCCCGCAAGCTGCATGATAATCCCAAATTTGAATATTAAACAGGCACTGGAAAAAGCGCTTGCCATGAGCAAATTAAACCAGAATCATAGTATCCAAATAGTTCAAGGATACGTACAAATTAAAAACTGGGAAGCCATAAAAAAAGAACAAGGAGAAACTGCAGCGAAAGGAATGCTGCAAAGGCTTCATGAGATGCTTTTATCGTTTGGCAAACAAACCGGCACTTCTATCATGCTTAACCATGATCAGCAAATTGTATTATTTGGAACCAAAGGACTGCTTACCTATATCACCAATCATTATGGCGACTTTCCTTTACTGACGGAACTGGAAGCATCCATACACAGCCCGGTGGATATTGGATTCGGCCTTGGCCTCACTCCCATACAGGCTCAAATAAATGCAAAGGCCGCACTGGAATCAAGCACCGGGCGGGATGGAAGCAATTGCTATGTGGTAAATGAGAGGCGGGAAAAAATCGGTCCGATTGGAATAAAAAAAGAATTTGATACATCAAAGCTTTATTACGCTCTTATTCATAAGGCGCGCCTGAACAACGAACTGTCGTATAACTTTATTGATTTTATCAATCTGCGAAATAATGAACCATTTTCCTCCCAGGATGTTGCCGTCTATTACCGGGTTACAAAAAGAAGTGCCGAACGGACCATTAATAAGCTGTTATCCGGTGAGGTAATTAAAATTGTTGGTGAAGAAAAACCGTACGTAAGAGGAAGACCAAGAAAATTGTTTGCGCTGAATCAATAGGGATAAGGGGCCGGCTTTATTTTTCGGGTAATAAGAAAATGTACCAGTGCCTGCCCGAATTATACTCCTGCATTTTTGCTGCAAGAAAGCACCTGACCCTTGTTCCCTTATTCCAGCTTTCTGAGACCATTTCCATCCTGAAGCATTTGCATCGCTTTTTCATAATCCGCCTCATCCACTTTACCTTCAAGAAAGTGTGTGACAGGCTCTTCTTCACGATCCATGTAAATGCCCTCCGTTATAATACCAGTGCTTGCAGTGGTGGAGCCCATCGTAAATAAGGGAACAAAGACCGTTTTATTTTCTGCATCTGCGGGGAACTCATCAACCAATAAATCAGCTGCACGCAATGCCTCCAGTTTTGCTTTTGCCGCTTCAGCGTCATTTTCCGATTTAAAATATGCATGAATGTTTTTCATCATGAGTAAACACCCCTTCCTTTCTTATATATCGTTATTATTCCCATTTTTACCACGCTAAAACACGGAAACGGTTCTCCTGTTGCGTCCGCCAACAGGGAAACCGTCCCTTTGTTTCATATATTTAAAAGTTCGCGTACATCCTCTTCGCTCAGGCTGGAGAGCATGGTTTCTCCCGGCTGGATAACCTGGTCGATCAGTTCGCGTTTTTTCTGCTGCAGTTCAAAGATTTTTTCTTCTATTGTCCCTTCCGTAATCAGTCGAATCACCTGAACTACATTTTTCTGGCCGAAGCGATGTGCTCTTCCGGTTGCCTGGTCCTCTACGGCCGGGTTCCACCATAGATCGTATAAAATAACGGTATCCGCTCCCGTTAGATTCAATCCTGTCCCCCCAGCCTTTAAGGAAATAAGAAATACGTCATTTTCCCCGTTATTAAATCGTTCACTCATTTCCACTCTTTCCTTGGATGGCGTTTGCCCGTGCAAATAGAAATAGGATATTCCTTCCTGTCCCAATTTCTTCATAATGATGTCATGCATACTTGTAAACTGGGAAAATATCAGCATCCGCTTTCCATTTTTTACTGCATTCCGCACGGTTTCCATCAGCTGCTCCAGTTTTCCTGATTGCCCTTCATAGTTTTCTATAAACAATGAAGGATGACAGCAGATTTGTCGTAATCTGGTCAGCCCGGCCAGTATCTTCATTCTATTTTGCTGAAAGCCGCTCTCTTTCATGGATGCCGCAGCTTCTGCCTGCAGCCTGCGATGATACCCAATATATAAATCCTTCTGCTCTTTCGTCAGTTCGGATACATGGACAGACTCAATTTTTTCCGGCAGCTCTTTAAGCACATCCTGCTTCAGTCGCCGTAAAATAAACGGTTTTGTCATTCTTGCTATTTTTTCATTGGAAAGCTGCTTGAAGCTGCGATGATTTGGCAGCAGCCCCGGCAGAATGACTTGAAAAATCGCCCAAAGTTCATCAATGGAATTTTCAATTGGTGTCCCGCTTAATGCAAACCTTCTCCCCGCTTTGATTTCCCGGATTGCTTTGGAAGTTTTCGTTGCGTAATTTTTAATATATTGCGCTTCATCCAAAATCATTGTTTGAAAGGTTAATTCCCTGTAATGGCCCACATCCTGCCTCAGTGTAGCATAAGAAGTAATCCAGACATCGGCAGCAGAGGATTCCTTCATTTTTTTGTGACGATCCACCGGGTTTCCTGTAAGGACAGCAAGCTGCAGATCCGGAGCAAACTTCTCGCACTCATTTTTCCAGTTATAAACAACGGAAGATGGGGCGACAATCAAATGCGGGTGTTCCCTTTCTTCCGATGCAATATAGGCAATGCTCTGCAAAGTCTTCCCCAGACCCATATCATCT
The DNA here is from genome assembly GCF_010994035.1 of Virgibacillus aidingensis. GTDB lineage: Bacteria > Bacillota > Bacilli > Bacillales > Amphibacillaceae > Virgibacillus_N. The sequence continues at coordinate 55,934 of NZ_WIXN01000012.1, forward strand.
GCCAAAATACCGCCCAAGTGATAATTGCTGAGTGATTTAAACCATTGGTAGCCTGTATGCTGATAGTTTCTCAAATTCGCCTGTAAGTTTTCCGGCAAGGGATAAATTTGTTCATCCGGTGCTTTCAATTGATGCAGCAGCTTTCTGAAAGCCGGATCGTAATTTTTATTTGTCTCAATTAATTCATCCAGCTGGGTTCCCCGGAAAACCGGAAGAGATACATTTCCTTCCTGTACATCCGACTTTTCAATGTCCATATCATCAAACAGCCGTTTTATCGAAGAGAATTCTTCTCCTTCCAGAGACATCAGCGCCCCGCTGTCCAGTCGGTAATACCGCTTTTTCTCAATAATGGCATCCAGAATCCTGTTTATTTCCTCGTCATTCACGCCATCAATACTAAAACCTATTTCCAGTAAATTGGCGGATGATTCCAGACTGACACTTGTACTTGGTTTTGGTTCTGTTTCCACTATAAAATTCCGGACCTCCGAAGTTAAAAACAGTTCTACCTCTTCATCCAGCTGTGGCAGTATATGGTATAAAAAATTGTATATATCTTCATCTTCATAAGCTTCGATGTACAGTTCTTTTCCGTTATACCGGAAATTGGCATACTCAATCAGCTGCATAATGCTATGCTCTTTTTCCACATCCCGGATAATAAAAGCATCATGCGCCTCCCGCCCGTTGAAAGGGTCAATCTCATGATTGCCATAATGATATTCAAGTTTGCCGATAATCCAGTCTTCTTTCAGCTCAAGAAACAATTTAGCCCTGAGCGGCAGCTGGATAATTTCTTCAGCAACAGTGTCTTCCACCCGGACTTCCCCAATCTTTTTCAGTGTCGGCAAAGCCTCAGATAGAAATGTATCCGCCTTGTTTTTTTCAATAGGAAGGGAAAGGTCCGTCCCGAAGCCTGCTATCTGATCCAGAATAGGGATTTGGTTTTTTGCCGGAAAGTAAAACGTGCCACTATAAAACAAAAGATCATATTTATCAAAATAAACGATATCCTGCATATCATCCATTTTCAGCACTAATTCTTCCTTAGTGTTTTTGGACAAATGGAAGTTAAATGGAAGTCTATCTTTTTCAATATGAATAGGCTGATAGCTTTTATAACTTGATTCCACCGAAAAATTTCGATCCGTGAGTTTTTCAAGCAGCGGTTTTGCTGCGAGCGGCGGAATGATAACAGCCCGCTTGTTATCCGACCCGTCCTGATAATGATAAAATGGAAGATTCTTATAAACTTGCTCATTTTTTATAAAGGAATAAAGCTGTTCAAAAATGAACTGGTCTGCTTCTTGTAAATAATAAAATTCCGGATTATAGGTAAAGGTTTTTGTAAAATACTGTTCTCTTCCCTTGATTACATTGGATATAAACTCACTGGCGTTTTTTACGACAAAACACCGCTTTTCCCCTGCCTTGATTTCAAGCATGAGCTGTTTATTATAATTCCATTTGCAGTAATATTCTATTTTTAACGGTATCTTTGTTTGCGGTATATTCGTACTTTCCGGGGCAGACTGGGCTTCACTCAGTGCACGCATAAAACGGTTTGTCGTCTGATAATCAAACGCGGAAAAGGAAGAAGTGTTCCCTGGCTGTTTGTTAACAATGCTGATTAATGTGGCTGCAATATGTTTACAAGAGCCATATGTTTCATAAGCAGGACATTCACAGTACGTCCCAAGATAACCCTTTTCAAATCCATCCATATTAATTTCGACGAAGTAATTTATCGAGCCGCGCACAACAGCCGTCCACAGATTATTATTCATATCAAAAGAAACATCACTCACTCTGTTTTGCCGGTAATAGGCCATGCCTCTTTGATAGGTAATAGACGGAAATAATCGGGAAATATTAATATCAGCAAGATTTTTCAAAACAATAATACCTACCTTTTTGTTTTCATTATTACAATTGTAACCCAAAACAGATGCATTTTAAACCGATGGACTGGTATAAACAAGCCTTGTCACGAACGCGATGGATTGTTTTTCCGGGAGGCATGCAGCAATAAATACATGTAGACAAGCAGGGATATTATGACTGAAACTGCGGAAACAACATATATAATGCCATAGTTGAATAAATAGGCCAGCTGGCCAAATACGATTGCCCCGATTCCGATGCCCAAATCAAAAAAGGAAAAGAACGTCGCATTGGCCATTCCTTTCCGGTTCCCCGGTGCTTTATCCACTGCCCACGCCTGAAGTGCCGGCTGTACTGTTCCAAAACCCATGCCGTAAAGTGCTGCGGCAATAAGCAATACAGTCGTACTTGGCAGCCAGGCCAATAACAACATGGCCGCAAAAATTAAGATCGTCCCAGGCGGGAATACATAAGTATGTCCTTTTCGATCATAAATTCTTCCCGCAAATGTTCTGGAAAGCATTAAAAATAAGGCATACACCAAAAAGTAGGATTCAATGCCTGCCACACCCTTTTCTATCGCATGCAGCGGCAAAAATGTAGCAATACCGCCAAAGGTAAAAGTAATGAAAAATAATAGCACGGAAGGCTGTATTGCTGTTTTTTCAAAGATATCAAATTTCACAGCAGCTGTTCTATGCTCTGGCGGCACTGCTTTTTTATAGCGAATCCTGCTTGATAATAAAAAAGCAACAAGACCGCATGCAGCGCAGATTAAAAACAATTGGGTGAAGGAAATGACACCAACAAGGGTGAGACCAAGAGATGGACCAAATGCCAGGGCAAGGTTTCCAGATAAACCAAAATAACCCATACCTTCCCCGCGCCGTTTAGGTGGTATTAAATCCGTTGCAATCGTCCCTCCTGCCGTTGTGGAGAAACCCCAGCCAACCCCCTGGATAATCCGCATGATAATTAATAAAGCAATACTCGTTATAAATGCAAAGGAACCCACAGAGAGTACAAATACCGCAAGACCAAACATGTAAACAAACTGTCTGCCTTTGGATTCCAGCGCATGCCCTGCATAAGGACGCAGAAGCAGCGCAGAAAATGTAAAAATCCCGACAATCACTCCGACAAACTGATCCGTGGCTCCAAGCTCCTTCACAAACAACGGAATCGTCGGCAATGTCATTTGGAAGCCGAAAAACACAAAAAAATTCGCCAGACAAATGAACACGAAATCCCGGGTCCATATTTTGTCGGGCTTCACTGCAGTTTGATTGGATTCAGTACGCAAAATAAGCATCCCTTTCTCATTCACTCGAACTATATTATACATGAGTGTGTCAGGAAGTGAAATGGGGATGCTTGTATTTAGGTCTTTTTATACTGCTCTGTAGTTCCTCGATCCACCGTAACATTTGAAACTTTATACTTTCTTCATGTGCACTTAGAGCCCGGGACTGAACGCCGGCCGGGCAGCCGAGATTTATTCGCTGATAACACCGCAGGCAATACGGTTTCCGGCATCTCCTGCAGGCTGTGATACATAGTCATCCGCATCCGAATGAATAACCAGAGCAGTACCTCCATCTGCGTAAAGAGAATTTTCTCCTTCCCTGTCCAAGGTGACCATGTCAGCAGTTACTTCCTCACTTGCTGTTCCATCTTCCTGAATTTCGATGTTTGGCAGATCTCCGGCATGTGGTCCATCAGGGTCATCGAACCCATGGTTTGCATCAGTCGGATTATAATGACCGCCTGCTGATTCAAAGTCAGGTGCTTCACACTCCGCATTTTCATGAATATGAAATCCCTTTGTCCCGGCTGGGAGACCCTCGGCGTCCAGTAAAATATTTACGCCTTCATCTCCTTCTGTGAGTGTGGCTGTAGCTACAACGTTGCCTTCAGCGTCCTCCATCGATACGAGTACTTCTTCTTCTGCTGCAGCATTATCCGGCATTTCTTCATCTGTGCTGCCTGCTTCGTCCTGATTACCCTGCTCATCATTTTCGCTTGCAGCATCCTCTTCTGTTTCGGTATTTTCATCTATGTCTTCTTCATCTTCATTATTTGCTCCGCATGCTGCCAATATGGCAGCAAACATAATTACAAACAATATTAACAACCATCGTTTCATAACACTCGCCCCTTTTCTCGCTGGTTATTACTTATTTTTCACGATTGCGAGAATAATTAAACCTGTTTGGGAAAAGATAAGCAGTTTGTCCTTAATGTCGAGATAAAGCAAAACTGTTTTGCATACGAAAAAGGGAAAGCTTTTTGTATACTGATTTTTTTGAACGGAACGTTTCTCGTAATAATTGAATTTTTGTGTCATGAAAAAATATGAGAACTAACGTCAATTCATATTTATACTTTAATTCCCTGGATTACTGCAAAAAAAATAACAGCATGCCCAATGTAATTTCAGCATGCTGTGTTTTGTTCCGTAAATGAATTATGCAGCTGCTACTTCTTTGTCCTGTTTTCTTTTTTTGATGATTGTTGTACGTTCTTTTAAGAAAGGAATAACCCATCTATCCAAACCATATTTCCCGGCGTTGGCTCCCGCAGCAATGATGAACACGGTAATCAAAACCATTTGTGCATTGGTGCTGACAGTGCCGCTGAATAAGAATGCAAAGTTCATGGTGATACCCATTAATGCGGAGAAGTTAGTAAAAATGCCCAGAATAAGTGCCATACCGACCAGTAATTCTCCCCACATAACAAGGAATGTAAATAATTCTGCATTTGGCAAAGCGACTGCTTCCAAAAATGTTCCCCACCATGCCTGTACGGCCGGGTTATCACCGCCTGAGGCTGCAACAGCTCCCTGTAAGTATCCTGAAGCATCAAATTGACCGCCTGTAATTTTCCCATAACCGGCAACCATCCACTGGTATCCGATATAAACCCTTAAAAACACCAGGAGACCCGCAGCGATTTTACTATTCCGAAGAAAATTCATCATGAGTTCCAACCCCTTTAAAGTTAATTTATATGCTCATAATTTCACATATTTAAATGTATAATGTATTTGGTACATTTATATAATAGCACGTAATTACTTTTAGTGTATATAATATGTGTAATATTTCACATTTTAGCCAAAGCTTTTTGTCAATATTGTGAGGTAGTGAACAATGGTGGTTAGCTCTAAAAATATATGATTAACAGGTAATTATCATATCTTACCTATTTAATAGATTAATAACATACTGGAGGTTAGTGGCTGTGTGATCTCTCTCCACTAAAATAATTATCTGATAAGAAAAGTTAAACCTATAATACGTTTGTCCCGACTAGATATACTGTCTTTCTCCTGTGGTCGGCCGATTTGATTAGCGATTAATTTCCTTATGTCACTACTTGCCGCAGTACCCGTATTTGTCCAGTGGTGGACAACATGTATTGTTCCTGGTATGACATTTTTTTGCAAAAATTATCTTCCTTCCCTATTGACTTTTCCAAAAACATGATATACTGTGTATATAGATATACACACATTAACAGTTTTAAGGAGGTTATGCTCTATGAACGGCTGGAAGCAGGCATTTACTATTGCAAAACTTGAATTAAAAGCATCTGTGTTCAGCTTTTTATTTGCGCTTGCTTTTGTTTTGTTTCTCATTTATACACTTGTCAGCACATTTGATGCCTATATGGATAATGGCTTTGTATTCTTCGATTTAATATTCATTTTAATTTTTAGTTTTGCCCCAGTCTGGATGACACCAAAGGATTTTCAGATCCAAAAAATTAATGGAGACCTGATGGCTTCACCCATTTTGGTGATGCAAAACCAGCTCCCGATTAGTCAGGAAGTACTGGTTAAGAGCAGATTTATTATTCATTTTTTCTATTCATTTCCATTTCAGCTTTTAACCGTAGTTGCACTGTATACCATTTCTCCACTCCAGGGTATTTTATCTTTTGGTTCGTTTATTACATTTGCTATTATGTGGTTCGCTTTCGGTGTTTATGTCGGATATGCCATTCCATACGGTGACGCGGGAGAAAAGTTTCCTGCAAAGAATGACGCATTCATCGTTATATTTAACCTGCTCTTTTTTACCGGAGTATTTCTCGTGTTTACATTTTTTCATATTTTATTTGGTAATGGGATCATCTATTGGTCTATTGCTCTCGCAGAAAATTGGCCAATACTGTCAAGCGCTATTTCCATTATTCTGGCAATAGCAGGTTACCACCACTATAAATTTTATATGAAAAGAAAGATGGACAAGATCGATTACTTGTAACCCGGAAAGGAGTGTTTGCGATGGAGCTGCCCATTCGACTTTCGAAGGATTCACGGGAGCCTATTTACCATCAAATTGAAAATCAATTAAAAGCGCTGATTGCCGGTGGACACTTACCTGCAGACACGCCTTTGCCATCGATCAGGGCGCTTGCGAAGGATTTGGAAACGAGTGTGATTACCATTAGACGCGCTTATCAGGATCTGGAAAGCCAAGGATTTATACGAACAACGCAGGGAAAAGGAACCTTCGTTGCGGAAATTGATCAATCCCTTAAACAGCAGGTAAAGGTTTCATCCGTTTATCAATCGATGGAAAAAGCGGTAGCGATTGCAAGAAACTATGATTATACGTATCCTCAAATTGAAAATATATTTCAAGAAGTACTTGAAGCCCATAAAAGGGAGGGAAAATAACCATGAAGGATCTAGCAAGTATCACCGGTGTGAAAAAAACAATAGATGAATTTGAACTGGGGCCAATTGACTTGACAATTGAACCGGGAACCATTACTGCCCTAATCGGAAATAACGGTTCAGGGAAAAGCACGATCCTGAAATTAATGATGCATTTAGCTAAGGCAGATCAAGGAAGCATTCAAATTTTTGATACTTCTGTCGGAGGCCAGGATGAAAGCTGGAAAAACCATATTTCCTATCAGCCGCAAACAGTGGTCGGCTGGAATGCTTTTACCGGAAAAACGCTTAAAAGTTTTATTGCCCCGCTATATCCGGATTGGGATGAAAACTTATTTAACCAAATGGCAGAAGCATTAAATATTCCATTGAACAAACGTTTTGGCAAACTTTCCCAGGGTGTGCAGCAAAAGCTCAATCTGGCATTAACCCTGCCGAGGAACACACCAATATTATTACTGGATGAACCGACAGCGTCGATTGACATCCCATCCAAAAAAATAATTATAGATTTGCTGACAGACTGGATGGATCAAGGTGAACGGGCCATCGTCATGGCCAGCCATCAATCCGAAGACATCATGAAACTTGCAGATTACTTATCCGTACTAAAGAATGGGAAAATGGTTGGGACTTTTGAAAAGGAAACATTGAAAGAGAGCCATACGCGCTACTGGATGAAAGATGAGCTCCCGGCTGCAGCTGTACCGGGCGAAATTGCACGGGAACAACAAATGATTATTTCCAATGATCCGGAGGCTGCCGAGAAGTACTTTTCGGAAAATAACTTAATCTGCATGGATGCTGCTAAACTGGATTTGGATGAAATTATTGCTATTTTGCTGTCGTGACAAACGGTTTTTTTCAAATGGACTTATTTTATAATTTTGTCATTTTATAACCGGAAAAAAACTGCTGCCAACTAAAAATGGAAGGGATGAATACACACATGGAAACAATGTTATCCGTAGAAAACCTCGGAAAGTCATTTAAAGACAAACAAGTGCTTTCCAACATCTCCTTTGATGTCCGAAGAGGAGAAATCATGGCTATTCTCGGTCCGAATGGCGCCGGGAAATCCACCACCATCCGAAATATTATGGGAATTATGTATCCTGATGAGGGCGCGATCCGGTTTCGGGAAATGAACGGAAAGGAAATTCCGCGCCATAAAATCGGATATCTGCCTGAGGAACGTGGTTTGTATAAAAATGTAAGTGTCATGGATATTTTACTCTATTTGGCAGAATTGAAGGATTATCCGCTTGATAAGGCGAAGCAGCGTGCACTTGCTTATTTAAAGAAATTTGACCTGGAGGGAAAAGACAAAGTCTCCATGGAAGAGCTGTCAAAAGGGATGGGGCAAAAAGTGCAATTTATTGCATCAGTGATTCATGAGCCGGAGCTGCTTATTCTGGATGAACCTTTTTCCGGACTGGACCCTGTCAGTCAGGAGCTGTTCAAAGAGGAAATCCGCCAGCTTGCTGAGGATGGAACCGCCATATTATTATCCTCCCACCAAATGAATCTGGTCGAGGAGATGGCAGACCGGCTGTTCATGATTCACCAAGGTCAGAAAGTAATTTATGGAACAATGGATGATGTAAAAACGCAATATGCCAATTTCAAATGTACCATTCGCGGAAAAAATGATCTGCGGGTGTTGGAGGACATTCCGCAGGTTGAGCGTGTGGAACAAAACGAGGAAAAATTCGTGCTTTATCTGTCCAAAGATGTACATCCGAACGAATGGTTAAAAGTCATACCTGAACAGGTGAACATCCAGGAATTAACACTGGACCGGATTACCCTGCACGAAATTTTCATTGATATTGCGACAAATAAAAACCTGCTGCAAAAAGAAGGTGAAGTACATGCGTAACACAAAAAAAGTGGCCAAATGGGAAATTAAACGGAATATGAAAAACAAAACCTATTTAATTGGATTATTTTTAACACCAGTGCTTATGGTTGGCTTTTATGCCTTGTTTTCCTGGATCGGCGGCGGTGATGAGACAGAGACAGAACAGGTTGACGTCTTTATCAACGACCAGCTGGAAATCTTCCCTGCAATTGAAGAGACTGTGGAGCAAAGCGGGTTTGATTGGAACCTGGAAGAGACCGATCTGGCTGAGGCTGATATGGAAGGAGCACTAGAAGACAATGAGGATACAGCCTACCTGTTTATTGATGAACGGGCTCTGGAGGACGGTGTAGTGCCCGTTTATACAAGCGAAGATATCGATCAATTTTTCACAAATCAGGTGCAGCTGCTTGAGACACCAATTCAGACCATGCAAATGGCTCAGCTGGGATTATCGGAAGAAGAACTTGCCTTTATTTTCAGGGGGGTTTCCTTTGAGGAAACATCTTCAGCAGCAATAGGCGGTAATGGAGGAGATTCCGGAACAGCTGAATCCGGACTCTTTACGGGAGAATCCGCCGAACGGGCTATCCCCGGTATTTTTGCAGCATTTATTTATCTGTCGATTGTGTTTACCGGAATGGCCATTTTCCAAAGTGCATCACTCGAGAAAAAGGATAAAATTGCAGAGATTATCCTGTCTTCGGTTACCCCAGGTGAATTAATGCAAGGAAAAGTTATCGGTTATTTCGTCCTGGGACTTATCCAGACGGTAATTTCCGTTGCGATCATTCTGCCAATCCTCATATGGCAAGTTGACTTTCCGTTTATGGATTATGCACTCGTTCCCGAACTTGCGTTATTGCTGCTGATTTCCGTACTTGGCTATTTGCTTTTTGCAGCCGTGTTTGTCGGTGTCGGTGCTACAATGACAGATGTGACCACCGCCGGGAACTTCCAGGGGATGGTCATGATGCTGCCATTTCTGCCGTTTATCTTTATCGGCCCTGTGTTTAGTGATCCAAACGGCCTGATGGCACAAATCGGCACGTATATTCCATTTACTTCGCCGGGAGTATTGATCATGCGGTTGTCCCTGCTTGATGAATGGCCATGGGTGGAAATTATTATTGCACTTGCTATCTTAATCGTGAGTGTCTGGCTGTTTATGAAGCTGGCAGGGAAGATATTTAAAGTCGGGATTTTATTGTACGGGAAGAATGCTACGCCCGGTGAGATTTGGAAGTGGATCCGGGCCTGATTGGAAAGTAAAATACATGCGGTCATGCATATGATGTTTTGCCTGACCGCATTTTTGTTCAGCCTGAAACAAAGCAGTTTTTGTAACAATTAAAACAGCCCCGCTTTCCAGGAGGAAGCGGGACTGCAAAAATGGGGGCTCCAGATTTTAGTGATGGAGCCAATTTGGGGTATATGTGAAATCATACAAATTTCTGCGATTATTATTTGGACAGACTATAACTTTATCCTTAAAAGTAATACAAAAGCACAGCGACAGTACATATACTAACTTTTGCGAGGAATCTCATTGACCGCACCTCCAAGGATGTTGTCTGTTTCTATGTACATCATACAAAATTAGTATGAAGAGAATGCTAAGTGGAGGTTAAGTTTTTGTAAACTATTTCGGCATGGGAAAAAGCTGTATTTCAATAGGAGTATACAGCTTTTTTTATCTTGTAGCCTGCTGCCTTATTTTCCTTATGCGCAGACACTATGCTTCAATCTATCTGCAGCCATTCCTGCAATTTTTCTGCCGTTGAATCACTGGCGGCAGTCTTTTTTAAATATGCCATGTCCAATCGCTCCCTATGCAGAAGCAGCATTCTTCTCCCCCATTCACAGTCTGAAGTTGATCTCCAGTGCACACATGCCCGCAAACGATCTAAAATAATATCCTCAATGCCAATGACATAGACCTTTTGTTTATCCTCCAATTCCAGTTGAATAATGCGATTTTCGTCTGCACCTTCCAATACATTATTTGGAATTTCAATGCTGACCATTAATGTTTCATGGTATAAATGCCGTCCTGCTTTGATAAAATCCAGCTGCCGGAGCAGTTCAGCCGCTAAACCCCGGTCACTAATGATGACATCGATATCAACAGTAGTATAGTCCCCCCGAGTATAAATCTCTACAGCAAGTCCCCCGACAATAACTGGTTTAATGTGGTGCGTTTCCAGAAGGCCTGTCAATACCGCAGCAGCACCAACCATTTTTTCAAATTTACTTTTATGCTTTAATTCACTCAGTTTCTGCTTTGCCTCATCAATCGAACTCATAATACCACACCCGTTCACTCAGGTACTTTATTTTTCCGGACGCTTCTGCTTCTTCCCAGTTTTTTTGGCATAAATAATCAAGAATTTTTATTTCATCAGGGTCACGGGGCCTTGTGCGGCTGCTTCTTCCATTGCATTTTTCCCGAAGCATTTTTTGCTCCACGTTATTCTTGTTTTTTGAAATAAAGGCATTTAAGTCTTTTATATCCATCCTATTCACCGGCGACCCCTCCCTCATATGATCATAAAAAAATGACTGGAAGCCAATGTTATTCGTCATTAAAATAATCGCCTTATAAAGTGATACTTATACAATTCGTATATTAATTATAACAGAAGTTTCTATAAATGGCCGGGCTCTCCTGGACGGTGTCATTTGGGGGTGATATACATTTTTGACATACTCCCAACTTATCCATCTCCATTAATTATTTCTAAATCGGGATCAAAAACATACGCTGTAATATTGGGATCATTCATGTTAAACTCAAAACAAAAGCTGAGGAGAGGTGATTCATTGAAGATTGCAGTGATCCATGGTTCCACCAGATTAAACGGAAATACGGAATACTTAACCTATCAGGCGATTCCCAAAGAAAAGGGAACCCACATTTTTTTACGCGATTACAACATAGAACCGATTGTGGATGAACGTCATTCGGAGGAAGGCTTTCCTGAGGTAAACGACGATCATGAAAAACTGATTGACCTTATGCTTGAACATGATGTGCTTGTATTTTCAACACCGATTTACTGGTACGGGATGTCGGGTCCGCTGAAAACCTATATTGACCGCTGGTCCCAAATTATGAGAGATCCGGACTACACCCATTTCAGAGGTGAGCTGGGAAAAAAGAAAGCATATCTTATTGCAGTCGGCGGAGATCATCCAAAAGTAAAAGGACTTCCGTTAGTCCAGCAATTCAATTATATTTGCCAGTTTTACGGAATGCGCTTTGAGGACTATGTGATCGGAGAAGCAAGAAAGCCGGGGGAGATTCGAAATGATGAAGCTGCACTGAAGGCTGCAGCACAGTTAATAAAAGAACTTCATTAACCTTGAAAGCTGTCCGGATATTTTTCCCGGACAGTTTTTTACATTCGCAGACCATGTTTGAGAGCCAGTTCCCTATAATTCAAATAGATGGCATAAACACCTGTCATCAGTATAAATCCATGCGCGATCCCAAATGGAATGGAAAATGCGGGGCCGGCAAGAAATAAAAATATAACAACAATACCTGATATCGCCATATTTTTTACATATTTATTCATCACTTCACCTCCCTTGCATCAGTCAATTGCATTCATCCATGATGTATCAATAAGACCCGACAACCATTAATGCTCTTCATCTATCTTTTCATGCCTTTTCCATTTAATATAATTATAGGTTAATTCGCCTGTAAATAAAATTGCTATAATAACATAAACAATAATCTCTGTTGCAGGGTGGATATTCGCTATTCTGAATACCAAAAATAAAACAGCAAAACCTATTGGCGTCATCCAAATGCCCCGGATAAGCTTCCTCCGGTAACTAAGCTTATGATACATAACCGCAAACCCTTTATCTGTTTTTTCCTTTCCCCGATAGATAAAAGACAAAATACCAGAAAACGCCTGCACAAGGGAAACCGTCAAAATGATTTGTCCCAGCGGCAATGGATGATATACGGTTAAGATTGGATGCAGCGTATAACCCCTCCCCTTTTCTAACCCTAACCAGGCTCAGAACAATTTATGCCTCCCAATCACCAAATAGTAGTCCTAATGATTCATTTTCCAATTTACAAGTTTAATTTCTCTCAAACCAGGTTACATAGATTTAACCTGCATCTTTTATAGAATTTTAACTACAGCAAGGAGGCTGCGGCAAATGGTATATCGAACAGCCACGGGGATTGGAGTGTTGCTGCTGCTACTTTTGGCAATATCTTCCCTTCACCCGGTTACCAGTGTAGCAGAAAACGGGGATGTTTACGAGGTCGGGGACATAAAGCTGAATGTCAGAGCAGCGCCTTCCAAACAGGCGGATGTCATCGGCCAGTTGGAAAAAGGCGACCGTGTGATGGTATTTGAAGAACAGTATGGCTGGGCAAAGACCTATTATGGCGGTGAAGAAGCCTGGTTTGCTGCATATTATGCCACAAAGCTATCGGACAGCGGACAAGTCAGTAAAGAACAATCTGTAACAGTAACAGCTTCAGGGGTGCATATACGGTCCGGTCCCGGAACCAATCATTCTATTATCGGGTTTACGACATCAGGAGATACATATAGTTTGCTGGAAACTTCAGGCGGCTGGCATAATGTAAATCTGGGAGACGGGTCAAGCGGCTGGATTGCCGGGTGGCTGACTGATTCAGGAGTAACAGATGAAACAGCTGACGAGCGTAAGCCGGAAGAAACTGCAAAAAAGGACAATCAGGCAGAAGAAACAAAAAGTGAGACCGCTGGAGTAAGCACGACTAATCACCCCCTTTCCGGGTATAATATTGTGCTGGATCCCGGACACGGAGGGAAAGATCCTGGGGCTGTGGTTGGAAAAATACATGAAAAAGACCTTGTCACACAGACTGCTGATAATGTTGCCCAAAAGCTGCGGGATGAAGGAGCAACCGTTATTTTAACTCGGACAGGTGATTATTATGTTACCCTTGACGATCGGGTCCGCATCAGCCGGGACTATCATACGCATGCATTCGTCAGTTTGCATTACGATTCTTTTCCGGTGATTGCCACAAGCGGGGTGAGTACGTATTTTAATTCCACTGCCGACAGGGAATTGGCTGATGCCATGCAATCTTCATTATCATCAAATCTGACTCTTCATAACAGGGGTGTCATGCAGGGCAGTTATCGTGTTTTACGCAATAATCCTGCCCCATCGGTTATTTTGGAGCTCGGATTTATGACCAATCCAAATGATCTTGCTGTTATACAAACAGAAGATTATCATAATAGTGTTGCCGAGGCGGTGACAGATGGGCTGAAAAGTTATTTTCAATGATTGGATAATAAAGCTGTCCTTGGTGGGACAGCTTCTTTAATCATCCTTCAAAATTCAAAAATGTTTTCATTTACCAGAAGTTTATTAAAATGTCTATCCACCCTCATATCAAAGGGTATTTATAATATGGCATACCTCCCCAAAAATTCTTTAATGCTGAAATCGCTCCAGCCGCTGGAAAAATTCTTTTAGAAAGTCATAAAACAGCTTCTCTGTCGGCAGCAGCTGCCGATCTTTTGGTACAATGACGCCTACTGTCCGGGATACGTTTGGCTCCATTACCGGAATTTTTCTTGTTGCGCGCGGTACATGGTCAATCAATGTAATTTCCGGCACGAGGGAAATGCCAAGACCTGCAGAGACAAGGCCTTTAATGGCATCAATGTCTTTTCCTTCAAAAGTGACATTCGGTGTGAACCCCATCTGCTTACAAGCATTAACAATCAAATCACGCAGCACATACCCTTCCGGAAACAAAATAAAAGCATCTTCCCGGAGCTGATTTAACGTGATGGCTGAGGCTCCGGAAAGGGAGTGGCTTATCGGCACGAGAGCATTGATACCTTCTGTAAATAATATGGAAGTCTCCAGTTTTTTTTCATTCTGCGGAAGTGGACCGAGAATTGCCATGTTGCTCTCCCCTCGGATCACCGCTTCTTTTAAATCATAATAAGATCCCTGATTCAACTGGAATTTCACATTTGGATAACGATCGCGAAAGGCAGATATGGCTGTTGGCAAAATATATGTTGCCAGACTGCTCGGATAGCCAATATGCACGGTACCAAGCTCAGGGTCATTAAATTCTTCTACTACCTGGACAGCATCCCTGATGACATTCTCTGCTCTCTCCATATGCTCCAAAAAGACTCGGCCAATCGGGGTTAACCGTACATTGCGCCCCTCCCTGACAAAAAGGTCTACTCCGAGCTCCTTCTCCAGATTAAACACTTGTCTGCTGACAGCAGACTGAGCAACGTGCAAGGCATTTGCCGCCTCTGTTATATGTTCTCTTTTCGCAACTTCAATAAAGTAATGAATTTGCCGCAGTTCCATTTATAATCACCCATATTAATCTTATCTCATTCCGGCATGGATTACATCTAAAAAAGATATTGTTTAGATGAGTAAATTATTGTAAAATTAAAGCAATACATTTTCGATGCGAGGATGTTTATAACATGCACTCTTACTGGTTTAAATTATGGATGGAACGGAAAAAACCAGATTACAACAGAATGCATAAATACTTTGTTTACTGCATAAATAGAATATTGCTTTTTAATAACGGTAATCTTAGTAATATGGGAGGTATCAGGTGACATATGACAATAACCAAAGAAATGAAGATGACCAGCAAAGAAGAAAAAGTTCAAAAGTATATGAATAAGGTCTATGAGAAAGTAATAGAGAGAAATCCAAATGAAAAAGAATTCCATCAATCCGTCAAGGACGTTTTTCAATCCCTCATCCCTATCCTCGCCAAAAAACCCGAATACATGGAGAAAAACATATTGGAACAGCTTGTGGAACCGGAAAGAGTGATAACATTTCGTGTGCCATGGGTTGACGATCAGGGAAAAGTGCAAGTAAATCGAGGTTTCCGTGTACAATTCAACAGTGCGCTGGGACCTTATAAAGGTGGCTTAAGGTTTCATCCATCAGTAAATTTAAGTATTGTTAAATTTTTGGCACTGCAGCAGATTTTTAAAAATTCCCTAACCGGTCAGCCGATTGGCGGCGGAAAAGGCGGAGCGGATTTTGACCCAAAAGGAAAATCGGATAACGAAATTATGCGATTTTGCCAAAGTTTTATGACGGAGCTCTCAAAACATATTGGTCCCGATGTTGATATACCTGCAGGGGATATTGGTGTCGGTGCCAGGGAGATCGGGTATATGTTCGGGCAGTATAAAAAAATCCGCGGCAGCTTTCAGGCAGGGGTGCTGACAGGCAAGGGGTTAAATTATGGCGGGAGCCTGGCCCGCAAAGAAGCAACCGGATATGGCACTGTTTACTTTTTGCAGGAAATGTTAAAAGGAAATGGAATGACATTAAACGGCAGTACGGTTGTTATCTCCGGATCGGGCAATGTATCCATCTATGCCATGGAAAAAGCAATAGAACTGGGGGCGAAAGTAATTGCCTGCAGTGATTCAGACGGCTATATTTTTGATTATAACGGCATCGATGTGGAGACGGTAAAACGCTTGAAAGAAGGAAACGGGGATCGGATTAGATATTATGTACGGGAGCATCCAAGTGCAACCTATGTAGAAGGATGTACAGGAATCTGGTCTGTCCCCTGCGGTGTAGCACTTCCATGTGCAACACAAAATGAAATTGATGAGACAGCCGCAAAACAGCTTGTGGAAAATGGTGTAAAAGCTGTGGCAGAAGGAGCTAATATGCCATCTACTGCAGAAGCCATTGAAGTTTTTATGAAAAGTGACGTATTATTCGGACCCGCCAAGGCTGTAAATGCCGGTGGTGTGGCTGCTTCTTCATTGGAAATGGCACAAAACAGCATGCGCATGTCCTGGAGTTTTGATGAAGTCGATGCCCAGCTTCAGGAAATAATGAAATCAATCTATCAAAATTGTGTAGAAGCCGCGAAAGAATACGGCCAGGAAGGAAACCTGATTGCCGGAGCAAACATTGCCGGTTTCCAAAAAGTAGCCGACGCCATGATCGAACAAGGCGTCATTTAGTGGGACACGGGGACAGGTCCCTTGTCCCAAAGTGATATAATAGGATTAAATCAACCGGGACAGTTAACCTGTCCCCGCGTCCCCGGGCCAGCATTGGAGCTGGTCTTTTTGTTTGGCTGGATTTTTTTGGTTAACCATGGGTATTAAGTTCTATTTTTAATATTTCTAATTGTTTTACTCGCTAATTTGATATAGTATTTATATACTAGAAAAGGAGGAGTGAAATGAAAAATATTGATGAAATGTATCAGTTGGAGCGCTTTTCCAAAACTGATGAAGAATTTGAACTGTATTATGAAAATGAGCTGAAGCCAAAAGTGGAAGCATTGGAAAAAGAGCGCCTGAAAACAATGGATTTGGCAAAAGGCCAGGCAAAAAAGCTAATCCTGCCGGTTGCAGGTTTAATACTTATTTATATATTTTTATCGGACTTAGCTTTTTATGCTTTTGCTGCTGTTGTACTTTATGGCGCTTATTTGTTTTCAGATGTAAGGAAACAAAGAAAAGCACTTTCCCAGAAAATTAAAGAGGAAGTCGTCACAGATCTTGTTCATTTTTTAAATCAAAACTTTACATATGAACCAAGAAAGTATCTGGCAAAAAAGCAATTTATACGGTCAAATATTTTTAAAAACAATCCCGACCGTTACTCCGGGGATGATTTGATTAAAGGTTTTGTCGGGAGCGACAAAAAAGAAGTGCAGGATATTGACGGCAATCCAACGAAAACAGACCTTTCCTTTTCAGAAGTGCATGCACAAAAAGTAGAACGCTACCGGGATAAAAACGGCAAAACAAAAGAACGCGTACATACCATCTTCCAGGGATTATTCTTTATTGCCGATTATAATAAAGATTTTGATGGTTTGACGATTGTGGTGCCAAAGAAAAGAAAAATAAATATTTTGCCATCCATATTTGATTCCAACAGCGAGAACAAATTAGAAGAAGTAAATCTGGAAAACATCGAATTCATGGACAAATTCACGGTTCGGACAACCGATCAGATTACCGCCAGATACATTTTGACGCCTAATTTCATGCACAGGCTGATGGAATTCACGACAAGAGAACCGGAAAAAGCCGAACAGCAGGAAACACAGGAGCAGCCAAAATCAATTAAAGAAGCATTTCAAATGGGGCTGAGTGCTGCAAGTAATTCAACAACGGAAAGTTATTTTGAAACAGCCCCCTATTTCTCGTTTCGCAACGGGAAAATGTATTTCATGCTCCCTACGAAAAAGAAACACTTTGAGTTTAACCTGCTGCTGCCGCTAAATAAAGACTTGATTAAAAGCTACTTTTCCGATATCAATATTGCATTGGAGCTTGTAGATGAATTGAACTTGAATTTACGTATCTGGAACAAAGAATAAGCGTTAGAAAGGATGTAAGAGAATGGGAATGTTTGTAGCTATCGGCATTGCGGCCGTACTTGCGTTATTTTTCGTAATAAGCTATAACCAGATGAAAAAACAGGCAGTAAATGTGGAAAATGCTTTTGGTGATTTAGATGCATTTCTTATGAAGCGTGTCGATCAATTGGATAACCTTATCCAAACTGCACGGGTTGCGACCGATAAAGAGATTGAGGGATATGAAAAAATTATCGGACTCAGAGAAGGTATTGTTGGTGCCCATAATATGGATGAAAAACTAAAAGCCCATATTAACATGCAGCGTGAAATACCAATGGCTATGGCCAGAATCGAACGGTATCCGGAATTAAAATTTAATGAAAATTACTTGCACATTCAGCGTTCCATTAATGATATCGAGGAGCAAATTCAGGCAGCACGCCGAAATTTCAACTCCCATACAGGGAAATATAATCAGTTAATTGCTACGTTTCCCCGTAATTTGATCGCCGGCATATTTGGGTTTACGAGTAAACCAATGTTTGAAACACCGCCGGAAAAGCGGGAAAACGTAGATGTTAAAGCTTTGTTTAACCGTTAGACTGCCGGTAATTTTAGCGGCAGGAGATTAAAAACAAACTCAACACCCCCTCACTGTAAATGTTCAGGCGGGGGTGTTGTATGTTTTTTTTGTTCCACTTCCGAAAAAATATTTTCCTTGCTGTCGGGCTGCGGTAAGTGCATGGAACGTGATGGCGGGGCAATCTGATCGAGCCGCTGATTTATTTCCTTGGTAAACTCGTAAAAGTCCTTTTTAGTTACAGGCTGCGCTTGTGGTTTTAATGTAAATCCGATTTGTCCGTTGGGCTCAAGTGTGCACCACTGGACATCACTGATTTTAGACACATTTTTCTGCCGTAAATTTGTTTCCAATTGATCTACTGTCAGCCGCATTTTCCTCAGATTTTTCTCATTCAGCACCCCGTTTTCGATCACTACTTTAGCACTGCCGGTAATCAACTTTTCAAAAAAATTGAATTTTATTTGTACATATTCCATCACTATCAGCGTTAAAATCAGCATGAGACCTACTCCCAATGTAACCCAAATGTTTTCTCCTGCAAGCGGCTGAATCAATAGGGAACCAATCCCGATCATAATAACAGTTTGCGTCAGTGTCATCTGGGAGATGGACTTTCGGCCGGCAAGCCGGAGTAAAAATGTCCCTCCTAAAACAATGAGAACGGATTTCCATATCCAAGCAAATTCCATATTATCTATACCCCATTTCCAGAATAAAATCATGCTTAGTTTAAGAGTCTATCCGTTCTTTTATACACGGAACAGAAAGACTTATTTCGCGTCCTGCATCCACAAACATTTAACCGGGAAGCGGACTTTTCAGCCCCGTTTTCCCAGTGAAAAAACAGAAGAATTATAGTATACTGATAAATGAAAGAGAATGGCAGCAGATCGCGAGAAAAAGCAAAAACTGCTCTACCTGTTAGTTAAAGGATTCCAGGGAGTTCATTTGTAAATATTAAAGGGTGAAAATAATGGAACAAACCAAGCAGCTTGGCTGGGATATTACCCGTTATGATGGAAATATCTCATCAAAAGACCATGTGGAAATAGAAGAAGAGTTTCCGCTGACGATAGTTTTAAATGGCGAAGAATTTGCCACGATGATCTGCTCCCCCACCCATCTTCGCGAATTGATTATTGGCTTTCTGGCTTCAGAGGGAGTCATCCGGAAGACGGAGGAAATCACTTCTATCCATGTTGATGAGGATCAGGGCTTTGCTTATGCCGAAATTGACCGCCCGCTTCTGCTTGATGACCATTCCAAACGGTTTATTGGATCATGCTGCGGAAAAAGCCGGCAATTTTATTTTAAAAGTGATGTCCGTACAGCCAAAACGATTCAAAGCAAAATGACTGTTTCTGTGGAGAAAAGCGCAAAACTGATGCGTCTCATGCAGGAGGGGTCCGAACAATTTTTACGAACCGGGGCAGTGCATAATGCAGCACTTTGCACACCTGATGAATTGCTTTTTATCCGAACAGATATAGGAAGGCATAATGCACTGGATAAAATTTATGGACAGGTTTTGGACAAAAAAATCCGTATGGCTGATAAATTAATTGTTTTCAGCGGCAGGGTTTCATCTGAGGTTTTATTGAAGGTATCAAAGATTGGTGCAGGTATTTTAATTTCAAAATCAGCCCCGACCAGACTGGCACTGGAGCTGGCAAATGATTTGGGGATCACAGTTGTCGGGTTTGCCCGGGGGAACAGTTTGAATATTTATACGCATGGAGATAGAATTACAGAGGTTTAGCAAGGATAATTTAAATATAAGGACCACTTGATTAAAAAGAACTTATGCTTGCTGTGAACTGTTTTTTTATATTATAAAAGGCTGCCGGAAACTCGGCAGCCCTTCTTTTATTTAACCGGATTCACCATCTTTTCATATTTATCCGGTATAGGTTTTCCCCACATTTTATGGAGGATAAAGGCCAATGCAACCAGTACAACAATTCCTGTTCCGAGCGCTATTACAGATGAACCCGTCATACCCGCAATCAGGAAGGAAAGAACGCCACTGACACCGGCGGTAATCGCATATGGTATTTGCGTGTTTACATGGTCTATATGATCACTTGATGCCCCTGCTGAAGACAATATTGTTGTATCCGAAATTGGTGAACAATGATCTCCAAAAATTCCGCCGCTGAACACAGCCGCAATAGCAAGATAAATGGAAATATCCATGGAAACTGCGAGCGGCATAGCGATTGGAATCATAATCGCAAACGTCCCGTACGATGTACCTGTAGTAAATGCGACAATAGATGCAACCACAAATATCAAAAACGGAATAATGGCCGGTGATGTTGTTTGTTCAGCAAAATTCACAAGATATTCTGCTGTTCCAAGTTCAGAAGTGACACTGCCAATGGACCACGCCAGTGCCAATATAATATATACAAGGGTCATACTGCGGAAGCCGGTCACAATAATGGACATTGCCTCTTTAAATGAATATAGCTTCTGCTGCATACCCATCAGCATGGCCACAAGCCCTGCTGCAAAAGCAGCAATCAAGATGGAAGTCGCTCCATCTGCTTCACCGAAAGCTGTAACCAGATCCTGTTCCGGATACCCTCCTGTCCAAAGAAACAATGGAGGAATTAGTCCTACCAAAACAATAAGCGGTACAACCATATTCTTTATTTTTGGTGTGTAATCTTCCGGCATCTCCACATCCATCATTTCCGTATCCGATGACGGCTCGGCCCCATCACGAAGCAATTTGCCGGCAGTTCTTGCACGGTATTCAGCCTGGGCCATCGGACCGAAATCCCATTTCAGGAAAATAATAATACCGACAAGCAGAATGGCTAAAATAGAATAAAAATTAAATGGGATCGTAAAGATATAAGTCATATATTCCGAACCTGATATACCCAATTCCACGAACTGTGCTCCAATCAATCCCATAACAAAGACAACCCAGGTAGAAACCGGGCCAAGCAAACAAATCGGCGCCGAAGTGGAATCCACAATATAGGCAAGCTTTTCACGGGAAACACGCATTTTATCCGTTACAGAACGCATAACACTGCCAACTGTCAAGGCATTAAAGTAATCTTCAAAGAAAATAATTATGCCAAATAACATGGTCGAACCCTGTGCACCTTTGGGGGATCTTACTTTACGGGAAATAGCATTCGCTATCGCATGTGCCCCGCCCGTCTTTTGCAGAAATGCAATGAGAACACCAAATAGCCCGCAGTAAATCAATACGGTGGCACTCCATGGGTCACCGACATTGGGTATAATAAAATCACTGAAACTGGCATACAACCCCATAAAAGGGTTCCAGTCATAGATCATCGTTGCGCCTAGCCATACACCCGCAAACAGAGCAGGGATAACGTTTCGGGTAATGAGCGCCAGTACAATCGCAATCACTGGAGGCAACAACGACAACACACCAAAATCCATAATCAAGTCTCCTCTCAAAAATTATGTATGCTATTACAATTCTATTTAAATTGAAAAAATCCTGCTTTATTAGCACCAAATTTTAAGCAAGGTATCACAAAGGCGCAGCCAAACTTGACTGCGCCTTATTTTGGAGTTAATCACTTCTGCTAGCATACTAATTTACTTGCCTGTCCCAATGGCGATGGGCAGCAACAGCCTGGGTAAATTGTTCCACAAATGCTTTACTGTCACCATTTACAACGACCCCAGGGCTGTCTTTCATATTAAGCTCTTCCAGCCATTTCACCCCGTCATGAGTTGCGCCAATCGGCTTGTAATGATTAAATGCATCATTCAGGAACTGTGTCGTCTTTTTATGAAACTTTGAACTTTCCGCTGTTCCACCGACAATATATATAGCATCATAATTCACTGAATCAGTTGTGGAGAAAGTGTGGTCAACCATCATGTCTCCTCCGTTTCTTCCTGATACTTTTCCTTGTTGTTCACTAACGATATGATATTTCATCCCCTGTGCATTTAATCCATGCAAAATCTCCTTCACGTCCGCATCATCGAACCCGTTATCCAAAATAACGCCAACTAAACGAGTCGCAGCTGTTTTTATCGTATTTGCCTGACTTAATGCCGGGGAGGATTTTGTTAGATTTAATCCACCTGCTGTCGGCACTTGTGCCCCGATATTTCTGGCAAAGGCAGCCGCCAGTCCCAAATCCACCTTGGCATACATATCCACTACCTGCTGCCGTATCATCATGCTTTTCACTCTCCCTAGTTCAAAGCTGAATGCATCAATTATATGCTGTTTTTCAGTTTCACTCATACTGTTCCATACGAGCTTAACCTGTGAAAAATGATCATTAAAGGTAGCACTGCGGGAACGGACCTTCCTTCCATCCACTTTTTCCTGATAATGAGCGTATCCGCCCTCTTTTTCCGTTGCAGGCTTTGGAGTGTTTGCTGCAATGGAATTATTATGATAAGAAACTTTGCCCTTGTTAATTGTCTGTCTGTAATAGCCGTCACGCTGATTATTATGGAATGGACAGATCGGCTTATTTATTGGAAGTTCATGAAAATTCGGCCCTCCAAGCCGGATTAATTGGGTATCTGTATAGGAAAACAAGCGCCCTTGAAGCAGCGGATCATTAGTAAAATCGATACCTGGCACCACGTGTCCCGGATGAAAGGCTACTTGCTCTGTTTCCGCGAAGAAATTATCCACATTTCGATTCAATGTTAATTTGCCAATTATTTTTAGCGGAATATCTTCTTCCGGCCACAGCTTTGTTGCATCCAGAATATCAAAATCAAATGCAAACTCATCTCTTTCTTCGATGATCTGCACACCTAACTCAAATTCCGGAAAGTCCCCGTCTTCAATAGCTTCCCATAAATCCCTGCGATTGTAGTCAGGATCATTACCGGAGATTTTTTGTGCTTCATCCCACACAAAAGAATGCACACCAAGCTTCGGCACCCAATGAAATCTTACGAATCGGGCCTTTCCTTGTTCATTCACAAATCTGAACGTATTGATGCTAAATCCTTGCATCATCCGATAGCTTCGAGGAATTGCCCGGTCGGACATTAACCAGAGAACCTGATGGGCGGTTTCCTGATTATTTGCTACAAAATCCCAAAATGTATCATGCGCACCTGTCGCCTGCGGTATACCATTATGAGGTTCAGGTTTAATAGAATGTACGATATCAGGAAATTTAATTCCATCTTGAATAAAAAATACGGGCATATTATTGGAAACCAGATCGTAATTTCCTTCTTCGGTAAAAAATTTTGTCGCAAACCCTCGAACATCCCGTACAATATCCGAGGATCCTCTTTCTCCTACCACTGTAGAAAAACGGGTAAATACCGGCGTTTTCTGTCCCGGCTTTTGCAGAAAACCCGCCTTTGTATACTCTTTCATGGATTCATAGACCTCAAACACACCGTGTGCAGCAGATCCGCGTGCATGAACGACCCTTTCCGGTATCCGTTCATGGTCAAAGTGGGTGATCTTTTCCCGGAAATGAAAGTCCTCCATCAGTGTGGGTCCCCGCTCACCTGCCGTTAAGGAAAGTTCATCCTCCGACATTTTCAGCCCTTGATTTGTAGTCAACTTTTTGTTGGAGTCATCGGTTCGAAACTGCTCTAGCTGCTCATGCTTTTTGTTTTCAAATGACCTATCACTCATAAACATATTTCCCTTCTTTTAGGTATTTTAGTTTTATCCTCCCCAAAAGCATTGAGTTATATGATTAGTCTATTATTGGTTTGACTGGTGAGCGAATATTTTAAATCACACCTGTAACTTATACTTTTCGTAACCAGTCCTCTAAATAAACTTGGCAATATGATAAAATATTTTAAAAACTTGATACTATATACCTATTTTTATGATATAATCATTATAATTAGGTAAATATACTCATAGAACGAAAGGGTGAGCAAACTGCGGTTAAAACTATTTATTATAAGTCTGTTTTTGTTATCTGCTGTTACTGCCTTTTCGTATGGAGAGATTCCGGTTGATCATTTGGTATACATACGAGCCTTGATTTTATACTGGATCTTTTCCACACTTTATTCCCACCTGAATATTATCGTGAAAAAAGGTAACGTAAATATGGATAAAGGGATTTCCTATGGGCTGTCCATTGGATTATTTGCAGGGCCTTTAGGCATATTTATTTTTGAGTTTGTTCAGCGTTTTATCGTATATTTTAATCGAAAAATTACAAATACAGCGGATCCGGATGAATTTTTACATACCTTTTACAACACCGGCTCTTTCGCACTGAACAACTCCATTGCATTTTTTCTGTTCACTGCCTTATATCCGGCCGCTCAGCAAATTCCGTTTGGATTCTGGCTTCTGATGATACTATTGGTCATCGTTACAGCTATGCTGTCGGATACTTATCTGATTATTATTTTTTACATAACAGGCAGTATCAGTTCCAAAAAAGAAGCAATGGAATTTATTAAGTCAAGAAGTGTCTTGGATATGGGAAAAACAGCCTTTTCCAATGGCTTATTATTTCTCTTCCTTTTGGAGCAGCACTGGGAAATCATTGTCGCGTTATTCCTGCTGAATTATTTGGTAAGCCGCTCTTTCCTGGAAAAATCCAAAAGTGCCCAGCATAAAATGGAACGGGATAAATTTAAACAAATGGCTTATACAGATTTCTTAACAGAGGTGTATAACCGGGCATATATGGATAGGAAAATGGAGTCGCTAAATGCATCGAATGAAAAAATCGGCATCATCGTATCCGATATTGATTCTTTTAAAGAGATTAATGATAATTATAACCACGCCGTAGGAGACAGGGTAATCCAGCATTACGCGGCAACACTGCAAAGTTTTTTGAAAAAAGACGATTATCTATTTCGCAGCGGTGGAGACGAATTTACTATTTTCCTCAGAAACAGGAGCTTCAGGGAGTGTACAGAACTGGTCGAGGATATGAGAGCACATGTGGAAGCCTCCCCCGCTGCTGTGGAGGATAGGCATTTTCCCTATAGCGCTTCTTTCGGTCTCTATTATTATAAAGCAAATGAGCAGGCAGATATTAAAAAAGCCTATGTCCATGCAGATAACTTATTGCTTCAGGCCAAATCCGGCGGAAAAAACAGGACGTCATTTAAATATGGTATGAATGACGCGCCTTTAGCGGAAAGGTTTGCACATAACAGAGCTGAAAAAACAAGGTAAAACATACTAAGATTAGTGGACAAAGTCACCAGTCGATGACCTTACCCACTAATCTTAGTGTGTTTTTACAGAAAAAGTACTCTCCACTCTTCATTATAATATATATCATCGATTTTCAATGCTTTTTTTTCTTCTGCAAAAACTTCAAACTCCTTTGAGGAATACAGTTTTTTGGCAGGTTCGTTTGAAGTGACTACTGTCAGATAGAGTTATTCAATTCCTCCCATGTTATTCATAACTGTTAACATAACGGAATGTTTGTTCCCCATATTATTCCACAAATTGAATTTCCCGCTGACTAAAATGTTATAATAATATAAAACAAGCTGGAAATGAGGGGTAGCAGTGGATAAGATCATGATTGTGGAGGATGACCCAAAGATAGCGGGCTATTTGCACACGTTTATAGAAAAATATGGCTATGGGGTTTTCACAGAGAAGGATTTTGAAAACCTGATGGATGGTTTTCGCCGGTTTCAGCCGGATTTGGTGCTCCTGGATATCAATCTTCCACGTTTTGACGGGTTCTACTGGTGCAGGCAAATCCGCCTTGAATCAACTTGTCCGGTAATCTTTATTTCTGCCCGTACGGAGGAAATGGATCAGGTCAGGGCATTGGAGAATGGCGGAGATGACTTTATCACGAAACCTTTCCATCCAGATGTAGTGATGGCTAAAATCCGCAGTCAATTGCGCCGGGCATACGGAGAATATGCTGTCCGGAATCAGGAACGCATTCTGCAATTGGACGGGCTAAAGCTTTTTCCAGAAAGAATGGAACTAAGGCTTGGAGAGGATTTCGTAAATTTGAGCAAAAAAGAAGCAGATATCATTGAAATTCTAATTGACAGACACCCTCGTGTGGCCGGCAGGGAAGATTTATTGGAAAAACTATGGGATGATCAAACATTTGTGGATGAAAATACGCTCAATGTGAACATGACACGAGTACGCAGAAAATTTCAGGAACTAGGGATTACCGGAGCCATCGAAACTGTCCGGGGAGCAGGATACCGGCTGCATGTCACCTGGAACGGAGATGAAAGAGGATGAAGCTTTTTCTCAAAGACCACCAATTATTAATTGTGCTGCAAGTCATGCAGTTTGGTCTTGTATTTTTTATTCTTTGGCTAGATGGTTACCGGGACGTTCAAACACTGCTTTATGCTATTTTCCTTGGAATCTTTTTATTCATCTGTTTTCTCGTCTACCGTTATGTGACTCGAAGTAAATTTTACAAAAGGCTCAGCCGGCCGATGACCACACTGGATGAATCACTTGAAAAAACGGGCCAGGAGCCGATTGCTGAAGGACTTGATCACCTGCTGAAATCGCAGTACAGGTTATATGAACAAAGGATAGGTGAAACAGAGGCCAGGAAGGAAGAACATATGACATTTATTGACCGCTGGGTACACCAAATGAAAACTCCCCTCTCGGTAATCGAACTGACAGCCCAGGATCTGGACGAGCCTGAGTCATCCAATATTCGTGAAGAAACTGAACGAATCAAAAATGGTCTCAGTACAGTTTTATATATGGCGCGCCTCCGTACGATTGAAAAGGATTTCAGAATCAAACCCGTCATATTGGAAAACCTGATTCAGGAAGTCAACAGTGAAAACAAACGCTTTTTTATTCGCAGCAAAGTTTATCCAAAATTGCTTAAAAAACGACCTGGCATCATGGTGGAATCAGATGAAAAATGGCTGCATTTTATCATAACACAGCTTATTCAGAATGCAGTGAAGTATTCAAGCGGAAAAAGTCAGCAGGTGAATATTTCATTATATGAGCGTAAGGGCGAGGCTATTTTCGAGGTAAAAGACTTTGGCATTGGCATCCCACCGGAAGATCGCAGCCGCATTTTTCATGCTTTTTATACCGGCGAAAATGGCCGCCATTACCGGGAATCAACCGGGATGGGGCTATTTTTAGTAAAAGAGGTTGCTGATTACTTAGGACATGGCATTGAGATGGAAACCGCTGCCGGGAAGGGAACAACATTCCGAATTGTGTTTTCCCCTGCCCAAAACATTACAACAATGTAAGGAAAATGAAAGGTCGTTCGATCGTTTTAACTGACAAGGCGACTTATACTTTAATTAAAGAAACTTTTCACAAGTGAAAGGAGAACAAAAATGCTTCAAGTTAATAATGTAAGTAAAGTATATGAAGGAAAAGTAGCCTTCAGAGCCTTGTCAGAAATTAATCTCAGTATCGAAAAAGGAGAATTCGTCGGTATCATGGGCCCATCGGGAAGCGGTAAAACAACCCTTCTAAATATGGTTGCTACAATCGACGAGCCGACAACCGGGGAGGTGCTGATTGAAGGAAACAACCCGCACAGTCTGAGCCGGGATGAATTGGCCAAATTCCGCAGACGGGAATTGGGTTTTGTCTTTCAAGAATTTAATCTGCTCCATACGTTGACAGTTGAAGAAAATATCGTCCTTCCCCTGACATTGGACGGAAAACGTGTCAAGGAGATGAAACAGAAAGCAGCTGCCATTGCAGAAAAGTTGAGTATTTCCAGCATCCTGACGAAAAGAACCCACGAAATTTCCGGTGGTCAGGCACAGCGGGCAGCAATAGCGAGGGCAATGATCCATCAGCCGAAACTCCTGCTTGCTGATGAACCAACAGGAAATCTTGATTCCAAGGCATCCAAGGATGTCATGGAAATGCTTGCCTATCTGAATGAGCAGGAAAAAGCAACCATGATGCTCGTTACCCATGACGCGCAAGCAGCAAGTTATGCGGACCGGGTTATTTTCATCCGGGACGGAAAGTTTTATTCGGAAATCCATCATGGTAAAAGCCGGCAGACCTTTTTTCAAAGTATCATTGATACGCTTTCTTTGATGGGAGGGGATGACAGTGACTTTTCGCCAATTCACCGTCAATAACGTCATCCGCAACAAGCGCCTGTATGTTGCTTATTTTTTGAGCAGCCTGTTTACAGTGATGGTCTTTTTTACGTTTGCCATCTTTGCTTTTCACCCGGCATTTATGGATGGATCCATTCGTGGTGAAGTATTGTATGGCATGTCGATTGCCGGTGGGATTATTTACATCTTCTCGTTTTTCTTTGTATTGTATTCGATGAGTTCTTTTTTACAATCACGGAAGAAGGAATTCGGTCTGCTGATGATGCAGGGCATGTCAACAAAGCAGGTCCGTCTGATGGTTTTTATGGAAAATATGCTGATTGGCTTTTTTTCTACACTGGGCGGCATTTTACTCGGGCTGGTGTTTGCCAAAGCAATTCTTCTGTTTGCTGAAAATATGCTTGTTATTGATGAAACCCTTAACTTTTACTTTCCGTTATGGGCAATTATTATAACGTTTGTGTCGTTTATTGTACTGTTTTTGTTTATTTCATTGTTTGTGTCATTTATTCTCCGGACACGGAAACTTATTGACCTGATCAAGGCGGATAAACAATCGAAAGGTGAGCCGAAATCGTCTGTTATTCTGGCAATTATTGCTGCGATATTGCTTGCTGCAGGTTATGCGACTGCTCTGTATGTGGAAGGGCAAGGCGTTCTTCTTGCCATGCTGCCGGTCATTATCATTGTAATCATTGGTACGTATTTACTCTTTACCCAGTTAAGCGTCTATGTGATCAGGCAATTGAAAGGCAACAAAAGGTTTTTTTGGCGAAAAACAAATATGGTGCTTTTCTCGGACCTCTCCTTTCGCATGAAAGACAACGCAAGAACATTTTTCATGGTTGCAATTATTTCCACTGTGGCATTTAGTGCAATTGGGTCATTGTATGGGTTACAATCTTTTTTGACCAAAGAAGTTAAAGAAATGAATCCATATACTTTCACCTACTCCAATTATGAATCGGATGATTCATTGATACAGGAACATACTAGAACGGTTGAGGAAACACTAAACAAATATGATATTCAGACGGAAACTGCTTCAGAGGAATTGAATTATTTCGAAGTGGAAAACAGTGGAAGACCTGAAGTTTTGATCTCGAAAGAATCGGAGTATAATCGTTTTGCTGCACTTCTTGGTGAAGAAAGAGTTGATGTGGGTAAAAATGAGGCGGTTGTCGTTGGTGATAGTTCAACAGTTATGATAGGTGCAGAACAAAAGGAAAGACTCATGGATGTTCCCATTGTGTTGGAGAACGGGGAGCGCGTCCATCCAAGCCGACTCATATCGACAGTGGTCATGCCGGAAATGTTCTCCTATTATATTGTGGCTGATGAAACGTTTGATGCTTTACCGGATCCAGTCGAAACGAAAACGCATATAACCTGGCAGGCAACACAAGGCTCCGAGGAAGCAATCATCGAAGCCGGGGGGGTATTGCAAAATCAGTTTTCGCCGGGAACATTCAGCGCGATTGATTATTCCATTTATACTATCAATAAAAGCTTTGGTCCTGTATTATTTATCGGTCTTTTTATCGGGATTGTATTTTTTGTATCGGCTGGAAGTTTCCTATATTTCCGGTTATACTCAGATCTTGACCAGGACAAGATGAAATTCAAATCCATTGCCAAAATGGGGTTGACGGAAAAAGAGCTGAAGAAGGTGATCAACCGTCAGACGGCACTCCTGTTTTTTGCTCCAATAGTGGTTGCTTTACTTCATGGGGCTGTCGCTTTGACCGCGCTGTCGAATTTATTTGATTACAATCTTGTTACTGAATCGGCATTGGTACTTGGACTGTTTGCGTTCATCCAAATCATCTACTTTATAATCGTGAGGCATTTTTACACGAAGCAAATTAGAAGTGCTATTTATTGAGTTTCCCGCTTCGGGAATTGCTTCTGCTGATCCGGTTTCCTTCACCGCATAAACACCTAAATGTAAAGTCGGAAACCGGATTTTTATTTAAGTTTTTGATTGCTGTAATAGTTGTTTTATTGAATGTATCTTATATTTAACTATTTGAATCAGCAGTCATAAACATAGTGCGATTGAAATAGCACCCTTTCACCAGATTAGTATATTATGCTGCAGACTGCAGTTATTGCAGCTCTTAAATGCGTATTTATTCAAACGTTTGAACAATGTTGGTTATACTTGGATAATATCAAACTAACATTAATTTAAGGAAGATAAGATCTACCGCCCTTTATTAACATTGACACCGGTAAAAAAATTTTTTCAGCTATATAATTATAAGTAAAAATAAACGGTGAATTCTCTAGGTTTACAAATACCAATTCATGTCTCCATCCCCAAAGTCACCAAACCAAAAAGGTCCAAATCCCGGGTTGATTTGGACCTTTGCATGCGCTGTTTGCTATACTACATTCTTTTTCTTCATCTGTTTGCTGCGGAGCTGGCCGCATGCAGCATCAATGTCCGCACCGTTTTCCCAGCGTACGCCGCAGTGAATCCCTTTCCCTTTTAACGTTTCAAAGAATGCCTGGATCGTTTCCGAATCACTGCGCTGATAATAGCTATGCTCGTCAACGGTATTATAAGGGATTAAATTAACATAGGCCAAATGGCGATGATCCTCGAGAAGCTTGGCAAGCTGTATTGCTTCTTCCTCATGGTCATTTACGTCTTTCAGCATAATATATTCATACGTGATCCGCCGGTTGGTCTTTTCCAAATAATAATCAACAGCCTTCATCAGTTTTTCAATCGGAAAGGCTTTGTTGATTTTCATGATGCTTGTTCTCAGTTCATTGTTTGGCGCGTGAATGGAAATGGCCAGGTTCACCTGGATTCCTGTATCGGCAAATTCATAAATTTTATGGGCAAGCCCGCTCGTTGAAACGGTAATATGTCTTGCACCTATATTTAAGCCTCTGTCATCATTGACAACGTAGAGGAAATCCATCAGATTAGTAAAGTTATCAAATGGCTCGCCGATGCCCATTACCACAATGTGGCTGACACGCTCGCCTGCTCCTTTTTCGTCCAGATCCTTTTGTACATTCATAATCTGCTCCACGATTTCCCCGCTGGAAAGGTCGCGGCTTTTTCTCAATAAACCGCTCGCACAAAAGGAGCACCCGATATTGCAGCCAACCTGTGTGGTCACACATACAGATAATCCATAATTAAAACGCATCAGCACGGTTTCAATTAAATTGCCATCTGCCAGCTTGAATAAGTATTTAATGGTACCATCTTTGGATTCCTGCTTCATTTCTTCTTCCGTTGTATGCAGGACAAAGTTTTCTTCCAGCAGCTCGATGGTTTGTTTATTCACGTTTCTCATATCCCTGAAGGTGGCCACACGCTTTTTATACAGCCAATTCCAGACCTGATCCACACGAAAGCGCTGCTGTCCGCGGTCAGTCAGCCAATCAGTCAATTGTTCATATGTCAGTCCATAAATGGATGGTTTAGTCATTATTGGAAACCTCATTTCTCAGAAGGCTTTTTACTATTATATTGCAATTTATTATCTTACTACAGTTTGAGGAAATTTTCAATGATTGTCTTCTTTGTAGTTTTATTAACATTTAAAGGTCTTTTACACTGGCTAAAACACTTTATCGCGTTTTTCTTTGCGAAGACCTCTGCTTCATCCTCCTTGCTTAGCCGCGGAATATTCGGCTGAGCTGTTTCAGGTGACGCCGCCTCACCCTCCAATCCAGGCAATATAAAGAGTAAAATACTTTCATATGAATGTCCGGATACTTAACTAAAATAAACCACCATGAAATTAACTCAACTTTATGGTTTACCCATATCATATTTAGTTCTATTGAATTAAACCTGCAAGCTAAAAACTGGACGCTGCCGCTTGAAACACGTATTATTTCTTACTAAGGAAAAAGAAATCAGGAGGTTATACATTGGTTTCCCATCAATTTAAAAAATTTAACGATATACCGCTCTCCGTACTCGATCTGGCTCCTGTCAATGAGGGCGGAACACCGAAGGAATCTTTTAAAGCCAGCGTGAAATTGGCACAGCATGTGGAGAAACTTGGATTCAACCGTTACTGGCTGGCAGAGCACCATAATATGCCGGGGATAGCCAGTTCTGCAACATCCGTGATCATGGGGCATATTGCGGAAAAAACGAATAAGATACGCATCGGGGCCGGCGGCGTTATGCTGCCAAATCACGCAACACTTGTGATTGCAGAACAATTTGGTACACTTGAATCCCTTTATCCCGGACGTATTGATCTCGGTCTTGGCCGTGCACCCGGCAGTGATCAGGCTACAGCCTATGCTTTACGCAGAACCCTGAACATGAGTGTGGAGGATTTCCCTATGCAGGTGGATGAGCTGCAGGATTATTTTTCCGATGAACCTGTCTCCCGCGTAAAAGCGGTGCCCGGGCAAGGCCTTGATATTCCTATCTGGCTGCTCGGCTCAAGTGACTTCAGTGCAAGGCTGGCAGCGCAAAAGGGCCTTCATTTTTCTTTTGCAAGTCATTTTGCACCTGCGTATACGATACCTGCTTTGCAGTTGTACAGGGATCGTTTTCAGCCATCGGAATCATTGGAAAAACCATATGCCATGGTTGGTGTCAACGTAATCGCAGCAGATACGGATGAAAAAGCAAAATATATTGCCACTTCCCTCCAGCAGCAATTTCTCAGCATTCGCAGAGGCCAGCCAATGAAACTGCAGCCGCCGCTGGAAAATATTGAAGAAGTATACTCAACGATGGAGCTGGAAGCAATCAAACAATCATTGGATCCAAGGACGACTATTATCGGTGATAAGGACACGGTGAGAAAGGGGCTTGAACAATTTCAGGAAGCAACACAGGCAGATGAGATGATTATCAGTGCACAAATCTTTAACTTGGAAGATCGCCTGCGTTCCTTTGAAATTGTTTCAGAGCTGATGGAGTAGAATAATTATGTGAAAAGCCGCCATCCAAAAAAGGATGGCGGCTTTTTTTGATAAGAAAGAAATTTATTCATTCCGATATTCACTTTATTGTTGGAAAACGGGTATATTTGGCAATCACTCTTTGCCATGCTGACCGAGCAAAATCAGCTTTATATAGCGGCATATCTGATGTGGTGGGTGGCTAGTTCGTTTGACGAGCAATTTTCCATTCTTAATGAGCAGTTTTAATACTTGCTGAGCGGGTTTCCGGATAACCTGCCATTAATTAGACTTTTCTTTCAGCAGCTTTTTAATTTCCTTTAATTCTTTCTGCACCTCAGCCAGCTTAATATCAGTTGGCGTTGGTGTTTCCTCCCGGCTTGCCTCTTCCACATTATTTACGATGACACCGACAAATAAATTAATGATGACAAAGGCGCCAATAATAATAAACGTAACAAAATACCACCAGGAAGATGGATCTTCTTCCAAAATCGGTCTCATAACGCCGCTCGCCCAGGATTCCAGCGTTATTACCTGGAAAAGGGACAACAACGAATCATGCAGGGTGCCGAAGTATTCAGGAGCAATCGTCTGAAACATCATAGTTCCAATTACAGCGTAAATATAAAAGAACAATCCAAGCAGAAGCATAATCGTTCCCATGGAAGGAATGGTTAATAAAAGTGCGTTCACCATTTTTCGCAATGATGGGATCACAGAAACAGCACGCAGAACACGGAGTACCCGCAAAATCCGCAGTACTGTAACGTAGTATGAACCGACTAAAATATGTCCTGCTGCCACAATCAAAAAATCAAACACATTCCATGGTTCCTTGAAAAACGATCCAATCGATCTGCTTCCAATTAGCCTTATAATAATTTCCAACGTAAAAATCCAAAGAAGAATACGGTCTCCTATGTATAACCAGCTGCCGTAATTACCAAGAATAGCCGGATAAGTTTCTAAACCCACGATTACCGCATTGATAAAAATCAACACAATAATGATGTTCATAAACCAGGGATGGCCGGCAATAGTTGCGCAAAGTTGTTTAAAGCTTTTCATGAAATAAGTAAACTCCCTTCATATGTAATTTTACTTATTTCATTCGTTATTGTCATCTAAAATTTCGTATGAATATACATTTTGAATCGACTGCTTAAGTCTGTTCAACATGATTCCGGCAGCTATGATGAGTTTTCTATACTGCACAGGTGGGAAAAGGCCGAGAACAGATATTCCATAATGCTCGGTTGTATTTGGTTATTGATTGGCGCGGATCTTTTGTGCCATGCATAATCTCATCCTGATCAAACACTTCTTGTAAAACAATACCTGTCCAATTATAATGAATGAAAACAATGCAGTATTTTCACTGGGCAAGGAGAAACAGGAAATGCGGACATATCAACAGTCATTATTGCGCTGGTTTCATACATTATCTCCATTCAAATTACTTTTGTTCTTTTATTTAATCGCTGTCTTTATATCCGCTATTCTGATGTCCTTTCCTTTTGTTTACCAGGAAGGCACAGAAATTGCTTTCATAGATCGGTTGTTTACCGCAATAAGTGCACTTAGTGTCACGGGGCTCAGTACCATCAGTATTGCGGATACGCTAAGCGTAACGGGAATCGTCATTTTAGCCTGTATCATGCAGGTGGGTGCACTCGGTGTCATGGCGATAGGTACATTGATCTGGCTTTTACTGGGAAAGAAGGTTGGGTTGAAAGAGCGGCACCTGATTATGACAGATCAGAACCAGACAACGTTTGAAGGCATGGTGCGGCTAATCAAACAGCTCGTGTATATACTCTTCACGGTTGAATTGGTCGCTTCATTCGTGCTGGGCACATATTTTATGTATTATTTTCCCACTGCAGGACAAGCATATTTGCATGGTGTTTTCCAAACGATCAGCGCAGTTTCCAATGGAGGCTTTGCGCTCTCCAATGAATCTCTGGCACTTTTTAGCAATGACTATTTCGTACAACTTGTTACGATGCTGTTAATTATATTCGGGGCAATTGGATTTCCGGTGCTGATGGAAGTGAAGGAGTTTCTTGCTGCTAAAATCAGACGCACCCAGGCAAAAAGATTTTCCTTGTTTGCGAAATTGACAACGGTCACTTTTTTTATGCTGGTTCTCGTTGGCACGCTGTTCATATACATGTTGGATGCGGAAAGTTTTTTCGCGGGGAAATCCTGGCATGAATCTCTCTTTTATTCGCTGTTCCAGTCAGTAACAACCAGGAGCGGCGGTTTATCAACCATGGATGTGAGCCAGTTGACAGAAGAAAACCACTTGTTCATGACGGCGCTGATGTTCATTGGCGCGTCACCGAGCAGTGCAGGCGGCGGCATCCGGACAACAACCTTTGCGTTGGCAGTTTTATTCATCATGGCCTATGCCAGAGGCAGACGACACATTCGTATTTTTAACCGGGAAGTGCATGAGGAGGATGTACTGAAAGCAGTAGCAGTAATCATGATAGCGATCATGCTTGTATTTGTTTGCAGTATACTCATGTCCATTACCGAACCGTTTTCCTTATCTGCAATCCTGTTTGAAGCAACCTCTGCATTTGGGACGGTCGGTCTGTCGCTTGGCATTACAGGAGAACTGTCTGAATTCAGCAAAGTCATTCTAATGCTTTTGATGTTTATTGGAAGAATTGGAATTATTACCTTGCTATTTATATTTAAACCGAATAAAGGGAACAGCGGTATCCATTATCCAAAAGAAAAAATGATTATTGGCTGATCGACTGAGAATAAATAATTACAAAAAACACTTGGCGATGGGGGTAGAATGATGAAACAGGATTTTGCAGTACTTGGTCTTGGCATGTTTGGCGGCAGCATCTGCAGGGAGTTAAGCAAAGAAGGGAAGCAGGTACTTGCAGTGGACATTAATGAAGACAAGGTAAATGAATTCAAAAACATTGCCTCACATGCAGTCATTGCGGATACCACAGATGAGGACACGCTGAGAGAGCTGGGGATCAAGAGTATAGACCATGTTATTGTGGCCATCGGCGAAAATATCCAGGCAAGCATCTTGACCGCAGTAATTCTGACTGATTTGAATATAAAAAAGATAACTGTTAAAGCACAAAATGATTATCATGAAAAAATCTTAAATAAAATTGGTGTGGATGAAGTCGTTCATCCGGAGCGGGATATGGGAAAGCGTATTGCCCACCACATTATCTCAAGCAATGTCCTGGATTACCTGGAATTGTCTGATGAACACAGCATTGTGGAAGTAAAGGCTGGCCGGAAGATGGCCGGGCGTACGTTGATTGAGCTTGATATTCGAAACAAATATGGGTGCAATGTGGTAGCGATAAAAAAAGGGAAGGACATAAATGTATCTCCAGCATCCAATGAGGCTATACAAGCAGACGATATTCTTATCGTGGTCGGCACCAATAATGATATATCCAAGTTTGAACGGCATTTAGTGGTTGATTAAATGGCCTCAGCGAATATAATCAGCAGACACCGTTAACTTAATAAGAGTTAAAGCAAGTGTCATGCTGAGCATCTAATATTCCGCCTTTAAGCTGTTTAAAAGGAATTCATCTCCTGACAAATTCCACCTGCCAGGAGATGATTGCTGAAAAGGGCAAAATATAGTCCCCTCTTCCCTAGCGCTTCTTTCTTTTTGGCCAGGAAGATTGCGGAACATATTGTATCATGGTTTCCAAAACTTTGGCCCACTGCTTTTCATTTAGACTCCCTACTGGAAACTCATTATTTACACCCAGACTGTTTCTTAAGTGTTTTATCTGCGGGACGGTAAAGATGCCCCGTAACGCCATACCCATCGGTGCCTGCGGAAATTTCAGGAGATGGTGACTCATGTTCTGAAAAAGCTGTGCATGTTGATAGGCAATAACAGGTGCTTCCTTGCGTTTAATACTTAATATGGCAGAATCCACTTTGGGCGGGGGTGAAAAATGTTCCTTTGGCACACTCTTTTCCAATCGCAGATCAAACCACATTCGCCATGCCAATACATAAGCATCTTTAAAGTATTTTGCAGTAAATCTTTTTGCGGCACCTCTTTCCACTACAATTACTCCGCGCTGGAAACCACTTTTAGGATTGCTTAACAGCATCTTTAATATTGGTGTAGTAATGGCATAGGGAATATTTGAGACGACCACGAATTTTTTCTTAGGAAGACGGAACTTCATTATATCCTGCTGGATTACTTTTACATTATTACTTTGTATAAATTTCCTCCGCAGCACATCAACATACTTTTGGTCATACTCCACAGCCAGAACTTCTCTTGATGTACTGGCTAATGCTTCTGTCAATGCTCCTTTGCCGGCACCCAATTCAACGATTGTCTCGTTTTTATTTATGCTGGATCTGCTTATAACTTCCTGTATTGTTTTTTTATTATGCATCAAGTGTTGTCCGGAGAAATTGGGCGGCTCACCTCTGCTTAATTTTTTATTACTGTACCTGTACTTCAATTTTCTCATTTTCATTTTCCTCCCTTTAATTTAAAAAAGTCACGACATTCTGTTCGTGATCAGAAAAAAGGGTGGAAAAAACTATCTAAAAAGGATACAAATATGCTGTGGTCATTTGTTCGGAAAAACTCGCAATCGTCCGTATTCTGGCGCATGCATTAATTTATCTTATACTTAAGCCTCCTCAAGGACTCCACATTATGTCGCCCCACATAAGGCAGTTCCCCGCCCCGCCATGAAAATTTGGGATGGCGGTACGGCAGTTCCTCGTCCCACCATAAGGATTTGCTGGAATTATACTTTCTTTTCGTAAAAAAAAAGAAAGGCAGAATGCTCCACCTTTCTCCGTAAAATATACACCGATTGAGAATTATTAAAAATGGACAGACTTATCCCGTTTACTCTGATCACTCACAGAGCCATTGAACGTATTTAATTACGTATGTTCAATGTACGGAAACGAAGCCTGATTGATTGCATTTTTATAATCTCCTCCATCATTTATTTTCATGCAAATTATATACCAATCATTTCAAGAGGTCAAGTGCATATTACACGCATACCTCCCTAATGGAAGTGTTTTTTAGGGACATGCAGTAATTCTAGCCTCCTGATTAAAGTTATCAGTGAGCCATTTCCCCTCACTTACAAAAAACTGATAGATATGTTCGCGATTTGCCGGCGGCTCCTCTATCCATTTCAGCAAAGTACGGATAGTTGGTTCTTTGTCGGGAAAGTATTGAATAAAAACTTCTGACTGTTCACGAAGTCTGGTCGTCCAGATTTGAGAGCGGGCCATTACCATAGAATAGCATGTTCGAATAAGTTTTCGTGCGAAATTTTGGGTGAGTATTTTAAAGTCTTTTTCTGCAGCCGAGGACAACCGTTTCATAGTTCGATCAAGGACTTCCCCAATGTCACCATTAAAACTGATTGCTACCTCAGGACTCAGCTTGTAAGGACCAAACCGCCCCCTTAAATCCTCCCCATGTACACAGACACATAGTTCCTTAAGAAAAGCCTGTTCGTAGTAATTCATTGGATGTATCACATAATCATAATCTGCCATAGCTACCCCCACATCGCGGACTAAATAGTGGTATGTTTCAGATAATTTTTGCGATAATCCTTTTACCTCCTCCTTATCCACCTTCTGCAATGTACCATGGAACAAAGCTAAAAGATCCAGGTCTGATGTACCATAGGCCGCATCACCTCTTGCCACACTGCCATATACATATACACTATGGAGTTTTTTTGGAAATAACTTAGACAATTGATGAACAGATTCTTTTATACATGCATCATAGTCTGCAGAAATTTTGTCTGCAGCAACGTCACTCAAAATATAGCCGTTCTGATCCAGCCCATAACCAGCCTGTAAATATTCCATTTCAATACCTCCCTTACATTGGGTGATGATTATGGCTCTTCGCTGCTTAAATTGAAGAATACCTATATAGTGTTAGAAATACGGGGGTTACTGAGTATATCTTCCAATCTTCTGAAACAGTGCTTCTAAGAGCAAACCTAAACCCATGCCTGTAAGTGTTCCTGCCCCTGCATGACCGGTAAATAAATCAATACCGATTCCAAGTATACAACCGCCAACGATCATAATAACTCCTATATAAAATTATGATTCCGTACCATTATAAAACCTTTATCTTTTCATAAAATTTAGTTTTATTTTATCATAAAACTAAGTTAAAGTTCCCTAATATTCCAACATTTACTTTAAAAAATCCCCTTTGGACTGATCAAATCCAAAGAGGAAAAATACCTTCTATACAATATATTATTGAGCAAAAAAATATCATGGAGAGTTAAATAACAATTATATACAGCTCCGCTTTCTATCTCCACCTAACATTTTCCATAATAAACCTGCTTTTTGGCATGGTGGGCATTCTGGACATGCTGTAGCTGAAATCCTGTTCAGGAACATCATACGATATTCTCTTTGCCAAAAACTCAAGACTTACCTTCATGAGTTCTATGGTAATCCATTCTCCCGCACATCGATGGCCGTCGTGATAATCCCCGCCTCCCTGCGGCACGAAATTAAATGGACTTCCATCCCATTCATGAAAACGTTCCGGCCAAAAAGTATTTGGGTTTTCCCATAAATCTGAACTGTGATTAATGCCGTGTACATCGAGCAGGACTAAGGTATCTTCCTTAATGGGAAAACCTTGCCACTCAAAGTCTTTTTTTGCGATTGCTCCCAAAAAAGGACCAAACGGGTAATAGCGCCGCACTTCCTGTGTAAACATCTGGCTGTATGTTTCACGCTTATCATTTTTAAGTTTTTCACGTGTTTCGGGAAAGTCATGCATAGCAAGTGCTCCAAACATCACATATCTTCCAATCGCGACAATTGGCCGCAATAAATTCAAAACTTCTACAGCCACAGTTTTTACATCGAGCAATGTATGATTGAGGTCTCTGTGCCAGGCTACTGCATGCAGCGGTTTGTCTTCCTCCACTTTCATTTCATTGCTGCGGACTTTTCCGATGATATCTTCTATCCATTTCTCGGCACGGTTCCTTGCCATACGCCCTTCCCAATGACGAGGACCTATAGCTCCAAAAGCATCAATCATTGCAGCCAAATCCTTCGTTCTTGTCATTACATTTTTTGCTTTCAGCGGGACACCTGCCCACTGACAGGCAGTAATACAAAATATTTTTTCTGCTTCATAAAGCAGTTCGATTCGGTCTTTATTTTGCCAGTCTTCTATAGCAATTTCCCACTGTTTCCCGGCAATTTGCCTTATTTCCTTTATGTTATCTGGTGTCATTTGGGACATAAACAGCGCTTTACGGTGTCTGTGTGCCGCCCCGTCCAGTCCCTGAACACCGCCTTGTCCAAAGAGACTTTCTTTTATCCGATTGGGTGCCACACCTTCTCTTTTAAATAATGTGTTATCATAAAAAATTTCCCCTGCTCCCGCTCCACTGATACAAATAACCTTCTGGCCTCCAAGCAGACGCGTCCGGAAAATGTTTGTATTAAATTTTTTCATTCTGTTCGGAATAAAATAGAAGCCCTCTTTCATTAATGCTAAACTATTATCCAACCCTTTTTCTACAGGTATTTTCTTCGCTGCAGTCATTGCAAATCTCCTTTACAATTCTTCTTAAAGATAGCTTACCCAGGGTTAACCAGGATCAAACAGAACATTTTTAAGGCTGCTTACTCTCACAAAGCTAAAATTTATTTACTGATCGGCAAAGCGAATTCATGGGAACTGTGCAATTTTCTAATAAGACAGCACTTTGGCACTCGTTGAATCATAACCGAGCTGAAGTAACGAATGAGAATTTTTCCGCCCCGTTCGTTAAATCATCCCTTCGATGAGCCAACGAATGAGGATATTTACGACCCGTTCGTTGAATCATTCCCGCAATGAAGTAACGAATGAGGATATTGCCGACCCGTTCGTTGAATCATCCCCGCGATGAGGCAACAAATGAGGATGGTTCCGACCCGTTCGTTGAATCATTCCCGTGATGAGGCAACGAATGAGGATATTTGAACCGCGTTCGTTAAATCATCCCCGTGATGAGCCAACGAATGAGGATATTTACGACCCGTTCGTTAAATCATTCCCGCGATGAGGCAACGGCAGGATTTTGTTTACGTTGCTTACCATCCTGCGAGACAAAGTTATTAATGACCGATTTCACACCAACTTGAGTAATCTATGAAAAATGCCCATTAAAAAAGCTGATCGGCACGGATCAGCTTTTCTCATTTATATACCTGCGATACTTTGTGCAATGTCAATTGTTCGTTTTGCCTGATGTTTTACTGCAGCTTCTACGTCTTCGATCATATTGCCATCCTGTCCTTGTGTCACACTGGTTCCATATGGATTGCCGCCGGCACTGTATAATACGTCATTAGTGTAGCCCGGTGGAACGATGATAGCGCCCCAATGTGCCATTGCTGTGTAGAGAGAAAGAATAGTAGCTTCCTGACCGCCATGCGGATTTCCTGCAGAAGACATGGCACTGACTACTTTATTTACTGTTTTACCAGCCCCCCATAATCCGCCCTGTGTATCAATGAACTGCTTCATTTGCGAAGGCATATTTCCAAAACGCGTCGGCATACTGAATATAATCGCATCAGCCCATTCAATATCATCAGCAGTTGCTTCAGGTACATCTTTTGTTTCTTCCACATGGGCTTTCCAGGCAGGATTGGATGCAATGGCTTCTGCAGGTGCGAGTTCTGCTGCTTTTACGACTCGCACGTCCGCTCCTGCTTCTTTTGCAGCTTCTTCTGCCCATCTTGCCATTTGGTAATTTGTTCCGGTTGAACTGTAATAGATAATCGCAAGTTTCACGTTTGCCATTTTCTTCATCTCCTTCTGTCTTTACTTTTAATACTGTTTCAATCACGGCAATTATATCCTTTTAAAGTATATTCGTTAAATTATCAGTCCTGCACTATCAGCCAATCCATCCCAACCACTGTCCCAATCCCAAATACAAGACTCCATAAACCGATGCTGACAGTCATCCATACTGTTGTCCAATATTTACTTGCTCCAAGAGACATACCTATGAGCACCGCCACATGGGTTCCCGTAACGAGCGGACCAAGGATTGATAACCCGGGGAGCCCGTATTTGTTCCATAGTTTTCTGCCCCGTTCCATTTTCGTATTGTTATTTCTATTCCTTTTTTGCTTTCTCCTTTTATACCATTCCTGGAACTTTTCAAAAGCTGCAATTAAAGGTATGACCGTAAGCATATTTCCTGTAAAAGCTAAAACGATCACCCAGAATGGGGATAACCCTGCTACAATTCCCAGTGGAATGACGAGTGCAATTTCCATCCAGGGAATCGCCGCTCCAAGAAATAC
Organism: Virgibacillus aidingensis; assembly: GCF_010994035.1. GTDB lineage: Bacteria > Bacillota > Bacilli > Bacillales > Amphibacillaceae > Virgibacillus_N. Next base: position 98,670 of record NZ_WIXN01000012.1, read on the forward strand.
CAAAAAATACTCCAACAGCGGCCACCTCCATTTTTCAGTCAACCTCTACAGTATAGCATTTTTTCATTGTTGCTCGCAGTTGTAAGCCCTGTAATTACATTATATAATGTAATAATAAGAGAAAAATAGAAAAGGATGAGAATATGGGAAAGCGAATTTTTTATTTCTTGCTGACTAATATTTTAGTTTTAGCTACGATTACGATTATCTTCACCCTCATCCCCGGGACTTGGAACTATGTACAGGATGGCGCTATCAACTTTGGAACTTTGCTTATTTTCAGTGCCGTGATCGGTTTTACCGGATCCTTTATTTCCTTGGGCTTATCCCGCTGGATGGCGAAGAGAATGATGGGTGTGCGTGTGATTGACCCCAATAATGCAGCTGGGCATGAAAGAGAAGTCGTGGAAAAAGTACACCGGCTTTCAAGGGCTGCCGGCTTAATGCATATGCCGGAAGTGGGGATTTACAATTCAAGGGAAGTAAATGCTTTTGCAACCGGACCGACGAAAAAACGTTCCCTTGTTGCCGTTTCCACCGGGTTACTGGAAGAAATGGATGATGACGCGGTAGAAGGTGTTATCGCCCACGAAGTTGCACACGTGGCGAACGGGGATATGGTAACCATGACACTGCTGCAGGGTGTTGTAAACACGTTTGTTGTTTTCCTTGCACGCATTGCTGCATTTGCCGTCTCCCGTTTTGTCAGAGAAGAACTGGCTCCCATTGTTCATTTTATAGCGATCATTTTCTTCCAGCTCGTGTTGTCGATTTTGGGAAGTCTCGTCGTATATGCATACTCCCGTCATCGTGAATACCATGCCGACCGCGGCGGGGCCGATTTGGCAGGAAAGGATAAAATGAAACACGCGCTTGAGTCACTGAAAAGCTACGCCAATCGTGTAAAACAGGAAGAGGATACTTCCATTGCCACATTAAAAATAAACGGCCGGAAAAAATCCAGTATTTTTTCTACACATCCGGATATTGACGAACGGATCCGTCGTTTAGCATAACATTGAAAAAAGCACTTTATGATCCACGCTGATCGTAAAGTGCTTTTAAAATGCATTATCTCAAGTAAATCACTTACTTTCTCTGCCAGAACACCTCTCGTTGCCGGTCCAATAATGTGATCAATAATTACGCCATTTCCGTCAACAATTATAGTTTCCAACTGCCAATTCTTCCCCCGGAATACTTGTGCATTTTAAAATTATAATGTTTTCCATGAATTCATTACTGACACTAATATATGTAAGTTAGCCCGGTGAATCTATTATTCTATCATCATTTCCACAAAACAAGGGTAAACTTCCGGCCATACAGAAGACATAACAGCTTTTTACATTCAAACTGCCGATAAAGTACTTTTTCCCTGTCCTTCCCAAGAAGCGTTTAACTTTTGCTCCATAAGTGTATTAGTAAAACATGGTTAATCATTTCATAAGGAGGACTTTGACAAATGGGAAACGACTTAACAAATTCATTTCAGGGCATGCTGGATACATTGATTTCCTTCATTCCCAACATTATTGCCGCATTGTTATTGCTATTGCTGGCCTGGATTATTGCTCTTGCAGTTAAAAATATTTTTACAAAGGTTTTGAAAAAGGCTGGAGCAGAGAAAGGCATGGTAAAGTCCCGGCTTGCAGTCAGTGAGGAGGATGCCGGGAGCAAACTCGATAATATCGGAAAGCTGCTTTACTTTTTGGTATTCATTTTGTTTTTGCCGCCGATATTAACACAACTGAACATGCAGCCTGCAGCCGACCCCATATCCAATATGATGGGAAAAATGCTGAACTTCATCCCAAATCTGCTGCTCGCAGCTATTATACTAGTAATCGGATATTTCGCGGCAAAAATTATAAAACGTCTCGTTTATTCACTCTTGCACACGTTAAATATTGACGGGTGGTTTCAGAAGTTCAGCGGCAGCGAACAGGCGGAGGATTTAACCAAACCTATTACAGATGAAGAAAGCACAGAATATAAAACCCGATCCGAACAAAAAGCAAAAGAAGCACGTAATGGGGATAAAGCACCACTTTCCAATGCGCTTGCCAATATTGTTTTTGTCATTGTACTGATTCCCATTCTCACTGTTGCACTAGAGACATTAAACGTCTCGTCTATTACGGAACCGATTATTTCTGTATTGAATATTACACTTTCCATGATTCCAAATATTTTTGTAGCGATTATTTTGCTGCTTGCCGGTTACTATTTGGCTAAATTTATTTCAGACTTACTGATTAAGCTGTTGGAAAGCACCGGAATTAATAACATGACGAAAGTATTGACTGTCAACCAGGCGGAAAAAGTAAGCCGAGTCAACCTGTCCCGCATTATCGGAAAGACCGTCCAGGTTATTATTATCGTATTTTTCGCTGTAGAAGCGTTAAATGTATTGCAACTGGGTGTGTTAAACAATATTGGCGCAGCCCTTATTGCTTACCTGCCGCTGGTTATAAGTGCATTGATCATTCTCGGATTAGGCTTTATTGGAGGAAATTTTCTCGGGAATTATATTGGCAAAACATCCGGAAACCGTTTCTTCGGTGAGTTGATTAAATATATTATCGTTGTATTTGCGGTTTTTATGACATTGGATCAGCTGAATTTTGCAGCAAGCATTGTTAATCTGGCATTCCTGTTTATGATCGCCGGGCTGTCCATCGCATTTGCTATTTCCTTTGGTGTTGGCGGAAGGGAATTTGCAAAACGTCAGCTGGAAAAATTTGAGATAAAGATGAAAAAAGAAAACAGTACAAATGATAAAGAAAACAACCAATCATTTTAGAAACTTACGGAATTAAAAATTGAAGTGCCCCTGGCCATCATTGGTACAGGGGCTGGGTTATTTTTACCCGGAATAAAATTCTCTTGCATAAGAGAGCTGCCTGCTATAAATACTAATATAAGTTCCAAGGGGAGCGATAGCTGTATGTATAATCATATTCTCAGGGAAAACAAACATCGAAACAGCCCCATGCCGGAAGGTCCTTGGGTGATGACGCAAAAATGGGAGGATTTATTATTCCTGAATTTCCCTGTCCCAATCGACACACTGCGTGCTCACATTCCAAGTGGACTTGATCTGGATACATACGAGGGACGAGCCTGGCTTACCGTGATTCCGTTTAGAATCACGGATATGCGCATGCGCCTGCTGCCGCCTTTTCCTTATATTCGAAAATTCCTTGAGCTGAATGTCCGCACTTATGTCAGGAAAGACGGCATCCCCGGCATTTACTTTTTCAGCCTGGACGCAAGCAAGCTGCTGCCAGTGCTTGGTGCACGAATGACGACACTCCCTTATTATTACGCAAAAATGAATATGAAGAAAGAGGGAGACTGGTTTCACTATTACAGTAAAAGAAGAAGCTTGGATCATCCAGTATTTAAAGGCAAGTACAGAGCAGTTTCTAAAGACTTTTACCCGGAAAGCGGCACGCTGAACTACTGGCTGACAGAACGCTATTATTTATGGACAAATGTGAAAAATATACTGCTTTCCGGTGGCATCCATCATCAGCCCTGGAAGATTGCAGAGGCAGATGCCCGGCTCGAGCAGGAGGAGTATCCGCCATTCCTGTCTAATACTAACAATGAAGAGGAGATGTTATTCCTATATGCATCTTCCATGAGGGTGCTTTTCTGGCCGTTTAAGAGAGTTAAATAGCTGCTATGGCGCCTGTTCTCTAAATATTTCAATTTTAAAACTCCAGCCAGGCGCACCCTGTTCAAAATCGAAACCGGCCCTAAAAAAAATGACCCGGCATATAACATTACAGCTTCAGCTTCATCCCTTCATGTGTTGCTTTAAAACCCAATTTTTCATAAAATCGCAAAGCATCATCTCTTTTTTTGTCTGTTGTAAGCTGTACCAAATGACAGCCTCGGGCTTGTGCCCGCCTGATCGCCCACTGTATAAGTTTCGTACCTACGCCTTTTCCACGAACAGATGACGATGTTCTCACTCCTTCAATCGTAGCCCTCCATCCTCCCTGATGTGTTATATAGGGTGTAAATGTGATCTGTTGAACGCCAATCACTTTATTTCCATAGCAAGCTACGACTAGTTCATTATTCGGGTCGGATTCAATCGCATTAAAGGCTTCTATATAACTGTTGGGAAGCGGCTGGCGATAATCCTCACGCTTGCTTCCCAATACATCATCCGAAAGCATTTCTACAATTCTGTCCAAATCCGCTGCTGTTGCATTTCTAAAAGTAATCTCCTTTTCCATGGATTCAACTCCCTTTGTTTTTTTGCACTCTATATTAATTTTAGCCAAAAATGCCAAGTACGCCTAATACATATTTATAATTACATTATATAAACAACTCCTATACTTCAAATCTTCTATAAACCTGAAGCTATATTAACTTATTTATCATTGCTGTATGTAGAGCTTAATGAATTAGGCATCAGTTCTGCTCATTCAAAATTTTGCAATTCGTCCTATTCCATTCACCGGACGATTCCCTAATTAAACATTCCTGATCCCCGTCTTTCATTCACCCGATTTTTGGTAGAAGTAAGTGATCAACACCGTTTGTATTGGCCGGCACACTATATTTATTAACGAGAAAACATTATGATAAAGAGAAGGGTTATCAAAAAAGGGATTCATAAATATAATTATATTTACACTTATATTGTGGACTGTCATATTTTTTCTTGGACTGCTTTCAAGTTAATCGGATTACACGATCTCTATCCGCTTACCTGCACTCCTTTATCATACTGTATAAAATTCAAGGCACATCCTGCAGATATAAAAGGGTGTGTTTTTTTAAACTTTTACATACAACTGCAATATTTAATCCGCAGCGACGTCTAATTAATATAAAAAAAGCCTGAAGCAAGGAGGCTGAGGCATGGATGAGGAGTTAATCACCTACTGGTTTGATGCATATGCTGATGATATTTACCGGTTTCTTATATACTACATGTCCACTCCGGACGTAGAAGATCTGGTACAGGAAGTATTTATTAAAGCGATTGACCGGTATGATTCATTTCAGGGAAATGGCAGTCCAAAAACATGGCTGATCACCATAGCCCGGAACCTGGCAATAGATGAGGCACGCAGGAAAAAGCGGCAGGATTGGCGGAGACTGATTAAAACATATGAATTTAAAACCCAGGATTCACCGGAAAAAACACAGTTAGCCAATGATATGAAACTGCAATTGCATCAAGCTATTTTCAAATTAAAACAAAATTACCGGGACGTCATCATTTTGAGGGGTATTAAAGAATTATCCGTCGCAGAAACAGGAGAAATTTTAAAATGGAGCGATAAAAAGGTATCTTTGACCTTTCATCGGGCGTTAAAAGCATTGAAGAAAAAGATAGAGGAGGGAGAATGTGAAATACAATGAAGACGAACTGCAAAAGGAGCTAAAAGAATTGAAAATTTCCGGTTCCATCAACCAGCATAAAAAAGAATCAATGAAATGGACAATTAAAGAGCATGCAAGGAAAAAGCGCAGGCGCAGAAAATATAAGCAAGTAATTGTCTGGGCTTCCACAGCTGCAGCTTTATTCCTTGCCTGTATTGTCCTGTTTCATATGATTGACAACAACCAATCCGTGCTCCCGGCAGATGACCATGGTGAAACTGAACACGAAAACAGCATCCATCATAAACAGTCTGCTGATACCTCTGAAGAAATGACATTATCGGTACATGAAGGAGAAACTGAAAAGAAAACCATTCCAATCGAAGGGATGGAAGAGGAAGTGACTGTTACAAACTATGTGATTGAACCATATGGAATTCATTATCAAATGGAGGAATTCCTGAATAATTATCAGGTAGAGGATGATGCGGTCAAATATAGTACGGAAGCGGAAAATGCATGGATCAGATTGGAAGTCGCAGAGAATACCATACTGGATAAAGTTATTTCCGATATGGAAACTCAATACACCGCTGACTTTTTCTACAAGGAAGAACCAACGGGGACATCGCAGGAGGAAAATCAGTATGAAGGAATCACCCAGCATTTTTCAGACCCTCCACAGGGATATTACGCTTACCAGATCGGGGAAAATGTTTTAATTATTCAATATGAATATACCATAGAAGCCGGCGATGGAATGGGACCGAGGCTTCAAGCTTTAAGAAAATCCATTAAGTAACGGCCGTAAAATATAGCAGGCTTTCATCATTAAAAAGGGTGAAGGTCTTGTTTTTTAAATACAGATTTCCGCCGGGAAATACCGATACCATAACTTGTGTTTTCAACCATACTGCTTAACTCTCTCCTTCCCGTTCACCTTCCTTTTTTCGAAGCATCGGCCCCAATTCATCCTCCACTGTGGAATCTGACACTTTTACACCTGAACGATAAGCAGCCCTGACGATAATATGACCGGCAGTGGGGGCAGTAATAAATACAAAAAGAATACCAAGTATCAGCCGAACACTTATATAACCTTCCGCTATCCAAAAATACATAAATACACCGGTTAATGTCACCAGTACAGCCAAGGTTGTACTTTTTGTTCCTGCATGATTTCGTGTATATATATCAGGAAAACGCATTAACCCGAGGGCACTCAGTACACTTAACACCCCGCCGCCAAAAATGAATATAGCTGCGATTATTTCAAGAATCCCGTTTCCGTTCAATGATCACACCTCTTTCCAAATACCGTGCAAAAGCGATGGTACTAATAAAAGCAAGAATTCCCAGGATAAGGATGACATCAAGAAATGCTGTGGTTGACAGCATCACAGAAATAATGGCAATACAGGAAATTAGATTTACCCCTATAATATCCAAAGCAAGCACCCGATCCGGCAATGTCGGCCCAATAATCATCCGAATCACTGCTACCGCAATGGCAATTCCGTATAATGCAAGCCCGCCAACAACAAGGTATTCTATCATTACCTGAGCACCTCCATAATAGCTCTTTCAAATTTGGCCAGGGAACGCAATAAATTTTCCCGGGACTCCGCTATATCCATCGCATGAACGTAGAATGCATCCCCTTCAGGCGTCACTTCCATCACAACAGAGCCGGGCGTTAATGTAAGCAGTAAAGCTAAGAGAGAAACTTCCCACTCCCCCCTTAACTCTGTTTTATAATAAAAAATTCCGGGCTTAATCGTAACTTCCTTTTTGACAATATGTTTAATAACAAACACACTGGACGAGCTCAGCTCCCGAATGAAAATGAGAATAAGCTTTAGTAATGCAAAAAAGCGGCGCAAATAGAATTGCGTGCCAAAAAATCGGTGCATGATAAATACAATTATTATACCAACCAGATATCCGGCAAAAAAGGTGGAAAAACGCAGTTCATCTTCATCATTCAATAACATCCATAAAAAAGCGATGAACAGGTTTGTCAAGAATTGAGCAGGCATTCCACATTCACCTCCTGTTCTTAATTATCGTTCATTACTGCATCAATATAAATATCCGGGTTGAGCAGGACATTTGCAGCATCTGAGGCATATACGGCAATAGATTCCACACCGAGACCCAGTGCAATGGTACCTAAGGTAAAAACGACCAAAGGAACAAGCCTTCCTTTTTTTAGCGGAATCTCATCTTCCTCACTAATAATCGTTTCTCCCCAAAAGGCATTTAAAAAGATACGGAGCAGCGAATAAAGCACGGCCAGGCTGGAAAGAAAGGCAAGTGCCAGCAATAAATATGATCCTGTTTCCGCAGCCCCTTGACCAACGAGCACTTTACCGAGAAACCCGCTGAGTGGCGGAACGCCGGCCAGGGAAAGCATCGTAATGAAAAATATCCAGCCAAGCATAGGATAATTTCGGATAAGCCCGCTCATGTTCTCTATTCTTGCTGTACCTGTCAGGTAAATCATTGTTCCACCGGTTAAGAATAGCAGTGCTTTAATAATTATGTCATGGACTAAGTAAATAACAGCACCTTCCACAGCAGCAGGTGTCAGCACCGCAAGTCCGACAAGAATAAACCCCACAGCAATAACCACATTGTAAGTAATAACCCTTCGTATGTCGTTATAAGCAATCGCTCCAATACTTCCGCCAATGAGAGTGACTCCCGCCATAATACCAATTAATGTATGGGTAATAGCCGGCTCATGGTAAAATACCAGCGTAAACATCCGGTACAGGGCATAAATTCCCACTTTCGTCAGAAGCGCACCAAACAAAGCACCAATCACAGCAGGGGGCGCACTGTAGGATCCCGGCAGCCATTGATAAAGCACGAGACCAGCTTTCAGACTAAAGACTATTAGAAAAAGAATGCTGATAACTGTAAGAATGGGAGTTTGGCCGCTTTCTGCTATCCGCTGTGAAATATGGGCTAGATTTAATGTCCCCACTGTTCCGTATAAATAAGCGATAGCAATAAGAAACATCCATGAAGAAACAACATTGATTGTCATGTAAATAATGCCATGCTTCAGCTGCATTTTAGAGCCGCCAAGGGAAACCAGTGCGTAAGATGATAAAAGCATTACTTCAAAAAAGACAAAGAGGTTGAAAAGATCCCCTGTTAAAAAGGAACCGATGACACCGGCCACAAGGAAATTAACGAGCGGGTAAAAATACATTTTCTCACGCGCTGCATCCAGAGAATGAAAAGCATATAACAGAATAATTGCCGTCACGATACTCGCCGTCAACACGAGCAATAAAGAAAAGGAATCCCCAACGAATAAAATGCCAAACGGCGGCTCCCAGCCTCCAAAATCAAGACGAAGAATACCATCTTTTTGAATTTTTTGCAGTATATATAGGCTGATCCCTGTGTTTACAGCCATTACACCAAATGTCACCCAGCGCTGCAGTTTAATAAATGGGCGCAAAAAGATCAGTATAACACCTGTAATCAAAGGAAGTACCATAGGAAATACAAGTATATTATTCATCTTTTATACCTCTCAATATATCAAGGTTGTCCGTATTCGTTTCCTGATACGCCCTGTATGCTATCACCAGGAAGAAAGAAGTGACACCAAAACTGATCACGATAGCCGTTAAAATGAGCGCCTGGGGAAGTGCATCTGTATAAGTCGCAGCCTCTTCTCCAAGCAAGGGGGAACTTCCCTCTTTTAAACCGCCCATTGTCATAATGAGTAAATGTGCCGCATGAGAAAAGATGGATGTTCCAAGAATCACCCTTATTAAATTTTTGGAAAGAACCAGGTACGTAGCGACAGATACAAGCACACCTGCCAGGATGATAATGATTGTTTCCATAAGCTACACATCCTCACTAATACTCAATATGATCGTTACCACGGTGCCCACCACGGCAAGCGCCACACCTGCTTCAAAAACGGTGACCGTGGCAAGCTCTGTCTGCCCTAATATGGGCAAATCGAAATAGTCAAAGGCCTGTGACAGAAACGACGCTCCAAAAAAGACGGCTCCCAGTCCTGATGCTGCGGCAATAAAAGCACCTAAAGCTGCAACCAATTTAAAATCAAAAGGAATTCCCTTTTGTACTGTTTCAATATCAAAGGCTAAATACAGCAGCACAAAAGCAGATGCCAGCACAAGTCCGCCAACAAATCCGCCCCCCGGACTGTGGTGGCCGGATAGAAATAAATATATTGCAAGCGTTAAGATTATAAATACAACTATTTTTGTAACAGCATGTAAAATAACATCATTGATCTTCAATTTTTCTCCCGCCTTTCCTGCTTTTCAGCTTAATGAGAGAAAATACGCCCATACCGGCAATTACCAGCACAAAAACCTCCAGCATCGTATCAAATGCACGGAAATCACCCAGAATGGCATTCACTATATTCATCCCGCCGGCAAGTTCATAAGCATCTTCAAAATAACGGGAAATGGACTCAAACAGCTGTCCATGCTGTACGCCTAAAGCAATTAATATAAACACCAGTCCCGTCCCAACGGAAATAATAATATTTGTCATCTTTGTCCGTCCATCATGCTCTTCCTTTTTCCATTCCGGAAGAAAATAAAAACAAGCCAGGAAGAGGACAGTTGTAATCGTTTCAACGACAAGCTGTGTCAGCGCAAGATCAGGCGCCCGGAATATGACAAAGAAAACCGCAATGGCAAAACCTAATACGCCATAAAGCAAAACTGCGGCCAGCCGGGATTTTACAAATAAAATAGAAATACCTGCACCCAGCATAATAACGACCATAATAAGCTCAAACATGCTAACCGGAACATCATTTGATACATCGAACGTAAAGGCACCAGTATAAATTAACGTAATACCGGCTGCGCCAATAAAAAACAGAAATATATATGTTAAATAATCCCGTAAATACCCCGTCATGTACATGTTGGTAATATTGGTTGTACGGTTTTCGATAAATAATAATGCATTATCATACAGCCTGTTAAAAGAAAACCTTCTTGGGAATAAGCGGAAAATTCCTTTCCAATATTTCAGTAAAAGATATAAAACGATACCGGTTATTATAATCCCAATCGTCATCCATAGTTCTGTATTAAAGCCATGCCATTGTTCTATCTCGACTCCGAGATCCACGTTGGGACCGAATCCCGGGTAAATACTGCTCATTGCAGGGGAAAGAACATAATTTCCAAGAATATTCGGGAAGAAGAAGATGACTACTACCAGCACAGCCAAAATGATTGGCGGAATAAGCATACCCATTTTTGGTTCATCCGCTTGATGTTCCAATTTTTCTTCCTTATATTTCCCGAAAAATGTTTTAAACACAATAATCATACTGTAGACAAACGTAAATACACTGGCAACCCAGGCAATCACAGGCAGCATTGCACCTATATTTTCCAGTGAAAAAATATTCAGCTTACTGATATTCAACACGGCGGTTAAAAACATTTCTTTACTTAGAAAACCATTAAATAACGGCACACCAGCCATGGAAAAACTGCCGATTAATGTAATCGTAAAAGAAATTGGCATAAAGCTGATCAGTCCGCCCAGCCTGCGGATATCCCTTGTCCCTACTTCATGGTCGACAATTCCGATGACCATAAACAAGGCACCTTTAAATGTGGAATGATTGACGAGATGGAATAAAGCTGCAAACGTGGCTTGTGTATATACCACCGATTCAGCACTATAACCGAAATATAATGCAGCCGAGCCCATGCCGAATAAACTCATGATCAGCCCCAGCTGACTCACCGTGGAATAGGCTAGCAGAGCCTTCAAATCAGTTTGCCGGATGGCATTGAATGAAGCCCAGATCATGGTGATAAACCCAACACCGGTAATAATCCAGAACCAAATCTCTCCTCCGCCGAAAACAGGGGTAAAGCGGGCAACCAGATAAATACCCGCCTTTACCATTGTAGCTGAGTGAAGATATGCACTGACCGGCGTCGGTGCTTCCATGGCATCAGGAAGCCAAATATGGAACGGAAACTGTGCTGATTTTGTAAAAGCGCCAAGCAATACCAAAGCCATGGCAGGTATAAATAGTGCATGGGCACTTATATCATCGACAGAAGCAATTATTTCACGAATGCTAAAGGTGCCTGTCATTACATAGAGCATGATGAAACCGGCTAACATGGCAAAACCGCCGCCGACAGTGATAAGAAAAGACTTCTGCGCTCCATATCTGGACTGTTTTCTGTGATACCAGAAAGCAATCAGTAAAAAGGAGGAGATACTCGTCATTTCCCAGAAAAGGTAAAGGACCATTATATTATCAGAAAACACTACGCCAAGCATTCCGCCCATAAATATTAATAAGTATACATAGAAATGATACAGCATTTCATCATGATCCAAATAATAAATAGAGTAAATGACGACCAGCGCACCGACACCAGTAATCAATAAACCAAAAATCATACTCAGACCATCGAGATACGATGTGAAATTAATACCTATGGAAGGAATCCAGTTCCACGTATGTACGATTGTATTACCTTCTGCCATGGAGGGAATAAAACTTGCCAGATAGACGAACAGGGCAGCCGGAACAATGAACACGACCCAGCCTATATAGGAACGTGATACTTTTTTATGAACAAGGGGGATAATAAGAGCTGCTATAAAAGGAATCATTATAGCCAGGTTCACCGTGAACAAGACAACACCTCCGTTTTAAAACCGCACGAGCTTTTACACTGATAGATGATATATTTTCATATTGATACTTTACTTTTCCCATTTGCTTCGAACCTAATCCGAAAAACATGCATGAAGAAAGCAGTCCATATTCCGCAAAAGAAATGGAACGCTTGCATAGCTGTTACAAAAGGAATCTTCAGAAAATACGGCTGGCCGCCGGGTGTTTATGGCGAGTCCTGATTGACTTATACAGGCAATAAAAATTCTGCCCAAAATCAGAGGATAAATCAGCATGGTAAATCATACTGGTTAACAACAATGAAAGGTATCGCATATAAATACTATGCAGATGTGGCAGTCCGTATAAAATGCGATAATTCAACACTTACCATGTTTGAGGTGTAGACATAAGTGGTACCCTTCGTAAGAAAGCGGCTGCCGCTGCAGGGGTTCCCAAAGTGTATTTACTTTCCTTGGAAACCTTTATACTTTGGAGTGCAAGCCTGCATCCTTATGCCGACAAAGAAATAAGCGTATTTTGTTTCTCTGCCATTATCATAAAATAACGCAATTAATAAAGAAATGGCAGGTCTTTAATTTAATATTTATTTCTATGTTAATGTTTTTCGAATTAGGTAATACTAATAAAAATCCAGTTTGCTGTATTTTCCAATTACAGAAATATATTAGACAGGATGATACAACGTAATTATACATGAAATGAATATCCACTGCACTTCAGATGTTTTATTTTTTCAAACAAAGAGGCTTTTTTAATGGTATTTTCACGGCAGAAAACGCCTTCATTTACTATTAGAGCGGTTTTTTTAAATTTTATATGGAAAAATTTCATTTTTTGGCTTATGCTATATTGAAAGATCTCGCTTTTTCCGTTAGAATATATACGTTTTAGAAGATTATAGGACGACAAAGGTGGGTGTATCATGAAGAAAATCAGGGGCCGTATGGATGAAGCCATTCTCGTTTGTGTTTATTATGGACCCAACGGGGAGAGATTGATCAAACGCGGTCATAAGTTGGCAAATATGCTTGATTGCCCTTATTATATCTTAACGGTGGATCCTCTTCCTTACGATGAATTTGATGAGGAAAAATCCAGATATGTGGATCGCTGGAAGGAGCTGGCTGATGAGCTGGACGCAGAAGAGTTCATTTTAAGGGATAATGAAAGTAAATCTTCTGTCAAAGCCATTAAAGAAGTTGCACACAAGCATAACATCACGCAGGTCATTATTGGCCAGTCCCCGCAAAACAGGTGGGAAGAAATTACAAAAGGGTCATTTGTCAATGTGCTTCTTCGTGAGCTTACGTATATCGATATTCATATTGTTTCCTTCGACAGAAATGTAAGAAACAATGATGAAGATACTGAATACGAAAGAGGAGTCCGTGCTTTTCTGAAGCAAGATAAAAACGGAGAATATAAACTCACTTTTGCACGTTCACACGAAAACCGCTATGAAGGAATTTTTTACAAGGACATCGGGACCGATTTTAATAACGGTGTTTTTAAATTTATTTATGATGGAAAAAACTGTCAGCTTCATATTACCGAAGATAAAGTAACTACGAAAATTAAGCAGCCGCCTAATTTAAGGTAGGTTTAACTAAAATAGAGGTGTCCCGGAAAATGCGGTAAAACGGCTTTAGCCCCCGGCTAAGCCGTTTTACCGTTTCAGATTAAAATTTCATAATGAATCTCAGGCAAGAACGTCAAGGGGATATATGACAAATGTCATGGATTGTATTTTTTATGAAATGTAAAAGAGCAGACTCCAAAGCCTGCTCCTTGTCTTAACTCTCTTCTGTCTTATGATGATGCAGCGGGGGTGGAACCAGCCATCCCTTTTCCTTGTTGAGCTGAAGAAACTTTGTTCCCAATGCTGCCTTTTGCGTATGAAATTGGCCGTACAGCATTCCAATGTCCTCCCGGATCGACTGTCCCATTATGGTACTGCATGTAACCAGCCCGGCTGCCAATTCGGCAGATATTGATGCTGCAATTTCCTGGTCCATAAAGCGGGCACCTGCAGGGATATCTTCCAGTTGCGCTTGTGGCCGTTCCGGAGGTGTTGGCGGCAATCCGACACCATTTTCCTGCAGCAGCTTTTTAATTTCACCGACATGCTGCTGCCCCTGTTGGATAGTTTCTTTTATCAGTTTCTTCAGATCCTCGTCACCCGCATGATTATGTAGCGTCTGGTGTCCGGCAATGGCTGCCTCCGTTGCCATTAAAGAGGACCAGATGCTATATACTTCTCCATAATGCATCGGTTCATCAGTTGGGTTTCCACTTAAAATTCCCATTGTAAGCCTCCTAATCAGATTCATATTGATAGTCACCCTTCATCTTTCCACAAACTTATATTTCCTCGGTGACAGACTTTTATGCATACTAATAAAGAGGCTATTGCTTTCCAAATAAAATATTCGACAAAATTCCAGTCACTGAAAGTGTCCATTTTTTAGGATACCATTGTTTTTTCAGTTGAAGAATCAATAAATCTAAAGTACGGAAGTATCAGCCCCAGTAAAGATACCATACAAATAATCGTTCCAATCAAAATATACAAAGATCTGATTCCCCAAAGCTCACTTAATATTCCTCCAGCCAGCACACCAATGGGCATCATTCCCCTCACGATTAACATACGGACAGAGAAAACTTTTCCCATGAGATGATTCGGTACAGCCTGCTGGGAAAGGGTCACATTATGTACATTAAATAAAGCCATCGCTATCCCGCCAATTATTTCTGTTAAGATCGCTATAATAATCGATTGGGTAAATCCCAGCGCCAGAAACGTTAATCCGCCTATTACCAAAGCGCCCAGCATGAGGATTCTGCGTGAACGAAGCCTTACTTTCCCAACAAGCAATGTACCAATGATATAGCCAAGAGGAAAGCCTGCCATAAAGTAACCATATATCGCATAGGACCCATTTAATTCTCCGGTAATATAAGGAAGGCTAATAACCATTGTCACCCCGACACCGAATTGAACAAAAGCAAGAAAAACACCCAGCCATACGATGACACGCTGATTGAAGAAATACCGTATCCCTTCTGCGAAATCTTTCGCCCATGGTTTGCGAACCTTGTGATCAATTCTTTTTTCCCGTACTGCCAGCAGTAAACATCCGATTGCCATAAATAATATACAAATAAGTATGTAAGTGATTTGCAGCCCGGTAAATTCAATTACCAGCCCTGCCATAAAAGGAGCCGTGAACATCATAAAACGAGCAATACCATCTACATAAGCATTCGCTGCAGGCAATTGCTCTTTCGTAACTATGGTCGGCAGGATTGCTTGATTAGCCGGAACATACAAAGGTGTAATTAATCCGGCAATGATCTGGACAGCATAAATATGCCAGGGCGCCACTGTTCCGGTCATATATGCAATGAGTGGAATAAGAAAAATAAGTCCCCGGCTCCAGAGCGCAATAATCATTATCCATTTTCTGCTCCATCTATCAATATATGGGCCGCTGAACAACTGCAGCATGAGTGATGGGAGAAAATATAGCAGCCACATACTGCCTAATGCCATCGTAGACCCGGTCACCTCATAGATAAGCAGTGAATTGCAAAACGTGCCAAATGCTCCTCCCAATTCTGAAGCAGCATTGCCAATCCACATAGATGCAAACGATCTATTTTTAAATACACTCATTTGTCCCCAACTTCCGATTTTTAGTTTCTGTGACTATGCTTGATGAAGATACAAATCCAATTCTTTTGCCAATGATTCAACTGCTTTCTTTTTCAAAACGTATACGGAGTCCTCTATCGTAACGAGCTGAGCCGATCGCAATAATTTTAAATGATGATGTATCGTTGACTTTCCCATATTCAATTGTTCTGTAATTTCTTGAAGCGTCCTGTCTCTTTCGTATAGCATTTTTACAATTCTCAGTCTTACTTCATCTCCCAAGGCTTTATGCTTTAATACCAGGAAGCTGCTTGGCAGATATTTATCTTCCGGTGAAACACTTGCATTGGAAACCGGATAATAGAATACTTTTGTATTCTCGATATCTGCGACAATATTCCATGGCCGGTATATGTAATGCGGTATTAATAAAACTTTATTTACACTGGGTTCGGGCGGATAGCTGACACCGGCTGTCGCCCATTCAACAAATGCTTCCGATTCCATTTTTTCTTTCATCTTTTGCTTTGTCTCTGCATCTGTCTGCAAAATCTTGTGAAGCTGATCCTGATTTGGCTTAATCACATTTTCATACCATCCTGTGATTACCTCTATTAAGTGATTTTTTAAATAATTTACTTCTGCATGGCAAATAAATGTGATGTAATCGGGAAAGAATGGATTATCTTTCGTTTGTTCTTTTAACTTATTGATTGCTTCTGAATTCCCTTTTGCTGCACTTTCTCTTTCAAATTGGAACGAATCACCAACGAAAGGGATGCAGATACATTTCAGTTTGTTTTCAGGGAGTTCTTTGATGAATAATCTAAATTCTTCCAATGTGGCAAAATCCTTTTCATGCAACAACTGAAGCAGCGCTTTCCATGTGTTATTTTCTTCTGCATATTCCAGATGGGCACGCAGTTCTTCCGGCAGAGCAGCCCTTGTTTCGTACCAATAATCCAACGGTTTCTCCAGGGAATCCAGCAGCTTTGTGTTCGTAATTGCAGCTATCCCTAAAGCAGCTTCCCATAAAACAGCGTATTTTATTTCCACTTTGTACGTTTCTCTTTTCCTGCTTGTTATACTTAATATATCCATGTTGGAACACCTCCACATTCAAATTCTATACTATTAGAATACTAAATTCAATAATTATAGAATAATTCTTTGGATAAAACCCGGATGGCGCCAGGTCATTACGGCAGGCCGAGTATTTAGGGCAGCTTCGGGACCAAAATACCAATCAAAATAAAATTTCAGACAAACGCTTATAGCAGCAGTATTTATAAGAAAAATAGAATTTTCTTATTGACAATTATATTTTTTGGGTATATGGTATTATTTAATAACTTAATACTCCGGAGTACAATTCTTATCCAGAGAGGTGGAGGGACTGGCCCTTTGAAGCCTCGGCAACGGACTTTTCCAGTACTGTGCCAATTCCAGTAGCTTTATGCTAGAAGATAAGAAGAGATGGTAACCTGATTTATGTATCCAGCCCTCTTCTTATCAATGGCATAAGAAGAGGTTTTTTCATGTTCTCAGCTCTTTCCTGTCTGCAGAAGGAAAGGGAAGGTTTCTTCCGCTAAGGCTGTGAACACCTCTTAAAATACATTGATGAGGTGAGCTCCATGACAACGGTAAAAACAGAAAATGAATTGTGGAAGGCAATAGCATTACTGAAAGAAAAAGAATGGGTCGATCTTACACATACATTCGGACCGGATTCTCCGCACTTTTCGGCTTTTGAAGATGCAGAATTTCATACGCTTTTCACACATGATGACGGCTTTTTTGCCCAGCGCTTCAACTTCCCCGGTCAATATGGGACACATATAGACGCACCGGTTCATTTTGTCCGAAACCAGCGTTACCTGGAGGAAGTGGAGTTAAAGGAAGTTGTGCTCCCGCTTGTCGTGATTGATAAGTCGAAGGAAGCAAAAGCAAATAATGATTTCATCCTTACTAAAGAAGACATCCTGCAATTTGAAAAAGAACATGGAAAAATAGAAGCAGGAACCTTTGTGGCATTGCGCACAGATTGGCATAAGCGCTGGCCGGACAAGGAAGCATTTGAAAATAAAGATGAGGAAGGACACAGCCACACCCCCGGCTGGGGAATAGATGCATTGAAGTTTTTATTTGAGGAAAGAAATATCAATGCGGTAGGACATGAAACCTTTGATACGGATGCAGCGGCTGATTTACGCAAAAACGGCTCCCTCATAGGCGAATACTATGTGCTGGAGCAGGATACATTCCAGGTTGAATTGCTCACTAATCTGGATCAGGTCCCTCCAAAAGGTGCTGTGATCTTTAATATTAGCCCAAAGCCGGAAAAAGCAAGTGGTTTCCCGGTACGTTCCTTTGCTATTTTACCGTAAGCCATTTGACAGATTAAGCAGTCTTAGAAAATAAAATCAGGGAGAGAAAATAAAATGACAAAAACAATTATACAAGCTCCATTCCGAGCAGATCATATAGGAAGCTTATTAAGACCGGCAAGCATTCATCAGGCAAGAAAAGATTTTAATGAAGGCAGCATTACTGCAAAAGATTTGCGTGTAATTGAAACCGAAGAAATTAAAAAAGTTGTCAATAAGCAAATTGAAGTTGGACTCAAGGCTGTAACCGATGGGGAAATCCGACGCAGATTCTGGCACACGGATTTTCTGGAACATTTAAACGGTGTAGAGGGTTACATACCGGAGCACGGGTTTCAATTTAACGGAGAGGAAACAGAAAGATACGATGTGCGTGTGAATGGAAAAATTTCTTTCAATCCTGATCATCCCCATGTAAAAGACTTTATTGAATTCAAAGAAATTGTCGGGGATCGCGCTGTCGCAAAACAAACCATTCCAAGTCCAAATCAGCTATTTAATGCCGGAATTCGCAACCTTGATATTTATCCGGATATTGAAGATTACGCCAATGATATTATCGAGGCCTACTGCGACGCCGTAAAGGCCTTTTATGATGCAGGCTGCCGCTACCTGCAGCTGGATGATGTGTATATTGCAGGGCTGAATGCACCGGAAATCCCATTCAATGACAGCGGCTATTCCCGGGAAGAATTAATCGACTTGGCACTTCGGGTAGCTAACGGAGTACTGGAAGATAAACCGGAAGATCTCACTGTAACCACCCATCTCTGCCGCGGCAATTACCGGTCGAACTGGGCATTTGAAGGCAGTTATGCAAAGATTGCCCCAACCCTGTTTGCCAAAGAAAAAGTGGACGGTTTCTTCCTGGAATACGACGACGACCGTTCCGGCGATTTCAAACCATTGGAATACATTCCAAATGGCGGGCCAAGAGTTGTTTTGGGTGTATTCACATCGAAACACGGGAAACTCGAAGACAAGGAAAACATTAAAGCCCGTGTAAAGGAAGCAGCAAAATATGTCCCGCTGGAGCAATTATGCATCAGTCCGCAATGCGGTTTTGCCTCAACACATCACGGAAATATTTTAACCGAGGAAGAACAATGGGCGAAGCTGAAATATATCGTGGATATTTCAAAGGAAATTTGGGGGTAAGGTTTTCAGCGAACAGCTTTTGATGGCTGTTCGCTTTTTTATGTGACAGTAATCTTGCTATTGTATTTAGTCCGATAACAAGGCCGCAAGAACAAATGTGCGCCCCTGAAATATGATTGTAACATGTCTATCATCTTATCGACATTTTCTAATGTTATACTACTGCTAGAGAAAATACATATTTATACCAATTAAATTTTTATATAAATGGTATCAAGGGGAAGTGTAGGGTGCAAATGAGAAAAGTCCTTGCAATGGCAACGGTAGTTCTTGTATTGATGGCTTCAAATTTCAGTATACAAACCAATGCGGATACAACGGACGAATTGAAGGATGTTCGTGATCAGCGTAAAATAATTGATGAAGACTTATCTGAAGCGGAAAGTAAAATTGCAGCTATTTTAGCAGAACTGGAAGCATTAAAATCAGAAATTGAACGAATAGAGGCAGAACGGATCGAGTACCAGGAAAGCGCGGATAAAACCGAGGATGAAATTGAGAATACGCTTGACGAAATTTCCCTTCTGGATGAGGAAATGGAAGAATTAGATAGAAAGATGGAAGAAAGAAATGAAATTTTAAAGAAACGGATGTCCTCTATTCAAAAATCCGGCGGGGCGATTACTTATCTGGAAGTGATCTTTGGCGCGAGCAGCTTCAGTGACTTTATTAATAGAGTGTCTGCGGTAAACAAGATCACCAATTCAGATGCTGCTTTATTGGAGCAGCAGAAGGAAGATAACCTGAAGAAACAGGAAAAGCAAATGCTTGTTTTTGATAAACTGGATGACTTAAATGCTTTCAAAGCGGAACAAGAAGAGATGAATGCACTTATGAGTCAACAATTAGCAAGCAGTGAAAAACAAAAAGAAGAATTGGAAAACAAGAAACAAGAATTGGATGCGTTGACAGATAAGCTGGAAATGGAATCCAGTGAACTTGCTTCCCTGGAAGGTGAAGTGAAACAGCGTATAGCTGAAGAAAAGAGACAAGCTGAGATTGCGGCGGAAAAAGAACAAAGAGCTGCCGAAACAGCTGTAACACAAGCCGCTTTTGAAAAGCCTAAGCAACCGAATGATAATAAGATAAAAACGGCGCAAAAAGAAGAAACAGATAAAGGGAAGCAGAAGAACAGCGACAATAAAACCTTTACCGTTACAGCAACAGCTTACACCGCAAAATGTGATGGCTGTTCCGGCGTCACGTCTACTGGTATCGATTTAAACAATAATCCTGACGCAAAAGTCATCGCAGTAGATCCAAGTGTCATCCCTTTGGGCAGTACAGTATATGTCGAAGGCTATGGGTATGCCACTGCAGAAGATACGGGCGGTGCCATTAAAGGAAATAAAATTGATGTCTTTGTACCAGATAAACAAGCTGCAGCCAAATGGGGAATTCGTACAGTGAAAGTAACAATTGTAAGGTGAAAATGAAAAGCACGGGAGCTTATTGATATGCACCCGTGCTTTTTTGCATGCATCACTGCATTTATTCTACCGCTGCAAATAGTCTTTTTGGAAAATACTCATATAACTGCATGATGATAACTGCCCTTGATAAAATATTCTTCCTTTAATACAGCTTCTGTTTTAAAACCTGCTTGCTCGTATAAATGTATTGCTTTTTCATTTGTTTCATCCACGATCAGATAAAGTTTATGGAGATTTAATATATTAAATGCATAGTCCATGGCAAGTTCCGTAGCCTTGCCTGAATATCCGCACCCCTGATGAGCAGGATCAATGATGATGGCAAATTCAGCTTTACGGTGAACGGGATCGATGGAAAAAAGTGCGACAAAACCCAGCTGCTCCTCATGCTTCTTTAAAATAAAGAAACGTATATGCTCATTATCTTTGTTCTTCATATATTTTTCTTCCAAATCCACTTTTGTCTGATAGGGCTCCTCAAACCAAAAAGACATGATATCCGGATTATTCATGAGACCGTGGATAAATTCCAAATCTTCTTTTTCCATTGCTTTTAACACCAATTGATCAGACATGTTGCATCCTCCGTATTAAAATGACCTTCTGTACTATCTATATAGATAACATAACTTTATTATTTACTATTAATCTAAACCAAAGCAAGAATGATCATATATCTGTAGACTATCAAAGACTGTCCCGGCGAAAACAGCTCCATCCATGGATAGTTTTACCGTAAAATCTCTTATTTACGATTTTAATAGACGAGTCTCCCATATACCAGCTTTATAACTTTTTTGTAAAACAAATAACACGATTGGCTTCAGTAAATCCCAATTTAAGATGCATTGCCAAGCTTTCTTTATTTTCCAGTTCACAGTCGCTGGCAAACTCACTGCATCCTTTTTGTTTTGCCCAATTCTCACAAAATCCGACTAAATTTTTGCCAATACCTTGTTTACGGAAGGCCTCTTTTACCTACAATCCCTCCAAATACCCCACAGGGCTGGAACTTGTCCCTTCCACATAATCATATCGCAGTTGGCATTGAGCAAACCCAATTGTATTATTATTATCATAGGCCAAAATTACAGCTGCTTCAGGCTGGATAATTAGTTGTTTCATGTCTTCTATTAATTCTTCTAAAGTGTGTCCGGGCCAGAGCATTAAAGCAAGATGTGCAGCTTCTTTTGATTCCTGCAATGTCGCCTCTCTCAGCATATGAAACCTCCTCGATTCGGACCTATTTGTGAACTACTTTAAACCGCTCACATACCACTGATATTTTATCATGAAATTCTCTGTTTATAGCATCCAACTCTTTCTTGAAAAAAGTTTCATGAACATCACGCCAGTACACTAACGAACGGTCCCCTTCCCCTTCCAGATAGGCATGTTCTTCGGTGACTTCATCAAAAGGCACAACTTCTACAGACGTGGTTTCCACGATAGCAACAGCTTTTCCCTCTCCATCCAGGATTATATTATAAAGACCAGCATACGGCAGCGGCTCATCTTCCAATTCGTATAGTATATAATTGGAAGCCGTTGCAGTTTTCTTTTCCTCCAGTACCAGTTTTGCAAGTTCATCCGCCATTTCTTTTGAATCGCCAAATGCCCACGCTTCATAATCTTTTGGCGCGTTTGGATTTATTTTTCTATAATCTTCCCATAATTGAATGACTGTTTTATCTTCCATGTGTTCTCCTGCTTTCTGTAGAAAATGATACTTGTATTCTTACATGATTCCTCCACATTTTACCTATGCAAAATATATTCTATCGAGGCTGAATTTGTACTCTTCTGAAAAAGTATGCGATAATAATAGAATTTTTTCCCAGGTAGGAAGTGGTCGGGGTTTTAGCCTTGATTACAACTGCGACAAACTTGGAAGTGGCTGTTATCGATATAACAGTGGTCATGTTATCGAAGCGTAAAAAAGGACTTTCCTTCTGACCGCAACAGAAGAAAGTCCAAAACTAAACCCGGAGAGGATTAATTTCCTCACCATTGCATTCTGCAAATTATTATATAATGAATATGCAAAATAAACAAGAATATGTTGTTGATGGATTGAGTCAAGTACTTGTGGGAGATTTTTAAAGTCCCTTATTTTGTATCGTTTAGTCCGTTCTTTGA
>NZ_WIXN01000013.1:0-98931 GCF_010994035.1 Virgibacillus aidingensis
GTTGAAATCTTACGATTCCAACACCAGGAATGGGGTATATGTTCTCCCACAAACATTTTACTCTAACTAAATTTCAATATTAATTTCAGCCTAAACCTATTTGGTATTGCAAGATAGTCTGTTTGTTGTTAGACTTTATCGTATAGCAAGGTATTTATTTTTTTGTATGCTATATGGTTATACAAGGTAGGTGGAAGTCTTGTCACTAAGAAGCCAATTATTAAAAGGTATTTTGGAAGGATGTATACTGGCGATTATAGAAAATCAGACGATTTATGGCTATGAACTCTCCATGAAACTGCAGGATTATGGGCTGGAGGTCAGTGAAGGGTCGATTTACCCGGTTTTACTACGTTTACAAAAAGAAAAATTGATTAAGGGAGAAATGAAAAAGTCACCGAGCGGCCCGAACAGAAAATATTATTTCATTACGGATGAAGGGATAGCGGCATTAGAGGACTTCAAATCAAACTGGGAAGGAATTAAAGTTCCGGTCGATCGGCTGTTAACAAAGGAGGAAACATGATGGATGCAAAGGAATTAATTCAATTGAATAATGTGAAGCGTAAACAACTGGAAAAGCAGAACCTTAAATTTTACGAAGATATGCTTGTTTATATACGTTTATCTTATGATAAATCTGAACAGGAAACAGAAGAAATCTTATCTGAGCTGCTTGATCACTTATTGGAAGCACAATTGGAGGGCAGGATGGCCAACGATGTATTTGGCGATAATCCGAAGCAATATGCTGACCAAATCATCGGTGAACTTCCGAAAATGGTGACGAAGGAAAGAATGAAGCTATTCTCCATGGCCATTTTATATTTTTTTGCATCGGTCAGTATTTTCTCTGCTTTATTTACGATAATCGATTATTTTATTTTCAACCTACATTCACTTAGTCAGGAAATCCTGCTCGGAAGTTTACTTATTAAAACAGTTTTATCCATTCCAATTGCTTTTTTATTTCTATATGCGATCATTCAATATTTTCGCTGGAGTTGTTTTAGAGAGATAAATAAAGCAGCAGAATTTCTTGTGTATTGGTTATTCGGAATGATTGTTATTGGTGTTTTTGTCTTGCTGATTTTTATCATTCCAGATATTGGCCCGGTGATGGAAGTTCCCGTTTATATAACAGCATTGCTTGGACTGATTCTTTATTTCGCAGCACGAATGACGAGAAAGTCTATATAGTACTGGCAGCATACAAAAAGTCTCCCTGGTTAATCTGGGAGACTTTGCTTATTTTTTTAAGTTGCGAAAATCATCTTCATCGGAAAACTCGGTCTGTAGCTTATTTTCGGTATAATTAAAGGGTTTGTGTCGCGGATCAAGGACGTAAGCATTCATGTATATATGGAACAGGGACTCTGCAACAGCAATAAAAACAGCTGCGAGCAGGGCCATGGTTAGTGCAGGAAAACCAGGACCGATAAGGAATAAACTGAGCAGCCAAATAGTGACGGCAGATAAACCAAAATCAGCAAAAAAAGCGATGCCATTTCCAAACTTGCGCAGGATATACAAATCGCCTAACAGATATCCGATCCCAGTGACGGCGATGCTTATGATTACAATATCCAAGTAGCTGGGCATATTAAACAGCAAAAATAACAGAGAAAGCGCAATTAGAGTAGATAGAAATTTTATAAGTATTGCTTCGACATGTTTCATAAATAGGATATGTCCTTTCAAAGTATATTGTTTTCCTATCTGTAGGATGTGAATCATGGCAAAAAATATACATAAACAGGAAGGACGGTAAATTTTACAACAGCCCGCTTTTCTTTTTAAACTAAATTACTAAGATATTGCCACAAAAAAACCGTTCCGGTGCTGTACCGAAACGGTTCAGGTTTAATTTTAGAACCATGCTGCTCCAACGATGATAAGCAGGATAAACAGAACGACAATGAGGGCAAAGCCTCCGCCGTAGCCACCACCGTAGCCACCGCCATATCCATAGCCATATCCGCAATAAGACATAATGATACCTCCTGTTATTGGATTAGTTTTATACAGATTAAAAGTGTAAAACTTTTTTATCTGTATAAATACAAGGTTTTAAGCTCATACTCTTGCAATACTCAGACTTTCTCCATAAAGCATGCAAGCGAAGTTTTTTAATAATATCCATATCCACCGTAAGCAGAACCTACGATGATTAGTAATATAAATAACACTACGACGAAGGCGAATCCCCCACCATAGCCAGCAGTACCACCACTCATTAAGCTAACACCTCCATCTCCTTTTGTTAATAATATATGTCATTTGCCGTATATTGACATGGGTATCTCCCCATATAAGAAAAAATGGGCGTTAAAGATTTTTATATTTTACCGGAAATTTTCACAGTGGATAAGACATAAATGATTCCATTTCTAAAGGAAATTTTATTTAATTAAATCTCAGAAACTGCATTTTCTAAGGGCAGATACCTTTTCGAAATTTGTTTGGGTGAATAGGATATACCAAGCACAATTCAAGGAGGTGATAGGATGTTTCCAGTAAGACAAAGACCGCCTATGCCGCCTCGTTCACCTTTTGGACCGCCTCCTCGGCAGCCTCAAAGAATACCTCAGCAACGAATAACACAACAACCGAATCAGACGAGGCAGAATTTACTGTCCATGCTTCAGAACGAAAATGGGGAGTGGGATTTTGATAAAATTTCAAATACTGTTGGGCATGTAAGTAAAATCTATGGTCAGGTCAGCCCAATGATTACCAGGTTTTTCAGGTGAGAATAAGATTGATGCAAAAGTGTATATTTACTTGCCCGGAAGTCTTTTTTAAAATTAGGATCAAATCAGGTCGTGATTTGATCCATTTTTTATTTATTTTGTAAAATTGCAAGTATTTGTTAGAGTCAAGCGGAAATATGTTAAAATTGATTTAACATATATTAGTTTATAAAAGATCATATTTTTCGATTCAATTAGAATAAAGGGAGGTATAAATTGGGTAGTTTTACATTTTTTCTGAGTTGGACCGGCGGTGTCATTTTCGCTCTCTTGGCAGTGGGGTGGTTCAGAAACGAAGGTATAGACTGGGCGAATATGTTTGGTATGTTTCTTGGCGGTTTAATTGGGACTGTTATTGCTGTCTACCTCAGAAGGGCTGCACAAAAAGAAGAATAGAGGTGCTTTTTTGAGAAGAGTAGAGGTTTGTCCGCATCGTAAAAACTGGTGCTTACAATTTAGAGAGGAAGCTGTAAAGATTCAACATATATTTCAACAGGAAATTGCAGAAATTCATCACATTGGCAGTACTTCAGTTTCCGGGTTGAAAGCAAAGCCGATTATAGATATGATGCCTGTTGTGAAAAATATAGAGGTGGTTGATCAATACAATGAGGAAATGCAGGTGCTCGGATATGAACCAAAAGGGGAAAATGGAATTCCCGGAAGACGGTTTTTTATAAAAGGCAAAGACCGGCGAACACATCATGTACACATTTTTCAAGAGGGAAGTTATCATATAGAACGGCATCTGGCTTTCCGGGATTACTTAAGAGCACATGCCAATGAGAAACAAAAATATGGAGACTTGAAAGACAATTTGGCAAAACAGTTTCCCTATGATATGGAGTCATACATAAATGGCAAGGAAGCATTGGTAAAAGAGATTGAGGCTAAAGCATTGCAATGGTATAAAAATTAACCTTTCCTTTGTGAAGACAGGGGAGGGGTGATTCTATTAATCTAATTGTTTTTTCATAATTATAGATGACAAAGTGAATCACAGGGTTTACATTGATTCATTCAATAAAGGTGGTGTTTAATTTGTTAGAAAACTCAGGCGGAATACTTGGGATAATAATTTCTGTTATAATTCTCATATTATTATTAATTGGTCTGAGGATTAGCAGAAAGTATTCATTTAAAGCCGGGGTTTATTTTTTTGTCTTATTGATTATACATAAAATCTATACATTTGCGGCAACGCCTTTAATAGGCAATTATGTAGACGGGGTCATATCGGGAAATATAGAATTGAGTCTTGATATGACAATAGCACAACTGACTGCCTGGATCTCGGTAATTCCAAAAATCATCGAACTTGCCGCTTTTATTTTTCTTATTATCGGGTTATTCCAACTTAAAATTCCTCTCTCCTCAAGTAAATAGGTATAAAAAGATATTAATTAAGAGACGCATTTGCTAAGGAAGAAGGTGTTTTTACAATATGGAATATGTGAAAGGGATAAGAAAACTTGTGAGGCATAGGTCATTAATTTTATTACCAGAAGGTTTGACGGATGGATACCGCAGCTATATAGAGCCTTACATATTTGATTTAACAAAAATGTTAAACCGCAGTCTGTTAACAATAAATATAGAAAAAAATGAGGGGATCATGTGGCACCTAAATTCCAGATTAGTTCAATTGAATCATATATTGATGAGGAATTGACTATAAAAGTAATCGGATGTTTAAAGAATAGCGAGGTGACCATACATGCAACAACGTATGATGAAGAAGAAAAGAAATTTTGCTCTTATGCTACATTTATTGCTGATCACGAAGGTATGGTGAATGTATCTTCGCAAAAACCAATTAAAGGTACTTATAATCAAGCGGATAGTTCCGGCTTATTCTGGTCTATGGAGCATGCTGAGTCAAAATGGGGAGATTATTATGTAAAGAGCAGCTCTGATAAGGTTTCTATCAATCTGGTTTTGAAAGCAGATGGGAAAGAACATGATTCGGTAACAATTAATCGATATTTTTATACAGATGGTGTAATAAAGGAAACTGTTCAACATGCGCAAGTAAAAGGGACGCTATTTCATCCGAAACGGAACGGCAGGTACCCTGCGGTCATGATATTAAGTGGTTCAGATGGCGGGATGGAGGAGCATGCAGCGGCTTTATTGGCATCTAAAGGGTATACAGCGTTTGCGCTGTGTTATTTTGGTGCAGAAGGAGTACCGAAAGACCTTGAGAATATTCCTTTAGAATACTTTCAAAAAGCTACGATGTGGCTGAAAGATCATCCATATGTAAATGGGAATGTAAGCTTGATCGGCTATTCGAGAGGCGGGGAACTCGCCCTTCTTTTAGGAGCGACGTTTGATTACTACCAATCAATAATAGCAGGTGCCCCTAGTGCCTATATAACAGCGGGAATGAAAAATGGCATTTTTGCTCCTGTTTCATCATGGACGTTTAATCGGAAAGCCTTGCCATATATTAAGTTTACATATCGCTTCTCCACTATGTTCTCTATACTAAAGAACTGGATATTAAAAAAACCAATCTCTTATTTATCAATTTGGGACAATACGCTAAAGTACCGGAAAGGAATAACTGAAGCAAGAATTCCTGTTGAAAATATTCATGTGCCGGTTATGTTTATATCCGGAGAAGATGATCAATTATGGCCATCAGGCAGGTATGTTAAAATGATGGAAGACAAGCTGAAAAGCACAAATGCAACACAACGAAATCGGTACCTTTATTATGAAAATGCCGGTCACTTTTTATCTTTCCCCTATAGTTTCATAAACATGCCTGCCAGGGTTTTTATGAACGTGGGAGGGGGGATGACGATGACATTTGGCGGTTCGAAGACAGCAAATGCAAAAGCAGCAAAGGATTCCTGGGACCGGATACTGCAATTTCTTGAAGAAAATACAGGCAATGCAAGAAATACATGGGATAAATAAGAAGTTCATGTTAAGTGGAAATACAAATGATCATGGGAAAAAGATTATCGATTTGAGGTGAAAAGATGACTATAAAGGGGCTAAATCATTTTTTGTTTTCTGTTTCTGATTTGGAGACCTCCATAGAATTTTATAAAAACGTATTCGATGCAAAATTGCTGGTGAAAGGCAGGAGTACTGCTTATTTTGACTTAAACGGAATGTGGATTGCCCTTAATGAAGAAAAAGGTATCCCGCGAAATGAAATAAAGCATTCTTATACACATATCGCTTTTTCCATCGATGAAGCGGATTTTGATAGCCTGTACGTAAAGCTAAAAGAACTAAAAGTAAATATACTATCTGGAAGGCCAAGAGATGATAGAGATAAGAAATCCATTTACTTTACAGATCCGGACGGTCATAAGTTTGAATTTCATACAGGCACTTTGCAGGAAAGGCTGGCCTATTATAAAGAAGAAAAAGGACATATGGAGTTTTTTGATTAAAATACAGCAGGCAGGGCTCAAAATTAAAGATATTTTTTAACACAAGTAGATGAACAGTTGTAAGTGTAACTATATTTAGAAAACAGGGTTCCATACATTTTTCAGTTATAGGAAGAAGTGAATATATTGGAAAAAGTGAAGATTCATCCGCTTATTCTTATTGCTTTATGTTTTAGTTCCATTTCCATGGCAATGTATGCCTACCGCAATTTTACAAACCATGAAACGGGAAATGGCATTGTCTTCTCAGTTTTGTTTCTCTTCCTGGTCGGGCTGGTCATCTGGGGCATCATCAGAAATAGGAAGATAAAAAAAGAAAGCAGGATTTAACGGGAGAGATACTATGTTTAAAGTAAGAAATGTACAGCCTGAAGATTTAGATCAGATTCTGGAAATCGAAAAAGAAAGTTTTATAGAAGCAGAAGCTGCCACAAAAGATGTCTTTATTGATAGAATAAACATAATACCGGACACCTTCCTGGTGGCAGAATTAAAAGGAGACATTGCAGGATTTATCAATGGTCCGGTAATTCAGCAGCCATATATAACCGATGACCTCTTTAAACGAATAACCAAAAACCCCGATAAAGGCGGAATACAAAGCATATTGGGTGTTGTCACTTCAAAAAATGAGAGAAACCGGGGAATAGCACGCATGCTTATTGAAAAACTGACAGCACTCGCAAAAGAAAATGAAAGAGAGGCTATTACTTTAACCTGCAGGGAGGAATTAGTCATTTTTTATGAAAAGCTGGGCTTTGAAAATCATGGAAGATCGGACTCTCAGCATGCAGGTGTACAGTGGTGTAATATGTATAAAAATCTTAAATTGAAAGAATGAAATGGCAGGGTTATTTTTATTTTGAACAAACACCGACTCGGGAAAGGGGCAGCATAGTGTTTATACCCAGACATTACAAAGAAACAGATATGGAGAAAATCCAACAATTTATTCAGCAGCATGGTTTCGGCACTGTTGTGACTGCAGAAGAAGGGAAACCGATTGCAACGCATACCCCTGTAATGCTGCGTAAGCTTAATAGAGATTATTATATAACCGGACATATCGCTAAAGCAAACCCGCAATGGAAAACGTTTGGGAACGGGCGTAACGAGGTACTTGTGATGTTCCAGGGACCGCACGCCTATATATCTTCCTCCTGGTATAAAGAGGAGGATGTACCTACATGGAATTATCAATCAGTTCACGTTTACGGCAGAGCAGAGATAATGAGTGAAGAAGAACTGAAGGAAGACCTCATATTACTTTTGGAAAAATATGAAAGCGACCGCGAAAATGCTGCATTATGGGAAAACCTTTCTCCTCAAACGTTGAAACAAATAAGAGGAGTCGTTGGTTTTAAAATTAAAATCAATGAGGTACAGGCTGCATATAAGCTGAGTCAAAATCGTACAAGAGAAGACTACCAAAATATCATCGATAAATTGTATGAGGAAAATGATTTAAATGCCAATAAGGTAGCGGATGAGATGAAGGATAAATTGTGAAGTTCTTATTGGCTGAAAATAACTAATTGCTGTTGGAAAGCAGCGGAAATAATTGAGGATTTATGACTTTTTTACTGCACTTATGTCTACAACCAGCTCACTTGAGTGAAGCCTCTCACCGTAAGAAGGCTTCATCTCTTCCCCGTTATTTTCTCACCACCTGCATATTTAAAGCTTAATATCCAGGAAGTATATTCCATTAACTGTGTTATTCAGCTAAAACCTGTCTTCTTTCGATGTCATTTTTAATTCATTTGCTTTTACATATAATGTAACCCCTACGGAACGCTGGATAATATAATTGATGCCTGGGCAGGTACTAATAGCCATATACGAAAAGGTGAACTTTGAAGTAAGCTATTAATGTTGTTTTTTCATATACCTAAATACCTCTTTTTCCATAAAACAGTTCTTTTATACCATATACACGACGATTGTAGTATTGGGATATTGAGCCATTTAGTATAAAATTTAACAGCGCTCGGCAATTATTTATGGATAAGGGCACTTTAACTATGAAAAGCCTTATATATGAAAGGTTTGCTGGATTGACCGTAAATATTATGTCAGGTAATACCTGTAAATGTATAACATTTTTCCATTAAATGATATGGGAATTTATTAACATGAACAACAATCAATAAGAAGATACTACTAAGCTATAAATGAGAAAATTAGCTATTTTAGAGCAGGGGTATTTTGTGTATTATTCCCTATTGTAATCTTTTGATATCCTGTGTACTGTTTTAATAATAGATAAAAACCGACAAAATGCTGCAGCATAGCTTAAATCTATTATTTACATCATATGTTTTTGCATATAGAAGTAACTTAAATATAAATCTTGGAGGTGACTTGCTTATTCAATTATGAAAGCGCTTTAAATAATAGATTTGTATTTTTCCTTCTCCAAGAATCCGCTACCGGACGTGATCAAAAATAAAGGAGTAGATAATAATGAGGAATCATTTTAGATTACCTTTTGCTATTTTATTCACCGTAGTCATGTTTTCTTTCGTTGTCGGAATTAAACCAATGCTTGCAGATACAATCTATGAACCTGTTCCTTACGAAGACATAGGATCCATATTAGAACAGCATGAGGAAGAAAGTGATCGTGTATCTGTAGAAGTTATCGGTCAATCGGTACAGGGACGTGATATTTATGCTGTTACCATTATCGATGGAGATCAGGGTGAAGCTATTGAAGAGTCTGAGGAATTACGGGATTTAATGATTGAAGATCCGGAAGAAGCGCAAGAATTTGTGGAAGAAAATCCTGATGTTAAAGTACCGTTCATGATTAATGGCTCCGTTCATGGCAATGAATATGTCGGTACTGATGCCGTATTAAAACTAATTGATAGATTTGCTTATGATAATGACGAAACAACAGAACAAATTCTTGAAGAAAATATATTGGTTTTTAATGTAGTGGCAAACCCGGACGGGCGCATATTGGGAACGAGACAAAACAGCAATGGCTATGATCTTAACCGTGATTTTGTTACTATTGCCCAGCCGGAGACGGATGTAAATATTGATTTAATTGTTGACTGGCTTCCGCTAGTTCATCTGGACTTACACGGGTATGTTGTCCGGTCGGCTGATGCGCCTGGCCTGATTGAACCCACAACAGCACCGCATAACCCTAATATCGAACATGACTTGTATATTAAATGGGCGTTAGATCAGGCGGAGGCAATGGAAGATGAATTGGTGAGCAATAAAGATGATTTTGAAACAGATATGTACAGAAACATGACAGGCACCCATATCCCTTACCGTGATGCTGAAGATGGGTGGGATGATTATCCGCCGATATTTACTCCAGGATATACGATGTACCATGGAACATATGTTGCAACCTTGGAGGCACCAACAAACAGTGTTGATGGGGTTGACTGGCATTACCATGCTGTAATGGGCGCTTTGAAATTTGCAACTGAAAACAAAGCTGGAATGCTTCTTGATCAAATAGAGGTATTCAAACGCGGTATGGAAAACGATCATCCTAATTATGAAGATGGATTTTTCCCTGAAGCGTATTTATTGCCTGTCAATGATAGAGATCCTTCTGTCACAGTTAAGACAGTTAACCATCTGCGAAAAAGCGGAATTAAGGTTCTGGAAGCACAAAACGCATTTACAGCAGATGGTAAGCAATATGAAGAAGGAACATTTATAGTAAATATGAGACAAGCAAGAGCAGGTTTGGCAAACACATTGCTTTGGGATGGGGAAGATATTAGTGACCAAGTTACTGCAATGTATGATATATCAGGATGGAGTTTGCCGGAGTTATGGGGCTTTGATGCAATACCCGCTTATTCCAGTGTTGAGGTGGAAGCAAGTGAAGTGGAAAGTGTCGAACTCGAAGGCAATCTGGCTGGAGAAGGTCCATATGAAATCTCCAATAGTTCCGTGGAATCTGTCGCATTAGTTAATAAATTGATAGATAATGGTTTTCAGGTATATAAAGCTCAAAATGGGAACTTTTATGTGGATGCAGAAGACAGAGAACTTCTAAGCGACTTGGTTCAGGAAACATTGGGTATTACACTGGAAACGAAAGCAATTCCAAATGAGTCCAGCCTATTAGATGAAGTAAATGTTGCTCTTTTAAATGACTCCGGTATGCATGGAACTCGTACGGCACTTCAAAGGCTTGGTTTTCAGCCGGATGACATAGAAACTGAAGATATAGTTGAGCATGGACTGGGCGAATATGATGTTTTGATTGCAAATGGCCGTTCAATTCATGACAGTGATGTGTATAAGCAGCATATTGAGGAATTTATTGAAAATGGAGGCAAGTATATTGCGATCGGCGCTCAAGCTTCCAATGCAGCAGTCGAGCTTGGGTTAGCTGATGTTAACGTAAATAGCGGGAGCAGAAACAGCAATGGCATTGTTACAGTTGAGTATAAAGATACCTCTTTAACTGGAGGTTATGCAAGCCATGATTTTGGTTTTGTCTATCAGCCTGTGTGGTATACCAATTTGGAAGATGATAGAGTTGTAGCTTCCTATTCTGAACAGAATTTCTTTAGAGCGGGCTTTTGGAGGAACAGTCAAGTTGCACAGGGACAGCCTGTCATTATCAAAGGGCACGATCCCGGTGTTACATTGCTGGGACTGGAAGCAGGATTTCGCGGTCATCCGGAAAACTTATTCAGGCTGCTTTCCAATGCAATATATCCCGGTGAAGAAACAATCCTGACGACTATTGACGGGATGCAGGAACGGGCCGAGCGTTATGAAGAAGAAGGGGAAGTGAATGAACAGGTCATCAGGTCATTGCAAATGCATTTAGAAGCAGTTAGCCAGTTTGCAAATCAGGGTAAAGGTGACAAGGTGGTCAGGCATATGGGCGGTTTTGATCAATTGCTTGATGCATATTATAATGATGAGCTGATTTCTGATAAAGCGTATAAAATTTTAAAAACAGATACACAGTCTATCATTACTAAGTGGCAGCAGCTCTAATTAAAAGTTGACAAAAAATCCGGCAGTTTATGCTGCCGGGTTTTTTATTTTAGCAGTGAAGAAAGTCAAAACTTCATTGGCAGTATTGTGACCATATGCTCCCTCTAATCATAAACTGTCATAGTTTATAAAGAAAGTGGGATGCAGATGAATTATTCCTATCTTGATTGCCTGGCAGTGCTTGGCGTGGGAGGAGCACATCCTGGAGGTCTGAAACTGACAAAAGACCTGTTGGCTAATGAAAATCTCAATGAATCAACAAAAATTCTTGATGCGGGCTGCGGCACAGGGCAGACTTCTGCCTATATTGCCAGGGAATACGGCTGCCATTTAACCGCATTGGACAATAATGCAATCATGGTAGAAAAAGCAAACGAACGGTTTTTAGCGGGAGAAGTGCCGCTTAAGGCTGTGGAAGGAACAGTGGAGGAATTGCCATTTGCCGGCGGCTCCTTTGACATTGTTTTGTCCGAGTCAGTTTTGCTTTTTACAGATATAGCCAAGTCTATTCCTGAGATCGCACGGGTTTTAAAGCCAAATGGAAAATTAATTGCCATTGAGATGGCAATGGAAAGCAAAATACGTGATAAAGAACTTGAGCCTTTAAAAGGGTTATATGAAAATGCATACTTTCGTACGGAGGAAGAATGGAATCAGGCATTCAGTCATGCCGGATTTAAAACTGTAAAAGCAGAAAAGCCAGAAGTGCAGTTTGATCCGGAAGATATAGACACGGTACCTGATTACTCGCTTTCCGAACCGATGGATCCAGTCTATTTCGATATAATGAAAGATCACGAGGAAATGATGAAATCATATGAAAATACATTGGGATTTCGTGCTTTCATTTGTAATAAATAAGAAATTAAGCCAGAATCCCTATTCAAATGGAATTCTGGCTTATTCTTTTCAAGTGTCAATATCGATAAACTTTCTCCCGGAGTTTCGTTTTGGAATGGAAACTTTTAGCGTATCCTTATGGAAGGAAGCCTTCGTTTCTTTTTCGGAAACGTGGAATGGCAGGGTAATCAGCCGTTCCGTTTTTTGAAAGGACTGCCTCCTGTCATTATATTTCGTTTTATCATTTTTCTCCTCTAAAATAGTCATATCCTCTGCAGCAATCCGAAGCCGGTTCCCGATGATTTCCAGTTCAATCTGATCCCTTTTTATCCCCGGCAAGTATGCTTCAACAATAATATCCTCATTTGTTTCATACATGTTTACATCAAATGATTTTAAATTAAAAAAGGAATCGAAGTTGCGGATGGATTCATTTAAAAACGAATCCATATGGTTGAATAAATCATGAAATCCTGATTTGTTTGACCATGGAAGATTATCTTTATTCGATGCCATAGACCTCACCTCTTATTTATGTTGCTTATACGATAAAATATGCAAATGAGGTAAATGTGTAGTGGGCGAAATAGTACTAAATGTTATGATTTTATAAAGGTTTATTTTATTGTGCGGAATGTTCCATTAATTGTTTAATTGAAGGGATGCAGAGGAAAAGAGCTTGGCTGGTTGCCATTGTACGAATTCCGACGCTAATTAGCAAGAATAGCTCTGCTTTACCTGCTTCAGTTTCTTGTACTTCAGTGAATAAAGTGTAAAAGCATTCCCTTTACTAATTTCATTAATTTGTAGTAATATTTTTATCATACAGTATTTTTTTAGTAAAAGGAGGTGAATGCAGATGATGGTTGAATTGCTGACTGAACTATTTGCAGATTCTTCATCTATGTATTTCTATTTCAGCATTTTCTTGTCAGGGATTGGCACGATTAAATTTACCCAGTTTGGTCTCAATAGATTTATCGGGAATACACATGTAGCTATTAGAAAATGCCATGCCGCCAAGATTCAGACAGCCCCCATTCTCGATTCAATCGGAGAAGCAACAGAAATTATGGATTGGATTGTGAGGAAAACTAAACGTATCGAAGCACCGGATGATGACAACACTGACAATCACGTCTTCTCTTTTTTGCAAAATTACGGTAAAAAAAGAGGAGGACAAAGATGGGATGGAAATCTGTATTCACTTTCTCAAATAAATATAGCCTGATCGGGCTGATGCTTGTTATTTTCCTGGCAGGCTGCGGGTCACTTGATGAACCCATAAATGCCGATACGGAAGGCTTTTTTAATCACTACTTTGTTTATAATTTTTCCCTTTTGATTAAGGGATTGGCAGGCATTTTGAATGGCAGCTACGGGTTGTCAATTATCATGATTACATTCATTATTCGCCTTGCTGTCATGCCTTTTATGCTGAAGCAAACAAGAAACAGTCTGGATATGCAGGATAAAATGAAAGAAATCAAACCGGAGATGGATGAAATCCAGAAAAAATACAAAGGCACAAATGACCGGGAATCACAAATGAAAATGCAGCAGGAATTAATGCAAGTATATCAAAAAAATAATTTTAATCCGCTTGCTTCGTTTGCCGGATGTTTGCCGCTTCTTATCCAAATGCCGATTTTAATCGCTTTTTACTATGCAATTCTTCGGACACCGGAAATAGCGGAACATCAATTTTTATGGTTTGACCTAGGACAAACTGATATTTTGCTGGCCATCTTAGCAGTGATTACCTATTTTATCCAGTTCCAAGTTTCGCAAATCGGTCTTGATCCACAACAGAAAAAACAATTTGCTGTACTCGGACTAATGTCACCGATTATGATAGGTATTATCTCTCTGAATGCACCAGCAGCATTGCCGTTGTATTGGGCAGTCGGGGGACTATTCATTATCGGCCAGACACTCATATCCAAAAAAATATATCTAGCACATAAAAAAAGAACTTCCGAAGCATCCTGAACGGTTTTTAATAACCAGGGAGATTTCTATATTATAGTCTCCCTGGTTAAGTTTGTTATAAAGAGATAGCACATATAAGTTTTTTCTCGACTGCCTTTACAAAAGTACCACCGAATCTGCCAGATAGTTGTGGAATATTCCCAACTTAAATTCTGATAAAACCGATTACTTATTCATAGCCTCATAAACTGTCTCCGCAATATCACTGGACAAATTTCCAGTACCAGGGTACGACCCGCTCTCCAATGGGCCAACGTTCAGTTTATTAGTTAGAACAATTATTTGTAAATTATATACAGGATCAAAAATGACTTGGGTTCCGGTAAATCCGGTATGCCCGTAAGCTTCACCGGAATGGGCATTT
Organism: Virgibacillus aidingensis; assembly: GCF_010994035.1. GTDB lineage: Bacteria > Bacillota > Bacilli > Bacillales > Amphibacillaceae > Virgibacillus_N. Next base: position 14,364 of record NZ_WIXN01000013.1, read on the forward strand.
CCCATATACCATGATTGATTTCGTTCCCACCCGAAACCTTGTCCGGAATGCTGTATATCTGTAAAGGTTTGAACCGTTTCTTCATCATATAATGATATATTTCCATACTGACCATTGTTCAGCATGGCTTGTCCAAGCACTGCCAAATCTCGTGCGTTGGAAAAGAGTCCTGCATGTCCAGCAATTCCGTTGTTGGCATAATAACTGTTTCCATCATTTACTTCTCCGTTAAGCGTATAATCCCTCCAGCCTTCAAAATCATCTGCGTCTTCCTCGACATAATAGCCAAAATTCGGATCATCGATCATTTTATATTCATAGCCGTTTCCCCAGGAAGTGGATGCAATTCTTTTGTTTATTTTATCACTTGCATTAAACATTGTATCCTTCATTTTTAACGGGTCATATATATTTTCTTCCAAATAATCATCAAGTCTTTGACCGGATACTTCTTCAATAACGAATCCCAGCATCATAAAACTAAAGTCACTGTAGCGCCTGTCAGTTCCAGTTTCATATTCCAATTCCATATCGTTTATATATTCGAGGACTTCACTCGAATTCGTTGCATGCAAATAGGCAGGCTGCCACGGTGTCAAACCGGATGTATGAGTCAGCAGATGCTCAATAGTGATATCTCCTTTTCCATGATTACCAAATCCGGGAATATAATCTACAACTTTATCTTCAACAGAGATATCCCCATCACTTACGAGTTTCATAATCCCCTGTGTGGTTGCCATTACCTTTGTTACGGAGGCCAAATCAAATACAGTCTTGATCGTCATTTTTTTCGGATTGTACAGAAGCTTCCCCATATCATATTTGGAAGCATAGCCATAAGCGTCTTCTTTAATAATCTTATTATCTTTGGCAATCAAAACAACTGCACCAGGAGTAATTCCATCAGTAATTGCTTCTTTAACTAATTCATCAATGGAATCTATTCTTTCCTCGTCCATTCCAACGCTTTGCGGACTGCCATGACTAAGTTTTTTCGGCGGGCCTCCTTTTGCTAATACGGTACTAGCAGTTACCAAACTTACAGCGAATATGATACAGAAAGACAATAGAAATAATTTTTTCATTTTCTTATAAACTCTCCTTTCTTATTTGTCCAAGCTGATATTTTCACCGTACAGCAGTAATCAAAAAATATCATGATGAAAAAGTACTAAAATCTATTGAAAAACAAATTTGTAAGCGCTATAATTACAGTATACAATATTTTGTATTTTAAGGAGATAAAATGAGCAGAATTTGGGACAGTTTATTTTCAAAAAATGGACTTGCAGCAAAAGAGATAGCAAAAAAATTGATTGATTTTAAGGAAGGGTCAAGAATTCCAAGAGTCAGTGATCTGGCAAAAGAAATGGTTGTAGGTAATGGAACGGTGCAAGGAGCTTTAAAAGTACTCAGCGAGGTCCATGCGATCAAACTGGAATCCAGGGGGCATTTGGGTACTTTCCTGATTAAAAAAGACATTCATTTATTGAAGGAAGTAGCAGGAGTAGGTGCATTAATTGGTGCTATGCCATTGCCATATTCAGCTAAATATGAAGGCTTTGCAACAGGCATTATGAAAGTGTCTGAGGATCTGTTGGATCGTATTGATTTGGCTTACATGAGGGGATCGAAACAGAGACTTGACGCATTAAAATCACGACGTTATGATTTTGTGGTTATGTCGCAGCTGGCTGCCGAGGAAGAATTAAAAAATAGTGTAAATCTGGAAATTGTATTAAACTTCGGGGAACAATCTTATGTAACTGGCCATCAAATATTTTTTGCAAATGAGAAACACAGCAGGATAACGGAAGGTATGCGAGTCGGAATTGATTACACTTCCACAGATCAATCCAGAATAACCTTGCTGGAGTGTGAAAAAATAGAAGTTGAATTAATACCTGTCAACTATATGCAGTTATTTGAGATGCTTCTTAATGGGGATCTGGATGCAGCTGTATGGAATGCAGATGAACACAGAGCCAGGGAAGCTTTCAGATTAGGAGAGTTTCAATCAGTTAAGGCAAAAGAGATAGCTGATAAAGCATCTACTTCCGTTATTTTAATAGAAAAAGAACGAACAGAAGTAAAGGAATATCTGCTGAAACTTGATAAGGATAAAATTCTCGACATCCAAGAGAAAGTGGTAAATAAAGAAATGTTTCCGCAGTATTGACGAAATCGTAAATCCTTTCATTTTACTGTGAGTATATAACATAATAATAGAAGTTTCATCATCTAATAGGTATCACCATTTTGCACGACGAATATACAAAATACTGTATTTTATTTGCCAGGAGGTAATAGCTTTGGATGTAAAAGAACTAAAACGGAGACTTGATATGTTATTGAAAGGAGATGTCATCTCACAATGCGCAAGCAAAGTAACAGAAACAGCATTTCGCCATTTATTGGATGAATTGAAAGCTGATAAAATTGAACAGGCGGAGATGTTGTTTACGCATCTGCCAACTGCACTGACCAGAATGGATAAAGAGGAAGATCTGGAAGGTCCGAGCGAAGAAATAATGAAGGAAGTAAAAGCTTCCTCTTACTTTACCAAGGCAGTAAAACAAATAGATATGATTGAAAAAGAGTGGGGAAAAGCACTTCCTAGTGAAGAAAGAGATTTTTTGGCAATGCATTATACAAATGTCATTCAATTAAATAAAGGAGGAAAAGCGTAATGAAAATTGTTATTGGCGGACAGGTAGAGAAAAAGGCTATTGAATCTTTGGTAAAGGAGATTGATCCCTCGATTGAAACAGTGATTAAGTCTGATGTGGAGGCATCGATAGCGATCAAAACCGGACAGGCCGATTACTATCTTGGAGCTTGTCACACAGGAGGTGGTGGTGCCCTGGCGATGGCGATAGCGATTATTGGCAAAGATAAGTGTGAAACAGTTTCGATGCCCGGCAGAAAGCCGAAAGGAGAAAATATAATCGGGGCGGTGAATGATGGAAAAGTAGCATTTGGATTTACAGGCGATCATATGGAGACTGCAGTGCCAATGATTCTTAAGGCAATAAAAAATAAGTAAAATAGGTGAGGAGTGTCATCAATGGAAATGTTATTTGTCATTTTAATTGGTGCCGTAGCTGCAGTATTGGCCAACATGAATATTGCTGTATTTAATGATGGGCTGCGACCAATCGTTGGGGAGCATCTTGAAGGTCGAATAAAACGTAGAGAACTTGGTTTAACAGCGTTTGCCATGAGTTTTGGATTAGTAATCGGGTTTGGTATTCCATTTACTTTAACAGCCAGTATTATTTTAATCCATAGTATCTTATTGGGTACGGATATAATTGGGTTGCTTACACCGAAAAACAAATGGGGTACTCCTGTGGCTGCTGTGGTAGGTGGCTTATATGGCTGGGCTTTATTGGTTGGTCTTGAAGGTTTTGTGAATTTATTTGAATACTTACCTGTTAATTTTCTTGAACCAATGGGTGAAGTTGGTACTCCAGTTGTGGTAACATTTATGGCTTTCCCTGCTTTGGCAGTTGCAATGCAGTTTAGTGTTAAAAAAGGTATTCTGACATTTATTGTTGCCGCATTGGTGAGGCAGTTGGCGGTATTTGTGAATGAAGCTGGTTTATTGTCCATTGGCGGTAATGTTATTGAAATAAACCAAGAAGGGATGGCGCTGATCGCGGGGATGATCTTCCTGTTTGCTTATGCAATGAAAGAAAAAGCAGAGGGAGGATCTTCTGTAGATTTTGCATCTATATTCAGTGAAAAGGTCAAATCTATCAGGAAAAATGTTGCATTCTTTATGGTAATTGGTGGGCTTATTGCAGGTGCAACCAATTTGTCACTCATGGCCGGTGACCCTATTTCCCTGAATTTACTTGCTGAAGGCAGTCAGACAGATGCAGGAATAGCTGCTGCTGCAAGAGCCATTGGTTTTATCCCATTAGTTGCAAGTACTGCCATAGCGACTGGGGTATACAGTCCGGTAGGTTTTACATTGATTTTTGTAGTAGGATTTTTTTCACCGAATGTATGGATAGCACTGATTATCGGGGCAGCAGTTATATTCCTGGAAGTCATGCTTCTAAGCTCCATTGCGAAATTTCTCGATAAATATCCTGGTGTACGTAATTCCGGAGAAAATATTCGTAATGCGATGACGAAGCTTTTGGAAGTTGCATTACTTATTGGTGGCGCAAATGCATCCAATATGATTGCACCCGGTTTTGGGTTCTTCTTCATTGCAGGATTTTATCTATTAAATGAAGTGGCCGGTAGACCGATAGTGCGTATGGCTGTTGGGCCGGTAGGTGCGATTGCGGTTGGTGTTATTGCAAATATTCTAGTGCTTATGGGCATTATGACAATACCTGAATAACATCTAGGGAGTGACCTTAATGATTCAAACAGTAACAGGAAAAATTACAGAAAAAGAACTAGGTATTTGTGCAGCACATGAACACCTTTCGATCGATCTTTCCAGAATCAAAAATGATCCTGATACCATCTTGGATGATGAAAAAGGAGTACTGGGAGAGTTAAATCACTTTAAAAATGCAGGCGGCCAGTCCATGGTGGAATTAACAAACAACGGGATGGGCAGAGATGTACAAAGATTAAAGCGTTTGAGTGAAAAAACAGGGATTCACATTATAACCTGTACCGGATTTTACAAAGATCCATTTATTCCTGAATTTGCTAGGGGGTGGGATCGTGATCAATTTGCTGCTCATTTTATAAATGAAAGCAATGAGGGAATTCTGGATACCGGGATTTTACCGGGTGTGATAGGAGAAGTTGGAACAAGCCTGGATGAAATAAAACCGATTGAAAAAGAATTGATTATAGGTGCAGGAAAAGCTGCTCTTGAAACAGGCTTACCCGTATCCACCCACACTACATTAGGCACAATGGGAGTAACCCAGGTCGAGATGTTTTTTGACCTGGGCTTGCCAAAAGACCAGATTATTATTGGACATCAGGATTTAAATTCAAATAAGGACGAAGTGTTATCCGTCCTAAAATCGGGAGTATATATAGGATTTGACACGATTGGGAAGAATAATTACCGTCCCGATGGAGAGCGTGTGGAATTTTTGCTTGATTTTATTGAACGCGGGTTTCATCAGCAAATTTTGCTTTCTGCGGATTTAACGAGAAAATCTCATTGGAAAAAACATCGTGGTCCGGGATACGACCTTGTGCTGCGTGACTTTATTCCTCAATTAAAGTTTAAGGGTGTTACTGATGAAATTATTAACGATTTATTGATTCATAATCCGGCAAATGCATTTGCAGTAAAGGAGCGTTATAATGATGAGTTATGATCCATCGAGGTTAAAATATGCAGACTCGGTTTTACCGCAATTTTCAATAGGAGAAGCACAGCAATTACAGTTTAAGCTTGTGGGTTATATGAGCAGACATTTTACCGGAGATGAATTTCTGTCGTTGGGTGATCTTGGTGTGGCGCCCCGTTTTAAAAAACCGGAGCAGACCGAAAGAGCAGAACGTGTTTTGGCAGATTTTTTCGGTGCGGATAATGCTGCACTCGTTCGCGGTGCCGGTACCGGTGCCATTCGGATTATATTAAGTACGTTAATGGAAGCAGGGGAGTCGATGTTCATTCACTCGGCTCCTGTATACACGACAACGAAGGAGACTTTCCGCACCCTCGGAATGAAAACAGAAGTGGTTGATTTTAATGATATGAAGGCTGTTGAAGCTGCCCTGAAGGAAGACCAGGAGTGTAAGGTGTTTTATATTCAGCATGCAAGACAGCAGCCTACAGATACCTATGATATAAACACGTTAATTCAGACGGTAAAATCAATACGGCCGGATTTGCCAGTTGTCGTGGATGATAATTATTGTGCGATGAAAACCTATGGAATCGGTGTGGAATATGGAGCCGATTATTCCACGTTTTCCGGGTTTAAATTACTTGGTCCGGAGGGAATCGGGGTTATTGTTGGTAAAGATGAGGGTATTAAACGCCTGCAGGAAAGAAATTATTCCGGTGGAGGGCAAGTACAGGGATTTGAAGCGATGGAGCTTCTGCGTATGATGACATTTGCACCAGTGTCTCTTGCAACGCAGAATGAACAGGTTGAAGCACTTTGCAAAGAATTGAATGAAGGTGCTGTTTCGGGGATTGAGGTTGCCTATATGACGAATGCGCAGTCGAAAAATGTCATTGTTGAACTGAGCGAGCCAATTGCCCAGGAGGTTATTAAGCAGAGTAACCGTTTAGGGGCGGCAACGCATCCTGTTGGTGCTGAATCAAAATACGAAATTATTCCGATGATTTATCGGGTTTCGGGGAGTTTTATTGAGGCAGAGCCCTGGCTTAAGAAATACGGAATCCGTATCAATCCAATGAAAGCAGGAGCGTCCGCAGTAGTAAATATACTGGATAAAGCTATACATTCCATCAAAGACAATGAAAAACTGACATAATAGGAGGCTGAATCCATGTTTCTGAATGTAACGAAAAGAAGAAATCCAGCGTTAATTCATACAGGGCTGTCCCTTCATCAATCAGGAGCTATCCCCCCAAACACGTATGTCATCGATGTGGATAATCTAAAAAAAAATACTCGAAAACTTGCATCTGCGGCACAACAGAATGACATGGAACTCTACTTTATGACAAAACAGCTTGGCAGAATCCCCAAGGTTGCGGAAATAATAGCTGCCAATGGCATAAAGAAAGCAGTTGCTGTTGATTTTGATGAAGGAAAAGTTCTCGCTGATCATGGAATTACAATAGGAAACATTGGACATCTTGTTCAGCCAGGGAAAAATCAGTGGTATGAAGTTCTGAGCTGGAAGCCGGAAGTGGTAACTATTTTTTCCTTTGAGCGGGCTAAGCAATTATCCTTGGCAGCAGAAAGTGTGGGAGTTAAGCAGGATATCCTGTTAAAAGTAACTGGGCCAAATGATAAAATTTATCAAGGGCAGGAAGGGGGCATACCTATAGAAAAGCTTGCTGCAAATATAGATCATATTCGAGATCTTCCCGGGATTAGTATTGTTGGGGTAACCTCCTTTCCAAATCTTCAATTGGCTGAGAATAAGACAAAAATGGTACCGACAGCCAATATGGACACGTTGTTGTATGCAGTTAAAATTCTTGAGGCTAAAGGAATTTTTGTTAAGCAGGTGAATGGTCCCAGTGGAACAAGTACGGAGACGATTCCCTTTCTGCGTAATAAGGGAGTCACCCATTCCGAACCGGGGCATGGCTTAACAGGAACGACGCCTATTCATGTATATAAAGATTTACCTGAGAAACCGGCCATCATTTATGTTTCGGAAATTTCCCATGAATCCAATGGCAATTATCAGGTTATTGCGGGCGGATATTATGGACGATCTAAAATGGAAGGTTGCTTGGTTGGCCATTCAAAAGGAAATATACTTGACCGTTATACAAATGCCCAGCAAAATAACCCTGAAGTAATAGATTATTACGGGATGATAGAACGCCCTTCCAATTTTTCCATAGAAATCGGGGACACAGCAATCTTTGCTTTTCGCACACAGATTTTCGTAACAAGGGCACATGTAGCATTGGTGCAAGGAATTCAATCCGGAGATCCAAAAGTCATCCATCTTGAAAGGAAGTGGTGACAGATGTCAAAAATGACACTACTCGTGATCGACAGCTTTGGAATTGGTGCAATGTCTGATTGTAAGGAATATGTCCCGTCCGACTGTAAGGCCAATACGTATAAGCATATCAGGGAAATGAATCAGGGTAAACTGCAAATCCCTTTCCTATATAATTCGGGGCTGGGTGCCCTTATTGATGATGAATCTCCTCCCAACAACGCTTATGGTTATTCTAAATTGGCCCATCATGGAGCAGATACTTACCTTGGGCATCAGGAAATAGCAGGAAGCTGCCCAAAAAAATCCAATAAACGATTAATGAAAGATATTCATTATGGTATGAAAAAAATACTGGAAAGTAACGGATACGATGTGGATTACCCGTTTGATGAGTTCCCTGTTCTTTTAGTCAATGGTGCAGCAGTAGTAGCGGATAACTTGGAATCTTCCCTGGGGAATATTATTAATGTAACAGCAGATTTTAAAAAGATGCCTTTCTCGGAAGTAAAAGAGTTAGGTAAAGTTGTGCGGCATCATGTAGATACAACAAGAGTTATTGCTTTTGGAGGACCTTATACATCCATTGAGCACATTTTATCCTGTGTAAAGGAAAAGCAAGCAGGTCAATATGGGGTTGATACACCAAAAGCAAATGTGTATGGCGAGGGATATGAAGTTTTCCATATGGGTTATGGTGTAGAAATGGATAGACAATTTCCCATGATAGCAGCGGATCATAATCTGAAGGTTTATCGCATGGGAAAAACAGCTGACGTCCTTCACGGTGCTGGGCCAACTGACCCCGTTGTAAATACAACTGAATTATTATCTAAAGTAATGGAAGCTTATACACAAGAAAAAGATGAGGCTGCATTTTTAATAAATGTACAGGAAACAGACCTTGCTGGACATTCGGAAGACGTAGATTGGTATTGTGAGCTTTTAAATGAAACAGATCATTGGCTTAGAAATACCTTTGTACCCGCAATGCAAGAGGATGATTTACTTATTATTATGGCTGATCACGGAAATGATCCTACCATCGGCCATTCAAATCATACACGTGAATATGTACCAATTATAGCGATAGGAAATAAAGTGGGTAAAACGTATATTGGACTGCGGGAAACAATGGCAGATGTCGGCGCAACCTTCTGTGACTTTTTTGATTTGCCAAAAACAGCAGAGGGGGAGAGCTTTCTTGTGGATTTGCTGGAAAAATAGAATATTGAGTGGAAATCGGATACAAGCTTGGATGTGTCCGATTTTTTACGATTCTAATCTTGCTTAAATTGTAAAACACACGTTTATCTACATTCCCCCAAAAATTCATTTATGAAAAGACAGTTATTCCTTCCATTAAATAACCTGCTTTTTTTCCGGTTTTTAGTAAAAGTCGTAAAAACCGGTTTATTTTTTTATATTTCACAGCTTTTAATAGACAATGGCAATCATTTGGTGCTCATTCCATCTCATCGGGAATAATCACGTTATTCACCGCTTTATGCTTTTTGACGTTAATTCTGCGTATGTTAATCTTATATAGTAACTAAAATAAAACAATTTCATTCCAGGAGGTGAGAGCATCAATACAAGTGGCATTGGTGAAATGACATTAACAACTGATATAGAAACAGATTTTCATTTTCGTAAGCCGACAAAGGAAGATGGTGCAGCTGTATGGGAGCTGATTAAAGGTACAAAGGTACTTGATTTAAATTCTTCTTACAGTTATATCATGTGGTGTGAAATCTTTTCCGAAACATCGATTGTGGCGGAAAGAGAAGGGAAGACTGTTGGCTTCATTTCCGGGTTTATCAATCCTAATAGTCCGGATTCCTTGTTCATTTGGCAGGTAGCTGTCAATGCCTCCGAGCGCGGCAAAGGATTGGCAACCAAGATGCTTCGTCAATTGCTGCATCGTACAGAAGAGGAAGTTCAATACGTAGAAGCTACGGTATCTCCATCAAATAAACCGTCCCAGTCATTATTTAAAGGTCTTGCGAAAAAGCTTGACACCAATTGTGATATCAGTGATTACTTTACATCAAATGACTTTCCGGATGAAGGGGAAGAGCATGAAGACGAATTACTGTTTAAGATTGGGCCGATTAAGAAAGAAAATAAATAATCAAAGGATGATTTAGTTGACAACGGCAGTATTGAACGATACGAAAATGAAAACGTTTGAAGAGCTGGAATCTGAAGTAAGAAGCTACAGCAGGGGCTGGCCGACGGTTTTTGAAAAATCGAAAGGCTACAAGCTATGGGATACAGATGGAAAAGAATACATCGACTTTTTTGCCGGAGCAGGTACATTGAATTATGGACATAATGACGATGTAATGCAGCAAAAGTTAATTGAATATATTAAAAATGATGGCATTATTCATAGCCTTGATATGGGAACAAACCCGAGAAAAGAATTTCTTGAACGCTTCAAGGACGTAATTCTTACACCGCGAAATCTTGATTATAAAATTATGTTCCCTGGGCCAACTGGTACAAATACAGTGGAAAGTGCGCTGAAAATCGCCAGAAAAGTGACTGGACGCGAAACAGTAATCAGTTTTACCAATGCATTTCACGGAATGACGATTGGGTCACTATCCGTTACAGGAAACTCTTTTAAACGACATGGTGCTGGAGTGCCGCTTCATCACTCAGTTTCCATGCCATTTGATAGATATGTGGAAGATGCTGATTCCATCGCATACCTCGAGCGGTTCTTGGAAGACAGTGGAAGCGGGGTAGCACTGCCTGCAGCGATTATTTTGGAAACTGTTCAAGGGGAAGGCGGCATTAACGCTGCACGCATGGAATGGCTGAAAAAAGTGGAGGAACTGTGCAAACGCTGGGATATCCTTCTAATTATTGATGATGTGCAGGCTGGAAATGGACGTACCGGTACTTTCTTCAGTTTCGAACCTGCAGGAATTGATCCAGATATCGTTTGTCTTTCCAAGTCTATTGGAGGTATTGGTCTCCCTATGGCAATTACGCTTATTAAACCGGAACATGACCAATGGGGACCAGGTGAGCACAACGGAACATTCCGCGGAAATAACCTGGCATTTATTGCTGCCACAGAAGCATTGAAAAATTGGGAGAACGATGATTTTGCTAATGAAGTAAAAGAAAAAGGTAAATTACTGCATAAAGCAATAGAGATGCTGATTGAAAAATATCCGGAACTAAATGGAGAAGCCAGAGGCAGAGGTTTAATGCAGGGAATCGCAGTGGAAAAAGAAGGATTGGCAAGTGAAATTTGTGCTGAAGCATTTAATCGCGGCCTGATTGTGGAAACTTCCGGTCCGGATGACGAAGTGGTCAAATTCCTGCCACCGCTGATAATTGATCAGGATGGCCTGGAAAAAGGACTTCAGCTTTTGGAAGATAGCATAAAATACGTACTTGGAAAATAAGATATTCACACAGTAAGATATACAGGATCAGACAGAGAGGGGAAAATATAGATGATTGTAAAATCACTGGAAGATTTAATTGGAACTGAAGATCATACAAAATCCGAGAACTGGGAGAGCCGCCGTTTTATTTTGAAAAAAGACGGTGTAGGCTTCAGCATGAACGATACTATCATCAAAGCAGGCACAGAAAATTTCTTCTGGTATAAAAACCATATCGAAGCGGTTTACTGCATTGAAGGCGAAGGGGAAATTGAAAAGGTATCAACCGGTGATGTTTACCAGATCAAGCCTGGAACAATGTATCTCTTGGATGATCATGATAAACACTACCTTCGTGCACGCACGCAAATGCGAATGGTTTGTGTATTTAATCCCCCCCTGGTGGGAACAGAAACCCATAATGAAGAAGGGTATTACCCCCTTTTAACAGAATAATTGATTTTGATATTTACCTGGTATGGGAGTGATCCTGTGCCAGGTGTTTTTTGTGAGGTGAAGCAGTTAAGATTCATTTACAATGGGGAAAGTTGAACAAATTAAAAAAAAGTAGTATGAAATTAAAAAACTGGCACAAAATACGACCGAAACTTAAAAAAGGAGAGGTTCGTATGTCACAACAGCAAGCACAGCAAACACTTCAGCAAATCAGTCAAATTGCGCAGCAGCTGGCACAGCAGGAGCAGCAAAATGCACAGCAGCTGCAGCAGCAGACCCAGCAGCCAGGAGCCCAGCAGCAAGCAGGAAGCATGGGTGCACAGCAAATGGCGCAAATGGAACAAAATGCGGCACAGCAGTTACAGCAGATTCAGCAGCTCTGCCAGCAGTGTGAGCAGGAAATGATGAATCCGTAAAAGTCAGGAAAGAGACTGTCTCCAAGGGAAGGCCGTTTCGTCTCCATTTTGGATCCGATGCAGGTATCCGCCTTCTTTTGGGAGTCGTCTCTTTTCTTCTTTTCAACAAGGGCAAGCTTCATTCTATTTAAGAAATTAAAGATATCTTAATTCATAAGCCTTTACTTATTTTGTGATGAGATTCACATATACCACACTTCACTATTTGTTGAAGAAATGGCAACTGCTCCAGCCTGCAGTGCAGATACAACAATTTCTTTCTCGCATACAAGTCCGCTTGCGATAATCGGTAAGTTTACTTTATCTTTAACCCAGCCTATTGCTTCAGGCATGCCTCCGGGGAGGATCTCAATGAAATGTGGTTGTGATTGAGCGATTTGTTTATCAATGTTATGGAAGGAAAATGAATCTATCAGGAAAAATCGGTGGATAGTATAAAATCCATATTTCTGCGCTGCATGCACCATGTGGGCTTTTGTGCTGAGAATTCCGTCTGCCTTAGTATTTTCATTCAGAAACTGTAGTGCTACTTCCTCATTCGAAGCCCCTTCAAGGAGATCTACATGAACGAAGGCCAGCTTACCTTTCTCCTTTATTTTGTTTACAATTTGGCCTACATTAATAATTGTGCTGTGAAGGACAAAAATAATATTACATTCACTCTCCATCGCTTCATTTAATCCCTGACTATCCTTTACCGAAGCGATTACCGGATTATCCTCCAACGTTTTTATTATTCTATTTTTACTCATTAAAAAGCTCCTTAATTATGTAAAGTCACTCAATTACTTATTATACAACAACCTGATAAGTAGTAAAGAAAAGCGCTTCAATTCAGCAGTTTGCTTCTTCAATTTGACATAATGGAAATAGAACCATATACTATATAACAGTTGCATAAATTGAAATTAAAGTTACTAGAGCCGAGAGAAAAGTAACTTCCCCTTGGGGGAAGTATGCTTTTCTCTCTTTTATTTTGTCTAAATAATATAAGGGAAACTGAGAATAACTAAACTGAGAGGTGAGAATATGGACATAACAGGCTTCTCTATGGATTATTTTTCATTGAAAGGAAAAACTGCCATCGTTACCGGCGGCAATTCAGGCTTGGGCCGGGCTTTTTCCCTGGCACTGGCAAAAGCGGGGGCAAACTTGTTTATACCCAGTTTAACGGCGGATGATGGGACGACACGGCAATTAATTGAAAATGAAGGTGCACGGATGGAGTTTTTACAGGTTGATATTACAAATGAAGGAACACCAAAACTCATTATAGAAAAATGCCTGGAACACTTTGGAACGGTAGACATTTTGGTCAATAGTGCAGGAATGAATAAAATTGCAGCGTTCAAAGAATTTGACAGGGGCAAGTGGGATCCCATGCTGCAGGTGAATTTAACCGCTGCTTTTGAAGTAAGCCACGAGGCGGCCAAATGGATGATGGAACGACGGGAGGGGAAGATAATTAATATTTGTTCCATGTTTTCCTACCTTGGCGGGCTGGGTTCACCAGCATATGCAGCAAGCAAACACGGCTTAGCCGGGTTGACAAAATCATTTGCTGATGAACTGGGCAGTTATAACATACAGGTTAATGGAATTGCGCCCGGTTATTATGCAACAGAGCTGACAAAAGAAACAAGAAATGATCCCGTTGCAAACGAGAAAATACTGAACCATACACCTGCCAACCGCTGGGGTGACCCAGTTGATTTAATGGGAGCAGTGGTGTTTTTGGCAAGCCGGGCAGCAGACTATGTAAACGGACATATTCTGGCGGTTGATGGAGGATATCTTGTCCGGTAGTAATGTTGAGGAGGCGGCAGGTTATGAAACAGGAAAAATATATCGTCGGGATTGATGGAGGTTCTCAAAGTACCAAAGTGGTCATTTATGATTTATTTGGCAATGTTGTCAGCGAAGGTAAACAAAACCTTAAGTCCTTGCATACACCACAAGCGGGAATAGTCGAACATCCGGATGATGATTTATGGTATTCCCTGATCAAAGCATGTGAACAGGCATTGGCCGATTTTCCAGGTGAAAAGAATAATATCATTGGAGTGGGTCTTTGCACGATCCGATTCTGCCGCTGTTTATTAAATAAAAAGGGGGAACTTGCTGCCCCTGTCATCAGCTGGATGGATGAGCGTGTTTCCAAACCTTATGAACATACGAACAAAGAAACAGCTTACGTTACAGCATCTTCCGGTTATATTACACACCGGCTGACCGGGGAATTTAAGGACACATCTGCCAACTACCAGGGGATGTGGCCTATAGATACGGATACATGGAATTGGAGTGAAGATCCTTCCATCCTCGAACATGTTAATATACCGCGGGAAATGTTATTTGAACTTCAGCCGCCCGGCAGTATATTGGGGTATATCACTGATCAAGCTTCAAAAATGACGGGTATTCCTTTCGATATTCCTGTGGTGGGTACAGCGAATGACAAAGCGGTAGAAGCACTTGGAGCAGGGCTGCTTGAAGAAGACAGGGCATTAATTTCCCTGGGAACTTATATAGCAGGTATGGTTCCAAGTGAAAGGAACATAAAAAATCCGGAAAATTTTTGGACAAACTTTGCATCTGTGCCCGGAAAATACTTACTCGAAAGTAATGGAATACGCCGCGGCATGTGGACAGTCAGCTGGTTCAGGGAACTTTTCGGGGATGTTCTAATAAAACAAGCTGAGGCAAAGCAAATGTCCCCGGAGGAATTTCTGAACAGGGAAGCCGAACAAAAAGTACCTCCCGGGAGCGATGGACTCATTACCATACTGGATTGGCTGGCGCCAGCGGATAAACCATTCCGAAAAGGCATGATGATCGGTTTTGATGAAAGGCATCGGAGAGCACATATTTATCATTCCATATTGGAAGGAATCGCCATGACGATGAAAAATCATTTGGATTCGCTGTTTGGTGAAAGAAATATGGAAGTGAAAGAAATTATTATTTCGGGCGGTGGGTCAAATGGGGATATCATGATGCAATTGATGGCTGATGTCTTCGGTGTCCCGGCAATACGGAATGAAATAAACGGATCGGCAAGCCTTGGAGCTGCCATTAATACAGCTGTTGCACTGAAAGAATATGGAACCTATTCCGAGGCGGTTGAAAACATGGTTCGCGTGAAAGACAGTTTTTTACCCGATAAGGATAAACATGTTTTTTATCATAAATTAAACAGTGAAGTTTACAGTCAGGCAACAAATTATACGGATGGTTTATTAAAGAAGATGTATTCTTTATAAATATTATATAAAAATTATGATTAAAGGAGCTTTGTGAAATGGGACTATCAAGAGAACAAATCGTTCAGGATTTAAAAAGTATTTTAGCTGAAGAACAAATCATTACAGACGAACAGGTGCTGAAGGATAATAGTGTTGATCGTTTCCGCAAATATGAAACGATTCACGGAGTATACACACAGCCGATTCCTGCAGCGGTTGTGAAAGTGAAGCAAGCAGAGGAAATTTCCAATCTCCTTTCTTACATGAATAAAAATGGAATTAACGCAGTGCCAAAAACCGGGGGTTCCGCCACAGAAGGCGGGCTGGAAACGATAGTTGAAAATTCTCTGGTCATTGATGGTTCAGAGATGAATGAAATTGTTTCCATTGATCCGTATAATATGCTTGCCACAGTCCAATGTGGTGTGCCACTGGAGGAATTGGAAAATAAACTTCGGGAACAGGGACTGACGACTGGGCATTCACCACAGTCAAAACCGCTTGCCCAAATGGGCGGATTAGTCGCAACACGCAGCATTGGACAGCTTTCCACATTGTATGGCGGGATTGAAGATATGGTAGTCGGGCTTGAAGCTGTATTTCCAAATGGAAACATCACAAAAATTAAAAATGTCCCTAGACGGGCTGCAGGGCCGGATATCCGCCATGTAATTATCGGGAATGAAGGGGCACTAAGTTATATCACGGAAGTAACCGTAAAGTTATTTCAGTATCAGCCGGAAAATAATCAATATTACGGATACCTGCTGGAAGATATGAAAACCGGATTTGAAATACTTCGGGAAGTGATGGTAAAAGGTTATAAACCTTCTGTTGCAAGACTCTATGACCCGGAAGACGCCGCAGATCATTTTGATTTTTCGAAGGGCAAATGTGTACTGATTTTTATGGCAGAAGGGCCGAAATCAATTGTTCAGGCAACAGGGGAAGCAATTGAAGAAATTGTCACAGAGCATAACCCTTCCGAAAAGGTGGACAGCAATAAGATACAGAACTGGTTTGAAAATCTGAATTGGGATCCCGCCAAAGTGGAAGAAGAGCGAAAAGAAATAAAAGAAACGAATAATATTGGTTTTACTACGGAGGTTTCCGGAACCTGGAGCAATATTAATGAAATTTATGAAAACTGCATTAAGCGAATAAGACAGGAAATACCTGATATAACCATGCTGGGAGGGCACTCATCCCACAGTTATATGAATGGAACGAACATGTATTTTGTGTATTATTATGATCTTGTTAATATTCAACCGGAGGAAGAGATAAGTAAATATCATTACCCTATAAATAAAATAATTGTAGAGGAAACACTAAAGGCAGGAGGCTCCATGGTGCATCACCATGGGGTAGGAAAACATCGCACCCCGTGGATTAAAGATGAATACGGATCATCCTATTACATCCTGGAAACGTTAAAAAAAGCATTTGACCCAAATGGGATTATGAATAAGGGAACAATCTATCCGGGAGAAGATCAATAAGAACAAAATTTATTGCCAAGGTACTTTGAAATGAAGGAGGTGGTAATAGAATGATCGATTTTTTTAACTATGTCCAGAATGACTGGGATAATATTTTTGCCTATACAATGGAGCATCTTCAACTGGTCAGTCTGGCAATTGTTATTGCCATACTCATTGGTGTTCCGCTTGGAATTTATCTGACTACAAATAAGTATCTGGCGGAAACCGTATTGCAGGTGGCATCCATCATTTTGACCATACCAAGTATTGCTTTATTTGGAATCATGATTCCAATTCTCTCCATCATTAATCAGGGGATTGGCTTTCTTCCGGCTTTAATCGCATTGGTTTTGTATTCGCAACTGCCCATTATTAGAAACACGTATACAGCTATTCAAAATGTGGATCCAAATATAAGAGATGCGGCAAAAGGGATTGGCATGACTACTTTTCAGCGGCTCACCAGGGTGGAAATACCTAATGGGATGCCGCTCATTATGGCCGGTATCCGTACGGCTACAGTATTAAATATCGGCATCGGAGCAATTGCTGCATTTATTGGATCCGGCGGACTCGGTGTTCTTATTAATTCTGGCATAAGCCGCGGGAACAGCAATATGGTTCTTGCCGGTGCTGTATTTGTATCGCTGTTGGCACTGGTTGCGGATTTTATTTTAAAATTTATTCAAAAAAGAGTTACATCGCCAGGGGTTAAATAATTGATGAAAGCAGGTGATAAATAGTGATCGATTTTAAAAATGTAACAAAGATTTATGGAGGAGAAGTGAAAGCAGTCGATGACATCACCATGTCGGTAAATGAAGGAGAATTTGTTATTCTGCTCGGTCCCTCCGGCTGCGGTAAAACGACTCTGCTTCGTATGGTTAACCAGCTTGAAACCATTACTGACGGGGAAATAAATGTGAATGGTCAAAATGTGAAAGAAATGGATAAAATTAAAATGCGCCGGAACATCGGATATGTTATCCAAAGTAATGGTCTATTTCCCAATATGACCATTGAGAAAAATACGATGATTGTACCGGATTTACTTGGCTGGGACCGAAAGAAAAAACGGGATCGATTTAACTATTTGATGGATTTAATCGGATTAAACCCGGATGAGTATCGAAAAAGGTATCCGCACGAATTATCAGGCGGGCAGCAGCAGCGCATTGGAGTTGCGAGAGCTATGGCTTCCGACCCGCCGGTCATGTTGATGGATGAGCCATTCGGTGCGCTTGATCCAATTATCAGGGAAAAAGTTCAGGATGAATTTCTGACAATCCAAAAAGAAGTAAAGAAAACCATTCTTTTTGTCAGTCATGATATTGATGAAGCTGTAAAAATGGGCGATAAAATTTCCCTGCTCAGGCAGGGACAAATTATGCAATATGCCTCACCAACAGAAATGCTGCACCGTCCCAAAAATGATTTCGTTTCGGAATTCATTGGCAAAGACCGTGTGTTAAGAAGCATGTCGCTTTATACAGTAAATGATCTTGTTGAAGCATTAGGACTGAAAAGTAAAGAGGAAGACATACAGGATACAAAAGAAATTACCATCGATACCTCTCTTCGTGTAGCACTCTCCATGCTGCTGAATAAGGAAGCGGATGAGTTATTGATAACGGATGATCAGGGTGAAGCCCACGGCAGCCTGACATTTGATCTCATTGAAACGTTTATTAACCGGGAAGTAAGAGGAGCTTAGCAAGAGTGATGAATTCAAAGAAAATTATTGCGTATATTGTTCGGATTACCCTGTGGGCACTGGTAATTGCTTTTTTCTGGTGGGCAATCAGCGAAAATATGTTTGATAAAATATTTAATGAACCGGAGACATTTAAAGGGCTGCTGACGGCGCACATACAGCTCACGGTTATTTCGGCAGGTTTGGCGATATTGACTTCTCTGCCACTTGGTATTTTAATCACCAGACCGTGGTTTCGTAAATCTGAATGGCTGATTGTTAATATTGCAAATCTGGGCCAAACAATACCCAGTTTAGCCGTTTTGGCGCTGGCCATGAGTTTTTTGGGGATAGGAATGCCAACGGCAATAGTGGCACTATATGTTTATTCTTTACTTCCGGTTCTGCAAAACACGATTGCAGGATTGGATTCTGTGCAGCCGGAAATGAAAGACGCAGCAAAAGGTATGGGGATGACCCCATTGCAAATACTGTTTCGAGTTGAGCTGCCAAACGCATCCTCCTCCATCCTTGCCGGTATAAGAACGGCTGTTGTATTAAATATAGGTACTGCAGCACTCGCTTATTTAATTGGAGGCGGGGGATTAGGGGTATGGATTTTCACTGGTATTCAGCTGTACGATAATCAAACATTAATTTCAGGTGCAATACCGGTAACTCTGTTGGCTGTGTTAGTCGATTTCATTTTCCGGGGGCTTCAGTATGTGCTTGTGCCTAAAGGAAACAGGCTTGCAACAAAAGCAGTTACAGATTAAATATGGATAAGGAGAGATTCAGCAAGATGAAGAAAAGAATAATTAGTTTAATTACAGTACTTTTAATTGCTGCAACATTAACTGCGTGCGGCGGTTCAGATGATGGAGAAAGTAAGGAAATTACATTTGGAGCAAAGAACTTTACGGAACAATTCCTGCTTGCACAAATGGGAACCATTATTCTTGAGGAAAATGGATTTAATGTGGAAGAACGGAGTAATCTCGGAAGTACGGCTTTGCGGCAGGCACTGGAAAATGAGCAGGTGGATATCACGTTTGATTATACGGGAACAGGACTTGTCACTTATATGGGCGAGGAGCCGATAGCAGACAAACAAGAAGCTTATGAGACAGTAAATGAACTGGACCAGGAACGAAATGGGATTTATTGGACCAACCTCATGGAGGTAAATAACACGTATACCATTGCCATGAAAGAAGATAGAGCAGAAGAATTGGGGATTGTCAGCATCGCCGACCTGGCAGACTACGTGAACGAGAACCCGGGTGAATTACGCTTTGGCACTGATGCGGAATTTGGAAATCGTGATGACGGACTTCCAGGGGTAGAAGAAACATATGGTTTTGAATTTGGCAGCGATAATATATCAGAAATGAGCTACGGCCTGCAGTATGACGCTTTGGAGAATGACGAAGTGGATGTAGCAATGGGGTTTGAAACGGACAGCCGTATCCGGGAATTAAACCTGGTCAATCTCGAAGACCCGGAAGAATTTTTCCCATCGTATAATGCGGCACTCTCCATGACGGAAAACACGTACGAAAACTATCCGGAAATCCGGGAATTGCTGCAGCCGCTGACGGATGAACTGGACAGTGAAATTATGCGTGAGTTAAATTACCAGGTAGATATAGAAGAGAGATCTGTCAATGATGTGGCTAGAGAATACCTGGAAGAGAACGGGTTTTTAGAGTAACAGGTTATTAATCATAAAGTGTTTAACATTTCCTGGGGCAGGCAAAATTTTGTTTGCCCCATTTTTTATTAGATCAATACCCTATTTTTACATTTTAATTCAGAATATTGATATTTATGGTACAATGAGGATGAAATAGGGGAAGGAGAGCAAAAGGGGTATACAATTGTACAATATAAATAAAAGAATGGGAGGAGTTTGTCTCAATGGAAAACCCAATCAAAAACTTATTATGATTTGTACAGGTTAACTATATATGAATTTGAATCAATCCAGGAAAGGAAATGGTCTGGTAGCGGATTTTCCCTTCCAAACTCAATAAAAATATATATGGACGCCATACATAAATGAAGTGATCGATAAACGGGGACATTAATTTTTTGAGTAATTCAAGAAGGTGATGCAATGGACTGGCAGGATCATAAAAATTATATTACAGTAAAAGCGCGGCAGCCCTTTCAATTTAGTTCATGTCTGAATTGGCTGAAGAAAAGGGATAAGGAGATAATTTATGAACTGGTTAATGAGCATGTGCTTATCCTGATCCCGACAAATGAAGGTGCTGTATTGGGCAGGATAGAGGAAGGGTCCGAGGGTGTAAAAGTTTCGTTTCCCGAATCAATTCCGTCTTTGCGGGGTAAAAACCAAGCAGCACAGTTTGTGAATGATTGGTTTGATATGGATACGGACATTCTTCCTTTCTATCAGCTTGCCGAAAAGGATCCATTGTTGCGGCCTTTAGTTCATAAACATTATGGGATGCGGATTGTAGGCATTCCCGATTTATTTGAAGCATTATCCTGGGCGGTAATCGGCCAGCAGATTAATCTTACTTTTGCATATAAAGTCAAGCGCCGATTTATTGATACTTATGGCGCGCATATTACATATAAAGGAACAAAATATTGGTTATTTCCGCGTGCAGAGAAAATTGCCGATTTAGACCCTGAAGCACTCAGGGAGCTGCAATTCAGTATAAGAAAAGCGGAATATATTATCGATATGGCAAAAATGATCAGGGATGGGGCACTATCAAAGGAAAAATTACAGCATTTGGATCCGCTCTCATTAAAAAAAGAACTGATGGCTATTCGGGGAATAGGGCATTGGTCCGCGGAATATGTGCGAATGAAATGCTTTCGGCATCCTGATGCATTTCCTGTGGCAGATGTCGGTCTGCATAATGCACTGAAATCACAGCTTGGCTGGGATAGAAAACCTGAAATAGAAGAAATTGAGGAGATGGCTGCTCATTTGAGCGGCTGGGAGGCGTATGCGGTCTTTTATCTCTGGATGTCGAATGGATAACATTAATATAAAATATATTCTTTGAAGGAGAAGCTGCGAATGTCTGCACAATTTAATTATGATAAGGACGGGCAAACATACGGAAGTTACAGAAAAACGGATCAAAGAATTGCAGCCTATGTCGAAAAAGCTATTGGAGAGGCACAGACTGTCCTGAATGTCGGAGCGGGAACCGGTTCCTATGAGCCCAAGGATAAATATGTTATTTCAGTGGAACCTTCTAAAACGATGCGTTTACAGCGGGCACAAAAGAATAAAGCTCCGGCAGTCATTGGAACTGCAGAGAACCTGCCCTTCGATGATGATTCTTTTGATGCCTCCATGGCAATGATTACCATTCATCACTGGGGGGATATGGAAAAAGGCTTGCAGGAATTGCTGAGAGTCAGTAAAGGTAGAGTCATTGTTATGACGTTTGATCCCGATGCGTTGGACATCTTTTGGAATGTAAACTATTTTCCTGAAGTTGTGCAGGCAGAGAAGGAAAGATATCCTTCTGTAAAATTTATTATGGATGTATTGGGAGGAAACTGTGAGATCATTACGATTCCCATACCTATCGACTGTGCTGATGGATTTCAGGAAGCTTTCTATGGCCGTCCTGAAGCTTTCCTGGATAAAGAAATAAGAAATAATCAATCTGCCTGGGGTTTTGTATCAGAAGAAGAGGAGCTGCATGGTGTGCAATTGCTGAAAGAGGAACTGGAATCAGGCGAATGGGACAGGAAGTATGGCAAATATCGTACACAGCCTTTTTTTGAAGGGGCGCTTAGGTTGATTGTTGCTGAAGCAAAAGAAGGAAAATAAAGATTTAAAGTTTAACAAAAAAAGGGAGCAAGAGATATTAACATTCATTTTATTTCTGATATCATTTTTTCATAAAGAAAATGGATAATAGATGAAAAAACAAATGGGGATGAATACATGTTTAGTTATTACAGCAAACTTTCTTCAGAAGTATATGACCTCGATAAATATATTGGCCGGTCTTTCGGGGATGTCGAATTTTACAGCGGGAAACTGGCTTCCTGTACGGGTACTATTCTGGAGCCGGGAGTCGGGACGGGCAGGATGCTTATTCCTTTACTCGAAAAAGGGCTGAGAGTGGAAGGCTTCGACGTTTCAGAGGATATGCTAAAAATATGCCGCAGGAACTGTGAAACAAGAGGACTGAACCCGGATTTATTTCAGGATCATATGGAATCTTTCCTATCTGATAAAAAATATGAAGCTATTATTGTGCCGACTGGAACTTTCCTGCTTTTGCACAGGAGAGAGGATTCCATCAAGGCATTGAAAAACTTTTATTATCATCTTGCTGAAGGTGGAAAACTGGTTTTGGACCTGTCGTTGCAAACTGACTTATCGATGGAGAATATATCAACGAGGACATGGGAACTCGGAGATGGGGAAATGATTACTCTGGAAACGAAAAAAGTGGAAGTAGATTATATCAACCAGTACACTATGTCTCATCATCGATATGAAAAATGGGACAATGGCAAGCTGGTACAGACAGAACTGGAGCAATTTCCGCTGCGCTGGTATGGTGTGGAAGAATTTAAACTGATATTGGAACAACTGGGGTTTCAGGATATTGTCATTTCCGCGGATTATGAATATGGAGTATATCCGACGGAAGAAAGTCAAATGATTACGTATGAGGCTGTTGTTAATAAGGAGTGTAATCCGGTATAGAAAAAGTTTTCCTGTGTATTTGTCGGCTTCGGAGCATGTAAACTTCCGGTTCTGTCCATTGAAGTGTAAGAAAAAACAATTTCTTCCTGTGTTATAATTAAAATAATATATATTTGAAAGGTTTGCATATTGGTTTGGGAGAGGTATTTATGAGTACTGTTCTTATTTCAGGTGATTTCAATGTCCAATAAATTTAATGCACATCAAGGCTATACCTACATGTTTAAAGAGAATTATCTTTCATTGGGATTGTTTTTCCCCCTGGAATCTTATGAAGGAAGTATCCCGGAAATGGATGTGGAGAAGCAGCTGAAACTTACAAAACAGGCAGAAGAAGCGGGTTTTGCTTCTCTATTTGTCAGGGATGTTCCGCTTTATGACCCCGGATTTGGCGACGCAGGACAGATGTATGATCCATGGGTTTTTCTTGGATATATAGCGGCCCATACAAAAAGAATCGCTTTAGGGACCGGAAGTATTGTTACACCGCTGCGCCATCCGTTACATACTGCAAAAGCAGCGGCTTCTCTTGATCGGATTTCCGGCAACAGACTGATTCTCGGTCTTGCTGCAGGCGATCGGCCAATTGAATTTTCCGCTTTTTCCACGGACAGAGACAAGCGCGCACAGCTATTCCGTGAGACGCTTTATGTGATGAGACAAACGTGGAAGGAGCCGTTTCCGAAAATCAGCTCCACAACGACCAATTTGCAAGATGCCGATTTACTTCCCAAGCCGTCCATTGGGGATATACCGGTATTGATTACAGGAAATGCATCCCAGACACCTGCCTGGATTGCACAATACGGGGATGGCTGGTTTTTTTACCAAAGAAATATAGACTTGCAGGCACTGCGGATGAAGGAGTGGCGTTCTTTCACTAACGGCTTCAAACCTTTTGCCCAGTCCCTGTCTTTGGATTTAGCAGAAGATCCAAATGAAGAGCCAACATACATGCAGCTTGGATTCCGGAGCGGGCGTAATTATTTAATATCCTATTTGGATGACCTGAGAAAAATCGGTGTAAACCATGTGGCATTTAATTTTAAAGCAGCCAAACGCCCAGTGGATGAGATGATTCAGGAGCTCGGGGAGGAAGTCGTTCCGCATTTTCCTGCATTATCAAGTGTCAGATAAACGAAGGAAAGAAGGTGGAAATAATGCCTGTTTGTCAAAGTTGTAATCAGAAGTGGACATGGAAACAAACGGTGAAGAAATCATTTACTTTAGATACGGCCATGCCGTGTCCGCACTGTAGTCAGAAGCAATACGTTACCTCCAGAGCGAGGAAGCGGAGTGCACTGCTTACCATGATTATCCCATTCCTTATTTTTATTCCTTTCTTTTTTGATGTAAATATTTTTACTGCTTTAGGCCTTTACCTGGCAGCGGGGATGGGAATTATGCTTATTTATCCGTTTCTCGTTGAATTATCCAGCCAGGAGGAACATTTATGGTAAATTATTTGGAGGGCAATCCAAACATTTTTTTGTAATTTTCTTGAATCATAATGAAAAAACACGCTGCTAATTATGTCGTTATAATTAATAGCGTGTTACTGCACAAGGTGCCTTTTTAATCCACTTTCTCCGGCTCCGGATAATCATACCCTTTTGTGTCTACGGTTACTTCCTTCATTTGCTGGTCTTCAAGCGGCCTGTCCATATCGTCCCGCTCTGCCGAGACGATCTCATCAGCCACTTCCATCCCTTCCGTTACTTCCCCAAATGCCGCGTAATCGCCATCAAGATGCGGGGATAGTTCCGTCATAATGAAAAACTGGGACCCGGCTGAATCAGGGTCCTGTGATCTCGCCATCGACAGAACGCCGCGGTCATGCTCCAAATCATTTTCAAAGCCATTGGAACTGAACTCACCCGGGATGGCATAGCCTGGATTGCCGGTTCCGTTGCCTTCCGGATCTCCGCCTTGGATCATGAAGCCCGGAATGACCCTGTGAAAGATCAATCCGTCATAAAATCCGTCTTCCACAAGGGATACAAAGTTGGCTACCGTATTCGGTGCAATTTCCGGATAAAGTTCGGCCGTTATTTGTTCATCATTTTCCATCGTAATGGTTACCACCGGATTTTCTTCTACGTCTTCCGGGTAATTGGATTGTTCGTTGGTTTCTTCCTCCGGCTGTTCTGCCGTTTCATCCGCCTGCTCCCCGTCATCCTGTCCGCAGGCTGCCAGCAGGAATAAAAGGCTGATTGAAATAATTAATAAGGTTTTGTATTTTGCCCGCACATTTTTCCTCTCCTTGCTTTCTAAAAATATGACCGCATTTAGTATAGCATGTCTTTTCCTGGTGGAAAACGGGAGAAAGTCCCCTTTTTTGAAACTGTTTTTTTGGTTAGAAGTTCACAAATAAAATGCCGAAATTCACAAAATCAATCTGCGTTCTGCTCTTCTTTGAAATTGAAAGACAAGGCAGACGTCCAAATTACGCAAAATGTCCGCCGATTTTCTTGCTCCGGTCAAGCGTAATGCCGGCGCTGGTATAACTTGTTGCCCGCAGAATAGCCGTAGATCCGTGCTTGGCCCGGATAGCATCCATGACATAGCCGATATCCGTTTTTTTGGCGCGGTCCTCAAACAGGTTCAATTGTGTTTCCCCTTTATCAAATAGATTATCCAGAGTAACATAGACGCGGCGGATATTGCTTTTCCCATCATAAAATTCATGAAACAGCTGCATGCATACCTCATACATATCCATTGTAACATTGGTGGGGATGGACACGGAGCGGGAACGGGAAAAACCGCCGCCTGTTTCTTTCCCGTAGCCAATGCCAAGATGAATGGTTTTACCAACCTGATTGGCTGTTCTGGCTCTGCGGCACACTTCCTCACAAAGATCGAGGATACAAACCGACACCTCTTCCTTTGTGTAGTCACGCAGCAATGAAATGCCGTGGCCAAAGCCTTTTTGTTCGGTTTTGGTAAAGTCGCCGTAAATAGGGCTTAAATCAATGCCCCATGCATGCCAATACAACTGTTCTCCCATCACTCCGAAACGTTTTTTAAGTTGCTCCAGGCTGAATCCTGCCAGCTGTCCGAGTGTAACAATTCCCATCCGGTTCAGGTTCCGTTTCATTCTGCCGCCAATTCCCCAAATATCCTCCACAGGAAAAGGCCAAAGTTTTTCTTCGACATCTTCATATTTGCATTCGGCAATGCCTGCTTTTTTTGCGTGCAGATCCATTACCACTTTAGCCAGAAATTTATTATCACCGATCCCGATCGACGAGGTGATCCCGAAGCTGTCGAGAATATCTGTTTTTATTTTTCGTGCAATCTCCCAGCGATCTCCGAATAATCTTTGCAGCCCATTGACCGTCACCCAGACTTCATCCACGGAATACTGGTGAATGGCTTCCTTTGGAACATATTGGTTAATCAGCCTCGTGATTTCCATCGACACCCGCAAATAATCAGCCATATGTGCCGGAACAATATGAATGTCCGGGTCATCCGGTAGCTCAAAAAAACGGCTCACATTGCTGATGCCATGCTTTCTTTTTAATTCCGGGGAGGCTGCCAGCACAATACTCCCTGATCTATTCGGATCACCAACCACCGCCAGCATGGTTTTCATTGGATCCAGCCCTAATTTTACAGCTTCTACACTTGCATAAAAGGAACGCATATCAATACAAAGTACATCATTTCTTGGATAAGAAGAATAATCCATGAAAATCACCACCTAACAGGAACGTTTGTTCCTATTATATGCAGAAAATAGGACTTTAGCAATGGTAATAAATACAATTTCTGAATGATTGAATTTTCAAAGACAATTTTTTCTGCTTGTAAGATAAAAATAAGTATATTATCATTTATTGTAATTGTTATACAACTTTGAAGGAGATGAGGCATATGTTTTCACCATTGACCCCACTGGACTGGAAGCGGCGGGCAGTCAAATATTACCCGCAGAAAAAGGCGGTCATTGATGGAGAAAAGGAATTTACATACGAGGAGTTTGGAGAGCGGGCAGACAGACTTTCTGTTGCTTTGCATGAAGCAGGTATACGGAAAGGGGATCATGTGGCGGTTATGCTCCCGAATACACATTATATGCTGGAGAGTTTTTACGGAATCTGTCAGCTTGGTGCGGTAATGGTGCCTTTAAATTACCGGATTTCTGCAGAAGATATGGAGTATATCATCAATCACAGCGATGCGAAAATGCTAATAGTGGACGAACAATTTACAGAGCCCATTAAAGAAGTGGAAGACCACCTATCTCTGGAAGAAATCATTGTTGTTGCCGTGGAAGGGTATGAGTCTGCAGTAAAAGGATTGGATTATGAAGCATTCCTGGAGCGTGTCCCGCATCATTCCCCACCGGAAGTGGAAATCGATGAAAACCAGTTGCTCACATTGAATTACACGAGCGGAACAACATCCAAACCAAAAGGAGTCATGCTTACCCATCGCGGGAATTATCTTAATGCTGCGAACTTTATGTATCATTTAAGAGTGGAGCATGATGATGTTTATCTGCACACGCTGCCAATGTTTCACGCCAATGGATGGGGCGGTGTCTGGGCAATTACTGCAGCCGGGGCGACACATGTTTGTTTAAGAAAAGTGGATCCGCCGCTGATTCTCGATTTATTTGAGGATAAAAAAATCAGCCTGTTATGCGGAGCGCCAACCGTGGTCAATATGCTGATCAATGATCCGAAAGCAAAGGAGACAGAAATAAAAACAAGACCCCGCATGGCGACTGCAGGAGCTCCTCCGGCAGCAGCATTGATTCAGAAAGCACAGGATATTCTCGGTCTGAATATGACACATGTATACGGCTTAACGGAAACCTCACCCTTTATTTTATATAATGAATGGAAAAAGGAATTTGATGAAAAATCAGCGGATGGGCAGGCAATGATTAAAGCAAGACAGGGAATTGAACTGGCATTTAACGGCGAGACGAAAGTGGTTCAGCAGGACGGGCAGGAAGTGGCATGGAACGGAAAAGAACTGGGAGAGATTGTTACCCGCGGCAATGTAGTCATGGAAGGGTACTACAAAGACCGGGAAAAAACGGCAGAAGCCATGAAAGACGGCTGGTTCTACACAGGTGACCTGGCAGTAACGCATCCGGACGGTTATATAGAGATTCGGGATCGTGTGAAAGATATGATCATCTCAGGCGGGGAAAATATTTCATCCACCGAGGTAGAGGGTGTATTGTATAAACACCCGGATGTATTGGAAGCAGCAGTTATCGCCATCCCTGATGAAAAATGGGGAGAGGTGCCAAAAGCGATTATAGTACGGAAAGACAATGCCGGGGTTACGGAACAGGCTATCATAGATTACTGCCGTGAAAATATGGCACATTTTAAAGCGCCAAAAGCAGTGGAATTTGTGAAAGCGCTCCCGAAAACCGCTACAGGAAAACTGCAGAAATTCCGTTTGAGGGAAATGCATTGGGAAGGTACTAAAAAAGTAAATTAGTAATCGGGAAGAAATAAAATCCATACCGGGAAAGCGGAGCATTTAATTTCCCGGTATCGTTTTTTTTTAGTATGTCCAGGAAATTGCTGATAGTTGTGAAAAAAAGGCCCGGCACAGGCCATGGAAGCAGTTTTTGCGGAAAATTGGCCCGATATTGTTTTCAATAGATGTTTCAGAGGGCAATTAGGTGAAGTTTTGCAGTGAAGATTTCTAAAAGACATTATGAAAAAGGGGGAGGAAGAGAGGATATGTTACAGCATATAAAAGTACTTGATTTTTCGAAGCTGCTTCCCGGTCCATATGCTACGATGATGCTGGCTGATCTGGGTGCGGAAATATTGCGGGTGGAGGCCCCGAATCTACCCGACTTGATCAGGGAAATGGATCCAAAGGACGGGGAATCCTCCGCGGCACATCAGCATTTAAACCGATCGAAAAAATCAATTACCCTGGATTTAAAAAAGAAAGAAGCAATAGAGGTTGTAAAAGAGCTTATTCAGGAGTACGATGTGGTGCTGGAACAGTTCAGGCCTGGAGTCATGGAGCGGCTTGGTCTTGATTATGAAACGTTAAAGCGGGTGAATCCGAATATCATTTATTGCTCCCTGTCCGGATATGGGCAGACCGGACCTTACAGAGATCGTCCGGGTCATGATAATAATTATCTTTCCATTGCAGGGATCAACGGCTATTCCGGCAGAAAACAGGAAAAGCCGGTTCCTATGGGTATTCAGATCGCCGATTTGGCAGGCGGTTCTTTACATAGTGTGATTGCAATTTTAACAGCAGTTATCCACCGGCAGCAGACAGGTGAGGGACAATACATCGATCTGAGCATGACAGACGCAGCTTTTGCACTTAACGCCATGTTTGGCCCCGGTTACATAACGAAAGGTGTCCAGCCGGAAGCAGAAAGGGCATTTTTAAATGGACAAACTCATTATGATTATTATGAAACGAAGGATGGCAGATTTTTTTCCGTCGGCAGTCTGGAACCCCAGTTCCGTCTCAGCCTCTGTGAAGCACTTGATCTGAAACATATGAAAGAAGCGGCTTTAAGTAACAGCCCTGAGCATATTGCTGCCTTCAAAGCAGCAATCAAAGAAGTCTTCCTGACAAAAAACTATGATGAATGGACGACTGTTTTTCAAGATGTGGATGCATGTGTGGAGCCGGTGCTCAGCTTTTCGGAGGCAGTAAACCATTCGCAGATCCAGGCCAGGAATATGATTACAGAAGTTCCGAAGTCCGACGGAGACATGCAGCGTCAAATCAGTTCCCCATTTAGGTTTTCGGAATACCAGCAGAAATATAAGCATATTGGTGCAAAACGCGGTGAACATACCATTGAAATTTTGAAAAACCTTGGATGGAACGAGGATAAAATCAAAGCGATGAGTGATAAGAATGTATTTGGAGAGCTGGAAAGGAAGTGAATACAGCTTGTTGGAAAAATTTGGACTGAAACAAATAAGATTAAACCTTCCGTTTCGTTTAAACCATGTTAATTGCTTCTTGGCTGAAGGCGAAAATGGCTGGAAAATAATTGATACCGGGCTGCATAACCAGGAAACGATGGAGCGGTGGAAAAAAGAATTGGCGGGAAAAGAAGTTACGGATATTATTCTAACCCATTATCATCCAGATCATTTCGGATATGCCGGTGCGCTGCAGAAAAAGACCGGTGCCCATGTGTGGATGTCGGAAACAGATGAAAAGAATGGAAAGTTATCCTGGGAAAAAGAGGCAATAGAGGGACTGGAACAAAATTATCGACAGGCAGGGGTTCCGGAAGATATTTCAAAAAGGATGAAAAATAATACGATGGAGTTTATTCCCCGGGTTACGCCATATCCGACGGTGAATCATTATTTGCAGGAAAAGGAGACCCTTGTACTTGGAAATAATGAATATGAGATTTTTTCTGCACCAGGTCATTCGGATGGGATGGTTGTTTTTTATAATAGGGAAAATAATTTACTTCTTTCTGCGGACCAAATATTACCTAAGATCACACCAAATATTTCCTATTGGTTTCACGGCGATCCTAATCCGCTGAAATCCTATTTGAATTCTTTGGACAGACTGAGTGAACTTGATGCTGAGATTGTTGTTCCTTCTCATGGGAGACCTTTTTACGGGGCAAATGATCGGATCCGGGAGATCCAGGCGCATCATGATGACAGACTTAATGTTACGCTGGAGTTGTTGAATGAAGGAGGGACTGTTTATGATGTCTGTCAAAAAATGTTCCGAAAAACATTGACCGTACATGAAACGCGTTTTGCCATCGGAGAAACACTCGCACATTTGGAATATTTACGCTATCAAGGGGAATGTAAGCGGGAAATGAGTGAAAAAGGCTACATATATCACAGATAAAAGACAGAGAAAAACTGGATGGAAATCAATGTTCCGATGGTACGAATGGGAACCCTTTTTGTGGACATACTGAAAAAGGTCTTATGCAAGGAGGTATGTTCTATTTTTAAACGAATCCATCCATGCTTTTTTCTTCTATTTATCCTGTTCACTGCACTTTTTCCTCAATTAATAGAAGCAAATCAAACAGAGGAGAGGGACTTATTGAAAGATCAATTGGATACATTTATTAATAGTGAATCTTTATTGCAGGGCGCACTAATCGGGGTAAGTATCAGGGATGCAGGAACAAATGAGAGACTGTATGAGCATTTCGCGAACACAAGGCTGCACCCGGCTTCCAATATGAAGCTATTGACAGCAGCGGCTGCTCTGGAGGTGCTGGGAGAGGGCTATTCATTTAAAACGGAAATTCATACTGACGGAAAGCAAAAGGGAAACACTCTTCAAGGCAACCTTTATCTAGTCGGAAAAGGTGATCCGACACTGCTGCCCGAAGATTTTGATACCTTTGCCGAAAAGCTGAAAATGCTTGGAATAACTACAATTGAAGGAAATGTTATCGGTGATGACAGCTGGTATGATGATGTGCGTTTGTCCACTGATATGATATGGAGTGATGAGCAGTATCATTACGGATCCCAGGTATCAGCATTAACAGCCTCCGCAGACTATGATTATGATTCAGGGTCTGTCATTATAGAAATCGAACCTGGAGCAGAGGGACAGCCGCCCAATGTATATATACGGCCTGAGACAGATTATGTCACCGTTATAAACGAAGCAGTCACCGGTTCGAATGGAGGAGAAGAGGAAATTACGGTTACCCGCCGGCATGCGGAAAATACCATCATGGTAGAAGGCACGATTCCTGCCGGCTCAGAACAGGTGGAGGAGCGAATGAGTGTGTGGGACCCGACTGGATATGCCTTGGCTCTTTTTCGGCAGGCACTTGGAAGAAACGGCATAACTATAGGTGGGGATATATATGCAGAAGCAGCACCCAAGGATACAGAGATACTCCTGGAGCATTCTTCCACCCCGCTGGAAAAACTGCTCATACCTTTTATGAAATTAAGCAATAATGGAATAGGTGAAGTTTTAGTAAAGGAAATGGGGAAACAGGTTTACGGTGAGGGAAGCTGGGAAAAAGGGCTGGATGTGATGGAAGAGGTACTGCCAAAATTCGATATGGATACAGACACCATGTCATTAAAGGATGGCTCCGGTATTTCGCATAATAATCTCATCCCCGCCAATGAAATTTCCAATCTTTTGTATGCGGCTCAAAACGAAGAGTGGTTCAGCATATTTCTTAATTCCCTGCCTCATGCCGGCAAGCAAGAACGCATGATTGGCGGTACATTGCATGAAAGAATGCACGGGCTAAATGTGCAGGCGAAAACAGGGACCATCAACGGTGTAACAACGCTGTCGGGTTATTTGGAAACAAGCAAAGGCAAGAAATTAATTTTCTCCATAATGATTAATAATTTACTGGATGATTTAGAGGATGAAGGAAAGGAACTGGAAGACAGGATCGTGGAGATCATTACAAATTATGGATAAAAAGGGACAATCAGGACTTTTCTGGCCATTTTGGCTGAAGAGTCCTTTTTACTGGCACATTTTTATTTTAAAAAAATATGTCATTATTCCTCATTTGCCTATTGACATGTTCATTATTAAGAACTAAACTAGTAGTGAATTTCAGTTGGAGGTATAGATTTCTTAATAATTTCGTTCTCTATAATGAATTGAATGAGTATTAGTTATGCTCCACTTGGGCAGCCGTGCCTGCGACAATCAATGAACAGCCATTGATTATATCCCGCTAATAATAAAGCAGTAAAATCCGTATGGAATTTTAGAAAAGTTTTCATGAATTAAGTGTTTTCGGGAAAAAATAATAAAGACTTAAATTTCTTTTTGGATTTTCTCGTCGGTTCAGCAGTGTCCGAAGCCATTAGAAAATTAAAAAACGAGGTATAAATTATGATAGGGAAAAATATAAAAAAAATCCGGGAACAAAAAGGGCTCACCTTATCAGAGTGTGCGCAGCGGGCAAACATTTCAAAATCATATTTAAGCAATATTGAACGAAATTTGAATCAGAACCCTTCCATTCATATTTTGGAAAAAATAGCAGAGGTCCTGGAAGTGGACATTGGCATGCTGATTGACATGCAATCTGAAAGTCAGGTGCTGTCTGATCCAGAGTGGATAGAATTTATCAAAGAATTAAAGAAGTCCGGAGTGGAAAAGGATGAGCTGCAGGAATTAAAGAAAGTCATCGAATTTGCTAAATGGCAAAATGAGCAAAAGGATAAAGATTGACGTTGTGATAAATGAACAAAGGCATCCGCTCATAAAAGCGAATGCCGTGACAGTTGCTGTTAGCTCATACCGTATGGTCCAAGCTGTTGAGACTGGGAATGTTGTTGTGCTCCAGCGTTATTGTTATTCATCTGAGCCTGCTGTTGCCCACCGCCGTTATTGCCGCTCATTTGGGCGACCAACGGGATCATTTGCTGCATGGTTTGCCCTAAATTCCGGTTGTTACTCGTCATCGTATAAAACGTAGCTGCTCCGACACCGACAGATGCAATGAGAGGTATCCACACTCCATTTTTCTGCATACAACGCCATCCTTTCCATGATCCAAATTTAAAAGCTCGGACAGTCATAGCTTGCTGCAAAAATAGGGAAACATGTGAGGTATCATCTGCCAGCGGGAAAGCAGAATGAATTATCCGGTGTTCCATTTCGATGCTGCGTTAGTACCGGCCAATCTTCCGGTTACTAAAGCTGACGTAATATTGTATCCCCCTGTATAGCCGTGAATGTCAAGGATTTCACCACAAAAGTACAGCCGCGGCATTATTTTGGATTGCATTGTATTTGGTACAATTTCTTTAATTGACACACCGCCGCCGGTTACAAATGCCTTTTCTATTGGCTGGGAACCGCGAACATGGAAGGTAAACCTTTTTAAGCTGCCGGCGATGGAACGTATGGTTTCCCTGGAAACAGTACCAGCCTTTTGTTCCTCCTCTACATCATTTATTTGGAGGATATATAAAAGCATTCGTTCAGGCACGAGGCCTTTCAGCAGATTTTTCAATGATTTTTTAGGCTGGCGGTAGACAATTTCCTGAATTCGAGTGATTAAGGCATCTTCCTTTTCATCCGGCAAGATATCCAGCATCATTTTTACTTCTTCTTTCCCTTTCATGAACTCTTTTACGGCAAACTGGGAGCATCGCAATACAGCTGGCCCGGAGACCCCGAAATGGGTAAAGATCATATCCATGCGGTGGGTGATGATAGGTTTATTTTTTTGATTGATTACTGACAGTGCCACATCGCGTAAAGAGAGTCCCTGTAAATCTTTTCTTTGAATAAACTTCTCCTTTGAAATGAGCGGCACTTCGGTTGGGTATAACTCGGTAATGGTATGGCCTGCTTTTTTGGCCCATGCGTAGCCATCCCCGGTAGATCCAGTATGCGGCACAGCTTTTCCCCCTGCTGCAATGACAATTGCTTTTGTGTTTATTTTTTCTTTAGTGGAAAGTATCACAGTATGAACATGTTGGTTATAGTGCACAGCTTCCACCTTTGTATTCATTTGCACTGTTACCAGAAGTTGATCCAGCCTGTGTATCAACGCATCAACGACAGATTTTGCCGAATTGGAAACAGGAAACATGCGTCCGTGGTCTTCTTCCTTCAGCTCTACACCTAAATCTTCAAAAAAGGCAATAATATCTTCATTATTGAACACGGAAAAAGCACTGTATAAAAACCGGCCATTTCCAGGTATGTGCTTGATAATTTCGTCCTCGGGAAGACGGTTTGTCACGTTGCACCTGCCGCCTCCGGATATGGCAAGCTTTTTGCCAAGCTTTTTTCCTTTTTCCAATAGCAATGTGTTCGCACCATGCTCTGCTGCAGCAATGGCTGCCATTAATCCGGATGGTCCCCCGCCAATGACAACGACATCATATTCCATGGACTCTTCCTCCTGTAAAACTTATTGTTCCTGTATCTTATCATTTCCTTATAAGCAAGGCTATTAAGAAGTGGAATTATTGGTTATTTCTTTTTCTGAAGGGAAAATGTATGGTATGTAAGTTGCCAGAAAGGCGTGATGAGTGGACGATTGAGGTAAAAATCTTCTTATTCGTTGCCAGGTAATGCTGATGAGTGGACGAATGCCGTAAGAATCCTTTCGTTCGTTGCCAGAAAGCTGGGATGAGTGGACGAATGCCGTAAAAATCTCCTCGCTCGTTGCCAGATAGCTGGGATGAGTGAACGAATAATGTAAAAATCCTCTCGTTCGTTGGCAGATAGCTGGGATGAGTGGACGAATGACGTAAGAATCTCCTCATTCGTTGTCAGATAGGCGTGATGAGTGGACGAATAACGTAAAAATCTCCTCATTCGTTGCCAGAAAGGCGTGATGAGTGGACGATTGAGGTAAAAATCCTCTCATTCGTTGCCAGATAAACGTGATGAGTGGATGAATGAGGTAAAAATCCACTCGTTCGTTGCCAGAAAGGCGTGATGAGTGGACGAATGAGGTAAAAATCCTCTCATTCCTTGCCAGATCATGCTGATGAGTGGATGAATGAGGTAAAAATCCACTCGTTCATTGCCAGATCATGCTGATGAGTGGACGAATGACGTAAAAATCTTCTTATTCGTTGCCAGATAAAGCTGATGAGTGAACGAAATGCCGTAAAAATCTCTTCATTCGTTGCCAGGAAGCGCGATGAGTGAACGAATACGCATGCTGCCTGATCCTTAATGGCAACAAAAGAACCGTCCTGGTGTTTCACGTGTTGTATTTAAATAAGATGTGATAAAATAAGACAAGGTATTTGTTTTTTCATGTTAGAAGTAAAATTCAGGGCTAAAAAGTCGATTTGAAAAGCTAAAAGTCTTAAGTATAAGTAAAACTAACGCATGTAAGCTCTTAGAAAATCGCTCTCCTGAGCGAGCAAACGCTTTTGGTGGGACGAGGAACCCCTGTCCCGCAGTCCCAAACGCTTTTGGTGGGACGAGGAACCTCTGTCCCGCAGTCCCAAACGCTTTTGGTGGGACGAGGAACCCCTGTTCCCGCAGTCCCAAACGCCTTTGGCGGGACGAGGAACTCTAGTCCTGCGGAACGAGGAACTGCAGTTTTCAGTCATCTTGTAAATGGCGTGAATCGTATACATAAAAGGTTTAGGTGGATCACAAGGACCATTAGTTTATTTAAACTAAAAGGCGGGCGAATGCGGGTTTTTCCAGGCTGAAGCTATTTTTACATACAGGCATACTTAACCAAACAAACGTATAAATAGAAAATTGCGGGTGAAATAATGTCGAATATTATGAGAGGCACCATGCTTTTGACAGGTGCGTCATTTTTATCAAAATTTCTGGGGATGATTTATGTCATTCCTTTTCATCATCTTGTGGGTCCGGCCGGAGGTGCATTATTCCAATTAGGCTATACGCCATACAGTATATTTATCAGTTTATCAACCATTGGCGTACCGATGGCTGTATCGAAATTTGTATCCAAGTACAACTCCCTCGGTGATTATGAAACCGGTATGCGCATGTTTAAAGCCGGGCTGGCATTAATGAGTATTACTGGTGTGCTGGCATTCTTGGCTCTTTTTTTTAGTGCAGAGTTTCTAGCCGGTCAAATGATTACCAGTGATGACCCGGATAGCATTACGGTGGCGGATGTTACATTTGTCATTCGGACGGTCAGTGTCGCACTGCTTGTAATTCCTGCCATGAGTATTGCCCGGGGGTTTTTTCAGGGACATCAGTCATTTGGACCCACATCGGTATCCCAGGTTATTGAGCAGATTGTACGGATTGCCTTTGTATTAGGTGGATCGTTTGTAATTATTCGTCTTTTAAGCGGTACAGTAACAGCCGCGGTCGGATTTTCCACGTTCGCGGCGTTTCTCGGAGCTTTGGCGTCCTGTGCGGTATTATATACTTACTGGAGGAAACGCAGGCCGTATATTAACAGGCAGAGACAGCAACAGACATATACCCATGACATGCCAACCGGGGATTTATTTAAAGAACTGTTTCGCTATGCCGGACCATTTGTATTTGTCGGCCTTGCTATTCCGTTGTATCAATTAACGGATCAATTCACATTTGAAAGGGCCATGGTTGCGATCGGGCAAGAGGAAATTTGGGCTGAAGCATTTGCAACGATTAATTTTTACGGTCATAAGCTTGCAATTATTCCAGTCACATTGGCTACTGGATTATCCATCGCAGCTATGCCTGCTTTGACAAAATCATTTTTTGCAAATGATAAAACACTTGTGGCAAAGCAAATTAACCAGGCATTTCAGGCGATCCTGGTGCTGATTATTCCGGCCGTGGTTGGCTTATCATTGCTGTCCCACGAAGCTTACGGGGCATTATACGGCATGGAAAATTTAGAAATAACCGGAAATTTGCTTGCCTGGTATGCACCCGTTGCTTTGTTTTTTGCATTGTTTACTGTCTCTTCTGCAGTACTGCAGGGGATTAATGAGCAGCGGTATGCTGTCTACAGTTTGGCAGCAGGATTACTTTTAAAAGTTTTGCTGAATATTCAGCTCATCCATATGTTCGGGGCAAAAGGAGCTATTTTTGGAACTGCGCTTGCTGCTGTAACCTCTGTTGTACTAAATTTATGGCGGATTAAAGCTGCGATTGATTTTTCTTATAAAAAGATCTTTAAACGTACCATGCTCGTTGGTATATTTGTTGTGATAATGTCAGCTGCCGTTTTGATATTAAAACTTGTTTTCGGCTTGTTTATTCCTTATGAAGAAACGCGATGGGGAGCAATTATTATGCTAACTATCGGTGTCCTTGGCGGTGCGTTCATTTATTTATGGTTCGCTTATCATTCCACATTGCTGGAGCGGGTGCTGGGAAGCAGAATCAAAGTATTGGATCGTATTTTCGGAAGATAGGAGTGGGTGAAGATGCGCTTGGATAAACTTGTTTCCAATGCAGGTTATGGCAGCAGAAAAGATGTTAAAACCATGCTGAAGAAAAAAAGAATCACTGTCAATAATAAGATCATCAGGGATGGAAGCTTCCAGGTAGATCCTGCTGCTGATGTGGTCAAGCTTGATGAGAAGATAATACATTATGAAAAATATATTTATCTTATGCTGCATAAGCCGCCCGGTGTCGTTTCAGCTACTGCGGATGCAAAGGATGAAACCGTGATTGACCTCCTGGACACTGCGGAAAAGCATTTTGATCCATTTTGTGTCGGCAGGCTGGACAAGGATACGGAAGGTCTGCTTTTGCTCACTAATGACGGTGAATTAGCGCATGAGCTTACTTCGCCAAAAAAAGAGATAGAAAAAACATACTTTGCAAAAATAAATGGCACAGTGACGGAAACGGATATAGATTGTTTTAAAAAGGGCGTCGTACTTGATGACGGTTATCAGACTAAACCCGCCGGGCTCCGTATTTTAAAAAGCGGAGAAGATTCAGAGGTGGAAATCACGATTACCGAAGGAAAATTTCATCAGATTAAGCGGATGTTTCAGGCTGTCGGAAAAAAAGTAGTCTACCTAAAGCGGTTATCCATGGGAGGGATTACGCTGGATGAACGTCTTCCGATAGGTACTTACCGCAGGCTGACAGAGGAGGAACAGAGCAGCCTGGAGACATTAAAAAAATAGGGAAGGCGGGTATATATGTCGTCTCATTATTTTATTGCCATTCACTTGCCGGAGATGCTTCAGAACTATTTTTCCAAGCTGCAGCAGGAATTGAAAAGGGAATTGCCTTATAAACAATGGCCGCATAAGAGGGATCTTCACATTACGCTTAAGTTTTTAGGTCCGGTTGCCGATAATGAAGTAAGCTTATTACAGCATCAATTACAGAATATGGAGCAGTCTGCCCCTTTTACTTTAGAGACAGGGGGGCTTGGCACATTTGGAAATCCAAAGAAACCGAGGGTGCTATGGGCAGGTGTAGAGAAAACTGAACAACTCAAACAGCTGCAGGAAAAAGTGGAGGAACATTGCTTGGATGCCGGATATGAAAAGGAAAAACGTGATTACCGTCCACATATCACGTTAGCCAAAAAATGGAATGGTAAGGAAATAGAAAATATAAACGAGGTTATACAAGGAAAAAAGCTGGAAATGCAAAAGTGGCATGTAAAAAATATTGTTTTGTTTCGTATACATCCGCAAAAAAATCCAAAATACGAAGCTGTTTCCATATATCCATTACAGGGAGGTGGCAGCAATCGCACAGCTCATTAAACTACAGGATTATATTTCCCGGTATGAATGGGATGTCTACCGATATCCGAGTCAATATATCCGGCTGAAAAAAGATCAATGGAACAAACTCTACAGCATATGGGAGAATCCGGAAAATGAAATGGAATTTATAGAATCAAAGAATGAACAGCAGTCAGCCTTGTCCCGCATTAAATCAATGTTTAGCAAAAAAGATAACCATATCCGTGAAACTGGGGAAGAACAGGAAGAACAAGAAATACTGCCTGAGACTGAACAAGAATTAAAACAGTACTTTCTGGATAAGCTGCTTCCCTTTCAATTAAAATGGGCCACCTCAACGGTAACGGATACCTCTTTTATAGATACATCCTATTATGCCGACCCTGTTTTAAAGTATTTTCTGCAGCGGTTTCCGGATACGTATCTAATAATGTATTATCCGATTTTTTCAATAAAAAATGCCCCTGTTGATGGGGAGATCGTCATCATCAGTCCAATTGGTGTGGAAATTATTTATCTGCTGGAAGCAGAAGAGGGTGCCAGCATTATGGCAGGAAATGAGCGAACATGGCTGATCGAAACATCGCAGAATCAGCGGAAAATATTGAATCCCTCCATTGCCTTGAAGCGAACCGAAAAAATAATACAAAGTATCTTACATGCCGAACAGCATGATTTCCCCATTAAAAAAACCATTCTATCCAGGGTCAATCCAATTGTTTTCGCCCGTGAACCATATCAAACAAAGGTAATCGGAAGGCAGCAGTATGAGACATGGTTTCAGGAAAAAAGGCAGCTGGATTCTCCGTTAAAAAGTTATCAATTAAAAACAGCTGAAGCATTGCTGAAATTTTGCCGGACCACATCCGTAAAGCGGCCGGAGTGGGAAGAGGATACAGATGAGTTTGGCTGTTAAGAATAGGATAGTTTCCTTAAGTAAGCGGCAAGGAAGTTTTTAGGCTATATCGCTGCTATTAGACGGGTCCGGGAGAAGGAATCGAAGTTTTCCGGATTCGCAGAGAAGGAATAGATGTTATGTATATTTTTATTGTAAACATAAAGGCAGGAAACGGCAGAGCGAAACGGATTTTTTCAAAGCTGCAAAAGACAGACCTTTATCAGAAGATAGAAAAGGCATATTATTATACGGAATACGAAGGTCATGCGGAGGAAATTGTTCGGTCTTTGCCGAGTTTGCAGGAAATTAATGCAATTATTGTGGTTGGCGGGGATGGCACTTTGCATGAAGTGATTAATGGGGCTGGTCATCGGGATATGCTGATTGCCTTTATACCCGGGGGATCAGGAAATGACTTTGCCCGTGGAATCGGATTAAGGGAGAAACCGCTGCAGATACTGGAAAGGGTAGTGGATGGGACAGTATACACTCCATACTTTCCAGGCGAATATCGTATGGAAGATGAGAAAAAGCGGATATTTGTGAATAGTATGGGATTCGGGTTTGATGCATTGATTGCAAAAAAAGCAAATTATTCCTTATACAAACGTATATTGAACTTTTTCAACATTGGTAAGTTAAGTTATGTCTTCGCACTTATTCAAGTATTAATTATGTTTAAACCAATGGAAATAGAACTGAAAAATAATGGGGAAGTGACAGAGCTGAAGGATTGCTGGATGGTTACTATTACAAATCATCCATATTATGGGGGCGGAATGAAAATCAATCCCACATCCAAAATCCAGCCAAATAAGTTCTCTGTACTTGTAATTCAATCTATATCAAAAAGGAAAGTTTTGGCCTTATTTATGACAGTTTTTACTGGGAAGCATATTAAATATAGCGAAGTAGAACTTTTTGAAACATCAACCCTTGAAATAATTTCCAACAGAGAAATGGATTACCAGGTGGATGGGCAGACAGGCACTTGTTATTCGTGTAAAATAACAAAAGAGAAAAAAGGGATTTCCTTATTGGGAATGGCAGAAAGCGAAAAGCAGGGAGTTTCTTAGAAAAACCCGGCCTCGCAAAGGATTCTTTCGAATATGTATATGCTTACTTAGAATACCTCGTCCAACAAAGTGAATTTTCTGGGCGGTGGATCGATGCATGGTTCTCCTTATGTAACTTATGCGGCAAGGAATTTTTATGCTTTCTTACCTATGAAAAAACTATTGTAATTTCCCTTCTGTCACTATAAAATAAAATATTGAACCTCTAAATTGAAAAGATGTGAATGATCTATGGTGGACTGGCTGAAGCGAGTTTTAGGAAATGAATGGGATGTATCACCGGCAGGCGGCCTGACCGGTGATGCGTATTTTGCAATAAGAAATGAAGAGCGTCTTTTTCTGAAACGAAACTCCTCTCCTTTTCTGGCTGTTCTTTCCGCGGAAGAGATTGTACCTAAACTAATCTGGACGAAACGGATGGAAAACGGAGATGTCATTACAGCACAGGAATGGGTGGAAGGCAGAGAATTAAAACACAATGAAATGGGAGATCAAAAAGTAGCGGAGTTAATCCGAAAAATCCACGATTCCCAGGAGCTCCTACATATGCTGATGAGACTGGGCAAATCCCCATTATCTGCTGATGCTCAATTCCAAATGGTAAAGAGACGGCTGGATAGCATAGACCTGGTCAAGCTCTACCCCGAAGTCCGGACCGCCTTGCAATATTTGGAGGAGCTTTTACAGGTAACCGATGAACAAACGCCGGTTGTTTGCCATGGAGATTTGAACCATAATAATCTTCTTATGACAAATGAAAATAATCTGTATCTCGTTGACTGGGACAACGCAAGGATTGCTGATCCAGTCATTGATTACGGTATGGTATTAAAATGGTATATCCCGACAGAGGAATGGGATAATTGGTTAGCAAAATATGGTGTGACAAATGATAAAAACCTATATGAACGAATGTACTGGTATTTAATATTGGATACACTTCGTTATATCAGCTGGCACAGTGAGCGCAACGAACCGGTTAAGGTAACCGAAAGGCTTAGGGATCTGCAGGAATTGAATATGCATATTGAAGACTTCATTTTATCTTAGTATGATCTAAATAATCTGTATAGAAATATTTTATTTTAGCTCATACTGGCCGATGGCACTGATCCAGCTATTAATATTTTGTTTGTTATCTGAAATATGAGCTGAAATATTTGAAGCATTTTCACCTTGAATGCCATATTGCTGTATTTGCGGCAAAACCTGCAGCAAATGATCATCCTGGATGCTCTGGTTATCAAGCATAGAAGCAACCAGTCGGGCAATTTGCTTGTATTCACTTGAAGTTGCCGTGCTATCTCCCGCGTGTTCATCCAATAGGTCGAGCAACAGGGTTAATTGGTCATTAACAGTTAGGCCCATAAAATTCACCTCACAAATAGTTTTGTTATTTTTACTTATTGTATACAGTAAATTTTGAGCAAGGAGCGTTATAAACATGCGTCAACGGAATAAGCCGTGGGCTGATGAATTTATAGAGAGTCATACGGACAT
The DNA here is from genome assembly GCF_010994035.1 of Virgibacillus aidingensis. Taxonomy (GTDB): domain Bacteria; phylum Bacillota; class Bacilli; order Bacillales; family Amphibacillaceae; genus Virgibacillus_N. The sequence goes on from NZ_WIXN01000013.1 coordinate 57,006, forward strand.
TATTGTACCTGAGCCATTGGAAAAGAGAGGGATCTGGAAGGAAGTGTTTGGCAATAATAACCCGGTCCATTTGGAAATCGGCACAGGAAAAGGACAGTTTATTGTCGGGATGGCAAGGAAATTTCCAAATATTAATTTCATAGGTATTGAAGTAGCCAAAACAATTATTGTCCGGGCTGCTCAAAAAGTGAAGGATGCAGAATTGCCGAATATAAAGCTATTACACGTAAATGCAGCAGATCTACTTGAGATTTTTGCGAAAGATGAAATAGCGCAGCTTTATTTGAACTTTTCCGATCCATGGCCAAAAAAACGCCATGAAAAAAGAAGGCTGACGTATCATCCGTTTTTAAAGCAATATGAACAGGTGCTTGACTCAGCAGGGGAAATAGTACTAAAAACTGATAATCAGGGTTTCTTTGAGTATTCGCTGGTCAGTTTTTCCCGGTATGGGATGCAGCTTGAGGAAGTGAATCTGGATTTGCATGAAGTGAACGATCCGGATAATGTCATGACAGAATATGAGAAACGGTTTTCGGCAAAAGGTCAGCCAATTTACCGGTGCCGGGTGAAGTTATAAGTATGCATGTAAGAAAAGACATGTATTTGAAAATGAAAAATAATGAAAAACAAAGCACTGAGAGTGTATGTATTGTGTTATATACAGGTTTAGGCTGCAAAAAAGCCACCCCTGAAGTGTAATGGAAAAGGCTGGGACAGAACTCCGAGCAAGCATTGAAAGACGAACAATCCGCCATATTTCGGAGCGGAACATAAGGTTGTTCGGGTTTCTGTTTGCTAAAATTGTTTTGTCACAGCCTTTTTGATATCCAAAATTATTTTGTTTTCTCCTGATAAGCAATATATGCCTGTATCAAAGCCTTTGCAGCGATGGGGAGCGCCCTTTCATCAATATCAAACTTCGGGTGGTGATGCGGGTAATCACAGCCTTCTTTATGGGCGCCAGTGAAGAAAAAGGTGCCTGGTTTTTCCATCATATAATAGGCGAAATCCTCTCCGCCCATGACGGGCTTGACTTCTACAGTGTCATTTACTTCCTTTATATTTTTACACACTTCCAAAACCATTTCTGCTTCGTCTTTATGATTAATGAGTGGCGGGTACCCTTTTACATAATTCAATGTATAACTGGCATCATTTGCTGATGTTATACCTTGAAGGATTTTTTCCATTTCTTCAATAATTTTATCCTGTACTTCTGTATTAAAGTAACGTACGGTCCCAACGATGTTTGCTGAATCAGCAATGATATTAAAGGCCTGGCCTGCCTCAAATCTGCCTACAGTGACAACGGCTGTTTCGAGAGGATCCAATCTCCTGCTGACAATTTGCTGCAGTTGTGTCACAAGCTGGGATCCAATGACGATGGCATCATTTGTTTCATGGGGATATGCGCCGTGGCCGCCTTTTCCCTGTATTTTAATTTCAAACCGGTCTGCCCCCGCCATGAATTCAGCTTTGGCTGTTTCAATGGTCCCAACCGGTGTAGTTGCCCATAAATGGGTCCCAAATACAGCATCCGCTTCTTCAATAGCACCAGCTTCAATCATGGGTTTTGCGCCGCCCGGAGCATATTCCTCTGCATGCTGATGCAAAAATATAATGGTGCCTGGCAATTTGTCTTTATACCCCTTCATTACTTTAGCAAGCGTCAGAAGGGTGGCGGTATGACCGTCATGTCCACAAGCATGCATGACACCATCCACTTTGGATTTATAGGGAACGTCTTTTTCATCCTGAATCGGCAATCCGTCAAAATCAGCCCGTAAAGCTATGGTTTTTCCCGGTTTGCCGCCTTCTAATTTGGCAACAACACCATTTCCCCCAACTTTGGTTTTATACGGTATCCCCAGTTCCTTATAAAAATCATCGATATATGCCGCAGTTTTCGTCTCATGGAATGAAAGCTCCGGATATTGATGCAAATACCTGCGGATTTCCACCATTTCATCATAATGCTGATCAATGGCCTGAAATATATTATCGAGCAAAACAAACTCCCCCTATGTACTTTTCCAACTATTATAACATTTATTTGTACACAGCAGAGAACGGATTTACCTAATCTGTCATATCGTAACGAAATGTCCAAACAGCGAAATCAGCACGATACTCACAATTCCGACCGAAACTGCAGCTGTAAATCCAATATAAAATGGTTTAATCCCGATCCCCTTAAAGGCCGCAAAATTGGTTGACAAGCCTACACCTGCCATTGCCATACCAAGAAGGTAGGTAGTGCCGAATGAACTGGCATTGCTGTAAATTCCTGTCCAGGTGTCCTGGCCGAAAAGACCAAAGGCTGCGTCTGTATTTTCCAGGGTAACATCCCCGATAGTACGCAACAGGGAAAGGAGCAAAAAGCCAATGACAAACAACGGAATAAAAGAATACCACTTTGGCAATTGATTTTCTTCTCCGGCTGTTTCTTTATTTTTGCCGCGCTTATTTTTGAAAAATAAGTAGGAAACAAGAGGAATAATAGCAATAATAAATAAGTTTCTCGTTAATTTTGTAACGGTCGCTACATCGACGACAGCTTCAGTTTGAAAGAACTGGTCATATATTAATGCTGCACCTGTCACCTGGGCGGTATCATGAATGGCTGTCCCCAGAAACATACCTGCTTTAATCGGATCGTCTGCAAATAAAAAGTTGGCAAGGAACGGATACAGCATCATGCCGGTTAACCCGAAAATAGTAATATTAGCCACGGCATAGGAAATTTCATCTTCTTTTGCCTTGATAACAGGCGATGTTGCCATAATAGCAGTTACTCCGCATATTCCTGTTCCAGTGGCAATTAATGTACCTAAACGGTTGGATTGTTTCATTTTATGCGTTAAATACAAGGTGATAAATAAACCGGCAGCAATACATGCAACAATAAGCGGTATCCCGAACGCTCCCAGTTTCAATGCCTCAACCAAGCTTAACCGGAGCCCGAGCAGGATAATACCGGCACGCAATGCATATCTTACGGAAAATGAAATCCCTTTGGAAAAACCTTCTGAAAGATTTATTGTATTTCGAATAATAATTCCTATAATAATAGCGACAAAGATACCGGAAACCGGTGTTTCACTTTCCGGGGACAAAAGCCCGGCTTTAATCATTACAAATCCAATAAACTCGGCCCCGTATATGCCGATGAACATAACAGCCAGGCAAAGAATAACCCCCGGCAATAATTTTAATATGGAATGCCATTTGTTCGTGTTGATCAAGTTTTTCATCCTCACTTTATAAATTATAAGAGTAAGCAACAATCATCTGATTTTATTTTAACGCAATAGCAATATAATAGCTGTATCTATCCTACCAAAATAGAAACTTTTACGCATAAAGAAAACCTTAAGCAACCCAGAAAAGTCAAGTATACTTGTGAAAGATCAATAAATCGGGCAACAGCAGACATTCTGCACTATGTAAAAATATTTGCGGGAACACTTGAAAAAGCAGCTCTTTTTAAAGCTGCTTTTTGAGGATACATCTGGATAACTGTTATACTTCCTGCTTTTATAATAAGTTGACTCTTCTTGAAATTAATTTACTATTTGGCTCTGCTCCCTTTTGTCTTGGTCAATGCTGTTTTTTTCTTTGAGTGCTTTTCTTCTCCAATAGGTAGCGAGTATGGGTCCGGAAATATTATGCCAAACACTGAAAATGGCACTTGGAACAGCAGCAATAGGAGCAAAGTGAGCTGTTGCCAATGTAGCACCCAGCCCTGAGTTCTGCAGCCCGACTTCCATGGATAGGGCTTTTTGCTTTTTGAACTCCAATCCAAATATTTTAGCAGTTAAGTAGCCTAAAGCTAAGCCGAGTATATTGTGCAAAATGACAACCGCAAAAATCAAAAGGCCGGTTGCAGCTATATTTTCCTGATTTCCTCCAACTACTGCAGCAACAATGGCGACAATAGCAATAACGGATACTAAAGGAAGAACCTGGACGCTTTTTTCCACCTGTTTACTGAAAAATGCTCTTAGTGTAATTCCCAAGACGATCGGAATAATCACTACCTGCACGATATCCCAAAAGAGGGCACCTGCAGAAACCGGGAGCCACTGGCTGGCCAAAATCCACACCAATAAAGGTGTCATAATCGGTGCTAAAATTGTAGACGCTGCGGTGACACTAACCGATAAAGGGGTGTCTCCTCTGGCGAGATATGTCATGACATTAGAAGCAGTGCCGCCAGGACAGCAGCCAACAAGAATCACTCCCACCGCCACTTCCGGGGGAAGCTGAAATCCTATAGCAAGTACGTAAGCGATGAGAGGCATAATTATAAATTGTGCCCCTGCACCTATAGCTACATCTTTTGGTCTTTTGAAAACTTCCTTAAAGTCTTCGGCAGTCAATGTCAATCCCATCCCAAACATTACCACACCAAGCAGTATGGATATGTAGGGGGCAATCCAAGTAAAAGTTTCCGGTGAATAATAAGCAATGAGAGCAAACAAAAGGACCCAAACGGCAAATGTATTTCCTGCAAATTGACTAAAATTTGCCAGCTTCTGCATTTCATTTCCTCCTTTTTCATGTATTATAAATTAACAGCTTAAATCTGATTATATAGAAAATTTTTGATAGTACAAGTGTATTTACAGAAAAAGTATAAATATAAAATAAACCCTGTATGTTGGGTAAATGTTCTATATAGAGGGCAAGCTGGAATTCATTTGATTTTAACTGAGCATAGTCTTTCGGACTACTGTATCCTTATACATCTGTTATGATAAAATTAATTTGGTGCTGGATTGACTTATTGCAAGGAGGAGAAAAAATGGAATCATTACAGGTCGGCAGAGCAAAATTAACATGGCTGAACGGCGGCGTAAATTTTCTTGATGGTGGTGCTATGTTTGGTGTAGTTCCAAAACCGTTATGGGGAAAAAAGTATCCGTACAATGATAAAAATCAAATTGAACTAAGAACAGATCCGATATTGCTGCAGCTGGACGGGAAAAATTATCTCATCGATACCGGAATGGGCAACGATAAATTAACGGACAAGCAATTGCGTAATTTTGGTGTCAAGGAAGAGTCTTCAGTGGATACATCTTTAGAAGAACTTGGACTTACTGTACGGGATATTGATGCGGTGCTGATGACACATTTGCATTTCGACCATGCATGCGGTTTGACGAAAAAAGACGAACAGGGTGAATATGCCCCTGTTTTTGAAAATGCGAAAATTTTCACTTCTGCTGTCGAATGGCATGAAATGATAAAGCCGAATATCCGGTCAAGAAATACATATTGGAAGATGAACTGGGAGCCAATTGTCAGTCAGGTGGAAACATTTGAACAGGAGATAAAAATTACGGAAAGCTTAAAGATGGTCCATACTAGCGGACATAGTGACGGGCATTGTATTATCATTTTTGAAGACGGCGAAGACTGTTTTATTCATATGGCGGATATAATGCCAACTCACGCTCACCAAAATAAATTATGGGCACTTGCCTATGATGATTATCCTGTTACATCTGTACACCAAAAGGAAAAATGGATGGACTATGGGTATCAAAAACAGGCCTGGTACACGTTTTATCACGATGCTTATTATCGTGCAATAAAATTTAATGGAGAAGGAGAGAAAATAGAAGAGTTAAAGCGGCGGCGTTATGCGTATGGGGATAAATAGCATAAGATCAATTCGTTTATTTTTTCGAGTACCCGAAACTATTTTCGGGTGCTCTATTTTGTTCCATACATACTAAAAAATATTTAGCAAGCTGCTCAATAAATTGTTTGATTCTTATTCTCAATTATTAACAGTGATTAAATTATTGTTTTTCTTTGCGTGATATATTATTATTTACGTATTGATGAAAAAAAGTGCTGTGACTTGTTCATTATTTCACTAGTAGGAGCAATGTTGCAAAGCTCGATGTTTCTGGAAGGAGAATCATTTTGAAAATAGGAATAGATAAAATAGGATTTTACGCACCGCATTTATACTTGGATATGAAAAAATTAGCAGCAGCAAGAAATATAGATCCGGATAAGTTCACCATAGGGATCGGCCAGGAAAAAATGGCACTGCCGCCAGTCACCCAGGATTCGGTAACACTGGCTGCAAATGCCGCGCTTAATATGCTATCCGAGAAAGATAAACAGGCAATAGATTTTGTTATTTTTGGTACGGAATCCGGCATTGACAATTCAAAATCAGCCGGTGTTTATGTTCATCATTTACTCGGGATTAATCCCCGTGCGAGAACAGTAGAAGTAAAACAGGCATGCTACGGCGCCACAGCAGGTATTCAGATGGCAAAAGGACATATTGCTTTAAATCCTGACAGTAAAGTGCTGGTGCTTGCTTCAGATATTGCCAGATACGGCCTTAATACGGGCGGAGAATCAACACAGGGAGCCGGAGCAGTAGCACTGCTCGTCAGCAAGGATCCGCAAATTATGGCTCTTGAGGACACCAGTACGTATATGACAAGTGATATTATGGATTTCTGGAGACCGATATATTCGGATAAAGCATTCGTAGATGGAAAATTTTCCAATGAGCAGTATATTGCATTTTTCTCCCAAGTATGGGCAAACTATAAAGAAAAAACAGGCCACAGCATTAAGGATTTTGAAGCCCTGTGCTTTCACCTGCCATACACCAAGATGGGTCTGAAAGCATTAAGAACTATTTTTGACGAAGGCAGCGAGGAAGATAAAGAACGTTTATTTGATAATTACCAGCATAGTGCACGCTATAACCGGGTTGTCGGAAACATCTATACCGGCTCGTTGTATTTAAGCTTATTATCATTACTTGAAAACAAGCAAAATCTAAAAGCCGGTTCACGGATTGGTCTTTTCAGTTATGGCTCGGGTGCAGTTGGCGAATTCTTTACAGGTATTTTGCAGCCTGGTTACCGGGAGCATTTACAAATGGAGCACCATACAAAGCTGTTTGAAGCAAGGCAGGAAGTGTCAGTAGAGGAGTATGAACAAATTTTTGAGGAAACATTGCCTGTGGATGGCTCCACTATTGAACTGGACATCGAAAAAGACCCGGCGGCAATTTGCCTGGCAGGATTGGAGAATAATAAGCGTCAGTATATTAATAAAGTTAATTAAGATAGACTCCGGGAAAGCGGGATGTTTTTCCGGGGTTTAAGTTTTTATCTTTTTTAGATTAATGCAGATAATTAGGGTATGCCATAATAACAGGTTGTATAGACTTAATACAAAATCATTAATGCAGGAAGTGTTTAAATGACTAAGTGGGAATATGCAGTAGAGACATGGACTTTAGGGATTACATCAGCAGATCGCGAACAATTTGAAAATACGCTGAATGAATTTGGCAACGCCGGCTGGGAGCTTGTGAATATAATTCCTCAGGTTGGAGGATCATGGGCAGGAGGAAATGTTAAAGTCGAGTTCAATCAGATGATTTTTAAAAGAAAAGTTGCTGATGAATAAAATTAAAATATCCGGCTAAATTTAGAGCGTGTTATGAATTGTTTACTCAAAACACGCTCTATCTTTTAATTAATTCGATTATAGTTTGCTGTACAGCATCTTCTGATTAGAACGTGCAGAATCCTATTTTCAAATTATGGAACAATCTATCCATCAAATTAACAACTTAATTCGTCTCGATCGAATCAATAACCGTGCCTGTTTCTACATCCACATAAAACTCATATTGTTTATTTGTCCCATCAATATTGCGGGTAACGCCGCCTTTATATGCATCATACAACAAGCCGTTCTTTTCTACTTCTTCCGGCTTCATGTAAATCCATGATCCGCTGATCGGTCCGCTTTTCTTATATGTTTCTTTTGCTCTTTTCAATGCTTTTTCCGGGGTGATCTTTTGCATGTTTTCCATTTGCTGGCCGGCTATGTATCCAACTATAACTCCTATCCCTGCAGCAAGAGCTACTCTTTTGACACCCATTTTTCTTTCACCTCTTGTAAGTGTTAAATTTATTTATACTTACCCCATAGTATACAGGAAAGCAATTAAAATAGAAAATCAAATAAACAAACAATGGGACAGTGGAAAAAAATAATAACTTTCCGTTATACTTAAAGAAATACATAGAAATTCGGAGGGATTACATGCACCAGGAAACGAAGGATTTATTTAAAAACTTGACGGAGCTGCAGGGAGCTCCGGGAAATGAACAGCTGGTAAAAGATTTTATGAGAAAGGAACTGGAAAAATACGCTGATGAGATCATTCAGGATAATCTCGGAGGTATTTTCGGCGTGAAAAACGGGGAAGGGCCGAAAGTAATGGTTGCCGGTCATATGGATGAAGTTGGTTTTATGGTTACCCAAATCACAAAAAATGGCATGATTCGCTTCCAAACACTTGGCGGCTGGTGGAATCAGGTATTGCTTGCACAGCGTGTACAGGTAATGACGGATAATGGGCCTGTAGTTGGCGTGATCGGCTCTATCCCGCCGCATAATTTAACACCCGAACAACGGAAAAAGCCGATGGAAATAAAAAATATGCTGATTGATATCGGAGCAGACGATAAAGAAGATGCCGAAAAAATCGGCGTAAAGCCCGGACAGCAAATTGTTCCCTTAACACCTTTTACACCAATGGCCAATGAGAAAAAAATTCTGGCAAAAGCTTGGGATAATCGATATGGTTGCGGATTATCCATAGAATTATTAAAAGAACTGCAGCATGAAACAGTGCCAAATCAACTGTATTCGGGTGCCACGGTGCAAGAGGAAGTCGGTCTTCGGGGCGCGCAGGTTGCAGCAAATATGATTCAACCGGATATTTTTTATGCGCTGGATGCCTCTCCGGCCAATGATGCAAAAGGTGATGAAAAAGAATTCGGCCATATTGGAAAAGGGGCATTGCTCAGGATTTTTGACCGTACAATGATCACGCACAGAGGGATGAGGGAATTTATTCTGGATACAGCGGAATCCAATAACATTCCGTATCAATTCTTTATTTCCCAAGGAGGCACAGATGCAGGACGTGTTCATATTTCCAATGATGGTGTGCCTTCTGCAGTTGTTGGTATTTGCTCACGCTATATCCATACTTCTGCATCGATTATTCATGTGGATGATTATGCAGCAGCAAAAGAATTGCTTGTAAAACTTGTAAAGCAAACGGATCAAAATACAGTAGAACAAATCAGACAGGCATAACAGCAGCAGAAATGGATGGTTGATCATGAATGTTAAGGTTGGTTCCATAAACCCGGCAAAAATAAAGGCAGTTCAAGCTGTATTTTCCGATAAAGAAATCTTTGGTATTCAGGTTTCATCAGACGTTTCAGCACAGCCTTTTTTTGATGAAGAGACAAGAGAGGGAGCAATAAATCGTGCAATGAAATGCACGGAACAATATCCTTCCTCCATAGGAATTGGTCTGGAAGGCGGTGTCATGTATGTGAATGAACAGGTTTATTTGTGCAATTGGGGAGCATTGGCGACTCCTGATAAAGACCTTTTTACAGCAAGCGGGGCGAGAATTTTACTGCCTCCGGAAATTGTTGATCAATTGCAGCGCGGCTTAGAGCTGGGGGATGTTATGGACAGCTATGCAAAAAAGAAAAATGTCCGCAGCAGGGAAGGGGCTGTTGGTATTTTTACCAATGACCGCGTTTCCCGGGAGGGGATGTTTGAACATGTTGTCTGGTTATTAAGAGGTCAGATGGAATATTGGACAGGAAAAAAGCAGCGGTAAACCCGCTGCTTTTCATGTAATTATTCGTAAATATAAGCAATAACATCCAGTGCCTGTTCGACTGTCTCCACAGTAACATTTGCTTTATTGGACAGTTCTTTTAATGGATGAACAAGTGATTGGTCACGGACAATAATCGTAGGCTTTCCCATTGTAATAGCGGCACTGGCATCCATTGCGGTATTCCACTGCTTGTATTTTTCCCCGAATAAAGCCAGGACAACATCTGATTTTTGCATTAATACCTGGGTACGAAAGTTATTAATACTGGATGCTGCATCATCCCGGTGCACATTATCCGGCTGCTTACCTAAGATGGCATCCCCAACATCATCTGACCGATCATGATTTGTCTGGGGTGCAACAAATTTTAATGGCAAATCCTTCTCCTTGGCAATTTTTTTAACATCTTCACGCCAGTCATCGTGAATTTGGCCTGCTAAATAAACCGTTAAATCCATCCATATCCCTCCATTGTTTTTTATACCTCTATCTATTATAGTAAACAATATCTATGCTATTTTAAAGCATTTGCTATGACATGGACTGCACTTATGAGATAATATACAAAAACAGGGCGATACCGTATCGTTTTTACCAGCAAAATCGCATAACACAATTAACATTGTTATAAAAATCGGGAGGGAAGAAAAAAACGATGGAACATTTACAGTCAAAGGAACAATTTGTGGAAAAAACAAAGGAAAATAAAGTTGTCATGTATTTTACCGCAGGCTGGTGCCCGGATTGTACGTTTATTGAGCCTGCCTTACCAGAAATGGAAGAGGCGTTTTCCGATTATACTTTTGTACAAGTGGATCGGGATGAATTTATGGACATCTGCCGGGAATATGACGTATTCGGCATACCAAGCTTTCTCGTTTTTCACCAAGGGGAGGAAGTAGGAAGGTTTGTCAGTAAAGATAGAAAGACCAAGGAAGAAATTACCCAGTTTCTAAGTGAGCTTCCCGTATAACAGATTCTGGATGCTTGAGAATGAGGAGGCAAAAATATGAAAATGACGACAGTAAAATTAAAAAATATACTTAAAGAGCGTTTCAGCAACGAAAATTACCGAACTTCCTATAACAGGGATAAAGATACGTTTCGTGTGGAATGGAAGGATTCGAAGCAGGGAATCACCATTACACTTCCCAATGTTGTTTCCAAATATGACGAGCGGGGCAAGGTGGCCATTGATGATTTAACGGAGCATGTGGAAGAAGCACTGCGCATCATGAATGAAGAGCATCACCTGTCCGGCAAAGAGAAACATATTTTTCCGGTCATCCGCGCCACTTCCTTTCCGACCGAAACCAAATCCGGCGAAAAAATGGTATATAAAGATCATACGGCAGAAACCCGAATTTACTATGCCCTTGATTTAGGCAAGTCCTACCGGCTTATTGATGAAAGTCTGCTGGAAAAGGAAGGCTGGACAAAGGAAAGGATTGATGAGGTTGCTGCATTCAACTTGCGCTCCCTGGAAATAGATTATAAAAAGGATACTGTAGCGGAAAATGATTTTTATTTTGTTGCGAAACAGGATGGCTATGATGCAAGCCATATTTTAAATGAGGCATTTCTGGAAGAAATGAAACTAAATGCCAAAGGAGAATTGGCTGTTGCCGTTCCGCATCAGGATGTACTCATTATTGCTGATATCCAGAATAAAACCGGGTATGACATTTTGGCTCAAATGACAATGAAATTTTTTGCAGAAGGCCGTATTCCGATTACCTCACTGTCGTTTATTTATGAAGATAAACATCTGGAGCCTATTTTTATTCTTGCAAAAAACAGACCGGAAAAGAAATAGAGGGGATGATTGTGATGGACGTATTTTATAATTACAAGGGAATTGGAGATGTGCTTATATTCCCGATCCATGAGGGAGACCGCGAACATATAAAAAATGAAAAACATGGGGATGTTGTGAAAATAACAGATCTCGAAGGCAATATTACCGGGTATAATATTTTCAATGCTTCCCGCTATTTTACTTTGGATTCTGCCGGAAAAATTCCTTTGAATAAGGAAATGGTAAATAAAATCAAACAGGTTTTTGAAGAGAATGGCGTTAAAGATGAATTAAATGTTGATCTTAGTCCGAAATTTGTTGTCGGTTACGTAAAGGAGAAAACAGGCCACGAAAATGCCGATAAATTAAGTGTATGTCAGGTTGATGTTGGAGAGGAGCTGCTTCAAATAGTCTGCGGCGCACCGAATGTAGATCAGGGCCAGAAGGTTGTTGTTGCCAAGGTCGGTGCGATGATGCCAAGCGGAATGAAAATTAAACCGACAGAATTGCGCGGGGTGCCTTCGAATGGTATGATATGTTCACAAAAAGAATTGGGTTTGCCAAATGCGTCAAAGGAAAAAGGCATCTATGTGCTTGATGATACGTATCAGACAGGAGAACCATTCGAGTTTTAGCATGGACATGAGATCGTGAAATAATGAATGACAATCTTTATGAAAATGGGTTGTCATTCTTTTTGGCTGTCATCGGGTTGCCGGTAATTATCTATAAACTGTGTGAAGCCGGCGTACTTTTCAGCTTATCGCTTTTTCTCTAAAATGTTTCGGCAAAACAACGCTAATAATGCTAAACTAGAAGTAATTGCAAGAAAAGAAATGAGTGAAAAACATGTGGGGTAATTGGAAAAAGAAATTAGGGAAGCTTTTTTCAGATCATGAAGCGGATGAACAGCAGGAAATAAGACAGGAAAATAGAAATCCGAATATAAAGGCTAAAATGACCTATCAATACCCAAAGGAAAAACCTTTTCGTTTTCCTGTCATCCCTGATCAACAAACAGAACGTAAAACCAATGCAGAAAGGCCTGCCTATGAACGCAGAAAGCCAGATGCAAGGATTCAGCCGATAAATACAATGAAATCGGAACAGAGAAACACAAATAAAGTATATAAAAAGAATAAGGACGAGCCATTTACACCGACCGAGGTTCCATCCCCGATTTATGGGTACCAGCCGCGCAGGAAAAATAAGGAAATTGAAGATGTGCCGGCATATAAGCGAAAAAGGGAGAAGAGAATGGAATCCTTAAAAGATGAAGAGACAGCCTTTGCAGAAATTACAGAAGAAGGGATTCATCAAACTGCTGCTGGAATCATTACAGGTGAGAATAATCGTAATGAAAAGATGAGCGGACAGCTGATGGCCGGGGAATCTGCAAAAGGAACAAAAGGGCAGATAGTAACAGAAGATGCTGTTACTGACAATTCACCAGCAGCCGATATACAGCACCCCGGTAAAAATGCTGCAGCAAAGCGGGAAAAAACAGATGACCAGAAAAAAAGTGAGATCCCCGTTGAGGAGAATATAGAATTTCAACAGCAGGACCCGCAAGTAGATCAGCAAAATTCACAGAAAAAAACAATCCATCAGCAATCCAGTAAAAAAAGCGATACATACCGTAAGTACAGCCGGAAAAAACATCGCAATCAGCAGGGATCCAATAAAGTTCCATTCAATGTCATGATGACACCGGCGGATAAAAAGAAACAGCTGGAGCGGGCACAGCTGCAAAAAACAACCGTTTCCGAAACCAAGACAAACGATCGCATCCCGTTTCACTTGCTTGATGATAAACAGGAATCTTCAAATGGAGATCATCGTTGGATTCGCCAGCAAAGAGAACTGCTGGAGCAAACTTTGAAGCACTTTAATGTGAAAGCACGTGTAGTGAATGCTGTGCAAGGTCCAACAGTAACCCGTTTTGAAGTTCAGCCTGAACTCGGCGTGAAAGTCAGTAAAGTAAAGAATCTAAGTGATGATCTAAAATTGAATATGGCAGCAAAGGATATCCGGATTGAAGCGCCCATACCCGGAAAGCGGACCATCGGGATTGAAATCCCAAATAAAAAAGCACAAAAGGTTGGCCTGCAGGGGATTTTTGAAACGGATGCCTTTAAAAACAGCATTTCACCGCTTACGATTGCGCTGGGTTTAAACATTGAAGGAACACCGCTTATAACAAATATCCAAAAAATGCCTCATGGACTGATTGCCGGTGCTACAGGCTCAGGAAAAAGTGTTTGCATAAACACTATCCTGGTTAGTCTTTTGTACAAAGCAAATTATGAAGATGTGAAATTCCTTTTGATTGACCCGAAAATGGTAGAGCTTGCTCCATACAATGGTATTCCGCATCTTGTTTCTCCTGTCATTACAGATGTAAAAGCAGCGACCCAGGCATTGAAATGGGCAGTTCGGGAGATGGAAGAGCGCTATGAAAAATTTGTGGAAGAAGGAGTCCGTGACATTGAAAGGTTTAATCAAAAGATATTAGGACAAGAAAGACAGGATGAAAAGATGCCGTTTATAGTCATCGTCATTGATGAGCTTGCTGATCTTATGATGGTTGCACCACAGGATGTGGAGGATGCCATAAGCCGAATTGCCCAAAAAGCAAGAGCATGCGGCATTCATTTACTTTTGGCTACACAGCGTCCATCGGTGGATGTGATCACCGGACTGATTAAAGCAAATATACCGACAAGGATTGCCTTCAGTGTCTCCTCCCAGGTGGATTCACGTACCATTTTAGACACATCCGGTGCCGAGAAGCTGCTGGGCAAAGGGGATATGCTGTTTATTGAAAATGGTACGGGTAAAAGTATTAGACTGCAGGGACCGTTTGTTTCCGACGAGGAAATTGAGCGTCTCACCAGTTATGCGAGAACACTTGCAGAACCGGATTACTTATTTGAACAGGAATCACTGTTGAAGGAAGTTTCCATGGAGGAAACAGAAGATGAACTCCTGCAGGATGCGATAACATTTGTCTTAAAACAGCAAAGTGCAAGCACCTCATTACTGCAGCGTCACTATAAAATTGGCTATAATCGTGCAGCGCGACTCATCGATACATTGGAAAGCAAAGGTATTATCTCCGGCCAAAATGGCAGCAAACCGAGGGAAGTACTTGTTACACAGGCCCAATTGGAAGAAAATTATTAGTGCATATCTCCGATTGAAATGACGGTATTCTATGCCAGCTGAATTTAAATGGAAAAAAGGGTGAAGAACAAGTGGCGGATGAACATCTATGCCCACTAATGTATAGAATGTGGTAAAAGCAACGTGCACTTAAGGCAATGAATACTGATTATTTAACGTAACCATCCCTGCTTTACACGGTATAATCAAAGAAGGAAGCTGCATTCATCGACAGACCTGCATGCAATTAAAGGTTGATTGGCATGTATAGCCAGTAATGCTGAGTTTTTATCAATAAGTTAATTTCCGTAAGTAATGTCCCCCGGCTATTTCTATTTCATGAATAAATGGAAAGTGGGCAACGGGAGAATAAATAGGAGATACTTTTGCTTGGGCGGCATGTGAATGGCAATCCACTTTAAAGTTTGGATGGCTGGTCTGCGGTTAATTAGTCATTTATGGAAAAGCGAAAATATATTTTCATCCAGCACATATTTTGATATAATGTGAAAATAGGTGTGAACAGACATATGACTTTCAGGCTATATTAGTAATTGTGGTTTAAAATAACTAAGGGAAACATGCAATTTATAATTTAAACGAAAATACGTATAGATAAAATTCGATTAATTGGAAGACCGCAGCCGTTGACATGTATCAAATATGGAACAGGTTTCCTTACAGCATATTTTGGAGGTTCTTTTTATGACAACTTACCATTTTATTGGTATAAAAGGGACAGGAATGGCTTCTTTGGCACAGATCCTGCATGATTCAGGAGAAAATGTGCAGGGCTCAGATGTGGAAAAACGTTTTTTTACACAGAAGTCTCTGGAAGACAAAGGTATTCCGATTCTCCCTTTTTCTGAAAATAATATACACGGGGATTATACCGTTATTGCAGGCAATGCTTTTGCTGATGATCATATCGAAATAAAAAAAGCGAAAGAACTGGGAGTAATATTTTATCGTTATCATGAATTTTTGGGTGAATGGCTAAAACAATATACAAGTATTGCTGTTACCGGTGCCCATGGAAAGACATCTACTACAGGTCTTTTATCTCATGTTTTACACGAAGCATTCCCTGTTTCCTACTTAATTGGGGACGGGACCGGAAAAGGGCACGTAGATAGCCGGTATTTTGTTTTTGAGGCTTGTGAATACCGCAGGCATTTTTTGCAGTATGAACCGGATTACGCCATCATGACAAATATTGATTTCGATCACCCGGATTATTTTACAAGCATTGATGATGTATTTGATGCATTTCAATCAATGGCTGACAGGGTGAAAAAGGGAATTATTGCCTGCGGGGATGACGAGGAACTGCAGCATATTCAGACAAAGGTGCCTATTGTATATTACGGATTTAATGCTTCCAATGATTTTCAGGCACAAAATGTGCAGGAGACTAAGGAAGGCACGGAATTTGATGTGTTTGTCAGAAACACATATTATGATACATTTGCGATTCCGATGTATGGCGACCATAACATTTTAAATGCATTGGCAGTCATTGCAATTTGCCATTACGAGGATATGAACGTGGAAGACATTAAGAAATTAAGTACCTTTAAAGGGGTTAAGCGCCGGTTTACCGAAAAGAAAATCAATAATCAAATTGTTATTGATGATTATGCGCATCACCCAAGGGAAATTTCAGCTACCATTGAATCCGCACGCAAAAAGTATCCTGATAAACCGGTCGTAGCTATTTTTCAGCCGCATACATTTACAAGAACAAAAATGTTTTTACAGGAATTTGCTGATAGTTTAAATGAGGCAGATGACGTATATTTATGCGATATTTTCGGCTCCGCCAGGGAAGAAACTGGTGTGCTGACTATACATGATTTGCAGGATTTGATTGAGGGATGCTCCATCCTGGAATTAGCGGACACAAGAGTATTGGAGTCACACGAGGACAGTGTACTCATATTTATGGGGGCAGGAGATATCCAAAAATTTCAGGAAGCATACGAAAATACGGTAACTGCCTGAACGATAGTATAGTAAATCTTTCAAGGTTTGCTATACTGTTTTTTATTTAAGGATATAGAATTTTTTTGTCCGCTGAAATTTTTTGCATAAGGTGTATAAGAGTCTATTACTTAAGATTTATGCCATTTAAGTCTGCAATGCAAAGCATAGGGACTGCCGGGACAGCAAAATACGCTTTTAAGAATCACATTCACGATAACCAAGCTTCCAATAATAGAAGGAATTCATACATATTTGTCGAATGGTTAATATATAAAAGATAGGTATGCTTGCTTTTTTACCTTTAAATTTGTTTCAATAGAATAGAGAAAGGGTAAAACTTATGTAATCGAAGGCTTTTAATGAGATGGAGCGACCGGCATCAGGAATGGTACCTAACATTTATAGTTATCGCATCCAGGTTATGAGGACACCTGTTATTCTATCAGATCAGCCTTTATTAAAGACCCTGGCCACGACGACACCGTACATTCTTATTCAGATACAGTAAAGGGAGTGAGAGCAGAAATGGAAATCATGTTGTATATTGCAGCATTCATCGCAGTAGTTGCTTTTGTGGTACTGGTCGTGTATGCGGTCACTACATTTAAACAAGTTCAAAAGACGATGAGCAATGTCACGGAAACATTGGATGGTATTGAGAAGCAGATGGAAGGTGTTACTGACGAGGCAACACAGCTGCTTAACAAAACGAACCAATTAGCTGAAGATTTAAATCAAAAATCCGCAAAAGTGGACGGGTTATTTGATGGCGCGAAAAGCATGGGGAATTCAGTGAAAAACTTTAACCATTCACTGCAGCAATTATCAAACAGTATATCAAAAACAGCATCCGAAGATCCGGAAAAGGTTTCTCAAGCAGTAAAATGGGGATCAGCAATTATTGATTTATGGAAGAAAAAGAAAAAATAATCAAGAGGAGGAATTGGAGATGGCAGACAACAACATAAACACAAAGGATTTTATTATTGGTACATTAATTGGAGGAATGGTTGGTGCAGCGGCTGCATTATTATTTGCTCCGAAAACAGGGAAAGAATTGCGGGGCGACATTAACCAGGGCGCGAGCCAAGTCAAGGACCGTGCGATTGAATTAGGCAGCCAGGCACAGGAAAAAGGTACTGTCTGGAAAGATAAAGCCTACACTACTGGTGCAGAACTAAAGAAAAAAGCAATGGATACAAGCTCAGAACTTACGAAAAATGCCACAGAAAAGACAAAAGGATTTACTGAGTCTGTAAAAGGAAAGATTGAAGAAAAGCGCAGAAGAAGTGAAAGTGCAGTGGACAAGGCTGCAAATGAAGCAAAGGAAGCAGTGGAAGAAGTGGAAAAAACAGGAGAAGCAGCGCAAAAAACGCAATAAAAAGCATGTAATTTGTTATTCAAATGAGGCTGGGACAGAACACTAAGTAATCATAGAAAAGACGAACAATCCACTATATTAGCTCCGGAAATATACGTAGACTCCTGCGGGAGCAAAGGCATCGGTAAGACCCCACAGTGCATTAGCACGAGGAGGCTTACCAGCCGCCCGCGGAAAGCGTAGTATATTTCCTGAGCGGGTTTTAAGTGCAAAGTATAAGGATGTTCGGGTTTCTGTTTACTAAAATTGTTTTGTCCCAGTCTCATTTTTACATAGTGGAAGAGATTTCCAATATCCGGGACCGGAATTGAATATTTTTCAGAAAATTCATTGTGCTCATTTTTTAGATAAAAAAAGCAGGCATCTTGAAAGGATATTTTTGCTTTCATAAAAAAACTTAATTTTATTATCGACAAAGAAAACATAATTAGCTATAATGGTGACTAATTATAAAATTTTAACTGAGTTGAGGGAGAGATGAGCTATGGCAAATATTAACGAATTGCGAAAACAGCTGGATGACGTGAATGCGGATATGTTATCCTTGATTAACAAACGCGCTACACTTGTTCAGCAAATTGGTGAAATAAAATCAAAACAGGGCACAAAACGGTTTGATCCCGTCCGGGAAAGAGATATGCTGAATAAAATTACTGCCCAGAATGATGGACCGTTTGAGGATGCCACGATTCAACATATATTTAAAGAGATCTTTAAGGCAGGACTTGAATTGCAGGAAGATGACCACCGAAAAGCACTGCTTGTTTCCAGAAAGAAAAAGCCGGATAATACCATTATTGATATCAAAGGTGCAAAAGTAGGAAATGGAAACACCCAATATGTGATGGGCCCATGTGCGGTTGAAAGCTACGAGCAAGTGGAACAGGTTGCAGAAGCGGTTAAAAATAAAGGTTTAAAATTATTGCGCGGCGGGGCGTTTAAGCCAAGAACCTCACCATATGACTTCCAGGGACTAGGTGTTGAAGGACTGCAGATTTTAAGGAAGGCAGCGGATAAGCATGATCTTGCAGTAGTCAGTGAGATCATTAATCCCGCGCATATCGAAGAGGCATTGGATTATGTGGATGTGATCCAAATCGGTGCGAGAAATATGCAAAACTTTGAACTCTTAAAAGCAGCGGGTGACGTTGATAAGCCAGTATTGTTAAAACGTGGCCTCTCCGCAACTATTTCTGAATTTATAAATGCTGCCGAATATATCATTTCCCGCGGAAACGGAAATATCATTCTTTGTGAAAGAGGCATCAGAACGTATGAGAAAGCGACAAGAAATACGCTGGATATTTCTGCGGTGCCTGTATTGAAGAAAGAAACACACTTACCGGTGATGGTGGATGTAACACATTCAACCGGAAGAAGAGACTTGTTATTGCCTACGGCTAAAGCAGCCATTGCCATTGGTGCCGATGGCGTCATGGCAGAAGTACATCCGGATCCTGCTGTTGCCCTGTCCGATTCTGCACAGCAAATGGATATTCCAACGTTTAATGACTTTATGGATGAGCTCCTTGCCATGGATCATCGTATGAAAGCAGTGGAAACCCGTTAATTAATACAGTGAAAAGTATTTTATCTCAAACCCTAAGAAATAAAGGCTGCCATCATAAGTTTGGCAGCCTTTATTTTTTGAAGTTTTTTTCAGCATTAAAAACAGGTTTCTTTTTGTAATTTTTTTCATTGTGGAGTATGATAAAGAAAATAGAGGTCGATTTATAGATATAGTTGGAGGCTGGTAAAAGTGAACATAACAATATATGATGTAGCAAGAGAAGCAAATGTATCCATGGCAACAGTTTCAAGGGTTGTGAATGGAAACCCGAATGTAAAACCAACAACAAGAAAAAAAGTATTAGGCGTTATTGAACAGCTTGGCTATCGTCCGAATGCGGTGGCAAGAGGGCTGGCAAGCAAGAAAACCACGACAGTCGGTGCGATCATCCCGGATATTTCCAGCATCTTTTATGCGGAGCTGGCAAGGGGAATTGAAGATATTGCCACCATGTATAAATATAATATCATTTTAAGCAACTCGGATCAGAATAAGAATAAAGAGCTCCAGCTAATTGACAGCATGCTGGAAAAACAGGTGGACGGGCTTATTTTTATGGGGGGACATATCTCGGAGGAGCATGTCCAGCAATTTCAATCCGCACCGGTTCCGGTTGTTTTAGCTGCAACTTACGATGACAATGCTGTAGTGCCGTCTGTAAATATTGATTATGAACAAGCGGCATATGAGGCAACGAAATTTTTAATTGATGGCGGGAATAAACAGCCGGCTTTTATTTGCGGGCAGGATGATGGACATATTAATGAGCTTAAATATAAGGGCTATACTCGTGCTTTAAAGGAACTGAGCGGCTCTGTCAGTGAAAGTTATATCATTCGGGGAGATTATTCCTATGATTCCGGTGCTGAAGCAGTACAGCAGCTGCTGGAAATGAATGAAAAACCTACAGCAGTATTTGTTGCCTCGGATGAAATGGCACTCGGTGTCATCCATGGGGCCCAGGATAAAGGATATCGTGTGCCGGAAGACCTGGAAGTAGTCGGATTCGACAATACAAGACTGGCTACCATGGTCCGTCCTACATTATCTACTGTAGTACAGCCTATGTATGATATTGGCGCGGTAGCAATGCGCCTGCTGACCAAATTTATGAACAAAGAAGAAGTGGAGGAGCAAAAAGTAATCCTTCCTCATAGAATTGAAAAAAGACATTCAACAAATTAAATAATATGCCGATATAAGGAGCAGAATTAATTTCATTTTATGCAGACTATTTTTTTCTGCATAAATGCAAATGGCTTTCATCATAAGAATTTATGATAAGCCAAGTTTTCTAAGGAGCGGGATTATGAGAAAACGGGATATATTAACTCCTATCGGCATTACGTTTGGTTTTATAATGATTATGCTTGCAATTGGCTCTAAAGGCGGGTCTGAAGGAGCTGCACAGTTTCTGGATATTTCATCGGTTTTTATTGTTATCGGTGGATTGATTGCTTCCATGTTAATTAATTTTAAAATGGAGCAAATTAAACTGACGAGAAAAGTGATGAATGAGGCATTTCATAAGAATGACCAGCGCCTCCCCGAATTAATTGATTTATTTATTCGGTTATCTGAACGGGCGAGAAGAGAAGGTCTCCTTGCATTGGAAAATGAACTTGAGGAAGTGGATGATCCTTTTATTCGCAAAGGCATTCTGCTTGCTGTTGATGGGATTGAACCCGAAGTTATTCATGACATTATGAATGCGGAAATTACGGCGATGGAAGATCGCCATTACAGAGGAAGAGCCCTGATTGAAAAAGCTGCCGAATATGCTCCGGCCTGGGGGATGATCGGAACATTGGTCGGTCTTGTTATGATGCTGAATAGTCTGGAAGACCCGGCTGCCCTCGGACCGAGCATGGCGGTGGCGTTACTCACCACATTATACGGAACGGTGCTGGCTAATTTGGTTTTTTCTCCAATGGCAAGCAAACTGGAAAGCAAAACGGAAGAAGAAGTCTTTATTAAGCAGGTAATTATAGAAGGGGTTATCGGTGTTCAGTCAGGACAAAATCCAAGAATTTTAGAAGAAAAATTAGGTGCTTTTCTTTCCGGCGAGGTGAAGGAGAAACAGGAAGAGGATGAAAAAACTGTTTTCGTGGAGGAGAGCATACATGAAGCGCAGGGAAATTAAAAAACGGAAAAACAGCGGTGCACCTAAATGGATGGTTACCTATTCAGATATGGTTACGCTTATTTTGGTTTTTTTCATTCTTTTATTTTCCATGTCACAGATTGATCTTGTTAAATTTGAGGCAATCGCCGAGTCTTTTCAAAACAGGATGATTCTGGATTTTTATCCTTCCGCTGTACCTGCTGAAAATCCGACAGAACATACTAGCACTGAAGAACAGGGAAAGAACACAAACGAATTTGAAACACCGACCCAGTTAAGGGATAATACAGACCGCGATGAAACGGAAGAAGTTGATGAAGATAATAAAGATTCATTGAGCAGTTTATTGGAAGAAGTTGAAGCCTATCTGGATGAAAACAACTTAAATAATGTAATAACTGCGAATAGGACCGAACAAGGTGTTGTGCTGGTTTTGCAGGAAAGTATCCTGTTTGATTCAGCAGAAGCGGAGATACTTGATTCGGGAATGCCGTTTTTAGATCGAATTGGCTCCTTGCTGCATGATATCCCGAACAGTGTAAAAGTTGAAGGGCATACGGACAGCAGGCCGATATCCAATTTCAGGTATCCTTCTAATTGGGAATTATCCGGAGCACGGGCCAGCAGCGTGATCCGCTATTTGATCGAAGAAAATGAATTTGATGAATCACGTTTTACTTCAGCAGGATATGCTGATACAAGACCGGCGGCACCAAATGATTCACCACAAAACTGGAGCCGAAACAGACGAGTGGAAATCGTAATCATGGAAGACAGTGAAGAATGAAACAGGGGAATGGTTCTCCTGTTTCATTTTTACTATCTAATGACCAGACGAGCAGTACTCTATGTACACCAAAAGCTGCCTCCGGAAATATCAATTTTGGAATTTGGCAGTATGTGTAAAATTTTTAAGGCTTTTTTTAAAAACCCTAAGGGCGGGAAATGACATCCCACCCAGTTATTTCACCGGTTTCGTATATTTTAATAAATTCAAAAGCAGCTTCTCATTCTTTTCTGTTATTTCCACTTTTCTTGGGATCGTCGGTCTGCTTTCCTCCGGATCATGCCAAAATTTGGGCAATTCCACAGGAGATTTTGGCTGCCATTTTTCAAGCCAGCCGGAAGGAATATCTCCGTATGCCACTTCGCCGGAAGACATCACATTCCAAATTTGTGACCAGGCTCTTGGAACAACCCGCCAAATATCATAACCGCCGCCGCCCAGTGCAATCCATTTGCCGCCACAATACTGATGAGCCAGTTCATGCGACAGGAAAGGGATACGTTCATAAATTTTCATCGATGCAGATAAATGTGTTAATGGATCATAGAAATGGGAATCAGCTCCATTTTGTGTCACGATCACGTCAGGACGGAAAAATTCCGTAATCTCCCTGAAAGCGGCTTCATATACTTGAAGAAAAGATTCGTCCTCAGTAAACGCATCAATCGGCAGATTAAAGGAATAACCATGACCTTCCTTTATCCCGCGTTCATTTACATTACCTGTACCCGGAAAAAGGTATCTTCCTGTTTCATGAATGGAAAATGTACAAACCTCAGGGTCATCGTAAAAGGCCCATTGAACCCCGTCCCCATGATGCGCATCTGTATCCACATACAAGACACGCAAATTGTACTTTTCCCGAATGTATTTAATTGCCACGGCACCATCATTATATATGCAAAACCCTGCAGCTTTTCGTTTAAAGCCGTGGTGCAAACCACCACCAAGATTCAGTGCATGATCACTTTTACCGCCCAAAACAGCATCAACGGCTGTTAAAGTGCCGCCTACCAGGTAACTGGATGCTTCATGCATATTCTCAAATATAGGTGTATCTTCGGTTCCAAGCCCATATTCATACCCATCTGCATCCGTCAGCCGTCCGTCGCTTGCTTTTTTAACTGCCTCAATATAAGAACGGTCATGAAAAAGAGCAAGTTCTTCTTCCGTTGCCATGCGGGGTGCTATAATCTGCTCTTTTGTAAGTTTATTTGTCTCCTCCAATAATTCCTTGGAAAGCACCACCCGCTTTTGATTGAATGGATGGTCTTCATGAAAATGATATTTCAGGAATGCATCGGAAAATACGAATGAAGCATTGCATTTCATAGTTTTGGCTCCGGTATATTATTTGGCCACATTAATTCATACCCCGCTTCTCTCAAGTCTTGAATAATTGGCAACGGATTCATTGTTTGAACGCGGAATACAAGTATTTTATAATCGGGATCTGACTTATAAGGATACACAAGTACTGACACAATATTCGTTTTACGTTTACCAAAAATAGCCGTAACCTCAGGCAAAATACCGGGCCGGTGAGGTACTTTTACTTCAATATGGGAGCTTTGTACATGGGTGCCGGTTAGTTGGATGAGTGTATATAACATATCTTTTTCGGTTACTATACCGACCAATTTATTATCCCGTATCACAGGCAGTGCAGCAATTTCTTCTTCGTAAAAAATACGTGCTATCTCCTCGACGAAATCAAGCGGATGAATTGTAATCACGGGTGAGCTCATAATAGAGCGAAGTTCATATTCCATTTCATGGGAATTAACTTCTTTATCGAATATGGACGGACTGGCATCTCGCACATCACGGTCTGAAACAATGCCAACGATGGAAAAGTCCGCCTCTACAATCGGTATATGTCTGATGCGGTATTTCTGCAGCAATGCAAGTGCTTCTTTTATCGTTGCACTTGGAGGCAAAGTCACTACATCTGTTTTCATAATTTCTTCGACAAGCATTTATAATCCCTCCCGCGTAATTCGATACTGATGTCTCTGTAAAAATCGCAGTTTATCAAATGCTTTGACCGAGGACTCCGGCACATTTTTGCCGATCCGCACCATTAAACAGTTGGCTGGATGGGAAATAATTTCCGGGTCATCTGTAGGGGCAGGAACCAGTCCGCCTGCTGCCATCATTTTTTCCATCATTTTTCGGTAGTCCCAAATGCTTAACGAAGTTCTATCCAGGTCCCAATGCCAGTAATATTCCGTGGAAATGACAATGTAATTTTCCATATAGTCATCCATCATGGAGACTTTTAACAAACCGGAAGCTATGCCTGCTCCCCGGTAATCAGGAATTACCTCGATGGCTCCAAGCATGATCAAGTCTTTCATGTTGAATTCCGACCATCTTTCCATTGGATCGGGATACAGATATGTAACATAGCCGACAATCATATCTTCTGTTCTGGCAATAATTATTCTGCCTTCAGGAAAATCCGCAATGTTTAAAAGTGCCTCAAATTGTTTGTCAGCAGGGCGAAATGCTGTTAATAATTCATGAAAATGATATTTTTTTAATTCCTCTGAAATAAGAGGACCCTCTATGGTAACTGTTTCACCGGAAGCTTCACGTGTTTGCGCATGATAGCTTTTCTTATGCTCCATCCATTTCACCGCCTACAAAAATTTTAATCGCTTACATTGTATTATACAGGATTTTGCTTTGTAATTTTAGTCTTACTTCAATAAAAGTGTAAATAGTTGTCTGGATTAGAAGGATTCGATTTTTTTAATGCTTGCATTTGTAAATAGTAAGTAATACTATTCATGTAAGCTGTTTTTTTAGGAGCGGTTTTATGAAATTAAAGAAAAGCATAAAGTGGTTCTTTATAACTGGCTTAGTAGCGTATTTTTCTTTTATAGCAGTAATGTTTTTAAGTGCTTTTATCAATTTGAATGAGGAAAAAACAGCTATGGTCGAGCAAAGTAATTATATTAAAGAGGATAAACCAATGAAAGAAAATAATAATGACCTTGATATAAAAAAGACAGCCAAAAAAGATACAGAAATGGGAGTAGTAGTTCCTGAATATAGTTCATTTGAAGAATATGTTTCAAAAAGGGTAAAGCATTTTAACGGCGAAACCGGAATGAAAGATAAATATACAACGGAGAATTTCAAATATCAATTAGTTGTGACATCAACTAACTATCTAAAATACTATAATGACGCTGGAGAAGTGCCAGACAAATTACAGCAGTTAGTAGATGATGGGATAAAAGTCACCGATGGATTTGAAAATGCTGATGATCCAGACCAATATTACGATGAACTTAAAAAAATACACAGCCAATTAGAAAAAAGCATAAAATAAAGTTTTTAAACAGGGTGATATGCTCTGTTTTTTTAATTTGCATTAGGAACCAAGCCTGGCAATCGGAAAGAATTTTACACTTTAACAATTGGTAAATTATGGTAAACATGCTGTCACAGTGGTAATTACGCTGGATATTGACTTGACCCCTGTCAGGGATGCAATCGCGGTAGCCGTAGGTGTAGCTCTCGTATTAGGAGCCATTTATTTAATCCACCTAGCTATTTTATATGGTCTTGGTGCAATGGCAGCTGCAGGTGCTTTTGCTATTATTGCGTTGTTGCTTGGTGATATAGACGATATAGATTTTGTGTTTGTGCTGTTTAACAATATCTTTTTTATACCGCTTTATAAGC
This sequence comes from Virgibacillus aidingensis, assembly GCF_010994035.1. Classification (GTDB taxonomy): domain Bacteria; phylum Bacillota; class Bacilli; order Bacillales; family Amphibacillaceae; genus Virgibacillus_N. Next base: position 83,235 of record NZ_WIXN01000013.1, read on the forward strand.
CCATACTCGTAAGATTTCCATATTAGAGGGACAAGAATTAAACACAAAACAAACCCAAAAACAACAAAATTTATTGAATACCCAGCAACTATTAAAATAAATAAAGCGAATACAAATGATAAAATAATCTGCATCATTCTACCCTTTTTATGGAATTTAGTATTATTTATAGCATGCCTTTGCTGGGCGATTAAATCATTATCAAAGATATTGAACTTAGCAATCAAAGGGAATGCCTCCTTTATTAATTATTTAGTCTAATATTTACAATTTTATCATAAAGACATGGATCAAATGCAGAATTTTTTGCTTGCATCAAGCTTTTCTCGTATGTTGAACTATATGTATGGGAAATCTTTATTGCTTAGTTATCATAAAGTGAATTTTTCATTAAGAATATGTTATTACTAATTGTTCATATTTACCTTACTTTCTTAGTTATTTATGTTACAAAAACACTGTTACAGTGAATGGAGAGTTCGGAATTCACTTCTACCATTTAAAATAACCTAAAACCATTGATGCACCACCTCTTTGGAAAGAAGCTTATTTCCTTGTGGGATTAGTGGAAAACAGTTCAATCAGACCTATATGATTGATTTAGCGGGAGGTTTCTATGTTGTTCAATGCTTCATAGGGTCAATAAGTGTATGAAATGAGAATCACTCTCCTGGGTTTATTATTTCATGCCACCGATGAATGTAAGAAGGTATTTATATTTAAAATCGCAATAACAAAACGCTTGGAGACGGTACCACGCCCAAGCGTTTTGTTATATCCTTAACTATTAACTGTCGTCATTTTCCTCATCTTCTTCATCCGCTTCACTATCCTCGTCATCCTCTTCATCGTCTTCCTCATCATCACCGTTCCCGTTTTCATCCTCATCTTCCTCGGAGTCGTTATCATTTTCACTGTCATTGCCGTTCCCATCACCATCGCCATTTCCATTCTCGTCATCGCTGTCGGAATCTTCATCTGTATCACCAACGATCACTTCACTGGAAGCAGATGATTCCCGGCCAAAATAGTCTACTGCTTTCACATGGTAGACACCATCTGAACTGATGGAATAGTCCGTATCGGTAGTGCTTCCAATCCGGGAAAAGCTTCCGCCGGGCTCACTTGCCCGGAATACCCGGTATCCGACAATGTTTTGACCTGTAGTACGATCCCAGGTTAATGATGTATCAGAGGCAGAAACGGACGGTGCAGACGGAGCACTGCCGGTATCTTCAATGGAGCTGCTTGCCCCTGTATTGGAAGTAGAAACACTTATTTTCTCCCATTTTTCTGTTTCAGTACGTGGATAAAGCTGTGTCAAATCGCTCAATTCATCCCAGCCCATCCGTTCCAGAAAATCAGGGTTAAAGGCAAGGCCATCTCCTTCCACAAATTCACCAGGTGTATCCGGTCCTGCAACAACAGCATTTCCATCCACCATGACGATATTGCCGGAAATCAGGCTGTCATCTGTTTCAGTCGGCACGTATTTAGCATTAAAAAGATCAGACTTAACCAAACCCGCCTGCTCACATAATTCTGATGGAAGCATGCCGGAAATGGCACAATAGCTGCGCTGGACAACACCGTCCGGTCGTGTAAATCTGTCAGAAGGCGCAAGTAAGTCGGGATTAATATCCGTTGCTGCATTGATCAATTCTGCCCAGAGTTTCATGTTCATCTGGCTGTAGGATAAACCTGAGCCAGTTTCGTAAATGGAATAATTCCTGTCATAACCCATCCAGGTCCCAAATGTCACATTTGGATTTGTTGCAATAAACCAACCGTCCCAGTAGTCCTGAGAAGTACCGGTTTTTCCTGCCCAATCCACACCGCCGTATCTCAATTGTGAATTTAGATATTGAGCAGTTCCCTGGCTTATTACACTGCGCATCAGATCAAGCGTTAAATAGTTTGTTTGCGGAGAAAACACATCTACAGCTTCTGTCTCATGTTCATAAATGACATCCCCGTCCTCTGTGGTGATTTTCTCGATCATATATCCGTCAGCAAACTGACCATTGTTTCCCAACGTAGCAAAGGCATTTACATTTTCTTCAACGGTAACTCCGTGATCCATAGCACCGATAGATATAGAACGTATCTCATGATCCATCTTACTGAGCGTAGTAATTCCCATTTTTTCCAGATATTCTTCTGTCGGTCTTTTATCCATAATGTTTAAATAAACCTCTGCTGCCGGAATATTATAGGAATTAGCAAGTGCTGTTCTTGCAGAAACAATGCCATAGTGGCCTCCGCCATAGTTGCCCAGATTTGTCCATCCAGGATAGTTTCTATCATAATCAGCAATTGGCGTTCCCGGCTGCACAGCACCTTCTTCCATTGCGGGTCCATAGTCGAGTAAGGGTTTTATCGTACTGCCGGGTGATCTCACAGCTTTTGTTGCATAATTTAATTCCTCATCCTCACTATGACCGCGTCCGCCGACAAAGCTGATAATTCTCCCTGTATTGTTCTCTATCAGCATGGCAGCAGTCTGAAGAGGATCCGTTGTTTCGTATTCTTCTCCTGTCTCGGCGTCTTCAACGGTAAACGTGCGATCCGGCCCATAATACTGATATTCCTCAGCAACGGTTTGCATGGCGTCATAAATCTCCTTATCAATGGTGGAGTGGATATCATAGCCGCCAACCCGTAAGTCCCTTCTGGCCAACTCATCATATTCCTGATTCAAATCCCCATCTTCCTGTAAGTCTTCTTCCGTATGTCCGTCCTGCTCTGCCAGATGTAATTTCAAAATATCTTTAGCTCTTTCCTGCAGTTCATAGGTCAGATAAGGATATGATTCAACTGGTGATTCTGTTCCCTCTGTAAAATCAGCAGCTATATCATATTCAATCGCTTCATCGTATTCATCCCGGGTAATATAATCAGCATCAAGCATACGGTTTAATACGGATTTCATGCGGTTAATGCCGGGCTGAATCCCATCTTCATCTTTTAATTCCCCTTGATTCGTAAAAGGGGTATAGGCGGACGGACTTTGCGGAAGGCCGGCAAGATAAGCAGCCTGGGCAAGGTTTACTTCATCTGCATCAATGCCAAATATGCCCTGCGCTGCAGTTTGAATTCCTGCAATATTATCTCCGGATGCATTTCTGCCATAAGGAACAATATTTAGATAAGCTTCGAGAATTTCATCCTTTTCAAAGAAACGTTCAAGCCGCAGTGCGAGGAGAATTTCCTTTGCTTTCCGCTCAAAAGAAACTTCATCTGTAAGTATTTGGTTTTTAATTAACTGCTGTGTCAAGGTGCTGCCGCCGGTTCTCGTATCAGAATTCGTTGCTTCCTGCACCATGGCACGTAAAATGGCACTTGGCACGATGCCATCATGTTCGTTGAAATATTCATCCTCGGTAGCGATAACCGCATCGATCAATACCGGAGAAATATCATCCAGTGTTGTTTCCTCTCTGAACAGATCGGCCTGTACATTGCCGATATAAATTTCCCCGGCAAAATATAATTTTGAAGTTTCTTCATAGTTGTAGATGTCATCTGCCATCACTTCATATGGACGAACTGGCTCATCCTTTACAAGGGAAGCAAAGTAGCCTGCGCCGAGTCCTCCGGCAAAAAACATGCCAATAAAGCCAACGATTAGGAAAAACAGAATAACATTCCAGAACACGTCGTATGTAATCCTGGAAGAACGCTGAAGTTTACCTGTTTTCCACAGTTCCTTCACTTTTTGGCTGGATTTATGGTAAAATTGCTTTAAATCCATGTCAAAAACCTCCTATAATTGCTTTTCTATTATAGCATAGATAGGTTTATAGTGTATAAAAATTTTGGCTGGATCTTGCTTTGTTTTTCGAAATATGTTATGAATAGATAAATAAATCTTCCAAACGGAAGCATGAATTCAAAGCTGAGATGGATAATAGTAGTTATGCAAATCCCTGTTTCAGAGAGCTGGCGGCAGGTGAAAGCCAGACATATTTGCAGGCGAATTACGTATCCGGAGCTATCTCGCTGGTGGTTATTTTGAAATTTATGACCGCACGAGACGGTGGAAACATCGTTAACAATCCGAAGTGGCAATGAATTTTGCAACAAGGGTGGTACCGCGTATAACTCGTCCCTTTCTGAGAGGGAGGGGTTTTTTTAATTTTAAGCAGCAATACTAAATTTATTGGAGTGTGAAGAGATTGGATATTTTAGAGGATTTGGAAACAAGAGGCCTGGTTCATCAAATAACAGACAGGGAAGGATTGAAAAAACACTTGGAAGAAAGCCAGGTGACATTATATTGCGGGTTTGACCCGACGGCCGACAGTCTGCATATTGGTCACTTATTGCCGATTACCATGCTTAAACGATTTCAGAAGGCGGGACATAAACCAATTGCACTTGTAGGCGGGGGAACGGGAATGATTGGAGACCCGAGCGGCCGTACCTCAGAAAGAGCGTTGAATGAAAGTAAAGTCGTGCACGGGTTCACGGAAAAAATCCGGGAACAAATCTCGAAGCTGGTTGAATCAGACGAAGATGAAATACCGGTTGCATCGAGAAATAACTATGACTGGCTTTCCAAAATGTCAGTGATTGATTTTCTGCGGGATGCAGGGAAGCATTTCGGCATTAATTACATGCTTGCTAAAGAGTCCGTTTCAGCCAGAATTGAACAGGGGATCACGTACACCGAATTCAGTTACATGATTTTGCAATCCATAGATTTTCTGAAGTTATACGAACAGGAAGACTGTACACTGCAGATCGGCGGCAGCGACCAGTGGGGAAACATTACTGCAGGAATGGAGTACATCCGCCGTTCCAGAGAAAACCTGGATGAAGAAACGAATGTATTTGGGCTTACCGTGCCGCTGATTACGAAAGCGGATGGCACGAAGTTTGGCAAAACAGCCGGCGGAGCAGTGTGGCTAGACCCAGAAAAAACCAGCCCGTATGAATTTTACCAGTTCTGGCTGAATACGGATGATCGTGATGTCATTAAATTTTTGCGTTATTTCACCTTTATTTCCGAAGAAGAAATTCAGGAATTGGAGACCGAAGTGAAAACCCGTCCGGAAAAACGAGCTGCACAAAAACGTCTTGCTGAAGAAATGACAAAGGAAGTCCACAGCGAAGAAGCCCTTAAGCAGGCGAAAAATATTTCTGCTTCCTTGTTCAGCGGTGATTTAAAGTCATTGTCTGCTAGTGAAATTGAACAGGGTTTTAAGGATGTGCCATCCTATGAAACAGGGAAGGAAGAGATCGGTTTAATTGATCTCCTGGTGAACGCTTCCATCTCTTCTTCCAAAAGACAGGCAAGAGAGGATATCTCCAACGGGGCCATTTATATCAATGGAGAACGGGTCCAGGATTTGAAATATACAGTGGATGGAAAAGATCGCCTGGAAGATAAATTTACCATTATTCGGCGAGGGAAAAAGAAATATACACTGATTCGTTATCAATAAGATGTGAACTTAAAAACATACTAAGATTAGTGGGTAAGGTCATCGACGGGTGAACTTTGCCCACTATTTCTTTTTTAAAATATAGTGAGGCCGGGTCAAAATGTGTTAAATTGGCGGACAACTCGTCCTGTCAGCTCCGGAAATATACGTAAACTCCTTGAACATGCATACACATTTACTTTGTGCGATATAGTGCTGCCGGAGGATAGACCTAGGTGAGACCCCGGAAAAAGTCAGATTTTCACTCTAACTTCTGGGGTCAGCACCAGTACGTCAGTAAAAACAACCAAGAGGGGTTAGATTAATGCTTTTTGGTGGGACGAGCATTTACGCGCAGTCCCAGATGTTTTTCGGTGGGGCGAGCATTTACGCACAGCCCCAGATGCCGCACTTGTGCCCGTATTGAAATCTGAGAATATACCGGAGCTGGCCAATAAGCGCAAGTTGTGGGGAAGGTCAGGCTAATTCATTAAAATTCATTTTTCCTCTCTTTTTTGTATATTTTAAACATAGCTTCAAAAAGTGCAGTATTCTTATTCTAGTAAAAAATTAAAATAATCGTTTTCAATTATAGATTGCTTGAAGTATAATTGTTTTAATTAAAGACTGATTTCTAGATGCTAGTAAGGAATTTACTTTATAAGATAAGAAGCCAGTCAATTTAAAAAAGAAAGGAATATGTGAATGCAATACAAAGAACGAAAAAAACCTTATGAATTGGAAGTCTTAGAGTATTTAGATATCCGTATGCGTTTATCCAGCAAGGACAAGCAGTATTACTATGCTCTCAAAAAAGGCTATGAAGGAGAAATATTATTTGATTCATTAACAGAGAAGCTCCAATGCGAATGCTATATATTAAATGACCTGCTGCTGAACTCAAATAACTCTACTTTCCAAATTGATACACTTATTATTACCTCGGAAACCATCCACCTGTTTGAAGTTAAAAATCTTGACGGGGACTATTATTACGATGAGGAATCAGGTAAATTTTATAAAATATCCAAGATACCCCAATCCGAAATTACTAATCCTTTACACCAGTTAGATAGAAAGGAATCTCTCCTTCGAAAGCTGCTCTTCAAACATGGCTGCAATCTCCCGATTAGTCCTTCAGTAGTTTTTATTCATTCTGAGTTTACTTTATATCAAGCACAACTTAACCAACCTATTATTTACCCAAATCAGATCAAACGTTATTTAAACGGGTATTCGGATTATCGTGTGGAAAACCTTATAAATCAATTAATGTTCATAGCTCCATAAATCGGATAATTGTGTGAAATTGTCTATTCTAATTGATCAAATTTTACTGCTTTTCCACAATCGCTCCCATACCCTCAATATCGGGAGAAATTAGCTTATATATGAAAACGGCGAACCAACTCCTCCTTAAACGTTTTATCTGAAAATAAAAGCATCCCCAAAAGGGTAAGCAGTGCATATAGAGTCGTTATTGCACATGGCCATAAAATGGTAGCAATCCCAGTGATATACAATCCAACTGGAAGGAAGCCCAAAACAATCAATGCTACTATAAACCCTACATACTCTTGCCAACGCATTCGTTTCTTCAAGATAATTATCGTGATCAAAAGAGTAGCCGTGATAATCAGAAAAGGAACGACAAAATTTACTGACCAGCGCCTAAACCCTGACAGAACGTCAACCACTATTAGTAAGCCAGATAAACTAATCACCTGACCAAAAATTTTCGCGCCTGTATGAGCCGAGGAATTGATTGTATGGTTGCTGGTAACTAAAAGATACAATACGGTTGCTGCTACATAAAACACCCAAAGGAAGTCAGGAGTGACGAAAATATTTATAAGTAAACATGTACTTACAATGACAATAGATACAAATATCACTAATCTTGAGACAAACGAATTTCCTTTTTTTTGTTTTAAGCTGTGATAATCTGGATACCATTTTACCTCTGTGGTAAAAGTTGGATTAGCTACTTTACGATGACATAAGGGACATGTCAAATGTTCAACCCATACCCCACAATTCATGCAATGATTCACCTAGCCTCCCCCCAGTAATTCGAGTAAACTTCCACATCAAGACCAGTTAAACGAGTAAGCTGACTGAAGAATGATTTAATAATTTCCGTTTCTACAATTGAACGCGCAAAAGTAATAGTCATTTGATCATTAAGGGAACAAACACCACAATTAATCGGACTATTTTTAGTTGGATACAGCACAACTTCCATTCTTTTTATATAACGGTTCATGCAATCAGGTAGTTTAATGTTTCCTAAATTAGAAAGAGTGATTGTTTTTGCCATTTCACCAAAATGCTGAAACCCATACCGCATTGCCTGATATTTTAAGAATAGTGGTACCATTCTTGTTGTTAAACTGTTTTGTAGATGTACATGGCGATTGATCTCAGCCTGTAAAGTTTCTCTTTCTGTCTTACTTCTTAATTGGTTGGATACTGTTTTAATAATATCCTCTAATGTCATTTTATCGGTGACATGCATCCCTACATTGACAACCGCAAAAAAGTTTCTTAACGTTACAGAAGGAAACTGCCGACGTAGATTAGCAGGTAGTGCAATCGTAATATTTTCTTTATATAATCCATATTTCATCGTTTCAGAATAAATGGCATGAATTAGCACAGCAGTAATAAATTCAGTAATAGACGCACCTAGTCGTTTTGCAAAACGATTGACAGCAGAAGCGCTAATTACGCCATGAATAACATTTACTCCTGCAGGGTCAAAAGGTGTTCCTTTAATCTGAAAGGAACGGGGTACTTTATCGTGTAGATGATAGTGGTTAGACTCGTGAAAATACTTTTCAAAACTATCCTCTATTTCATACTTATTTGGGACTTCATCAGGAAATAGTACATCACCGTCAATAACCAACTTTTCTCCCTGTAATGTTAGATATTGATAAATTAATGTTTTCAAAAATTCAACTGCACCAGTCCCGTCTGTGAGAGAATGAAAAATTTCAACAGATATTCTTTGCTTGAAGTATAAGACCCTAAACAAGTACCCATTATTTTCCCTCGGGTTAATTGGATGACAGGGATAGGTTGTTTCCTTCTGAATACTCAACTTTTCTTCATTATCTACCATAAAATCCCAAAATAGCCCTTTACGTACCTTAACAGCTAATGTCGGGAATCGTTTTATTACTGTATCCAATGCCTTCTGTAACAATACCGCATTTACAGGTGCCTTCATTATCATCGAAACACGATACACCGACGAGTTAGAAGCTTTTGTTACTGCGTGAAATACTTTCCCTGCATTATCGATTTTATACCATCTGCTCATTACGTACCTTCTTTCTATTTTAAACACGAGTCGAGTCTCAAAACTCTTGAGTTATGATACTTCAAAAGCGAAAAGTGCTGAATTTAATTCAGCATTTACTTACGCTACCTGTTAGGGACATATTACTTTCTTTTACCTTATCTCATAATGTAATTCGACAAACTGATTGAAGTTTCTCATTCCCTTTAAAGTAAGGTCTATTTGATATTCTCCCTCTCTAAATAAAGGAATTCCTTTTCCGATTATAGTTGGGGCAACTGTTATGATGAGTTCATCTACTAATTTTTCATTTATAAAAGATTGTAGTAATTCTCCTCCACCAACAATCCAAATATTTCTTCCTTCTTGATTTTTAAGGTCATTCGTAAAATTAGCTATATCATCATTAACAAATTTCACATGTTCAGTATCTTCAATAGAAGACCTCGTAAACACATAGCTCTCTTTGTTTTTATATGGGAATTCCTCTATATCTTGTTTCATTACCCAATCGTAAGACCTTTTACCAAGTAAAACCGTATCAACCTTTTCAAAACTCCGAAAAACCGTTATCACCTTCACCTTCGACATTGTATAGCCACTCAAGAGACTCATTTTTTGTAGCAATATATCCGTCTAAACTCGAAGCGATAAATAAAACCAAATTTCGTTTTTTGCTCATTATTTCCTCCCCCTTCTTTATACTCGATTGTAGAATATACGTTCAGCTCTCATAATAATTACGCTTTGATACTAACCTGATTAATTATTTAACAAGCCGAGCGTATCATTTCCTTTGAGAAATTTTTGCTAAACCGCTTTGCGCTTATAAACAAACAGCGCAAAGAGATAAGAAAGAAATATGATGCTCACACACCATAAAATTGCTATCACCGCATTATTTCCAACCGGGGTATCCATAAGAAACGCGCGTATTGTTTCGTTGATCGGTGTCATTGGCTGATTCTCAGCAAACATACGCACCACACTGGGCATAGTCTCTGTTGGCACAAATGCAGAACTGAGATATGGCAAAAACAATACAAAAAAACTGAAAGCTCCTGCACCTTCTGCACTATTTGCAAGCAGACCAAAGACAACCGACAGCCAAGTCATGGCAAGCGTATACAACAACAATATTCCCACAACCAATAGCCATTCCACTGCTGTCGCATTCGTCTGAAAACCCATCAAAAAAGCTACTAACACAACGAGCGTAGTTGTCAGGACATTACGCACTACAGATGCAAACACATGCCCCGTCAAAACCGATGATTTAGCTATAGGCATGGAACGGAAGCGATCAATAATCCCTTTGGTCATATCATTATTTACACTAACCGCAGTAGTCGAAGCCGTATAACCGATGCACAGCAGGGTAATACCAGGCACCACATAGTTTATATATTCCACCGATCCTGTATCGATTGCTCCGCCAAATACATAAACGAATAAAAGCATCATGATGATTGGAAGTACGAGTGTAGTTATAAACGCATCAAAATTTCGTGAAGTATGAACCAAGGAGCGCTTGCTCATCACGACAGTGTCACTCCACTTATATTTCACTTTTGAAGCGAGCTTCATTGGGATTCCTCCTTTTCTTTATTTTTATCAATAATAGTGAGAAAGACGTCTTCCAGTGATGACAACCTTTGTTCAAAAGAAGCAGCAGAAATATCTGACCTTTCGAGAGTGTTTAAAATATGTGTAAGTTCTTTCACATCACCATCGATAGCTATTGCAAGAATCATATCTTTCTCGCTTATTTTTGTATAGTAATCTTCAAGAACTCTATGAGCTTGATGCAGTTCGTCTTCGTTATTAAATCCTAATTCGATAAATTCATGTGGCAAAAGCTTTTTCAATTCTTCGGCTGTTCCTTCTGCGACAATTTTCCCTTCATCAAGAATCGCAATTTGATCTGCTAACTGTTCGGCTTCCTCCAAATATTGCGTAGTCAGAAACACTGTAACCCCTGTCAATGTTAGTTCCTTGATAAATTTCCACATCGCTATCCGACTCTGAGGATCCAAACCAGTAGTAGGTTCATCCAGAAATATAATAGATGGGTTGCCGACAAGGCCCATCGCTATATCAAGCCTCCTGCGCATGCCACCTGAATAAGTTGCCACGCGCCGATTTGCAGCATCAGTAAGTTGGAAACGTTCAAGCAACTCATCAGCTTTTGAGTTCTCATCCAGAAGATGATACAGCTTTCCAATCAAACGCAGATTTTCCCTCCCTGTCATAAGCTCATCTACTGCTGCATATTGGCCTGTTAGGCTGATTTCTCCACGTACATCATCTGCTTGATCAACAATGTCAAAATTAGAAATTTGCACTTTTCCACTGTCAGGTTTGAGTAATGTGGCAAGGATTCTAACGGTTGTTGTCTTACCAGCCCCATTTGAACCAAGTAAAGCAAATACGGATCCTCGTTTCACCCTGAAGTTTATCCCTTTTAACACATCATGATCTTTATATCTCTTCTTTACATTTTCAACTGTAATAACTGTTTCGTCCAAAAGTACACACTCCTTTTTAAAACATAAACACAATAAACTATTTTGGTTTTTCTAGTTTACATAAAAAAAGAGGCTAATAATTCAACCTCTGTTTTTTTCAGTTGAAAGGATTCCAAATAGAATAATATCAGCTATTTGAGAAACAGCATCGGTCAACGAGATATTGTTTTTTATATAGAATTCCTGGTCATGAACAGATTGGACCGCTTCCATCGTCATTTTTACGATTAGCTTCTCATCTAAATTGGCAATGATCCCTTCCTGAATTCCCTGGTGAATTAAAACACGAAGTTCCTCCCAATCATTATCAAATATTTCTGCAAACTTTTCCCACTGATCAGGATAGAAACGTTTTATTTGCTCAAAAATATTTTTATCGTAAAGAACCCTATGACTTGGTACAGCAGTGATTACTCCTTTTATTTTCTGTGGGGTGGATAATTCCGTATCTTGTAAAATCCTTTGTGTTTTATCATCTACTTCAGCAAATGTCTCGTCAATCAATACCTCTAAAATTTCTGCCTTAGATGAAAAATTCTCATACAATGTACGTTTACTAATCCCGATACGACGGACAAGATCATCCATTGTAAATTTCATCCCTTTAATTTCCATTTCCTTTACAAATCCTTCAATAATCCGATTTTTTATTGTAGCCACCTCGCAATCCAAAAACTAAAAAAACCTTTATAGTTTTTTGGTTACAAATTTATTGTACTATGATTACTGTATATTAGCAAGGGGCAATTTATTTTATTGCGGGATGTAATGACTTTGACAACTCTGCTGATGGAACGAGCAGGAACAAAAGGTTCGTTGTTGCGAAATTTATACAAGGATTTTTTATTGGAATGTTTAGATATCGTTGACGATACAAGGGTTGAAAAGGTGTATCGGATTTACACGGAGGTTGCATTATTACGGAGGGAAGTTTCCATTTCAATTGATCAGGCAGGAAAAAATGAGACTGAAAAGTTATTGAAGCCTCCCACTTATTGATGCAAATCTCCCAACAAGAAAAACAGGCAGCAATGGAACTGCTGATTCATCTTTGAAGAGGAAACCTATAGACAGACTTTTTCAACACTGACTAAGGTTATAGTGGAGGGTACTTTTGAGTCCTTTTCCACTATTTTCCGATTACCCTTATTGTTTTTGGTATTATTGCTACACATTCATTACGGGGGAGGAAATGTAGGTATATGTTAAAACGAAATTCCCGCCCTGTTACGAAGTGAAAGTCTTTCTAACACCCGAAGGATTTAAAAGGGAATTTTCCTCTTTCTTTACTCATCCATTTGTATAACTGGAGTTATATAGTAATTATTCCAAAATAAAAAAATTACTTGTGTTATATTATGAGTTGTAATTAACTATTTCGCTTATGCGAGTTTTATATGGTCACTGTAAATAGAAGGTATTCGGATGAAGTTCTATTGGAAAAATGTTGTAATATTGATATTTAGCTTTACTTATTTGTGAAGGGAGCATTCCTGTTTATAAACTAATTTGGGGTTTGCAAAGAAAAGAGCCCTCTTGGTATAGTACAGAGTATCAACGCGCGTTGATCTCGAATTTAAAAAATACCAAGGAGAGGACTCAAAATGAATTATACCCAAAACAAGAAAATCTCGCAAATTTCACCATCAACATTGATTGTAGGTATCGACATAGCTAAGGACAAACACGTAGCCCGAGCACAAGATGATCGAGGCATTGAATTTGGAAAAAGATTGTTCTTTGAAAATCGCATACATGGATTTGAAAAGTTGCTTGATTGGGCAAAAAAGCATCAACAGGAAAACGATAAAACGCATGTCATTTTCGGTGTTGAACCCACTGGGCACTACTGGTTAAGCCTCGCTTACTTTTTGATAGCCAAGGACTATGACTTTGTTTTAGTTAATCCAATGCACGTCAAAAAGAGTAAAGAGCTTGATGATAATTCACCAACAAAAAACGATACGAAAGATGCCCGCGTGATTGCACAGCTTGTGAAGGATGGTCGATACTCCGTTCCAAATCTCTTAGAAGGCATTTATGCCGAATTGAGAGAAGGCGTCAAATTAAGAGATCAATTATCCAAACAGCTGATTATCATCGAGGGGCGTATCCAAAACAATATACAGCGCTACTTTCCGGAATTTTTGGATGTATTTAAGGACTGGAAAGGAAAGGCAGCCATAAGCACATTGCGTTTGTTTCCATTCCCATCCGATATTAAGGCAATGACTTCGGAGGAAGTGCTTGTGAAATGGAAACAATTTGTCAAAAGTGGTGTTGGCATCAAAAGGGCTACACGACTTGTAGAGGCAGCCAATAAAAGTATTGGGATTGAAATAGGCTTGCGTTTTGCCAAGAAGGAATTACACAGTCTTTTGGATCAATTTGAACTTTATCAACAGCAGCTGGAAGAGCTTGATCAAGAATTAGAAGATTTGGTTCAAGAAATTCCTGGTGCAAAGGAAATGATTGATATCAAAGGCGTTGGGGTTACTACAGTGGCAACCTTTTTCGCAGAAGTTGGGGATATCAATAAATATAGTCATCCCAAGCAACTTGTGAATATGGCTGGATTATCGCTCAGGGAGCATAGCTCCGGCAAATATAAAGGGCAAACAAGGATTGACAAGCGTGGAAGAAAACGATTAAGAAAGTCACTTTATCTGGCCGTTCGTCCATTAGTTTGTCATAAAGCATTGCATGAGTATTACACAACAAGGCCAAATAGGCCGTTAAAAAAGCAACAATCATTAATCGCATTATGTGGAAAGCTATTACGTGTTTTCTTTATCATTGGTCAAAAACAATGTGAATTTGATGGAAGTAAATTATTACAGGGATTACCTGAATTAGAAGCATTGCAGGCTGCTTAAACCATTTAAAACAATTTAGCAATTCTATTAAAATGTACTTGATTTCTGAATACGACAAATACCAATAGTGCAGAGTCGGGGCTTATTTATTCCATTCGGGCATTGACCCAGCAAGGGAGCTTATCCGACCTCCACCTTGTGGATACGCAGGACGAAGGAATGTATGGACATAAATCCCGTGATACATGGGAGGGTGAGCGACCATAAGCTGCGTGGAGATGATACGCACGGTTATACAGAATATTTACCAAATATAACCACTTTGGTCGATAGGATGGACATTTATAAGTAAATAAATGTAATGAAAACCTTATTACACCAGTAAATAACACATTATTCCTAAGTAAACTATTGAAATTTGGAGTAATTCTAAGAAAACAAGAGCATTTCGTAGAAAAACTAACTATATAGAGGGAGGTTGCAAGATGGAATTTAGGGGTTTTCATTGGCGTGAATTAGCGGAGAACTGGGGAATAAGGCAAGAAACCAAAGAAATCACAGATGGGATCTATAATCCTGAATCCGTTATGAAAAAGATTGTAGTCAATGGAAAGAAAGTAATATTTGAAATTGATGACGAAGATGAATTGATTGCAGAAAAAGTTAAAAGATATATATGGGATCATTACGATATAGAAAGTGATACGCTAGATAATCAAATTAAACTAGACATGAAAGACTTTCTTCGAGCATTATGCAAGCATGAATTTCACAATACACAAATGTTTGAAGCCCTTTTAAATATTGAGGAAGATCACACTTTCCTCACCTGGTTTACGCACAATTTGGAAAACATGTGGACGTAAGTTGCAGGGGAGTCGGTATAACCGTATAGATTCCCCTAAACCTTTTCCACTATTAAGTTTAAAATTGGGGTATTCAAATTTTCGTGTGGAAGCTTATTTGTGGAATTAACTGGCTGGAAAAATAAAAAGAATCTGCTAGTCCTTTTTGGTTAATCTCTTCACTCCTTTTTGTATGCTGATAAAAATAACAGAAAGTATACTTGTTTTAAATAAAAAAATAATAGCTGTAAGAACGATTATCGGCATAACATCTTTAAAGGTTAATTTTTCCAATTGCGAAACATCAAAGTCTTGTAGAGATAAGGATAATATAATCAGTGCAGCAATCAATACAAGCCATTTCTTTTTTATAGGATTTGTATTATTCAAAGTGAAACTCCCCTTCGAATTAAATAACTTTAATCTTATTATACTATCTCGGAAGTGTTAGTGAAACAAGTAGGGGGTAATGGAAACATCATTTTCCACACGATAATCCGAATACCCTAAAATTGTTAGACCAATATGTTGATCAAAAAATGATATTCTTTTTCGACATAACTATCCACTTTGTTATTTTATTTTTGAACCTTTGCTTCGATTTCTTTTTCACGAAAATAACGATTCTTTGCTTTTTCTATTATCTGATCAATCTCACCTTTATAATCTTGTATTTCTTTCTTTGAAGTAGCCCCCATTATTGATTTATTAAGTTTATGAACCTGCTCCAATTCATCAGACGTTAAGATGTCCTTTATTCGTTTCTCCACGA
>NZ_WIXN01000013.1:98968-114367 GCF_010994035.1 Virgibacillus aidingensis
GAAATAGTATACAAAAATCCAAGTAGAACATTTTATTTTTTTAAAGTCCAATTATTTTTCAATTTACTTTTAACATATCCCTTAACCTCTTCTGGAGTTGTCATCTCTAAATACATACTTTTGGCTGTTACTCGTAACATTTTAGCGACATCATGTTTTCGTTCATTATCGGCATCAGGAAGGTGAGTATATACCAATTTTTTAGATTCAACTGGATCTAAAAAGGGATGCACTTTTTTAACTTTTAAAGCAATTTCTAAGGATAGTTTAGCAGTATGTTGCCGATATTCTGTTCCACCTCGTTTATGGTATTCATATTCTTGATTTAAATTGGCTATAAATTCATCCAATGATAAATTAACCCAAGGTTTTTTCAAACTAATCACTCCCTTCTTCTATTGATTAAAGCTTCGAGTATCTTTCAAATCATACTGTGTTTTCATGTGTAAAATAATAATAAGAAGGACTTTTCTGATTTCCTTTTGAAAAAATGTTCCATTAATATATAATTATATCCAATTGAGGTTAAGAATTCTTACCTACTTTCTCAAGTGACGGTGGTGATATTAATGAATAGAAGTGAAAGGTTTATAGCTAGGATAATGTTTCAGTTAAAAGTTCACCAAAGTGATGGACAAGAATATGAGAACCTTTTTTCTAAGGTGATGGTTAAACATAATTCTAATTTTAAGCAGGTTAAACCATATGGCAACATAGGTGATCGAAAAAATGATGGATTCGATCAAGAAAAAGGTATTTACTATCAAGTTTTTGCACCTGAGAATATAGATAAATCAAGAACAATAATTGATGCAGCAAAAAAACTAAAAGAAGATTTTAATGGATTAAAATCATACTGGGACAACATTTGTAAAATAACAGAATTTTATTATGTCGTTAATGATAAATACAAAGGTATTCCTGCTCCTGTCCATAAAGAAGTTGTGGAACTTAGATCCGAAAATCCTGGCGTTTTTTGTGATACTTTTTGTAGTAATAGTCTAGAATCGATTTTCATGGATTTAGTCGCTGAAGATATAATAGATATAGTAGGGATTATTCCAAATGAAGAAATAGGATTTTTGAATTTTGATATATTGCATCAAGCAGTAGAATATTTGATAAATTCAGAAAGCGATGTTTTCTTAGACTCCCTCACTGATAGTCCTGATTTTAATGAAAAAATTGAGTTTAACAATTTAAATCCCTTTTGTGCAAATATGCTGACTGTTGCAAGCTATCAAATAGGTGATTTGGAAAGCTATTTTAATAGCACTGGAGAATTTGTGAAAAATGAATTAAAGAATAGATTTATAAGCTTATATAAACAGTCTAAAGAAAAAATTAGCAGTACCAGCAATAATTACGCTGACAAGAGATTTATGTATATCTTAAATAATGCCTCGCCAAGCGACAAAAAAGCTGTAAAAGATGCGGTTCTGGTTTTAATGTCATATTATTTTGAAGCATGTGATATTTTTGAGGCTCCAATAAAGGTGGAGTTAAAATGATTCTACCACAAAAGCATATTAAAATGTCAGAATCAATTTTTGGTTTAAGTGCTATGATATTAGAATTGATTGATAAACCAACTAATATAGATAATTTATGGTTGGAACTTCAGAAGGCTAACATAAAAGGTGATATTCCAGGTCACCAAACCTTCGATAACTTTATACTATGTATTAGTTTTTTGTTTATGATAGGTGCAATCTGTGAGGATAAAAGGGGGCGATTAAAGCTATGCGATTAATACGGTTAAGTTCAAATATGAATTCATTCCATTCAGTTGAGTTTAAAGATGGGTTAAATTTAATTGTAGGAAAACAAGCTAATCCTAATGATAGTAACAAAAAGAATACATATAACGGTGTGGGGAAATCATTAATAATTTATCTTATACATTTTTGCTTAGGATCAAATAGGATAGACGTTTTTGAAGAAAAAATTCCAGGTTGGGAGTTTAAACTGGATTTTTTACTTGATGGAAAAATGTTTACATCAAGGCGTAATACCAAAAAACAAAGTGAAATATTTCTAAATAATGAAAAGCTTACAATTACAAAGTTTCGCTCGATAATGTTAGATAAAGTATTTGGAATCCAAGACAAGATAAATTTTTTAACATTTAATTCATTATTTCCAAGGTTTATTAGGAGAGATAGGGAGTGTTATGTAAAATATGATACATTTGTTAGAAAAGAACAAGATTACAGTAGAATTTTAAACAATACATATCTTCTTGGACTTGAGACGAATCTGACTACTAAAAAGTACGAACTCCGAAGTCGTTATAATAAAACTAATTCTTTAAAACAAAGCATTGAAAAGGATCCAATTATTAAGGAACATTTTCATAATAAAGAGGATACAGAAATAGAAGTATTAGATCTGGAGGATAGTATTACAAAATTAGAAATTGAATTAGCTGCTTTTAAAATTGCTAGTAATTATCATGAAATCGAAAAAGATGCGGATCAAAAAAAATATGAACTAAATAATCTAGAAAATAAAAGAATCTTAATTAGCAATTCAATTAGGAGCATCAATAAGTCTATCGAAATTGAGCCAGATCAATCTGAACAAAAAGTTATTAATCTCTATAAACAGGCAAAAATTGAAGTACCCGAGATGGTAGTGAAGAAAATAGAGGAAGTAGTTAGTTTTCAAGAAAATCTTTTAAAAAATCGAAACCAAAGGCTTTCAAGAGAACTTATTAGTAATCGAGAGAAACTTAAAGAAGTTGAAAATGAAATAGAAAAAAAAGGTGAAGAACTTAATAAGCTTCTAAAATATTTGGATACACACGGAGCACTAGATGAGTACACTTCTTTAAACAAAAAATTAAGTGATTTGAAACTTAAACTTGAAAAACTAAAAGAATACCAAGAAATTTTAAAAACTTATAAAAAGAAATTGCGAGATGTGCAATCGGAATTATCAGAACAAAACATACAAACAGAGGAATATCTGGAGTCTAATCAAGATTTGTTAGAAGAAATTATGAACACATTCCGAAATTTATCGAAATCGTTTTATGATAAGCCTGGTGGTATTAAAATTGAAAATAATGATGGTGAAAATACTTTAAGATATAACATTATTGCTAAGATTCAAGATGATTCATCTGACGGAGTTAACGAAGTGAAAATTTTTTGCTATGACATGACCATGTTACTACTTCAACAAAATCATAAATTTGAATTTTTATTTCATGATAGCCGTTTGTTTGCCAATATGGATCCAAGACAAAGATATACCTTATTTAAACAAGCATTTGAAAAAGTAAATGAAAATGGTTTACAATACATCGCCTCTATTAACGAGGACACTTTGGACTCATTTAAAGATTTAATGGAATTAGATGAATACAAGAAGATTGTAGATGATAATATAATTCTAAAATTAACGGATGAATCCGATGCAAGTAAACTTCTTGGAATACAGATTGATATGGATTATGAGAAATGAACCCTTTAAATATACATAAATATTTGACGCAAATCTGACGCAAAAATTGACGCAAAATCATTTAAAACAATTAAAATTCTTTATAAGTAATATAACCAACAAATGCAATAATCCTTGATATAACAATGATTTTTATCAATATTTTTGAAAGTTTCAAACATACGCCGCACACTTGACAGGGTAGAGGTTATTAGTTTGGTATGTATTATATGCAAAAGCTATTTTCTATAAATTTAAAGAGTGGATCTGACTCTTTTCTTTCATATTTTTTACACTTAAATTTGAAAGCATAGGGGCTGATAGTGTCTATGAGTTTGAGAATTAGTAATTAAAGCTTAGAAACTAATATACAGAAGCAGGAATTATACTGCTTTTACGGTTTTATTTTATGAAAGAATTAGATATAATGTTTCAAACAAAAAATAGTTGGTGGAGCTAAACAAATTATTGATATTTTATCGGTTGTAGCTGATTCATTCTAATGCATTGTGCATTGTATATTTAAAGATCCCGATACAGATATTAATCTACACATATTTTAGTGATGGTGCATCAGATTGACTGGAAGCCAATAGTACATACAAGTGGGATAAATATGCTTCTGTTAAACATGGTTTAGCTGGTAGGTATAGGGGCCATGTACCAGATTATACAAATGAACCCGCTAATTAAGGAAAATGACTCAATGTATTACCACTTGACCAAAAAGTATTTCCTTATCGGGGATTTCATCTTCATCTAATCCTTCAAGACATAATTTAATTACTTCTTTTATGTTTTCGGTTGCTTCTTGCAATGTTTTACCTTGTGTGTAGCATCCTTCAAAAAAAGGACAAGTTGCTACAAAATAGCCATTTTCATCTTTTTCGTATAAAATTGGAAATGTTTTAGCCATGCTAACCACCTCATCGTTATTATACGCAAGATTATTCACATAATCACGGCTTTTTGCTTTTAAAGGCCGTTAATGTTGTGAATAAACTCTAAAACTATATAAACATTGATGCAACGATAATTATAAACAAAATATGTTGCTTGTTTTGGTCTTGAAATATAAGACACCTAGTATAAGACGACAATAGTTATTGGTGAGTTATATTGACAATTAGAAAAATACAAACCTATCGCATGTTATGATTGACCCTCAAAAAAATTATTAATTTTAAAAAAAAGATGTGTGCTCATAATATTCTTTTCTATTTTATGTTTTTTTGAAATATACCCATTCCCTTACATACGCCTATACTGATTATTATTAATCAGCCCCAATTTAGCCCCAAAATTAGCCCCAAATGTGTTCATTTACATGCTTTATCCTGCAATCTCAAGAAAAATAGAAAAAGCCTTGAACCCTTGATATAACAAGGTTTCTAAGGCTTTTAATACTACGCTTTGCAAAGCGAAAAACCTAAATCGTCTAAATGCGCCACCTCCCCTTCATCGAATTGACGCTGGATGACTTGAAACTCTGCTTGCCAGTCGTATTTTTTCCGTCCTTTTGATGTCCGGGTTGGTTTACGAAAGAGTGCACGTATAAAGCCATCAAACCGTTTGAAAAGAAAACTTTGCAATGTCCGTTTGATGTCCAATAGTGCGCCATGGTTTCCCGCCTTTGACTGAAGGAGTACTTGTAAACCGTAAGTAATAAGCGCAATCCAAAGCTGGTTATAGACGGCATTTTGACTTTTGCCATAGAACGTTTTGATCTTTAAATGTTGTTTCATCCATTTAAAGAATGTTTCTATTTTCCAGCGGTAGCGATATAAATCGGTGATTTCCTTGGCAGATAAGTCGAAGCAACTCGTAACGATAATCACGAGATTTCCTTCTCCATCTTTTGTTTCAATCAAACGAAGGGGGTGTTCCATTTTTGTCCCGTTTTGTTCATTTCCCAAAAAGACCTCTTGGTCTTTGAAAATGAAGTTTTCAGGATCTGGCTGTTGTTCCGATAGAACCTCAAACTTTGCATTTTTCTTTAAACGGGTGATGAATCGAACATCTTGATAGCTGAGCCGTTCAAACTGCTTATAATCAACATATCCTCGGTCAAATAGTTGAATCGCATCCGCGTCAACATCAATAAGTTCTTCCATTTGTGTGCGATCCGCATGTTTGGCCGGCAGTAAAATCGCTTTGTCGGGTGCCGTTAGATCTTTCGTCACCACAACCCTTAAGTGAAGTCGCACACCCGCCTTCGTTTTTCGAAAGGTGGCCCAGGGGTATTGGCTGATACTCATACTCATCGTCGAAGAATCAATGACATGAAGCCTTCCGATATTTCGAACAAGAGGGGATTGCTTCATCTGTCCTTGAATCATCAGTACAAGATGATGAAATACCTTCTCGAAAACCTTGGGTGAGATTTGACTGAGCTTCCTAGAAAGTTGGGAAGTACTGATCGAATCAAGCTTCACTTGCAGCTGCAATTCTTCCTGATCGTTGGTGTATTTTGAGGGGTGCGTCAGGCTGTTCATGTCATTAATTTGAGAAATAATCAGTAGTTCAAAAAATATATAGGATGTAAGTTTCTTGACATACCGATCCAAATCAATCGTGTTCACTAGTTTTGAAAATTTTTGTTCATCAATCACGCTTAATAGTTCATTTATTGTGGATTTTGTGATATCCTTGTCCATGCGATTGCTCCTTTTAATTAGGGATTTGGACAGGACTACCAAACCTAATTATAAGGAGTTTTTACATTTTGGGACATTGAAAAATGACAAATAAGGAAAAATCCACCATAAAGATTTGAAAAAAAACACTTGACAAACGGAATTTAGGTTAATGCAAGGCTAATGGCGTTACATATAAAGACCAGAGTTGAAAGAAACTTTTATGTACAGAAGACACATTATGTGCAACAATTATATTTATTGTATGATTGAACGGGAAGGATAATTGAAGAGAAATATATGTATTCAACAGTCGGGCCATTTAATGGAATAAGGGGACTTTCAAAGTGAAAATTCTAAAGTCCTTATGTCCCAACTTCTCCTGTCTCTTCAGCGAGAGAGAAAGCCTATTCGTATGAAAATATCAAGATCATTCATACCCCTTTGCTTGATAATATTTTCTGACCTATGACGGGAACTCAGTAACGGTCACTTTATTATAGAGTCATATATATTGGTTAATCTGACTTTCGTTAAAAAGAATCTTAAACATCTTGCTTCACACACAATCTCTCGATTTCTATAAGGGGCTTATATGGGGCAAAAAAATTGCGCAAGCAAGCTCTAAATACCATTAAGTAAATCCGTATAGTACTGTCTTAGTTTTTCTTTTAGAATAACAGGTTCTATAATTTTTATTGATTTTCCAAAGCCGGAAAGATACTTAATGATAAAATCAATTTCGTTAGGCTCATATGAACCGATAATATACATATTTTCCTGCTCATGAATTAACTTAATCGAGGGGTAATGTTCTTGTTGAAAATACTCCACTCCCCTCTGGTCAACTAAACATTTAAATTGAACTGCATTTTCAGAAGGATTCCAGAGTGTGTGTGCATTTTGCATCGTAATTTCTTTTAAGTCCCCTAATGGTTGAATATCTGTTACTTCAGCAGATGTGATTCGATCACAACGGAAAACACGATAAGCTTTTTTACATATATCATAAGCCTGACAATACCAATAGCCTTTCATGAAGTAAATTGCAATTGGCTGAATAATACGAGTACCCGTTTGGTCAAGCTTTTGATAGGCTATTTTTAACACTTTATTATTAATAGCAGCCATCAACAAAATTTCTAAATGTTCACTATCTTTGATTTGCTCTGTATGTCGAAAGGAAACTCGATTTTGTATTCTCTCTATATCTTGTCTTTGGCTTTCAGATAATTCATTAAGAAATTTTTCGTGAATGGAACGAAAAGAGACTTGAAAAGGTAAACTTGAGAAGCTGCGTAGTGCTTTCATTGCAAAATAAAGTGCATAAACTTCTTGACTGTTAAAAGAAATTGGCGGAAGCTGCATTTTATTAAGTAATCGATACCCCCCGTAACGACCATATTCAGCATATATTGGTGCACCAATTTCCTCTAACGCTGCAATGTCTCTTAATGCCGTTCTTTTTGATATTTGAAACTCATGCATTAAATCTTGAAGTGTAAAATGCTTTTTATGATTGATGAAGCGCAGCATTTGATTTATACGTTCTGGTTTTCTCATAAATAACACCTCTTAATGGTGCCTTAATTTGTCACTTTTAATGACTATACTTGAAAGTGTAATCAATAATGATGAAGGAGGCAACCAATATGAAATTTGAAGTAATCCCATTTTTATCTTTGAATGGAAAGGCTGCGGCGGCAATTGCATTTTATGAAAAGTATTTAGGAGCAAAAGTTCTTTTTAAGAAAAATTATAAAGAAATGAAAGAAATGAATCCACATTTTAGTTATGAAGAAGGCCAGGATGAATATATTACACACTCTGTCTTGGAAATAGGTGCTAATAAACTAATGATAGCAGAGGAAGAAATGGACTCTTCGCGTCCCTGGCAATTAGGTAACAGTTCGTCACTGTGTATTCAGTCCAAAGATAGTAATGTAATTACTAGCCTTTATAATTCTCTTGTTCAACATGAAAAGGTAACCGTGTTAGTGCCACTTAAAAAAAATGTGTTCAGCCCCGGGTATGCGATAATACGAGATCCGTTTGGAATCGTTATACAGCTTTGTGTAACGATACATGATTTTTAATATTATAGAGGTGAATAAAAGCGTGAAATCACAAGAAGGGTCTCAAGGTATGCTCGAAAATGTGCGCAAGATCTGCCTTATACTGCCCGAAGATGTTGAGCATATCGATGGTTTTGGGCACACTGCCTTTCAAATTAATGGAAAATCATTTGTGAAAGTTACTGAAAAGGCCGGTTTGTCATTTAAATCAGATCGGGAAACTCAAGAGTTTTTGCTGCAGAAAGAGTATGTTTTCAAAACCCCATATATAGGGCATCATGGTTGGGTTTCTATTCAAAAACCACATGACGGGGACTGGGATGAACTGACCGAATTGATTCAAGAAGCCAATTTTACGTGCTGCACTGAAGCGCTTGGTTAAGGAATGGATTGGGCTGCATAAGAAGTGAGTTTATAATAGTTACGAGGAAGAGAGGCGTGATAATTTAACGAGTTTACCTTGATAAAGTTATTCCATTGTAGGGCGCAATCGTATTATAAGGTCAACCAGAATTTATTTTCTGGTTGACCATTTTTAATGGTTTAATGAGGGTAGCCGGGGTAGGACGCTCGGGCGCGTGGGACTTGATCCCGTCCGCAATATTGTCCACCCCCTACTTGTAGAAACATGTTTGAAGCTGGTTGGGACGTAGATTCCGTATAACAAGCGAAGCTGTGAAACTACAAGATAGGTTAGGGGAACCGGCGAATACACCAAGGGAGATGTGAGAAAGAATGGATCCAGTCATTGGCCTGGATATCGCCAAGGGAGAAAGTCAGGTTCAGGCCTTTTTAGAAAGGAAGAAGCCCTATAAGAAAAACTTTAAGTTTACACACAATCTATTAGGGTTACATGAGTTTTATCGTTTTTATCAAGAAGTAGAGCAGGTTTCGGGGCTGTCTCCAGCTGTTATCTTTGAATCAACCGGTCACTATCATGAACCTGTACTTCAATTTCTTGAAAGCCATGAAGTAACCTACTATTTGATCAATCCGGTTGTCTCCTATGAAGCGAAAAAGACGAACTTACGCAAGGTGAAAACAGATGCCATTGATGCTTATCACTTGTGCGAGCTTTACTACAAAGAAGACCTAGAAACATTCCAAAAGAAAACGATGCGGACCATGAATTTACGTAATCTAACTAGGCAACATGGGGCTTTAACTGGAACGTATGTACAAATCAAACTTCAGTTTCAAACGATATTAGATCAGGTTTTTCCTGAATATCATGGCGTTTTTGGCAGCTTATATTCCAAAATCTCATTGAAAACCTTACTCCAATATCCAACATCCTACGATGTTAAAAACGCAAAACAGGAAGAGTTGGCCACTAAGATGCACAAACTGGGCGCCAAGCGGTCTTACTCGTGGTTTTTGAATAAAGCCCGTGAATTAAAGGATGCGGCTAAACGGAACCCTTTTAAACAAAGTAAATATCACAGCCATCTCGTCAGCCTGCGTATGTACGTTGAGCTACTTCTCCAATACCAAAGGCACCTATCCAAGCTGGAAGAAGAGATAGATGCCCTGGCTAGAACTTTTGAAGAATATGAGTTGATACGGTCGATTCCCGGTATCGGAGGTAAGATTGCCGCCACAATCATCTCCGAAATGGGGGAAATCGATCGGTTTAGCCACCCAAAAAAGCTGGTTGCCTATGCAGGTATTGATCCTAGCGTTCATGAATCCGGGAAATTTAAAGCGACCATCAACCGAATCACCAAAAGAGGTTCATCGAGATTTCGGCAGGCGCTCTATACAGCTGTGCAGTGCGGCTTGACCAACAATCGTAATGCCAAGCTTAAGGCCTTTTATGACCAGAAACGAGAAGAAGGCAAACCACACAAGGTCGCCGTCATCGCTTGTGCAAACAAACTTATTCACTGGATCCATGCCATGTTAAAGCGTAAAGAATCTTTTGTAGAACAATAAACAGCTTTAAAAATATCCCGATATTCCAAAACCTTCCAATTTAGAAGTGGTAGGTTATTTGGTATGCTCGATTTTATTGTAACATGTTTTTATGAATTTTTTTAGACACAGGTGTTGACTCATATTAGCTGGTATTGTTTAATAAGAATAAATAGGATATTGCATTGCATATTCCGAAAAAATTGCGTATTCCCCACGATAATCCAAAGTAAATGTTACTCTTACTGTCCAAGTTCATTAAGGGGCTTATAAGAGATGAACTTCATGATTTAGCAGAAGAATCGACGAATGGTGTTTTTGCCTGTGATACTGATGAAAGTGAGGAAGAACGTAAAATGAAGCATGACTTAGTAAATGATTTCATAAAAAAACATAAAAACAGACATGGGTAAGTTTTTGGATGTTGTTCGGATTATGAAAGACTGAATCGAAACCCAAGTTATGATTTCACAACTTAAAGGTTTTGACACTAAAACTCAATGCCGGAGTTGAATCATGGTTTATGTCGCACTTCTTCGAGGGATCAATGTTGGCGGGAAAAATAAAATTGACATGAAATTGCTTAAACAAACGTTTGAACAGTGGGTATGCGTCAAGTCGTGACATATATCAATACGGGCAATATCATTTTTACACACGACGTCCTTTCGAAAACAGGAATCGCACACATTTTGGAAGAAGCGATACATCAAGACTTCTGATTGCAGATCAAAGTGGTGGTTCGTAGTATTGAGGATATCCGAAAAATCATCAACGCCATTCCGGATGAATGGAAAAACGACAAAGAAATGAAAAGTGATGTACTATTTTTATGGGATGGCATTGATGACGAATCGGTATTGGAGAATTTCGTCATCAAACCGGATATCGACACGGTGAAATACGTTCCTGGCACGATTCTATGGTCGGTTGACAAGAAAAATGTGACTAAAAGCGGGATGTCAAAGATCGTCGGTTCAAAACTATACAAACAAGTGACGATCGGAAATGTCAATACCGCTCGTAAAATATACATTCTGATGCAAGAAGTGCACAGAGGTAAGTGATTGTATCAAATCCTAGCTTAAAGAGGGGAATGTTAAAAATCGGATATGACACTGTCAAAAAACAACAGTTTGAGGCAATCGGTTTAAAATGGGAAGGAACGTTTTCAGAGGCAGAAGCTGGTGGAATCAAATCCATGATGAAAGAAATGCATGAGAGAATGAATGAGATTGATCATGTTGTACAATCTGAAAATCTCATCGGGCTATCTTACAATGCCCAAACGGGGAACGATCGTTTCGTACCTTATTCCGTTGTTGAAGTCGCGAAAATTTCCAATATTCCGGAAGGCGTGATGGCAATCAGTGTACCTGAAACAACATTTGTGAGAATGAAGCATCTAAAAGGTCAAGATATTCGAGCATCTTACAGAAACATTTATCAATGGATTGCAGAGAAGGGTTACGTTACTTCAACTGAGTACCTTACGCACCTTGAAATCTATCCTGTACATCAAGATTCATACTCAAACGACCCTAATTTTACGATTATGATACCTATTACAATGGAGGAATGAGTAATGGATGAAATTAAGACAATGATGAATGATTGGTTGCAGCACCGGCGTATTTTAGAAGAATTGCTGGAACAAATCGATGATGAACATCTTCATTTTAAGCCGTGGGATGGAGCGATGAGTTTAAGCGAACTTGCCCTCCATGTCGCCGCTTCAAATGAGGCCTTTATCACCGTTGTGAAAACAGGGGGGGAACTCGTCATTCCAGATGTCCCCGAATGTACAACAATGGATGACGTACGGAAGAATGTTCGGAAGTTTACGAAAAAAACAAAAGCAACATATGAATCGTTGACAAAAGCCAATCTCGAAGCTGAAAGCCCCATTCCACATCCGAAACTGCAAGGAAAAAGAAAAGTATTGCTGACGGCGGTATATGAACATGAGATTCATCACAAAGGCCAATTGTACGTCTATGCTCGCATGGTCGGTGCGGAATCCCTCCCATTTTTTCGCTAATGTGATGATGGGAACGGACTCATAAAAAGAGGAAGAGGATGATCTGGAACATTTTTCCAGATCATCCTCTTTTCTCACATATACGAATTATTTGGACTTTCAGTTATGATTTGAAAGGTCACGCCGAACTTGTCGGTCACATTTCCGAAAGATAAAAGTGAAGAACCACTTATTATTGATCAGCCAGAGGACAACCTTGATAATGAATCAGTATTTAATCAGCTAGTTCTATGTATTGTGGAGGCAAAGAAAAGAAGGCAGATTATTATCGTGACGCATAATCCAAATATTGCTGTTGCTTGTTTAGCAGTATAGTAAATATTACTCTTACTGTCCAAGTTCATTAAGGGGCTTATTAGTCTGTTACGCCTGCGCAAAGTGCGAGCTGCCAGCGTCGGAAGTGTAGGTTATGATATCAGATAAGGATGATCCTCGACTTACATCTTTTTTTGAACATCATTCAAGTGCTTGAATGATGTTCAAGTTAATGGTATAATCAATTTATGAAATAACAATGATTCGATGAATGAACGGAAGGTTAGGAGAGGTATTATGGACGATAAAACTGAAGAGTATATCGGACCGAATCAAGCGATGTCCATCATCGATCGTTCGCAACGAATCGTTCGACAAAGCAGAAGATGGCACATGGTTGCGATGTTGGCAATGGGATTGATCACAATGTTTTTCTTCGCATTTTTAGGATGGGTGCCTCTGGAACGTTGGGCGAAATACGAAATATATCTTGTATTCGTTCCCATTATATTTTATCAGTTGTTGGTTTCGATCCGCAAAAAGCATCCCACGACAGGCTCAAAGGAACTGCGGAGATTTGAAAGGTTTATTTTCAATATATATACAGGACTAATGGTCGTTGCAGTCGCTACCTGTGTATTTCTATTACAACCAGGTACACTCCCCGCTGCATGGATTGGCGTTGTTCCTGCTTTACCATGTTTTTACGGAGCTTGGAGGATGAGAAGTTGACGAGCAAATCAACACACCCAAGACTTGAACTAAACGAGATAATTCATTCTCCCGTACGACTGTCTATGATGTCTGCACTTGGAGAAGCAGGTGAAGTTGATTTTGCTTTTCTTCGGGATTTGATAGAAGTAAGCGATTCCCTTTTATCCAAACATATCAGCACGCTGGAGAAAGCAGGTTACGTTGAAGTCAAGAAAGGTTTTATTGGGAAACGTTCGCATACATGGCTATCTTTGACGACTGAGGGAACCGATGCTTATAACGAATATATTCGTACGTTGCATCGCATTATTGGGTCTGCCCCCTGGCTTTAAGCAAAACGATTGAGTCCAGACAAGCTCAAGAGATTGTAGCAATCTGTAAGAAATTAATTCCTCTTTTTTCATTTATAATGGGTGTCAAAATGAC
Source organism: Virgibacillus aidingensis (assembly GCF_010994035.1). GTDB lineage: Bacteria > Bacillota > Bacilli > Bacillales > Amphibacillaceae > Virgibacillus_N. The sequence goes on from NZ_WIXN01000013.1 coordinate 112,480, forward strand.
TGGTAAAGCGATTGAGAGGGGGATACATGCACATGATTACCCAAGCATCCCAAATTAGACCTTAACGTTCGAGATGAGATAGAGATGATATTGAAAAAGATTATCGTGAAATGAAAGCGCGTGGTGTGATCTTTCATAGTGTATTTCGCAAGTGAAAAGTGAGCCATTTCGCAAACTAATTTTGAGCCACCTTGTTTGCGTCTAAATTGATCCATTCTTGCGTTTCCCTCATCCTATATGAAGAACCATTCATATTGATAACGTGCGATTTGTGAGTCAGTCGATCCGTTAATGCTGCTGTTAATACAGGATCGTGGAAAATATCTTGCCATTTCATAAATGGCAGGTTGCTTGTAATAATCGTTGATTTTCTTCCAGCTCGTAATGACAAGTGCGTGAATAGAAGTTCGGCGCCCTCCTTGTCAAAAGAGATATATCCAAGTTCATCGATAATCACCAAGTCATATTTCTCAAACTTTAACTCGAACGATCGCAGCGTCCTTTCCGAACGATGTTCCTTTAGCTGATTAATAAAGGAGGGAACAGTCGCAAAGAATACACGGTATCCGGCTAAACAAGCTTCCATTCCAAGCCCGGTCGCAATGTGGCTCATCCCAGTTCCAGGTGAGCCGGCTAGAATGGCATTCTGACCTTCTTTTATAAAATCAAGTGATTTCAGATGCGGTAATTTTTGTTTGGCCTGATCAGGTAAAGCGTCCTCTACTAATTCCTCTAACAATTTTTTCTGCGGAAAATTGGCTGCGCGAATCCGATTTTGCTTCGCACGTACGAATCGGTCACTTTGTTCCTGCAGAAGCACTTGAAGTAATACATCAAATGCTTCATCTGGATTTTTGAATGTGGTTTCATCTTGAACCATTTTGCGAATGCTCGGTAAGCGTAATTCTTTAGAGATCTCAACCAGTTGTTGTTTTTTTATCCACAATGCGTCACTCCTTCTTCCACTTGTTGAACCATGTTCGCATAGGCCTCCATATTACTTTCAGATTGCTCGATGACCTCGTCGCGGCCCAGAGGTGTGCTTTCTTTTTGGTGGGAAGATTGGTCACAGATGAAAAGAATTCGTTCTGTCGTGACATAGCCGAATCGAATCGCATTCAATTCTTTGACGGCTTCCATGACACGATCTAAGTTGTTATGTTCTTGAATATAAAGGAGTAACGCTAGAAATTCCTTTTCTTTTCCGATATAATGATTGGTGTATAATTCTTTTATGAGTCTTGGTGCCTGCCTCAAGCATTCGCTTTGGGCGAGAGCACCCTTTTTCTTTTGAAAGGTTTTCAGATAATGGTTGATATCCATTTCCCACTGATGCAATCCCCAATTGCGACAGTGCCGACAGGCAAGCTCTCCGTCAATAAATAGCCTATGTGATCAGCCCCTACCTTTGCTTTGATGTATTTGCCCACATGCCCTTCTGGTACCGAATAGTGATTTTGTTTAATCGCGACAGTGCTATACTTATCCACACGGCATTCAATGACATCAGCTACGTCAAACGGTGTATTGGCGGGCTTTGCGATTCCTTTTTCCTTTTTCATTAATTCAACCTGTTTAATTTTGTGTTGATGATGCAGGCGTTCATTGAGTTGTTGTAATATCAATGAAAGGTGTTGTTTTGCTTCTTCCAGGCTTGCAAAGGTATAGCCCGGTGCAAAGGCTTTTCTGCGAATAAACTCCACACTTCGTTCCACATGCCCTTTTTCATTGCCTTTTCTTGGCTGACACAAGCGAATGTTCAATTGATAGTAGTTGGACAAGTTGGTCATGCCGTCCGTGATGGTTCTCTCTGTTCCGATGTAAGCGTCAAATAGTCCCCACATTTTCACCATAGTTTTTTCATGCGATAATCTTCATAGAAAATAAT
>NZ_WIXN01000014.1 GCF_010994035.1 Virgibacillus aidingensis
ACATGTACTAAAAAGGTTTTTAAGGAATTTATAGGCTGAATGAAGAGCCTAAATATAATATACGAGGGGGGTATATAAAGAAAAAACCACTTGCCAACCTCTCCAAATAACTTTAAACTCCTCGTTGGACCAACAACGTTCGACAGGAGGTTATTAAAGAGATGTTAGCAGTGGCTGAAATTGATTATATCAGACATGAGGTCAATCAAAAAGGAGAAACATATGCCAGTGTAGGCAGAAGGATGGGTGTAGATCCACGCACGGTTAATAAATATGCCAATCAAGAGGAAATCATGAAGAGGGAAAGACAGAGACGAAAATCTCCCATTATGGATCCGGTTAAACCAATTTTAGATAAGTGGATTAAGGAAGATCTAAATAAGAAACGAAAGTATCATAGAACAGCGAAGAGGATGTTTCAACAATTAGAGAAGTTTCATAGTTTCAAAGGATCTTACCGAACGGTTCGGGACTATGTATCACGCCGTAAGCGAGAGTTAAAGGAAATCATGGAAGATGCAGCGTTACCGCTTGAATCTTTCCCGGTACAGCACAGGTTGACTTTGGAACAGCGCCATTTAAGTACCATTCTGAAGTTATTGATTTATCCTATTTAGTCATGTCGTTTCCTTACAGTAACAGCTTTTATTTTCAGGTATTTCCTTCGGAAAATACAGAATGTTTACTAGAGGGCTTGCAGCGAATGTTTCGTCATATGGGAGGCGTACCTAGAACAATCCGTTTTGATAATTTATCACCAGCAGTATCGAAGATTCGTGCAAAGGGAGAACGCGAACTAACAGATATGTTTGACCGTTTCGTCTTACACTATGGTTTTTCATATGAATTTTGTAATCCTGGTAAAGGGAATGAAAAGGGCCATGTGGAGGCAATGGTTAAATATGTGAGGAATAATTTTCTATTACCAGAGAATACGATTTTAGATCTGGATCAATTTAATAAAACATTGTGGGAATCAGCTGAACGAGATCGAGAGCGACGTCATTATGAGAAGGGAACCCTTCAAGCTGAATTGTTTAAAGAAGATCGGGAGAACTGGTTGGTATTACCTGAAAAGAGATTTGAATGTGCTCGTTATGAACAAGTGAAATCAGATAAGTACGGTTTCGTTTCAATCGACAAAAAGCAATATTCCACTTCTCCCAGATTTGCCAAGCACAACGTACGCGTCTGTATTACGTATAACTATGTAATAATCCTGAGTGATAATCATGACGTCATTGCGACGCATTCAAGGTTATATGGCATTAAAAGAAAATCAATGATATGGCAGCCATACCTGACTTTATTATCAAAACGACCACGGGCTATTAAATATTCAAGCTTGTATGATCAATTTCCAGCACTATGGACGGAGTACTTAAACAATTGTACAGAAGAAGAACAAAAAAGTGCATTGCGTCTTTTGGCAGACTTATTAAAGAACGATGATTTTTCATTATTAAACGAGGCCTTGAAATCAGCCTCTATCAACAATCATCCAAGTGTCGACCAAATAAAACACTGTTTTTATACACTACTTAACGAGGATACTGCACATAAAGCTATAACGCCGTCTATGTCGGTACCTAAGGTACCTGAGGCAGCCAGGGGACTATCACATTATGATTCCTTCTTTGAAAGGAGGGATCAATAAGATGGAAGAACAGATTGTAGCGTATGCCAAACGGCTAAAACTAAGTTGGATTAAAGAAAACTTTAACCAAGTGGAAGCAGACTCGCATCAAGAATATCTTCTTAAGTTATTTGAAGAAGAAGTTAAGAACCGTGAGGAGCGAAAGGTAAACTTATTACTCAAACAGGCACAGTTACCCAAAACAGGTCAGCAGCCCTTTCAATGGGAGCATATTCAAATTCCTCAGGGGATTGATCGAGCAACAATACAAAACGGGGCTTTTATTCATGAGAAAGAGAATCTTATTTTATATGGAGGAGTTGGTACTGGTAAAACTTATTTGGCAACACTAATCAGCTTAAATGCCATACATAGGTTTGGCAGTCGGGTTAAGTTTTACACCGTGGCATCTTTAGTTAACAAACTTATAGAAGCGAATCAGCAAGGAACGCTTCAGAAACTAATAAAACAGATAGAGAAGCTCGATTTACTGGTGTTAGATGAGTTGGGTTATATTCCACTTCACAAAGAAGGCGCAGAGCTTTTATTTCAGGTTATATCAATGTGCTACGAGAGCAAAAGTATAGTCATAACAACAAACTTACAGTTTGGCCAGTGGAATCATGTTTTTGGGGATCCCGTCTTAACAGAGGCAGTCATCGATCGTTTAATTCATCATTCTCATTTACTGCTTTTCACAGGAGAAAGCTTCCGGTACAAAGAATCTTTATTACATGAATAAATCAGAGGTGGCAAGTGGCATACAATTTTAAATGCCATTTCATACATTTTTCACTTGCCAAATACAAATTCGGATAATCGTGTGGAACTCAATCAAATAAAAGTATGTATTGTAGCATAATCCTTACTAAAGATAAGTAACCCCCTTAATAAATTAAGGGGGTTACTTTAACTGGGTAAATCTATATTTAAAAAAGTTCTATAAATATAGCTTGTACTGTATATAGGTAAACTATTTCTAAAATGTTACCCTTTAAGTTGGATTGCTAATAGCAAAAGAGTCTTCGCATCAATGTAAACAGATAGTTGACACATGTAAATCAAGGGTTTATCGATTTTTTATGATTGTTCCTATAAACTAAAATCAAAGGAGGATGACAATGAAAATCGGTGAACAGATTCGAATGTTACGTAAAAATAAAAACCTTTCTCAAGAGCAGTTAGGGAATAAACTTAACGTCTCCCGTCAAGCTGTTTATAAATGGGAAAGTGATAAAGGTTACCCTGAAATTCAAAATTTAATTGCACTAAGTGAATTGTTTGATATCAGTTTAGACGAACTCATCAAAGGAGATAAAGTTTTTCAAAAGAGAATAATTGTAAAAGGCGGAATCATATCTAATCGACGACTTTTATCATCGTTAAACTATTTCAGTATTTTTTTCGCTCCTTTCTTATTCCCATTTATTACGATTCTCGTTGGTGAAAAGGACATAAAAGGGCATGGGAAAAGAGCTTTTTTATCCCACTCTATTCCTGTGATTTTATATTTCATAATGATGAGTGTATTTTCCCTATCTTCGTATTTAACAGGAGCAGATCAACCAAATTCCATTTTAGTTATTTGGGGCGTAACTATCCTTGCTATTATTAGCGTAAGTGTTGTTATTTGGAATGTGATTCAAGGGGTAAAAGTGATTAAAACCCCTCTAAAATATGAAATTAAATAAGGGAGATGAATATTCATGGATAATAAACCAATTTTGCAATTAAAAAATGTTAGTAAGACACTTGGGAACAAAGTGGTTGTGAACGATATAAGTTTAGATATATATGCTGGTGAGATATTTGGGTTATTAGGTCCAAACGGGGCTGGAAAAACGACCACCATTCGCATGCTCGTTGGATTGCTATCAATAACAGAAGGAAAAATATTACTGAACGGTGTGAACATTAAAAAAGAGTTTGAACAAGCAATATCTCAAGTAGGGGCGATTGTTGAAAATCCTGAATTATATGATTATTTAACGGGCTATCAAAACTTGATCCATTTTTCTCGTATGTCTGGAAATGTTTCGAAAGAACGAATCAATGATATCATTCAAATCATTGGATTGGAAAATGCCATTCAAGCTAAAGTGAAAACATATTCGTTAGGTATGCGTCAACGATTAGGCTTGGGGCAAGCTCTTATGCACTCTCCGTCTATACTCATATTAGATGAACCAACAAACGGGTTAGATCCATCAGGTATTCGAGAGTTTCGTCAGCTTCTAATAAAGTTAGCAAAAAAAGAAAAAATGGCTGTTCTTGTGTCGAGTCATCTCCTCGCTGAAATGGAAATGATGTGTGATCGGATAGGTATTATTCAACACGGAAAATTAATTGATGTTCAATCGGTACACAACTTTGTTGAATCAGAAAAGAAATTGACCGTCACTTTTACTGTTGACCGAGTTGATTTAGCAGAACAAACTATACAACAGGATTTCGATAATAAGCCATTTAATGTAAGTGACAAGACCTTCGAAGTACATCTGGAGTACAATCAGGTTCCGTATGTGACAAATTCCCTTGTGGGAAAAGGAATTAAAATATATGGCATTACATCAACACAGAAAACGCTGGAAGATAAATTTATCGAAATAACGGGAGGTCAACCAATTGTCTAAATTGATCGAATGTATTAAAAATGAAAACTTGAAAATCTACAGTCGTTTAGGAACCAAAATAATGGTTGGTACATTAATTCTAGCTGTGTTTGTTGCTGGTTTAATCCATAACTATTTGCCTGAATCCCCTGCGTCTATGTGGGAATTTTTATATGTTAATTTAGAAATTTATGTTTCCATTATCGTCTTGTACGCAGTCATTATAGCTGCAGGGAATATTCCGATGGAGTTTTCGAAAGGCACTATCAAGCTGTTACTCATACGTCCAATTAGCCGATCCAAAGTCCTGTTATCCAAATATATCGCTACTGTTTCTTTTTCACTTGGTATGCTCGTAACTACATTCGCTTTATCCCTTTTAGTAGGCGGTATATTTTTTGGATTTGATCCTCCATCTCAAGCAAACCTAATAACAATGAGCGGTAGTCCAGTGGAAAATGTTATTCCTCATCTTATCACTGTGACTGCATTTATTTTTATCGATATGCTGATGATGGTTACAATAGCATTTATGATTTCCACTATTTTTCATAATAGTGCGATGGCCATTGGTCTAGTGGTTTTATTAAGATTTGCAGGTCCGAATATTGTGATCGTTCTTCACCAATACGATTGGGCAAAGTACATTTTGTTTGCTAATTTGAATTTAAGACAGCACATTGACGGGACTTCTATTACAGAGGGATTGACGTTGAGCTTTTCCGTCATTACGCTTGCTATTTATTTTCTTATTTTTGTTATCCTAACTTGGTGGATATTCAATAAAAGAGATATAATTGCTTAGAAATGTAGTGCTGAATTTTACTATACAATAGAATGGTGTGTTAACTATGGAAACTAATACTTTAAATATAGTACTTGTCCTTGTATTAATTCTCATTGGGGCTATTATAAATATCATTACAAGCATATGGATTTACCGAGATGCTATTAGAAGGGGCAATAGTAATGAATATGCGTTGATTGTGTTATTTGGAACTTTATTTCTTCCATTTATAGGAGGACTTGTTTACTTGATTATTAGAAAAAACAAGAAGAGCGAAAGGAAAAAGTAAATGCTAATCAATATGCTCAACCTGCCAAATTTTAAAATCCTCGACATGAAGGAGAGTGAGTATGATTATAGATTTTTAGTGGAGTCTACTGCTCTGTCTCCTTCACATTGTCCAAAATGTGGTCCGTTGCAAACTTATATAAACATGGTAAGAAACAACAGCTATTTTTCGACCTGCCAATGCACGCAAAACGTGTCGGTATCTATGTCAATCGCCAACGATATAAATGTAGGGATTGTAATGAAACATTTTTTGAAAATCTAGCAGAAATGGATGTCAATCGTACTGTCACTAATAGGCTTATAGATTGGATTCAAGAAGAAAGTCTTGAAAAGCCATTCACCAGTGTTGCTGACGAAATAGGCGTTGATGAAAAAACTGTACGTAACATCTTTAATGACTATGTAGCTGAACTTGAAGCACAAACAGAGTTTAGAACTCCTAAATGGCTTGGTCTTGATGAAGTCCATTTGTTAAAAAACTATCGTTTTGTCGTTACAGATGTTGAAAACAAATCGGTAATTGACATTTTGCGAAAACGTAATAAAAATGTGATTATCAGTTATCTTTCAAAGCTCAAAGACATTGATAAAGTTGAACTTGTAGCAATGGATATGTGGAGACCTTACAAAGATGCGGTTAACATGGTAATTCCACACGCCAAAATAGTTATCGACAAGTTTCACGTTGTTAAATTAGCAAATGAAGGCTTAGAGAAGATACGAAAGGCTAATCGTCAAAATGTATCAGCCAAAGAACGTAGGCAACTTATGAGAGATCGTTATGTGCTTCTGACAAGGCGTAAAGACCTCAACGACTTTGATGACCAAATAAAACTGCAAGTATGGACTGATATGTTCCCGTTGCTTGGTCAAGCCTATGAACTCAAAGAACAGTTCTTTGACATTTATGAAGCTAAAACAGTCGATGAAGCATATAAACTCTATCAAGAATGGATTTCAAATGTACCTAAAGGGTTAATGACCTACTTCGAGGATCTCATTAAGGCTATGACCAATTGGGAAGAAGAGATATTCAACTATTTCACTTCACCTATCACAAACGCCTATACAGAGTCCTTAAATCGCTTAATTAAGACGATAAATCATATTGGTCGTGGTTACTCTTTTGAAGCCCTCAGAGCCAAGATTTTGTTTACACAGGGCTATCGCAAAGTTAAAAGGAAAAAGAAATTCAAAGAAGTTGAAGTTACTTTCGGAAAAATGTTGCCTGATCAAATGCCAAATTGGTTAGAACCAGAATATGAATGGGTGTACGAAGAAATCTATGGTGCTGACTTTTCCACACTGATCAAGGCTATGGATGAGGGTTCTTTTTAACCCTCTTTCCACACTATAATCCGAATACCCGATATTTTAAAGCTGCAGATATTTTTGTTCACCCGAAAGTCGATTTCGATCCTTCATGGGTAATGGTTTATAAATGTTTTGAATATAACAAAAAAGGCGGGATGCCTGTCCCCGTTCGGCAAAATTCAGGAAGTGTACTGTTTACGAACTTCCTGTCCCATTTAGTAAATTCCTTCCGGCAGCTGATCTTTTAACACAAGATCATCCAAACTCTTAAAAGCATATCCATCTTTTTTTAATTCGGCAATAAGATGCTCCAGCGCTTCCGCATTATCGGAGGATACTGTATGAAGCAGCACGATTGCCCCAGGATGGATTTGAGACATAATCTGGTCAAATGCGTATTCCCAGCCTTTTTGTTTGTTCGTTTCCCAATCAATAAATGCCAGCGACCAGAAAATATGCATATAACCCAGCTCATTTGCCCATTGCAGAGTATCTTCATTAAACATTCCCCTTGGCGGTCTGAGATATTTCAAATCATCCTGATCCGACACTTCAGCCACTGCTGCTTCCAGTGTTTCCAATTCCTCCTTCACTGCATTCTTAGTAATAACCGAAAAATCAGGGTGGTGGTATGAATGATTGCCAACGATGTGCCCCTCATCCACCATTCTTTTCACAAGTTCCGGCTCACTTTCCACATAGTGGCCGGTTACAAAAAAAGTTGCAGGTACTGCTTCTTTTTTTAATACATCCAGTATGTCATCTGTATAGCCTTCCTCATAGCCATTATCAAAGGTCAGATAAATATTCTTTTCTCCTGATTCATCTGCATAATACGCGCCAAATTTGTCAAGAATTTCCTTGTATTTACCAATATCGGGGATTTCATGATTACTATTTTTTTTATAGCCCCACCCATAGCCGCCTGCAGCCTCAGTCTGGATAACATTAAAGGGAGCAATGATGAATATAGTTAATAATACAGCTGAAAATATTCGCATAGCAACAACTCCAACTACTTTTCTTTTATCTTATCCCGTAAAAAGTTTATTATTCACCCTGTGCTGTGCCAGCCATCAGCCTGCAAAAATCAGTCAGATTTTAAATACAAATATTACAAAATACCCTTGTTTTTCATATGCGTCACTGTTACGCTAATAGTATAATGGGATACCTATGAGCAACTATTTGTACGTTATATTTTTTATGATTAGGATGTAACATATTTACTTGGAAAAATGAGGTGACTCCATGATTCAAAGCAACCTGGGAAACGCTGAGCATATTGCAACACTGATGGGCCAGGCCTCCGACGCTATTGAACGCGCAACACAAAAATCTTTGAATACGGCTGATAAAACAACACTTACCGTAAATGAAAGGGCACAAACTGCAAACCAGCAGGCTGTTGACTTATCACAGGCATTCAATCAGGCTTTTCAGCAAACAATCCAAAACATTCAATCTGCAGCAGAAGAATTTGAACGGACAGATAGTCAACTTCAGCAAATGTTCAATTCGAGGCTTTTTTATAAGAACGTTTAGCATTTTTTGGGAGAGAAGAAAATGGAAAAGAAAATAATTTCCGATGAAAGACTGCAGGAAATAAATAAAAGTTTATATGAGATATCTGAAAAGCAAGTCCAAAATCAGCGTGATCTTATGACAAACGAACAGTCGGAACAGCATTTTTCCGAAATCAGCAGAAAATGTGATCGGCTATTTGACCGATTATTTTGCTCCTGGAACAAAGACAAAGCTTTTGCCAATTGGCTGAATCAGGAAAATACGGAACTATTGCATAATAAACAACAGATTTCCTTTCACCTGGAAGATCAAAGAAAAGCACTGAATGACGAAAAAAGGCGATTAAATAACCTGGAAGATGAATTATACAGTCAGAGACGTGCACTCCTGAACGAGTGAAAATAGGCGTGAAGCCGAATATATACGCTGCAGCAACCTTAATCTCAAAGCATCATTATGAATTCCGTGTTGCATTGAAAGCTCTGCATGGATAGAACTGGAAATCAAGCGGGCAGCATGCAGAAATTTTAGATAAGCATCGTGTTTATCGGAAATTGGGTTAATTTCCCTTACAAAGAGAATATGAATTTATCCGCTAACCCACAGCTCTTAAAATGATAGAGAACTAAAAATCACTTTCTCCTAAACAGGGAGAAAGTGATTTTTTTCATTATAATATAACTGCAGCTGCCCAGCCAAATATGAATAATGGGATATTAAAATGTATAAACGTCGGAACTACCGTATCCCAAATGTGATGGTGTTTTCCGTCTGCGTTTAAACCTGCCGTCGGTCCAAGTGTACTGTCCGATGCAGGTGATCCGGCATCCCCAAGCGCTCCTGCTGTACCAATGAGCGCAGCGGTAGCCATAGGTGAAAACCCTGCCGCAACGCATATTGGCACATATAAAGCTGCCAATATTGGAATAGTACCGAACGAGGAACCAATCCCCATTGTAACAATAAGGCCAACAAGCAACAAAATAAAGGCAATAAGCACTTGATTATCACCAAGAAAACCGGAAGACGATTCCACCAATGAATTTACAGCACCTGTTTCCGTTAAAATGTTGCCAAAACCGGATGCAACAAACATAACAAACGCAATCATCCCCATCATGGCGATTCCCTCTGACATTACTTTTTCCCCTGCTTTAAACGGCACTGCCACTAATACGAACATAAGAATTAATCCAGTTAAAGCACCGGCAATCAGGTTATCTGTAACAATTTGCACAACCAGTGCTGCAACTATGGCAATCAGCGTGAAAAAGTGTTTGATGCTAAATGCTGTTTCGCCAACTTGTTCATCCGTTTTAATGACTGATTCCGTTCCGCCGGCTCCTGCTGCTGCATCCCTGTCTTTTCTGTATGTGATAAATACCGCGACAAGTAAACCAACTAACATTCCCAGCCCCGGAATCAACATGGATAAAGCTGTTTCCCCTACCGTAATGGGAACCCCGTTATCCTCCATTCCCTCCACAATGATTCCGTGAAAAATCAATCCAAATCCTGCGGGAATCATTACATAAGGTGCTTTCAGTCCAAAAGTCAATGCTGTAGCAACAGCCCGGCGATCGACACGCATTTGGTCAAAAACCTTTAATAGCGGCGGTATTAATATTGGTATGAATGCAATATGCACCGGTACAAGGTTCTGTGATAACGAAGCAACCCCAGCAATAACCAGTACCATCATCGTCTTTTTACCTGTCAGTATACGAATTAAATATCGTACAAGAATGCCTGTAATCCCCGTATAGCTAATAGCTACAGCAAAAGCTCCGAGCAGGATATAGCTCAAGGCCGTGTTAGCTCCCCCGCTCATGCCTTCCACAAGCATTTCAATAGATTCAATAATAGAAAGTCCTGACATTACACCTGCAGTTAATGCAGCAATTATAATAGCTATAACAACATTGACACGCAATAAGCTGAGTATCGTCATTACCAAAACAGATATGGCCACAACCCATTCCATTTCCCTTCCCCCTCATATTCCCTTATTTCTATTTTTATTTTATCTCTTTATCATGATAAAGTATTAAAGCGAAAAGTTCAACCCCCTTTTTCCTTATTTTTATGCATTAGAAAAATCCTGTATACATCTACAGGATTTTTCAAGGATTTGAAAATCAGGGGAACGGAATGCAGTATATATTGGGTAATGAGCATTTGGCGCAAGCCCGATTTTATGCTATGGGATGGGAACTGCTGTACCTGCAGTCCCGGGAACGAATCATTTAATATTATAGGAGAAGGCTACATGGTCCTGAATCGGTATCCAGGCACCTACCCCCTGTTTGGTCACATTTTTTATTTCAATCGATTTCTTGGAACCTTTGAGCTTGATATACACTTCACCAAAAGTAACTTCGCCTTTTTCACTAACTGCCGGAGCAAAAGCTTCCAATGTCCCATATTTTTCAGCAGGCACCTGATAGGAATGACTCTTTTTTGTATTGCGGCCAATAACGGTGTTAAATGAAAGCGGCAGGTCTACCATGCTTTCCGCATGAAGCAGCATCATTTTTTTGACTTCATCCGGTCTTGAAATTTTATTGGTCAGTGACCCTTGAATCTCTTGTTGTTCCTGCTGGGTATAATTTAATTCCTGATTCGCATTGCCCCCAATATTATTAATTTCGTTTTTATTAATCGACTGATATTCCCAGTTAATCCTCGTATCCTTCGAGGTGTAGTTTAAAGGCCATCTCCCGATGAAAACTTCACCACGGTAACCAATCGCAATGGGGGAAGGATTAAGCGTTGTTTCATTCAGGGTTTTTATTAAATCAGGATTTTCTACCGGTATATCCGTGTTCTCTATCAGCTCGCTCGTTAATTCACTCGGCTCTATTACCTCTTGATCTTCTGCGGTATTGTTATGGGTGTTTTCTTTTTCAATGCTTAACACATGACTGGGGATTTCAAAATCCTTATTCTCTTCTTTATCCTCCGCCTTGTCTTCCTCACCAGAAGCAATGAGCGGCAACATCAGCGTAAACATCATAAAGAATAGGAGGGTTTTAAAATAACGGCTTGCTTTCATTTGTCCATATCCCTTCTTTTTCCCATAGTTTTTTCAGACAAATGATTTTTATACGTACAGCCGTCTCTAAATTACATCGTTAATGGAACTATTTCTATACTCTCCTCGATTTCAATGCTGTTCTCCACAGAACGGATCATGGAGCAATTTTTCCTGCTGATCGCCAAATTCTTATATAATTTATCCGGATCCAATTGCTTTCCTTTAATCACATAATTCATATGAATTTTTTCTATGCGGTTTGCTTCTTCCGGATTTCTGTGAACTGTAGCCTCCACCTGCATATCATGTATTTCTGTCCGCTGTTTTTTCATTATTTTCAGGAAAACGGAGCTGCTGCAGCCAACTATCGAGGCAACCATCAATTGATAAGGTCTATATCCAAATTCTTCATTTCCGGAAACATCTAATTGCCCGTAATCCAATTCAGTGCGCATGCCATTTTCTTTTAATGTAAATTTCATACCAGTACCTCCATTTAAGTTTTCTGTACATATACTATTTCCTTTTATGACCATAGGATAACTTATTTCTCTTGCCTTTGCCCATGAAAAGACTTGGCTCTGGCTTCAAGGTATCATCCCCGCCAAGAATCCCCGGAAGGAAAATTTCCTCAGAATCTGTTACATTAATAAGGGATAAAAATCTCATTAACAATAATTATTTTACTGTACGAAGCAATTGCGCCATAATCATGAACTTCACGAGTAAACATATATATTTTCATTTACAAGTCCGGATATTTAACTAAAATAAGCAATCATGAAATTAATCCAAACTTAACACTTAAAAATTTTAGTTTTCCCGGCTGAAATTTTTTTAACGTGCAAGGAAATAAAAATTTAACTTAAAATCCTTTAAGTCTAAATCATATTTTTAAGGAAGGAGCGGCAGCCGTGGTATCCATTCAAACGAGATTCTGGATTTTAATCGCATTGGTGGGCATTTCCGGTTTTTCACAAGGGATGCTCTTGCCGCTTTTGGCCATCATACTCGAACAAAGCGGTGTTTCTTCCTCTGTGAATGGCCTTCATGCAACTGGTTTGTATATTGGGATCATCCTGGCTTCCCCATTCATGGAAAAACCTTTGCGGAAATTCGGCTTCAAACCGATTATTATTATTGGAGGCATGCTCGTATTTATCTCTCTGGCTTTGTTTCCGTTTTGGCACGCACTATGGTTCTGGTTTATATTACGTATGCTGATCGGCATCGGTGATCAAATGCTCCATTTTGGCACCCAAACCTGGATTACCTCCACCGTTTCAGCGCATTCCCGCGGAAAAAGCATTGCCTATTACGGGTTGTCTTTCGGTCTTGGATTTGCTTTAGGTCCATTAATGACAAGGCTTTTATCCATTAACGAAGCTTTGCCATTTTTCATTTCAGCATTGCTTAGCATGCTTGTCTGGTCTGCTATGCTTTTTGTAAAAAATATGATTCCGGAAAAGGAATTTGAGACGGGAAAACAAACCAGTTCCTTCAAAAGATTTTTGGAAACAGCAAAGATAGCCTGGGTTGCACTGCTCCCCGGTTTTGGCTATGGATTTTTAGAGGCATCATTACATAGTATTTTCCCCATTTACGGTTTGCGTTTGGGACACTCTGTAGATACGCTGGCCCTGATCATCCCGTTTTTTGCTTTAGGCAGTCTTGTTACCCAAATTCCTTTGGGGATTATAAGTGACAGATATGGACGGAAGCGCGTTCTGTTAACCATTATATCCGCAGGTGCAGTCTGCTTTTTCCTGACTGCTCTATTTGAAGGTTCCGTGCTTGCCCTGTTTATTTTATTCGCCCTGTCCGGCATGCTTGTCGGTTCGTTATTCTCTCTGGGGATTGCATATATGACTGATTTACTGCCCCAAAATCTTTTGCCGGCGGGAAATCTGATGGTTGGCATTACTTTTAGCATCGGGAGCATCAGCGGTCCTTTTATTGGAGGTATTTATGTAGATATCTTCCCCGGGTTGTCCTTTTTCTATTTATTAAGCGGCATACTGGTAATTGTCGCTGGCGCCCTTTATTTTAAAAAGGAACCTGCAGCGGTGTAAAACAGGAGGGGGCAGAGCAGTATCAGCCTGGGGGAGCAATAAATTAGCAGAAGCGGTTTCATATCCAATACCTTCTGCTAATTCATTGCTTCACTAAATCTTTTGTATACCCTTGATTCACGGATTGATTCATAAATTATATCAGCTATTTAATTTAAAAGTCTTTTAAGGAGACGGCGTATGACTGTGGAAGGGTTACTGCTCATGTACTTATAAGCTTATTTAACTCCCTCGAAATTTGATGAAATCCTTTATTTTATGACCTATAAACTAAGTCTAAACAATAACAGTGCATTCGCGCCGCATCATTT
Source organism: Virgibacillus aidingensis (assembly GCF_010994035.1). GTDB lineage: Bacteria > Bacillota > Bacilli > Bacillales > Amphibacillaceae > Virgibacillus_N. The sequence goes on from NZ_WIXN01000014.1 coordinate 13,588, forward strand.
TTCATTACATTTTAATTTTCCACATACTTACTATATCGAATTTCCAGCCTGTCCTGGATAAAAGAGATGATTACACAAATTGGCCAGTAGATGAGCGCCACTAATACGTACATTGTCATGGCATCAAACTCACGGCCTGCAACAATTTGGGTTTTTTGAAACAGTTCCGGCACAGTAATTACCGCAGCTAAAGACGTTGCTTTCACGATATCCATAAATACATTTGTCAGCGGAGGAATGGCAATTCGCGTAGCCTGCGGCAAAATGATTTTCCTTAACGTCTTTGCATAGCCGAGATTGAGTGCTTTTGCCGATTCCCACTGACCTTTATCAATACTGTTTAACGCAGAGCGGTCGATCTCTGCGATATATGCTGCACTGTTCAATCCAAATCCAAGTGTAGCTGCAGCCAAAGCAGAAAATTCAATCCCGACAACAGGCAGGCCAAAATATAAAATGAATAAAAACACCAGCATAGGTGTACCGCGCATAAAGGAAATATATATCCGTGCAGGCCACCTCAAAATAATTCTCGTTGAGCCCCTGGCAAGTGCAAGCATTAAACCTAATACAAGTCCAATCACCATACCTGCCAGGGAAATCGTTAAGGTCATAGGCAGCCCGCCAAGCACAAAGGGCAGGTTTTCCCATGCCAGCTTTACATCAAACAGCCCCCCAAAATCAAACCCCTGAAAATTCATTGTCCTTCCCCTTTAATCCAAAATTGACTACATCTATCCATCAAACAGCTTTGTTGCCTTTACTATTAAAGGCTTTCCTCCTAAAACTCAAAACGATGCTCCTGTAAAGACCAAAGTGAATCAATCTAGATAATATGGTACCAGTCCGTAATAAACTAACTTTCTTACACTACTATACTGCCTTGTAACCAACAGTTCTGTCTACAGGTCAAGGCCTTCAATTTCAATAAAATCTCCTTCAAGCTCCCGGGAAGCATCTTCTTCATAGAATGTTTCCGCGAGCTCGGTCAGCGTGCCGTCCTCCCGCATTTCTGCCAATGCACTATTTACTTGTTTAGTTAATTCGTCCGCGCCTTTGGCCATGATCGCAGCCTGTTCATTCGGATGGAACTTAAGATCAGGGTGCAGGTGAATATCAAAATCCGGAAAACCTGCCACACCGAATTTGGATAAGTAGTAATCATTTACGACAACATCTGTTCTGCCATTATTTACATCACGCAAGTATGCTTCATTTGGTGCATTTCCATAAGTAATTACCTCGGCACCATAATGTTCTGCAATTTGACTGTAGATAGTCGTTGCTCCCCCGCCTGCTTTTTTCCCTTCCAGATCTTCCAGCGACTCAATGCCTGAATTATCCTCTTCCCTGACTACCATAGTGGAATAGGAGTATTTATACGGGTCACTGAAATTAAATTCTTCCTGACGCTTGTCGGTAACTTCTATATCATTTGCTGCTATATCAATTCTTCCGCTGTTAATGGCCGGCAGCATACTGTCAATTCCCATAATCTCAAAAGAAATATCAAGATCAAGCCGTTTTGCTACCTCCCGCATCACTTCCACATCATAACCCGTTAACTGGTCCTCACTCTCTTCCTCTCCATCATAAAAAGAGGCGGCCAGCAATGTGCCGGAAGTCCCGACCACAATTTCTCCGACTTCCTGGATCTCCTCCCATTTTTCGTCTGTTACATCCCCTTCGTCACTGCTGTTATCATTCTCCTCTTCACTTCCGCACGCTGATAAAGCCAGCGTTAATACTGTTACAAAAAGAAATAATTTCATCTGTTTCAACCTAATCACCCCTATTGTTATATTAAATTCACAGTGTAAATTGTAACAACTTTATGACTTAAATACAAAAGTTTTACAAACTTTTTTTTATGTTCCGTTTCTCCTTTTGATTATATTTCGATGTGTGCTGAAATATTTTTTAAAAAATGTTTTCTGGGTGGAAGGTACAGATATAGCTTTGGCCACAGCTGTAATTGTCTTAATATATGACTTTTCCAAAATCACGAACACCACTGGTTTACTCCGGCCGTATGCACAGTATTGTCAAGCAAACTGTTTCCCAACCAGCTGAGAAGTTCCAAACAACAAAAAACACACCTCTTGTTTTTAACATATAGAGGTGTGTTTTTCCATTTTATCAATTGATCAAAGATATATTTTGTGGCGTATTGCAAGCCGGACTATGACGATTTCACCCAATAAGCTGCTTCGTTTTCAGATGGAGAAGGCGGAAACTGATCCCCTTCGTTTAAATTGATTTCCGTGTTGTCCTGGGCGTTATTACCGTTTTGCAGCTTGTCCACTTTATATTTGCCGCTTTCCGGTGCCTTTTCACCTGTCTTAAATTGTTGATTGTTAGCCATCTTATCCAGCCTCCTTAAAATTTATTTCACATATACAATTCCACGGAGGCATAAATTTAAACTCGTTAAGCAATTACAATCAGGTTAAAAGGAGATTACCCAGGAGCAATCAGGAACATTTTCTCCTCTAAACAATCTCATGGATGCTTCATTTATCAATCAAGACATCATTCCAAAGCTATCCAGCTGTTTATCCTGCTTTATAAACCAATCTGTCTGCATGTGGCAGAATTAATGATATCAGGCAGATTTTTCCCTTATGAACGCGTTAATCAACCCGCCCAGCATAATGATAATAGCAGAAATATAAAACCATAGCATGAGTACAATTACTGTACCAAGACTCCCGTATGTAGCTGAGTAGTTCCCCAGGGTATTAACATAAAATGAGAAGGCCAGTGAGGTAAGCTGCCAAAAGACCGTTGCAAAAACAGCTCCCCATATCGCATTTTTAAAATAAATCCGTTTATTCGGAGCGAGGACATATAAAGCCAGGAAAACGACAAAAAATACAACCGATGAAGTTATATACCTGACAGATTCCCAAACTGTAATAAATCCTTCCGATAAACCAAAGAAAGAAAAAAGGTAGACACCAATCATCCTGCCAAACACAGGCAGAAGCAAAGCAGTAATAATAACGATAATCATTCCGATAGTAAGCACAACAGCAATTAATCTGGACACAATAAACGAACGATTCTCCTCCACCTCATATGCTCTGTTAAAACCCCGCATAAGGGCATTTACCCCATTGGATGCCGACCATAAGGTAACGATAATTCCAATTGATAACAAACCGCCGCTTTGCTGATGCATAAGCTGTTGGACATTTGACTCGATTAAATCGCTGATCTGATCAGGGGCGTACCTGTTAATAAATTCTACCACCGCTATATCATCAAATGGCAAAAAACCAACAAGTGTCACCAGCACCAATAAAAACGGAAAAAGAGACAGCAGAAAAAAATACGCCAATTGTGCCGCTAACCCAAAAACATCCACTTTTTCTATTCTCTCATATAGCTGCAATCCGATGTTTACTATTCTTTTCAATCAATCCACTCCCCAGGAACAAATACGCTGCATATTTTAAAAAACTAATATGCAGCAAAAACACAAGGAGTATATTCCCTACGCGGTTTGTCTATTCTATTCGGTCAGCCTCATTTTTATTAGTTATTTTGTCCAAAGAGTTTTCCACCTGCTCCAGTGCGTTGATGGCATTTTCCGCTCCGTTGGCAAAGTTTTTATTAAATGTATCAAATGCAACGCGAACATTATGAACGGCCTCTGATGGGTTTTTCAGTAAATAGCTGGAACTTCTTTTTACAGTACCTAATTTACTTTTTGTATATGTTCTTGTTTCTTTATCAAATAAAGCCACTAAACCCCCAAGTGCAGCTCCGGTCACTACACTCACTATCAATTTCCTTTTACCCATTGTTACTCTCTCCTTTATGAAATAGTGTGCTTTTTCAATATAAAATCCAGCAATTTGCTGCACCCTTCAGACACAAGTTCATACGTATAATCAAAATTGCCTGTATAGTATGGATCGGGTACATTTTCATCACCGGGATCATCAACAAAATCCATTAATTTCGCAATATAAACATCTTCTGTTTCTTTATTTATCCTGCTTAAATCCGTTATATTCTGGTCATCCATTGCAATAATATAGTCAAACTTCGACCAATCTCCATAACTTACCTGTCTAGCCAGCATGCCCTCATAAGAAATATGATTTCTGTCCAGCAGCTCTCTAGTACCTTTATGCGGCTCTTTTCCAACATGGTAGTCACCTGTACCTGCCGAGTCAACGGATATTTTTCCGGTAAGCCCCTTCTGTTCAAGCTTATCCCGGAAGACTGCTTCCGCCATCGGCGAGCGGCAAATATTTCCAAGACAAACAAACAAAACACTTATCATTTTATTCACCCGCAATCCATTTTACCATTATTATACGCATGATTCTGCAAAAATCGCAAAGGTTTACCTGTAAGCGCGAATAGTTAGGTAAAAAACTGTGAAGCATGAATATACCCTTTCTTAATAATACTAATAAAATTCAAATAAGGGTTGACAAAGCCTTGAATTTTTGGAATATTTAATACTAGTTACAAATAATTAATACAAAGGGGGAAGAAGTATGCAAGATATTATTGATGCCATAGGAGGGTTTGTGTGGGGACCGTTCACACTAATTCTTCTGGTTGGTACAGGGATTTATTTAACGATCCGGCTCGGATTCCTGCAAGTAAGAGCACTGCCTTATGCATTAAAATTAGCATTCAGTCCTTCTAAACAGGATAAAAAGTCAAAAGGGGATATCTCCCATTTCCAGGCTTTATCGACGCAAATGGCTGCTACGATAGGTACAGGGAACATTGTTGGGGTAGCAACAGCTGTTATCTTGGGGGGACCGGGCGCTGTCTTCTGGATGTGGGTTACAGCACTGGTCGGGATGGCAACCAAATATGCGGAAGCTATACTTGCCGTTAAATACCGCGTGGAAAACAGCAGAGGTGAAATGTCCGGCGGGCCAATGTATTATCTGGAAAAAGGGTTAAAACAAAAATGGCTTGCTATTCTATTTGCATTATTTGGCGCGGTGGCTGCTTTTGGAATTGGAAATACCGTCCAATCAAAAGCTGTTTCGGATGCATTGAATGATACCTTTAGTATTCCGGCATGGTCTACAGGGATTATACTGACTATTTTGACTGGCTTGGTTATTATTGGCGGAATTAAAAGCATCGGAAGAGTTACTGCTTTTTTCGTTCCTTTTATGGCCTTATTTTACATTTTGGGTGGATTATTTATTCTTTTCATGAACATCGATATTGTACCGGCTGCAATCAATTTAATTTTTACTGATGCATTTACTGCACAGGCTGCCGGCGGGGGTGTACTGGGTACAGTTATCCGCTACGGGGTTGCACGCGGGGTGTTCTCCAACGAAGCTGGCCTCGGGTCTGCACCAATAGCAGCTGCAGCCGCAAAAACGGACTACCCCGGCCGTCAGGCTCTTGTGTCCATGACACAGGTCTTTATTGATACCATAATCGTATGTAGTATTACCGGGATTACCATCGTTATGGCTGATTTGGCAGGCACAGGAATCGAAGGCGGTTCCCTGACGAACGCTTCCTTCACATTTTTCCTTGGTGATTTAGGTAATATCATTGTTACGCTAGCTATCGCATTCTTTGCTTTCTCAACATTGATCAGCTGGTCATACTATGGTGAAAAATGTTTTAGTTACTTATTCAACAGTGATAATCTAGTTCCTTATTATCGAGTATTTTTTGTTATCGTTGTATTTTTTGGCGCGATCGCCCAGCTGGACCTTGTATGGGGCATAGCCGACATTTTCAACGCATTGATGGCTATTCCGAACTTAATTGGACTCCTGGGTCTTTCCGGTGTAGTTGTCTATGAAACAAGGAAATTTATGAAAGTGCGGGAAGAGGAAAAAGAACAGGAAAGAGTTGAAAAAGCAGGCAGAGCTTAATCTGCCGTTATAAGAGGATTGAGCCGTTATACCGGCTCAATCCTTTTTTGATTCGTTAGCCCCCCTTGTTGCGCATAATGCAATCGCTCCAAAGCAAAATCTTCCGGAAAGTAAAGTACACATTGTCAGAAGCCCTTTAACAATAAGCCAGGTTTTATAATAGATAAGAAACCATTAAGCTATCGGTTTAATACAAGCAGCATCATTATTTTTTGCTGCATTTACATAAGTATCAACATCATATGCCGTAAAGGCTTCCTCCTGAATTCCCTGTATAAACTTCCGGGCATCTGCCGGTTTGTCAAAATTAGCGGCAATCCATTCCTCTTCCTTTGATTTAGGCAAGATAATCGGCATTCTGTGGTGAATGTCCTGCATAAAATCATTGGCTTCTTTCGTTAAAATAGTGCAGGTAAACAAAACTTTTCCATCCTCTACCCATTTATCCCACAGTCCTGCAAATGCAAAAAGCCCTCTGTTTTCAACCTGAATTCTTTTAGGCTGTTTTCCGTTCTCCGTCTTTTTCCATTCATAAAAGCTGTCTGCAATAATGAGGCAGCGTTTTTTCTCCATTAGTTTTTTAAAGCTCGGTTTCTCATGCGCAGTTTCACTGCGGGCATTGATCATTTTGTAGCCAATCTTTTCGTCCTTTGCCCATGACGGCACCAGTCCCCATCTCAGGTATCCAGCCCTTTTTTCTTTGCCGTCATGAATAACCGCCAGTACATCCTGGCCGGGAGCCACATTATAACTTGGCTCATAGTTTTCAATCCGATCCTGATTCAAGTCAAACGCCTTGATAATATCCAATTCATCTGCAAGCAGCGTATATCTTCCGCACATTTTTGGCCACCTTTCAATGTATCTATTTAGAATATGCTTAAATCCCATTGGTTGGCAATATGACGCAGCAGTCTGATGCCTGCAATACTGTTTCCCTGTTCATCGAGGGCAGGACCATAAACACCAATGCCGCAGCCATTTTTAAATGGGAGGCTTTCCTCCCGCACCCTCGGCGGACTGACCGCAATAATCCCCCCGGATACACCGCTTTTTGCGGGGACCCCAACGTAGGCCGCAAACTTCCCTGATGCATCATACATGCCGCAAGTCAACATTAATGCCTTGGACAGCCTCGCTACCTGGCGGGGTATAACCTCTTCCCCTGTCGCCGGATCTTCCCCGTCGTTTGCCAGCACTGTCCCTATCTTGGCCAGATCGTCAATGGTAATTTCTATTGAACACTGTTTGAAATAGGTCTCCAACGTAATATTTAAATCTGATTCAAGAAATCCTGTTTCCAGTAGATAATAGCCAATAGCCCGGTTCCTCATGGAAGAATCCCTCTCTGATTCATATACCTCTACGTTAATTTCCGGCCGATAACCAAGTATACGTTCAAACAGTTCAAATAAAGGATTTAATTTTTCATCTGATGTATCCCCTTCAAGCATGGAACTTACTGTTATGGCACCGGCATTAATTAAAGGATTAAAAGGTTTTTCCAGCCGGTTTCTCATTTCCAGATGCATAATCGAATTAAAAGCTTCACCGGTAGGCTCCACATCCACTCGATCAAGCACATAGGACACCCCCCTGGTCATACAGGCAACAATATAGCTGAACACCTTGGAAATGCTTTGAATGGTAAAAGATATATCTGTATCCCCGGAACGAATGGAAAGCCCATCACTGCCAAGAATGGAAATACCCAAATGGTTTTTATTCGCCTCACCTAATATCGGAATATAGGAAGCAACGTTTCCATCTTCCGTATGTTTCCGGTAAAAAGAAACCCAGTCATCAACATAATTCTGCAGCCATTCCTCCGTCGTTTCAGTATTCCAATTAGCTACACCCTGGACCAATATGATCACCCCGCAAATAGTCATTGTATTATCCTTTTTAATTCCTTACCCATTATTATATCGGATAGACTTGAATTATAAAGTATAGTACTCCCCCTATGGGTTAGGCTATTTTTTATCTTTCCCCTATACAAGAAAAGAATTACCTCCATGACAGACGGTATACAGACTATAAGAGAATCCAAAATCCCCATTAAAAAACGGCCACCAATCCTGTAAAAAGATTGATGGCCGTTTCTCTCATACGGTCTTTGGCATTACGCCTTCGTATAGATTAGTTAATTATTTACCAATAAACATCTGTGTCCAGTGATTTCCCTGTTCTACATAGCCTACACCAATATGAGTGAAATCAGCGTTCAGGATATTGGCACGGTGGCCTTCACTGTTCATCCATGCGTTAACTACCTCTTGCGGGCTGCGCTGGCCTTTTGCAATATTTTCACCAGCTGTCCGGTAATTGACGCCAAATTGCTGCATCATATCAAATGGTGAGCCGTAAGTCGGGCTATTATGATCAAAATAATTGTTCGCTGCCATATCACGTGATTTTTCACGGGCAACCTTGCTCAATTCCGGATCAGCTTGCAATGGCTGCAGGCCATGCTTGCTTCTTTCTGCATTCGTCAATTCAACAACTTCCTGCTCAAATTGACTTAGTTCCTCAGCATTGTTATCTGTATTTTGTTTATCTTGCTCTGTTACTGTCTGTTCTTCCGAAGCATTGTTCTGCTCCTCTTGTTTTTCTGTTGCGCCTTCTTCCGGAGCATTATTCTGCTCTTCTTGTTTTTCTGTTACTTCTTCTTCCGGAGCATTGTTTTGCTCTGGCTGCTGTTCAACATTCTGTTCTGAATGCTGCTGATGCTTGTTCCAAAACTTCTGCCAGAATTCATTTCCGGACAAATGCTTTTGCACCTTATTTATAGAATAGTAGATTTTATATGATGAATTCTGCTGTTCCTGGTCGGATGCAGAAGCTGCTGCAGTAGAGATAAATATACCACTGAATAAAATAGTAAATAAAGCTGTGATGATACTTAGTTTTTTCATCATGCTTTTGCTCACTCCTTTTTTTGTTTTGCATTATCATCATAGCATGCATTTTTTGTCACATTCATGGTATAATTTTCCGCAATCAAAACTTGGAGGAAAAAAATTTTAGAAACCTTGTCTTCTCTGCAGTTTACCATCACCAAAAATCGGGTAAATTGGAAAAGGACAGTTACACAGGAAATTTTTACATCTATTATTCTATTGACATCCTTGAAATCTGCTTCTTATATTACAAAACCCATTTTTTTGTAACCAAAATGTTACTTGATTTCCCCCTTATACATCCTTTAATTTATAATGTAGCACTATTTTAAAAAACGGTATTGCAAGATATGCCGCTTAAATAATTATTAATTGCAGAAACATGTGAGAAACCGGCTTTACTTTGAGTCATTGATGTACTTATACAGACAGCAATGTAAAATCATGCAAAATAAAGGAAACAATGGAGGATTTAATTATGTTATCCACTGCTGAAATTGGAATTGACCTTGGAACCGCCAATATACTTGTCTATTCAAAATCAAAAGGTATTGTATTAAATGAACCATCGGTTGTAGCGATTGATGTAAATACGAAAGAAGTGGTAGCAGTCGGAGCGGAAGCAAAAGAAATGGTGGGAAAAACACCGCAAAATATTATTCCGATACGCCCGCTGAAGGACGGCGTGATTGCTGATTATGATATCACGGCGAAAATGCTGAAAGAATTCCTGAAAAAATTAAGCAAAAAAATCGGCCTGTCCATGAGGAAACCGGTCGTAGTAGTATGTACTCCCTCTGGCAGTACAACTGTAGAACGCCGCGCCATCCATAACGCTGTCACCAGCTATGGGGCAAAACAGGTTCATTTAATTGAAGAGCCTGTCGCTGCTGCCATTGGTTCCGATCTCCCTGTGGATGAGCCGATCGCCAATGTTGTTGTAGATATCGGCGGAGGTACTTCTGAGGTAGGGATTATTTCCTTTGGCGGTGTTGTTTCATCCAATTCCCTGCGAATCGGCGGGGATAAAATGGACGAGGAAATTATCCATCACATCAGAAAGAATTATAACATTTTAATTGGAGAACGGACTGCGGAAAATATTAAGATGGAAATCGGCTACGCCCATCCGGATCATACAGAACAAACACTGGAAATACGCGGGAGGGATATGGTAACCGGTTTGCCAAAAACCGTGACCATTACGTCTGCGGAAATACATGAAGCTTTAAAAGAATCCCTGGGACAGATTTTGGAAACAATCCGCGCCACACTGGAAAACTGCCCGCCTGAGTTAAGCGGGGACATTGTAGACCATGGCATCGTGCTGACAGGCGGCGGAGCCCTGTTAAATGGTATGAAGGAATGGCTTTCCAATGAAATTATCGTGCCGGTTCATATTGCGCCAAATCCGCTGGAATCAGTAGCGATTGGTACAGGACGTTCCTTGAAAATGATTACCAAACTGCAAAAGGCTACTAAATAAAAGAACCTGATTACCCGGAAGCCGGCAGGGAAAAACAATTATGTGAATAATTCGTTCAATAAATATGATTAACTTGTTTACAAACCTTTCAGATAATTATATAATAGGGTATAGTTAATCATGTCTTAGAATAATTCCCATTCAAAAACACATGATACCAGGAAACAGCAGCAGGTCAATACGACCTCATGAGAAAACATTTCGAACGACAACAAAGACTGCCTAATCTGCCTGCAGTCCCATTCCGGGGCCCTAGCGGCGGATACAAGCCAGTTCAAGTCATCGTTACAGCTTTTATGACTGTAATTGATTTGAACTGGCTTTTTTTATTTTATAGAGGAAGAGGTGAAAACATTGTCAGGTGCATTAGAGCATATTCGAATTCTGGATTTATCCCGCGTCCTCGCCGGTCCTTATTGTACCATGATATTAGGGGATCTTGGTGCCGAAGTAATTAAAGTTGAAGCGCCGGGCGGAAGTGATGAGACCAGAAGATGGGGACCTCCTTTTAAAAAAGATGTGAGTGCCTACTACTTAAGTGCAAACCGGAATAAAAAAAGCATCACCGCCGACTTAAAGTCTGAAGAAGGAGTGGCTTTGATCAAAGAGCTCGTAAAGGTAAGTGACGTCATCATTAATAATTTTAAAACCGGCACGATGGAACGCTTTGGACTGGATTACGACACCCTGGCAGAAATTAATCCGGGAATTGTTTCCTGCTCCATCACAGGATTCGGCGAAACCGGGCCAAATAAAGATATACCCGGATACGATTTTATTATCCAGGCAATGAGCGGGTTTATGAGTATCACTGGAGATGAAAATTCCGGCCCCCAAAAAGTGGGTGTGGCAATCACGGATATTTTAACCGGATTGTATGCCTGTATTGGAATTCAGGGAGCCCTCTTGGAAAGAACTCAATCAGGAAAAGGTCAAAAGCTTGATATTTCACTATATGATTCTGCCGTAAGTGCGCTTGTAAATGTTGGAAGCAATTATTTGATGTCCGGTGAAATTCCGAAAGCACTCGGCAATCATCATGCAAACATTGTACCCTATCAAACTTTTAAAACCAGGGACGGTGAAATGGTTATCGCAGTGGGAAATGATAATCAATTCAGTATGCTGTGCAAGTTAATAGGAAAGCCGGAATATGCCACAGACCCGAGATTTAAAACAAACCCGGACAGGGTGAAAAACAGAGAGACCATCGTTCCGCTTTTGCAGAAGAAGCTATTGGAAAAAACAACGTCATATTGGCAGGAACAATGCAGGCAGCATAATATTCCATGCGGACCGATTCAAAACATTGCTGAGGTTGCCGGTGATCTTCAACTGCAGGCGAGGGATATGTTTGTAGATTATGACCATCCTACTGCCGGAGACATCAAAATGATCGGGAGTCCATTAAAACTATCCAGAACGCCTGTCACATTCAGACAGCATCCGCCTGATGCGGGCGAACATAATGAGGAAATTCTTGCACATTTAAAGATAAACAATAAATAAGGAGAGGATCTACATGAATTTTGAATTTACAGTGGAACAAAAAATGCTGCGCACCACGGTAAGAAACTTTACGGACAAGGAGATTTTGCCGCATATTGCCCAGTGGGACAGGGAGGGTAAATTTGATCCCGCGATCATACAAAAGCTTGCGGAACTTGGTCTGATGGGTGTATGTATCCCTGAGGAATACGGGGGCAGCGGCATGGATTATAATTCGCTTGCCATCGTTTGTGAGGAGCTGGAACGCGGGGATACTGCTTTCCGTACAGCCGTATCCGTGCATACTGGGCTTAACAGTATGACTATCCTGCAATGGGGAAATGAAGAACAGAAGCAGAAATACCTGGTACCACAGGCAAAGGGCGAAAGAATTGCCGCTTTTGGACTGACAGAACCGGGAGCAGGATCTGACGTGGCTTCGATGGAAACGACGGCAGTTAAAGAAGGGGATTACTACATCCTCAACGGACAGAAAACCTGGATCTCCCTTTGTGATACTGCGGATAATTTCCTTGTATTTGCCTATACGAAGGATCGCTCCGAAAGACATAAAGGAATATCGGCATTCATTGTCGAACGCGACTGGGAAGGTTTTTCATCCAAAGCCATTAAAGGAAAACTGGGAATCAGAGCCGGAAATACCGGTGAGCTGTTCTTCGATAATGTAAAAGTGCCAAAGGAAAACATGCTGGGTGAAGAAGGTGAAGGATTTAAGATTGCCATGTCGGCCTTGGATAATGGAAGATTTACGGTTGCTTCCGGTGCTGTAGGACAAATCATGGCCTGTTTGGAAGAAAGCGTGAAATACTGCCATGAGCGAAAAACATTTGGAAAAGAAATCGGCAAGCATCAGCTGGTGCAAAAAATGATTGCTGATATGGAAGCCGGACTGCAAATGAGCCGTCTGCTTGTTTATCGGGCGGGGGAACTGAAAAACCAAGGTAAACGCAATACGAGAGAAACCTCTCTTGCCAAATGGCAGGCATGTGATTTTGCAAATAAAGCAGCAGATGATGCCGTACAGATCCACGGGGCATACGGGTTCTCCGATGAATATCCGGTTGAGCGATTCCTGCGCAACTCAAAAGCACCGGTTATTTACGAAGGCACCCGTGAAATCCATACAGTGATGCAGGCAGAATATGTACTTGGCTATCGCGAAGATAAGGAATTAAATAAAATGCTGCCTGCATGGAATGAAACAGAATACGCAAAATAAATCTTACTATTCATCTATATATTTACGTTTTACACTGGGAGGGTCAGACTTCCGCCAGGCTAAAGTAAGCTGCATCAATCCGGCGGAGGGCTGACCCTCCTGTGTTGATATTCGGGTGAATTATGCGATATGATAAGAAGAAAGGGAGGTTTCTGACATGTTTGAAAAGTTAACCAAAAGTATTTACATTGACGGGGAATGGAGAGCAGTGAATGAACAGCAGACAGACACCGTCTATAACCCTGCCACGCTGGAGCCGATCACGAAAGTGGCTAACGGAGGAAAAAAAGAGGCTGAGGAAGCAATCAAGGCCGCAGCAAAGGCATTCCCCCCCTGGAGCGAGATGCCGGGAAGAAAGCGGTCGCATATTTTGTATAAGGCTTCCGAGCTGATGACAGAAGATGCCGAGCGCTTAGGCAGAATTTTGACTTCAGAGCAAGGTAAACCATTAAAAGAAGCCATCGGAGAGGTAAAAGGGGCGGCTGCATTTCTGTTATGGTATGCTGAAGAAGCTGCACGTGCCTACGGGGAATGGCTCCCATCATCGGCACAATCCAAGCGTATGCTTGTAATTCCGAAACCGGTCGGTGTAGTAGGGGCCATTACACCGTGGAATTTCCCATCATCCATGATTACCAGGAAGCTTGGTCCCGCGCTTGCTGCCGGATGTACCGTCGTCCTGAAGCCATCAGAAGAAACACCACTCTCTGCTGTGGAAATTATAAAGGTTTTTGAAAAAGCAGGAATGCCTAAAGGGGTGGTTAATATGGTGACAGGAGATGCACAGCAAATAGGTAATGCCATGTTAACCAACAAAGAGGTTCGTTTAATCACCTTTACCGGTTCTACTGCAGTTGGAAAATACTTAATGCGCGAAAGCTCAGAACATGTAAAAAAACTCTCTCTGGAACTTGGCGGACATGCACCGAGCATTGTATTTAAAGATGCAGATATTGATAAAGCAGCCAAACTTGTGCTGGCGAGCAAATTCAGGAACAGCGGACAAACCTGCATTTGTACCAACCGCCTGTTTGTGCATGAATCCATCGCAGACAAATTTACAGAAACGCTGAAAGAAAAGGTCGGCAAAATGAAAGTTGGCTCAGGTATGGAAGATGATACGGAACTGGGACCTTTAATCAATAAAGCAGCATCTGAAAAAGTGCACAGCCATATGGAGGATGCCGTTGAAAAAGGTGCAAAAGTAGTCTCCGGCGGCGGATACTGGGAAGGCAATCTTAATGGACATTTCTATAATCCTACCATTCTTTCAAATATAGATGATGATATGAAAATCATGAACGAGGAAACATTTGGACCGATTATTCCCATTCAGACGTTTCATGATGAAAATGAAGTAATTCAAAAGGCTAATGATACAGATTACGGCTTGGCCGCCTACATATTCACGGAAAACACGAACCAGGCAATCAGAGCATCCGAAAAGCTGGATTACGGAATTGTCGGGATTAATGACGTATTTCCAGCCACACCTGAAGCACCATTTGGCGGAATTAAGCAGTCCGGCATCGGCAAAGAAGGCGGACATCACGGCATGGCAGAATTCCTGGAAGAAAAATATGTTTCCATTGGCATTGGATGATTAATGTTATCATTTCTTTGTAAGGGACAGTTCCGGGAGTGATAAATACTACAAGGGACGGTTCATACGCTTTGACAAAGCATATAAACCGTCCCTATATGTCATCTTATGATTGCTTTAAAGCACCGTTCGCCTCCGGAATGTTGTCCATGTCCAGGACATTCATTTTACAGAAGTATTCCAGAAAGTCTTCAGCTGCTTTAACTTCTTCATCATTCTTTTTTAAGGCAATGATATCTTTTAGAATCTGAGCAGTCCAGATATTGTCAAAATAGCGATACTTACCAGAATTCCACGTCTTTCGGTGGGGATAATTATTATTGACATAATAATTCCAAAAAAGCATTTTCTCAGCTTCTTGATCAGTGAGTTTAATTCTAAATTTTGCATGAGCCGGAACCATTCCATCATCGCTAAGCTCGCCGGTAAATGTTTCGTCTACCATGTAGAGACCAATAATCTGCCTGTCTGTTTCCGGTTTGTCCGGCTTTCTTACAGTCAGAAGAACTGCGCTGTTTGGAGACAGCCGGGCGGGTCTGTTAGGCTCCCCTTTATTTTTTCCGCTTTGAATTCTGCCGGGAGATACTTGCCAGTCGATAAACACATTTTGCAGTTCTTCTTCATCCAGCCAGAAAACAATTTGTGAGCTTTCATGGATTTTATGGTTCTTCAGTTTCTCCCTGCGCTGCTGTTCAAGCTCCTGCCGTTCTTTTTCTTCCCTGCGTTTCTTTTCAAGTTCTGCCTTTTCCACTTCTTTTGCAGCAATTACTTTTTTCAGAGACCTTGCAGTATCCTGGTCCTTTAGTTTTATAAACCGTCCAAAAGCATCAGGGTAAACGAATGTTTTAACATCATCATTAAATTCAACCGTGATAAAAGATTCATCCTGTTTCACGATATCCCCTTCACCAAACACTTTATGAGTTATTTCTTTGTGCAGTAAATTCATTAACCCACGCTCCCTGTATATTATTAATAGGTGAATATTTTACCCATTTTCCAAGCAGTCGCCTCTTAGGACCAACTGGCATGAATAAAATAGTGTCCAATAAAAAAACGCACCCAACATCCAAAAGAAATTGCGCACATAATCAACGAATGTTCTCTCAAAATTACTGTAATTATATATTAACATACATTCATAAATAAAGCAATTTTTTCATTGACAGGGTACATTTATTCATTGTATAATTATAAGTTTCTCTAATCCGCTGTAAGGTTATTATAAGAAGCAGTGATGGTAATCATAGCCCGCCCAGGGGAGTACTTTCATGTCAGTGAGAACTAAAGACTGTCATAAAATAAAAAGAGATACTAAACCACTTATGATTAGTATCCCTATAATCTATTTTATATATGCTGCTTTTAAAACAGATTCCGTTTAATAATCTACTGTACTTCTTTTCCTTTGTAGGCTTCATACTGCTTATACAAATCCTTCAATGCAGAAGCCAAAGCATTCCCTGCTTTCCCCAAATACCTGTCCTTTACTTCATTTACCGGTTCCTCTATCCCGTCCTGCAGACTATAGCCCTTTAGCAGGTGCTGAATGAAGTCTCTTCCGTGATCCGTTGCCAGTGTGCAGTTTGCTGTAACGATCACACTATATTTTTTATCAATTTCAGCAGTAATGGTAAGCGTTTCATAGATGCTTTTTGCAGCCATTCCGGAAGGCAGCCTTGCATGGCCTGCAATAAAAACAGTATTATTCAACATACTCATATCCTTTCCAACCTTTTAAACCCAAGTTTATCAGAAATTTCTCCCGCTGTCTGGTTTGTTTTCTGCTTGATCAGTTCCAGATGCTCCCCTGTAAAATGACTGGACAAACCGCTGACTGCCAATGCGGCAACTACTTCATTACGGAAATCAAATATCGGATAGGATATGCCTGTTGTGTCTTCATCCTGTTCTCCGGCGCTCCAGGAAAAGCCTTCCTCTTTAATTTTATGCAAATCTTCCTTCAGCTGGTCCGTTTGAATGGGTTTCCCGTTTGGATAGACTGCTGATTTAGCTAGCTGGATAACTTCCTCCTGCTTTTTTTCAGGTAAATAGGCAAGCAGCAGCTTGGGGCCGGAACCCGCGTATAACGGAGCACTTTTTCCAACCCTTGTATATAGCCGCAGTGCCCTGGTGCTGTCCACCTTTTCGATATACGTCGCTTCTCCCTGATTAATCACAACCAGGTGAACCACCTCATTGATTTCTTTTCCCAGCTGCTGCATATAAGGAAGAGCGATCTTTCGTACTTCCAATTTGTCTGAAACCAGCTGCCCCAATTCAAGAAGCTTTAACCCGAGCCGGTATCTGCTGTCATGTTCGTTTTCTTTTGCTTTATTTAAAAAACCGGCCTCTTCCAATGCTGACAAGAGCCGGTAAGCTGTTGGTTTCGGGAGATTGGAACGGAGGGAAATTTCTTTCAATGATAATTCATAAGTTTCCTCTGTAAATAAATCCAATAGCTTTAATGCTTTTAGTACACTTTGATTCATTGTTTTATCCCCTTTTGCAGCGAGCACCATTAATTCCATACTCTTTTTCTATCAAAAAAATACCGGGAATACAAATAAAAGTACGCTATACCTGTGCTGTAAAAGCATACCTAATGGTTAGCGGCAGTAAAAAAAGCTGAGGGCAGGACAAAACAACTTTAGTAAATAGAAATACGAACATCCTTAACTTGTGCTTAAAGTCGTTCCGGAATAGACTTTGCTTTCTTCATTGGCACAAGTGAGAAATCCAATCAAAACTTTCTTTGGATCATTCGTTTCATTATTACTTCTTCCAGGTTTTGTCCCGGCCTCAAACTTACTGGGCTTTGACTGCAGCTTGAACAGCATTAAATTTCTCTTTTATATTTACCCCGCGCTTTGCCATTTCCTTAATATAAATATCCCCTGCCACAATCTTTTCAGGCGGGTAGACCCCTCTTTTTGTAATAGTGCCATTTCCAAGCATTTGAGCGACTGCGGAAATGGTATTTGCTGTAGCACGTGCCATTGCAGTGACATTTGTTTCCCTGTCCTTGAAGGTGGTCATTTCATAGACATAGGTGGCAGGTGCTCCGTCTTTTTCGCCGGAAACCGCAACCCGCAGTAAAACTGCATCATCTTTGTCTCCAAGTTCTACAATAGGATCAAGCACTTTCAACAGCACTTCTCTCGGATTAATTTTTTGACCCTTGACATCCACTTCATAATCCATCCGGGTTAAATTCAAATCAACCAGCAGTTTAAACTTTTCCGCATGACCGCGATAGCGTATCGTTTTATACTCCAGTGTTTTCAATTCCGGATAGGACAGAGACAGAGTGGAAGTTCCGCCGGATGTATGAAACGCTTCCAATGGACCAAATTTTTCAAAATGTACCGTTTCCACTTCTGATAAAGAAGGAATTTCCTGTTTAACTCCATTTCTAATAATTAGCGAAGGGTCGGTATAATGGTCAAATACCCCTTCCATGGAAAATACATGATTATATTCAAATGGCGGTTCCGGCTGTACTGGAATGCCGCCTACATATAATTTTATTTCTTCCAGCTTATCAAGTTTTTCGGCACCATAGCCTGATAAAATATTGATCATCCCAGGTGCGACACCCAGATCGGGAATCAACGTTACGTTGGCAGCTGATGCTTCCTCTTTCATTTCCAGCACTTTATCTGTTACATGTCCGATATGCCCGCCGAGGTCCACAGAATGCACTCCTACCTGGATAGCTGTTTTTGCCACGATTTCATTAAAGGAATAAAACAGCGCATTAATAATAACGTCAAATTGGCTCATATAGTCTGCCAAGTCCGCCCTGTCACTTGCATTTACCTTATACGCTGTTAGTTTGTCAGAGTTTAGTTGATCTACAACCTGATGTGCTCTATCCAGGTCAATATCAGCCAGACCGACTGCTGTAACTCCTTCGCTGCTCACTAAATCCCGTGCTGCTTCTTTTCCCATTAATCCAGAACCTAATACACCTATTTTCATTTCCTCAACCCCTATGTCAAAAATTATAAGCCTTTTAATTCTATGTTAAGAAATGCACATTATATGCAAATTCCATAATATCAATACTTTTGAAAGCGCAATCAATGTTTTATAGAGGAATGACCGGAAAACATATTCCGGCCTATTCCTATATTGGATGCCGTTGATTATTCTACATCAATCTGGGCACGCTGCAGCTTGCCGCTATAGTCTACATAGACCGCTTTCCACTCAGTAAATACATCCAATGCCTGCACACCGGAATCTCTGTGTCCATTCCCTGTTCCCTTTGTTCCACCGAATGGCAGGTGAATTTCAGCACCTGTAGTTCCAGCATTTACGTATACAATTCCTGTATCCAGGTCACGCTGGGCTTTGAATACACGGTTCACATCTTTTGTAAAAATAGAGCTGGACAGGCCATAAATTACTCCGTTATTTACTTCAATTGCTTCTTCAAAGCTTTTTACCGGAATAAGAGAAATAACCGGGCCAAAAATTTCTTCCTGAGCAATTCGCATATTTGCAGTAGCGTCCGTGAAAAGAGTTGGTGCAAAGTAGTTGCCTTTTCCATGCTCACCGTCCGTTAAAGCATTTCCCCCGGCAAGCAGCTTTGCCCCTTCATTTTTTCCAATTTCGATATAGCTTTTAATTTTTTCCATGCCTGCTTCATTGATAATCGGACCTACCGTGTTGGATTCATCCAGACCATCCCCAATGGCAAGGTCTTTCATTTTTTCCAGGATTTTTCCTTCCAGCTGTTCTTTTACGTCTTCATGAACAATCACCCTGCTGCATGCTGTACAGCGCTGCCCGCTTGTACCGAAAGCACTCCAGATAATACCTTCGACTGCCAGGTCAAGGTCTGCATCATCCATGACAATAACAGCGTTTTTACCGCCCATTTCCAGGGAGACTTTTTTCAGCTGTCTGCCGCATTCTGCTGCAATATTACGCCCGGTATCATTAGATCCTGTAAAGGAAATAACCCGGATATCATCATGATGCACCATCGCATCCCCTACCTGTGAACCGGAACCGAACACGACGTTCAGCACTCCTTTTGGCAGACCTGCTTCTTCAAAGATTTTTGCAAGCTCATATGCCATCATTGGAGTCTCTGTTGCCGGCTTCCAGATTACTGCATTACCTGCAACAATCGCAGGGAAGGATTTCCATGTGGCAATCGCAATCGGAAAATTCCATGGTGTAATGATCCCCACTACACCTACTGGAGCCCGCTGACTCATCGCAAATTTGTCTTTTAACTCAGCAGGTGTCGTATGACCAAATAAACGTCTTCCTTCTCCGGACATATAAAAGGCCATGTCGATGCCTTCCTGTACTTCACCGCGGGCTTCCTCCAGCACTTTTCCGTTTTCCATCGTCAGCAGCCGGGAAAGTCTTTCCTTTCTTTCCTTCATAATATTCCCGACTTCAAGCAAAATCTCGGCACGCTGCGGAGCAGGCACCAACGCCCATTCCTTCTGAGCTTTTTTAGCTTTTTCTACGGCGTCATTTACATCTGCAGCACCGGATAATGGCACTTGTACAATTTCTTCCCCTGTTGCCGGGTTCATGACGGCAGTTGAATTTTCAACATCCACCCATTCCCCGTTAATAAAATTTTTTAGTTTGTCTGTACCTAATGTTACTGCCATGAAAATACCTCCTTGAAAATATGGATAATATATTTTTGTATTACATATCTGACGGAACGTTTTATCCTGGCAACTGTTCTTGCAGGAACTGAACAGCTTAAGGGAAAACTCCCGCAAACCATCAGCCTTGGCAAACAATCACCAAAGTTACAATCTCATTTGCCAATGGCAACGTTTTCAAAAAATACTATATTTTGAAATATAGAAATGCAAGATTAATAGTTTCAAACCCTGTGTAATGGTTCATTTAAGAAAGCTTTTTCAGCCTTCCTATTACTTCATCCAGCCTCTCTTCCGTAACTGATAAAGCTATTCGGATAAATCCTTCCCCATTGTCGCCAAATGCATTCCCCGGTGTGACAATCACTCCCGCTTCTTCCAGAACTTTATCCGCAAATCCTGCAGATGTATACCCATCCGGCACTTCTGCCCATACAAATATTGTTCCCCTTGGCTTTTCTGTTTTAATGCCAATTTCATTTAATGCAGTATGCAGTTTTTCCATCCGTCTTTTATAAATACGATTATTTTCTTTTACTGCGGAAAGGTCACTTCTCAGCGCAGCTTCTGCCGCCTTTTGGACGGGAATAAACTGAGAGGTATCAATATTGCTTTTTAATGTCGCCAGCGCCTGAATTACTTCTTTGTTGCCGACTGCAAAGCCAATCCTCCAGCCGGTCATATTAAAACTTTTGGAAAGGGAACCAAATTCCACCGCATGTTTCTTGGCGTTTGGGGCCTGCAGCACGCTTGGCGATACATAATCATCGAAAGTGACCAGATCATAGGCCGCATCATTTACGAGCAAAATGTTATTTTTTTCCGCAAAAGAAACTGCTTCAGTAAAAGTTTCAAGTTCCACTGTTGCTGCGGTTGGATTGCTCGGATAGTTTAGAAACATCAGCTTCGCCTGTTGCACTTCTTCCTTAGAAAGGCTGTCATAAATTGGTATATAACCATTATTCACATCCAGCGGGACAGGAACGCTCACCCCTCCTGCAAGATGAACTGCCGTACGGTATACGGGATAGCCGGGATCCGGGATAATGACTGTATCGCCGGGGTTGGCAACTGCCTGAATCAGATTGGCAATTCCTTCTTTTGAACCGATCAGCGCCAGCACTTCTGTTTCCGGGTCCAATGCCACATCATATTGTTTTTTGTAAAATGCAGCTACCGCTTCCCTAAATGACGGCATACCGCTATAAATGGAGTACCTGTGATTTAAAGGACTTTTCGCTTCCTCCACTAACTTTTCATACACAAATTCAGGGGCAGGCAGATCAGGGGCGCCAATTCCCAGATCAATCACGTCTACCCCATTTGCTTCCATTTCCTTCTTTTTTCTCTGAAATTCGGAAAACAAATAAGGGGGTAAACTTTTTACTCTGTCAGAAACAAATGACAACGTTTTACACCTCCTGTACATTTCAATTAATGAAACGTTATTTCATATGTATATCATCAGTATAAAACAATATGCTGAAAATAACAACATAGAATTTTAATATTTTTTTTAATTTACATTTTGATGATGACTATTTTTGCGGATGAATACTAATCCTGCAAAATTTCAGGCAAACCCATAGAAGACATAAACCGGATTAAACTATATACCTGCGCAGTCCGGGCGGCTATAATACTGCAATCCCTGTATACAACTGCCGCATCATCCTCCGGTTACATATATGCAATCGGGAAAGACTTTATACCTCTTGGAAAAACACCTGTATAAAAACTTAATAATGTAACAAACAAGAAATAATGGCGGTACGCTAATACCGCCATAGTGATTTTTTTCTGACAAATAAGTATGCAGCAATCATTTCCTGCATTTTTGAATTTATTTTGCTACGGGCTCTTCCTGTATCAAATCCGAATCATCCGGCTTTTTCAATACAGCGAATAAAACAACGAGTCCCGCCACGACAACAACCAATCCGAGGAATACATTTCCCGACAATCCAAGTACCAAATAGCCCAAGCCGGCAATTCCGGCAGCTGTTAGTGCATATGGTAATTGCGTTGTAACATGATCAATATGCGGGCAGCTTGATCCAGTGGATGAGAGTATCGTCGTATCTGAAATTGGGGAACAATGGTCTCCAAAAACTGCGCCCGCAAGTACTGCAGCCATCATCGGCAAAATCAGGGAAGCATCGGTCGCAGCCGCTATTTGTCCGGCTATTGGAAGCAATATGCCAAACGAGCCCCACGATGTGCCTGTTGCAAAGGCGATAAATCCTGCAATGATAAATATGACCAGCGGAAGCAATGAAAAACTTAGGCTGGATGCCTCCACAACACCTGCCAAATATGTTCCTGTCCCAAGCTGATCAATCAAGTCGACTATCGCCCAGGCAAATATTAATATCAAAAAAGCCGGCAGCATCGATCTCGCTCCTGCAATAATGCCCAATCCAAACTGGTTCCCCTTCAGACTTCCCTTCGCTATATGACGCGAAAATAATATAAAAGTTACCGCCAAAGCAATAAGGCCGCCATAAAGTAAAGCAACTGTAACGTCTGCCTCGCCGAAGACATTAATCAGGGTACGATCTCCTTCAAGCGCTCCCCATCCATTCATATACATAATGGCTGTTACTGCTATAAATAGAACGGCCAATGGAATAACAAGATCACTGATTTTTCTTCTCTCACTGACAGGCAATTCAGAGGCAGTATCTACCTTTTCATCACTGTCCGGATTCAATACCTGCCCTGTTTTAATCGCCCTTTGTTCATGCAGTTTCATCGGCCCAAAATCTGCCTGCTTTATAGCTATGACAAGTATCATTCCAAGCGCGGCCCATACATAAAAATTCATCGGAATGATCTGCAGAAATGCACCAAATGCCGTATAATCCGTTACACTATGTGCTGTTAAAATGGTTCCGATGATCCCGATAATATAGGCGCCCCAGCTTGAAATTGGTGCGATGACACAAATTGGAGCAGCTGTGGAGTCCACAATATAGGACAGCTTGGCACGGGAAATCCGGTTTTTATCTGTCACCGGTTTTGCCACTTGACCGACCGTCAAGCTATTAAAATAATCATCAATAAAAAGTATTATACCGAGTAGCATTGTCATGATTTGAGCGCCTGCCCTGGTCTTCACCCTTTTTATAGCCCAATCGGCAAAGGCCTTTGTCCCGCCCATCATACTCATAAACGCAGTGATAATCCCCAGCATCAGTACAAATAATAAAATATAGACATTCCATGTATTCAGCGCTCCATCGGCGACAAAAACTCCTTTGAACGCTTCCCAAATGGATATCAGAGAACCTATAACATCAAAGCTTTCAATAAAAAATGCCGAGGCAACAACCCCTGCCCCCAATGATAAAATGACCCTTCTAGTCAATAGAACCATAACAATTGCAAGAATTGGCGGCACTAAAGACCAAATCGATTCTGCCATTTGATTCAACCCCTTTGTATATTTTTTAATACGGGATAATAAAGACTTTCTGCGTTTTCCATGTTTCCTGCCTGTACATCAGCAACTAAACTCATTCGTATGCGCCCGTAAATTCCCTCCCCTCCAATTTTGTAAGGGCTTACATAGGTTCGCCTATTTTAAGTATTCTATATTATTTTTAAAATCCCTCTTTTATACGGAAAAACATCAATATTTTTTACCAGCTCTGTTATACTTGGAATGAATACATGTATTTCTGGATGAGGTGAGCAATTTGGATACCAGCAGGAAATATGCTATTTCCATGGATAAAACAGATGAATTAAAAGCATTCCGCAAACAGTTTTATGTAAACGAAGAGATTATTTATTTTGATGGGAATTCATTGGGATTCATGTCAAAACGAGCGGAGTCAGCGCTGGAGAGCTTAAAAGAATCATGGAAGACCTTTGCTATTGACGGATGGACGGAAGGAAAACACCCATGGTTTTATTTCTCGGAAAAACTCGGCTCGATGTCTGCCACTTTAGTTGGAGCAAAATCGGAAGAAGTAATTGTAACCGGGTCCACGACAACCAACCTGCATCAGTTGGCCGCCACCTTTTTCAGGCCGGCAGGAAAAAGAACAAAAATCCTGGCAGATGAGCTGAATTTCCCATCAGATATTTATGCACTGAAAAGTCAGCTGCAATTAAGAGGATTAGATCCTGATGGACATTTAATCCGTGTGAAAAGCAGTGACGGAAATACACTGAAGACAAATGATATTATAGAGCAAATGACCGATAATGTCGCTCTGGTCGTGCTTCCATCTGTTCTTTACCGGAGCGGGCAAATTCTAGACATGAAAAAATTAACAAAAGAAGCACATAAACGGAATATTTTAATCGGATTTGATCTTTGCCATTCCGTTGGAGCCATTCCCCATCATTTATCTGAATGGGGCGTGGATTTTGCTTTTTGGTGTACATATAAATATTTGAACGGAGGGCCGGGAAGTGTCGGTGCGCTCTATGTCAATGAGAAACACTTTAATAAAGAACCCGGGCTTGCCGGCTGGTTCAGTTCATCCAAGGAGTCACAATTTGATATGGAGCATTCGCTGATAAAAGCAGCCGATGCAGGTGCTTACCAGATTGGGACACCGCATATTTTCAGTGCAGCACTATTACTTGGTTCGCTTGAAATATTTCAGGAAGCAGGGATCGAAAGGATTCGCCGCAAGTCATTACATCTGACAGGCTACTTTATGGCATTGATAGAAAAAGAACTCTCTGCATTTGATTTTCATATTTCCAACCCCAGCAATGATAACGAACGCGGCGGGCATGTTTATTTGGAACATCCGGAAGCAGCCCGAATCTCAAAAGCACTGAAAGCAAATGGTATTATCCCGGATTTCCGCAACCCTAACGGGATTCGCCTGGCGCCAGTTGCTTTATATAATACTTTTGAAGAAGTATGGAGGGCAGTGCAAATGTTGAAGACGATTATGGAAGAAAAAAGTTATTTAAAATATGAAAACAAGCGGGGAGTGATTGCATAATGGGAAAATGGATTGATATTTCTCAGCCGCTCACGAATGATATGGCAGTATTTCCGGGGGATACACCTTTTCAATTTTCATTAACGTATACAAAAGAACAAATCGGTTCTGCAAATATTGGGCAGATGAGTGCAAGCCTGCATACCGGCACGCATATTGATGCGCCTTTTCATTATGATTCTGACGGCAAAACCGTGGATGAACTTGACCTGGATAGGTATATTGGAAGAGCAGCCGTATTGGATGTCAGCCATACCGATGTGATAACAGCTGACGTTTTGAGAAAGTCTGAAGTTAATCTGGCACCAAGAGTTTTATTAAAAACCGCTTTACCGAATAATCCAAATCATTTTCCGGATAAAATGCCTGTTTTGCATGAGAATATTGCAGAATTTTTAAAGCTCAATAGTGTCGTTTTGCTCGGAGTTGATACTCCCTCCGTTGATCCGGCAGACAGTAAACATTTGGAAACACATCACGCACTGTATAAGCAGGACATTAATATTTTGGAAAATATTATGCTTGATCATGTGCAGCAGGGTGAATATGAATTAATTGCACTTCCCCTTGCAATTCAAGGAGGGGACGGCAGCCCGGTCCGAGCTGTATTACGGCCGATTTCCGAGAGGGGGTTTGAGCATGGCGAAAGAGAATAAATTTGCTTCAGAAAAAAGCATCCATACCGATTTCAGCAAAAAAATGACTTATGGGGATTATTTGCAGCTTGACTCCTTATTATCAAGCCAAAAAACATTATCCGACCATCATGATGAAATGTTATTTATTACTATTCATCATGTGAGTGAACTGTGGCTGAAATTAATTATCCATGAGATCCAGGCGGCCATTAGTGCAATTCAGAATGGAAATTTGCAGACTTCCTTTAAAATGCTTGCAAGGGTCTCAAAGATTCAATCACAAATTATCCAGGCATGGGATGTATTATCCACTTTGACCCCTGCGGAATATATGGAATTCCGCGACAAACTCGGGAATGCGTCCGGCTTTCAGTCCTATCAATATAGGCTTGTTGAGTTCGTACTTGGTTACAAAACACCGTACATATTAAAGATTTATAAAAACAAACCTGAAGTTTATGCTGTACTAAAAGAAGCTTATGAAGCTCCGGGATTATACGATGTTGCTATACAAGCTATTGCCAAAGAGGGCTTTTCCATTAATAATAGCGTATTGTATCGCGATTTCTCCAAAACCTATGAAAAGGATAATTCAGTGGAAGAAGCGTGGCTGACTATATATAAAAATGTGGATAAATATTGGGAATTATATCAGCTTGGAGAAAAACTCGTTGATATTGAGGACTGGTTTCAGCAGTGGCGGTTCAGGCATATGAAAACCGTGGAGCGGATTATCGGCCACAAAACGGGAACCGGCGGGTCTTCGGGGGTAGGCTATCTAAAGAAAGTGCTTGACCATTACTTTTTTCCGGAACTATGGGGTTTGCGGACAAAAATTTGAAGCAGCTGCGGTTCTCCTTCCGCTTTTGCCCAGGATATAACGCATGTCGGTTACGCTTCTCCTGCCGCATTTGCCTAGAGTAAAACGAATCTCAAAACTAATCCCCGTTTCTGTTTTCCCATTGGATGCAGGGGAGGTATTCCCTGATCATTAGCATTGCCAGTTTTTGCAGCCGTGAAACGGTTGGAGGAAGGACCGAATTTTCTGACCCAAAGTTCACGGTGGAAGCGCTGCAGATCACAGTGAAAATGCCAAGGTTGAGAAGATAAATACCAAAGTTCAAAAAATCACCGCAGTTCACAGCCTCGGCGACTCAATTATGCAACAAGAGTACCGTCAAGCTGTTGAAATCTAAGAAAAGGAGAGATTAAGATGGTGCGCAAAATATTGATTGTTGGAGGTGTTGGCGGCGGTGCCACCGTTGCTGCCCAAATACGCAGGGAGGATAGGAACGCGGAAATTGTTCTCTTTGATAAAGGAAGTCATATTTCTTTTTCCAACTGCGGGATGCCTTATTATATCGGGGATGTAGTGAAAAAAAGAAGCCACCTCTTATTCCCGGAAACGAAATTCAGCAAAAAATATGATGTTGACGTTCGAACGGACACAGAAGTCATATCCATAGACCGGGACAAAAAGCAGATTACCTGCAAAACGGAATCCAATACCTATGCAG
Source organism: Virgibacillus aidingensis (assembly GCF_010994035.1). Taxonomy (GTDB): domain Bacteria; phylum Bacillota; class Bacilli; order Bacillales; family Amphibacillaceae; genus Virgibacillus_N. The sequence continues at coordinate 40,963 of NZ_WIXN01000014.1, forward strand.
AGGGTTATGATACTTTAATTTTAGCGCCCGGCGCTTCAGCAGTCATGCCTGATATTAAGGGAATAGATAATGATAAAACATTCCCGCTGCATACCATCCCTGATATGGATGACATTTATTCCTATATCAAAAATAACGGTCCTAAAACAGTTGCAATAACAGGTGCCGGATTTATTGGCCTGGAAATGGCGGAAAACCTCCACAAGTTAGGTTTAAAATGTACGATCATTGACAGATCCGCCCAAGTATTTAAAGCTGTAGATTCCGATCTTGCGGCACATGTGCAAACACATCTGGAAGAAAAAGGAGTACAGGTTCATTTAAATGATGGTATTGCTGCCTTTTCCGATAATGGCACTACTTTGCATTTAAACAGCGGCAAGACTGTACATTCTGATTTGAATATTATGGCAGTGGGCATAAAACCGAATACTTCTCTGGCAATTGATGCTTTCTTAACCCTGGGCAGCACCGGAGCGATTAAAGTAAATGAATATATGCAAACAGCGGACCCGAATATTTATGCACTGGGGGATGCTGTTGAAACGAGAGATTTAGTAATGGACACAGCAAGGAGTATTGCGCTTGCTTCACCGGCACACCGTCAGGCATATATTATTGCAAGTCATCTGAATAATAAACCGGTGCCATATAAAGGAACACTGGGTACATCTATTATAAAGCTTTTTGATTTGAGTGTAGGGGCAACTGGTCACAATCGCACCTCTTTAAATAAACAGGGGGTTACCTATAGAGAAGCAAACCTGGAGGCCTATTCTCATGCCAGGTATTTTCCGGGATCCGATAAGCTCTGGCTGAAAATATTATTTGATGAAAAAACCGGTACCATCTATGGTGGACAGGCTGCAGGATTTGATGGAGTCGATAAGCGACTTGCCGTATTGGCAACAGCCATCCATGCAAAACTGACTGTTGCCGATTTACCGGAGTTGGAGCTTGGTTATGCTCCGCCATACTCTACTCCAAAGGATCCAATTAATGTGCTTGGCTATAAAGCCGCTGCCAAGCTCGATAATTAGTTATTGAGATTATTTTGTCTGTGAAGGGGGATACTTTTTAGCGTTTATTTATTTTTGAGGGCATGGCATATATAGAATAAGTGCTTTATAACAGTTATATTGAATGGGCACGTTGGAAAGCAGAAAAACATTGCGCCATGTCCTTGAATGTTAATCTCGCGGACGAATGAAGCTGATTTTCCGGGCAATATGTCCTTGAAGAGTGGGCTCGGGGACAAATGAAACAAAAACATGGGCAACTTTGTCCTTGACGAGTGGACTCGGGGACAAATGAAACAAAAACATGGGCAACTTTGTCCTTGACGAGTGGGCTCATGGACAAATGAAACAAAAACATGGGCTATTTTGTCCTTGAGGAGTGGGCTCGTGGACAAATGAAACAAAAACATGGGCAACTTTGTCCTTGACGAGTGGACTCGTGGACAAATGAAACAAAAACATGGGCTATTTTGTCCTTGAGGAGTGGACTCGTGGACAAATAAAGTAAAACCATGGGCTATTTTGTCCTTGACGAGTGGGCTCATGGACAAAAGAAACAAAAACATGGGCTATTTTGTCCTCGACGAGCGGGCTCATGGACAAATGAAACAAAACCATGGGCTATTTTGTCCTTGACGAGTGGGCTCATGGACAAAAGAAACAAAAACATTGGCAATTTTGTCCTTGAGGAGCAGGCTCGTGGACAAATGAAACAAAACCATGGGCAACTTTGTCCTCGACGAGCGGGCTCATGGACAAATGAAGCAAAACCATTGGCAATTTTGTCCTTGACGAGCGGGCTCATGGACAAAAAAAGCAAATGTTCTGGGCGGGATGTCCTTGATAACGATTTCTGGTTTAAAAGCAGAGTTAAATACTTCTAAAATCCCATATCAGTCAATTTTTCCAGTGAAGCTTCCCTATTAAAGTGCTTCTACCTGACATTTGACCGAGATGAATTAACCAGTATACCCACCAGTTCGTATCACAGCCATCAAACCTTAAATAATCCAAAAAATTCCAGCCTCAGTACTGCCCCCCCCCCAAAAGTCACTAACTTTTAAGGGTGCAGTACTCAGCTGGAATCTTTTTCGTTTTATAAATCCTCTTCAAAACGATAAACAAGCCTGTAATTATTTTCATCGAGCAGTTCCGCCACGTGTACACGGGGACCATGTCCAAATACAACTTCATCTTCGGTCATAGCAACAATCATTGCTTTTGTGTTCTGATGTATATCCTCATAAATATCCCCTACTACCGGCTTTAGCGTGTTATCTGTTTCTGCAAGATAACTGATGGATTCGTCTTGAAGCTGCTGTTCTTCAGGAACAAGATTTTTATCATAATAGGCGATTTCCTGACTGGCTTCACTTCTCCCTGGAACCATCACAACATATTCACTATGTTTGACACCATTATCCCTCGTAGTTACTACATTGCCATCTTCTACACTTTCCACTTTTTCAATTTCATTAAGGGAATAATGATCCAGAAAGTCCGGTGCAGGCTTGACAATCAAAATATAATCACCCGGTTCCGGCACTTTATTCTTATCAATCGTGTAGCGTTTTCCATAAAAAATAAATGTATCGTTGTGCTGCGGCCGGTATAGTTCAATCTCACTTGCCCTCGTCAGGATTTGTGTCATATCCTTCAAACGATATAGGTGGACAGATTTTTTTAGAATTGGCTTAACTGAATATACTTTGTGCAATTCATTCCGGTAAAAGACAAACTGCCCTTTCCTGACCTGAAATAGTCTCATTTTGTAACCTCCCGTTATCGCTTAATTATAGTAATCGTTGGAATGCCCTGAAAATCATTTAAGAATGAATCCCTAGCTTTATTTTCCCTATCCATTTAGTAATTTAAACATCAGCCTGACAGTTATTCTTCTTTTTTATTCATTTCCTCTACCAGTAAAGCAAGTTCTTCCCAGCGTTCCATTTTCCTCTCGAGCTCTTTTTCTGTAACCTGCTGTTCGGAAAATAACTCCTGTACTTTTTCCGAATTACTGCCTGCTTCCCCAATCTCCGTTTGTAACCGGTCAATTTTCATTTCCAATTCCATAATATGATCTTCAATTGTATTCCATTCTTGCTGATCTTGATAGGAAAGCTTTTTCTTTTGCTTTTGTTTTCCTTTGTCACCTGTTTTTTTCAGATTCTTTTTCCCGGTATGGACGGGAAGCTCCTCCAAATAGGCACTATAATTGCCATAGAATACATTTACTTTTCCTTTTCCTGCAAATACAAAAAGTTTATCCACCGTTCGATCCAGAAAATAACGGTCGTGGGAAACGGTAATGACAACACCGGGAAAATGTGCCAAATAATCTTCCAGTACACTTAATGTTTGTGTATCCAAATCATTTGTCGGCTCGTCCAGCAGCAGCACATTCGGCTCTCTCATGAGAACTTTCAGCAAGTAGAGGCGCCGCCTTTCCCCGCCGGATAACTTCCGGATGAAGTTCCACTGTTCTGCTCTTGTAAATAAGAATCGTTCCAGCATCTGCTCGGCAGTAATCACTTCCCCATCTGCAGTATGAATAACCTCAGCCTGTTCCTTGATATAGTCAATGACCCGCTTTGTCCCGTCCAGTTCTTCCTCACCTTGTGTATAATAGCCAATCTTAACCGTCCGGCCTGTTTCGATACTTCCCTCATCTGGTGAAATCCGCTTTGCCATCAGGTTTAAAAGTGTTGTTTTACCGGTCCCATTTGCACCAATTATTCCTATTCTGTCCCCCGGAATAATAATATGGCTAAAATCCGCAACCAGCTTTTTGCCGTTGTAGCCTTTGCTGATATCATTCAATTCAAGCACCTGTTTTCCAAGTCGGGCAGCACCTGCCTGAAAAGCAACAGATTCACTTTTTGTGTGAAACGTTTTTTCCTGCATTTTCTCTATTCTTTCTTTTCTGGCCTTCTGTTTTGTGGAGCGTGCACGTGCTCCCCGTTTTAACCAGGCAAGTTCCCGTCTTAATGTATTTTGGTGCTTAATTTCATCACTGGCCTCCAGCGCTTCCCGTTCCGCTTTTTTCTCTAAAAATATTTCATAATTCCCATCATACTGATACAGGTTTCCTTTATCCAGTTCGAAAATACGATTGGTTGCCCGGTTTAAAAAATATCTGTCATGTGTGATTAGAATAAAGGAACCTTTGTAAGACTCTAGATATCCTTCAAGCCATTCTACGGTTTCGTTATCCAAATGGTTTGTCGGTTCGTCAAGCAATAACAGATCAGCAGGCTGCAGCAAAGCTTTTGCCAGCGCTACGCGTTTTTTTTGCCCCCCGGATAAAAAACCGACTTTATTGGCAAATTCAGTAATACCTAATTTTGTCAAAATAGTTTTCGCTGTGGTATTGGCTTCCCACGCATCAGCTTCATCCATTTTTTGCTGCATCTTCAGCAATTTATCCTGTGCTGATTGATCATCCGGCTGCTGTTGTAATTGCAGCAATGCTTGTTCATAATCTCGCATGACCTTCATGATGATAGTGTCACCATAATAGATTTGTTCCATTACGGTCAAATTGTCATCCAGCACTGGCTCCTGATGTGCATATTCTATATGATAATCCTTAGGGTGTTTTACTTTTCCCTGCTCGGGCTGCTCCAATCCGGCAATAATTTTTAATAATGTCGATTTCCCTGTGCCATTGACACCAATTAATCCAATTTTCTCCTGTTCCCTTATAGCGCATGATATGGAGTGAAACAATACTTTGTCCCCATATGATTTATGTATATTTTCAATCGTAAGCATGCTTCATTCCTTCCCTTATATCCCTTCATTTTGGGTTTTTTCTGCTCCTGATCCATTCCTTCACAACTACTACGATTAAAAATAAAAACCAGGATGTTACAATATAATAGATAGCCCTGGCATAAATGTTCATTTGGGGAAAAAAGGCAGTCATTCCCGTCCAGATTACTCCGATCACCGCAAGCTGTATAACCAATAATTTAATGATAATCTCCCCCACGAATAAATAATAGCCTATCCTATATTTTATCCTACTGCATCATAATTTTCCACCTGCGGGACGGTGCTGCTATTTTATTTTCTGCAGTTCCTGCAGCAGCCACTCATAATTCATGGCTCCAAATGCTTTATACTGAATTTTCCCATTTGAATCAAGCATGTAAGTAGTCGGTATTGGCTGAATTCGGTATAGCTGGCTTACACTGGCATTTTCATCTAAGAGGATTGGAAATGTAAGTTCGTACTCACGGACAAATTCGCTCACCTTTTTTGCCGAATCCTCTGAATATGTTAGATTTACCGCCAAAACAATGACGTCTTTATCTTCAAACAAACGCTGGATATCCGGCATTTCTTCCCTGCACGGACCACACCAGGTTGCCCAAAAATTAAGCACTACACGCTTCCCCCGAAAGTCGGATAACCGAACTTCTTGCCCATCCAGTGTTTCCACCCGGAAATCCGGAGCCATATTACCGACTTCCGTTCCCTCCATCACTTCTTCTTTATTGCCATTCTTTATAAAAGCAGCATTTTCTCCTTGTTGTGCGCCCGATGAATCAAATGCAACAATGGTGAACAACGTAATTACCATCAAAACGGGCATGAATACATGCCAATTTGTGATTCTCAAATGAAAACCTCCTCGTTTTTATTCCTATTGTTGCACCTGCCAGCGGAAATCATACGGGCAGCATTCAGTAAACTTTGCTTCTGATGAGCCCGAAGTAATGCCTGGCCTTATAGGGTACCATCTGCAAAGTTTTAAAACTTATTAAATACCAAAAACCGATTTCATCTAATACAGTTTTATTGTTATACTGGTATGATAAATCGGTTTCGGGAAATCTATATTTGTTATAGGGGAACAGGTGTTATTTTAAAGGAGATGAACACGATGGTTTTAGAAAGAGGTAAAAAGAACTGTATTACAGATATTGAAGGAATAAAAGTCGGGCATATTACCTTATATGAAAAAATAGATGAGGAAACTACGGTGTGCACTGGAGTGACCGCCATTCTGCCACATAGCGGGGACCTTTTTGACAAAAAGCTTCAGGCTGGAAGTGCGGTGATTAACGGATTTGGCAAAACAACAGGATTAATTCAGGTGGATGAACTCGGCGAGCTGGAATCGCCTATTATGCTGACTAATACATTCAGCGTAGGTGCTGTTTGGCAGGGCACCTTGCAATATATGATCAACAGGAACAAAGCAATCGGCGATACGGCGAGTACCGTTAATATTGTAGTTGGCGAATGCAATGATGGCTATTTAAACTCCCTCCACCACCAGGCCATTAAACCGGAACATGCCATGGAAGCACTTGAAAATGCCAAGACCGATCCAGTAAAACAGGGGGCGGTAGGTGCAGGAAAGGGAATGGTCTGTTTCGGCTATAAAGGGGGCATTGGAACAGCATCACGCATAGTATCCGCAAAAAATGAAAAGTATACGGTCGGCTGCCTTGTGCTGAGCAATTTTGGAAAACGGGAAGAAGCCTTATTTGCCGACTGGAGCAAAACAAAGCTGGATACACCGGATGGATCCATTATGATGATTATTGCAACAGATGCACCGCTGCATAGCCAGCAGTTAAAGAGACTCGCAAAACGCTGTGCTGCCGGGTTAGGAAGAGTGGGCAGCAATATTGACCATGGAAGTGGAGATATTGCCATTGCATTTTCCACGGCCAGTACATACGGCGATCAGGCAGAAACCCCGTTGGAATCTATCAGTTACATCCGGAATAATCATGGGATAATGAATCAGCTGTTTCAAGCCGTGATCCAGACAACGGAGGAAGCTATCATTAACTCCATGAAATATGCTGAAACAACCTACGGCAGAAAAGGACGTTTTGTGGAAAAAGCACCGCTTATGATGAAAAAAGAATGATGAATTTGGTGAAAAGTTTTCCTGTGAATTATGAGGAAGGTTATGGAGACATTTTGGCGGCGTTTTCAGGGGGTTTTATCTTCAGGAGCTGTTATTAAAGATATTTTTGCAGCGTTTTCAGGCAGTTTGTCTTCAAGGATGGCTGCTATTGAGACATTTTCCCCTTGATTTTTTATAAAAATTGTCCACTATAATGGTCTTAAGGAAGTTTGGGGGAAATTACCACAAGCGTGGTCTTACTGAACCCTGTCTTCATAAATTTACTCCAGCCACAGCATAATGCTTCTTGTTTATCTAGGTTCATCAACTTGCCGGATTGACAAGACTGCCACTGGAATTATTGTGATTAATTTCACATAATGTATATCAATTTATATTTCTTTATGCTTTTCATTATATTATCATTTACAGGTTTACACTATATTCACTATGTCAAACTTTGTTCATATTTACCCATTAATTTGTGATTCAAATCACAAGCAGAAGGTGCAAAATCAAATATACTAGAATCAGAGATAAGAAAGAGCCATTCAGTCAAGCAGATAACAAATACAGACAATAGACCAAATTTGATTGAGTGGATAAAAATAAAAAACCTTATCTTTAAACAAAAAATAATCTTATGAGGTGATTATTATGTTGAAGAATAAAATGGGTTATGTGATCGCCGGTCTAATTGCTGCTGTACTGATGTTATCTGCCTGCGGGGAATCAATAGATGATGCGAAAGTATCCGAAGACTTAGAGGATTCCATTGAACAAGTAAATGCTGCTGAAGAGCAGGAGACTGAAGTTATTGCTCCACACCAGGATTTAAATCAGGAGCCTGTGCCTGTAGAAATGGAACGTGATGGTTCAGACGTATATATCACCATGACTTCCCAGATTACGGATATTGAAATTGCACCGGGTGAATTTTATAAAGCATGGACCTTTAACGGAGAAGCTCCAGGCCCTCTAATTGAGGTAATGGAAGGAGACACGATCCATTTCACTATGGAAAACCTTGACCCTGCCATACCGCACAGCATGGACTTCCACGCTGTTCATACAGCACCGGATAAAGGATTTGCCGATGTCGCTCCAAATGAAGAAGGAACTTTCGTCTATCCAGCGACAAAACCAGGTGTATTCATGTACCACTGTGGTACAGATCCGATTCTTTCCCATATTGCCAATGGTATGCACGGAGTAATCATCGTTCATCCCGAAGATGGATACCCGACAGATAATGAAGTAGACCGTGAATATGTGCTTATTCAAAACGAATGGTATAAATATAATGACTTGGATGACATGACAAATGGGGAACCTTCTCAGGTTGTATTCTCGTCCAAAACCCTGAATGGCGGGGATCAGCCGAATACAAACGGAACAGCCACTGCACTGCAGGACGAACCATTGCTTGCAAAAGTCGGCGACAAAGTCCGCTTCTATATTAACAATGTTGGTCCCAATGAAGTAAGCTCCTTTCACGTTGTAGGAACGATCTTTGATGATGTTTATATCGATGGAAATCCTGCCAACCATATGGAAGGGATGCAGACAGTATTGCTTCCGGCAAGCGGCGGGGTCGTTGTAGAATTCACAGTAACGGAAGAAGGACAATACCCGTTTGTTACCCACCAGTTCAACCACGCCACAAAAGGCGGCGTTGGAGTGCTGAAGGTAACAGAAGATGGATTGGATGATGGTGCAGAAGTAAGCGGACATTAAAATTAGAGCCTGTCAGCATTTCACGATGCTGACAGGCTTTTTGCCGGAAAGGCCAAATAACTAAATTTTTCAGACCTGCTTTGCAGGGAATTCCCACATTTAAGCGGGTCACTGTTTTTAAGCCCGGCAGGTTATTCAGTCAAACAGATCAAATCAGCAGACCTAGTCTTCGTCCTTTACATCCACATCCTCAGGGATAGGCTCATTTAAATATTCCTGAATCATGACACGATATTTTTCCATTTGTTCAAAATGTGTATTAAACTGTTCTTTATTAATTAAAAACTGTTCCCCATCATGTATTGCCCGAATTCTTCTCTCCAGCACCAGCGCCCTGATTTTTGCTTCTTCTATGGATAAATATTCTGCGATCTCCGGAATTGTAACATACATGATTTCCAATCCTTTCGTTAAGATTTAATCTTCCGGCCATTTATACTATATCACGGAAAACAGTATGAGATGTTATAAATATTGCTTATTTTTCCTTAAAGTAACCTCAATTTGCAAGTCTTTTAGTAAATGCCTTGGTTTTATCCTCAGACTATAAGTTTAACTTGCTCTGCCCGCTTCGTTCGGATTGCAGTACAATGATACCCCGCCAATCATAAACTATTGGGACTGCAGTTCATCGGTTCCCATCGCATCATGCTGATAGTTTATTCTTAAATTGCAAAAAAATAACAGAGCAGGCCGCAAAACCGCTCTGTATTTATTTCAACATACCTAATCAACCAGTATATCTTTATGCTCCGGTGTTTTTTCTATTTTGCTTTTGGCATAAGGACATAAAGCAACAATTTTGCTGTCCTGTTCACGGGCATGCTTTACTACCCTGTCCACTAATTTTCCGGCCATCCCCTGTCCTCTTAATTCATTCGATACATAGGTGTGATCAATGACAAGGTTATTTTCGTCGGAAGTATCAAACGTAATTTCCGCCAAAGGATTCTCCTCATCCTCGCCGACGTAAAATTTATTCCGGCCTTCTTTAATTTCTTCCATGGTTATTCCTCCTTGGATATATATCTTTACCCTTATTTTCCTGCTATCATACTTTTTTATTTATTAAATATAATATTATCCCTGAAACATCGGCAAAGTTACTGCGATTACCATGAGAAAAATGAGCAGCAAATAATTGACGGAATACAGAAAGTTCCAGCGGGCCCATTTCACTACATCTTTTACAAAGAAACCGCTAATCGCTATGGCAAGCCAGCCAAGATTCAAGAGCGTTGCTATAATAATAAACGTTATTCCAAGCTGCGCCAAATAAAATGGTAATGGAAGTAAACAGGCAATGTAAACAACCATTTGCCGCTTTGTCACTTCAACCCCATGAACAACCGGCAGCATCGCTACGCCTGCCGCTTTATATTCATCATATTTTCTGATCGCAATGGAAAATGTATGCGGCATTTGCCAAATGAACAGGATAAGAAACAAGATAATAGGAACGATATGAAATGCAGAATCAATTGCCGCCCATCCGATCAACGGGGTAACTGCCCCCGAAAGACTGCCAATTATGGTATTAAAAGTATATTTCCTTTTTGTCCACATGGTGTATGGCACAACATACAAGAACCAGCCGATAAAAGCATAAATTGTTGCTTCCCATGTTGTAAATAATAAAATAATCAGACCAAGAATACTTGCAATTATTCCGGTTGCCAAGACAGTATTCATAGAAATATTCCCAGTTACAGTGGGCCTATTTTTCGTTCGCTGCATTATCTTATCAATATCCACGTCATACCAGTTGTTTAACACTAAAGCACCGGCCATCACCAGCGTACTGCCAATCATGGTAAGTAAAAATAATACCCAATAATCCGCAAAAGCATTATCCGTAAAATATAGTGCAAGCCAAAAACCCGAAATGACGGGAAGTACGTTTGCAATTAAGACGGTTGCTTTAAAAAGGGATCTGAGATCGGTCAAAATGGTCGTTTTTTTAGTTTGACTGGAATTTCGTACAGTTTTATCCTCATAGTTCATATATTATCCTCCTGGAGCAGGTAAAAAACATAAAATTTCAGTAATAATAACTATCATATCATGGATTAAAAAGGGACGACAGTAATTGGGCGGGGGAGATTTTGCCATGGATAACGTGTTTTATAAGAATACAGCACGACAGCATATAAAAGGTAAATGCATAATTTCCCAATCCTATTCTGATGCTAAAATCAAAAGGAGCTGAATAGCATGAATGAAAAAGAACGTCAGGAAATTGAGGCTGACCCCCATTTTGATGGTTCGCGTGAAGGTGTTCTGAACGATTCCACGGGAGCACAATATGGAATAAGTATGGACAAAAAGTCGCTGCACCCTGAAGAAGTCAAAGAGGTCAGGGAAGAGAATACAAAGAAACATGTAAAAAATGATAAGGAGGGGTCAATTTAATAAATAATGATTCCTCATAACTAAATTGCACTAAGAAGAATATACTCTCTTATTTTACGGTTTAGTATTTTTAGGGAAAATGGGAAGGGAGAATAAGAACTGGTTCATCCATTTAAACAGTTCTTTCCTCTCCCTGAGCTGTTTTTTCAGCATTATTTATTGGCTGCCTATTAAGACCACGAGATGTTATTGAACATGCAGAGAGAGCCATAGACCTGTCCGGATCAGTGAAAAATGAGTGGTATTGCACAGCTCGAAAATATAGCAGGTTGAAAAAGGCATCCTGTTTAGAAATGCCCTGAAATTGTCTGGCTCCCGCATAATCCCACCCTGCTATGCAAATCATAAGAAAGTAAAGGAGGACGATAAAATGGGCAATAATCAACGTGAAAGAAAATCCACGGAAAATTCCAGTAAGATAGCGGATAAAACATATGATGTCTCGGACTATGAAAGCAATGAAAGCGTGGATAAAGGTATGGCCATTACCCATGAACAGGTCTCTGACAACTATATGGAAGGGACCATTGATGGGAAAATTGATGAGGTAGATGGTAAAGGTAAATTAAAAACACATGATGGGCAGCTACTAAAAAGAAAGAGACCTGAATAGGACAATGGACAGGTACCTCGTGCCGATCAGTTTCAATGTGGCAGCGTGCACCTGTCCGTCCTCCTAAGTTCGGTTCCAAAAGCGCTGTTTGGCGATTGCAGCTACAAAATCTTCCGCAAAGTCCGGATTATTCGCAGCAAAAACAACCCCTGCTAAATTATTTTCACTTGATGCTTTGATATAATTATTGGCAGTTGTTGCAACACCAATCGGCTTATAATTTTTATAGGCCATCGTTATAAATTCATTTATATCAGCTTCGAATTTTGCCTGGTTGCTCGTTTTCCCCCCGACAACATACAGTGCGTCATACAGCACGGAATACTTGGTTAAAAATGTTTCGTTCACTTCAATTTGAGTACCGTCTGCTCCGGTCACCATCCCAAGTTCTTCACTGATGATGTCCATAAACACACCATTTTTCTGCAATACATACAGTGTATTTTTTACTTCTTTCCCATGAAAGCCATTACCAATCAGCACCCCTACTTTTTGGGTGGCGGCGAGATGCGGTGTATTCAGTTGGCTGAGGGAAGGATAACTTGTTTCCACTGGTACATGGTTTGTCTGGGGAGGATTTACACCTAATTTTTCCGCTAAAACCGACCCCAGACCTTGATCGACATTAGCCCACATTTCCACATTTTGCTGTCTGACTGATTTACTTTTCACATATTGCAGGTGAAAAGTCAGACATTGGGTCAGATCCTGCTTCTCAATGGATGATAAACTGTTCCAAAAAATTCTTGGCTGTGAAAAAAAGTCATTGAATGACTCACTTGGAACTTCCCTGGTAACATGACCCTCCACATTTTCAGGATAATTGACATATCCGCCTTCCTGGAAAGTGGATTCCGACGGTGTGTTTCCAGCCAGCGAATTATTGTGGTAATGAACAGAATCCACATCAATCCGGTATCTTGAAAAGCTGTCACGCAGATTAAAGTTCTTTTCATTAATCGGTTTATTTATAGGTATTTCATTAATATTGGCGGTACGCTGACGGTATAATTCCGTATCCCTGTAAGCGATGCTTCTCCCCTGTAATACCGGGTCGTTCGTAAAATCGATGCCTGGAACTACATGGGCGGGATCAAAGACAGACTGCTCCTCCTCCGTAAAGAAATTATCCATGAGACGGTTCAATGTCATTTTACCTATGATTTGAACAGGAATTTCTTCCTCCGGCCAAAGTTTCGTATTATCCAATACATCAAAATCGTACTTGAATTCATCCTCCTCGGCAATAAGCTGAACTCCCAGTTCATATTCGGGATATGCTCCTTTATTAATTGCTTCGATAATATCCCTGCGGTGGTAGTCAGGATCTACCCCGCCAATCAGATTGGCCTCATCAAGCAGCAGGGAATGAACCCCGAGTTTAGGCACCCACTTAAACCTGACAAAGGTGGATTTCCCCTCTTCATTAATAAACCGGAACGTATTTATCGGCCAGCCTGCCATCATACGCCAGCTCCTCGGACGGCCACGCATCGACATAAGCCACATGACCATATGGGCTGCCTCCTGGTTATTCGCAACATAATCCCAGAAATTATTATGGGCTGTCGTTGCCTGCGGAATATCGGTAACCGGATTCGGCTTGGCAGCATGGACGACATCCATGAATTTCATGGCATCCGCTACAATAAACACAGGAAACTGAAGGGACAACGAATCATAGTTCCCTTCTTCCGTATAAAATTTTACAGCGAAACCGCGGATATCCACTGCGGTATCCTTCGATCCCCTGTTACCCTGAAAGGTGGAAAAACGCGTAAATACAGGGGTTTTCCTCCCAGCTTCCTGCAGGAAATGAGCTTTCGTCAAATGCCTTAACGACTTATAAGCCACAAAATCTCCATGCACTGCAAACCCTCGGGCATGCACAACTTTTTCAGGTATTCGCTCCCGGTCGAAATGAGTAATTTTCTTATAAAAATGAAAGTCCTGCAATAAACCTGGACCGCGTCTCCCCGCCCTTAGCGATGTCCGGTCATTAGAAACTTTCACACCATGGTCATCAGTCATTTTCTTTCCGGGACCTGTATTTTTCCTTTTGTACCAATCAAGCTGTTCGTCTTTCTTGTTGTCTTTCCTTGCCCCTTTCTGTTTATCTTTATCCTTATCCACTTCATCACCTCTTTCTCCCAAAATATAAGGCTCCCATTAATAATATGTGTGCAAAACAAAATTATTCTTGTTCATCGTATACGAAACCTACATTATACGATGGACAAACCATATGTATGCCTATTATTTGGAAGAATTTGAAATTAGGGATCGAAAATACGTAAACAGGCAAAAACACCGGATGCTTGACGTCTTTATAAATCCGGATTTTCGTGTATAGGATTAATAACGCAGCTGCGGCTCTCAAGTTTATTTTAATCAATCCGCCCGATGCGTTAGTGCGGCTTTTTGAGAATTTAATCAGCTTCTTATCCGTTTTTACAGCATCCTTGCCAAGCCAAATTAATTGACCCCCCACGTGTCTAAAAGACTTAACTCCGAGGATGGTCCTCCCGCAGACATAGCAAGTACGTGCCCCTTTCCGATTTTTAAAATGTTTAAAAGTTTATGGTAAAAATTGCATGTGCAGTGGCAAGACTTTTTCCTATTTCTTTTGATGCAGCTCCATAACCTGCTCTTGATGGCGCGGTTATCGAGTGACCATTTTATGAATGCTTCCTATCCGAATATCCTTGACCCACTTTACTGCTTCCGCAATCTTCAACGCAAACTTTATTCAAACTTAACCTGCACCTTTATTGATCCAATGTCTCTCATCATTTATAAGGTATAGGATCGGTTCATTAGCACGATGCGCCATCCGTCCGGGTCTTCTATCGTTACACCCTGCTCTTTCCAATAGTCATTTTCGGGTTCGACTTCCTCATATCCCATCTTTTGCAGCCGATCGGACACTTTTTTGATTTCATTCCGGTCCCTGATGTAAAAAACCATTAGATTATCTTTAGTCGGAGCAGGACAGGGACTTCCGTCAATATGTCTCGTAAATTCCAAATGATAGTCCGTATCCGGAAATCCAAAAATGACCCCTTCATATCCTCTATGACCTTGAAACTGCTGTATTTCCGTCAATCCCAGACCATTTTTATAAAAGTCAATAACCTCCTCAAATTTATCTGTAGGCCTGGCTATTCTTACCTGTGCAGCTGTAAAATCATTGAATTTCATGAGTAGACCACCTTTTCAATAGAAAAATAGAATATATTAATGTAAATATTTTTTTAGTAGCTTAACCTCCAATTATAAACTGTATTAAAGGGAGCTTACGATTTTTAAAAAGGCAGAAGGTGTTCCATCAATAAGTTCAGTGCCCATTTTCTTATAAAAACCTGCTGAACCATTTATTCTTCTCCATTTTATAAAAATACAATATTATCTTTCTTTTTGGCACAGTCATCTTAAGTATTATTTTAACATTTATAAAGTAAATGTTATCGCTGAACCTAATAAGCGTTTAAAATAAACTTTGTTCCACAAATATATCAGTTTGGCGGTAAAAGATAAATTAATTAGATGAATTGTATTCAAGGAGGAGAAGGATTTTGAAAGCATTATTAGTAATTGATGTACAAAACGGGATTGTAGAGTTGGGCGAGTTTACTGAGGAACTTTCACGTATGGAGAATATAATCAAAGATTTTCTTTAAAAACAAACGGAATGCCTGTTATTTTCATTAGACATTTAGATGATTAAGAAGAAAGTCAGTTTTCATAGGGATTCAGCCGGATCTGTACTTCATCATTATTTGAAGGATTATGCCGATTATGTCATAGATAAACAAACAACAAACCTGTCATTTGATGAAGTGAATGCTCCGTTCAATATAACGGAGTTGTTTTTTATTACTGGCTTTCCCATTTTGGACGGGGACAGGAGACTGGAATCACTCCCCCTTCCAGGTTAATTGAGTTTTTCGAATCACAGAGGGGGGATGCAGACCTTTTTTTAGGGACGTATGGAACTACGGAAAGGAGCGAAGAGAACAATCTGGAAGATCCGGATCGAATTGAAGCCGGGGAGTTCCAGTATGAAGGCCAGACAAACACTACACAATTTTACAAGATCTGCAGTTTTCAAAGAAGGAAAAATGATTGATACCTTTACCATCAAAGAAACCAGACTATCTTATTTATTAAGCAATGACATGAAACAGCCCGGTGAAATATTAACAACTTTTAATGATCCATTTAATAAGGAATATCAAATAGCGGCAAGGATCGCCAGGAAGGGAAATATTCGATTAAATATGGAATTGGATGGGGAAAACCCTTCTATTAAAGGAACTGTTCCTGTTCGGATGGCAATTCTGACAAACCATAGCATGATTGATTTTGAAAATGACCAAAACAAAAGAGAGACGCTAAAAGCATCCATCGAGGAAACGATGAACAAGCAATTTGCGGAACTGATCCAAAAAACGCAGGAAGAATTAGGTTCAGAGCCGTTTGGCTGGTCATTGGCCGCCAGAAAAGAATTTCGCACTATTCCCGAATTCACAGCATTTGACTGGATGAAAACGTATCCTGAAATGGACATAGATATCAAAACCGAGGTGGAATTTGAAAATTTCGGAAGACAAACCGACCTTCCGAGTCTGGAAGAAGTGAGGGATTAGATGATGATAGTAATAGCGCTGGCTGTTTTCGTTATTTTTATCTATACAGCCGGTTTTGCAGTAAAGCTGTGGAAAGAGAAAAATAAGCCGGGGTCAATTGCCATCTTTCTTTTAGCTATTGGAATTGTTGTAACCCCGTTTTTTTCTGTGTTATAAGGGGGGTGCTGTCACTTCCCGATCCCGCCGAAAGCAATGCCCTTTAAACATACTTTGGGAAATTCGGGAAGGGACAGCTTTTATACGACGCAACGAGCATTTTGGCCTGCGAACCGTATTTAGGCGAAAGTTTTTCTTTCGCTTTTGTAGAAAAGGGCTTTTTCCGGAAAATCTGTTATGATTGTATTTACACCCAGGTCCAATAATTGCTTCAATCCATCGATGTCATTTACGGTCCAAATACGGGTTTTTTCTAATAGATCCTTATAAGAAAACACATCTGAAAAAAAGGTTCCCCTTGATAAATGCAGTGCTTCCAGCTCCAGGCTTTGTAAGTAATCCTTTGGATGAGAAATCTGCTGATCCAATAACCAGGCAATTTCTGCATTTTGATCTATCTGTTTAATACGCAGTATGCTAGGTAAATGAAAAGAAGAATAAACCACTTTACGCCCGTCCCCGTATTCCTTTACAAGTGATAAAACTTTTTCTTCCAGGTGCTCATATCTAAAGTGGCAGGTCTTTAATTCAATATTCAGTTCTATTTTATACGGTGCTAAAAGCTCAAGAACTTCCTGAAGTGCTGGTATACGTTCCAAATTCCAAGCCTCTTCATAGTTTGGAAAATGTGCATAATTCATCCCTGCACTAAACTGCTTTATTTCTTTTAATGAATGATCTTTCACATAGCCTGTGCCGTTTGTCGTCCTATCTAAAATTTCATCATGAATAACAACAATTTCGCCATCCTTTGTCATATGAACATCTATTTCAATTCCGTCTGCACCCAGTTCAATCGCCTGACGGAACCCTAACAGCGTATTTTCCGGCAATGTACCCATACAACCACGGTGTCCATATATCTTCGTCTCAGTCATCGTAACACTTCCTTATTAATTTATAGAAAGCTTCAACAGTCATTAAGTCACTTATTACATCATGGCAGGTTATTGAAAAAAGGGAACAAAGCATAAACTCTATTCCCCAATCTCATATTGCTGCTGGAAATCAATTTCCTCTGGCTGCGTTTGCCTGCTCTATCGCATGATTAAATTGTTCAACTGCTGTATTATAGGCCTCATCAACATCTCCGCCATTATATACCGATTCAAGTGCAGTTTCCATAATTTTACGGCCTTCAGGGATCATATCCATTAATGCCCCTTGTGTTGCGTAGGATGACGTGGTCGCCTGTAATTGATCCACTGTTACCTGCAGCTGAGGCATTTCTTCATATGCATCTATTACCACTTGTTCCTCATAGGCGTCAGGATTAATTGCAAAATAACCGGTTCCCACATGCCATTCTGCCTGTACCTCGGGGGTTTGCAGGTATTTCATGAAATCCCAGGCAGCATCTGTTTCCGCCTCCGGTTTTCCATCGATCATCCAAAGACTTGCTCCGCCGATGACTACACCGGCACGTTCTTTACCTTCAGGGTGCGGCAAGAATGCAATGCCCACTTCAAATGGTGCATTATCGATGACATCTCTTGAGTTTGCCGAAGACTGTAAGAACATGGATACATCGCCAGCCAGGAATCCGGCTAACATGTTATCACCGTTCGTACCATAGTTTGCAAATGTTCCATCATTAACCATATTTTCAACCCAATTAAAGATTGATTTTCCTTCCTCTTCCGACCAGCCAATTTCAGAAGGTGTATCTGAGCGCCCATTATCATTATTTAGTAATAATGCACCTTGGTTTGCGAGCAGCTGTTCATATAACCAGCCATACGCCTGAAGTGCAAAACCCTGCATATCCGGATTTGATTCCACAATCGCTTTACTGGCTTCCTCTACTTCTGCAAAAGTTTCCGGTGGAGCTTCGGGATCTAAACCTGCCTCTTCAAAGGCATCTTTATTGTAATACATGACAGGCGTAGAAGAGTTAAATGGCATAGAATAAAAGGTACCATCTAATGAATAGTAGTTAATAATATTCTCTTCCAAACCGCTCATGTCATACCCATCTGCATCGATAAATTCCTGAATCGGCACAATGCTTCCGCTATTGATCATCGACATTGTCCCAATTTCAAAAGTTTGAATAATCGTTGGCGCACTGTCTGTACCAGCAACACTATTGAATTTTGTCAATGCTTCATCATACGATCCTTGATATTCTGCATTCACTTGTACTTCCTCCTGAGAATCGTTATAACTGTCAACAATCGCGTTCAGCGCTTCCTGTCCGGCTCCTCCCATGGAATGCCAGAACGTAACAACTTGTTTCTCATTACTGTCACCGGATTCTTCCCCGCTCGCAGTTTCAGTCGCTGCGGCTTCCGTTTCTCCTTCAGCACCTGCATCATCTGTACTCTCACCTGAACTGTCTGAACCACATGCAGCAATGAATAATAGAATACCTAACATTATTATCGGGAATATTTTTTTCATACTTCTGGACACTCCTTTTTTATAAAATATAGTTACATTTGCTTTCCGCCGGAACAACGCACATTTGCTCACTTTTTATCCCTGTCTATTTTAATGCCCCTTCCGTCAATCCTTTTTGTAATTTACTTTGACCCAGGAATAATAAAATCAATGTTGGGATGACAACTATGATAGCACCAGCCATAATCACCCCCCAGTCATTTAACTGTTCCTGTGTCTGTAACTGCTTTAATCCAATTTGTACGGTACGAACACTATCATTTGTGGTTGATAATAATGGCCACAAATACATATTCCAGGAAGTCAAAAACCCGTAAACACCCAATGTCACCAAACTCGTTCTTGCAACAGGCAGAACGACCGTTAAGTAGAATTTAAAATCTCCCATGCCTGCTATCTGACTTGCTTCTCTTAATTCCTTTGGGATCTGTTTAAAGTTTTGCCTCAATAAGAACGTACCAAATGCCATTGCAAAAAAAGGAACGGTTAACCCGGGATATGTATCAATCCAGCCTAAGTCCCGAATGATATGGAAGTTTGGAATGATGGAAGCTTCAAAAGGAACCATCATGGTTGCGATAAAGACATAGAAAAGTAAATCTCTTCCTTTAAACTCCAAAAATACAAAGGCATATGCTGCCAAGCTGGATAAAATTAATTGTCCCAGCATAATTACAATGGAAACAACAAGACTATTAAACAAGTATTTGAGTAAAGGAAACTGATTAAATGCTTTCACATAATTATCCAATGTCAATGAAGAAGGTAAGCTTCCGGTCATAATATCCTGATTTGTCATAAAGCTCATAACAAATGCCATCAAAGTCGGCGAAAACACAAGCATACTTGAGATGATTAACAACAGATAGAAAATGATTTTTCTGGTGATTGGAATGGTCATTGATAATGAACTCTCCTTTCACCAATTTTAAATTGCAAAAATGTCATGATAAGAATAATGATAAACAATAAGACAGCCTGCGCACTTGCAGAACCAAATTGATAATTAACAAACGCCTCCCGGTAAATAGAATAGACAATAAGATTGGTTGCATTCACCGGGCCGCCCTGTGTTAATATATCGATCTGGCCAAATGTTTGAAAGGCATTAATAATGGTGACCGTTATAACAAAAAACAGTGACGGTGAAAGCATGGGAATAGTTATTCTTCTTAGTTTGTAAAAATAACCTGCCCCATCAATGTCTGCACTTTCATATAAATAGGAGTCAATCGATTGTAAACCACCTAATAAAATGAGAAAGGTAAAACCAAGATTCATCCAGATGGTTGTAATCGATACGGCTATCAAGGCCCATGCCGGGTCCGTAAGCCAGCCTACTCCGTCAATACCAGCCGCCTCGAGCAGCATATTCAGTAAACCTATAGAAGGATGAAATAAATACAGCCAGAAAACAGACGCAGCGGCAACAGATATCCCCATGGTGGAGGAGTAAAGGGTACGGAAAAGGCCAATCCCTCTTAACTTTTCATTAGCAATAACAGCTAAAAATAATGCAATAATAATGGTTACTGGAACAGTGTATAGTACAAATAAAAATGTTGACTTTATGCTTTGCAGGAATACCGGTGAACTAAACAGGTTCACGTAGTTTTCCCAATTGACAAAAACGGTGGTATTTCCGGCAGCATCTGTTAGAAAAAAACTTAAATAGATCGTGCGGACGAGCGGATAGAAAAGAAACACGCCAAATAGAACAATGGATGGCAATAAAAACAGCATACCTTTGAAAAAGTTCTTTATCCTCTGTTTCCTTTTCACCTTATCAAAATGAATTTGGCTGCCTGCGGTTGCCGGAATAGCTGTACTATGCATACTCATATGGACACAACCTCTTGTTCCTTCACGAAGTTTGCAGACTTGATCAATAACCCTGTATTTGAATCAAAAAAGCAAAAATTTCCACTATCAATATGTACAGGAACCATTTCCCCTACTTGCACATCCCATTGCCCCAGCCATTTAGCCATCCATAATGTGGATCCGACATCAAATGCAATTAAGGTTTCATTCCCAAGCTGTTCGACATTCACTGCTTCTAAATGATGTGTTGTATTTTCAGCTGTTCCGGGTAAAAGATGTTCTGCTCTAATGCCTACCGTCAAATCAATGTTTCCTGGAATATCATCCATATCAGGGCCCTGCGCAATACGAAGTGTATCTTCTATAACTAATTGGTTTTGATTCATGGAATAAACGGCTTTCCCCATGTTCATTTTTGGAGAGCCAATAAATGAGGCAACAAATAAATTCTCCGGTTCATTATAAAGCGTAATTGGTTTGCCGACCTGCTGAATTTTTCCGTCATTAAGCACCATAATACGGTCACCCATAGTCATGGCCTCCACCTGATCATGGGTAACATATACCATTGTCAGCCCTAATCTTTTTTGCAGACGGCGAATCTCAATCCGCATTTGCGCACGAAGCTTTGCATCTAAATTAGAAAGTGGTTCGTCCATTAAACAAAGGGGTGCCTCGCTCACAACAGATCTGGCCAATGCCACCCGCTGTTTTTGTCCGCCTGAAAGCTCTTTTGGCTTTCTGTTTAACAGTTCACTCAGTCCCATCATTTCAGCAGTCTCTGCCAATCTTTTTTGCTGCTCTTTTTTATTTACTTTTTTTGCACCTAGACCAAACAGAATATTTTGCTCTACCGATAAATGCGGATACAACGCATAATTTTGAAAAACCATTGAAAGGTTTCTATCTTTTGGCGGCAGGTGATTTACAATCTTATCGCTAATTTTTAACGTACCGGATGTAATATCTTCCAAACCTGCGATCATGCGAAGCAGCGTACTTTTTCCGGACCCGGAAGGACCAACCAGTACAAAAAATTCTCCCTCTTCAATGGACAGATTAATTTCATCCAATACGTTTTTTTGTTTATCGTATGACTTTGAAATATCTATCAAATCAATTTGCCCCATATGCCCCACCCCTTTTCTTTAGATTTCCTATTTAGTATTTAAACATAATAATTTAGCAGGAAGTCATTATTTACCGCATTATTACAAAAAGCATACAAAGAGTTAAAAAAGTTAATATTGTGTTAATATTTTTTCGGCTTGATTGTTGCCAGACTTTATTAATACAAATAAAAAAAGCATCTGAAAGACAGGATGGAAAAGGAATCCAGCCTTTTCCAACAATCTCTCAGACGCTTTTTGGGATCGGGGCATGATCAAAAATACCTCCACGGTACTCCCGCCTACTATTCTCCGTTAAACTTTAATACGCTTTTGTTCAAAAATATCGAGCAATGTACGCACTTCATCGGTTGACTCAGTGCTCATCAATTGATTTCTTAATTCGCTCGCTCCACGGAAATCCCTGACATATATTTTAAAGAAGCGGCGAAGTGGTCTGAATGGACGCGGTTCTGATTTTGAATATTTATCAAAAAGATCCAGATGCAGCCTTAAAAGATCAAGCAATTCCTCACTGGTATGATCTTTCGGCTCTTTTTCAAAAGCAAATGGGTTTTTAAAAATACCGCGCCCAATCATCACACCATCCACACCGTATCGCTGAACGAGCTCCAGCCCGGTGCTGCGGTCAGGTATATCACCGTTAATTGTCAGCAGTGTCCTCGGTGCCACTTCATCACGAAGCTTCTTAATCTCCGGGATGAGTTCCCAGTGCGCATCTACTTTGCTCATTTCCTTTTTTGTGCGCAGATGAATGGATAGATTGACAATATCCTGTTTCAATATGTGTGTCAGCCAATCACGCCACTCATCCAACTTTGTGTAACCCAGCCTTGTTTTCACACTAACTGGCAAACCTCCCGCTTTTGCTGCATCTATCAGCGCTGCTGCAACATCCGGACGGCGGATCAGGCCACAGCCTTTTCCTTTGGCCGCCACATTCGGTACAGGACAGCCCATATTAATATCCACCCCGCTAAAACCTTGTTCGGCCATACCAATACTCATTTGCCGAAAGTATTCAGGCTTGTCCCCCCATATATGGGCTACCATTGGCTGTTCATCCTCTGTAAAGGTCAAACGGCCGCGTACACTTTGGATTCCCTCAGGATGACAATAGCTCTCCGTATTCGTAAACTCTGTAAAAAACACATCAGGCCTGGCTGCTTCACTCACCACATGACGAAATACAACATCTGTCACATCTTCCATTGGTGCCAGTATAAAAAACGGCCGTGGTAAATCACGCCAGAAATTATCTATCATTGTAATTCAATTCCTCTCATTTGCGGATAACCTTATCCTAACTTTATGCATAAAAAAACTCGCATTCGCTCATCTTTTGGTAAATGCGCCAGTTTTTTATTTTTATACTTCATGTAAAAAATGAAAGCAGGAAAGTGCCTGCTTCCTTTATACTTATACCATGAATAAGCATTTTTTATCAAAGGATAGAAAATTCAAAATCATTATTTTCCATAGTCTGCTCCTTTATTTATTAAAAATTAAATTACATATTGGTCCTTTCCACATCGGCACATTTATCTAGTTCTTTGCCAGCAACTCTTAACTCTGCAATTAACCTAACTAAACCACTAATAACGTTTGGTTTTATGGCATTTCATCCTCATTTATGAATTTATATTCTACTGTATAGGTACCTTTGGAGAGTACTTTTAAGAGTGTGCCTTGCTCTAGTCTCGTACTGGCGGTAAATACGACTCGTTTCGTCTCTCCGCTTTCGGTGACACCTTGCTCCCTATATTTATATCTTCCGTTATCATCTGTTGGTTCATCTTGAACTTCAACATATACATATTCCTGATCAATCAATGGATTAAAACGATCGAATGTTTCGCGAAATCCGAGGTACAGGCTAGCAATAATAACAACTACAACGAGACAAGAAAATAAGATCTTCTTTTTCATAACTTTTCGCCCTTTCTATAAAGCCTTTGTAACAATGCTCTTGTAATATCGAATGGTAACAAAGGTAAACATTAAATAGATGACAATATACACGGCCATACTAATGAAGATTGGAGTAAGCATACTTGCTGCGATAAGAACAGAACCTACGTTAAGGGCAAAAGCAGCGTGAATCAACCCAATTCCCAGGGGAATTAAATAAACAAAGAGCTGTTTACGAATGATGCCTTTCATTATATCGTTTACTCGAAATCCAAGCTGCCGCAGTGTAAGATAATATGTTTTTTCTTGTTCAGCCTCTGTCATTTGTTTAAAATACAAAATGCTTCCCGTTGAAAGAATGAACACAAAACCTAACAAGCCAGCGATGAAAATGAGCAGCCCGTTGGTTTGAAGAGAGTCCTGGTATGCGGTATAAAAATCCGTTATATACAGATCACTGTCTACATTCGTAAGAAAGATACCAGAGGCGGTTTCCGATTTTTCATCATCTAATAATTGGAATACCTCGAAGGTCAATATTTCTTTGTCCTCACTCTCCTGAATTCGGTCTCTCATTCTCTCGAAAGTTTCCCCAGAAACAAGTAATTGTGAACCATAGAATCTGTAATTCATTACGTTTTCAAGCTTAAAATTAGAAACTGTTAGTCGATTAACTTCATCATTTGATGGGAACTCTACGTATTTTGGATATGAAATCTCCATTCCTTCTATTATTGCTCTCGTATTATGATAGATTGCTTCACCATCTTGGGGGCTCTCAACATCTAATCCTGCATGTGCCATCTGCTCTGCTGAGAAAAGCATAAACGTTCTCTGACGACGATCTGCACTTGGATCCTGCTCTACCCATGCGCCATCAAATCGTATAGCATCTAATTCATAATGATTGAATTTAATTTGCTCTTCTTCTAACCTGCTTGAAATAATAGCAGCTTCCTCTTCCATATTTTCCACTGCAAAATCAAAAGGCATCGCCAACCTCACATCGTTTTCAGTTGAATAGTATAGGGAATAAGAAAGTGAGATCATCGTAATTGTCATCGCAGACAATACTGTGATTATGGTTAAGGAATTGGCGTGATCTTTCATTCTGTGCATTAAAGGTGCTACTGACAGGCTATTATACAAGCCGAGATGTCCATTTTGCTTTTTTCGAAAAATATATAAAATCCAGCTGATTGTCGTATGAAAGACCAGATAGGTTCCGAGTATCGTACTAGCGAGAACGAATAACATAAGGAACATCAGTGCATCTGCATTGTCTATAATCAAGGTTGACACATAATATCCAAACCCTATTAAACTTAACCCTGCTAACCCTAAAATGCCTGAAACGATACTTGGACGTTTGACAAAGTAATCAGTCCGATTATTTGCTTGAAACAATTGAAGCAGGCTACTGCGATACACCGTCCATATAATTTGCAAGGATGTGACAACAATCAAGCAAGTAAAAACGGTGATTGTTTGAATGACTGCTTGGCTTGAGAATGTTAAGCCAACCATAACCTCAATATCTATCAGGTTCATAAACAATATGAGAAAGAGTCGCGAGAGCAAAGCTCCTACTAGCATTCCGATTAATAAAGCTCCCAGACCAAGAATAGTGTACTCCAAAATCAGGACCCGAGCGACCCAAGCCTTAGACAAACCAATTAATTGATACAATCCAATTTCTTGACTGCGCCTTCTAATAAAGATGCTCGTCGCATATATCGTAAACACTACAGTAATAAAAATGAGTAATATTCCGGCAACTTGAAAGGCTGTTGAGAAGTTCGTACTTGTTTTAACCATTTGAACAATGGTTTGGTCATTCTGGAGGGTAGAAAAGATAAAATACAAACTTATACTGAAAATCATTGCGAAAAAATAGAGATAATACATTTTGATGTTTTTTCGCATGCTACGGATCACTAATTTTCGTGTATTCATTTCTAGTCGCCTCCTCCAAGAACAGCTTGCATATCAAGAATTTCCTTAAAGAAGGATTCTCTCGTTTTTTCTCCACGGTACAATTCAGAAAAGATTCTTCCATCCTTTAAAAAGACCACACGGCTACAATAGCTAGATGCCAGCGGGTCATGAGTAACCATAACTATGGTGACTTGTCTTGCTTGGTTAATCTCATGTAAATTTTTTAATAAATTGGCGGCTGCCTTTGAATCAAGGGCACCGGTAGGTTCATCAGCAAAAACAATCGAAGGCGAATGAATTAAAGCACGTGCTGCAGAGGTACGTTGCTTTTGACCACCTGAAATTTCAGAAGGGTACTTATTAGCTAATTCCTTAATATCTAAAATCTCTGCAATGGCATTAAACTCAGTTTCAGCTTGATGTTTGCTTATTTTTGTTAAAGAAACAGGCAGCAATATATTTTCTTTTACTGTTAATGGATCAAGCAAATTGTATTCTTGAAAAATAAAGCCTAAATGTTCCCGACGTATATTTGAAAGCTGGCTATCCCTCATTTTCGAAATCTCGTTGCCTTTTATAGAAACCTGCCCTTCTGTGGGACGGTCAATAGTAGCTAATGTATTTAAAAGAGTTGTCTTGCCTGAACCTGAAGGTCCCATAATTCCAACAAACTCACCCTCTATCACTCGAAGGTCGATTCCTTGTAACACCTGTTGAGCATTTCCCTTTAAACCAAAAGATTTACGTAATCCTTCAGCAATTAGAACTGTCTTTGGTGTATTTTGATTTTCCATTCCATACACTCCAATCAAGTTGCTTTATAGACAGTATAATTCTTTTATTTCTCCAGGTCGTAAGTTTTACGTGATAAATTGCGATCCAATGTGATATTTTTGTCACTTTGCCAAATAAAAAGCAGTCAGGATTGAAATATCCTAACTACTTCATTCATGCCTGTTTTATAGTAATGATCGCCTAATGCTTTCAAATGGATTATCACCGGAGAATATCATTAAAATAGTAGTACCTTCTCCCACGGTTGAAGCAACTTCAAGTTGAATATGTAACATCTTGCTTATTTTTTTTGCAAGATAAAGTCCCATGCCTGTGGATGAATGCTGTATCCTCCCATTTTCTCCGGTAAAGCCTTTATCAAATATTCTTGGCAGGTCATGTACTTGAATGCCAGGCCCTTCATCTTTAATTGTTACGATGACAAATTCATTTTCATGGAGGCCAATGTGAATGAATATATTTCCATCTGTAGGACTGTACTTAATCGCATTCGTTAAAAGCTGTCTAATCACAAACCCGCACCACTTTTTATCAGTGTAAACGGTAGATGAAGTGTTCCCCGTCAAATCAATCGATATATTTTTTTCCATGCACCATGTTGATAATTCACGAATCTCTTCTCTTATCAAATCTTGCACATTCTGTTTTTCGGGGAGTAAGTCTGAGTCTAGGTTAGCTAAACGCGAAATATAAAGTTGTTGGTCGGTCAATAGGTGCATTCTCAACCAGAGCGAATTTAGCCTCTGAGCTAACTCGTTAGAAGGATAAGCATCCATGATTATCTTCATCGCTGTTAGAGGCGTTTTCAATTCATGAACCCATGATGCAAGATCATTATCGTCCATTTGTTGGAAGGAAAGATCCTCACGTCGTTTATTTTGCTCAAACTCGTGAATTGTCTGTAAAAGTGTATAAACAATTTTGTCCGGAAAACCGTTATGAGGGGAAGGTAAGCTTTCAAACCAGTCATCTCCCAGTTCGTTGGAAAGAATAAGCAGGGATTTAAAATAAGAAGTTTCTTTCTTGTATCTAAAAATAAAAAAAGCAGCACAGATTGTTAGAAACAACACGTTTAAATAAATGATTGAGTGTGAATCCACACGAATGCCCGCATCAAATAGGATTAAAGCGTTAGTGAGCAGAAGGAGTAACGCAATTAGGCCAATCCAACTCTTTTTATAAACTAGGTAAGAGATAAACATTTTGAATCCTCCTATAGTGTAACGGACATATAACCGAGTCCTTTTTTGGTCACAATCCCATTGGCTAAATTAAGAGAGGAGAGCTTTTGCCGTAACCTGGTAACATTAGCTGTAAGCGTATTATCATTAATAAATTGATCATCATCCCAAAGCATTTGCATTAATTCGTGACGGGAAACAATTTTATTATTTGATTTGACTAATACCGAGAGAATAAAAAATTCATTTTTGGTAAGTTCAATGCTTTGCCCATCCTTATAAATTCTTCCAGCCTTTACGTCAATAATGGCTTGATTCCATTCAATTACATCGGAGGATACTTCTTCATACGTATAGGTTCGACGAAGAATTGCCTGAACTTTGGCGAGAAGGACATCCATATGAAATGGTTTCTGAACGTAATCATCCGCCCCAAAGTTCATGGCCATCACCATATCCATCGGATGATCTCTTGATGAAAGAAAAATAATGGGAACTTCGGACACGGCACGTATTTCTCTACACCAATGAAACCCATCAAACTTAGGAAGCTGTATATCAATCATGACTAAGTGAGGCTGATGCACTGCAAAGTCTTCCATTACATTAGAAAAATTACTTGGACTACTTACCTCATATGACCACTGGCTTAACCCTTCATTTAGTGCTTCTAAGAGAAGGGAATCGTCTTCGATAATAAAAATGTTCATATTCATTGGATGTCCTCCTTTCTTTATACTTATTTAT
The DNA here is from genome assembly GCF_010994035.1 of Virgibacillus aidingensis. Lineage (GTDB taxonomy): Bacteria > Bacillota > Bacilli > Bacillales > Amphibacillaceae > Virgibacillus_N. Next base: position 69,350 of record NZ_WIXN01000014.1, read on the forward strand.
TCTAAACTATTCATAATTAGAAAACAATTTGTCCTTCCTATCTATCACTAAGATGGAGCCACCTTTGATTGGGGATTTACGATCCTATTGAAAATAAACAATTATTTCACTGAATTTGGTGAATCACCAATAGGATTATAGAGTATGGAAAACCCTTACAGTTTAAAATAGTTGGAGAGGAGATCAACCCTCTCATTTATTTGTTCTCCTCATCAAAAGTACGAACAAAAATACTGAAACCAATAGGAGCTAGCCTAAACTATTTCCCTGTCTCTGCAAACAGCTTAATTCGTTCCCCAATTTCATCACGAACACGCTGGAAAACTTCCCATTTTTCCTCCTCTGTTCCTTCTGCTCTTGCAGGATCATCAAATCCCCAATGTTCCCTTTTCACTGCCGGTGGTGTTACAGGGCAACTATCTTTTGCATTACTACAAAGGGGAATAGCTAAAGTTGCATTATTTAGTATTTTAGAATCAATAATATCGGATGTTTGGTTTGAAATGTCAATCCCTGATTCTTTCATTGCTTTAACTGCATTCGGGTTCAGTCCGTGTGCTTCAATTCCAGCACTCTTAACTTCCCATTCATCCTGGTTTAAGTATTCTTTTGCCCAACCTTCTGCCATTTGGCTTCGGCATGAATTCCCAGTACATAGAAAACAGATTATCTTTTTAGTCATAAAATAATTCTCCTTAGAAAAGTAATATATGAAACATAGAGTCCAATCAATGTTACAAATAGGATAGGCATTGTTAATACAATCCCTGTTTTAAAGTATGTTCCCCACGATATCTTCACACCTTTTTGGAATAATACATGAAGCCATACTAATGTGGCAAGTGACCCAATTGGAGTGATCTTTGGACCTTAAATCGGATCCAATAATGTTTCCATAAACAAGTGCCTCTCGGATGACACCTGTTGTATTTGTTTCTGCAATTGCTAAAGCGTCAATCATAACCGTCGGCATATTATTCATAATTGCGGAAAGAATAGCTGCTATAAATCCCATGGTAATGGTAGCAATAAATAATCCTTCCTCTGCCAATTCCTGAATAACACCTGCCAAAACTGAGGTAAGGCCCGCATTCCCTAATCCATAAACAACCACATACATTCCAATCGAAAAAAACACAATGTTCCAAGGTGCGCCTTTAATCGCTGCTTTCGTATCCACTGCTTTACTTCTTCTAGCCATTAGAATAAAGAGTATCGCGACAATCCCTGCAACGATGGAAACAGGTATTTGAATGAATTCGCTCGTAAAGTAACCAATTAATAATACCGTTAAAACATACCAAGATAAGCGACAATTTTTGGTCTTTAATCGCTTCTTCTGGTTTTCTTAATTTAGATAAATCGTGTGCTTTTGGGATACTTTTTCTGAAGTAAATTAGTAAAACTGTAATTGTTGCAATGAGTGAAAAAGTGTTTGGGATGATCATCCTCAAAGCATATTCGAGGAATCCAATTCCAAAGAAATCCGCCGATACAATATTCACTAGGTTACTTACGACAAATGGCAGTGAAGTCGTATCGGCAATAAAGCCACTAGCGATAATAAACGGGAAAACCATCTTTTCTTTAAATTTCAAATGCCGGACCATTGCAAGTACAATTGGGGTCAATATTAATGCAGCTCCATCATTGGCAAATAATGCAGCAACGATGGCACCTAAAATACTTACATAGACGAACATTTTGATTCCATTCCCTTTTGCAATTCTCGCCATAAGTAAGGCAGCCCACCCAAACAAACCAATTTGATCTAATATCAATGAAATGAGGATAATTGCCACAAAAGATAATGTTGCATTCCACGTAATATCTATAACTTCTAAAACATCACCAAATCCGACCACTTCCACTAATAGGGCAATGACTGCGCCAATACAGGCAGACCAACCGATATTTAATCCTTTAGGCTGCCAAATAACAAAAATTAATGTAACAATAAAAATAATAAGCGCTAAAATCAATGTTGTTGACAAAAAATAGACCTCCAATTAACAGCAAGAAATTTCTACGATGTTTATTAACCTGCACAACAAGATTCTTCATCACCTTGCTCTGTATCATTATCTTCTTTTGTATAAAAGAACTCCCATTCATTCGTTTGTGTCAAGCTTTTCTCGGTACCCTTATAATACCAATATTTCTGGCACTCTGTTTTTGTACGCTTACACGCTACCGCGCGATTGTCATCGCTTGGTGGCCTGTCATTTTGTGTTACGTTCTACAAACCAAGAACCTAACACAAAATGACAGGGTGATTATCTAAAGCTCTTAGCCAGTTTTCCAATAGCCGATGAATGGGATTCGTACACAGCGATTGAACCCAGTTTCGCTCCAATGGACGAACGAGTCGGTTGATGCAGAGAAAATGATCTTCGAACCATCTTTTTCACTTCCCGCTGCTTTCTTGCACTCCGATGCAGACCCTGAAGATAAGCTTCTCTTAAAGTCCCGTTTAGCTTGCCCTGCTTCACTTTGACCATGGCTTCGGCACCATCCTGACTCCAATGCATTCCTCTTTTCTTCATCCGATACGTAATATGGCGTTGATTGGATTCCATCGCTCCCAGGCTTCTTGCATCCTTTGGCGGATTGTTAATGCACGCTCTCCAATCTATAATCCGATCCCAATTGTTTAGGATATACGAACGGAATTTCTCCACTTTTTCTGTCTGCTTGGTATCATCAAGTGTGCTTTCATAGGTTAAGGAAAACACCCCGCTAGTCGAACTAGAAAATATTTTCCCCATAATACACAATCATTTAATTTGACAAAATAATTTATTTGTGCTATAATTTACAACTATCTATTTATTGTATATAATAAGGTTCACCTTGCCAGGGGGAATCTTATTTTTTTATCTGAGAGGAAGATGGTATGAAACAAAATGAGTCCAGTTTAACTTCCTTAGTATCGGCTTTCGGCCGAGCATATCACAGTAAATATGATACACCAAAAATTTTTGATGATTTTATTGCAAACAATTTAATTTCCGAAGAAGAGTTTTCAGCTATCAGCAAGAATATGATTGATGGGATACAATTTTTTAACAAAGATGTTGGGCAGAGGTTTAAAGATAATACAGAGGAAATTTTAAAATGGATTACACAAGTCCAGCTTTCCCCAACACCACTAGCACGCTCTGCCTATTGTGAAAAAGTATTACTTAATGAAGTTAAGTTAGGAGTAAAACAGTATGTCATACTTGGAGCTGGGTTAGATACTTTTAGTTTCCGATATCCAGAGTTGAAAAACAGATTACAGATATTTGAAATTGATCATCCAGCTACACAAGAATTAAAAAAGAAAAAGTTAGAGGAGGCTAAACTTAATATCCCGAATCATCTTCATTTTGTTTCTATGGACTTTACTAGTAAGTTTTCTCATCAAGATTTAGTAGATGAAGGTTTTGATAACAAAAAAACATTCTTTAGCTTTTTGGGTGTCTCATATTATTTAACTAAAGAAGAAAATGCGGACTTGATCAACCATTTATTTGCTAACGTTCCATCAGGTAGCTCTATTGTTTTTGACTATGCAGATGAAAAACTCTTTGAAGAAAAAGGAATGTCTAATAGAGTGGAAAATATGGTGAAAATGGCTTCAGCAAGTGGAGAACCAATGAAATCGTGTTTCACTTATAATGAAATAGAGAATATGTTAGAAAAATCAGGTTTACTAATTTATGAACATTTAACACCAACCACGATAAATGGGCTTTTCTTTAAAAATAGAACGGATTATTTGTCTGCATTCGAGACAATCCACTTAATCCACGCTGTAAAGAAATAATTTTGTAATTTAAGAGCCTCTCATTGGTAATGGTGATTGAGAGGCTTTTATTATTTGATACTACATTATATAATGGACCCAAGATTTTAGACACGAATAAGGGAGATGTTAAGGTAGGTATATGAAACGAAAAAGATATACACCAGAATTCAAATCGCAAATCGTGTTGGAAATCTTGAAGGAAGAAAAGCCAATGAGCCAGATAGCTTCGGAACATGGTATTCATGTAAACCAGCTGCAAAAGTGGAAAACACAGTTTCTGCAAGATATGTCCCAAGTCTTTGAGAAAAAGAATAAAGACAAGGAAAAAATGAAAGAAGATTACGAAAAACAACTAGAAGCTCTCTACGCTGAAGTTGGCAAATTAACCACGCAATTGTCGTGGATGAAAAAAATATCTGGAATCTACCACGACTAGACGGGAACGCATGGAGATGGTGGATTGGAAGGATCCAGACCTTCCTGTCTCCCAGCAGGCTAAACTACTTGGAATCAACCGTTCCAGCCTTTACTACAAGCCTGTGCAGCCGTCTCCTGAAGAGGTTGCCATTAAACACCGGATTGATGAGATCTATACCAAATACCCGTATTTTGGTTCACGCAAGATTGCCGAATTTCTAAAAAATGAAGGAGTGAACATTAACCTTATTTTTATAAAATTTGTGTCTTGACAATGGGGTCCACCATAGTTTGCATTGATTCCCCTGCCCTATTCACCATACGAGCTTGCGAGTTGGTCAAAGACCGTTGTCCAGCCCGATTACCATGTGAAAATTGATAATAACTACTACTCTGTTCCCTATGATTATATCAAATGTACCGTAGACGTTCGAGTAGCCCGAAATATCGTTGAGGTGTTTTATAAAAATATCCGGATTGCTTCGCATAAGAGGTCCAATAAAACAGGTGGGGATTTCTGTACGTTCCCTGATCATATGCCTAGGGATCACAGAAAATATGCATCGTTTGATAAGGAATTTATATTAGAGTGGGGTGCCACAACCGGTCCTTCCACAAAATTAACCATAGAAAGAATACTTGAATCTTATCCGACAGAAAAGCAAGGGTTAAAATCCACCTACGCTTTGATGAAACTGGCAGATAAATACTCGGTTGAACGCATTGAGAAGGCGTGTGAAAGAGTGTTGTCTTATACGCCACGACCAGAATTTAAAAGTATACAAACCATCCTAAAAACAGGACATGATAAATTACCATTAGAGAAAACAAGCAATCAAAGGAACACACCAAAAATGATAACGCATACGGGTTCACTCGTGGCGCTTCTTACTACGGAGGGAAAAATAATGACAACTGATAACACACTAACAAAATTAAATGAAATGAGAATGTCTGCGATGGCAGAAACACTTAGAGAGCAAATGAGGAATCCGGAATACCAAGAACTATCTTTCGTAGACCGATTTGGATTACTGGTAGATATCGAATGGTCCAGAAGACAAAATAATAAGCTTGATAGACTCATCAAACAAGCAGAATTACGAGACACATAGGCATGCATCGAAGATATAGAATATCATTCGGATAGAAAGCTCGATAAGGCACAAATTTTACGTTTAGCAACTGGAAATTATATTGAAGAGCATCACAATATTATATTAATGGGTGCTTCGGGAAACGGTAAGACGTATTTAGCTTGTGCGTTTGGCATCGCTGCATGTCGTCAATTCTATAAATTAAAATATATCCGATTACCTGATCTTTTGGATGAATTGGCAATCGCAAGAGGAGAAGGAACCTACAGAAAGGTAATGAAAAAATACAAGAATGTAAATCTACTTATCTTAGATGAATGGTGATTAACTCCGTTAAAAGAAACGGAAGCAAGAGATCTTCTTGAAATCGTGGAAGCACGCCACCAACAGGGATCAACAATCTTTTGTTCCCAATTTGACCCAAGAGGATGGCACGAAAAATTGGCGAAATTACGCTGGCAGATGCCATCTTGGATAGAATTGTGCATGATTCTTACAACATACTTATTGATGGTGAAGTATCGATGAGAGAGCGTCATGGATTAACGATATCCAAGTAATCTCCTTATAAATTACTAGATGGTAAAAAGTTTAGATAAGCTAACAGCCAGTGGGATGCATTACTTTCCACTGGCTTTTATGAATCAACTTATGGTTCACTTCTGTCACGAGTGGATCAATAACTTGTCTGAAGTGGGTCAAAAAGATGGCAGAACTGGAGCTAAGCTATGTCCTTCCTCACGTATTCCGTCTGGTATGTCTCTGATTTGTGAAATAGATATGTTTATACATTTGAACCAATCCTTGTTTACTATATAGAGTATTAGTTAATTTGGTCTTTCCATCTCACTCATGAATAACCACGAACCGAGTACCAAAACAATAATAACTACGTAAAACAGAACGGTTTTCAATTTAGGCCTACTACCATTTCTTAAAACTTCAACGCCCAATGGAAGAAGTGCGATGCAGAAGCCCAGTTAATGAGATAATCGTTGTCATATTTGTTCCTTTTAGTACCCCTAACGCTAAGGTAAACATCACTCCTAAAGCAAGTGAACGAAACCATCCAAAAACTTTAGACGCATATGCTCCTATAGCTAATACAATCCATCCAAAAGAGATTTAATATATTAACAACATGGAACATGCCATAAAAATCTCCTACAAGGTTTGTAGCAACGTCAACGTCTGTACTTTTTACAATTTGAAAAGCGAAATGATCTACTCCCGAGTGGAACGCTCTTGCAAATAGACCAACGATGACTAATAAGCCACCCCAAAAACCTAAACGTGGTTTTTTATTGCTAATTAACTGTACAAGTATTAAAACAGCTGGAAATAATAGAATTGTTCCAATCAAAAAAAGACTATAGGATATAAGCATTAAGGTCGGATGTGTATTATAAGCCGCTAACTGGTCTGGGAAAAAGAAATTAAATCTTATTCTCAGCAAAGCGGAAATAACTAATAGGATAGGAGCTATAATTAAAGAAAGCCCCCCTAGCCATCTTCCTGGAAAATTTTCTAAACCCTCTTGAAATGCTTTTTTTTGTTGATTTATTTTTCTCACCTCTTAGTACATACGAATTTTCGTAACCAACATCACAATTACATTTTTAGACTTACATTGGATGTCAATAACGCTAAGATAAACAAGATTTTTTTACCTATGAGTTTAAGTTATTCTATTAAGATAAGGAAAGATAATCATCTTACTCTTTATTTACTATTATTAGGTGAACTAGATTTTTTCATAGAAAATAAACCAATAACTCCACCAATAACAATCAATAAAATATCTATCGCAATTTCCCAACCTTGAAACATATCAATATAATTCACCAAAAACCAACTTTTCCCACCATTTGTCAAATGGTTTATCAAACCTCCTACTCCTTGGATTAGGAAAAGTAAACTAATTCCACTAATAATTTCTTTCATATAAAACACCTCGTTCATATTTTTAATTTAAGATACCTCTAATACCAATATTAAAAAATACTGCACCTACTACACCCATTGCTACTAATAGTGAAGAAATCGGTGCTTCATTTAATTTTGTTTTTATATTTTTTAGAAAATGCTGCAGTTTATCTTTAAACACAATACTAATTCCTAACAATAATAGAGAAGGAAGGACCATTACAAGATTGTATCCAATTATTACAAATATAGAAGAAAAAGAATTAATTGACAGATGATTTAATAAAAAAATCGAATAGAAATAAGGCAATGCCGTTACAAATTCAATAAGAAACACAATAATACCCAAAAAAATTATTCCCTTTATTGTTGTCTGTCTTGGAATCCATGACGTAAGACGTTCTATTGTGCCCTCTTTTGGTTTTATGAAGCTAACTAAAACAAGAAGTGTTCCCGTAACAGTATAGAACCAATTGATAAAATCAAATTCAGATAACTGTTCAATCAACTCAAATAGTGTATCTCCACCAAAGTACAGTAATAAACCAATCATGAAATAACCTAACTGAATAACAAGCAAAAATACAAATAGACGAGAAGATAGCTGATTAGGTTGTGTAAGTAATAAATAGCCCGTAATAGCTAGCACACCAGGACTTAATATATCAACTAAGGCACAAATGGAAATAATTAGTAGGGCTAAGGATATATCAATTGATGAGGAAGGCATCATTGTTTCAATGATTTCAATCAAATAATTAGTCCCCCTTTATATAGTGTGTTACCATTAAAATAACACAACGTGCTAAAAAGATAATAACACACTGTATTAAAAAAAGGAAGTGGTTTTTATGCCAAAAATGATTAATCATGATCAAAAAAGAAAATTAATTGCTGAAGCTGCATGGAAGATTATTGAGAATGAAGGTATTGAGAAAGCATCAATACGAAGAGTCGCCGCTGAAGCAGGAATGTCTCCTGGTGCGTTAAGACATTATTTTTCAACTAAAGATGAAATGCTGCTGTTTATTATAGAATACTTCATAGAAGAAGGTAAAAAGCGTTCTGATCATAAAGAATGGTCAAAAAATCCATTACAGGCAGTTGAGGAAGTGTTACTGGAGCTTGTACCAATTGACGAAGAAAAGAAAATTGAAACGAGCGTTTGGTGGATTTTTGCATTCCGTTCCCTAACGAGTGATGCATTAAAGGAGAAGAAAGACGAAATGACTGATGGTACATACGATTTAGCAAATTCAATGATCAAGATATTAACTCTAAAAGGTATATTATCGGATTCAGTTAATGCAGATTTAGAAAGCAGCCGGTTATCTGCGTTGGTTGAAGGGCTGTCATTCCATGCTTTGTTAAGACCAGATGTGTATCCTCCAGAAAAGGTGAAGGAAGTAATTAGTTACCATTTAAAAACACTCTATAATAAATAAATACTCGGAAGTAGATAATTCATTCTCATTTGATTATCTACTTCCACCCTTATAGTTATTAATATTGATTTCCTATTGAATCCTATATTGAAGAACTTTATTAAAAAGATATTGAAATAGGCATGAAACTCGGGATCCTGATGAGGAAAACCCGAGTCATTATTGAGTTTAATATTGAAAAAGCAAATGTTTATTATTAAAGAATTGGTGGTGGGGATTAGGCAAGAGTTTATTATGGTTGCCAAATGTTTATTTTTGATCTACACCCGCTGTACCATAAGATTAATCATTTGCTAAACCCCACTCCTCCAACCCGCATTCCACCGTTCGAGTCATAGTAAAGTTTTGCTACAGAACCCCCATTTTTGGGTTTAATTATCGCTGTTTTCCCGCTCTTTTGGCTGTTTTTTCACCCTTTTTTGGGGAGTTATAATAGAGTTTTGCTAACAAAATCAAGAAAAGTACGAGGAAAGATAATGGGGAAAGAGGCTTAGAATAAAGATAAAATATTGAATGAGTATTGATTTGATATTGAATCTTACATTGAAGAAACCCAGTAGTATCAATGGTTTAGGAACACAACTGTATTGAAAAGATATTGAAAAAGGCATGAAAAAACCCGGGATCCTGATGAGGTAATCCCGAGAATTTATTGAGTACTGTATTGAAAAAGCAATTGTTTATTATTACGGGATTTGGCGGTGAAGTTAGCAAGAGTTTATTTTGACAAGAAATTGTTTATTCGAGATCTACAACCCGCTTCCTCAGCCAGCTCACACACTCAATATGTGTCGTCACTACTATGTGAACACAATTTATTATCCTCGTTGTCTGTATGTGAACACAATTCGTTAGATGTTTTTGTATTATCTTTTTTCGCATTTCTTCGGGCAGGTTTAAATTTTTCGCCATCTAGACAATTACTTAAACCTGTTTTATAAACAAATGTAATCATGGCAGGATCTTTGTTTCCATTTTCATCTACTCCACCTACAATTACCTTGTCAACGACACTTTCAAATACATACCGATCAAACGTATCAATCACTTCATTTTGTTCCAATACTTTTTTGAAAGCTAACAAGCGTTTTTTAATATCCTTTTCTTCTTCTAAATTCGATAAGGACTTTTCTCTTGTTTGTACTTTCTCATTAATCTCTTGCATAAGTGAATTATATTTATCTTCATACGTATCTTTATCGATAATATTCTCCAGTCTCATATCCACTAATTTATTCTTTTTGTTTTCTAATCCTTGAATTTCTTTTTCTATTTTAGCTATTTCTTTATGAATCGTATTGGAACTTAATGCTTCTTCCATTCGTTGCAAAAATTCTTCCAATACGTCTTTGTTATTATTACACATAATTCGGTAACTTTCTAGAAAAGCTTTTTCAATAGCTTCTTCGGGTATTCCTTTACTGTGTGGACAGAACTTTTTTCCCTTCTTTGTACTTGTAACGCACTGCCAAATCGTTTTGCTATATTTCGTTGAACTATGCCATCTACGTCTTGTTAGTGTACCTCCACAATAGGCACAATCAATCATACAACTAAACGCATATTTACGACTATACTTCTCTCGCTTCCCGCCGTAATTTTCTACTGTATTTCGTCCCCGATTTCTTCTCATTCTGATTTCCTGTGCTTTATCAAATATTTCAGCACTGACAATTGGTTCATGGTGATTTCGTAAATAATACTGATCTTCCTCACCCAAGTTTTCTAATCGACGTTTTGAAATGGGATCTAATGTAAAAGTTTTTCCCATTAAAATATCGCCTTTATATTTTTCATTCTTGATAATTCCGAGTACAGTTGTTTCAGCCCATGTTGGAGTACCTCTCTTTGTTTTGTAGCCTAAATTCTCTAGCTCCCTTGAGATAATACTCCCTCCGGCTCCCTCAATATATCTTTGAAAAATATAACGAACAATTTCCGCTTCTTTTTCATTAATTGAAATACTTTTATCTTCTGGATGATAGTCATAACCAAGGCATCCTTGAAAACCAACTAACTCTCCACGTTGCATTTTCATCTTTAAACCTTTTTTAACATTAGCGGATATATTCTCAACTTCCTGTTGTGCGACTGAACTTAATACGACAAGCAACAATTCTCCATCCATTGTCAATGTATTGATTTTTTCATCTTCAAAATAAACGGCTATATCTCTTTCTTTTAACATCCGAACATATTTCAGCGTATCTAATGTATTCCTTGCAAATCTAGATATTGATTTCGTAATCACCATATCAATATCTCCATTCATACAATCATTGATCATTCGTTGAAAGTCTTCACGTTTCGTTACTTGTGTGCCTGTAATGGCTTCATCTGCATAGATATCAACTAACACCCATTCAACATTTTTCTGAATTAAATCAGAATAATAAGAGACTTGTGATTTATAGCTATTTAACTGATCTTCCGAATCTGTACTTACCCTACAATAGGCTGCTACCCTAAGCTGTTTTATTTCTTTTCCACGCTTCCGGCTGGCTAAGTCACTATTGGCACGAATCACTTCTACTTTTGACATAACAGTTCCTCCTTTTGTGTTCCCTATTTACTTTCTATTGTATCGCCAATAGAAACACAATTCAGTCTGTAATATCAGAAATGATGCCATATTCTTTCATTAATTTATTTTTAACCATGTAATATTCTTTCTTGGTAATCAATTTACGGGTTAGCAGTTGTTTTAACATAGCAATTTGCATACTATAAGGAATCAAGTTCTGTTTCAAAAAACACGCCCCCTTATAATTAATCAATTAAAATCAGACGGCTGTTGGTACAGCTCCACGGGAATTTCACCCCTGCAAGTATTCCTTCCAGCTCTACTCATAGCTTGCGACGCTTTGAACGCTCGAACCATGACGGTAGAGGAGTATCATTATCTATACTGATGGGTTATCGCCAACAATCCACCACGATTGCATTAGATTCATAGATTATCGCTCGTTTCTAATGAAAGTCATGGCGTATGAATCAAGTGGCTCGTCATCAGTAGAACGTATCTGATTTTCGGTCTATACTGCACGGCGTTATCTTCCGTGCTTTCTTTGTCAAAGAACAATATATGTGAAAGGGAAAACTTAACCATGTAATTAAATCTTGAAAGCTAAAATGCCCTGCATAAGCTTCGAACGTAAACGATCATGTGTGTCTACATCAATGCCCCAATACGTATTACCACGCTCATCATAAAGTTTACGCATAGACAAACTTGCCATATAGCTTCCATAATGTAAAATAACGTAATTCATCGCTTCTGGATCACCCTTATTTGCAGCTAAAATAATTGGATACGGTAATAAGCCACATTCGTTGTCCTTTGTGTTAGCATCAATCATCCCAGTCATCTGCATGTTCCTCCAAAAATCGCTTTAACCTTTTAAAAGAGCTTGTCCGTCTATACTGAACCGTACTACGAGGAATCTCTAGTAGTTCGGCTATTTCTACATCTGATTTATCAAAAAAATAGTATAGTAGGACTGTCTTACGCTTTTCTATTGGCAAAGTCCGCAACGCTTCAGCGAGTAATTTCGGAGTTATTTTCTTTCCAACCACTTGAACACTTTGTCCTTCTTCTCCTTCATATTGCTGATCTAAGGTATAGAGTTGATTTTCTTCTTGTGGTGTGAGATCAGAAAATGTCATCTCCTTTGCTTGTCGTTGTTGTCTTTCGTTGAAAATATTGATTGCTTCATTCTTCAATACACGTTTACAAAAAGCATTAAATGCACAGCGAACTTGCCACTCGGTACGATCTGGTTCTATCATGCATTTCCTCTCCCTTCGCAACTGCAAAGGTGGGTGATGATTTCCCCTTTCATAACCTTCAACAAGATTTTTTATGAAATGCCAAAAATAAGAGCAATATTTTAAAAAATATTCATTAAATACAAAAAAGCCCAACTGAACATAAGACAGCTGGGCATAAAAGTTGATATATTTTATTAGAAATTGTGTATTCGCACATTGCAGCCATCCCATAGCACTTTAAGACCTTTCTTGATAGGTCGAGTGATATTAAATCAGGGTAAACATAAATAAACACGGCGATAACCTCCTTCATATCGCCGTGTCCTTAATAAAGAGCGAACTTAATACACCTTTCGTAATCCTATTTTTCGCAAAAACGGCGGTTTTGAATTTTCTTATTTTCAAAACCGCCGTTTGATATTTTAACTATCTATATAGTTTTGCACTCCTAACAAACAACGGTTTTTTAGGTTGTATTCGTGCGTAAAGATATATGCTGTTAGCTCAAAAAATCAGCTCCTATTTAAATATCTAAATCCTTTTTTAGAAGAGTATTCAGAGTTAATATTTCGATAAATTATGAATGTTTTTAGAATCAAGAAGACTATTTGACCTATTTTCTAGTTGCGAACTGACTTTAAAGCGGATGCCCATGAATTTACTTGATCTAACATTTCATTAACATGTTTCTCGTGTAATTTTGCAGGTTTAAAAACATTAAATTCTTCAAAGTCTGTAAACATTGACAATGCGGGATGTGTGCGAATATCTGCAATACGCAACTCTGCCAAAATTCCTCGTAAATGCTCCGCTGCACGAACTCCTCCTGATGAACCATAGCTTACAATGCCAGCTGCTTTGTCATACCATTCATCTCGAGCTGAATCAAGGGCATTTTTTAATACTCCCGTAATGCTGTGATTGTATTCAGCAGTAATAAATACAAGCGCATCTAAACAACTAATTTTCTTTGACCATTCTAAGACTTGTTTTTCACCACTGATGTCTCCAAAGAAAGGTAAGTTATAATCTACGACATCGACAATCTCATAATTGGCATCACTGCGCTTGTCGGCAATTTCTTTTACCCATTCACCTACTTGTGGACTAACCCTTCCTGGGCGTGAGCTTCCTAGAATAATTCCAATAGTTAAATTGATTTTTGTCATCGTTCCATCCTCCTTAGGATTATTGTAAAATTGCATACACTGAATGGGAGAAGTATTCCCCCAACAAATAGGTAGTTATTAATAACTAACATAGCACCCAAAAAATTTATTAAATTTAAACCTCTGTGCTTCTAACATCCTCCTTAGATAGGACATCAAAATAAAAAATTAGAAGATACCAAGGAATATTATATTGCTCTACACCGAGGTGTTGAAGAGAACGCAAATATATTAAATAACATTGCTAATCATATAAAAAACGATATTTCTGAATCCTCTTCAGCATTAAGTAGAAAAGAGGTTTATCACTTGGATCAAACACTTAAAGTAGAAAACAAGTTAGATGAAATACTGAAATTATTGAAGGAAACTAAAAGCGATAGGCCTTAAATAAAAAGTACCCTAATCATCCTTTTCAGCCCCCTAATTATGATCTTCTAATTCGTCTGTAAAGCAGAGAAGAATTATCGATTAAGTTAAGGGTCTTCGTTCTTCGGATCTTTATGAGTCAGCCAAGTAGGATAAGGTGCGTAATAAAGTAATTAACGCTTTTAACGCACCCTAATTCATTGGGCTTCCACACCCAGACATATTAGAAATATTTACTGTTATATGGGAAAAGAGAAAGATTTCATAGCACTACTCCATTATATAAAAGAAAAAGATAATCTACAGGCCATATTAGTGCGATTGTTCAAATGAAGCAAATCATTTCGGATTATATTTCGACAGAGAGAATTCAATTTATATGCGAGCAATCAAACGGTCATTCTTCTTCTATGGACGAGAAGGATGAGATTACTTGACAGGCCGAATCAAACCTGGAGGCATATTAGAATAGGAAATTCTTTTTGCAAAACTTAGCCTTAGAAAACTTAACATATCACGGATTCGCGGATTTTTTGTTTTTCTTGGAATTGCAAGATAAAGCATGAATTTGAACGTATTTGGCTTAATTATTAAACTCCATAAGGAAAAATCTAAAGCCTAAATTAACAAAGAGTAGAATTTACTTTTCCAATAACAATAGAGACCTTTTGGCGTTTTTCCTACTTTTATATCCCTCGATATTGATTAAATGAATTTATTTTGTGAGAAAATGCGCTAGTATAAATAAGAATTTAGGAGGAACAGAAACTATGACAGTCTCAATGCGTTTAAGAAATGCTGGCAATAAAAAAGGCAGAATCTATCCCCGTTGACAAGCTCTATCGTTGTGCTTACCTTTACGATATTAAGTATTCACTAGTTTCGGTTTCGGATATTTAACTATATGTTTATTTAGCTAAATCTTTAATATGAGTTTTCAAGGTCTTTCCTCAACCACCGCATGTTTGGGGTGGAAAAAAAGACCATTATCTTGAACAAAACGTTTGGATCAATTCCAGAAATATTTCATTTCCCTAAACCCTACATCCCAAAGCTTTATATTTCCCTTAACGACTATCATAATCTTGCTTGTACGTTCAAGTGGAATTTCAAACATTTGTGGGAACAATTCCGGATAATTCATTTGCTCCGTTCCAGAGCCGGATAATACCTCACGACCATCGACTAAAACTCGTATACCTCCATCACTATCCATTAAGTCCGGTATTCCATAATAAAATGAAAAAATAATCTCCTTCTTGGACGTATACGTGTAGGTTTCACTTCCTTTGCTTTTGGCGTCAAATACATTATATTCAGGTTCAACGTTTTGACCGCTAACTTTAAAGCTGTACGGTTTTGTTCCTGCTGTTGTATGCCCGGAACTATCTTTCAGTTCATTCAAAGCTATAAAGGGACCCTCTGCTTTGGTCAACGTTTTCTCCACAATTCCGCAAATTGCTAATACCCCGATTAGAAGAACAATACACGAGATACCGGTAATAGCCATATTTAGCCAAAAGTTCTTTGTCCGATA
The DNA here is from genome assembly GCF_010994035.1 of Virgibacillus aidingensis. Classification (GTDB taxonomy): domain Bacteria; phylum Bacillota; class Bacilli; order Bacillales; family Amphibacillaceae; genus Virgibacillus_N. Next base: position 84,874 of record NZ_WIXN01000014.1, read on the forward strand.
CCCCAGTTTGTACGCTCCGAATCCAATGCTTGCACCTAAAGAGTTTTGTATGGCATCGTTAATATCAAAGCTTCCGAGCAAAGTTAGTGCCTGTATGGTTTCGATCACGAGAATAGACAGGAAGAACAATGAAAAGAAACGAATAAACTTCACACGGAATAACAATGGAATCAATATGCCGAATGGAATGAAGGCTGCCACATTCCCTAGATCTACGAAATCCATCAGAGTAGGATGCAGAAAATCAGAAATCTTTGGCAAATGGTAGAACTCAATCGGAAAGAAAATAAAGGTGACCCCAGTCGTGCTTGCAGATGCACCTATTCTGCCGAAAGCGAAAAAAATAAAATATAGTATCAAAATAGTATAAAGAATAGTTACGGTAAAAATAACTGTACGTTTTTGTGGCAATGTTTTTTTGCCCTTGGCAGTCATATAAAAACACCTCCTGAAACAGTGTATCAAAAGTCATGTGTAAAATACATAGTATTGGAGAAAGCTGGATTACAAAAGAGGAGGACATTAAGACAAAATAGACTTCTGCAAAATGTATATGAAGATATTGACGTATATGGAACTCTTCAAGTAGAGTACAGGAATTGTTACTGAACTAAAGGGGGCTTCACAAAGAAGGAATGGCTCCTTTTTTGTGGAAATAATCTCATCTCTGGTTGTCTATCCGCTTCGTGGACAGAATTATCCTCCACACCGACTAAATATATTTACGGTTATTTCCACAAATTGACACGCCTGTTTTAGGACCGTTTTGCACAGTGGCAAACCGTGCAGGAGTATCCCTGCCACCTTTTCTAAAGAGTTGATTTATAAATGGTTCTGAACATAACTCACTACGAGTATATATTTTCATTTTTGTAAGCTATTATCACTTCATTTTTTTCAAAAATTACCATTGTTGAAAATGCTCCCCAAAGATAGAAGGAGATTTTTATTTTTAATCTGTCTACCAATGAGGAGTATTTCATAGTGCTGGAATCACTTTCTTCAAGTAGCTCGGCCTTATAAAAGTGTCTTTTACAAAGGGTACATTATAAATTTAAGGTCCTCTTCATAAATATATTTAGAATTTGAATCAAACGTTGCTCTTCTGCCATTCTTCTCGATTTAATTCTCCGTTTATTGCGGCTGCGGATGCAGCGCCTGAAGCAGCTGCAACAATAGATTGGTGCAAGTGTGTAGTTGCATCCCCCGCTGCATAAACACCAGGTACACTTGTTTTTCCAAACTCATCGACTTCAATTATTCCTGTATCCGATATACGGCAACCAAGTGCGACTGGCAATTCCGATCCAATTACCAATTCTGATTTGAAGAAAATTCCTGTGCACGGAATTTCTGTTCCATCTTCAAGCTTAACATGGTTTACCATGCCCTCATTTGATTGGATTGAATGAATTGGCGTATTGAATACCGGGATATTATGTGCACGCAATTCTTCACGTTCTGCTTCACTCAATTCATCAGGACCATTTGTACAAACTACTAACTGCTTCGACCACCCAGAAAGCAATGGGACAAAATGCATTAATGTCGCTCCTCTGTTTATGACAACTAATTGCTGATCCCTTAGTTCCCAGCCATCACAATACGGGCATACAAACGCACTCTTACCATAGACCTCCGCCAACCCTGGTATACCAAGATCACGCTCCTTCATTCCGATAGCAAACAACAGTTTTCTTGCGGCTATCTTCACCGCTGAAGCAGTTTCCAACAAAAATTGTCCATCTTCACCTACTATCAACTCGACCGTATCTTCCAAATGGGAAACCGACGGATACGTGCGAAGCTGTTCTTTTGCAATATTTCTAAATTCATGTGGGCTAATGCCATCACGTGTTAAAAAGGCATGAGCCTCTCTAGTGACAGCATTACGCGGTTGCCCCTCATCGATAATCAATGTCTTCTTCCTAGCTCGTCCTAATATAAGTCCAGCACTTAAACCAGCAGGACCTCCTCCAATAATAACAACATCAACTTCCTTCATGATTAACTCACTTCCTCTTATTAGATTAACTTTCCAAATGTGTATACGCCCAATAATTACTCTGTACATCTCATATGTTGTTAAGACCTAACCAGTACTACTGAAAATAACCATAATTCAGTTTATACTGTATTCTAACTGTGCTACGATGATTACATTACATGTTGGCATCACCTCCTTACATAAGAACTCATCCACTAGCTCATTTGACTTTTAAATAATTCGCACATCTTTGAAACACCATCGATAGGCGCTGATTTTCTCTGTATATGGATTTTTCAGTCATAAATCCCTAGTAAAATTCGATGACAGTTAGCGATATGAATATGCAGACTACGTACAGAAACTCCTCCTTAACTTTCGATTTTTTTCCTATAATCTTTCGGGGACATCGTTTTACAATACCGGATTAAAGATCGCTGTATCTTGAATCAACTTATACGGTACTTTTATACATGTTCATTTTTTGAATCTCCTAATTTTTTTTATAATTTCATTAAAGATTTTAGAGATATATATTATCTATAATTGGTTGAAAGAATATGTGCTAGAAAACGATGTTCATTTCCTGCACAAGATCGGACATTTTTTTATTTCTCAAATGCTCTTCCATTTTTTCCTCTGCTGCCAATACTACTCTTTGAATCGGACAATCTGGCCCGTGATCGAAACTACAATCAAACAAAGAGGCTGATCCCTCAATCGCATGAATAATGTCAAGAAATGAAATATCTCCCCAATTTCGTTTCAGCCTGTATCCACCATTCACTCCTGTTATGGATTCAATCATACCAGCCTTTACTAGCTTGGTCAGTATCTTGGACAGATAAGTTGGTGACACCTTTTGCTTCTCAGCAAGCAGCTGAACGCCAACAGGTTTATCCGGAGTCGCTGCAGTAAGAAAAAGCATCGTATGTAGAGCATAATCTGTAGCCTTTGAAAACTTCATTTATCATCACCCTAATTAAGGATTTTATTTATCTATAATAACTTGAATGTTGTTAGACGCCAAGTATAATGCATGGGCTATTATATTATAGTAGTTAGTCGAACTTCTTGAAAATGCTCTAATCGTGACTATAAATCCCCATTTCTCTCGTTATGAATGGTAATGCTTCTCTTATATATTCTTCTGCAGACACATTACTATGATATTGTCAATCTATTGTTACTCTATGCACCCAACTTAGTATAACAGCTTATAACCTATCCTTCTTTCTAATAATAGCTTGTAGAAATATTCTTTTAGTTCTTTTTTTATAATTTTTATATATTTGATTTGAAGGTTTCAATGATTTTCATACATTGAGAATTAAGTAGAGTTTGGAATTTAGTATTTGAAATAACAATTCTACGACGTAAACTCGATTTGTCTTTTCTGCTTATTTCATTCTAGCCTTGACTTTTATTAAATAGTCTATCAAATTTCAAGTAATGTAACATGTACTTTGCAAGTGTTATGACTGCAAAAATCAACATTAAAATTATTGTGATGGAAGCGCCTGGTGGTGTACCCAATTCATAAGAAGCGACTAAACCACTTAACATGCCGACAAGTGCAATGACCATTCCATTTAATATGACACCGTAGAAGCTTTTGCTTAAACGAAGCGAGATAGCTGCAGGTAAAATGATAATGGCTGAGACAAGTAAAGCCCCGACAATCGGCATTATTACTGCTATTGTGACCCCTGTTAACACATTAAACAAAATCGACATCATTTTAATAGGCAGGCCAACTGTAAAAGCTGTTTCCTCATCAAATGTAAGAACATACATAGGTTTTTGATATATTAAATATAATAATCCGATAATTATCGTTAATCCTAGTAACATCCATATTTGTTCTTTGTTAATAGTAACAATTGAACCGAATAGAAATTGCGTTACACTTAATGTAGTTCTACCAGCACCTATTTCCATCAAGACAAGCGCTACTGCCATTCCGACAGACATTAATATGGCAATCGAAATTTCAGAATATGTGCGATAAATCTGACGCAAAAATTCAAGTAGAATTGCGATGATGATTACCACGAGAATATTGGTCCATGTCGGATTGATACCAATTAACAGACCTAGCGCTACCCCAGCTAACGAGACATGAGATAAAGTATCTGCCATTAGTGATTGCCTACGCAATACCAAAAACAATCCTAATATTGGAGCGATTAATGAGATTAAAAATGAAGCTTGGAAAGCTCTTTGCATGAATCCATAGAAAAACATCTCCAAGGTGAGTCCTCCTTCCGTATCAACTCAATGTGTTTATTAGCGTAGTGACGAATCTCTTCATGATCATGTGTAACCATTAAAATACCCTTGTCATGCTCTGTACTATTGTGCTTCAATAATTTATAAAATTCATTACGTGAATGTACATCCATTCCAATTGTAGGTTCATCTAATATAAACAAATCTGGATCTGTTGAGAACACACGAGCAATTGATATCCGCTGCTTTTGTCCACCTGATAATTCCCCTATCTTTTTATGACGCATCTCCCACATTCCCACTGATTCAAGGGAACGACGAACATGCTCTTTATCTTCTTTATCTAACCTTTTAAACCATTTGCCTCTTTGAAAACGCCCTGACTGCACCAGTTCTAGTACAGTGCTCGGGAAACCTGCATTAAAGGAAGCGACCTGTTGGGAAACATAGCCTACAACTAACTTTTCACCCATACGGTTTTTAGATGAAAGTTGAACACTTCCTTTTGATGGTTTAAGGAGACCTAAAATATTCCGCAAAAGTGTTGTCTTAGCCGCACCATTTTCTCCCGTAAGCATCACAAAATCTCCTGGATCCACTTCAAAAGAAATATTTTCTAGTACTGGTTCATCTTCATAATGAAAGGCAAGATTTTTCACTTTAATATAATTCATATTAAACAACCTTTCTATTAGTTAGTTTATTCTTTCTACATATTCAAAATATGTAGCATATATAGCATTCTATTAATTAATAAATAGAATAATAATTTTTTAGTATCCACTCATCTAATTAATCAACATATTATTGAATACTTAACTGTAGAGATTTCAGGTTCTCACGCATTGCGTCTAAATAGCCTAAATTCTTATCATGTAATTCTTTAGATATTACTTCTAAATCATATAGTACTGCTGTCTCCGTTCCTGTTTCATTGGCGACAGTTTGTGCAATTGCTGAGTTAGCTCCTTGTTGATAATAGATAACTGGCACATTATATTCTTTCACTAAGTCTCCAATCTCTGCAATACGTGAAGGACTTGGTTCGACTTCTGTAGATAAGCCACCAATAGCAATCTGCTCTAAATTATAACGCTTAGCAAGGTATCCAAACGCTTGGTGTTGTACGACAAACACCCGATTTTTTGCATCTTTAAATGCGGATTCATAATTTTTATGCAATTCATGAAGTTCTTTAATAAATGATTCCGCATTTTTTTCGTAGATGTCTTTTCCATCTGGATCCGCATTAATAAGTGCGTCACGGATAACCTTTACTTGCTCTTGTGCCAAAACTGGATCTAACCAAATATGAGGATCTTGATTGTCATGATTGTCAATTAAAACGGACACTGGCTCTGATTCTGCGTAAACATTATGATCATTATCATAAAGTACTGCTTTAACTTCAAAACTTTCTTCAGACGTTTTATACTCAAAATGGTCCGTTTCTTGACCAGTGACTACTTCCCATTCTTCATAATGGTTTTCGCGTGTAAGCCATTGCCAATTCTCAAGGTCAGTCTCTTCTTTAAGCTTAGCAACAAGTGAAACGACATCTCCTGTATGATAATGATCAGCAATCCCGATTATATCCACTTTTGCAGTTGTTTCTTCACTTCCATGTTCGTGGTCATGGTTTTGATCGTGTCCATGATGATTATCAATAACAATTTCTATTATTTCTGACTGTGCAATTTCATTATGAGCTTCATCATATAATACCGCTCGCACCTCAAAACTTTCTTCAATTGCTTCATAATTGAATTCAGGTCCAAATTGATTTGGAACAGTTTTCCACTCCTCGTCAGAACCTTTTCTTGTATACCAATGCCAATGATCATAATCTACACCTTCATCAATTTCTGCAATTAACTTAATCATGTCACCCTTATGATAATGGTGCTCAACACCATTAATTGTTATAATTTCAGTAGCTTCATGATTTGTTTCATGATGATGACTATGTCCGTGGTCATGATTGGCTAAATCAACACCATCCGCTGCACGAGCTATAACAAGATTATCGTTTTCAATTGTTTTGAGTAGGCTGCTTACCCAATGCTCCATATCTTCACTACTATAAACAAACACGTCTGCTTCATTGACATGTGCCACGTCTTTAGCACTTGGTTCATAGTGGTGTGCATCTTGCCCATCAGAGACCATTAACATTACGTCTGCTCGATCCCCAGCTACTTGTTTAGTAAATTCATACATTGGATAAAATGATGTTATAACCGAAAGCTTATTATCTGAAGTGTTTTCTTCATTTTGACAGCCAAAAAGAATAACACCAATCATTGTAATAAGTAAAATTGCCACTAAGCTATTTCGTTTCATTTCTTTCTCTCCTTTTACCTACATTAAAAATTTATCTCCTTTAACTCCCTCTAAAAATGATTCATTATCAAATGTGGTGGTGAGAAATATATCTTTCTCGATTTTTAAACCTTTTTTGACTAGAGTCTTTCCCTCTTCTTTGTCTTTTTGTTTCACAGCTTTTGGTGAACAAAGAGGGGGGAGTCTGTTTTTTGTCCTATTTTTAGGTATTGATTCAACTCACCACCACATTCATTATAGAGCCCTAGAAATCTATAAAGGTTTATTTTTTTCTAAATAAAATATCTTGAGAAGAATAGAAACAGACATTGTCACTGATACTGCTTTTTAACATCTTTATTGGCAAGTTACTTCTAAAATGCCACTAATGAGCTAACATATCACGCACTAGACCTTCTGCATCTAACTCCGCTGGATAATATGTTGGCCAATTCGTAACTTCTTCTAATAGTTCATCTCGATCATCTCCCCAGTATAAATGGAAATGATCTGAGTCGACTGGAAAAATATTATGATCGCTAAATTGAATATATTGAGGCATACCTTCTGTTCCATCTACTAATTTATAAATAAAACGAACTCCTCTATTACCTTTTTCATAAGTAAGGATTTCATATCCATCTGATTCGTACTCACCTGAGTATTCTTTACCGTTTTGGTAGAATGTTACAACATTATTCTCAATCTTGATGTGATCTACATCTGTTTCATATCCTACTGTGTAATACTCTTTATACTCTTCAGCAGTCATATCTCCGTTTTTTGCTTTATGTTCAAACACAACATCTAAATCTCCAGATAAAAGATATGGATAAACAGACTGCCAATCTCCATCCCAATCAGATAACTCACGGTCTATCACTTGCTCGTCTTCAAAATATCCTTGATAGATTCGTTGACTTGCTTCGTCATGTCCATGATGATCATCAATGACGATTTTAACTGGCTCTGATTGAACGATTGGCTCGTGATTATCATCAAACAAAACAACTTTTAATTCTAAGCCATCAGTCGTTGCCTCGCCTATGAATGTTTCTGTTTCCTGACCTGAAACGACTTCCCATTCTTCACTTGTACTTTCTCTACTATACCAGTGCCAATGTTCATACTCTGATTCTTCATCTAATACAGCTGATAACTCAATTTTATCTCCAGTATGATAATGCGCTGCGAGACCTTCAATTTTTATCCCAACTTGTGTCTCTTCATCATTCGAATGCTCATCAACGTGATCGTGTTCCTCATCATGAATTTCTTCTTTCCCTCTTACTTGCTCTTCTTTCATTCCTTGACATGCTGTTAAAACCAAACAAAGTAATAACGAGCTGAATAAACCAATTAGTAGTTTCTTCATTTTCTCATCTCCAATCTTCTATCTATTATTTTTATATAAAACGTAATTGTTACGTTTTATACCTCATACTTATCCAAATCAATACATCTTTTTGTCTAGATTGAAATTAATTATTTTGTTTCCCGATAAAAGTATGTCTTTTCAAACGAGAACAAAACTTTTTGTTTGCAATACGGTCAAGATTTGTTCGCTTATTATTTGTAATAATATAATTTCTGTCGCTTGCTTATGTAGATGCTAAAGTAATTTTGACTCCCATTACTTTCCCCCCCAAATAATTGATATGTTTCTTTGCGTAGACATTGTTGCTTCTAAAATAAAATTATTTCGAAAACTAGAATATACAAAAACTCGATGTATTGAATTATTAAGTTAATATTCAATCGATTCTTGAGGATAAAACGTAATGATTACGATTTGAAATGTACCTCATTATTATAAATCGTAATCATTACTATTTGCAACAGTTTTTTCTCTCACATACTAAATAATAGCAATCAGCTAATTTCCCTAATCATGTGGACTTGAAAATTGGTTGTGTTTTAAATTCGGTAATTGCGAAGATCTCAACTCCTCTTTTATTTTCTATAACCTAAATGGACTTATAAAAAATCTAACATTTAGGAGTCACTACCATTAAACGGCATTTATTTGTTATACAAGCCCTTGTTATTTAATATTTTTAATTGCAGTTGTATACATAAATACCGTGTTGCTTACTTGATTTACTCGATGTTAGAAATCTTTAGCTATAAATAGTCAAAGAAAACATCCGCACCTCCGAATTTGTACATTTGAATTGAACACTTTTTCACAATTAAATACACTTCTAATAAACTGGGTTATTTAGTTTATTGGTAGGAACTAATGGATTAGAATTAGTGTTATTTATGTGTTGAGATTCATCGTTTACATGACAACGCATTAAGGATTTCGTAAGTTGCGAGGAAGTTAAAAGCTTTACGTAAAACAATCTATAAGTATTTGAATATGACATTTGAAGAAGCCTGTTTAATGAAAGCGTTTTCGAGGAAATTATTAAGCCTTTTAAATACAGGTGAAGATAATAATGCTGTAAAATGTATTATTGAAAAATATGCCAATCTATCTGATTTTGAGCTTACGTTGTCTAAAGTAAAAATTTCGTAAATAATAATTGTATTCAACTAACATCTATCAGTTTGGTTCAAATTGGTTCTAGTAACATCAATTTCAACCCTTTTTCATACATTTTTATCCATATAACAATTCCCAAAACGTTGATATAAAAGGATTTCGATGGATTAGGTATATTTAGATTTCATCTAGACATTTCTCATATCCATAAAATAATAAAGTATAATAATCCTGCGTTTTTCTTTGTCAGGTTTCGTAATGCTTCACTTAACAAATCACTTTTTACACCAATGTTAGAACCGTACACTGTGAACATTTGCAAATCCGTGGCATAGTGATCAAAAGTAAATAATTGATTCACAAGAGAATTCTCTGCATTAGAAAAGGAAATTTCTTGTTTTGAAATTCTCGATAGATTTTTGAAATGATTTTTACGCTCATCTTCCATCGCACTCTTACAGATATAATAAAATTGATTTTCTATGGTTGGTTGAAAAGAAGATGGTTTCATTTTTCTCACCTCCTTTCGTGTCATAAAAGGAAGTGAGCTATACTCTATTTTCTCCCTTTGTACTAAGTCCCAACACAAAAGAGATGTTTGTTGCATAATTGAAAAAACTACTTAAAAAATTCTCAACAAACAAAAAACACATAAACAGATTGCTCAGTCTATTTCTATTGTATCGCCAATAGAAACACAATTCAGCCTGTAATATCAGAAATGATGCCATATTTTTTCATTAATTTATTTTGAACCATGTAATATTCTTTCTCGGTAATTATTTACGGGTTAGCAGTTGTTTTAACATAGCAATTTGTATACTATAAGGAATCAAGTTCTGTTTCAAAAAACACGCCCCCTTATAATTAATCAATTAAAATCAGACGGCTGTTGGTACAGCTCCACGGGAATTTCACCCTGCAAGTATTCCTTCCAGCTCTACTCATAGCTTGCGACGCTTTGAACGCTCGAACCATGACGGTAGAGGAGTATAATGTAAAATAACGTAATTCATCGCTTCTGGATCACCCTTATTTGCAGCTAAAATAATTGGATACGGTAATAAGCCACATTCGTTGTCTTTTGTGTTAGCATCAATCATCCCAGTCATCTGCATGTTCCTCCAAAAATCGCTTTAACCTTTTAAAAGAGCTTGTCCGTCTATACTGAACCGTACTACGAGGAATCTCTAGTAGTTTGGCTATTTCTACATCTGATTTATCAAAAAAATAGTATAGTAGGACTGTCTTACGCTTTTCTATTGGCAAAGTACGCAACGCTTCAGCGAGTAATTTCGGAGTTATTTTCTTTCCAACCACTTGAAAACTTTGTCCTTCTTCTCCTTCATATTGCTGATCTAAGGTATAGAGTTGATTTTCTTCTTGTGGTGTGAGATCAGAAAATGTCATCTCCTTTGCTTGTCGTTGTTGTCTTTCGTTGAAAATATTGATTGCTTCATTCTTCAATACACGTTTACAAAAAGCATTAAATGCACAGCGAACTTGCCACTCGGTACGATCTGGTTCTATCATGCATTTCCTCTCCCTTCGTAACTGCAAAGGTGGGTGATGATTTCCCCTTTCATAACCTTCAACAAGATTTTTTATGAAATGCCAAAAATAAGAGTAATATTTTAAAAAATATTCATTAAATACAAAAAAGCCCAACTGAACATAAGCCAGGTGGGAGTAAAAATTTATACATATTATTAAATGGAAAATTCTATTTCAAAAAGTTGAAAGCCTTAGTTCAAGAAGAAAACAAATTACGACAAAACAAAAAAGTAAAAGTAGTATATGAGCTAAGGCACGATTATCCTGTGAAGACATTACTCAAAATTTCCGGTATTCCACGTAACACTTATTATTATAAAATTAATACTTTTGAGCACTCAGATAAAAATTCAAAGTGGAAAAGGCTCATTAGTTCTATTTTTGAGAAGCATAAGGGCAGATATGGTTATCGTCGTATCCTCTTTTCTTCTTTAATATTCACCATCCTAAAGAATCTTTGACACAAAGGGAATCTGCTTAATTATATAACTTAACAAGAAGCAAAGTGGTATCGTGATCAGAATCATAGCTAGAAACATGAAGGATGGTGGAAAGTGGATGACCTTCAATCCAGCAATAACAATAGCGATAATCGGTATATGAATGATGTAAATCACGAAAGAATGGGCTGACAAGAAGCTCCAACCTTTTCCTTGATGAAAAACTCTTTTGCGAAAGAATATGATTAATCCGAGAATGACGCCAACACAAAATAGAGCTTCCCACAGAGAATAAACCAAAGATGTCCAGTTCCAGCCACCAGAAAACTGTAATCCGTCTACCCCCAATAACAAGACTAAGGGAAGAAGAAGAATCGATGCTCCAATTGCAATTCCAAAACCCGCCCTACCCATAGAATCAGGAATATTTCGAAACCAATTGCGTTGGTAAGCGATGATGCCCAAAATGAATAGCCCGACATATTGTGGGAGATCATACCCGCTTGCTGTAAAAAGTCCAACGAATGATTGAACCTCGGGAGATCCACCGGGTAAATCAAGAGCAGGGACCCACAGTCTTATGATGAAGTATCCTACCGCTAATATCATGACAAAGACTGTAAACATTCTGTAGGTGGGTGGCGTACTCTGCCGAACTATTGATAGCTTATTTTTACTCATAAACTTCGCCCAGACTGCGTATAAACAAACGAATACGAAAAGTAGCTCGACGTACCACATCGGGCCATAGGTTAAATTTGAAAAATAGGTTTGCCATGTAAATGGCTCCTGGTTAAGCATATAGACTTCAATTGATTGAACTTGGCTAAGAATGAGAACGTAGAAGATAAACGGGACTAGGAACCGGATGAATCTATCTTTGATAAATCGGGTCGCTCCATTACGTTCAAAAGATGAAGGAACAAAATATCCGGAAATAAGAAAAAACGTCCCCATGAAAAAAGTCTGATTAAAAGCAAGGAATAGAAGGCCCATAACAACCCCAATAGACCCTTGTGATAATACTTCGTTATAGATGGAAAAATACACTAAATGATGTAGCACTACTAACATTGTAAGAGCTGCCCTTAGGTTATCAATAAAGTATAACCGACCTTCCTTTTGGAGAGACGAGCTCCCTATATGTCTTGAATTCATAATAATTCTTATGTTCCCCCTATTAATATTTAAAAATATATCTCAACGGAGCATCCGCCAAGCTGGACGGCTATGTATAATCCGTCCTATTTGCTCTATATTTTAATTTTCACTTTTAGTTGATCCGCCTATTTTCCAAGAGGCTAAACTTATGATCCCGCCAACTACAATAAATATAATGTCCATAACAATTTCAAATCCCTGAAACGCATCAATATAATTTACCAAAAACCAACTTTTTCCACCATTAGTCAAATGATTGATTAATCCGCCTACTCCCTGTATAACGAAAAGTAGACCAAGTCCACTGATAATTTCTTTCATGATGAACACCTCATTAATAATTTTTTAATTTAATATGCCTCTAAGACCGATGTTGAAAAAAACCGCACCTACTACTCCTATCGCTACCAAGAGTGAGGAAATCGGAGCTTCATTTAATTTTGATCTAATTTTATTTAGAAATTGTTGCAGTCTCTCTTTAAACATAATATTAACCCCTAACAAAAGAAGAGAAGGAAGCACCATTACAAGATTGTAGCCAATTATAATAAAGATAGAAGAGGAAGGCTCAATTGTAAGGTGATTCATTAACAAAATTGAATAAAAGTAAGGCAAAGCAGTTACAAATTCAATTAGAAAAACAATGATACCTAACATGATCATCCCTTTCATCGTTGTTTTTTGGGGTATAAATGAAATTAAACGTTTTTTTGTATTATCATTTGGTTTACAGAAGCTAATTAGAGCCATAACTGCTCCAAAAAGGAGATAAAACCAATTGATAAAGTCAAATTCAGATAATTTTCCGATTCCTTTCAATAGTGAATCTCCACCAAAGTATAGGAATAAGCCCACTACGAAGTAGCCAAACTGCGTAATAAACAAAAAAACAAGCAAGCGAGAAGATAATTGATTAGGCTGTGTCAATAATAAATAAGCTGTTACAGCAAGTACACCAGGACTTAATATATCAATTAATGCGCAAATAGAAATAATTAGCAAAGCTATCGATGTGTCTATTGATGAAGAAGGCATCAATGCTTCAATACTTTCGATCAAATATAGAGTCCCTCCTTTTTATATGTTATAATTTAAATAACACAGTGTGTTAAAGCTATAATAACACACTGTGTTAATAAAGGGAAGTGATTTTTTATGCCAAGGATTGTTAATCATGAAAAAAAGAGGAAGTCAATTGCTGAGGCCGCTTGGAGTATTATTAAGAAAGAGGGAATCGAAAAAGCATCTATAAGAAGAGTTGCTATTGAAGCAGGCATGTCTGCTGGAGCGTTAAGACATTATTTTTCAACTAAGGATGAAATGTTATTATTTATCATGGATTATTATCTGGAAGAAGGGAAAAAACGTTCTCAAAGTAAAAGTTGGTCAGACAATCCATTGCAGGCGGTTGCGGAAGTTTTATTAGAGCTCATACCAATTGATGAAGAAAAGAAAATCGAAACGAGTGTTTGGTGGATCCTTGCACTTCAGTCACTTACAAGTGATACTTTAAAAGAAAAAAAAGATGAAATGACTAACGGTATGTATGAATTAGCAAGTTCAATGATCGAGATATTAGTTCTACAAGGGATTTTATCTGATTCAACTAATGTAAAATTAGAAAAGAGTAGGCTAGCGGTATTAATTGATGGATTGTCCATTCATGCTCTGTTAAGACCTGATGTCTACTCTCCAGATAAGGTGAAGGAAGTAATCCGTTATCATTTAGAAACACTCTGCAATGAAAGTCAATTGAGTTAGTTGATCATGTATCAATTTTATTCAACGGGTTAGTAGATTTAGTTTTTAGAAGTTTTTCACTTAAAAAGTGCTTAATAATATTTTATATTGTTTAAGCAATTTTATAGGTTTGAAATAAGAGTATTCTTTACCGTTTGGAGACAAGTAAACATCTATACAAAATGTAATTAAAAGGCGATTAACTATTTGGGTCAATCGCCTTTGTGAATATTTCTTTATAATTTTAAAATCATATTAAATTATAAAGTCTTGTTCTCTACTTTACTTCAAGCTCCTAACCAGTGCATCCATACTACCCCAAGTTAGCGTAATGCCTTTCAGCAATCCCATGTCCAAAAAGCTTGAAGAGAATCTGCTGAAACAAATACAGAATGACTGCCCAAACCAATGAATGCCATCGGGTAGTATTCTCGCTTTTAGATGATAAGTAGTCCCTAAAGACTTCTGACGGTATTCTTATCAAAACCACATTCAGGACAACGTTATGGTTGGTTGATTGCTTCCACTTACGATTTTCCCTAACTGGAACAGATCCCTTATCTGTGTTTTCGCGATATTACCATTCTAGTAAGCTCAAAAAATGACTGATGTGGTCGGAAACCTCCTTAGGATGGGTCAAAGTGATGATGTGATTAGCACCAGGTATACGCACAAAGTTAATATTGGGAATTTCCTTATATAATTGTGCGATTTTAAAGAGATCTTCTGAGTCCTTCTCTCCTATGATAAAAAGTGTCTTTGTTTTAATTTCTCCCAATCTTTCCATCGCTGAATTGGAGGAAGCAGTTTTGAATGTTTTCCAATCAAAAGTCTTTTGAATATTATGTATCATCATTTCACGTAATAAATCGTATACTTTTCCGAAAGAAACGCTCCAGGAAGGCTCGTTTAATGTTATATTAATCATTTTCTCGACATCTGGTGCAGCTTTAGAAACTCGGCTCTCTAATTCCGCATGCTCGGAAGAAAATTTAAACCCCGACAGTCCTGGAGCGACCAATACCAGTTGAGACACTCTTTTTGGATAGGTCAGAGTAAAATCAGTTGCAATTTGTCCCCCCAGGGAATGTCCAACGAGGGCACCTTTCTTAATTTTAAGATGATCCAAGAGTTTTCTAAGATCCTCAACATAATCAATGGGTTCATTAGGAACGGGTGACTTCCCTGCACCCCGGACATCAAGAGTGATTACTTTGAACGACTTTGAAAGATGTGGGGTGATGAATTCCCAGTCACGTGAATCCATAGCTCCACTATGAAGTAGTATAACCGGCTTTCCACTTCCTTTAATTTCGTAATGAAGATCCATCTATTTCAATCTCCTTTCCATGAAAAAAGTAGGCACTGCCCATGACTATCTTCGTTTCATTCTATGATTCCTTCCCTTATCCCCCAAACTGTTAATAAACCATTTATTAAACTTATTCGATTATAAAAAAAGTTTAATGTACCTTACAAATGATTTAATTTCTCAAAAAGGTCCTATTTCACCACTTTGATAATGTCCATCCGCTTTAATGTTCCTATAAGTGATTTCAAGAACCTAAACATCCCCCCTTATTTATTTCACACACTGCGATAAAATTATAATAGCACAGTGTATTAAATAAAAGCAAGAGTGATTTGAGTGCAGAAAATAGTTGATCATGATCACAAAAGAAAAATGATCGTTGAAACAGCTTGGAAAATTATTGAAACGGAAGGTATTGAAAAAGCATCTATCCGAAGAATTGCATCTGAAGTCGGAATGTCTACCAGAGCACTTAGGCATTATTTCTCAAACAAGATGAATTACTATTATTTATTATGGAATATTTTCTTGCTCATGAGAAAGAACGGTCGGAGAATACTGCACGGCGATATCTTCCGTGCTATTTTTGTTAAAGAACAAAATTAAAATCAAGAAAATAATTTATTGAAAGGGGGAATGATAGCTCTTTTTCTACTCAAATCTTAAAAGTCAAAATAGACTGTGAGAGTCCACATATTAGCTGAAAAACTGGAAGTCTCAAGAACCTACCTTTCAAAAATGTTGACCAAATTAGTAAAGGCTGGTTTAATCCATTCTATATCAGGCGCTAGCGGTGGATACATGCTGAAACGCAACCAGAATGAAATATCCTTTTTAGATGTAATCCATGCAATTGAAGGTAGGGCATCTATATTCGAATGCAGTTTTAATCATGGAAGCGAATGCTTGATTCAGCAAGTAATCTTAGATGCGGAACAACAAATGGAGCAACTACTAAAGAACAAAAAAATCATTGATCTTGTTAAAAAACTTAACAACTAGTTGTGACTAGATAAAAACCATTTCTCGGTTGGAGGAGGGCCTGTGCATATCCTTATTTAATTGAAAGCGAAGGAACATCCAGCACACTCGTTTGGGAAAGTATTTCTTAAGAATGTCGAAACTGCTCTAACAGCCCTTGAGGAAAGAAAATAAGTTGAAAATGTAGCGGGCTTGAAGCGTAATTGTGTTTTTTTTATCAAAACCGAAACATAAATGCTTTTCAGTTCTTATAGGATCTATATCTCACTACTTGTCCATCATAACACGTAAAATTCCAAGATTTATGTATCTTTACTTTCACGAATTTCATTAATAAAGAAATCACCTTCCACTTTAGGATATAGGAACCTGTTGTTGAATCACATTCAGGTTCCTATCATTTTTGGGGTGAAATCTATCTCCCAGCGAAAACATCAAATATCTTCGGCAACAGCAATAAGGTCAATCCTCACCTAACTATCGACTCCTAGACAAAATGCTTGTTAAAGTTTTCCTTGTGTCATATTAATTCAATTAAATTCATTTCCAAAAAACAAAACCATATTGGGGAGCATCACAAATTCATATAAGATCAGGGTTTAATGATATTCTTAAGTACGTCAACATCCAAGCTAAGAATTGCATCAATATTATCTAAGATAACTTCGTTTTCTAAGTCCCACCATTTTATTTTTAGTAATTCTTTTATTTTCGATTCAGAGAATCGTTTCTTTATTTCCTTAGCAGGATTTCCTCCAACAATCGTGTAAGGTTCTACGTCTTTTGTAACGATGGACTTGGCTCCAATAATCGCTCCATCCCCGACATTTACTCCTGGCATAATTGTAGCGTCTAGTCCAATCCAGACATCATTGCCTATAACAGTATCTCCTTTTAAAGGTAGCATATCCAATGTAGGTGTATACTTTTCCCACCCGTTTCCGAAGATATTAAATGGGTAAGTGGAACCATCCATGCGATGATTAGCTCCGTTCATTATAAAAGTGACCCCAGGACCGATTGAACAAAATTTTCCGATGATCAATCGATCTCCTATAACTTCATAATGATATAAAACCTGATCCTCAAAAAGTTCTCCATTCTTGCTATCATAATAAGTGTACTCGCCAACTATAATATTCGGCTTTGTTAATGATGGTCTAATAAACTGAAGGTTTTTATTTTCATCTATTGGATATATTCTATTCGGGCTAGGACCTTTTATTTTTTCTGACATATACAATACACTCCTTTTTATGAGTTATGTCTAATACGGCCTATTTTATTACACTCTAATGCAAACCAGATATCCCCATTTGGGTCACATGCGATACCGTGTGGTTCTGCTGATGATGTTGGAATTTCATACTCATTAATTTTCCCATCAATAGCAGAAATTTGACCAATTTTATTTGCTCCCCATTCAGTAAACCACATTTCACCATTCTTTCCCGCAGTAATAGCGTGTGGACGTGAATTTGGAGTTGGAATATCATATTCTCTAATCTCACCATCAGTAGTAATTCGACCTATTTTATTTCCCATAATTTCTACAAACCAGATTGCACCATCGTTGCCATTAGTAATACCTACTGGAGCTACTGCTTGTGTTGGTAGGGGATATTCAGTTATTTTTCCTTTATCCGTAATTCTTCCAATTGAATTATTTTGGTTCTCTGTGAACCAAAGTGCGTTATCCAAACCTAATGTAATAAATGTAGGATAAGACCCCTTATTTGGTAGGTCATATTCATATATAGTACTATCAGCCGTCAACTTTCCTATCCGGTTTCCATTCATCTGAGTAAACCATATTTCACCATTTGGACCTTCAGTTATTCCATAAGGACCAGAATCAGGCTGTGGCAATGGATATTCTGTAAAATCACCTGTTATTGTCATTTTTCCTATTTTATTGGCTCCATTCTCTGTAAACCATATATCACCACGGGAAGAAACAGTTAAGCACATTACTTTAGCGTTAGGGGTTGGAACTGTATACTCTCTTATTCTGCCATTTTGATCTATACAGCTGATTTTATTTGCTTTATGTTGAGTAAACCATACATTTCCGTCTTTTGCTGAAGCTATCCCATAAGGTCCAGAGTTAGTTCTTGCAATCATATATTCTGCTATATTCATACTAAATTTCCTCTATATTTTTAATCGATTTCTTAAATTATTACGTTTATTAATCAACATTTGGAATTCTTGTTCTAGTTTTCCTGAAGACTTACTATTTAGTTCACTAATGATTTGAGTCAGTTTGACTTCAACTTTTAGGAGTTCATCTTTAATATAATCATGTTCTGTCTTCTGGTTCCTTTCTTTAAATTCTTTATAACTTCCAGTGAACTCTGTAACCTTTTGCTGAGAAATTTCAATAATTTTAGTTGCAATATTATCAACGAAACGGCTATCATGTGAAACAAAGATGACTGTCCCTTCATAGTTCATTAATAACCTTTCTAGTGCCTCAACAGTTTCAATATCTAAATAGTTTGTTGGTTCATCCATTACTAATACATTCATATCACTCAAGAATACTTTTGCAAAAGCTACTTTTACCCTTTCCCCACCACTTAATACTTCAATAGACTTATATACATCTTCACCAAAAAAATGTAACCGAGCAAGTACTGTACGGACAATATCTTCTGGATAAGGAGAGGTGGATTTTACATTTTCTAATATAGTTTTCTTGTTTTCTAAAATATCAATCTTTTGACTAAAGTACCCGATTTTTACTGCTGGCGATATGGATACTTTTGGTACTCTTAATAAAATCTGTTTCAACAATGTTGTTTTTCCAGACCCATTATTACCAATAATTGCAACCTTTTCACCACCTTTTATAACAAATGAAGCATCTCTCCAAAGCACATGATCTTCAAAGTTTACAGATAAGTTTTTAACACGAACTACATTTCGTCCTAGAATTTGTTCCCCATTCGGCAAATTCATTTTTATTGCTGGCAGTTCTTTTGGTTTTTTAACATTTTCCAATTTTTCTACACGTGTTTCCAGAGCCTTAATGTTTTGATGCATTTTCTTTTGTTTAGTCGCATACTCCATTTTATATAAGCGAGATTCAGATGTACCCATTCGCTTTGAAGGTGGCTTAATCATTTTTTTAGCATTTTGCTCTTTTAGTTTTGTAGCACGTTCCAATTGTCGTTTCTTCGTTATAAACTTTTCATATTCATCTTTTTGTTTTCGCCGGAGTAATTCCTTTTGCTCCACATAATTTGTATAGTTACCGATAAATTCCTTAATGTTCCCTTCTTCTATTTCCCAAATTTTTGTGCAAATTTGATCTAAAAAATAACGATTGTGTGAAACAAGGACAATTGTTCCACGATATCGAATGAAATGTTTCTCAAGTTCTTCTATACTACGGGCATCAAGGTTTGTTGTTGGTTCGTCTGCAAATAAAATTTCTGCCTTAGTAGCCAATGCTTTGTCAATATAACACTTTGTTATTTCACCACCACTTTTAAAGGTATCCATCTTTTGCAATTGAGGTAAATAATAGCGGCTTACAGTTGTCATAACTTCTCCTTTATCTGCTTCGATTTCACCAGACAATATGGACAATAATGTTGTTTTTCCACTTCCATTACGACCAACTACACCAATTCTATCCATATTATGAATATATAATTGGTCAATATCTAAAAGTTTACGGTCTTTTATTGTTAATTCAATATTCTTAGCTTCAAGAATCATTACTTGAGCCCTCCCTTCATACATAACAAATAATGTACTTCATACACTTTTTTATTAAGGCAAACAATTCTTATACTTACTCTCAATTTTTACTTAAGAAAACAAAAAACCTCCTATCATTTCTGAATAGGAGGCACATAATTAATCGCAAAAAGAAAACACTTAAACAATTAATTTGATATGCTCCCCTTAAGGTAGACAGATTAAAAATAAAAATCTGTTTCTATCTTAGGGGGAGTTT
>NZ_WIXN01000015.1 GCF_010994035.1 Virgibacillus aidingensis
AATATTTTAACATGGGTCTGAAAGATGACCTAATTTTTTCTTTTACACAATTATATGGATTTTATCCAGAAACCGTGCGATGAGCCCCCTGAGAGCGATTCTCGGGTATGCCATCGTGCAGAATCCGTGCGATGACGCCTCTGAGAGAGGTTCTCGGGTATGCCATCGTGCAGAATCCGTGCAATGACCCCCTTGAGGGAAGTTTTCGGGTATGTCAACAGGAGGAATCCGCTCGATGACAACCCTGAGAGACTGTTCTCGGGTATGCCATCGTGTAGAAACCGTGCGATGACGCCTCTGAGAGAGGTTCTCGGGTATGCCATCGTGCAGAATCCGTGCAATGACCCCCTTGAGGGAAGTTTTCGGGTATGTCAACAGGAGGAATCCGCTCGATGACAACCCTGAGAGCGATTCTCGGGTATGCCATCGTGCAGAATCCGTGCGATGACGCCTCTGAGAGAGGTCCTCGGGTATGCCATCGTGTAGAATCCGTGCGATGACCCCCTTGAGGGAAGTTTTCGGGTATGTCAACAGGAGGAATCCGTGCAATGACAACCCTGAGAGACTGTTCTCGGGCATGTCATCACGTAGAATCCACTCGATGACGCCCCCGAGGGAAGTTCTCTGTGCATGTCATCATGCATAATTCAAGCAATGCCACCCCTGGCAGCTTTTCGGCATAAACCCTATCCGTTAAGCCTTCACAACAACCCAATACATTTAATGATTTTTCCAAGAGTTATTCAATCAAATGCAGTCGACGCGCCCATTGACGCGCCCATTAATGTGGTACTTCACCAGTCTTGTTTTTTCCGATCAGCCAGCCGATGAATCCTGCAACAATAGCTGGGATGAGCCAGGAGAGACCAATGTCGTATAACGGAAGGCTTTCCATGAAGGTGCCTGCCCCCGGGAGTTCAAAACCGAACGCCACTATACCGTCGTACAAACTAATAATGGCTGTAACCAGGATGGCTGAACGATAAACAGCCTGTACACCGCCAAACAGGCGATGCAGGAAAGTAAGCAGGATCAATATAATGGCAATCGGATAGATAAACGTAAGTACTGGCACCGATAAGCCGATAATAGTGTCAAGACCCTGATTTGAGATCGCAAAACTGATAATCGTAACAATCAGGACAAGCATTTTATAGGACATGGAAGTTATTTTAGCAAAAAATTGAGCAACAGCTACTACCAGACCAACCGATGTAGTAAAACATGCCAATGTAACAATGACCCCAAGTAAAAGAGCACCATAAACGCCAAACATCTGATCGGCTGCAGCAGATAATATTTCCCCGCCATTGGTGAATGTACCCTGTGATGCCATTTTTGCTCCGATCCACCCAATGGAGGCATACACGGCAATCAGCGCTATACCAGTAATGAGGCCAGCCTTTAGCGTGGATTTTATCATATCTTCCCTTGCAGAAATACCGCGTTCTTTAAATGCGCTGACAACGACAATACCGAATGCAAGTGCTGCAATAGCGTCCATCGTTAGATAACCTTCCACAAAACCGGTAAAAAATGGTGCATCCAAATATCTTTCCACGGGTCCTTCCAAAGGGACAGTAAGCAGTAAAAACCCGCCAATACTTAGTACTACAATCGCAACAAGTAAAATCGGTGTTAAATACTTTCCGATTTGATCCACCATTTTGGAAGGGTTTAGACTGACATAATATACCAGCACAAAGAAAAAAATAGTAAAAACCAGCAGGATTATGGCTGAAGAATCATTTAAAAATGGTTCTACACTCATTTCGTATCCTACTGTGGCTGCACGCGGTATAGCAAAAAATGGACCGATCACCAAATAGACAGCCGATGTGAAGATAAGTCCAAACATCGGGTGCACCCTATCAGCAAGCTCTCTTGCATCATCTTTAACAAATGAGATAGCTGTCACAGCCAGGATTGGCAGCCCGACCCCTGTAATAACAAACCCGCTGATTGCAGCCAAGTAGGAGGTACCTGATTCCATCCCGAGAATAGGTGGGTAGATGAGATTCCCCGCTCCAAAAAATAATGCAAACAGCATAAATCCAATAATAAATATGTCTCTATTCATGTTGCCATCCCCCAATTCAATTAGTTGCTGAAACGCTTACAAAATGTTGCTTCGTTTTATGTATTAGTGAAAAATGTCTGAAGTTATTTCCCTGATTTTACTGTGCGAGCTGAAAAAACCAATTTTTACCCGAAATCCATATCCAGTGCCGGTTGAAACAAAAATGTAAAGCAATCAAAATAAGTTACGTTTTCATTATTATCAGATAATAAAAGCGGTATACAAACCAAGTCAGCCTAATTTTTAGTTCGCGAAGCAAGCTTATAAAAAATTCAAGAGCAAGTCAATGACTTGTGCTTGTGAAAACCGACAATAATATGACAAATCAACAATGTCTGCATAAGCATTGGATAAATCTTTAATCAATAATTTAATATAATCCTCATAAAGTTAAAAGACACGGGGAAAAAAATAAAAATGCTCATTTAAGAGAACAATATAAACCGGCTCTATACAGCCTTTTCCGTTCCATACAAAAAAAAGAGAAAAATTTTCAAGCAAAAATTGTTTACTTTATGTGCAGGCAAAGTTAAAATGGTTTTCTATATTTGGTTCAAAAGGAGGGTAAGCGTGGAACCTTCACTGTTATTTCAAATCATGCTGATAGGCATTTTAGGAATAGGCTCCCAGTGGGTCGCATGGCGTTTTCGCATGCCTGCCATTGTGATTATGTCCATTACCGGGCTGCTTGCAGGGCCATTTTTAGGGATTATTAATCCTGAAGAGGATTTTGGGGAATTATATAGTCCAATCATTTCTGCGGCTGTAGCAATTATTTTATTTGAAGGAAGTTTGAGCTTAAGCTTTAAGGAACTGAGGGGGCTGGAAAAGCCCGTATTCCGGATTGCCTCTGTAGGTGCCTTTATTGCCTGGATACTTGGTTCCTTGGCAGCACATTATGTTGCCGGATTATCATGGGCAGTAGCCTTTGTCATCGGGGGGTTATTTATCGTTACAGGCCCCACTGTGATCATGCCAATGCTAAGGCAGGCGAAACTTCGGCCAAGACCGGCCAAAATTCTGAAATGGGAAGGTATTATTGTTGATCCGATTGGTGCATTATTAGCTGTATTTGCGTTTGAAATCATAACATTTTTATCTGCCAATGATCCGGACGTGACAAAATTGCTGCTCTTCTTTGCTGCTTCCCTGTTTGCTGCAGTATTTGGCTGGGCATGCGGCAAGGGACTTGGCTGGATGTTTGAGACAGGACATATACCGGAGTTTTTAAAATCCCCTGCTGTTGTTACAGTAGTGATCCTATGTTTTACCGTTGCAGATGAAATCATGCATGAAACTGGATTGCTGTCTGTTACTGCTATGGGGATCACACTGGCAAACATGGGAATCAGTTCGATTTCGGATATGCGCCATTTTAAGGAAAATATTTCCGTTTTGCTTATTTCAGCCATCTTTATAATGCTTACAGCTTCATTGCAGCTGGAGACACTGATGCAGATATTCAGCCCGAACATTATCGGGTATGTATTATTAATGATGTTTATCGTCAGGCCATTATCCATATTTTTATCTACCATCAGCTCCGGGCTATCTGTTAATGAAAAAGTTTTGGTCGGATGGATTGCGCCAAGAGGAATTGTTGCCCTGACTGTTTCGGGCTATTTTGCAGGAGTATTGCTGGAAGCCGGCTATGAAGATGCAGAAATCCTGACGACGCTTACTTTTGGGCTGGTATTTTTCACGGTCCTTGCCCATGGCTTCTCCATTGGCTGGCTTTCCAAAAAACTGAATTTATCCATGGAGGGACGTCCCGGCGCGCTGATTGTCGGTGCAAATCCATTTACTGTGGAACTTTCAAAGTCATTAAGGAAAGCAGGTATTCCGACAATTATTGTGGATTCCTCCTATAGAAGACTGAGCGAAGTAAGAAAAGCCGGATTGCCATTTTATCATGGAAGCATTCTTTCCGAGCAAACGGAATATAATCTGGACACGGTTCCTTATGAATATTTACTGGCTGCAACAGATGACAATGCCTATAACTCATTGGTCTGTACGACATTTATGCCGGAATACGGCAGGACGAATGTATTTAAGGTAAGTCCATTCCGCAAACATAAAAACGGCAAACCGGAGATCGTTTCCAAAGTAGGAGGAAGAATATTGTTTGATAAGAAGTTTCCTATGGAGGATTTGAATGAAAAGTTGGAGAACGGCTATGTTTTTCGTCAAACGACATTGACCCCCCAATATAATTATATGCAATATGTGGAGGATAAAGATAATTCAACTGTTTTTCTTTATCTGATCAAGCCGTCCGGACAGCTGAAATTTTATTCAGAGGAGATGCGGACAGTACCGGCGGTTGGAGATACAATTATCAGTCTGACTCCGCCGACAAAAGAAAAAGCTAAAATAAAGGAAAGAATAGAAGTCCAGCGCAATGGGGAAGGAAAGAATAATAATGAGTAAGGTCCGATGATGGCCGGGAAGGTTTCTTAGTATGATTTTATGTTGCAATTAATGAAAAGCCCTTCTGCCTATGCAGGCAGAAGGGCTTTTTATATAAGAACCCATATATTATTTCATTTCCTCTAGCTGACGGTTTGTCTCGCTGATTTCTCTTTCCAGCCGAATTAACTGTTCTTCAGCAGAGGACACCCTGCCGCGAACATATTCCAATTTATCCATATCACCTTGAATCCGGGTGTAGTCTGATTTCAATTCATCCAGTTTCTGCTCCAGTTCTTTTTTGGTCATTCTTATCACCTCACTATCAGTTTAGCGGAATAGTACTTTACAAAACAAGCATTTCGAGTAACATAAATTGAAAAAAAGGAGAGAGTCTATGCAAATAAAAATAGATACATCTGTTAAATCCTATACGGAGAAAGTGGAAAAAATACTAATGAAAAAAGAAGCATGCAATAATTTGATGCTGGGCATACTCCATAGACTGCATACAAATAATATCGACTGTTCCCTTGGTCATGTGGAAGACAATGACAGGGTCGCCGCAGCATTTATGAGGACACCTCCCCATAATTGGATCATAGCAGATATTGATCATACGGACCCGGATGTCAATGGTGCTGTTGCAGACTATATTTATGAAAAGGGAATGGAATCCCCGGGAGTAATAGGCCCCATTGCTGCTGCGAAAAAATTTACCGAAAGATGGACTGCCCTGACAAACATGACTGCAGCCGTTCATATGAATCAATTAATTTATCAGCTGGATAAAGTGAATGTCACCCCTTCAGGAAATGGAGAACTTTTCAAAGCAACAGAACAGGAACAGGATTTGATTACTGATTGGCTCATTCAATTTGCCAGGGAGGCAAACGAAGCGACCGTGGCTGATAGAGCTGAACATCTGGCCCGGCAATTTGTGAAAAACGGCTCCGTATATTTATGGAAAGTTGGCAATCAATTTGTTTCCATGGCGAATATTTCAAGGAAAACCAAAAATGGAGCCACAATAAATGCAGTTTTCACCCCGGATAAGTACAAGCGGAAGGGCTACGCCACAAATACAGTAGCAGCCTTGAGCAAGCAGCTGCTTGACGAAGGTTTTCAGTTTTGCAGCCTATATACGGATCAAGCCAACCCAACTTCGAATAGTATTTATAAAAAAATCGGCTATGAAGTAGTAGGTTCATCCATTGTTTTTCATTTTGGAGAAGGGGAATAATACGATTCCATTTTGGGAGGAGGGTGTAACTATAGGAGATGTTCCTGCAGGTTTCATCCTCCCTGTTTATCATCATAGAGTGACTATATAATATACCTCTCTCCATTTTTTCAGCTTCCCCGTGTATCATAGACTGACTGGCTCTACTGCAGCATGCTGTCTCGAAATTCTGCTAACCCCCGGACCATAGAATGCTTCCTTTCTCCGATACACAAATATACAGCCAAAGAGAAAGGGCGCGCCTCACGTGCCCTGTGTAAGTTAATTATAGTCAGCAACTAATTTAAATCAGTGCATCTTCTTCATCTTTCTTCGATTTTCTGTATGTTTGGTAAAAATGAATAATGATCGTCCGGACCAGTGCATAGAATGGTACGGCAAACAGGATGCCAATGAATCCGGCAATGCTTCCGGCTGCCAAAACGACCGTTATGACCGTCAATGGGTGAAGCTTAAGCACCTGTCCCATGACATTGGGGGAAATGAGGGCACTTTCAATTTGCTGTGCAACAAACATAATAAGGGAAATCCACACCAGATTCCACGGGTCCTGTATTCCTCCGACAATTAAGGCGGGAATAACCGCCAAATAAGGTCCAAGAAACGGAATAACATTAGTGAGCATCCCAAATAATGCAAATGCCAGTGCAAACTCCAGGCCGATAATCAGGTAGCCTATCAGCAATAATATACCGACGAAAAAGCTGACAAGCAGCTGCCCCTGTATAAATGAGGAAAGGACATTATCCATTTTTGCCATTAAGCTTTTGATGTTTTCTGCCTTCTTTTTACTGAAAATCTGTGTAATAAAGGGTGATAATTTATGTCCGTCCTTCAGCATAAAGAACAGGAAGAAAGGAATAAGAAAAATCCCAATTACAGCAGATACAACTTGGCCAATGAAGCCGCCAATCACGCCAAAAAGATTATTTGTGATTGTTTCCAGGTGCTGCGGGATATTTCCGATGAAATCATTGACCATGGTGACCGCCTCATCCGGAAAGGTCTGGTAATTTGATTGAAACCACTGGAATGTCTCTTCTGCCCATTTGACCATCTGGGGTATATTATCAACCATATTGGATATCTGCTGCTGTGCGATCGGCCAGATATAAACAATAAATAATGAAACTACAATTATAATAGTCAAATAAACAAGAATGATAGAAACAATCCGGTTAATTTTAAACCGCATAAATAGATTCATTAATGGTTTTGTTAAATAAAACAGAATACCTGCCCCTATGATTGGCAAAGCGACTGCACCAATCAGCCTGGCTACAGGGATAAAAAGAAAATCTGTAATGGAAATGAGCCATACGAGAAGAAAAAACATAATAAAAAAGAGCATAATCTGAAACCATCGTTTTTGAACCAATATCATCACTACTTTCGGCTTATTTACCCACATAATTATAACGAACATGTTTCCATATAAGTTTCATTTCTTTTATTCTACCTTTAAATAAACGTAATAGAAAGTATTCTCCATCTATCTTTACCTGAAACTGAACAAAGTAAACGATGGCATGGAATATTTCCTGTAGCTATGCTAAAATCAAGCCATACATAGAGTTGGAGGAATAGATTATGAGTGATTGGGAAAAAGTTTATCAAAAATGGCGGACATTTCAAAATTTGGATCCATCACTAAAGCAGCATTTAACGGAAATCGAAAATGACAGAGAGGCACTTGAAGATGCTTTTTATAAAGAACTGGCATTTGGGACCGGCGGCATGCGGGGGATTCTTGGACCTGGCATAAACCGCATGAATGTGTATACAGTAAGAAAAGCGGTGCACGGTCTGGCAAAATATTTGCTGAATGAAAAAATTGACGCAAAGGCGCGCGGGGTAGTGATCGCATATGATTCCAGACATATGTCCAAAGAGTTTGCCGAAGAATCGGCGAAAGTGCTTGGTTCATCCGGTATCCGCACGTTTGTGTTTGATACTTTAAGACCCACCCCGCTGCTTTCCTATGCAGTGCGTTATCTGGGGACATCCGCAGGGATTATGATTACCGCAAGCCATAACCCACCGGAGTATAATGGATTTAAAGTCTACAATGAAGCAGGAGGTCAGATTACACCTGATGAGGCGGGGGATATTATTGCAGCCATTCAGGAAATAGAGAATGAATTAACGATTCCTTTTAAAGATGCTGGAGAGCTGGAGGAAGAAAAACAGCTTATTTGGCTTGGAAAAGAAGTCGATCAAGCATATCTGGAACAGTTAAAGAACATTTCCAAAATGAGTGCACAAGAGCAATCAAAAGACAAAAATATAAATATTATCTTTACTCCGCTGCACGGTACTGCCTTGTATTTGGTAACGCAAGGACTCCAACAGCTCGGATTTTCCCGTGTGGAAGTAGTAGAACAGCAGGCAAGGCCCGATCCGGAATTTTCCACGGTCTCCTCGCCAAATCCGGAGGAACACCAGGCTTTTACTCTCGCAATTGAACAGGGAAAACAAATGTATGCGGATATTTTGCTTGGAACAGATCCTGATGCAGACAGGCTGGGTGTTGCCGTGAAAGATGCGGATGGCGAATATCGG
Source organism: Virgibacillus aidingensis (assembly GCF_010994035.1). Taxonomy (GTDB): domain Bacteria; phylum Bacillota; class Bacilli; order Bacillales; family Amphibacillaceae; genus Virgibacillus_N. The sequence goes on from NZ_WIXN01000015.1 coordinate 8,298, forward strand.
GTTTTAACAGGCAACCAGCTGGGGGCGCTAATGCTTGATTATATTTTATCCCATAGTGAAGAGCAATCACTCAAGAACGGAAGAATGCTAAAAACAGTGGTAACCTCTGAACTGGGCTGTGCTGTTGCCGACGAATATAACGTAAAAACGATCAACACGCTGACAGGTTTTAAATATATTGCCGAAAACATCCGCCATTTTGAAACTACTGGAGAAAACTTTCTGTTTGGCTATGAGGAAAGCTACGGTTATTTAATCGATGCATTTACAAGAGATAAGGATGCGGTTCAAGCTGCTGCTATGGCTGCAGAAATGGCATATTTTTGGAAAAAACGAGGGAAAACCCTGCTTGATGCTTTGAATATATTGTACAAAAAGCACGGATATTACCTGGAAGGTCTGTCATCATTGAAGATGGAAGGGAAGGCAGGCACAGAACAAATCAACCAAATTATGTCGGAAATTCGCAAGACGCCGCGAGTGGAGATTGCGGGAATGACGGTAGAAATCATGGAGGATTATGCAGCAGGGGAGAGGATATTCCTTCGCGGGCAGCAAACAAAAGAGATGATTGATCTGCCAAAAGAAAATATGATGAAATTCTTATTGGAAGATAACTGCTGGGTTTGTCTCCGTCCATCTGGAACAGAACCGAAAATTAAATATTATTATGGTGTCCGCGGAAAAACGGCAAAGGAAAGTGAAGAAAAACTTGCTTTGCTGAAAAAAGCCATGGATGAAATCATTCAGCAGATTATTTCATAGTTAAAGTGCTGATTCACTATGGAAGAATAAATAAGTTTTTGTTGACATTTTCCTTTATTCGCGGTTTAATAAGAGTAGATTAAAGGGGAGTAGCTGTACAATCCAAGTCGTCATTTCACGGGATAATAGATCTCCGGCTTGATTGGCAACTCACGTTGTTTGCGAGACCTTTACCACGAGCGGGTAAGGTCTCTTTTTTATTGGTCTTGCCCGTGGGTGAGACCATTTTTAGTGAGGAGAGAAACAATGGACAGCGCATTGCTTATTGAATATTTATGGGTGCTTATCATTTTAATTGGTCTGGAAGGTCTTTTGGCTGCGGATAATGCATTGGTACTCGCCATCATGGTAAAACATTTGCCGGAAAAACAGCGTAAAAAAGCATTGTTTTACGGATTGGCGGGAGCTTTTGTATTACGGCTGGGTTCATTATTTGTTATTTCCTTTCTTGTGGACGTATGGCAGGTACAAGCTCTGGGGGCGGCCTATCTCTTGTTTATTGCCTTCAAGCATTTATATGATAAATTGAAACCTGCCAAAGAAGTGCAGGAGGATATGAAAGGGAAGGAACAAAAAGGAAGCGGGTTTTGGATGACTGTGGTAAAAGTTGAATTTGCCGATTTGGCTTTTGCTGTGGACTCGATACTGGCTGCTGTGGCATTAGCTGTTGCATTGCCGCCTACCGGACTGGGAACGATAGGAAGTCTGGATTCCGGCCAGTTTTTTGTAGTATTTGCCGGTGGAATGATAGGCTTGATCATCATGCGTTTTGCAGCGAATATTTTTGTGGAATTATTGCATAAAAGGCCCGGTCTTGAAATTGCTGCCTTCTTAATCGTTGGCTGGGTAGGTGTGAAATTAACCATGATTGTGCTTGCCCATCCGGATATTGCCTGGATTCCGCATGGCTTCCCGGAATCCATTGGATGGAAGCTCACTTTCTATATTGTATTAATTGCTATCGCAGCAGCGGGCTGGTTTTTATCAGGACGCAGCTTGAAAAAGGTAAAAGAAAATGGCTAACTGACAAGGGGAAGCAGACAGATGTTTGCTTCTTCTTTTTTTAGTCAGCAAATTTACGAGGAGTGATAGGTCATGCCTGTACAAATTAAACGCATTTATGAGGAAAAAAATAAAGATGACGGTATTCGGATACTTGTTGACAGGGTCTGGCCGAGGGGAGTGTCCAAACAGGATGCTGCCCTGGATGAATGGGTGAAGGAGGCTGGCCCATCCAATGAATTAAGAAAATGGTTTGGCCATGACCCGGAAAAATTTCCAGTATTCAAGGAGAAGTACAAAAAGGAATTGGAAAGTGGAGAGCAGAAGAAAGCACTGGATAAGCTGAAAACATTGACGAAAAAACATGATAAAGAAGTGACATTGCTATTTGCTGCCAAGGAAGAAAAATACAATCAGGCGACCGTACTAAAAGAAATTTTGGACAGGCAGTAAAAAATTTATGTAAACTGTTCAGCTGATTTGGTATGCGATTTATTTGACCAGGTGCACATCCGGCAGGTGCCTGTCTGGATGATCGTCCGCAAAGGCGTTATACTAGGTGATACTATGGCATGTTATTGCAATGAAATTTTTGGAATGAGGTGATTTTGTGGCAGAGCATCATTTTCATTTGAAAGCAGACTGGCCGGGAGGGAGAAACAGTGACGGCTATATAGAAGCAGGAAATTTAAAAACGAAAATCTCCATCCCGCCGGAAATGGATGGGCCGGGAATCGGTACCAACCCGGATGAGATGCTGCTTGGGGCAGCGGCTACCTGCTATATTATTACGCTGGCCGCAATGATTGAGCGTGCGGAATTGCCCCTGGATAAAATGGGCCTGGAGTCGGAAGGCATTGTAGATGTAACCAATGGCGTGTTTACGTACAAAAAAATTATTCACAGACCTGCAGTTTCTTTAAAATCCGGAGCAACGGACAAGGAACATAGAACACTCCGAAAACTGATTGAAAAAGCAGAAAAAAGCTGCATGATTTCCCGTGCAATCAAGGGAAATGTGGAAGTAATATTGGAGTTTAATGACTGAGAACCTGATCATCTATACGATTTCATTGTTCAACCCGAGCAGTGAAATCGTTTTTTTAGCTTTGGAAAAATAAGCTGTATGTAAGTTGACAAAGTTTTTAGCCTCGTTGAGCTTCAGCGGCCGGCGGCAGCGAATTTTTACGGTGGGACGAGGAACAATGTACCGCAGTCCTGAAACTGACCCGCCTTGTATGGTCAGGCGCATACTATATGTCATTGACCGGCAGCTTGCACCTAAGTTCTTGCATAACAAACTATCAAGCCTGTGATAATTTGACCGGGTTATTTATCCGTCTTAAGGAATGGCACTCTCTTCGCTGCGGGGCTCGGCAAAGTCGTTACTTCCCTAAATGGGCGGTACGCTTATGTTCCGGACGCACTTCCGAAAAATTCATCCATTCTATAATGTTACTAAATTATAATCTTGACACACTTTTAAAAATCGTATACAAGGTTAATTCATATAAGTTATATCGGAATAATATAATATATTGGGGCAAATGACCGCATGCTTACATATACTAATATGAAGCGGTATTGCTGAAAACTAAAAGGAGGCATTACTATGGATATATTTTATATCGTACTGAATATTGCGGTTTTATTGGCGATTATAGGTTTACTTATTTGGATGCAGAAAAAGCATTATTCATTTACGAAACGGGTATTTGCAGGTCTTGGAGCCGGGATTTTGCTTGGTGCGGCATTGCAGATGATTTATGGCAGCGGGGCTGAAGTATTGACTCGGACTACGGATTGGTACAGTATCGTCGGCAGCGGATACATTCGCTTGCTAATGATGATTGTTATTCCGCTTGTTATGGTATCGATTATTCAATCCATTATAAATTTGGAAAAAACAGCTCAGCTCGGCAAAATGTCAGGCTGGATTATCGGTATTTTAATTTCGACTACCATGGTAGCAGCGTTAATTGGCATTGGTGCGGCGTTTATATTTGACTTAAACGCAGATCAAATTGAAGCAGGGCAGGCAGAGGCAGAACGGGGTACCATGATGGAGACAAGGCTGGGGGAGGTGGAAGAACAATCCATGCCACAGCGAATTCTTAATTTTATCCCTAATAATATTTTCCTCGATATGACGGGTGAACGCTCCACTTCTGTCATTGCGGTTGTGATATTTTCTATTATCGTCGGTATTGCTGTGTTGGGGCTTCGGAGAAAGAATCCGGAACAGGCAGAGAGGTTTACCAATATAGTCAATGCGGTTTACGCTGTAGTTATGCGGATCGTTACGTTAATCTTACGGTTGGCGCCATTTGGCATACTGGCATTGATGGCCAACACGGTGGCAAGTACGGACTTTGCCGGCATTATGGAACTGGGTAAATTTGTTCTTGCATCTTACGTGGCATTGCTGATAATGTTTGTGATTCAGCTGGCATTGGTTGGTGTATCCGGATTAAATCCAATGACGTATTTGCGGAAGGCCATACCTGTACTTGGCTTTGCTTTCACCTCACGCTCCAGCGCGGGAACGATTCCGCTGAATATCCAGGCACAGAAAAGATCCCTTGGGGTAGAACAGGGAATTGCCAATATGTCAGCTTCATTCGGTGCCACCATGGGGCAAAATGGCTGTGCGGGAATTTACCCCGCTATGCTTGCGGTTATGATTGCCCCCACTGTTGGTATTGACCCGCTTACACCTGGATTTATTATCCCGCTTGTCTTAATTATTGGGGTCAGTTCCTTTGGGGTGGCAGGTGTCGGCGGCGGGGCAACCTTTGCAGCGCTTATCGTGCTGTCATCCATGAACCTGCCGGTAGCACTGGCTGGTCTCTTGATTTCCATTGAAGCATTCATTGATATGGGGCGTACTGCTGTCAATGTTAATGGATCCATGGTTTCCGGCACATTAACATCACGCATCTTGAAAAATTTTAATATGAAAATTTTCAAAGATAAAAATGCAATTGAAGAATCAGCATCGCTTTAATAAAAAATGCTGCTCCTATTGGGGCAGCATTTTTATGAAAAAGATACACCAAAGTGAGGCACCCGAGGGAATCTCGGGTATGTCGCCGCCGTAAAATATGATAATGAGGCACCCGAGGGAATGTCTCAGGTATGTCACCGCCGTAAAATATGAAAATGAGGCACCCGAGGGAATGTCCCAGGTATGTCACCGCCGTAAAATATGAAAATGAGGCACCCGAGGGAATATCTCAGGTATGTCAAAGCTGGAAAAATCTACAATGAAGTCCTCGACAGTGATCCCGGGTCTCGAATATAGAATGGAAGGAGGGGCTGGTATTTGATCAAATGCTTTATTATTTACTCCCCAATAATGTTTCTTTTCTAATGGCAGAAGTAAGCTCATCCCTGAATCAGTTTTTTTAACTTGGATAAGTTTTGCTTTTCCCCTGTTTCCATATAATTTGCAAATGGACATCCCAGTGATTGTACCCGATCCATAACATTTTTTATCGTAAATTGTTCCGGGCGCAGTTCATCTTCCACTTCCTTCCAAAACAAAGGGGCAGCGACGGTAGCTTCCTTCGTTTTTCTCGGGGAGTAAGGTGCAATTAATGTTTTATCTTTACCATGCTGTACATAATCAATGTAAAGCCTGCCGTTTCTTTTTTTCTTCATCCGTTCGGTAGTAAATATTTCCGGGTAAGCCCCTTCCACGGTATAGGCAATGGCTTGTGTAAACAAGCCGGTTTCTTCATAACGCATGCTTCCCGCCGGAATTGGGATATGAACCTGGAGTCCTTTATTGCCGGATAACTTAACAAAAGAAACAAGGTCTAATTCATCCAATAATGTTTTAATTAACCGGGCTGCCTTTACAGCCAGCTGAAATTTGCTTTTGTCGGGCGGATCGAGATCAAAGACTATTTCCAGCGGGTTCGTGCTTTCCGCTTTTTGGAATGGAATATGAAATTCCACTGTCCCATGGTTTGCCAGCCAGACAACCGCGGGTAAATCATCAGCCAAAATTAGTTTGCCGTCTTCTGTTTCCACATATTCCATAAAGTCCGGAGCATAGTCAGGCAAATGTTTTTGGAAAAAATATTCACCTTCCACTCCATCCGGGGCACGGATAAGAGTTAAGGCGCGATGCGTCAAAAAGGGAATCATGTAAGGGAAAATCTCACGTATGTAGATCAATAAATTCCCCTTCGTATAGCCATCTTCCGGCCAGAACACCTTGTCCGTGTTTGTATATTCCACATGAGAAGGCAGCATTGCCAAATCGAGCTCCATTTGTTTCAAATTACATGCTTCCGGTGCAGTCTCGGGAAGAAGCTTCAGGAATTCCGGCTCACGGAATTCATCTTCATACAAGTCAAGCGTACGAATGGAAGCGCAGATGGCAGGAGGCAAAGTATAGGTGTTATCATGTCTTTTTCCTTGTCCGGTAAATAACTTTTTCACTGTTTGCCGTGTGTCCTCATCCATTCCGTGCTTGCATTTTCCTATTTCCAGCGTAGAAGAGTCATCAAACACTTCCACGGTGAAGTATTGATTTTCCGTATTATATGCTGTCAAAAATCCCTGTACATTCCGCCAGTTTTTTATCTTCAGCCAGTCATGATGGTTTTTTCCGGAAACGTAACGACTGTCCCTCCGCTTTGCAATAATCCCTTCTCCCTTAAATGAAAAAACAATGTCTTTTAACTCATCCTTGCTTTCATAGTATTTTACTGAATGGACATAATTATGGTCATGCCATTTTTGAAAGATTTGCTGCAGCTGCTTCTTTCTTTCCATAAGTTTTTGCTGATCCAGGGGTTTCCCGTTCATCACCAGTAAATCAAATGCCATAAAACTTGCCGGCCTGACTTTGGCAGCCTGATCAATGGATGTTTTGCTTTTTAATCTGCCGCGCTTTTGTATCCAGGAAAAGTTGGCCTGGAAATCATTGTTCAAGACAACCAGCTCTCCATCAAGCTTGATTGGCAAGAGAGATTTCAAGTCCTTTTGCTTTTTAAGGCATTCCTCCACAATTTCCGGAAAACGGGAAGTTAACTCTTTTCCATTTTTACTGATAAGCCGGATATTATCTTTTTCCCAGTCCAAAATACAGCGGAATCCGTCATACTTTATCTCATATATCCATGCATCCCCTGTTGGAATTACCTCTGCTCTGATTGGTTTCATGATCTTCATAAAAGCACCTCATTTTTTAACATGGCTCAATTGAAAAAAATTACCCGGAGGAAAAGGATAAAATGCCAATGTGCCGGCAAACTATAAAAAAGGAGGTTTGGAAATATGCATACGATGTGGAAAGGAACGATAAGCTTCGGGCTGGTCAATATTCCTGTGAAAATGCATGCGGCGACTGAAAATAAAGATGTGAAGCTTAGACAGCTGCATAAGGAATGCGAGTCACCGATTAAATACGAAAAAGTCTGTCCGGTATGTGACCGGGAAATAGAAAATGATGAAATTGTAAAGGCGTATGAATATGCCAAAAATAAATTTGTCATTTTGGATGAAGAGGAATTGAAAGCCTTACAGAAAGAACAAGGGGATAAGGCAGTGGAGATTATGGACTTTGTTAAATTGGAGGAAATTGACCCGATTTATTTTGAAAAAAGCTATTATTTATCACCAAATGATGGGGGATCAAAAGCATACGGATTGCTGAGAACCGCCCTGAAAGATACAGGGAAAATCGGCATTGCCAAGATGATGATCCGTTCGAAAGAGCAGCTTGCGGTCATCCGGGTTTATGAAAATACACTCGTAGTGGAAACGATCCATTATCCTGATGAAGTCCGCGATGTTCAGGAGGTGCCGAATGTTCCCGAGAAAGTGGAGACGGCCAAAAAGGAAATAGATACTGCAAAAATGCTGATTGATCAGCTGACAACGGAATTCGAACCTGAAAAGTATACGGATGAATATAGAACAGCACTGCTTGAGCTGATCGAACAGAAGAAAAATAATGAAGAAATCACTACCGCCAAAGATGTTAAGCCAAAAGCTCCAACCGGTGCCGATAATTTAATGGATGCCCTGCAGGCTTCACTCGATAAGGCGAAAAAAGAAAAGCCGAAACCAAAACAGCCACAGAAAAAAAAGAAAAAAACCACCTCCCGCAAGAAACAAACAGGCACGTAAAGGTAAAAAAATGACTGCAGCCGTAGTCATTTTTTTACACCGCGTTTGTCGTAATTTTATTCCGGGAAATCACCTCTCGAAGAAATTCAACAATTACTATTGGCGGCTTTTGTCCAATACCCGCATTTATAGGGATTATTCGCCTTTTGCAGCACGGGAACCATTTCCACCTGTCACCTGGCTCACTGTAACGGGAGGGGTGTCCCTAATTTTGCCACACTTTTTACATTTAATTTACAAATTACTTACAAGTCAGTGAAATAGGCTTATTTTAGACTGTTTTGCATGTAGAATAGGGTATGGAAGGAGTATACCAAGTAAAGGGATGAGAAACTGTGGAACGAAATGCATTTGTTGATAACGCGAAAGTTATTTTAATTTTTCTTGTTGTGTTTGGACACATGATCCAGCCCTTTGTCAGTGGATCTGCTCCAATGAACACACTGTACATGTGGATTTATACTTTCCACATGCCGGCATTTATTTTGCTGGCCGGACTATATGCAAAGGGATACGGCAATTTTAAATATATTATTAATTTAATGAAAAAATTAATTGTACCTTATATAATTTTTCAAATTATTTACTCCGGGTACTATTATCTTATCGGCAAGCCGGGCTGGCAGACAGAACTATTCAGCCCCCACTGGTCGTTATGGTTTTTATTCAGCTTATTCTGCTGGCATATGCTGCTGTACTGGTTTAAAAAAATTCCGCCGGCCCTGGGCATTACAATTGCGGTGCAGATCGGTTTAATAGTAGGTTATTTTGGAGAAATTGGACATACCTTCAGTTTATCCCGGACTTTTGTATTTTTTCCGTTTTTCCTGATTGGTTATTGGGTGACGGAAAAACAGCTGCTGAAGGTGGTTAAAAATAAACAAGTGAAATTTATGTCCATCGGTATTATGGCTGTATTGGCAGCTGCCATTTATGTGCTGCCTGATTTTCAAACAGGATGGCTGCTTGCGTCGAGTTCCTACAGCGATCTCGGGATGGCGGAATACGGCGGCCTGATGCGGCTGCTTGTATATACTATTGCCGCCCTTATGGTAATAAGTATTTTTGCGTGGATCCCTGAGAAGCATTATAAATGGACAAAACTTGGCACCCGGACATTATATGTGTATTTGCTGCACGGATTTTTTATTCAATTCTTTCGCCAGGCCGAATTGTTTGAGGTGAACAATTTGATTGATGTTCTGGGGCTTGCTGCATTATCGGCAGCACTTGTTTTCCTGTTATCCAGCAGACCGATTGTAGGGATCTGGCAGCCATTGATTGAAGGTAGATTCTCGATTTTGAAACGTGCATTCACGAATAAATGGAAAAACCAGCCGAAAACAGAGTCATAAGAAAGAAGATATATTATCTGATGAAAACATCATAAAGACTGAAACAAAAACAGAGGTTGAAACGTATTATAATTACCCCCTTTTAATTTAAAAACAGACGGCCAATTTCAGGCCGTCTGTTGGTTTTTTTCTTAAACGCACGGGATTTGGAAATGCTTCTTCCCAAAATTCCAAATTCTACTCGGCGTGGAGAGCATGCAGCGCAATCCACGATCACCTTAAAATATCATATGCGCAATCAGTGTAATGATAGGCAGGGTGATGATGGTCCTCAATAGAAAGATCAGTACCAGATCTTTAAAGGAAACCGGAATTTTCGAGCCCAGCAGGAAACCGCCTGTTTCAGACATGAATATCAGCTGTGTTACCGACAGGGCGGCAATGATAAACCGGGTCATCTCCGCTTCAATCCCTGATGCAAAAATGGCAGGAAGAAACATATCGGCAAATCCGATTAGAACTGTTTCTGATGCTTCCTGGGCAAATGGCACCTGCATTAATTCAAGCAATGGAACGAATGGCATTCCGAGCCATTGAAACAATGGTGTATATTCGGCAATAATCAGGGCGGCCAGACCAATCGCCATCACAACCGGTGCGACACCCATCCACATGTCCAAAATATTTTGTCCGCCTTCTTTAAAGAAACGGTACACGCTTCTTTGTTTGCTGCTTCTTTCCAGTGCCTTTTCATAGCCAAATGTAACGACATTATAGCCTGCCGGAATTTCTTCTTTAATCCCTTCCGCCTTTTCATTATAGTAGGTATCTGCCTTACGGGAAAGCGGCGGGATTCTTGGCATAATCAGTGCAGCAATGAGTCCGGATGCAATGACAGTCAAGTAAAACGGCACAAACATATGCTCAAGTCCAACCTCTGAAATAATGACAATGGAAAACGTGATCGAAACGACCGAGAAAGTCGTCCCGATGACAGCAGCCTCGCGTTTTGTATAAAACCCGTCCTCATACTGTTTACTTGTCAATAGTACCCCGATCGTTCCATCTCCGACCCAGGAGGCCAGGGAATCAATCGAAGAACGTCCCGGCAGGCGGAATAACGGCCGCATCACTTTTGTCATCAAACTGCCGAAAAACTCCAACAAACCGAAATTCATCAGTAAAGGCAAAAATAGTCCGGCAAATAAGAATACAGCAAATAAAACATGAAGTAAATCATCCAAGAGCAGCTGGCCGGTATTGGGGCCATGTACCGCTTCCGGCCCTAAACGGAAAAACACCATGACAGCAAAAACAGCTGCAATTACTCTGGTTATCGTCCAGAATGTACTCGTATGGAATAAGTTATGGAAAAATGGTGTCTTACTAAACGCGTCTTCTCCTCTAACCTTTGCGATCACTGTCATAATTGCTGTGATTAAAATAATAATCATCATAATTGCTGACAGCTGCCCCGCCAGAAGATCCTGGACAAAGTTTGCCAGGATAGCAATTGGTATCGTGTATCCATCCCCTGTACTGACCGGTGTAATAAATAGAAAAATTCCTATTAAAGAAGGTATAATAAACCGCAAATGATCACCGGCGCTATAGTTATTTTTCATCGTAAACCCCCATCCTAAAAAATAATGTGTTTTTTTCTTATTATAAGTGAAGTAACGGTATATATCCATCTATTTTTTTAAAAAGTTATGCAAATGAAAGTTTTTTTACATGTTAAACCGTCAAAAAAATGGGGAACAATTGAAAAATAACCATGAAATTTTTGTAATGGAAATTAGGGGTTTTAATGATTTTTTTCTGGCACATCTGTCATTTACTCCATTGTGTGCCTTATATTTGTTATACTTATAATATAGGATGTTTTGCTTCGATAAAATAATGGAAAGGGTGTTTTTGATGAATGATTTAATAAAAAAAGGATTTCTTCTTGGTTTGGGAGCGGCTGTAACAAGCAAAGAGAAATTTGACCAAAAATTGAAGGAATTGGTGGACCAGAATGAATTGACCCAGGAAGAAGCAAAATCAGTGATGCAGGGTTTTATGGATAAAGGCGAAATGAAAAAAGATGAATGGAATTCCAAACAATATGAGCAGGCTCAAAAATTCGCAAAAGATATCGGGCTGGCTACAAAAGAGGATATTAATGAATTGCGTGCACGAATTACCCAGCTTGAAGCAATGCTGGATAAAAACGATTTATAAGAGAACCCGGAGTTTGCCGGATTGAAGCCCCGTTTCCGGAAAGGACAAAATAAGGAATCTCTCATCCGGTATCTCCTATTATTGAAATATAGCGATAAACAGAGAAAAATGGAGTCAATAGTATCCAAAGCTACGTTACCTGTCGGAAAATTATTTTATGGAATGTCAAAAAAGGTATTTATCTGTAAATTCAGCTTATTTTATATAATTTAGTTGATTTCTGCCTCTCTACACGTTACAATGTATAAAAATACAACAGGTGTTGGTATGGGGGGATGTACAAAATGAAAAGTTTTGTACAACTTTGTGAAAACACAAGGGAAAAACTGGGTCGGCAGCTGCAGGAAAACGAAAAAGCATTTTTGCAATGGATGTATGAAAACTACAAAGACGAAGAAAAGAAGAAAATCCAGGGGGCAACGAGCCAATAATTGTATAGGAGGTAATTAATTGCAATGCAGCTCTTAGTCTATATCATTGTGGCTATCGTTGTAGGATTAATCATGGCAGCGTTATTTGGCTTCAAATATCCCGGTAAATGGATTGGTGCCATCGTAGCAGGTCTGTTAGGCGCATGGATAGGTGACGTACTGATCCGGGAACTCGGACCGGCAATCGGCGGCTACTACATATTTCCGGCAGCCCTCGGTGCAGCTGTAGTCTCACTAATAATCGGCCTGCTCGGAAGAAGAGCAAATATAAAAGCATAAACGCAACATGGGGGACGGTTCTTTTGTTGCAATGAAAGGCTCACGCATGGACCAATTGTATTCCATGCGTTTTTGCATGTGAAAAACAGAGCTCCCCGCGCAGTTGTTACAGGCAGAATATTGCCCTCCAAAACTATTATCATGTACAATGAAACCAGTCAAAAATGCAAAGGAGCGGACGAAATGGCTGTTGATAATGGGAAAGTATTACAAAAAATGATGACAGAGCTGCAGCTGGCCAAACAATTGAAAGATGACGATGCAGCCATGCTAAAGCATATTCGGCACATTCGCCTGCTTTGTGATTTGTTTTTGGACGATGATGCCCAGGCAGCGGTAAAACCGCAAATACAACCTGCCGGCATAGAAGAGGCGGAAATGAAGGCCATGCTCGGGGAAAGGGCATATAAGGCGGAGAAATACAAACAGCAGGATAAAAATGCACAAATCGATCATGATGGGGCGAATGGGGATTCCATTTTTGATTTTTAGCCCGTTACCGGGAAGGCCCGTATTTTTGGATAAGCAATTCTAATTGAGGTGAACAAAAATGAAAATATTTTTATTGCTCGGTGCAATCAATGGATTTTTGGCAGTAGCTTTAGGTGCGTTCGGGGCGCATGGTTTGGAGGGGAGAATTTCGGAAAAGTCTCTTGGAACATGGGAAAAAGCAGTAAACTATCAAATGTTCCATACCATGGCACTTCTCTTCACAGGTCTCTTGCTGGCAAAAATGAATGCAGGGGGCCTCAATTGGGCAGGATGGATGTTTTTGACAGGTATTATCCTTTTTTCCGGAAGTCTTTATATTTATGCGACAACCGGCATTCGCACTTTTGCTATGATTACACCACTTGGCGGTGTTGCCTTTTTAATCGGCTGGGTGCTGGTTGGCACGGTAATCGTCAGAAACCTGTAATACATATTACATCGTAAAGATTAGATATGTTGCTAAAACAAATAGGAGTGCAGCACGCAAAGCATGTTTCATCGCTACCTGTGTGCGGTATGTATGAAATTCAATCAGGGCAGTTAAAATATAGCTGATTGCCAAAAGGTAGAGTCCAAGAAATATGAAAAGCAGATAGCTTTGGATGATGGCAAATAAAGCTAATATAACGACTAAAACGATGGTAATGAATTCCAGGCGGATGTATTTTTCGTAAGGATGTCTCACATTACTGCCCCTTTCCCATATGGAAAAGGATGACACCAGTACCTGTGTGTCATCCTTTCCTCTGTCAAATCACCCCTTGTCAGCGCGGATCGTAGGATGATAATTGCTGGTTCCCTGCTCCAAAAGGATATGTGTAGTTGATCTCTTCATCAAATGTAACATAATCCAGATATACCATTAATAACAGGTATCTTCTGTCCGTGTCGGGATCACTTAAAATTAAATGATCTCTTCCTGCAGCCTCGATCACACCCCTGAAAACCTTGGCATTCCACTGGTTATTGTTTTCAAAGGTCATGTAGACTGTAGCCAGTTTCCCCCGATTCAGCCGCAGAATATTTTCGATGAATGATTGCTGCAGCGGCAGCATTCCGTGATCCTGCTGCTGAAATTGCGGGATTTGCTGTGCCTGCTGCTGCTGTGTAAATTGCTGGGACTGGGGATCCTGACGGTAATGATACATGGGATAATATGCTGGGGATGCTGCTGGATAATAGTAGTACGGATAAGCCTGATAAGGGTTGGCTGACTGCTGCTGATTTTGCCTGTCATCATTTTCGCTCATATAAAAGCCTCCTTATAAAAATTTAAAATATCGCTAAATGCTCCATCTCATATCTGTTCCTATTAATTGATAATAGTCTTAACGAAAAACCTGCGGACAATCGGACATAGTAGGACTGTAAAAACAATGCGCTTTAAACCTTCCGGTGTTCCATTGATCAAACCATTGGGCAGGGCAGGCTCCTTCAGGCCGAAAGAACCACAGAGAATTGGTGGCAGGATGCTGGCGTTCTCCCTGGATTACCCTTCGTGCCAATCGTTTTTCCGATTCCCTGGCCCGCTGATAGAAATAACCCTTTTGTGTTGCTTCGAATCCTCCGGGACTTTGAAATACCATATCATTGATATTGCGGATATCGGTAAAATCCAGGCAGGCTGCAATGACACGATTGACTCCCGTATTGCCAACCATAAGCATACCCAAATCCCCATCTTCTTCAGCTTCAGCACGCATCAGCCTTGCCAGCAATGCAACATCATTTTCCGTATGTGCAACAACAGCCATAAAAACATTCCTCATTTCTGTTCAGTCTGGATGCAAAACATTCTAATTATATGTATGTAATTCGCCCGGAAAAGATGACAAGGAAATCATCCGGAAATGTTACGGAAAAAAAACAGCACGTGAAATCAAGGAGATTCCACGTGCTGTTTAGTGATGATCAAGTTACTTTCGACTGTTAGCTGATTTATTTAAACAGAAAAATAATCTGTAAGCTTTTCTTTTGGAAAATGATTTCCAACGAAGAATTCCCCGAATTCCCCGTAGCGGGAGCTTACTTCATCCCAGCGCATTTCATAAACAATCTTTTTAAATTGCAGTGGTTCATGGGCGAATAAGGTAACTCCCCATTCCCAATCATCAAGTCCGATCGAACCCGTGATGATTTGCTTCACTTTACCGGCATATTTCCGTCCTGTCATACTATGCTCATAAAGCAGCTTGCCGCGTACATCTTTTTCAAGGGTATACCAGTTTTCATTACCTTCACGGCGTCTGTCCATGGGATAAAAACAAATATGCTCCCATTTTGGAAGGATCGGCTTTAGACGGGCCTGTGTCTCCGGCAGGGTTTCAGGATCTGGTTCCCCTTCTTTTTGCGGCCGGTATTTGGAAAGCTCTACAACAGATACATAGGAATGGGCAGGCAGTAAAAACTCACCCATTTTTGATTTATTTAGTTCTGTTTCCATATCGGACAGCTCATCCATCGTTGGACGTAAAAACATAAACATCAAATCCGCTTTCTGTCCTACCACCTTATATAACACATGGCTGCCATTTTTCTCTTCTTCCACCGCTTCCCACTTTGTCAGCAATTGTTCAAAGCTGTGCAATGCATTCTTCCGCTCTTCTTCTGAAGCCATTTTCCAAGAGTTCCAATCGATTGTCCGCAGATCATGCAGGCTGTACCAGCCATCCATTGTTTCTACCGGTTCTACCATCGTTATCTCTCCTTCTTTTACTTTAGCTTTAAGCTGATTTAAAAAATTCGGCTATAAGGTAAATTCTCAGGAATACATTCATTTTTACTATAGCATAAATAGGGTATGATATTCATGAAACATGTATCTTCAGCAGCGTGAAAAACAGGCCGCATTCCAATGTTTTGTCACAAATTCGGCAAAACTGGTTTTGCCCTGGTACCTGCATATTTGCCATCATTCATCTATAATTGATTATAACCAACTAGGAGGGTTTGTAAAAATGAGTGGATTATTTGAGGGCTTGACGAAAAGCATTGCGGGCAAAAATAAAAGGATTGTTTTTCCGGAAGGGACAGATGAGCGAATTTTAACAGCGGCGAGCCAATTGAGTGCAGCAGGTATACTTACACCTGTCCTTATTGGAGATGAAAATAAAATAATGAGCAAGGCAGGAGAAATAGGTGTGGATGTATCCTCCTGTGTCATATCGGATCCATCCGGCTATCCCGACTTTCCTCTCATGGCGGAGACATTTGTAGAACGCAGGAAAGGTAAAGTGACGCGGGAAGACGCGGAAAAAATCTTGCAGGATGAAAATTACTTTGGCACCATGCTTGTTTATATGAATCAGGCTGACGGGCTTGTAAGCGGAGCGGCACATTCTACAGCTGATACGGTTCGTCCGGCTTTGCAGATAATCAAAACAAAAGAAGGCATCCAAAAAACTTCCGGGGTATTCATCATGGTTCGCGGTGAAGAAAAATATGTATTTGCAGACTGTGCAATTAACATTAGCCCTGACAGCCAGGATCTTGCAGAAATTGCAGCGGAAAGCGCAGTAACAGGCAGGCTATTTGGTATAGACCCGCGAATTGCCATGCTCAGTTTTTCTACAAAAGGGTCAGCGAAATCAGCGGAAACGGAAAAAATAGTGGAGGCATTAAAAATAGTCAAAGAAAGCAATCCATCCCTTGTGATTGACGGAGAATTTCAGTTTGATGCGGCATTTGTTCCTGATGTTGCCAGAAAAAAAGCGCCCGATTCCATATTACAGGGGGATGCAAATGTTTTTATATTCCCAAGTTTGGAAGCGGGGAATATCGGCTATAAAATTGCCCAGCGTTTAGGGGAATTTGAAGCGGTCGGTCCCGTTTTGCAAGGCTTGAAAAAACCGGTAAATGATCTTTCCCGCGGCTGCAGTGTGGACGATGTTTATAAATTGGCGTTAATTACAGCTGTACAATCAGATGTATAAATAATATACCTTGCAATAGAGGAAAAGCAGCTCTGTTGCAAGGTATTTATATTTAAACTTTGTGACCGCGGATACGGTCAAAGATATTAACCGTAATCGGTCATTAACCATTAACTGGCATACCTTTACGGAGGGCCTGGCATTTTATGCAGTCCGGGCCATTATGCTGTGGAAGGAAAACGCGCAGATCCAAAGGCGTGACCCGGACTTAGCCAAATGGACTTTCAGGTATTGTACTTATTACAATGCTGCTATTTTCTCATTCCGCTTTTTCATTTGTTCCAGCCGTTTATTAAAGAAGGAAATTTCTTCAGCGGAAAACTCCCTGCTGGCAATCTGAACAGAAAAATCTGTTAAAGCCTGGTATGCCCTCTGCTTCACTTCTTCCACAGTTAAAGGCACATTGAGCAAATCTGACAGGGACCCCATTACTTCCGGGTTTACATCGGGGTAATTGAATTTAGTCGGCCTATCTTGTTTGCTTGTACGATAAAAATCACGAATATGTGCGGCTCTCTCAAAGCTGTTTCCTTCTATATCCAAATATATCTGTATGCTGGCTCCATTTTTTACACGGCGCTGGGAAATACCCGCAAACTTTTTCCCGTTTATGCTTAAATCATAATCTCCCGGACAATAGGACCCGACGACTTCATAGGCTTTGATTTGACCGGTAAGATCCCGGAACATATGCTGAATAAAACGGACCATCGCTTCATATCCGTCATGAATGGAAATCTGCTTTACGTCCGGCAGCACGAGGGATAGATTCAGCACCCCATCATCAAGTGCCACGGCAAGACCGCCGGAGTTGCGGACGATAACATGATAGCCCTGTTTTTTGAGATGTTCAATGCCCGCTTCAATAAACGGAAGTCTGGCATCTGGTATGCCCAATACGATCGTTTTGGGGTGAACCCATAAACGCATGACGGGAGGGGAGAGCTGATCACTGACAGAGATGGCGAGAGCATCATCTATCGCAAATGAAGTAATTGCCGTATAGGGCTCGTCTCTGAAATACGCTATGTTTGTATGATCCACGTAACGAAATATTTGTTGCTGAATGATTTCTTTCCAGTTTTTCATAATAACTCCTTGACAAAATCATAAGTGACATTTCTTTTCGTCTATGCTTCAACTATTATATAATAAAAACAAATTGGGGAAAAGAACGGATGAAGCAAATGGCTTATAAAGATGAACAGCTGCATGAGGAAAAGGTGTTTAAAGACCCGGTACACCGCTATGTGCATGTAAAGGACCGGGTGATTTGGGATTTGATTGCGGCACCTGAATTTCAGCGGCTGCGGCGGATTAAACAGCTCGGCACGACCTATTTAACCTTTCACGGTGCAGAACACAGCCGGTTTAATCACTCTCTTGGTGTTTACGAGATTGTCAGAAGGATACTATATAATTTCAAGAACAGGCCGAATTGGAATGACGATGAACGCCTGCTTTGTTTATGTGCAGCACTCCTGCATGACTTGGGACATGGACCGTTTTCCCATTCCTTTGAGAAAGTGTTTAAATTGGATCATGAACATTTTACAAGGGAAATCATTCTCAGGGATACAACAATAAATGCCATTTTAGAACGGGTAGAGCCCGGATTCGCGCAGAAAGTGGCAGATGTCATTGCCAAGACGTATGAAGATAAGCTTGTGGTCAGTCTGATATCCAGCCAGATCGATGCAGATCGGATGGACTATCTGCAGCGGGATGCATTTTTTACCGGTGTAAGCTATGGACATTTCGATATGGAGCGGATTCTGCGTGTTATGCGGCCGATGGAGGACCAGGTTGTGATTAAATCAACGGGCATGCATGCAGTGGAAGATTATATTATGAGCCGCTATCAGATGTATTGGCAAGTTTATTTCCATCCGGTCACTCGCAGCGCAGAGGTAATTCTATCAAAAATTCTGCAGCGGGCCAAATATTTGTTTGAGTCGGATGCATTTACATTTAAACTGAAACCCACCCATTTTATGTCTTTTTTTACCGGAGACGTACAATTGGAGGAATACTTGAAACTCGATGAAGGAATTGTTTCTTATTATTTTCAGTTATGGCAGGAAGAAGATGATGCCATTTTGCGGGATTTATGTGAACGGTTTGTCAATCGCCGCCTGTTTAAATATATTGAATTTAATCCGAATCTCCAGATGAATACGTGGATGGAACTGTATGGATTATTTAAGGAGGCTGGAATCGACCCGGACTATTATCTTGTCGTCGATTCCTCTTCAGATCTGCCGTATGACTTTTACCGTCCCGGGGAAGAAGAAGAGCGTTTGCCGATTCATCTGCTCATGCCGGATGGCAGTTTAAAAGAGTTATCAAGAAATTCGGATATTGTCGAATCCATTTCCGGAAAAAAACGGACAGATCATAAACTGTATTTTCCAAATGATTTCGTGGAGAAGCTGCCGGATAAACATGTAAAAAAGCGGATCTCGGAAATTTTAGGACTGCCGGAATAAAGATAATAAGTATAAAGCTTTACAGCCACGCAGCGCCGAAGCAGGGGGCATATGATAAACAAGCTTGCATTCCAAAGTGTAAGGGCTTTGAAGAAGGCAACAGCCGTTTTTAAGCATCCTGTAGTGGCAAGCCAAGTTTTTTAACGTAACGGGAGATGTGTGAAATGTTGACAAAACATGCTAAATTGATGGAGTTTTTTTCTATTGCAGGGGAAATTACCGGGAGAAAAAAACTGCAGAAAATGATTTATATCCTGAAAAAATGCAGGCTTCCTTTTGAAGAGAAATTTGAATATCATTTTTATGGCCCGTACTCTGAAGAACTGACACTAAGGGTGGAAGAACTGTGTAATTTAGGGTTTTTAGAGGAACTTAAGGAAGAGAAAAGCAGTTATTTTCAATATCATTACAGTATTACCGGGGATGGCGAAGCTTTTTTGCAGCAGTTTGCTTCCCACTTGCCTGGTTTGGAAGAAAAAGTGAATCTCTTGAACGAACAGAGTTCCCGATTTTTGGAACTGGTTGCAACGATAATGTATTTTGATGAACTGCCAAAGTCTGAGGTGGCCGAAAAAATCCATAAGGTTAAATCGAAGCAGAACTATTCAGAAGAAGAAATCGAGCAGGCCTGGGACTTTATTCACCTGCTTGCAGGAAAGGCATCCAATTAAATACGGAACACCAATATCAGATAAAAGTCGGAAAATGAAAAAGACGATGCAACTATGCTACAATGGGAAACAAAAGAGAAGAAGGAGGATCCATGAGATGAGTGCAGATCAATCTCCAAACAAAAAAAAGAAAAATACATTTACGATTATAAAAGATGACTCTACAGACGGTCATGGCGGCTATGGAGGCGGAGCCATCAGCCTGGAAAATATGTCCTCTGTCATTGTTGACCCGAATGAAAATAAAGCATATGTCGATATGGCAGCAATGCATGCCCGCAGTGAAATTGAACGCAGGGTGAAATACCTGCCGAATAAAGAGGAAGTACCGAACGGAAAATTGTACTGGATCGTCTGGGTCAATGTGGAGCGCGGCGAGCATGGTCCTTATTATGGAGGAGTGGCAGGAAGTGAACTGAGGGTGGACCGTTCCATTAAACGGGCCTATAAATCCATGCCGGAGCATGTTACACATATGGAGAAATCCCTGAAAGGCAAGATTGTTGTCGAGCATATGGATGAACACTCAAAAAAGCTGCTGAAAGATTTTCTCGTAGAATTTGATGAGGATATGTGGAATAACTCTACCGAAGAACTGAAAACGGCCTTGCCGGAATAAAGTTAAATTATGAACATTTTGTGACGTAATGAAAACTGAACGGGAATATCTTGTACTTTGGATGATTAATTTGTAAAATATGAGTACATGGGCTACTCATGTATTACTAGGACAAAAAAGAAGCCGACCTTTCATTGCAGGGTCGGCTTCTTTTTAATTGATAGGAAAAAGCGGACAAAACGAAAGGTAATTCACTTGTAACCCCTGGGAAATTGCCTATAATCCCGTGTATTCCCTTATATTCCGGGAAGATCACTCATCATTCAGAAAATCTTCCTGCTGCAATCATCCGCCAAACATTTCAAACAGTCGTTCAACCATGCTTTTGTCATCTGTTTGATTTTCTTCATGAAAGTGATCCGTGCAGAAAGCGGATGGTTCTGTGCCTTTTTCAAAATACATGACACGGCTCTGTTCACAATAGGGAGTTGCCCGCTGGCCTGTTTGCGGATCTACCGGGACGGCAACCAGTCCCGGTGGCTGCGGGAATGCTTCCTGTGGCAGGTTTTCATGTGTTCTTTCCATAAAGTTGGCCCAGATGATTTTGGCATAATCCTTTTCCTCTGTCAGTTCCATCGGGCGGTTATCGTCATAACCGAGCCAGACCCCTGTCACCAGGGAGGGGCTATAGCCGATCATCCAGCTGTCGGAAGTGGTTGTTCCTGATTTGCCGGCATACAGCCTGGTGAGATTATCCGCTATGGTCGAACCTGTTACGGCCATATAACCATCCAGTTCACTGTCAAACATTCCAGTTAAAAGATGTGTTAAAATGAATGTCTTTTTAGGGTCAAGTACCAATTTACCTTCTTGTTCTTTTCTCTCAAAAACAGTTTTTCCATTTCGATCGACAATTTTTTTCACCAAATGGGCATTAATTTCTTTGCCGCCATTGGCAAGTGTGCCGTAGCCTGTTACCATTTCTTTCACAGATACAGCGGCTGTTCCGAGAGCCAGTGATGGGACGGCGGGCAAATCGCTCGTTAGGCCAAAGCTCCGGGCGGTTTCCACGAGTTTTTCTGCACCTAAATACATATTGGTTTTCACCGCATACACATTGTCTGAGAGAGCGATGGCTTGTGCCAGAGTAATAGAATCGTTTGCATAATATCCGTTAAAATTGCTCGGCTGGTACACCTCGTCATCGTCAAGCTGGAAGGCAGTCGGCTGACTCATCAGCATCGTATTTGCGGTATAGCCATTTTCCAGGGCAGCATAATAAAGAAACGGCTTAAACGCGGAACCGGGCATCCGCTTTGCCTGAAAAGCCCGGTTGAACGGACTTTCCCTGTAATCGCGTCCGCCAATCATGGCAAGCACTTCCCCTGACTGTGGTTCAATGGCGACAGCACCTGCTTCAATATCACTTTCCGTATGGATTGTATCCTTGATTTCGTCTTCCAGATTTTGTTGAAAAGATTCATGTAAAGTGGTGTGTATTTCATAGCCGCCCGACCGGATTTCGTCCGTGTCAAGTTCCAAAAGTTCTGCAGCCTCTTTTAAAGCTTCATCTTGAAAATAGCCTCCAATCATCGTCTCGCTGTTGCTTTTCACTTTTTGAAAAGCAAGGTTTTCCCTGGCTGCAAGAAACAGCTCCTGATCGTTAATTTTCCCATGCTCATTCAACAAGTTTAGAATCCGCTTCTGGCGATTATCTGCCCGCTGTCTGTCCGCAAGAGGGGAGTAGTAGCTGGGACCTCTTGGGATTCCTGCCAGCATAGCTGCTTCAGCCAGTGACAGATCAGAGGAAGGCTTATTGAAAAAATAATTGCTGGCAGCTTCAATCCCATAGGATCCATGTCCGTAATAAACTGTATTTAGATAGCCTTCCAGGATTTCCTTTTTGGAGTAAAACATCTCCAGCCGAATCGTATAAAATGCCTCTTTTATTTTTCGTGTCCAGGTTTTTTCATGTGTTAAATATAGATTTCGCGCATATTGCTGGGATAATGTACTTGCTCCTTCTTTCAGGGACCAGTTTCTGATATCTGTGATAAGTGCAGAGATAATCCGTTTAAAATCGAAACCGGAATGATCAAAAAAATGCTGATCCTCGACCACTAATGTCGCATCAATGGCATCTTCGGAAATATCCTCCAGCGGCACCCATCTCCTGTACTCCGTGCCGCGCTCTTCTCCGATCATTTCACCGTGCCTGCTGTAATAGATTGTATTTTGGTCATTCGCAAGACTCGGCGGTCCCATAAGAAAGCTGATAAGATAAACGCTGAAAATCCCCCCTGCTGCAGCCAGACAAATGCTTACCGCAATTTTGACCGGCAGCGGGTGTTTTATATAAGAAAATATGCTTTTCATTATTGATTGCTCCATCATTTTTGGTTATTAACATTATGGGAGAATTTTTGATGAAATAAACCATATTTTTGTTTATGTGTCTGGCTGGGGAAGGAAAAAATGTTACAATGAAGCTTATTCGGCATTATTCGCAAATATTATTGCGCTTAGCGAACAATGTTAGCTATAATAGGAAATTATATGAAGACGCAGATAGAGGCGGTATTATGGAAGCTGAACATAAAAAAGTAAGAATGATTCTCCGCACCATTATTACCGATGAAGGTGATACCGAAAAAAATGAACTTTCTCATCATGGATATTTTTATCGTAATCAGACCTTTGATGTCATCAAGTTTGATGAGCAGCTGGAAACGGGCGGGAAGGTCCGTAACTTGATAACACTGCAAAAAGAGAAAGTTACGATTAAACGGACAGGTGCTGTTTCAATGAACCAAAAGTTTCAGGCAAATAAAATAACGGAAAATGTGTACCATCACCCCCACGGCACGATACATATGGAAACATTTACTGATTCCATCCGTTATCAGCCCCCGGGAAAAAAGAAAGATGGCTGCCTGCAAATCTCCTATCATGTAAAATTAAATGGTTTAAAGAACCGCAAACATGATTTGATGTTAACAATAAAGGAGGAAATTCCCCAATGAATGTGTTGGCGCAAACAGAAGAAACACTTAAACAGGAAATTGCTTCAGCAGTTACCAGAGCAGGACTTGCAGAAGCAGAAGAATTACCGGAAATTATTTTGGAAAAGCCAAAGGATAAGGCGCATGGAGATTTTGCCGCCAATATCGCCATGCAGCTGGCCCGGATAGCAAAAAAAGCTCCACGGAAAATTGCGGAAGATATTGTCGAAGCGCTTGATGAAACAAAGGCTTCGATTGAAAAAGTGGAAATTGCCGGCCCCGGATTTATCAATTTTTTTATGAAGGATGATTTTCTTGGTGAAATTATTCCGGCGATTTTAAAAGCGGGAAAGAAATATGGCCATACAGATGCAGGCAAAGGCGAGAAAGTGCAGGTTGAATTTGTATCTGTGAACCCGACCGGGGACCTTCATTTCGGACACGGCCGCGGAGCAGCATATGGCGACGTTTTATCCAACTTACTTGAAGCGGCCGGCTATGATGTAAAGAGAGAGTATTATATCAATGATGCCGGCAACCAGATTGACAACCTGGCTTTATCGGTGGAAGCCCGTTATTTGCAGGCCCTTGGCGAGGATGCGGAAATGCCTGCGGATGGCTATCACGGGAAGGATATTATAGAAATCGGAAAAACATTGGCAGCGGAATATGGTACCGCATGGAAGGAGAAGGACAGGGAAGAACGGGTGGCATTTTTCCGGGAGTACGGATTAAAATATGAACTCGGCAAGATCCGGAAAGATTTATCGGAATTCCGTGTGGAGTTTGACCAGTGGTTCTCCGAACAATCATTATATGAAGATGGTCAAATTGAACAAGCACTGAAAAAACTGGATGATTACGTCTATGAAAAAGACGGGGCAACCTGGTTCAGAACCACGGATTTTGGCGATGATAAAGACCGTGTATTAATAAAGCAGGATGGGAGCTATACCTACCTGACCCCGGACATTGCTTACCATAAAAACAAGCTGGACCGGGGATTTGACAAGCTGATTAATGTATGGGGAGCGGACCATCATGGCTATATTCCGAGAATGCAGGCTGCGATTCAGGCGATGGGCTATGACAAAAACACGCTTGAAGTAAAAGTGATTCAGATGGTGAGCCTTTTTGAAAAGGGAGAAAAAGTAAAGATGAGCAAGCGCACGGGAAATGCATTGGCGTTAAGGGAGCTGATGGATGAAGTTGGCGTGGACGCAGCCCGTTATTACTTTATTACAAGATCAAACGATACCCAGCTTGACTTTGATATGGATCTCGCACGTTCTGAATCAAACGATAACCCTGTTTACTATGTGCAGTATGCTCACGCGCGGATATGCACCATGCTGAAACAGGCGGAAGCAAAAGGATTTGATTTGAACGCGGCATTTGATGCAAAACACCTAACAACGGAAAAAGAAATGGACTTGATGAAGAAACTGGGTGAGTTTCCGCAGATGGTGGCAGATGCAGCACAAATGTCCACCCCGCATAAAGTGACCCAATATGTATTTGAACTGGCAAGCCTGCTGCACAGCTTTTATAATGCAGAAAAGGTGCTTGATCAGGATAACAGGGAAAGAACAAATGCGCGAATTGCTTTAATGAAAGCAGTCAAAATAACGCTGGCAAATGCGCTGCAGCTGATTGCAGTAACAGCACCCGAAAAAATGTAATATACAAATGCAGCTAGCAGGGAGTATGATTTTAACGCTCCCTGCCAGTGAAGCAAAAGGTATTTGCCACTTGTAAAATAGACAGGCTGACTTTGTATAAGGACATGTTGTAAGCGCATAAATATTATAAAAAATAGGAATCAGCCTTTTTTATCGGTATTTTAACTGAAGAAAATTGTCGAATATCAGTTGACTGAATGATCATTCATGATTTAAAGTATAGATATACAGTTAGAAAGAAGCTTACTATTACTACAGAATGCAATCGGTGTTATATTGCCTCAGGGCAAGAGTTTAAGTATAATAGTTTGCAAGTTTTAAAGGAAAAAGGGGGAGCGGATAATGGAAACGTTTTTATTGGTCAACTGGATTGCATTTCTTGCAGTCACCATCTATGGGATATATTTATTCGCTAAAGTAGTCGCTACACGCGTCGCTTATATCCGGCTTGGGGAAAAGCCGGAGTTTGACCGGGACTTTAAAGAACGGTTCAGACGAGTCGGAGTCATCGTTTTCGGCCAGTCCAAACTATTAAAGGATAAGAAATCGGGCATTATTCACGTGATGATGTTCTATGGGTTTATTCTGGTGCAGTTTGGCGCGATTAATATGTTTATCGCCGGACTTTCACCGGGAAATCACCTGCCGCTGGGCATTTTCTATCCAGGGTTTACATTTTTCCAGGAACTTGTAACATTAATGATCCTCGTAGCAGTGGCATGGGCATTTTACCGCCGTTACATGGAAAAGCTCGTTCGCTTAAAGCGCGGCTTTAAAGCAGGAGTTGTCCTGTTGTTTATCGGGACATTAATGATTTCCGTGCTGTTTGGAAATGGTATGGCCATCATTTGGCACGGGGAAGCTTTGACATGGACAGAGCCTGTGGCAAGTTTAATAGCCGCAGCATTCAGCTGGTTATCACCAACAGCTGCAATGGTATTGTACTATGTATTCTGGTGGATTCATACACTTACCATACTGGCATTCCTTGTATACATCCCGCAATCCAAGCACGCTCACTTAATTGCGGCACCAATCAACGTGTTTTTGAGCAAGCGTGTACCAGGGAAACTGAAGCCAATTGACTTTGATATCGATGAAGACGCTGCAGAGAATGAGGAAGATATATCTTTTGGCGTTGGAAAAGTAGAAGACTTTGACCAATTCCAAATGTTGGATTTCTATGCATGTGTGGAATGCGGACGCTGTACAGACGTATGTCCGGCTGCAGGCACAGGAAAAATGCTGTCTCCGATGGACATTATGATTAAGCTTCGTGACCACTTAACGGAAAAAGGTGCAGCCATTACAGGAAAAACAGCCTGGGTGCCATCTTATGCATTTGCAGGCACTGCAGGAAATCAGGCAAGTGCCGGCGGGGAAGCAGCAGCAACTGTACAAAACTTAAGCATGATCGGCGATGTCATTACTGAAGAAGAACTGGCAGGATGTACCACTTGCCGAAACTGTGAAGACGCATGTCCGGTAAGCAACGAACATGTCAGCCAAATCCTTGATATGCGCCGTTACCTGGTGATGACAGAAGGTAAAATGGATCCGGAAATTCAGCGTGCAGTCATGAACATCGAGCGTCAGGGAAATCCTTGGGGGCTTTCCAAAAAAGACCGCATCAAATGGCGCGAAGAAGATGAAACTGCCTATGTGCCAACAGTCAAAGAGCTTAAAAAAGAAGGAAAAGACTTCGAATACCTTTTCTGGGTAAGCTCTATGGGTTCCTTTGACAGCCGCAGCCAGAAAATTGCGCTGGCATTTGCAAAATTAATGAACCAGGCAGGTGTAAGTTTTGCCATCCTTGGGAATAAAGAGATGAACTCCGGGGATACGGCACGCCGCATCGGAAATGAATTCCTGTTCCAGGAAATTGCAGAGAAAAACATTAAAGAATTCAACAAGCATGACGTGAAAAAGATTGTAACGATTGACCCGCATGCATATAATATTTTTAAAAACGAATATCCTGATTTTGGCTTTGAAGCAGAAGTCTATCACCATACGCAAATGCTGTTTGACCTGGTGATGAACGGCAAACTGAAGCCGCAGCGTGAAATAAATCAGCGTTTAACCTATCATGACTCCTGTTACCTGGGAAGATACAATGGCGTTTATGATCCGCCAAGGGAAATCCTGAGATCCATTCCGGGACTTGAACTGGTGGAAATGAAACGAAGCAAGGAAAACGGCATGTGCTGCGGTGCAGGGGGCGGGTTGATGTGGACAGAGGAAACAACAGGGAACCGCATTAACGTAGCCCGCACAGAACAGGCCATGGAAGTAAAACCTGATATGATTTCAAGTGCCTGCCCGTTCTGCTTAACAATGTTAAGTGACGGAACTAAAGCGAAAGAAGTGGAAGAAGATATCAGCACCATGGACGTAGCAGAAATTCTGGCGCTGTCTGTATTGGTGGAAGATGAACAGAAAACAGCATAATAGATCAATAGAATAATATATAATACTTTCCTTCCAAAGGAGATTTCCAGTATAATAACAACATAGAGGGGTAAAAACATACCCCTCTTCTTTCTCAAACAGCAATTGAGCGAGCGTTCAATCAGCGTACTGCAACACCGGGACGGTTCCCTTGCTGCAAACCAAAAGGTAAGCGTTCTCAATGAAGGGTACATTTCAAGCTTGCAGCAGATGCCTCCACAACGGTTAACAGATACATAGGAATGCTGTTTTATACGTTATGAAAGCATCAAATTTTTAAATGTCAAGTATAAAAAGAGCTGGATTTGCTAGAGGGCGCGAATGCGAGCATTTCTAATCTCAGCAAACAAAGCAACTCCGGATTTTTAAACTATTAAAAATAGGGGCCTCCCCTTAATAAAATAAAAAGGAGTTAAACAATGAGAAAAACAGTAATTGTTTCAGGTGCAAGAACCCCATTCGGAAAATTCGGCGGAGGACTTAAGAACTTTACAGCATCGCAATTAGGCGGAAAGGCGATCAAAGAAGCACTCGAGCGGGCCGGCATGGAAGGCTCGGAAATCGATGAAGTTATTATGGGAAATGTCCTGCAGGGAGGACAGGGCCAGATCCCTTCACGCCAGGCAGCGCGTGAAGCAGGCATCCCATGGAATGTAAAAACGGAGACGATTAATAAAGTATGTGCTTCCGGACTGCGCAGTGTGACTTTGGCGGATCAGCTTATTCGCCTTGGAGATGAAGATGTGATTGTAGCAGGCGGCATGGAAAGCATGAGCAATGCGCCTTATATTCTGCCGGATGCCCGCTGGGGACATCGCATGGGAGACAGGAAAGTAGTGGATATGATGGTGCATGATGGTCTTACATGCTCTTTTGAAGGTGTTCATATGGGCACCTATGGCAACTCCACGGCAGAAGAATTTGAACTGACGAGAGAAGCACAGGATGAATGGTCATACCGGAGTCATCAGCGTGCCGGAAAAGCGATAGATGAAGGCAAATTTGCCGAGGAAATTGTGCCGCTGGAGGTACCGCAGCGCAAAGGAGAACCGATTGTTGTTGATACAGATGAAGCACCACGGAAGGATACGAGCGTGGAGAAGCTGGCAAAACTCCGTCCGGCATTTGATAAGGATGGAACGATCACTGCGGGAAATGCACCAGGTGTAAATGACGGCGCATGTGCATTTGTAGTCATGTCCGATGAAAAGGCGGAAGAACTTGGAAAAACACCAATGGCAACCATTCATGCCCATGCCGAGGTAGCTGTGGAAGCAAAGGATTTCCCGCAAACGCCTGGTCTTGTAATCAATAAACTGCTGGAAAAAACAGGACACCAAAAAGAAGATATTGACCTGTTTGAAATTAACGAGGCATTTGCAGCAGTATCTTTAGCCAGCGGAAAAATTGCCGGCATTGACCCTGAAAAAGTAAACGTAAATGGTGGAGCGGTAGCACTGGGACACCCGATCGGTGCGAGCGGAGCACGTATCATTCTTACACTGGTTCATGAGTTAAAACGCCGCGGCGGCGGTCTCGGCATTGCTGCAATCTGCAGTGGCGGCGGTCAGGGGGATGCCGTGTTAATAGAAGTGCCGAAACAGTAGGGAAGGAAAGCTCACCTGAGCTTACTGGTACCGGAAACCGGGTTTTAATGGAAATACCGAACGATCATGAATGAAGCTGGAAGATTTACAAAAAGAAGCGCGGTGGCGGTTTAGCAAAGAAATTCCTGTTCTATGTAAAAAGACTCTTGCAACAGGAGAACCGTCCCGCTGTTTCCAAGCAAGGAGGATATATTTTTATGGAGATAAATAAGGTGATGATTATTGGTGCGGGGCAGATGGGTTCCGGGATTGCACAGGTGTGTGCGCAATCGGGGTATGATGTCCTGCTGCATGATATGAATGAAGAGGCTTTGGATAAAGGCATGAAAAATATTGAAAAACGGTTAAACCGGAATGTAGAGAAGGAGAGAATGACAGCATCAGAGAAAACGGAAACGTTACATAGATTAACGGCTTCAGGGAGCCTGAGTGATGCATCCTCCTGTGATATCGTCATTGAAGCCATTGTAGAAAATATGGATGTAAAAACGAAAGTGTTTGCCGATTTGGATAAATTCGCACCTGCGCATGCGATCCTGGCATCCAATACATCATCCCTGCCGATCACGGAAATTGCTGCAGCAACGAATCGTCCGAGTCAGGTTATCGGTATGCACTTTATGAATCCGGTGCCTGTCATGAAACTGGTGGAAATTATCCGGGGGCTCCAGTCAAGTGATGAAACCTATCAGGCAATTGAAAATATGGCCAAATCATTAAACAAAACACCTGTAGAAGTAAAGGACTTTCCAGGTTTTGTTTCCAACCGCGTGCTTATGCCGATGATCAACGAAGCGATTTATACTGTATATGAAGGCGTTGCATCCCCGGAAGATATTGATACCGTTATGAAGCTTGGTACTAACCATCCGATGGGACCGCTGACACTGGCAGACTTCATTGGGCTGGACACCTGCCTCTACATTATGGAAGTGCTGCACGAAGGCTTTGGCGACAGCAAATACCGTCCATGTCCGCTGCTTCGTCAGTATGTGAAAGCCGGCTGGCTGGGCAAAAAGTCAGGC
This sequence comes from Virgibacillus aidingensis, assembly GCF_010994035.1. GTDB lineage: Bacteria > Bacillota > Bacilli > Bacillales > Amphibacillaceae > Virgibacillus_N. Next base: position 38,353 of record NZ_WIXN01000015.1, read on the forward strand.
AGAGGTTTTTACCAATACAATTAAACTTACAGCTAAGATAGGTAAGGAGGCATTACAGCGATGAACATGACTTTTACAGAAGAACAGAATATGATGCGGAAAATGGTACAGGACTTTGCCCAGAAAGAAATAGCACCGAAAGTCGAACGGATGGAACGAGAGGACCGTTTTCCAAGAGAGATTATCCAAAAGATGGGCGAACTCGGCCTCATGGGGATCCCGCTCCCGGAAAAATACGACGGAACCGGCATGGATTTCACATCCTACATTACCGCCATCCATGAACTTTCCAAAGTAAGTGCGACAATTGGTGTTATACTTTCTGTACATACCTCTGTCGGGACCAATCCCATCCTTTATTTCGGAAATGAGAAACAGAAAAACAAGTATCTTCCAAAGCTTGCCTCCGGAGAATATCTGGGTGCTTTTGCCCTGACAGAACCCGGTGCAGGTTCGGATGCCGCCAATATTAAGACAAAAGCAGTTAAAGAAGGGGACAGCTATATATTAAACGGATCAAAGGTTTTTATTACAAACGGCGGAGAAGCGGAAACATACATTACCTTCGCACGGACAGGAGAAGGTACAAAAGGAATCAGTGCATTCATTGTTGAAAAAGATACCCCGGGACTTGTCATCGGCAAAAAAGAAAGGAAAATGGGGCTCCACGGTTCCAATACGGTTTCCTTGAATTTTGACCAATGCAAAGTTTCTGCAAAACAGCTGCTCGGCGAGGAAGGGGAAGGCTTTAAAATCGCGATGGCAAACTTGAACGTCGGCAGAATCGGTATTGCTGCCCAGGCGCTTGGAATTGCCGAAGCGGCAGTTGAACATGCCACTGCCTATGCCAAAGAACGGGAACAATTTGGAAAACCAATTGCAGCGAATCAGGGTATTTCTTTTAAACTGGCAGACATGGCAACTGAAACAGAAGCTTCCAGGCTGCTCGTATATCATGCTGCCTCTCTGGTGGACCAAGGAATTCCATGCGGGAAAGAGGCGTCCATGGCCAAAATGTATGCTTCAAAAACCGCGGTAAATACAGCAATTGAAGCAGTTCAGGTATTCGGGGGCTATGGCTATACAGAGGATTACCCGGCAGAGCGGTTTTTCCGTGATGCGAAAATCACCGAAATTTATGAAGGATCCAATGAAATTCAGCATGTTGTTATCGCAAAAAATTTACTGAATAACTAGGAATCCGATGAGGAGGAAGAAAGATGAATTTTCAACTGACAGAAGAACAGGAAATGCTGCGTAAAATGGTACGTGATTTTGCCGCGAAAGAAGTGGAACCGACCGCTGCAGAGCGGGATGAAGAAGAACGGTTTGACAGGGAGATTTTTGATAAGATGGGTGAACTTGGCCTGACAGGGATCCCATGGCCGGAGGAATACGGCGGAATCGGTGCAGATTATGTCAGCTATTGCATTGCCGTAGAAGAACTGTCACGTGTTTGTGCATCCACCGGAGTGACGTTATCGGCACATCTCTCTTTGGCGAGCTGGCCGATTTACACATATGGCAATGAAGCACAGAAGAAGGACTTTCTCTACCGTCTGGCAACAGGGGAAGCGCTAGGCGCATATGCACTTTCCGAGCCCGGCGCAGGCAGTGATGTGGTATCCATGAAAATGACGGCAAAAGAAGATGGCGATGCATATGTATTAAATGGAAACAAGGTGTGGATTACCAACGGCGGTGTTGCGGATATTTATATTGTTTTTGCCAAAACAGATGCAGACGCAAAACATAAAGGAATCAGTGCATTTATTGTAGAAAAAGGAACAGAAGGCTTTACATTCGGTAAAAAAGAGAAGAAGCTGGGAATCCGTTCCTCTCCGACAACAGAACTGATCTTTGAAAACTGCCGTATCCCAAAAGAAAATATGCTCGGAAAAGAAGGAGAAGGCTTTAAAATTGCCATGACGACCCTTGACGGCGGCCGTAACGGAATTGCCGCCCAGGCACTCGGCATCGCACAGGGGGCACTGGATGCTGCCGTCGATTATGCCAAAGAACGTGAGCAATTCGGCAAGCCAATTGCGGCGAATCAGGGTATTTCTTTTAAACTGGCCGATATGGCGACCGAAGTGGAAGCATCCAGACTCTTGACTTACCAGGCAGCATGGCTGGAGTCACAGGGTCAGCCTTATGGAAAAGCTTCTGCCATGTCTAAATTATTTGCGGGAGATGCGGCAATGCGGATTACTGTCGAGGCTGTGCAGGTATTTGGCGGTTACGGATATACGAAGGACTATCCGGTGGAACGGTATATGCGGGATGCCAAAATCACACAAATTTACGAAGGAACGAACGAAGTACAACGGCTCGTCATCGGCCGCATGCTGACGAAATAAACCGGCTGCATCATACCCGGAACCGGCGCGATTTGTATGCGGAAAATTCGAATCGATCGGGACCCGCACCAAATCGATCGGGACCGGCGTCAAATCGATCGGGAAAGCGTCAAATCGATCGAGACCGGCGCCAAATCGATCGGGAAAGCGCCAAAACGATCGGGACCGGCGCAAATTCGATCGAGAAAGCGCCAAATCGATCGGGAACCGCACCAAATCGATCGAGAAAGCGCCAAATCGATCGAGAAAGCGTCAAATCGATCGAGACCGGCGCAAATTCGATCGAGAAAGCGTCAAATCGATCGGGACCGGCACCAAATCGATCGGGAAAGCAATCAAGTCAGAGCGATTCCAAAATAATTTTACTCTGGAGCAACAGAAAGGGGTGCATAACCATGCACGAGATCGTCGATCGGATGAGAAATAAAGATATACGCGCTTTAGCCAGGGCGATTACCATGGTGGAAAATGATCACCCGGAAAAACTGGAGCTTCTGAGTGATGTATTTTCCCTGAAGAAACACGCGCTTTATTTTGGGCTGACCGGCTCGCCGGGTGCCGGAAAGAGTTCACTCGTCAACCGGCTAATTACCCATGTCCGCAATGAAGGGAAAACCGTTGCGGTTATCGCTGTGGATCCGACCAGTCCATTCAGCGGCGGTGCATTGCTTGGGGACCGTGTCCGCATGAATCAGCATTTTACCGATGACGGTGTATATATCCGCAGTATGGCAACGCGCGGAAGCCTTGGCGGATTGGCTCGGGCAACAAAAGACGCAGTCCGGATATGCGATGCTTACGGGTTTGACGTTATTATCGTTGAAACGGTCGGGGTGGGCCAATCTGAGCTGGATATTATGAAAATTGTCGACACGACAGCAGTTGTATTAACCCCAAACAGCGGGGATGTACTGCAGATTTTTAAAGCAGGGATCATGGAGATTGCAGACCTGTTCGTCATTAACAAGGCTGATCTGCCCGGTTTTGGCAAATTAAAAGCCCTGCTCAAAGAGCTTGTCATGATGTCCAAAAACGAAGAACACGAAACAGCTATTGTCAAAACAATTACAACGGAAAATAAAGGTATCGACAAGCTATGGGAAAAAGTCAAAGAACACCACAGCTATTTATACAGCACAGATGAAGGAACGCGGAAAAGAACCCAGCAGCAGGAACTGGAAGTATACGAACTGATCCGGGAAGAAATCTGGCGTGAGGTGAAAGCATATATAGAAAATGAGGAAGGGCTGCCGTCAATTGATGCAGACAGTGACCCTTACCAGTTGGCGAGAGTATTATTTGAAAAATGGAAGGGGGATGCTACATGAGCGAAGATCAAATTCTATCCTCCATAAAAGACAGGGAGCTCGTGGAAAAACGGCGGAATCAAATGATCCAGGGGGCGATTACCCTTTTCAAAGAAAAAGGCTACCACCGGACAACCACAAGGGAAATTGCCAAAGAATCCGGTTTCAGCATTGGCACGTTATATGAATATATCCGTACGAAAGAGGATGTGCTTTTTTTAGTTTGCGACTCCATTTATGAAGAGGTCAGAAAACGACTTGGGTCAGCGATCAACCTGGAAAAGCCATCTGTAAACAATCTGGTATCCCTGATTAAATCCTATTTTCACCTGATGGATGAAATGCAGGAAGAGATCCTGATTATGTATCAGGAAGTGAAATCACTAAAAAAAGAAACGAAAGACTATGTGATGGAAAAAGAACGCGACATGGTAAAGATGCTGGAACGGGCGATCAACACATCTCTGCCCGACAGGATCAACAGTCAGGATGCCGTTCTTTTGGCAAATAATATTTTTGTACAGGGGCAAATGTGGGGCTTCCGCCGCTGGATATTGCAAAAAGAATTTACACTGGAAGAATATATGGACAGTCAGATTGAATTTATTTTAAAAGCGGTCGGTCTGAATGAGTCAGAGAACATGACGGAAACTAACAAAGGAGGGGCATAAAATGGAGAAGCCAACCATTTATAAACCGAAAAATCCGGTGCGGTTTGTAACCGCATCGAGTTTGTTTGACGGACATGATGCATCCATTAATATTATGCGGAGAATTCTTCAGTCAAGCGGAGCAGAGGTCATCCACCTCGGGCATAACCGCAGTGTGGAGGATGTTGTCCATGCAGCCGTACAGGAGGATGTGCAGGGGATTGCGATTTCTTCCTATCAGGGCGGGCATGTCGAATATTTTAAATACATGGTCGATTTGCTGAAAGAGCTGGGAGCTGACCATATTAACGTATACGGCGGCGGCGGCGGGGTCATCATCCCAAGGGAGATTAAAGAGCTGGAGGAATACGGCGTTTCCCGTATTTTTTCACCGGATAATGGCCGTGAGCTCGGTCTGCAGGGCATGATTAATCTCATGCTGGAGGAATGTGATTTTGTACCGCCAATTGATGTCGTAAAAGACCAGGAGCAATTGGCAAAAGGAGACAGAAAAACCATTGCCAAATTTATTACCTACGTGGAAAGTGAATCGGTCAGTGAGGAAGATAAACAGAAGGTACTTAGCGACCTGCGGGAAAAAGGAAATAAAAACATTCCCGTTTTAGGCATCACAGGTACAGGCGGTGCAGGGAAAAGTTCCCTGACAGATGAATTGATCCGCCGGTTTATCAACGAAATTCCCGATAAAAAAATTGCGATTATTTCCATCGATCCGACGAAAAAGAAAACAGGCGGCGCGCTCCTCGGGGACCGTATCCGCATGAATGCCATCTTCACCGACCGCGTTTATATGCGTTCCCTTGCAACAAGGGATTCCCGGGATGAGCTCTCCAAAGCCATTCAGGAAGTTATTGATGTTGTACGCGCATCCGGCTATGATTTTATCATCGTGGAAACAAGCGGGATCGGTCAGGGGGATGCCGCAATTACCGACGTCACAGACCTTTCCATGTATGTGATGACAGCAGAATTTGGTGCGCCGACCCAACTGGAAAAAATTGATATGATTGATTTTGCGGACTTTATTGTCATTAATAAATTCGAACAAAAAGGCTCTGAGGATGCACTGAACCAGGTGCGTAAACAGTATGAGCGCAGTCATATGCTGTTTCATGAGGACAAAACGAAATTTCCTGTATTCGGTACAATTGCGAGTCAATTCAATGATGCAGGGACAAATGCTTTATTTGCCTCCATCATTGATACATTAAATGAAAAATATGACTGGAACGAAGCAGTTGATTTCGAAAGGCATGTCATTGCCGAAAAGGATAATATGATTATTACCAATGAACGCAGACATTATTTGCGGGAAATTGCAGCTCACGTGCGCAACTATCATAAACATGCGAGAGAACAGAGTGATGCGGCCAGAAAGCTTTATCAGCTGGAAGGAGCCAAAGAAGCCATCGGCACAGAAGACGGCACAGAAATTATTGATCAAACGATTGATCAATATGAAGAACGCCTTGATGCCCGGTCGAGAAACCTGCTTGACAAATGGGACGAAACAAAGAAAAGCTACGGGAAGGAAAAGATGACATTCAAAGTGCGGGATAAAGAAATTGAAATGGATATTGTAACAGAATCCCTATCCGGCCTGAAAATCCCGAAAGTGGCATTTCCGAAGTACCAGGATTGGGGAGAACGCTTGCTGTGGCTGATGAAAGAAAATGTGCCAGGTGCATTTCCGTTCACATCCGGTGTATTTCCGTTTAAACGGAAAGGCGAAGATCCTACCCGCCAGTTTGCCGGAGAGGGGACACCGGAACGCACGAACCGCCGTTTCCACTATTTATCGAAAGATGGAGAGGCAAAGCGCCTGTCCACTGCCTTTGATTCGGTAACACTGTACGGGGAAGACCCGGCACACCGTCCGGATATATACGGAAAGGTCGGGGAAAGCGGTGTAAACATTTGTACGCTGGAGGATATGAAGAAGCTGTACGATGGCTTTGATCTGACAAGTCCAACCACATCGGTTTCCATGACCATCAATGGTCCGGCACCGATTATTCTGGCCATGTATTTCAATACGGCTGTGGATCAGCAGGTGACTAAATTTAAAGAAGAACAGGATCGGGAACCGACACAGGAAGAATATGAAAAAATTAAAGAGGAAACGATCTCTGTCATCCGCGGTACGGTGCAGGCAGATATATTAAAAGAAGACCAGGGACAAAACACCTGCATTTTCTCCACTGAGTTTGCCTTAAGAATGATGGGGGATATTCAGGAGTACTTTATTGATAAAAATGTCAGAAACTATTATTCCGTGTCCATTTCCGGCTACCATATTGCAGAAGCGGGGGCAAATCCGATTACCCAGCTTGCATTCACATTGGCCAACGGGTTCACCTATGTGGAGTATTATTTGAGCAGGGGCATGGATGTAAATAAGTTTGCGCAAAACCTGTCCTTCTTCTTTTCCAATGGGCTTGATCCCGAATACTCCGTAATCGGCCGTGTTGCCCGCAGAATCTGGGCGATTACGATGCGTGATAAATACGGGGCAAACGAGCGCAGCCAGAAATTGAAGTACCATATTCAGACTTCCGGCCGTTCTTTGCACGCACAGGAAATTGATTTTAACGATATCCGTACGACATTGCAGGCACTCCTGGCCATTCAGGACAATACGAATTCATTGCATACAAATGCATATGATGAAGCGATTACAACACCAACGGAAGAGTCGGTAAGAAGAGCGATGGCCATCCAGATGATTATCAATAAAGAGCTGGGCCTGACGAAAAACGAAAACTCCCTGCAGGGCTCGTTTATTATTGAAGAATTGACAGACCTTGTGGAAGAAGCTGTACTGCAGGAATTTGAAAAAATGAACGACCGCGGCGGCGTGCTCGGAGCGATGGAACGGCAGTATCAGCGCGGAAAAATCCAGGAAGAATCCCTTTACTATGAAGGCAAAAAGCATTCCGGTAAACTGCCGATTGTCGGGGTGAATACGTACCTTAACCCGAATCCGCCATCCGAGGATGAAATTAATTCCATGGAGCTAGCCCGGGCAACAAAAGAGGAGAAAGAACATCAAATCAGCGAGCTGCGTAAATTCCAGGAAACGCATAAAGACGAAACAGAAGAAGCCTTAAACAGATTAAAAGAAGTAGCGGCTTCCGGAGGAAATATTTTTGCCGAATTGCTGGAAACGGTAAAAGTGGCAAGTCTTGGCCAGATTACAACAGCGCTTTATGAAGTTGGCGGACAGTACCGAAGGAATATGTAAAAGAGTGGTTGTGCAGTTCCACAGCTGTACATGAAATAGAACCACATTCTATTTGCTGAAGCGGATGCTACGAATTACGGCAGCGAACTGCGGAAAAAAAAATGAAACAAAAAAAGTTGAGGAAAGTGGTTTTCTCAACTTTTTTTGCACCTGGGGAAAGTTAATTTCAGTGTGCGGATACGTTTTTATCATCGAGGGTAATTTTTTACGGCGAAGGCAGCGTGCCAGGAAGCTTTCATTTAAGCAGGATTGAGCTGCCGGACCCTGCAAACGGAACAAACAAAGTGCGTTTCTTATCCTCCCATGTAAAAAACATGCTAAAAAAAGCCGATTTTTTAAATTTTTTTCTGGCATAATCGGCGAGTATTTGTTTATAATGTATGGTATGGTTTAGCTGAAGTCCGGGAAAATAATATACTTTGAGAAAAATATTTTTATGAATAACCATGGCAACAGCCTTCAATATAAGAGTAAAGGGAGTGCATGACCGTGAGCTTGAAAAATTACAGCCACGATGAATTGGAAAGAATGTCCATGATTGAACTGGCAAATGCAGTACTGATGGAAGAGAAAAAAGCAATGGATTTCAAAGAGATTTTTGAAAAAATTGCCGAAGTGAAAAATTTATCCGAAACAGATAAGCAAACAGGAATTTCCCAATTTTATACAGATCTAAATGTGGATGGCCGCTTTCTCACGATTGGTTCCAACAAATGGGGACTTAAGCGCTGGTATCCGGTAGACCAAATCGATGAAGAAGTAACAGCTGCTCCAAAAAAGAAAAAGAAGAAAAAGAAAAAAGCAGCAGCTGCGGTAGAAGAGGATGTAGGACTGGAAGAGGAAGAATTGGATATTCCGGATGAAGAGATGGATGAAATCATTGATGATTATGATGAAGAGGAAGAAGAAGTCGTCGATGAATTGGATGCAGATGCTGAATTTGAAGAGGAAGAAGAAGATAAAATTTAATAATAAGCCGGCTTGACTTTTACAGGCAGGATGAGTACAATTTTTATTGGGCTCTATAAGTGTAATTATAGCGTTTCCCCCATGGTATGAGGGGGAGACGCTTTTATTTTTTAAAAAGACCTTGCACTATGTATCTTCTTCATGCAAAAAACCTTTAATACATTCGGTTGACACAGGACAAGCATAAAATGGTTTTCTATTTACATTAACCCGGGAAACATAGTAAAAATGTAAAAAGATGAAAAAGCAAACAAACGCGTTCCTTACCGTATTATACAGAAGCTCTTTTATAGCATGTAGTATTTACCTGGAACATAAAGCCTTTCGTATTCCCGGGGTTTTTCTGGGAAAGAAAAACTTTTTCAGTCTACGAAAATAGAAGTATCCGGGCGCCTCCGGCATTTATTTGAAGAATCCTTAATAAAATCTTCATGCTTACCTGGGTTATTGCACATCCTTTTAATAGGACAGGAAGTAATTATAGTAAAAGGTGAATAGCACCCTGCAATTATCATGCGCTTTTTTAAAAAAGGAATACGAAAATAGAATACGGCAGGAAAGAAGGATGAATCATGACGAAGTATATTTTTGTAACAGGTGGCGTAGTATCATCACTGGGAAAAGGAATTACAGCTGCATCTCTGGGCCGCTTATTAAAAAATCGGGGGTTGAAAGTAACGATTCAAAAGTTTGATCCGTACATTAATGTCGACCCCGGCACCATGAGTCCTTATCAGCATGGCGAAGTATTTGTCACCGAAGATGGTGCGGAAACAGATTTGGATTTAGGACATTATGAACGCTTTATAGATATTAATTTAAATAAATACAGCAATATTACAACTGGAAAAGTATATTCCAGTGTCATCAGAAAAGAACGGCGCGGCGATTATCTTGGCGGTACCGTCCAGGTGATCCCGCATATTACAAACGAAATCAAGGAGCAGGTATTTCGTGCCGGTGAAGCAACCAATGCTGATGTAGTTATAACAGAAATCGGCGGCACGGTTGGGGATATAGAATCTCTGCCATTTCTGGAAGCGATCCGCCAGATTAAAAATGATGCAGGAAGAGAACAGGTGATGTACATTCACTGTACATTGGTTCCATTTATTAAAGCAGCAGGTGAAATGAAAACAAAACCAACCCAGCATAGTGTTAAAGAATTGCGTTCTCTGGGAATCCAGCCGGACGTTATCGTTTTGCGCACAGAACAGGAAATCAGTGAAGAAATGAAAGAAAAAATTGCCTTGTTCTGTGATATCAACAAGCAATCCGTCATTGAAATGCAGGATTCAGAAAATTTATATCAGGTTCCCCTTTCCCTGCAGGCGCAGCATCTGGACCAGATTACTTGCGACCACTTTAATCTTGACTGCCATGAAGCGAAAATGGATGAGTGGAATTTGCTTGTGAAAAAAGTGGATAATCTGTCCAAATGCGTGGAGATCGGGCTTGTCGGAAAATACGTGGAACTGCCTGATGCCTACCTTTCCGTAGTGGAAGCCTTAAAGCATGCAGGATTTGATTTTGATGCAGATATTAAAGTGCATTGGATTAATTCGGAAAAATTAACAGAAGACGGGATTCGCGAAGCACTTTCTAAAGTTGATGGCATTATTGTCCCGGGCGGTTTTGGAGACCGGGGAATTGAAGGGAAAATTTCCGCTATCAAGTATGCAAGGGAAAATAATGTCCCATTTTTGGGCATATGTCTTGGCATGCAGCTTGCGACCGTAGAATTTGCCAGAAATGTACTCGGGCTGGAGGGAGCACATTCGACTGAAATAAACCCGGCTACTGCACATCCTATCATTGATCTGCTGCCGGAACAGAAAGATGTGGAAGATATGGGCGGAACTTTGCGGCTGGGCATCTACCCATGTGAATTGAAGGATGGAACAAAAACAAAAGCTGCTTATGACGAACAGGACGTCATCCATGAAAGGCACCGCCACCGGTATGAATTTAATAATTTATACAGGGATCAAATGGAACAAAATGGATTTATTTTTTCCGGTCTGAGTCCGAATGGCAGGCTCGTGGAAACAATAGAAATTGAAGGACATCCATGGTTTGTAGCTTGTCAGTTTCACCCTGAGTTTACATCACGCCCAACGAGACCACAGGGTTTATTTAAAGGGTTTATCGGTGCATCAGTAACACATCGCGAATCGGCAAACAAATAAATAGTTGGCTGCGAAAGACTGTTTAAATCTGATTAAGCAGTCTTTCGTTTTTATGCTAAATTAATCAGTCTGGCAGGATTTTTCCCTGAAGATATAGAATAGATATATAAAGAAAAATAAGAAAAGGATAGTATAATTCTCCATATACTTGGGGGAACAGCAGGGGAAGTTATTTGGGGGGAAGAAGCTTGGCTATGCATAAAGAAATACTGATCATTGATGACCAGCCTGGAATTAGAATGCTATTAACAGATGTTTTTGAAAATGAAGGATATAAAGTAACAACAGCGGCCGATGGGGAAGAAGCAATAAAAAAACTATATGAAAACAGGTACGATGCAGTGCTTGTGGATTATAAACTGCCAATCATAAGCGGGGTGGAAATTCTGCGGAAGCTTGAACAGGATAATATAAATGTACCGATCATTGTCATGAGCGGACTGGCTGATGAAATAGAGAAGGAACTGAGTGAATTTCAACTTGTAAAAGAAGTCCTGGGAAAGCCTTTTGACATTCAGCAGCTGGTGGGAAACGTCAAAAAAATAATCGGATGATTTCCGGGACTGTTGCTTATACGCCTCGTTGTTGGTATTCTAATATTGGGACATATGCGGACTGTCACAGGAGAATGGAATTCGCCGCGTAGCCTAAAGGAAAATTATATTCATATGGCATGTGCTGCGTGCCCATACATAGTTTAAAAGGAGGATTTTCCCTATGAAGTTTTTTATAGATACAGCAAATATTGAAGAGATAAAAAAGGCAAATGAACTTGGAATTTTGGCTGGTGTAACCACTAATCCAAGCCTTGTTTCAAAAGAAGGCGTCTCCTTCCATGACCGCCTGCGCGAAATTACCGATGAAGTATCAGGCTCTGTGAGTGCGGAAGTCATCGCCGAAGATGCAGAAGGAATGATCAGCGAAGGGAAAGAACTGGCTGCCATCGCCCCTAATATTACGGTGAAGGTGCCAATGACACTGGAAGGATTAAAGGCAGTGAAGACTTTTAGTGATTTAAACATAAAAACAAACGTCACACTTATTTTTAATGCCAATCAGGCACTGCTTGCTGCCCGTGCAGGTGCATCCTATGTATCCCCATTCCTCGGCCGTCTGGATGATATAGGCCATGATGGAATGGAACTGATTGCAACGATTTCGGAGATATTCAATAAGCATGATATCCAGTCCCAGATTATTGCCGCGTCCATCAGGCATCCATTACACGTCATCGATGCCGCAGTTAATGGTGCACATATTGCAACGATTCCATTTAAAGTGCTGGAGCAGCTTGTTAAACATCCGCTGACCGATCAGGGGATTGAAAAATTTCTTGCTGACTGGAATAAGGCATAAACACTCATAAATTAAGGAAAACATGACCAAACTATAGATAAATCCAAAATGCATAATGGGGCATTTTCTTTAATGAAAAACCTGAAATGAGGGGTCAGCCCCCATGAAAGCGGGGTATAATAGATGCAAAAGATGCTAGTGGAAGGCGGCCATTTACTTCATGGCCAGGTGAGGATCAGCGGAGCGAAAAACAGTGCGGTTGCTTTATTGCCGGCAGCTATTTTGGCTGATTCTGGCGTGACGATTGAAGGGCTGCCGGATATCTCCGATGTGTACACACTTGGCGAATTACTGGAAGAAATTGGCGGTTCCGTTTCCTGGGACGGGCAAACTGTTCATATAAATCCGGAAAATATGGTTTCCATGCCGTTGCCCAATGGCAAAGTCAAGAAGCTCCGTGCATCCTATTATTTTATGGGTGCCATGCTCGGGAAGTTTAAAAAAGCTGTAATCGGACTTCCAGGAGGATGTTTTTTAGGGCCGCGTCCCATTGACCAGCATATTAAAGGGTTTGAAGCACTTGGTGCCGAGGTAACAAATGAACAGGGTGCTATTTATTTGCGTGCAGATGAATTAAAAGGGGCGAGAATTTACCTTGATGTGGTAAGTGTGGGCGCGACAATTAATATTATGCTTGCTGCAGTAAAAGCCAAGGGAAAAACGATTATTGAAAATGCAGCAAAAGAGCCGGAGATTATTGATGTAGCTACTATTCTTACCAACATGGGCGCAAAAATTAAAGGTGTGGGAACCGACGTAATCCGAATTGAAGGTGTGCCATCTTTAAGCGGCTGTAAACATACGATTATACCCGACCGGATTGAAGCTGGTACATATACTATTGCCGCTGCAGCCCAGGGAAAAGAAGTGATCATTGATAATGTTATCCCGCAGCACTTGGAATCACTTCTGGCGAAACTGCGCGAAATGGGAGTGTCTGTAGAAGAAAGCGATGAACAATTACTGGTCAAGCCTGGAAAGGTTCTTAAAAGTGTTGATATTAAGACGCTCGTTTATCCCGGTTTTCCCACCGATCTTCAGCAGCCATTCACCTCACTATTGACTAAAGCAATCAACACAGGCGTGGTGACCGATACCATTTATTCCGCCCGTTTAAAACATATTGATGAACTAAGAAGAATGAATGCATCGATAAAAGTAGAAGGCGGTTCCGCCATAGTCTCCGGCCCGGTGCAGCTGGAAGGTGCCAGGGTGAAAGCAACCGACCTTCGTGCAGGAGCAGCTTTGATTATTGCCGGACTGATGGCAAACGGGATTACGGAAATAACCGGATTGGAGCACATAGAAAGAGGCTATGAGAAGATTACCGATAAATTAAACAATCTTGGGGCAAAAGTCTGGCATGAAGAAATGACAGAGGAAGAAATCATTCAATTTCAAAACTCTTAATTACCAGTGCTCAACATAAAGAAAGCCTACTAACGAGGAGAGGGAAAACATGGAAAGAAGCTTAACAATGGAATTAGTGCGTGTGACGGAAGCTGCAGCTTTAAAATCAGCCCGATGGATGGGAAGAGGAAAAAAAGAGGAAGCAGATGATGCGGCAACCTCGGCAATGCGTACTGTATTTGACACTATCCCCATGAAAGGCACTGTAGTAATCGGGGAAGGGGAAATGGACGAGGCTCCAATGCTATATATTGGGGAAAAGCTCGGTACAGGAGATGGCCCCGGCGTAGATGTAGCTGTCGACCCATTGGAAGGAACCTCCATTGTAGCCCAGGGAACCTGGAATGCACTATCGGTCATCGCAATTGCAGATGAAAAAACATTATTGCATGCACCTGACATGTATATGGATAAAATTGCTGTGGGGCCCGAAGCCGTCGGCAAAATTGATATCAATGCACCTACTATTGATAACCTGAGAGCAGTGGCAGAAGCGAAAAATAAAAATATAGAGGATATTGTTGTCACGGTGCTTGACCGTCCCCGCCATGATAAGCTGGTGGAGGAAATCCGTGAAGCAGGTGCAAGAATTAAGTTAATACCAAACGGTGATGTGGCCGGAGCCATTAATACTGCATTTGAAGAGACAGGTGTTGATATATTAATGGGAATCGGCGGTGCCCCTGAAGGCGTTATTTCAGCTGTTGCACTGAAATGCCTTGGCGGGGAAATCCAGGGCAGACTGGTGCCTTCAAACGAAGAAGAGGAAGCACGCTGCAAAAGCATGGGGATTACTGATATAAATACGGTGTTTTACATGGATGATTTCTGCAGCGGGGATGATGCCATTTTTGCCGCCACTGGTGTAACAGACGGTGAATTATTAAAGGGAGTCCAGTTTAAAGGCGTCAAAGCAACAACACAAACAGTAGTTATGCGCGCTAAAAGCGGAACAGTCAGGTTTATCGATGGAGAACACAGTCTCCAGAAAAAGCCCGATCTTGTGATGAAGTCATAATTTCTACCGGCCGTGGTACCTGGGTAAAAGTTGGCAAAAGGTATGGAATACATTTTGACTGGGTACACTGAGTATATCCCCCAGTATTCCTATTTTACGAAGTACCTGCCGTAAATCGAGGAAAAGGAAGCCTCCATTTATTTCTGGCTTCCTTTTCTATTAAATTTTAAAATAGAGTTGAATATTACTAAATAAAAGAGTAAGATTTAATTACTTACAATATTTCCTGTCTGTTCAGAGAGGAAACCCGCCATTATAAAAGATATATTTATTTTTTGCCTGCATTAATGCAATTAAGCTGCGCAGCCAGCCCGGTCTGAATGCGCACAGTCTGAACCTGACAGCAAAAAGCCCGGTTTATTCAACGACGGACTTCTAATCTAGCTTCTAAATTTTTCTTCTTGCCTGATCCTGTAATGACCTTCCATAGCAGTAAGGAATCTCAGCAAAGATAAGATGTTACAGTTGGGCCGCTTCTGAATTGTAGTCAAATTATTATTAAAAAACATAACAGTTAGATAGGTTGGTGATTTTATGGCATTTACAATCTCTCATTTGGAAACCTTAACATTGAAAGAAATTTATACATTGGCAAGAGAATATAAAGTTTCCTATTATGCCAAATTGACAAAAAAAGAATTGATATTTGCTATATTAAAAGCACAGGCGGAAAAAGACGGATTCCTGTTCATGGATGGGATCCTGGAAATCATTCCTTCAGAAGGATTTGGTTTCCTGCGTCCGATTAATTATTCTCCAAGTGCAGAAGATATTTACATTTCTGCTTCGCAAATCCGCCGATTCGATTTGCGGAATGGAGATAAGGTGTCCGGAAAGGTAAGACCGCCAAAAGAAAATGAAAGATACTACGGCCTGCTGCATGTGGACGCGGTGAACGGGGATGATCCGGAAACAGCCAAGGAGCGTGTTCACTTTCCGGCATTGACACCGCTATACCCGGAACGTGCGATGACATTGGAAACGAATACGAGAAAAATATCGACACGCATTATCGATTTAATGACACCGGTAGGCTTTGGACAGCGGGGGTTAATTGTAGCTCCGCCAAAAGCCGGGAAAACGACATTGTTAAAAGAAATTGCCAACAGCATTTCCGAAAACCATCCGGAGGCCAAGCTGATTATTTTGCTGGTGGACGAACGGCCGGAGGAAGTAACTGATATCGAACGTTCTGTTCATGAAGACGTGGATGTAGTCAGTTCCACTTTTGACGAAGTGCCGGAAAGCCATATTAAAGTTTCCGAGCTTGTACTGGAGAGGGCCATGCGGCTTGTTGAGCATAAGCGGGATGTAATCGTGCTGATGGATAGTATTACACGTCTTGCCCGGGCGTATAACCTGGTTATCCCGCCAAGCGGACGGACACTTTCCGGCGGTATTGACCCTGCGGCATTCCACCGTCCAAAACGATTCTTCGGGGCAGCCAGAAACATTGAAGAAGGCGGCAGTTTCACCATTCTTGCCACAGCGCTTATTGATACAGGCTCAAGAATGGATGATGTGATTTACGAGGAATTTAAGGGAACGGGGAATATGGAACTGCATTTGGACCGCAGCCTGGCAGAACGAAGAATATTTCCTGCTATCGATATTTTACGATCGGGTACAAGGAAAGAGGAATTGCTGGTTGATAAAAGCCACCTCGATAAAATGTGGGCAATCCGCAAAACAATGCAGGATTCCAACGATTTTCTTGACCGCTTCCTGAGAAGGCTGAAAGCATCCAAGAGCAACGAGGAGTTTTTGGCACAAATGGAAGAGGAAATGAAGCGCAGAGGAATGAAAAGATAGCATCCGTTCTATAAGCCGGCACCTTTGGAGCAGCAAAAAGAGGAGCTTTGTTACAGGAACAGGAAATGTTTGGATAGGACTTATTTTATATTTCATCTATTGCATTCAAAACTTGAGACTGTTATAATCTTTTTATGTGAGTTTTGATAAGGTATTTCACCTGTGACGGCTCTTACAATAACTCTGGTTCAAAAGGAATCAGGGCAAAAAGGAGTGGAAGACATGAAAAAGGATATTCATCCGGAGTACAGAAAAGTTGTATTTTTGGACACGAGCTCAGACTTTAAGTTCTTAAGCGGTTCTACACAGTCATCTGAAGAAACCATTGAATGGGAAGACGGCAACACGTACCCATTAATTCGAGTAGAGATCAGCTCTGATTCGCACCCATTCTACACAGGGAAGCAGAAAACCGATAAAGTCGGCGGCCGTGTTGATCGATTCAAGAAAAAATATAACATGAAATAAAGTGCGGAAGCGGCAGAAAAGCTGCTGTCTGATGACGGCCGCTTTCAAACGCTGAAGCAAAATGAATAAAGGACTTTTAGCGAAGTCCGGGAAGACAGGCAAAACGTCTATATTTTGCCTGTTTTTTTACTTTGTATACAGGATAGTTATATCAGGAAAGTGCAGGCACCACTGGGTTATGGTGCCGGACTTTCCGATAATACATAAAACAGCATTTATTTGACAGAAAAAAGAATAGGGGAAGGGAGTACCTTGACCATGTACGTCATGAAACAGAATGGATGGGTAGAAGTAATTTGCGGAAGTATGTTTTCCGGAAAATCAGAGGAATTAATCCGCCGCATTAAAAGAGCGACGTTTGCCAATTTAACCGTACGCGTATTTAAACCATCCATCGATGATCGATATAATGAAGAAGCAGTTGTTTCACACAACGGCAATTCCATCATAGCTCTTCCTGTCATATCTTCAGAAGAAATACTGAACAATGTGGATGAAAGCATTGATATTATTGGCATTGATGAAGCACAGTTTTTTGATGAAAATATTGCCGGCGTTGCAGAATCACTGGCGAATCAGGGAATCCTTGTAATTGCTGCTGGATTGGACACCGATTTCCGGGGAGAACCATTTGGACCGATGCCAAAATTAATGGCGCTGAGTGAATCAGTCACAAAGCTAAACGCCATATGCCCTGTATGCGGTTCGCCGGCAAGCCGCACCCAGCGTCTCATTAACGGTGAGCCTGCCTCCTACAATGACCCTGTTATTCTGGTCGGCGCGGCCGAATCCTACGAGCCAAGATGCCGCCACCATCATGAAGTACCGAATAAGCCAGTAAAAAAAATAACAAAAGGTTTGACAGAAACTGTAACTGAATAAGGCGGGCGGGACAAAACAATTTTAGTAAATAGAAATCCAAACATTCTTAAATTTGCGCTAAAACCCGCTCCGGAAATACAGGAAAATTCCAGCGGAAGAAAGGTCTAAAGAGAATGTAAAAAATAAGCTCCAGTAAAAATGAGTAAATACGTTTCCCGCTGAACCCAATGGTGACCGTGCGTAAATCGGAAATATCCCGCAGCCCGAAATGCCTCAAATTTCAGGCTGCCCCTTTTTATTCCCGTTTTAAACGTTATTAAGTCAGGAAAAGCGCTTATTACTAGCCCGTACCTTCTCCAATATAATTTTGACCTGGCCCCTCGAGTATACTATAATTATACTGTTAGTCTGAAAGAGGTGATCGTGATGTTGGAACGTTTGCAATCATTGGAAGATCGTTACAACAAATTAAATGAACTGCTGAGTGATCCGGAAATCATAAACGATACAAACAAACTCCGCGAGTATTCGAAGGAGCAGTCCGGCCTGGAAGAAGTGGTGCAGGCTTATCGTCAATACAAAGAAGCGGATTCCGAGTTAAAAGATGCGAAAGAAATGCTGGAAGATGATCTTGACGATGAAATGTATGAAATGGCAAAAACAGAAATAGCAGCGCTCACAGAAACGATAGATGAACTGGAAGATAAAATGAAAATTCTGCTTCTGCCGAAGGATCCGAATGATGATAAAAACGTCTTTATGGAAATCCGCGGGGCTGCCGGCGGGGACGAAGCTGCATTATTTGCCGGCGATCTTTACCGCATGTATTCCCGTTATGCAGAGCAATATGGCTGGAAAACAGAAGTAATGGAAGCGAGCACGACAGGTGTAGGCGGCTATAAGGAAATTATTTTTATGATTAATGGCAATGGCGCTTATTCCAGATTGAAATATGAAAATGGTGCACATCGTGTGCAGCGTGTGCCTGAGACGGAATCCGGAGGGCGTATCCATACTTCGACGGCAACGGTAGCTGTTTTGCCGGAAGCACAAGAAGTGGAAGTTGATATTAATGAAAAAGATATCCGCGTGGACACGTTCGCATCCAGTGGTCCCGGCGGGCAAAGTGTAAACACGACAATGTCTGCTGTACGGCTGACGCATGAGCCGACCGGGATTATTGTATCCATCCAGGATGAAAAATCACAGATTAAAAATAAGGAAAAAGCAATGAAAGTGCTCCGTGCGCGCATTTATGACAAATACCAGCAGGAAGCACAGGCGGAGTATGATGAAAACAGAAAATCAGCGGTAGGTACCGGTGACCGTTCAGAGCGGATCCGCACGTATAACTTCCCGCAGAACCGGGTGACAGACCACCGCATTGGTTTGACGATCCAAAAGCTGGACCAGATTTTACAGGGAAAGCTGGATGAATTTATTGATGCCCTGCTGCTGGAAGAACAGGCGAAAAAGCTGGAACAAATAGGTGAATAAAATGACCAGACAATATGAAGTCCTTCGCCGGGCTTCTCTTTTTTTAGAAAAGCACCGGCGGGAAGCACGCGTGGCGGAATTACTCCTCCAGCATCATTTAAATGTATCAAGAGCGGTATTTTTTACGAAGATGCAGGAGCATGTGCCGGAAGACATTTTAAGCCAATTTGAAGCAGACATAAGGAAACATGCAGAAACCGGAGTGCCCATACAGCATGTAACAGGTAATGCGGAATTTTATGGCCGAAGCTTCTTTGTGAATGAAAATGTATTGATCCCAAGGATGGAAACGGAGGAGCTTGTGCAACACGTGATTAAGGAAGCGGAAAATATGAAACAGTCGCCGGTAAACAAAAACCGCCCACTTTCTATCATAGATGTTGGTACAGGAAGTGGCATCATTGCCATTACCTTAAAGCTGGAGCTTGAAAAAGCATCGGTGTTTGCAGCAGATATTTCCGTAAAAGCACTGAAAACAGCAAAAGAAAATGCTGAAAAACTGCAATCGGATGTAACCTTTGTACAGGGTGATTTTTTACTTCCATTTATGAAACAAGACATAAAGGCTGACGTGATTGTTTCCAACCCGCCTTACATTGCCAAACAGGAAAGACCGATGCTGGCCGATACGGTTAGGGATTTTGATCCGGAAATCGCATTATTTGCCGGTGAAAATGGGCTTTTGGCATTTCAGGAAATCATAGCCCAATCCCCATCTGTATTGAATAAAAATGGTCTTCTTGTATTTGAAATTGGCCATGAGCAGGGAAAAGCAGTCCGGCAACTGATTAAAAAGGTTTATCCGAATAGCACCGTGAATGTAATCAAAGATATTAACGGAAAAGACCGGATTGTTTCGGCAAAACTCTCTGCCGAATAATCCGGTCTTTTCTATATTTCAAGGTGTTTGGCCAACCCTTTCCATCTGGTTTAGAAGACAATTTAAAAATAAATAAGAGATTGCTAGTTTAAAATATTTACTGCCTGCCCATACTGATGTTAAATCAGAAAAACAAAGGAGCAGGAATCATGAAGAAACTTCTTTTATTCGTATTCATATCTTTTATATTATTCTTTACTTTGCCTTCCCAAACTGTGAGCCATGAGGCAAGCACTGACGAAGAATATCAGGTCATTCCCGATGAAGCAATCAGACTGCGCATCCTTGCCAATAGTGACAGTGAGAAGGATCAGCAAATTAAATATATGGTAAGAGATGAAGTTAATGAAGAAATTACGGAATGGGTAAAAGATATTACTGATATTGATCAAGCAAGAAATTTAATAGAGTCCCGCACACCTCAAATTGAAAATATAGTAGAAGATGTTCTGGCAGAAAAAGGAGAAGATAGAGATTATAGCGTTGACTACGGAAAAAATGTGGATTTTCCAACAAGACAATACGGTCCCTATGTTTATCCGGCAGGTGAATATGAAGCCGTATTGATTACCATTGGGGAGGGCAGCGGATCCAACTGGTGGTGTGTACTGTTTCCGCCATTATGTTTTCTCGATTTTTCCAATGAGGCAAGTGCAGCTGCAAAGGAACCCGAAGAAGCTGAGAGCACTGAAGAAACCGAAGAAACGGAAGAAACCGAAGTGAAATTTTTCTTATTTGAATGGCTGGGCTGGTCATAATTCCTCTTAAAATGCATAGAATATAGAAAAGCTGCCGATACTATCATAGCTGCTAGAGCAGGCAGTTAAACTTCCAGCGACATAGGGAAAGGAGGAAAGTGCAGACATATCTGCGCACCAAATGATGAATCTAATCCGAGCGAATCAAGTTTCTGTAGAAAAAATGGAAGCATTTCTGATGAATAATGAAAATGTAAAAAAAGACGGACTGATGAAGCATGGATATGTAGTAGAATTGAACGACAAAATCGAAGGGTGTTTTGTACTGGAAGAAATGGATAATGAAATGTATTGGCTGAAGCAGCTGTACATAACAAAAAATGAAGCAGCAAAATTGCCGGTACTATTGGAATCTATATTGGTACTTGCTAAAGAACAGCATGCAAAAAAAGTATATGTGCACAGTCATCAGCCAGTTGTTGATATTATTTTGGATGCACTGCAGTTTCATCCACAAAAGGGGAAGCTGTTTGTGGATAAACATACAAATCAGGAAGGAAATTGGTGGTCTTACCAAGTTTCATAATAGGCCCCACTCCCATGTGAAATGTTGTGGGTAAACTGTGGAAGGTTTGTGTGTAAAACGATATTTCTGTGAATAACTTCTGTATCATTTTTCTCTCATTCCAAAAAGTCTATAAACACTTAGATAACGCTGAGTAAGCATTTATTCAAAGCGTTATTTAGGTGTTTTTTTATGTTCAACTATAACTGCCTGTTTTAATTAAATAACCGTAAAGCGGAAGCGGTGCCGGGGGAACTGGAAAGAACGGAAAAGTCCACAGCAAATAAGGGGCTGGGGCAAAGACTGCGGTAAGAAAACATGGCGATAAAGCATTTGAGCAAATATATTCTGTGGGAAAGCCCGTGTGCAGCTCTATGGCATATCACCTGTCTTAAAGCATCTTTATTGAGCGGAAAGTCAGCTTTGTTTGGGTTTTAATACTGATTTTCCATTAACGACATTTATTCTTTATATATTTTCCAAGATAGGATAAATTGTGTAGAACCTGTGGATAGATTATTATAAATAACTTTTTTCTTAATAAAATCGATTTTCAGAAGGAAAGGGTAAAGTTATCCACAAACAAGGATAAACATTTCCGCTATTTTTGCGAATTCTGCTTTTTTCCATTAAACTAATAGAGAGAAATGAGGTTGCAGCAATGGAAACAAAGTATTGGGACTTAAATGATACATTATATACGGAAAGTGCCATTTCTGAGGCGGCGGAATTGCTGTTAAAGGGAGAAACCGTTGCCTTCCCGACGGAAACAGTTTACGGGTTAGGCGCTGATGCAACAAATCAACAAGCTGTAAGCAAAATATTTGAGGCAAAAGGACGACCGCAGGATAATCCTTTAATTGCTCATGTGGCAGCAAAGGAACAATTAGCCGGACTGGTCGAATCAACACCTGGATATGTGGATAAGTTAATTGATCAGTTTACCCCGGGTCCGCTTACTTTTATCCTGCCGCATAATGGAAAATGTGCAGGTAATGTGACAGCCGGGTTATCCACTATCGCTATAAGAATACCTGATCACCCTGTGGCACGCGACTTGTTAACAGCCTGCCGTGTTCCGCTGGCAGCCCCCAGTGCCAATGCTTCCGGAAAACCTAGCCCGACAACCGCACAACATGTATGGGCTGATTTAAATGGAAAAATTGCCGGCATTCTTGATGGAGGAGCTACCGGGGTTGGATTGGAATCAACAGTTTTGGACTGTACAGGGGACATCCCTGTTATTTTGCGGCCGGGCGGAGTGACCAAAGAAGAACTGGAGAAAGCTGCAGGAAAGGTGCTGCTTGACCCCGGTATAATGAATGAGCATGGCAAACCCAGATCACCCGGAATGAAGTATAGGCATTATGCTCCCGAAGTAGACCTGTGGTTAATAGAAGGGACGGCAGAGCAGATTCAGGAAATGATAGATAAGGAAAAAAGTCATGCAAAAATGATAGGGGTGATGGCGCAAACCAATGTGGCAGCTCAACTCCATGCCGATCAGGTTTTTGATCTTGGAAACCAGCCGGAAGAAATCGCAGCCAAATTATATGATGCGTTAAGAACATTTAAAGAAGGGGATGTTGACCTCATTATATGTGAAGCATTGCCCGAAAAAGGCATCGGGCAGGCTATCATGAACAGACTGAAAAAAGCGGCAGCGAAACATATCGGGGTTTGACTCCTCCATCGTTTCTATGAGGTATTTTCACGGGACGTTAGCTTGCACATCATAATCCTTTTTGGACATGCATATATTTTACAAGTATGTCCAAGGGGGATGCGCAGATGTCAGTATATATTGGCGAGGTTGTTTCATATATTTTTTTAGCCTTAGCATTGGGAATGGATGCTTTTTCCGTCAGTCTTGGACTGGGGATGCAGCGGCTGCGGCTCAAACGGGTGGCGTTAATTGGTTTTGTTATCGGAATATTTCATATTATAATGCCTTTTATGGGAATTATGCTTGGAAAAGTCATCTCCACGCAAATCAATGAATTAACTGTATTGGCAGGCGGTTTGTTGTTGGTGGGGATTGGGGCGCAAATGCTATTTTCGGCTTTTAATCATGAAGCGAAAAAAATTATACAGCCGATCGGTACCGGTCTTTTACTATTGGCTTTTGGGGTAAGCATTGACAGCTTTCCGGTTGGTTTGAGCCTGGGCTTATCCGGTGTAAAAACAGTAATGGCATTACTTCTGATTGGGGCAGCCAGTATGCTGTTGTCCTGGACGGGAATGATTGCAGGCCGAAAAATGTACGGCTTTCTCGGCGCCTATAGCGAAATGCTTGGAGGAAGCATTCTCATCGGTTTTGGACTGCATTTAATATTTTAATGCAGGAAATTCCCCGATTGATTGAGCCTGTCCCTTAAAAACCTATTCCCCACCCATGCTTGCAGGCTGTTTAACAGTAAATCATGAGCTGGGAAATCTTTACATAAAATTAAGCTGCATTGTTTCTCCCCCTTTTTCATCATAAAAGGTTTCCAAACGCAACTAAAAGGCAATATTTATATAAAAATGTCAGGAGAAATGAAGATGCCAAGGTATCAGAAAGCATTATTTTTATTTAACAGCAGGGCAGGAAGCGAAGATTTGGAAGAAAAACTTGCTAAAACTTTGCCTATATTATCCCAAAGCATCAAAGTAATGACGATTATTCAAACCAGCAGCGTTGAAGAAGCAACAGAATCGTGCGTGAAATTTTCGGGGGAAATAGATCTGTTGATTATATTTGGCGGCGATGGAACGCTGCATGCATGCATCAATGCAGTTGCTCCTTTAAAAAAGCGCCCGGTGATCGGCATCTTGCCTGCCGGCACAGCAAATGATTTCAGCCGGATGCTGAAAATCCCCCAGGAACTGGAACAGGCCGCCCGAACGATTGCAGCAGGAAATGTCACGGAAGTGGATATAGGCAAAGCGGATGACCGGTATTTCCTCAATTTCTGGGGCATTGGTCTAGTTGCGGAAACTTCACAAAACATTGATAAAGATCGGAAGAAAAATCTTGGTGTGCTCAGTTATGTGATGAGTACGATCCGTACTGTAAATCAAGCGGAAATTTTTCATTATGAAGTCATATCCGAAAAACATAGTCCTAAAGGGGAAGCGGTAATGATAATGGTATTGAACGGAAAATTTCTCGGAACAACGGAATTGCCGGTCCCCTCCATACGTGCCAACGATGGTAAGTTTGATGTTTTAATCATTAAGGAGTCCAATCTGGCAGCTTTCCGGGAACTAATATCCATGAGAAGTCCGAATGCAGACCGGGAGCAGTTTACGGAACTGGAACACTTTCAGACGAGTAAATTAAAAATAATAACCTCTCCGGAAAAAGATATTGATATGGACGGAGAAATTTCCGGCACCACCCCTAAAGAGATTACAGTATTGCCTGGACATTTACAGATGATCAAAGGAATGGATAACGAAAATGGGTAAGCGTATATCCGCAATGATGCAAATGCACCTTTTCAGCGCCGGAAATATTGCAAACGCCTTAAAAAATGTTTTTCCTTTAAAGCTTTGGAGCATTCCTGAAGCTAAGTATATTTCCGGAGCGGGTTATAGGCGCTAATTATTATTGTTCGGATTTTACTTTGATAAAAATACTTTTGTCCCAGCCCCTTTTGCCCGTACTGACATCGGAAAATATTTCCGGAAGATAAACTAAGCGGGGAATGTTAAGGATATGTCTTTCGTCCCGGACCGCCCTCATCAAATAATACGCAAGAAATTCATCCGGAAAAGTTAGCAGCTTTCCTCCTTCCTCTTCTGCCTCAATGATTTAATGATTTCCTGTATTTTTGAGGGTTACTTGTACCTGCAGCTTTACTCTGACAACCGTAAAGGAATATGATATATTAACTTTAGAGAAAAAATGTGGAGGTTCAATGAATGAAAATATTGTTTGTCTGTACAGGGAATACTTGCCGGAGTCCCATGGCGGAAGCATTGGTAAAGAATAGAATCCCGGAAGCTGAAGTAAAGTCAGCCGGGATTTTTGCTGTGCATCATCAGCGGGCAAGTCAAAAAGCGGTAGAGGCATTAAAAAACTATGATATTGAACTGGAACACGAGTCCCAGCCTGTAACTGATTCACTGCTGACCTGGGCGGATATTGTTTTAACCATGACAACACAGCACAAACAATCTCTCATCATGGAGTTTCCCGGTTACCAGGATAAATATTTTACCCTAAAAGAATACGTTTCCGAAGCCGATAAAAAAGTATGGGATGAATTAAAACAGATCTATGCAGATTATGAAGAAAAAAGGGCATTATTTATCAGGGATAATGAGCATAAACTTGATAATAATCAGCTGAATCAGGAGCTGCAAAACCATATGGCTGAGGATATGGAACAAATAAAAAGGCTGGAAGCAAGCCTGATTAATTATGATATTTCCGATCCATTTGGCGGTGCCCTGGAGACATACGAAAGAACATTGCATGAGTTGTCCCATTATGTCGATCTGTTAAAGGAGAAAATAAATAAATAGACAGGGGAAACGCAAAAATGGGGAAAAGAAAATACCGCTTCAGTCTTCGATTAAAACTAGTATTTTTTGCAACTGCCTTAGCAATCATTACGTACAGCACCAGTGCATTATTCATTTATTTGATTTATGATTATGTACATGCTTATTGGCAAATTTCAGAAGAAGTATTTACCATCATTACATTAATACTTGGAATTATTTGGTCAGGGCTTTTGGCCTTTTTTGCTGCAGGGGTCATTACCAAACCAATGGAAAAGCTGAATGAAGCAGCATCCAAGGCGGCGGATGGCAATTTGAAACAGAAAGTGAATATTCCGAAATCGGATGATGAAATTCGTGCGCTCAGCATATCATTTGATAAAATGCTGAAAAGCCTCACAAGTATGGTGCATAATATTGACAGACATTTTGATAATACAAATGAGTCAGTTACTCGGATGAAAAAGGCATCGGAACAGGCCGCACGGCATTCTTCACTCATCCGCGGCTCCGTCGATGATATTTCAAATGGGGCTGAAAACGCTTCGGAAGCTATTCAATTCACGGCAGAGTCGGTTGAAATGGCTACGGAGCTTGCAAAGCAAGTACAAAATAAAGCTGCACAGTCAAAAGAGAAGTCAATTACCATGCTTGATACGTTATCCAAAAGCAAAGACGTGGTAAACCAATTAGTAGAGGGAATTCAAAACCTTGCCGACGATCAGGAAGTTTCCCTTGCCGATGTAGAGCATTTAAATCAAAATGCCAGGCAAGTGGAATCGATTATTTCCATGGTTGGAGAAATTGCCGAACAGACAAACTTACTGGCATTAAATGCATCCATTGAAGCAGCACGTGCCGGAGAGCACGGCAGAGGCTTTGCTGTTGTAGCGGAAGAAATACGGAAACTGGCAGATCAAAGCGCACAGGCAGTCAACCAAATATCCGAGCTATTGACAACCATTCAGAAAGACGTGGAAAGTGTAACAGTAAAAATGAAAAATACGGTTGGTTTTGCAAAGGAAGAAGCTAAAAATGGAGCCAAAACTAATACTGCCATTGAAAAAATGGCCGGTTCTGTGACAGATACTGCTGCAGAGATTGATGACATTTCCAGTCTGGTGGACAAGCAGCTGGAATCCATCGAGGATACAGTAAGACAATCCCAGGAAGTGGCAGCCATAGCAGAAGAAACGTCTGCAGGAGCAGAGGAAATGAATGCGGCGATTCATGAGCAGGCTGCAACGATTGATAAAGTAGATGAGCTGGCACATAAACTGGAAGAGCAGGCAAAAGTGTTAAACAATCAAATCAATCAATTCAAGGTTTCCTGATATAATGATGATAGAACAAGGAAGGGAGCAATAACAATGAAAGTTATCGTTACCGGGGATCATGCAGGCATGACGATCCGTAATGCGGTGAAGGAATTACTGGAAGAAAAAGGAATAGAATACGAAGATGCAGGCTGCAGCTGTGAAACTTCAGTGGATTATCCGGACTATGCCCTCCCGGCTGCCGAGCGTGTAGCAAGCGGGGAATTTGACCGGGGTATTTTTATCTGCGGAACCGGAATCGGCATGTCGATTGCCGCCAACAAGGTAAAAGGAATCCGCTGCGCACTGACCCATGACACCTTCAGTGCTAAAATGACCCGTAAGCATAATGATGCCAATGTACTTGCCATGGGAGAACGCGTAGTCGGCCCCGGATTGGCACGGGAAGTGGCGGAAGTGTTTCTGGAAACGGATTTTGACGGCGGTCGGCACGCCAACCGCCTGGGCAAAGTAGATGAGTACGAAAACAAATAACTTCCATATTTAGAAGAGGCTGAGTCAGAACACGGAGTAAGTATAGAAAAGACGAACAATCTGCCATATTTGCTCCGGAAATATACGTAGACTCCAGCGGGAGCAAAGGCATCGGTAAGCCCCCTAAAGCGAGTCAGCAATCTTTACTTTCGAGGAGTGCTGCACCACTGAGATAATTGCAGCACGAAGCGCATGAGGAGGCTTACCAGCCGCGCGCGGCAAAGCAGACACCGGGATAACGGCCAAAGGGAGTTTGATCGGATGTCGCACTTGTGCCAATGGTGAAAGCGTAGTATATTTTCGGAGCGGATTTTAAGCATAGTGTATAAGTATGTTCGGGTTTCTGCTTACTAAAATTGTTTTGTCCCGGCCTCTTTTTTGGCAGTTCCTAAATAAAGCTTCTTGCCAGGGCTTTTAGGAAACGCTTTATAATCGTATCGTTATATCTTCCCATGCGGTGTGAAGGATGCTGTCCAAAGGACTGAAAAACCATTATATTTTCAGGCATTGGCAATGTGATAAATAATATCCCCACCACTGCATGTGTTAAAGGGGGAGTGACATTTGCCATGAAATTAACACCCCTTTGCTAAAAAGTGCCGGGGAAATTGCGAATCGGACAGGTAAGGAGCTACACATTCCCTGCCACCGGCTGTTACTGCGCCACGCTGTTAAAAATAAAAACATGGAGGGATGCCTTATGGCTGATATTCAACAAAAAATAAGTGAGGATATGAATGCGATTGTGGAGGAATGGCTGGAGTCCGGTTATTTAAATGAAGATGGGGTATTTGTCATCGGCTGTTCCACAAGCGAAATGGCCGGGGAAAAAATCGGGACTTCAGGAAGTGAAGAAATAGCCGAAACAGTTTACAGTCAGCTGGAGCGGCTGCGGGATAAAGCAGGCATTCACCTGGCATTTCAATGCTGTGAGCATTTAAACCGATCACTTGTAGTGGAAAGAAAAACAATGAAGCAATTTCAGCTGACGGAAGTCTCGGCCGTGCCTGTGCCGGAAGCAGGCGGGTCCATGGCTTCCTATGCCTTTAAAAGTATGCAGGAGCCTGTTTTGGCTGAGCATATCCAGGCTGATGCAGGCATCGATATCGGCGAAACCATGATCGGAATGCACCTGAAACATGTTGCCGTTCCTGTGCGTCTGAAAAAAAACTGGATCGGAAATGCCAGATTAACAGCTGCCAGAACCCGTCCCAAATTAATCGGCGGGCAAAGGGCACGTTATAAGGAAACAATTGCAAATAACAGCTGTAAGTAGTTTATAATGGTTGGAATATCGGTAAAATCCGAACATTTTTGTGTAAATCTATAAAATACTTCACTTTTTTCGTGAATTGCCTTGTCCGGGAAGAAGGAATAGTATAATATAAAATCATTAAGAAAATGAATTTATTAAGAAGTTTTTCGAAAATAACAAGCTGCAAAAGGCAGACAGGGAAAAAGATTCTATTTTCTGCCTCCATGCAGCTGAACGCCGTAAATGCTAATTTTTACATGTAAAACTTGTGTTGCATCGTTAACATAAGCAACATCAAATATGGGAGGTATGGACATAATGGAATACATACAACAGGCCGACAATGAAGTATTTGAAGCAATTCAGGCGGAGAGAAAGCGCCAGCAGCAAAAAATTGAATTGATTGCGTCGGAAAACTTTGTCTCCGAAGCAGTGATGGAAGCAATGGGATCTGTTTTAACGAACAAATACGCAGAAGGATATCCGGGTAAAAGATATTATGGCGGATGTGAGCATGTTGATGTCGTGGAGAACCTCGCACGCGACCGGGCAAAAAAACTTTTTGATGCGGAACATGCTAACGTGCAGCCGCATTCCGGGGCACAGGCGAATATGGCTGTTTATTTTACCGTACTCGAACCGGGTGATACGGTATTGGGCATGAACCTGAATCACGGCGGTCATTTAACCCATGGAAGCCCGGTGAATTTCAGCGGAAAGCTGTACAATTTCGTTGATTATGGGGTCGACAAGGATACAGAGGAACTGAATTATGAAACCGTATTGGAAAAAGCAAAAGAAGTAAAACCAAAACTGATTGTGGCAGGAGCAAGTGCCTATTCCCGCCCCCTTGATTTTAAAAAATTCCGGGAGATTGCAGATGAAGTTGAAGCATACTTATTAGTAGATATGGCACATATTGCCGGACTGGTTGCAGCCGGATTACATCAAAACCCGGTTCCGTATGCTGACTTTGTAACTACGACCACACATAAAACATTGCGCGGTCCCCGCGGAGGGATGATCCTTTGTAGAGAAGAATACGCAAAGAAAATAGACAAATCCGTATTCCCGGGAATGCAGGGCGGCCCGCTCATGCATATTATTGCTGCAAAAGCCGTAGCATTGAAGGAAGCATTATCCGATGATTTTAAAACGTATTGCAAACAGATTATCGAGAATGCAAAAACATTAAGTGATGCGCTTGAAAGTGAAGGGGTACGAGTGGTATCCGGCGGTACAGACAACCACCTGCTGCTTGTCGATGTGACACCATTGGATTTAACAGGAAAAACAGCGGAAAAAGTATTGGATGATATTGGTATTACGACAAATAAGAATACCATTCCGTTTGACAAAGAAAACCCGTTTATTACGAGTGGTGTTCGTATGGGGACAGCAGCTGTGACAACACGCGGATTTGGCGCGTCCGAAATGAAGGAAATTGCAGGCATTATTTCCCTTACCTTAAAAAATCATGATAATGAAGAAAAACTGAAGGAAGCAAAAGAACGAGTGCTTGCCCTTACAAATAAATTTCCAATATATGCATAAATTTAAAAGGATGCCCGAATGCGGCATCTTTTTTTGGTATCCGAAAAGTGACGCGATAATGGCCTTATTCTCCCAGTTAAGTGCCCGGACAAAATTATTTTCACTGCATCATTAGTTTATAAGTGGTATAAACGCCATTTACTGTACCATGTTCATATCCACCGGCCGCCATCTTGAACAATGAGTAAAAATTAGATTTTCCTCCTGCTTGAAACAAGTGTATTTTTTAAGTACAATTTGAAAGATGTTACTAATTTATAAGGAGTGATCAACAATGGCCAATGTGTTTGTACTGGATCATCCGTTAATTCAGCATAAGCTCACATACATACGTGATAAAAATACGGGAACAAAGGAATTCCGTGAATTGGTTGATGAAGTTGCCACCCTGATGGCATTTGAAATTACAAGAAATCTGCCTTTGCAGGAAAAAACAATTGAAACGCCTGTTATGGAAGCAAAGGCAAAAGTGCTTGCCGGCAAGAAAATAGGCCTTGTGCCCATTCTGCGGGCGGGACTGGGTATGGTGGACGGCGTGCTAAAATTGATTCCTGCTGCCAAGGTGGGACATGTCGGCTTATACCGGGACCCGGAAACATTACAGCCCGTTGAGTATTATCTTAAATTGCCATCTGATATTCATGAACGTGAATTGATCGTCATTGATCCTATGCTTGCCACTGGCGGTTCAGCAAATGATGCTATTCACTCCTTGAAAAAACGCGGTGCACAAAACATTCGGCTTATGTGTTTAGTTGCAGCCCCGGAAGGCGTGGAAGTAATAAAGGATGAACATCCGGATGTTGATATTTATTTGGGAGCATTGGATGAAGGACTTGATGAAAAAGGATATATTGTTCCCGGACTGGGAGATGCAGGCGACCGCTTATTCGGCACCAAATAATATATTTGGTGTCTCTTTTTTGTCAGATCCCCTCTAAACCTTCCGCCTCTTTCCTGTTCTGCTTTCCCCGATAGAATAAATCAATGCAGCATAAAGCACAATCAATGCCCATCATGAATACAATTTTAATAATATCCACAAAGGAGAAGGGAGGAATTTCATGTCCACGGAGGAGCAGTCCCGGCCAAACAGCAATGAAACTAGTGCAATTGAGAATATGATCAGCGAAGGAGGTCTGGGGGCAGATATTTATTATATACACCGCACCACGGACAAAGAAAATAATAAAAGTACCCCGGCACGGCTGGGAGAACCGAAATAACATCCAAACAAAAGGACATACCAATTCATAGCTGTGCCCCACCATACACCCTCCTGAAAATTCTGCACAAAAGCCGCTGCACCCATCAGTGTATAATATCCTGCTTTTTCCAAAAACTAGAATGGGAAAGGAGGGTTATTCATGCGCCTATACTTCCTCGCAGCGACATTAATTTTCTTTACACTGCTGCCGCAAACTGTACAAGCGGAAACAGAGAATGTTCAATCAGTTATTATTGAAGTGGAAGGAAATCCACAGAAACATAAAGCGTACATTGAAACATATCATCCCTTTATTGAAGTCGTCGCAACGTACGATATTCTTTTGAATGGGCTGGCTTTACAAGGCTCTCCGGATAAACTGGAACGAATGGAAACATTGGAATTTATTAAAAGCATGCATACTGCTCAATCCTACGAAACACTGCCTGCTCCGGTTACAGATGCCGGCGAATTAGGTGAAAATACTGTTTTTCCTTCCGATTTAAATACAACCTCCTATACCGGTAGGGGCGTAAAGGTTGCGGTAATCGATACGGGAATTGACTATAACCACCCGGACCTTGAGCTTAATTACCGGGGCGGCTATGATCTTGTGGATTTGGATGAAGATCCGATGGAAACAACACCTGAAGAAGGCATTCCAACAAGTCACGGATCCCATGTTGCA
Source organism: Virgibacillus aidingensis (assembly GCF_010994035.1). Taxonomy (GTDB): domain Bacteria; phylum Bacillota; class Bacilli; order Bacillales; family Amphibacillaceae; genus Virgibacillus_N. The sequence goes on from NZ_WIXN01000015.1 coordinate 70,628, forward strand.
GGCATTATTGCTGCAAATGGGGAACTGCAGGGGGTTGCCCCTGATGCGGAAATTTATGCGTACCGTGCACTTGGGCCCGGCGGAAGAGGAACGTCAGTCCAGGTGATTGCCGCCATGGAAAAGGCAGCGGAAAATGGTGCAGATGTAATTAACTTATCTCTGGGAAATAATGTGAACGGGCCGGATTATCCGACAAGTCTTGCTGTAAATCGTGCGGCAGAACTCGGTATCTCTGTCGTCACTGCGAATGGAAACAGCGGACCGGATGATTGGACAGTAGGATCTCCCGCAGCAGCCGCCGGGGCGTTCTCCGTCGGGGCATACAGTCCGGAGATGGAGGTGCCTTATTTATATGAATCCAAAAAAAACAGAGAAATATCTTTTGCTCCAATGATTGGTTCTCCGCCATGGGATGTGGAAAAAGCATATCCAATCACAAATAAGGAAGATGACTATGCCGGAAAAATTGCCTTAATAGCAAGAGGCGAAACTTCTTTGTTTGATAAGGCGAAAACAGCTGAAGAACAGGGGGCGGTTGCGGTGATTATTCATAATAACGAGGAAGGGATATTTCAAGGCAGCGTCCAGCATGATAACCATCCCATCTCCATACCGGCAGCAGCTATTTCCAAGGAAGATGGAGCATGGCTGGAGGAACAGTTAAATAAAGAAGCGACATATCTGGAAACAGATTATAAGGAGGTAGCCAGCGGGGCAGCGCCCTTCAGCTCACGGGGACCTGTCACGGTAAACTGGAAAATCAAGCCGGATATATTAGCACCTGGCACAAATATTGTCAGCACCGTGCCGGGCGGTTACCAGGCGCTTCAGGGGACAAGCATGGCTGCTCCCCATGTCACAGGGGCAATTGCTTTAATTAAAGAAGCCCGTCCTGATTGGACAAATGAACAAATACACGGTGCATTAAAAACAACCGCCCTCAGAATGAAAGGAGAAGACCATACCCCGCTGGAACCGATTATCCAGGGGATGGGCGAGATTAGTCCGGAAGCTGCCATTGAAACCAATACAATTATTTACGACCCTTTACTTTCTTTTGGAAAAACAGATACGTATACGAAAGAATTATCAGAAACAATCACCATCGAAAATATGTCAGAGGAAGAAAAGACGTATTACTTTTCCTATCCGGATAAACAGCAGGGAATCACATGGGAACTGCCGCAGCAAATCACATTGGAAGCAAAGGAAAAAAGAGAGGTTCCGGTCCGCGTGAAAGTGACAGCGCCCAATTTAAGTGAAGGTGTACATCAGGGCTGGCTTACATTGAATGAAAGAGAAAAAAGCTATCACCTGCCTTATTTATTTGTAAATCAGGAAGCAGATAATCCAAAAGTTATGGGCTTTGAGTTTTCACTGAAACCCTTTTCTGATGAAGTCTTTGCCTATCAGCTGTATATTACAGATCCGGCAAGACGGGTCAGAATAGACTTATATGATCCGGACACACTGATGTTTGAGCGTAATTTACTGGACACGGAAGATGTGCAGGTTGGAAATAACGAAGGACAGCTGAAAAAATCAGAAGCAGGAGAGCCGGGGCACTATGCCGCAATCATTACTGTTTCACTGGAAGACGGCACCTATGAGAGCTACCAGATGGAGCTGTATATGGAACCGGAATAATAACGTGGACAAGCGGAAAATAACATTTGACGGGACAGGGAATAAACTTACTCTGTCCCGGAAATTATTACATGCAATGTTCACAAAAATGTCACTTAATTTCATAATGAATATCCAGTAAAATGGTTAAATAAGACTGTTGTTTTTGTGACTGGACCGCTAATGCAATCGGCTGTATGAAACGGGCAAAATACCAGGAAAATCGGGGTTCCGGAAAAAGCCGGTAGAATAAAGAGAAAACATGCTTTATTGTAATTGACAACACCTACCGGCTATTGTAAACTATCTTAGTGTGGAATGGTAAGGGCTTCAAACGAAAGGGGCTATATAAAGCTGATACATATCATTCTAATAGCATGAAGCAATGGCAGTGATAAAGGGTCCATTTAATAGGAAGATTTTCGTAATGAGTTTAAAACAAATAGCTGAAAATCATTAAACAATTGCCGGAATGAATGCTGACAGATTAAGCCTTTTTGTAAAGGCCAAAATGGAAAAAGATATGATCATCTTTACACCCTCGAATCTATGAAAAACAATCATTCGATCACAATAGCTATTTGGGAAAAATGATGAGAGTAGTGGACAAGATGTCGGAATACGAAAAGATGACAATACGTCAGCGAAAATGGATGCTGTATCTTCTTTCGATATTGGTACTCGGAGCCGGCTTCACACCATATCCGCGAGTTTTCCTCGGGCTCCTTTTAGGGAGTGTCGTAAGTTTCTATAATCTTTGGCTGCTGCAGCGCAAAACAAGCCAATTTGGCCGGGCTGCCGCCGAACGGGGTTCGATGATGGGCATCGGGACCTTTTCAAGACTGGCTGCCGCCGCGTTAGCTGTAGTCATCGCGCTTCGATTTGAAGAAAATTTTCATATTATTGCCGTAGTTGTTGGACTGGGGACTTCCTATGTTATCATTATGCTGGACTATCTTTTATTTTCACTGCGCAATGATATGAAATCCGACAAATCAGACAGCGGAAGCAGGAAATGAATATTTTCCCTGAGAAAACCTGGTTTGTCTTCTTATTTGAAGGCGAATGGCCTCGAGACAGCTGGGGCAAACATTGGCCCGGGGCTCTTACAGCAGATATTTATTCAGGCCACTGCAAAAAAAGGATGCTTGTTGAAAAGGGGTGAAGAATTTGGATCACACAGCACCAATAGTTGAAAATGTTTTCGGAATTCCATGGCTCAGTTTTAATTTATCCAACGTCATGATGATCATTATTGTATCCGCCATCGTGTTTGTATTAGTAACATTGGCAACGAGAAACCTGCAGATGAAGCCGACCGGCATGCAAAATGCCATTGAGTGGCTTGTTGATTTTATTAAAGGGGTTATTGGCAATACGATGGACTGGAAAACGGGAAAACTCTTCCTTCCATTGGGTCTAACCTTAATCCTCTATATATTTGTGGGAAACGTATCCGGTGTAGCCACGATGGTAGTACATGATCACGACCTGTGGTGGAAATCCCCGACAGCAGACGCGACAATCACTTTAACCCTCTCCGGAATGGTCGTTTTATTAACCCATTTCTATGGAATAAAATTGAGAGGATTTAAAGAATACGGAAAGGATTATTTCCGGCCGGTACCATTTCTGTTCCCGCTGAAAATTATCGAAGAATTCACCAACACATTGACATTAGGTCTTCGTTTATTCGGGAATATGTTTGCCGGAGAAATTCTGCTGACACTTCTTGTCGGCCTGGCAATGGCAGGAGTTGGAGGATTCCTCATATCTGCAGTGCCAATGATGGCCTGGATGGCTTTCAAACTATTTATTGGTACAATCCAAGCATTTATCTTTGTTATGTTAACAATGGTTTACATGTCACACAAAGTGAACACAGACCATTAATAATAGAAAAAATTAAAAGGTTTACTATAAAAGGAGGAAATTTTAAAATGGGAGCATTAGCAGCTGCAATAGCAATTGGTTTGGCCGCATTAGGTGCGGGTCTGGGTAACGGTATGATCGTAAGCAGAACAGTAGAAGGGATTGCGCGCCAGCCGGAACTCCGCGGTCCGCTTCAAACTACCATGTTTATCGGGGTAGCGCTTGTTGAGGCGATTCCGATTTTCGCAGTAGTTATCGCATTTATGGTAATGTAATAAAGGTTTTTGAAAGCACAAGGTGGCGAAGTTCATTCGTATGAAATCTTCGCCATTCCTTTATGTAGTGTGGCAATGGGAAAAATATTCCGTATATGTATCTATAACCATATGATAGATAAACGAAACTTCATTTAAGATAAAAAGCTCTATCCAAGTGTGAAAGGAGTGAAAGCTGTGCACCAATACATTGATTTTCTGACAATCGGTGCGACTGTGGGCGGGTTTCAGGTAGGAGACATGATTGTACAGTTATTCTTCTTTATTTTATTGCTGTACTTGCTCAAGAAAGTGGCCTGGGGTCCGGTAATGAACATCATGGAAAAACGGGAAAATTACGTAGCAAACGAAATAGAGCAGGCGGAACAAAGTCGTCTGGAAGCAGAAGAAGCATCTAAAAAAGCGACAGAGCAATTAAATCAGACAAAACAGGAAGCACAACAGATCATTGAAGATGCAAAGAAAGCTGCGGAATCGCAGGAAGCGAAAATAATTGCATCCGCAAGAACGGAAGCAGACCGCTTAAAAGAAGCTGCACAGGCTGATATACAAAATGAGAAGGAAAAAGCACTGCAGGCATTGCAGGACAAAGTGGCATCACTATCTGTACTCATTGCAAGCAAGGTGATTGAAAAAGAAATCAGTGCTCAGGATCAGGAGAAACTGATTAATGAATATATTAAAGAGGTAGGAGAAGAGCTATGAGTGAAGCTGTAGTTGCTAAACGTTATGCAGATGCTCTTTTCCAGCTCGGAAATGAAAAAGCGGTACTGGACTCCCTCTTGGAAGAGTTCCGTACGGTAAAGAAAGTTTTTGAAACAAATGCCAATTTTAATACATTCCTGAAGCATCCTCGTGTTCATAATGAGAAAAAGAAACAATTTCTTGATGAAGTGTTTCAAGGTCTGTCAGCGGATGTCGTGAATACAATTAAACTCCTTGTAGAACGGCAGCGCAGCGAGATCCTACCATCCATTATTGATCATTTTATCCAATTAGTATATGATGCAAAAGGAATTGCAGCAGCAACCGTTTATTCCGTACGTGAGCTGGATTCAGCCGAATTGAAGGAACTGGAAAGTGCTTTTGCGAAACGCTTTAATAAAAATGCGCTATACCTTGAAAACAAGGTGGATCCTTCTATTTTGGGCGGAATCAGAATACGCCTGGGCAATACGATATTTGACGGCTCTATCAGCGGAAAACTGAAAAGAATAGAACGGAAGATTGTAACTGCAAACAAATGACGATAGGGGTGAACGGCGATGAGCATAAAAGCTGAAGAAATAAGCAAGCTGATCAAACAGCAAATTGAATCATTCGATTCAGAAATTGAAGTTAGTGATGTCGGCACGGTTATTGAAATCGGTGACGGTATTGCTCGCGCTCACGGATTGGATAATGTCATGTCCGGTGAGCTGGTGGAATTCTCAAACGGTACCATGGGTCTTGCACAAAACCTGGAAGAAAGCAACGTCGGGATTGTAATACTTGGCCCATACCTGGAAATAAAAGAAGGCGATGAAGTTCGCCGTACCGGACGGATTATGGAAGTGCCGGTCGGTGAAGAATTATTGGGACGCGTGGTAAACCCGCTTGGCCAGCCGATAGACGGAAAAGGACCGGTGGAAACAACGAAAGCACGTCCCATCGAAGCACAGGCACCTGGTGTAATGGATCGTAAATCCGTTCACGAACCGCTGCAAACCGGTATTAAAGCGATTGATGCGCTTGTGCCAATTGGCCGCGGACAGCGTGAACTAATCATTGGGGACCGCCAAACAGGTAAAACAACTGTAGCTGTCGATACGATTATAAACCAAAAAGACCAGGATATGATTTGTATCTATGTTGCGATTGGTCAAAAGGAATCAACAGTAAGAAGCACGGTGGAAACTTTACGGAAACATGGAGCACTTGATTATACAATTGTAGTATCTGCGGGAGCTTCAGATCCTGCCCCTCTTTTATACCTGGCACCATATGCAGGTGTAGCAATGGGTGAAGAATTCATGTATAACGGCAAGCACGTTACTGTTGTATATGATGATTTATCCAAGCAGGCGGTTGCTTATCGTGAGCTGTCCTTGCTATTGCGCCGCCCGCCGGGCCGTGAAGCGTTCCCCGGTGACGTATTCTACATTCACTCACGTCTATTGGAGCGTGCAGCAAAATTAAGTGATGATTTAGGCGGCGGATCGTTAACAGCCCTGCCTTTTGTCGAAACCCAAGCAGGCGATATCGCAGCCTACATTCCGACAAACGTAATCTCCATCACCGATGGTCAGATCTTCCTGCAATCGGATTTATTCTTCTCCGGTGTGCGTCCGGCGATTAATGCCGGGTTGTCTGTATCCCGTGTCGGCGGATCCGCGCAAATTAAAGCGATGAAAAAAGTTGCCGGTACATTGCGTCTTGACCTGGCATCCTTCCGTGAACTGGAGGCATTTGCCCAGTTTGGTTCCGACCTGGATAAATCAACACAGGCAAAACTGAACCGCGGGGAGCGGACCGTAGAAGTGCTGAAACAGGGATTAAACAAACCATTGGATGTAGAAAAACAGGTAATGATTTTCTATGCATTGACAAAAGGTTTCCTTGATGATGTAGCTGTAGAGGATATTACCCGTTTTGAAGAGGAAATGAATATATGGCTGGATAACAACCGGAAAGAACTGCTGAATCAAATCAAAGAAACAGGTAACCTTCCGGAAGAGAATGATATGAATGATGCAATTGAATCATTTAAGAAAACATTCCTGCCCGGCAAAAATAATTAATCTTTGATTTACGACCTTTTAACAAGAGAGGGCGGTGAAAAGCTTGGCATCACTAAGAGATATTAAAGGAAGAATTGACTCGACAAAGAAAACGAGAAAAATTACTTCTGCTATGGAAATGGTATCTGCTTCCAAAATGTCAAAGGCAGAGCAAAATGCAAAAAATTATGTTCCATACAGTAAAAAAATACAGGAAGTGGTTGCTGATATTGCAGGCAGCTCGACAGATGTTACCCACCCCATGCTTGAAAAGCGGGAAGTGAAAAAGACAGGATACCTTATTATCACGACAGATCGGGGGCTTGTCGGTGCGTACAACAGTAACATTCTGAGAAAACTGCAGCAGACAATCAATGAACGTCACAGTTCAACTGACCAATACACGATCATTGCGGTAGGACGCAATGGATATGAATACTGTAAAAAACGAAACCTGCCTGTTGCCAAAAGCATAATTGGAGTTGCAGATCAGCCGGAATTTTCCGATATAAAAGACCTTGCAAAAGAAACGGTACAATTATACGCAGATGAGGAAATAGATGAATTGCATATCATTTATAATCATTATGTAAGTGCTATTTCCCAGAAGGTAACTTCAACGCAGTTACTTCCGATAGAAAACATGCAGGATGAAGCAAGTGAAAGCGAATATGAATATGAACCAGATGAAAAACAGATTTTGGAAGTGCTTTTGCCATTGTATGCCGAAAGCTTAATATATGGAGCACTACTTGATGGAAAAGCAAGTGAACATGCAGCGAGTATGACAGCAATGCGCAGTGCTACAGACAATGCCGGTGAGCTGATTGATGACCTGACATTAACATATAACCGTGCACGCCAGGCGGCGATTACACAGGAAATTACAGAAATCAGCGGCGGAGTAGCAGCATTGGAATAACTCCTGCCAAGAATAGCTAGTTAGGAGGGAAAGCCATGAGCAAAGGACAAGTTACACAAGTAATGGGACCTGTCGTTGACGTGAAATTCGAAGACGGCCAGCTCCCGGATATCTATAACGCTTTAACTGTCCAGGTTGAATCAGATGAAGGTACAAAAGAGCTTGCTCTGGAGGTAGCACTTCATCTGGGAGATAATAGTGTACGTACAATTGCCATGTCTTCAACAGATGGTGTACAAAGAGGCACACAGGTAGTGGACCAGGGTAACCCCATCTCTGTCCCTGTCGGTGATGTAACATTGGGAAGAGTGTTTAACGTGTTGGGTGAAAAAATTGACCTTGATGAGGATCTGGCTGATGATATCCGCCGCGATCCGATTCACCGTCCAACACCTGATTTTGAAAACCTGTCCACAGAAACTGAAATTCTGGAAACAGGAATTAAAGTCGTTGACTTATTGGCCCCATATATTAAAGGTGGTAAAATTGGACTGTTCGGTGGTGCCGGTGTTGGTAAAACCGTTTTGATCCAGGAATTAATCAATAACATTGCCCAGGAGCATGGCGGTATTTCCGTGTTTGCCGGGGTAGGAGAAAGAACGCGTGAAGGAAATGACCTTTACTATGAGATGAAAGATTCCGGTGTTATTGAAAAAACAGCCATGGTATTCGGTCAGATGAACGAGCCGCCTGGAGCACGTATGCGTGTTGCATTAACCGGGCTGACAATGGCTGAGTATTTCCGTGATGAAAAAGGTGCGGACGTGTTATTATTTATTGATAATATTTTCCGTTTTACACAGGCTGGTTCAGAGGTATCCGCCCTGCTTGGACGTATGCCGTCTGCGGTTGGTTATCAGCCGACACTTGCCACGGAAATGGGACAATTACAGGAGCGTATTACATCCACGGACAAAGGTTCCGTAACATCCATCCAGGCTATTTATGTACCTGCCGATGACTATACGGACCCTGCGCCGGCAACAACGTTTGCTCACTTGGATGCAACAACAAACCTGGACCGCGGTCTGTCCGAGCAAGGTATTTATCCGGCAGTGGATCCACTTGCATCGACCTCCCGTGCACTTGACCCGGAAGTAGTCGGTCAGGATCATTACCAAGTAGCTGTAGAAGTGCAGCAGACACTTCAGCGCTACAGGGAACTGCAGGATATCATTGCCATACTCGGTATGGATGAGCTTGGGGATGAGGATAAACTTGTCGTGGCACGAGCCCGCCGTATCCAATTCTTCCTGTCGCAAAACTTCCACGTAGCCGAACAATTTACGGGACAAAAAGGGTCTTATGTACCTGTTGAAGAAACTGTAAAAGGATTCAGGGAAATCCTTGACGGGAAGCACGATGATCTGCCGGAAGATGCATTCCGTCTTGTTGGCCGTATTGAAGAAGTAGTTGAAAAAGCAAAAGGAATGGAAGTATAATTCCAGCCTAAAAATAAAGGTGGTTACGTAAAGGCATCTTTGTCTGTAATCAGTAGCCACCTTCATGCCTGACGAGGAGGGGTTACATGAAAACACTAACAGTGAGTGTTGTTACTCCTGATGGCCCTGTATTGGAAGATACATTTGATATGGTCAGCTGTAAAGCAGAAAGCGGAGAGCTTGGTATTTTACCGGGCCATATTCCACTTGTTGCTCCATTAACCATCAGTGCCGTTCGTTTAAAACGGGAAAATCAAGTGGAGCAATTAGCTGTAAATGGCGGTTTTATGGAGGTTCAGCCTGATAAAGTAACCATTCTTGCCCAGTCTGCAGAAAAACCGGCAGACATTGACGTTCAACGTGCACAAGAAGCTAAAAAGCGCGCCGAACGCCGGCTGCAATCCAAACAAGACGATATCGACTTTCTAAGGGCCGAATTAGCACTCAAAAGAGCGATGAATCGCCTAAACGTAGGAAACTAAAAAATTGCAACAAGGGGACGGTTCTCCTGTTGCAATTTTTTTATGCTTGTGCTCGGCACGCTACATGTTTTAGTTTTGCGGATAACTTGGCAGCCAAATTTGAATGCATCAGCTTATAGGAAGGCAAAGGAATGTGGCGTGTTATCGTAGACAGAATTGAGCAAGAACCCGGCAAAAGTGTCTTTGAGGAGAGTTATCATGGACAGAAATGAGCAAGACCTCGGTAAAAGTGTCTTTGAGGAGAGTTATCGTGGCCAGAAATGAACAAGACCTCGGTAAAAGTGTCTTTGATAAGTGTTATCGTGGCCAGAAATGAGCAAAACCTCGGTAATAGTGTCTTTGAGGAGAGTTATCGCGGACAGAAATGAGCAAGACCTCGGTAATAGTGTCTTTGAGGAGAGTTATCGTGGCCAGAAATGAGCAAGACCTCGGTAATAGTGTCTTTGAGGAGAGTTATCGCGGACAGAAATGAGCAAGACCCCGGTAAAAGTGTCTTTAATAAGAGAACTCAAGGTCAAATTTGGGAAGAACTAGGGAAAATGCCACAAGAGACAGAGATATACAATTGGTTCAGAAATCCCCTATAATTATTTCCCATCATCATTATTTATTTATTACCTCATGACGCCGGGTTTTCTTACTATGATATTATCCCTAAAGGGAAGGGATTTTTAGTAATTATTGATAAGAGGCTGTAGTTTTTTTAATTCCGTCTGTATTTTGGATATTGCGTTTGAAAGCAGTAACGCATTGTATGTAAATTTTTTCCATGAGAAATCAATATCATTGTCGATATTTCCCGGGAAATGATAAATAATGCCATATTATTATTAATATTGTCATGCTGAAAATGCTTTCAATTATATTATTAGTTGACTTACTGCCTTATACATGGCAAAGTTGCAATTAGCAAGAAATAAAGGTGGCTTTATATGTTTCCAATAGGACAGTTAGCAATCATTAGCATGGTATCCCATTTAATTTTCATCTACATAACATGGAAAGTGATGCTGGGTATAAACTTTGAACCAATCATCCGTAAAGGACGTACAAAGGAAGCAAGGATTTTCTTCCTGTTCATTGCAATCGTCATTGGTACGGGTGTCAGCAGATTTGTCCTGGACATCCTTCAATGGTCCAGGGATCTTATTTATTTGTTTTAAGGAAAAATCGGTTATTATAACCGATTTTTTATTTTTCATTAAAACAATGAATAATTTTCAAATCTGATGTATAGGCAATCGGACGCCTTCACTAAAGCTGATGCAAATTTTTCTACCCTGAATTTACAGCCTCCAGATATTTTCTCCTTCAAGTGCTTATGTTATGAAATTATTATCATATTCCAATTCAAGCCAGAATGACGGCAGGTGGAGAATTTATATAGAAAAAGTACAATACATTGTCATAAAAACAAAAAATAAGGTAAACTATAGATAAGCTAGTCGAAAACACAGGGAAATGATCGAATAATATATTGACCCGTAAAATTTACTGCGCACAGGCCAATTTATTTGTTTGCATAAAAGCATCATAAGCTCATCGAGCGTTAAACCAGTAAATTCGATAGGTAAAAATGCTAATACACTTAACTGCGGGCAATATAAAATTGTGCTTGTCTGACATCTGGTTATGATGATATAATGGTTATTGGTTATTTTAAAAAAAAGGATAGTATAGCACTTAAATTTATGAATAAAAAAGACACAATTCGACATTTTTGGTACTTCCATGCATACAATAACTTTTATCGGGTATATATCAACTGGAAAGAAAATTAAAACCAGTCAGTATGCCGAAAAGTAACTAAAATGATACTACGTAAGAGTTACATACATGATTGGAACACCTATCCTGAATAATGAATATTAATATAATGTGAAACTGGATCTGAAGGAGATTTGAAAATATGGAAAAAATCATCGTGAAAGGCGGACAACAACTTAAAGGTACCGTCAAGGTGGAGGGTGCAAAGAATGCAGTTCTTCCAGTTATAGCAGCAAGCTTGCTTGCAAGCGAAGGAAAAAGCGTTATTACTGATGTACCTGAGTTAGCTGATGTATATACAATAAATCAAGTATTAAGCAATATGAATGCAGATGTTGAATTTGAAAATAATACAGTTTATGTGGATGCTTCGGCAAAACTGAAAACAGAAGCCCCTTTTGAATATGTTAGGAAAATGCGTGCATCTGTACTGGTGCTGGGCCCGCTGCTGTCACGGTACGGACACGCAAACGTTGCCATGCCGGGCGGCTGTGCCATCGGCTCCAGACCTATTGACCTGCACTTAAAAGGCTTTGAAGCAATGGGAGCAGAAGTACATGTAGGAAATGGATTTGTAGAAGCTCATGTAAATGGGCGTCTTCAAGGTGCAAAAATTTACTTGGATATGCCGAGTGTCGGAGCTACGGAAAATATCATGATGGCAGCTGCATTGGCTGAAGGAAGAACCATTATTGAAAATAGCGCCAAGGAACCGGAAATTGTTGATTTGGCCAATTATTTAAATAAAATGGGCGCTAAAATCGTAGGGGCCGGAACAGAAACCATTCGGATTGACGGGGTAGAAAAGCTCACAGGTACGGAGCACGCGATTATACCTGATCGTGTGGAAGCCGGTACATTTATGGTAGCTGCGGCAATTACCGGGGGAAATATCTTGATTGAAAATGCAGAAAGTGAGCATTTGCGTTCCGTTATTTCCAAATTGGAAGAAATGGGTGTTATAGTTACAGAGGAAAAGCATGGTTTACGGGTGATCGGACCGAAAGAGTTAAAAGCTACAGATATTAAAACATTGCCGCATCCAGGTTTTCCTACAGATATGCAGTCACAGATGATGGCGCTAATGTTAAGTGCCCATGGCACCAGTGTCATTACCGAAACCGTATTTGAAAATCGCTTCATGCATGTGGAGGAATTCCGCCGCATGAATGCCAGCTTAAAAATTGAAGGACGCAGCGTCATTATTGAAGGGCCGAGTAACCTGCAGGGTGCTGAGGTTGCAGCAACGGATTTACGTGCAGCAGCAGCTCTTATTTTGGCTGGATTGCGCTCAGAAGGAATTACCCGCGTTACAGAATTAAAACATCTTGACCGCGGCTATGTAAATATTACAGGAAAGCTGGCATCCCTTGGAGCAGATATTGAACGTGTGGATGAAAATGGCAAAAAGGTTGAACCTTTTGTACAAGTAGATTATCGTCCGCAGCGAATTGTAGCAGAGCTTTCATAAAACATGTATATTATGATAATGCATAAAACAGGCGGTAAGTTTTTTCTGCCTGTTTTTTAATGCGCATATACAGCAAATCTTGTAAAAAATTTGTCTCTATGACGCACCTTGAATATCCCCGCTAAAAATAATCTCCAAATTGAAATTTAACTTTCTATAATAAGTTAATAAATGTGGCAGATAATTATTTCATTATCAAGCAGATCCCCCCTTATTTCTGCAAAAATCGTCAAAAATAATATTTCCTAATATTAAAATTACAAAAACATATAGCCAAATTCAGCAAATCAGAGTATAATATAAACATCCTGATAAAAGAATAACGTCATTTTTCTTAAAATTGTACACAATAATTGATATGATTCCCGGGATATCGTATATAACGATAGTGTCCTATGTACCACTTCTAGCTGAATATATTGTAAACTTCCCATGACAAGGGTCATAAAATCCAAAAAGATATGACGATTTTTATCATTTATTGACTTTTCATAACGATAAATCTATGGTAATATTGAATGAAAATTACAGAATGATAACCTGTCAGTTAAGAAGTTTTGCCAAATAAATAGTTGATACGTCCCTTGAATGGACTGCCAATGTATGCCCTTGCATAAATTTACAGATTTTTTGCACATTTGGGGATGCAAAGTACGGCGGATTGTGGGACAGTGGAATTGTAAATAATTGAATTCGGGTAAGCTAAAACTTTTAAGTCTTAAGTATAACAAAACTAATGTATTTACTAAAAGGGACAAGCAAACAAGAGTTTTTTAAAAATTTATAACATATAAAAAGGAGTAAACCTTATGAAACTGTATATTTCGGTAGATATGGAAGGAATCACAGGCATGCCCGATTATACATATGTGCTTGCAAATGAACATAATTATGAACGAGCAAGAAAAATTATGACAGAAGAAACAAACTATGTCATTGATGCGGCCCATCAATTTGGCTGCAAAGAAATACTCGTAAATGACAGCCACTCCAAAATGAACAATCTCTTAATTGATCATCTTCATGAAGAGGCCGCTTTAATTACCGGAGATGTGAAACCGTTTTCCATGGTGCAGGGGCTGGATGAGACATATGATGCTGCTATGTTTATTGGTTATCATTCCAGAGCAGGAAAGCCTGGTGTGATGTCCCATTCCATGATCCATGCCGTCCGCAATTTTTTTATTAATGATCATGCCATTGGAGAAATGGGTTTTAATGCATATTTTGCCGGCTACTTCGGCGTACCGCTCGTTCTCGTCAGCGGTGATGAACAAACAGCAGCAGAGGCCAATGAATTAATACCGGGCATAGCCACGGCTGTTGTAAAAGAATCGATCTCCAGGTCTGCTGCTAAAAGCCTGACACCGAAAAAAGCGGGAGTGCTGCTGGCGGGAAAAGTTAAGGAAGCACTGGAAAATCGTGCAAACATACAGCCTCTGGAACCGCCAATAAATCCGGAACTGAAAATTGAATTCAATAATTACGGACAAGCGGAATGGGCACATTTAATGCCAGGAACCGAAATTATACCCGGTACCACAACGGTCCGGTTTCAGGCAAAAGATATACTGGAAGCATACCGAGCCATGCTTGTGATGATCGAGCTTGCATTGCAAACCAAATTTTCATAGAAAAATAGATAACAAAGCACGGCAGGAAAGATTACTTGTCTGCTGAAACGAAGGCTTGACCGCCCGTTAGCTGGGAGGCAGGCCGGGTTTTCCAAAGGGGGAGCATACTTATGCTGCGATACATATTAAAACGCATGCTCATTATGATTGCTACATTATGGATCATTGTTACACTGACATTTATCCTGATGGTCAGCATACCGGGATCTCCATTTAATAGTGAGCGGGCATCCAATGAAACTGTCCAGGCGAACCTGGAAGCACATTATAATCTGGATGAACCATATTACGTCCAGTATTTGCTTTACATTAAATCAATCGTTACCTTCGACTTTGGCCCCTCCATAAAAAAACCGGATCAATCGGTAAACGATCTGCTGGGAAGAGGCTTTCCGATTTCAGCCGAGCTGGGTATAGTCACAATATTGGTAGCAGTCCTCTCAGGGGTGACGCTTGGTGTGTTTGCCGCACTAAGGCATAACGGCATTATTGATTATTTTGCAATGGGCTTTGCCGTTCTCGGGATATCGATACCCAACTTTATTTTGGCAACGTTACTCATTCAGCAGCTTGCGGTGAATCTCTCCATTTTTCCGGTCGCAACCTGGTCAAGTCCGGCCCATATGGTGCTGCCGACACTTGCGCTGGCCACGGGGCCTATGGCGATTATTGCCAGGCTGACAAGGTCAACCATGCTGGAAGTGTTAACACAGGATTATATCAAAATGGCGAGGGCGAAAGGACTGTCACCATGGAAAATAATTATCAAACACGCGCTCCGAAATGCCCTAATGCCTGTAGTGACTATTATGGGGACACTTTTGGCAAGTATTTTAACCGGTACTTTTGTTATTGAGGAAATTTTCGCAATACCCGGAATGGGCAAATATTTTGTAGAAAGCATTAACCAGCGGGATTATCCGGTGATCATGGGAACTACTGTATTTTACAGTACCTTTTTGATCATTATGCTCTTTTTAGTGGATGTGGCCTATGGCATTTTGGATCCGCGAATTAAAGCTGGCAGAAAGGGAGGCAAATAACATGAAAACAAATAAAACGGGCAGCCTTCCCGGTTCACCTTCCCAAGTCCCTGACGATTGGTTTGACTGGAAGGAAAAAGACAAAGATGCCGGCGAGACAGTTTCCAGACCATCCCTTTCTTACTGGCAGGACGCCTGGAGAAGGCTTGTTAAAAATAAGATGGCGATGCTTGGACTGGTATTTTTAATATTACTTATTTTTATGGCGATATTTGGTCCGGTCCTTTCACCGTACGAAGTAAATAAACAGGAATTATCCAATCAGTATCAGCCGCCGTCCTCGGAGCATTGGTTTGGTACAGATAATCTGGGGCGGGACGTGTTCACCCGGACATGGTACGGAGCAAGGATTTCATTATTCGTCGGCTTTATGGCAGCACTGATTGATGTATCCATCGGGATCATTTACGGCGGTGTGGCCGGATATAAAGGCGGCCGTACGGACGGGATCATGATGCGTATTATTGAAATACTTTACGGATTGCCGTATTTGCTTGTAGTTATTCTGCTGCTTGTTGTACTTGGACCAAGCCTGACGACAATCATTATTGCGCTAACCGTCACGGGCTGGGTAGGAATGGCGCGAATTGTGCGGGGACAGGTAATGCAAATCAAGAACTATGAATTTGTCCTCGCTTCTCAATCATTTGGTACAAAGACACCAAGGATCATCCGGAAAAATCTGCTCCCGAATACGATGGGGCCGATTATCGTGCAAATGACACTCACCGTGCCGACGGCCATATTTGCAGAAGCATTTTTAAGTTTTATCGGGCTGGGAATTCAGGCCCCGCACGCGAGCTGGGGCGTGATGGCGAATGACTCCCTCGGAGCCATTTTATCCGGTAACTGGTGGACATTATTCTTCCCGGCATTCTTCATCTCCTTTACGATGTTTGCTTTTAACGTATTGGGTGATGGACTGCAGGATGCCCTGGATCCGAAGTTAAGGAAGTAGGTGAAAAACTTGGAAAAACTTTTGGAAGTCAAAGACTTGCATGTCACGTTTAAAACATATGGCGGTACTGTTCAGGCGGTTCGCGGTGTTGATTTTTCCCTGAATAAAGGGGAAACCCTCGCCATCGTAGGTGAATCCGGATGTGGAAAAAGTGTAACTGTCAATGCAGTTATGCGGCTGATTCCGAGCCCGCCTGGAGAAATATCCAATGGCAGCATCATGTTTAAAGGACAGGAATTAACAAAAAAATCAGAAAAAGAAATGCGGGCTATTCGCGGTGTGGATATTTCCATGATTTTTCAGGACCCGATGACAGCGTTAAACCCGACATTGACGATTGGGACCCAGTTGATGGAAGGGCTGAAACAGCATCAGAATATTACCGGGAAAGCGGCGAAGAAAAAAGCGTTGGAAATGATGGATTTGGTTGGCATCCCCAACCCCGAAGAACGGCTGAAACAATACCCGCACCAATTCAGCGGCGGGATGCGGCAGCGGATTGTAATCGCAATTGCTTTAATTTGTGAACCGGAGCTGCTGATTGCAGATGAGCCGACAACAGCGCTTGATGTAACGATACAGGCACAAATCCTTGAGCTTTTTGGAAAAATCCAGGAAGCAACAGGAGTAGCTATTATTTTAATTACACATGATTTGGGGGTGGTTGCAAAAATAGCTGATCGCATTGCTGTAATGTATGCAGGGAAGATCATCGAGACAGGAACAAAACGGGAAATCTTTTATAAAAGCGAACACCCGTATACCCAAGGTTTGCTGAAATCTGTTCCGCGGCTTGACACAGAAGGGGAAAAATTGACGCCGATCGATGGAACACCACCTGATTTATTCTCACCTCCCCAAGGATGTCCGTTTACAGCCAGGTGTCCTTTTGCCATGGAGGTGTGTGATAAAGTATATCCCGCAAATACTGCATTAAGTGACTCGCACAGTGTGGATTGCTGGCTGCAGGATGAGCGGGCAAAACAACTATTAGCTGCAACAGCAGCAAAATAATTAAAGGGGGCTTTAAGCATGAAGAAGTTTTTACTTGTTTTGTTTGCCGTATTTGTGGCACTGGTTTTGGCTGCGTGTACGGCAAATGAGGAAGCAGGGCAGGAGCCGGATGACACCGGGGATGCCGATGCAGCAGAGGAAACAGATGATGGGAATGGCGATGCAGCAGATACTGAGAGTTCAGGAGAGAAAATTTTACGCTTGAACAATACTTCAGAACCATCCTCACTGGATCCGTCCATCGGTTTCGATGCGGTATCCTGGGATCCGTTGAACAACCTGATGGAAGGATTAACCCGTCTGGGTGACGACCATACAGCACAGGAAGGGGCTGCAGAAAGCTGGGATATTTCTGATGACGGGTTAACATACACCTTTCATATTCGGGAAGATGCAAACTGGTCCAACGGGGATCCGGTGACAGCTGCAGATTTTGAATTTGCCTGGAAGTATATGCTGGACCCGGAAACAGCTTCTCCGGCAGCATTTCTTGCTTACTTTATTGAAGGCGCAGAGGAATACAACACTGGAGATGGTTCTGCGGATGACGTAATGGTAACGGCCGTAGATGAAAAAACACTGGAAGTAGTGCTTCATTCTCCAACAGGATTTTTCCTGGACTTATTAACCAATCCGGCATTCTTCCCTGTTAACCATCAGGTGGCGGAAGAAAATCCTTCCTGGCATGCAGAAGCAGATACATTTGTGGCCAATGGTCCATTTGATCTTGAATCCTGGGAACATGACAGTGAAATGGTTTTTGTGAAAAACGAAGAGTATTGGGATGCGGATTCTGTTAAGCTGGATGGCGTACATTTTGCCATGGTAAATGATTTAAATACCCAGTATCAAATGTTTGAAAGCGGAGATCTTCACACCGCTGAAATTCCGCCCGAACTTTCGGATGAGCTGATTGATGGGGATAATGTATTTATTGGCGATTACGGCGGTCTGGAGTTTTTCCGCTTCAATATAACGGAAGAGCCTTTCCAGAATAAGAAAATCAGGCAGGCATTTGCACATGCAGTTAATAGGGAAGACATTGCCCAGTATGTAGTCAAAAACGGGGTAGAGCCGGCATATGGCTTTATTTCACCAGGATTTACCGCACCGGACGGATCAGATTTCCGTGATGAAAATGGAGATCTTGTTACATTTGATCCGGAGCTTGCACAGCAGCTGCTGGAAGAAGGTATGGAAGAAGAAGGCTATGATGAGCTTCCTGACATTGTATTATCCTATAACACCAGTGACTTGAACCAGGAAGTGGCAGAAGCAATGCAGAGCATGTTCTCGGAAAATCTTGGTGTGGAAATGACACTGGAAAATACAGAGTGGAACGTTTTTGCCGAATCACAGCAAAACCTGGAGCTTCAATTCTCCCGGAGCTCATTTATTAATGACTATAATGACCCGGTAAACTTCCTGGAAAGCTTTGTAACCGACTCTTATATGAACCGGACCGGTTTTTCCAGTGAGGAATATGATGAACTAATTGAAAATGGAAAATCGGAAACAGATGAAGAACAGCGCTGGGAGTATTTGTATGAGGCAGAAAGAATGCTGGCAGATGAAATGATTGCCATGCCAATCCGTTACTACAATACAGTAGCACTGGAATCGGATGAAGTATCAGGCATTCTGCGCCACCCGGTAGGCTATTTCGATCTGAAATATGCAGATGTAGAATAACAGGCAGTAATCATTTTCAGGTGTATAAAAATGGGAGAATGGCCCATCTTCCTGCATGGGCCGCTCCTTTTTCTTATATTACGTCAGGAGGAAGTATCCATGATGTTACCCGAAAGGCTGAAAAAAGGCGATATGATTGGGATTATCACACCATCAGGGCCGATAAATACAGATAAGCTTAAAAAAGCAGTGCCGTTTTTCGAGAATATGGGTCTGCACGTAAAACTGGGTGAGCATATAGATCAAGTTAACGGCTATCTTGCCGGAACTGATCACCAACGTCTTCAGGATTTCCATACTATGTTGGCAGACGATAGTGTAAAAGCAATCATATTTGCCCGGGGCGGCTATGGTGCCGGCCGTATTATCCCATCTATTGATTATTCACTGGTGAAAAACAACCCAAAAATTATTTGGGGATATAGTGATATCACCTATTTACATACCGCTATCAGGCAAAAGACTGGTCTCATCACATTTCACGGCCCAATGGCAGTATCTGATATTGCTAAGGATGGTTTTGATGAACTATCCGCAAAGCTTTTCAAGCAGCTGTTTCAGCCGGTTGAACTTATCTACACGGAAAAAATCTCCCCGCTTGATGTGCTCGTACCCGGTGAAGGTGAAGGAGAACTCGTTGGAGGCAATCTATCACTTATTGCCAGTACGCTCGGCACCCCATATGAAATTGATACGAAGGATAAGCTGTTATTATTGGAGGACATTGGAGAAGAACCATACAGACTGGACAGCATGCTGAACCAGCTGAAACTGGCCGGAAAACTGGAGGAAGCAGCAGGGATTATTATTGGGGACTTTGCAGAAACCGAATCCAATTTAAAAACAACACTTACTGTTTCACAGGTATTTTCAGATTACTTTGAGGACCTGCCATGTCCGGTTGTATCCGGCTTTAAAATAGGTCATTGTTTCCCGCACTTTTCCGTACCGCTTGGTGCAAAAGGCCAGCTGCAGGCAAAGGATAAAACATTAAAAATTGCTCCAGGTGTAAAATAATTTGCTCAGTCATACGAGTATGCGGCTTTAAATCGATCGAGCAGAAGGGAAAATCGATCGGGAGGAACATCAAATCGATCGAGCATGACGTAAAATCGATCGGGAGGGACATCAAATCGATCGAGCAAGAGGAAAATCGATCGGGAGGGACATCAAATCGATCGAGCAAGAGGAAAATCGATCGGGAGGAACATCAAATCGATCGAGCAGAAGGTAAAATCGATCGGGAGGAACATCAAATCGATCGAGCAGAAGGAAAAATCGATCGGGAGGAACATCAAATCGATCGAGCAGAAGGAAAAATCGATCGGGAGGAACATCAAATCGATCGAGCAGAAGGTAAAATCGATCGGGAGGAACATCAAATCGATCGAGCAGAAGGAAAAATCGATCGAGCATGAGGTAAAATCGATCGGGAGGAACATCAAATCGATCGAGCAGAAGGAAAAATCGATCGGGAGGAACATCGAGTCGATCGAGCAGAAGGAAAAATCGATCGGGAGGAACATCAAATCGATCGAGCATGACGAAAAACCGCTCGAGGCTGGTTTCAAATCGATTCGAGTAAGAGGATAAATTACGCTTGTACAACTTCAGCCCGCGCGAGCATGCCGGAAATCCGCTCCCCGTTCCGATACTGGCACATTAAATATAAATTAAACCGGAAATTTCCGGATAAGTTTTATCTCTGGTCAAATATACCCGGCAAATTGGAGGACCATCGTGATGAACATACAAGCAATCGAAACATACCATATGCAAATCCCGCTGCATACGCCATTTAAAACAGCGCTGCGCACGGTTACTGTAGCGGAAACCATTATCGTAAAAATAACGGCAGACAATGGTATTACCGGATGGGGGGAAGCCCCACCGACACATGTTATTACAGGAGACAGCCTGGCAAGCATTCAATACGCAATTAATGGAATTCTAAAACCGGTATTGCTGGGAGAATCATTGCTGCATTATGAGCAGGTCTTTGAAAAAATACATACGAGTTTAGTAGGAAATATGAGCGCGAAGGCTGCCGTGGACATGGCTGTTTATGATTGCATTGCCCAAGAAGCAGACATGCCGCTTGTACAACTTCTTGGCGGCTATACCGATGCAATCGAAACAGACTACACCGTCAGTGTAAACAGTCCGGAGCAGATGGCAGCGGATGCCTTAACTTATAATAATAATGGCTTCGATGTTTTAAAGATCAAGGTAGGAAAAGACGATATTAATAAGGATATAGCGCGGATTCAGGCCATTCGCAAGCGTGCAGGAAATGAGATTACCATCCGGCTGGATGCAAATCAGGGCTGGGAAAGAAAAGAAGCTGTAAGAGCCATACGGAAAATGGAAGACCTCGGGTTAGATATTGAGCTCATAGAACAGCCGGTAAAGCGATATGACATTGCAGGATTGAAATATGTAACAGACAACACGGATACACCGATCATGGCTGATGAAAGTGTTTTTTCTCCACTGGATGCCAGACATGTTCTGGAACAGAGAGCGGCGGATTTCATTAATATAAAATTAATGAAAGCAGGCGGTATCCATCAGGCATTAAAGATTGCCGGGCTGGCGGAAGTGTATGGGGTGAAATGCATGGTCGGCAGCATGATAGAAACAAAGCTTGGCATCACGGCAGCCGCCCATTTTGCAGCAAGCCAGCCCAATGTAACAAGGTATGATTTCGATGCCCCGCTCATGCTTACGGGCGATTCCATCGAAGGCGGCATCAGCTACCAAAAGAATAAAATAACTTGGGGCAGCCGACCCGGATTGGGAATAGAAAAATTGAATAATGATTTTATAGTTTCCTCGAATTAGAGGCAATAAAGATCTATCCGATTTAATTTTATCATTGCTTATTTTAATAAAGCAGATTTTCCAGTACGGAAAGGAGTGTCTATAATGACTAAACAAATGTTTGACCAATTCCCGGAAGAGATGTGGGTTGCCGCAGTTCAGGTTGCAACCGTCTGGACGGAGCCGGCATCGGCCAGAGAAATAGACCGGTCAGGCACAGCCAACCCAACAAATATAGAAGCATGGATTGATGGACTCTCTTATGAAATGAATCTCGCATTATGCACGGAAAACCGGGTCCAATCCCAGCTGCTGTTCGGTGAACCGGTGATTGTGACGGAAACAAAGGGGGATTGGGCACATGTCGTCATCCCTTCCCAGCCTTCTAAAAAGGATGAACGGGGCTATCCCGGATGGGTGCCATTAAACCAGCTGAGCCAAGTAAAAAAATCAGACTGGCAGAAAGATCAGACAGCAGCAGTGAACACGGATAAGGCATGGCTGGAAAATGAAAATAAAGAAAAGGTCATGAAGCTCAGCTATATGACAATTTTGCCGGCAGCAAGCACGGATGATAACCGGATAGAAGTAGTAACTCCCCTGGGGAATCATTACATCTCCAGGGATAATGCAGAACTTTTCCGGACGGAAGATGGTTTAAGAAAAGGAAACGGGTTGGATATCGTCAAGGCCGGAGAACCCTTTCTTTCCCTGGACTATTTCTGGGGCGGCATGAGTTCTTTCGGCTACGACTGTTCGGGGCTGTCCTACGCAGTTCATAAAGCCAATGGATATAACATTGCCAGAGATGCAGGGGACCAGGCAGCAGCCGGAAAAGAAGTAGCCTTTGATGCACTGGAAACGGGGGATTTGCTTTTCTTTGCCTATGAAGAAGGAAAGGGAGCTCTCCATCATGTAGGCATTTATTATGGTGATGGAAAAATGCTGCATTCTCCGCAAACCGGCAAAGGCATCGAAATTACCGAACTAAAAGGTACAAAATATGAAAAAGAACTCTGCGCAGCCAGAAGATACTGGCAGAAATAAAGGGGAGAAAAAATCATGCACGAGAAAATATTACAGGTCAAAAATCTGAAGAAACATTTTGTGATGGGAAAAGGTCAGGTTCTTCAGGCAGTAAATGGTGTCACCTTTCATGTGAATAAAGGAGAAACATTTGGCCTGGTGGGAGAATCAGGCTGCGGAAAATCAACTATCGGCCGTACCATTCTTGGTCTTTATGATAAAACAGACGGCGAAGTGCTTTATGACGGCAATGATATCCATGCATTAAATGAAAAAGAGAAATTCAATTACTACCGCAGAATGCAAATGATTTTTCAGGATCCCTATGCATCGTTAAATCCGCGTTCCACTGTAAAAGAAGTCATTTCGGAACCGATGGAAGTCCATGGTTTATATAAAAATAAAAAAGAACAAATGGACAGAGTCTATCAATTACTGGAAGAGGTAGGACTTAACAGGGATCACGCCAATCGCTATCCGCACGAGTTCAGCGGAGGACAGCGGCAGCGTATCGGCATTGCTCGTGCACTGGCATTGGATCCGGATTTCATTATTGCCGATGAACCGATTTCGGCATTGGATGTTTCCGTGCAGGCGCAAGTGGTCAATCTTTTAAAAGAATTGCAGGAAGACAAGGGACTGACTTTCCTGTTTATTGCGCATGATTTATCTATGGTTAAACAGATTTCCGACCGAATCGGTGTCATGTATCTGGGCAATCTGGTGGAACTGACTTCAAGCGGCCAGTTATATGATAACCCGCTGCATCCATATACACAGGCATTGCTGTCTGCCATACCGATTCCTGATCCGGATATTGAAGAGAGCAGGGAGCGAATTATTTTGGAAGGTGATTTGCCAAGTCCGATTAATCCGCCAAGCGGATGTGTATTCCGGACCCGCTGCCCATTCGCTATGGAAGTCTGTTCCGTAAAAAGACCGGTATGGCAGGAAGTAGACCAGGATCACTATGTAGCATGCCACTTATATGACCAAACACTGGAGGATAAAGAAAAAGCAAAAATACAGCATAACCCGGAAGTACTTGTCTAATGGAACAGCGGGACGGTTCTCCTCTTGCACTGCAACAGGGGAACCGTCCCGCTGTTTCACTGTTTTTTAATTGAATTTTATGTTCTATTACTTTATTTTTGTGTATATAGTTAATAGTAGGAATGCTAGATTATTTCCAAGAAGGGGGCCATGATGAGTAAACGAAAATATTTAATCAATCCAGCAAAGAAGAAGAAAACCGATGTTTTGAAAAAGATTAAAGAAAAGCAGCAGGCTGCAGCAAAAACGATAACACCTGCTGAAAAAACGGCAGACATCCCTAGAAAGAAGCCGGCCCGGAAATTTAAACCCCGTCACATGTTAACGAAACGAAGAATGAACTGGAAAATACCGTCTTTCTTCTTCGTATCTGCATTAATGTTGATTATTCTGGTAATCCCAACTTTAATCGTCGTCCCTTTTGGCGAAGATCAGCAGCATGAAGCGACTACCGTGGAAACAAAGGCAGAACCGGCTGTAGAATTGGCATCTTCCCCTGTTTCTGTCTCAGTAATGCGGCATGCCTACGATGAGGTGGAAAATGTGGACCTGGAAGAATATGTCGTACGGGTTGTAGCCTCCGAGATGCCGGCAGAATTTGAAACAGAAGCGCTAAAAGCACAGGCGCTTGCAGCAAGAACATATATTGTAAACCATAAATTGTATACGGATGAAACAGATGAGTATGATGTGACCGATACTGTGATGCATCAGGTGTATAAAGATGATTATGAACTGCAGAAGCAATGGGGAAGCGATTATGACTGGAAAATCAACAAAATTAAAGAGGCGGTAAATGATACACAGGGGGAAATTTTGACATATAATGATGCGCCGATCACCCCGGCATTTTTCTCGACGAGTAATGGCTATACAGAAAACTCCGAGGATTACTGGGAAGATGAACTGCCATATTTGCGAAGTGTAGAAAGCCGCTGGGACGAGGATTCCCCAAAATTCAGGGATCAAAAAACATTTTCCATGGAACAGGTCGAAGAAGCCTTGGAAATTGAACTTCCAAACAATGAATCATTTGATATTGAAGTTACCCGTACAGATAGTGAGCGGGTTGACCAGTTAGTATTAAATGGAAACGAACTTTCCGGCAGAGAGGTAAGAGAGAAACTGGAGCTGCAATCAAGTGATTTCTCAATTAAACAGCGGGATAATCATTTAATTTTTACGACCAAAGGCTATGGCCATGGCATCGGAATGAGCCAGTACGGTGCTAATGGTATGGCAGAGGAAGGGAACAGTTATCAGGATATCGTCAAATATTACTACAAGGATGTGGAAGTCAGTACGGTGACAGATTCCGCGCCAGCCCTCGTCAGCAGATAAGCAGGGACTTTTCATATTTTTGGTCTGAAGCGTTCAAACATGTCCTTTGTAGCGGCTTGAGAAGTTGATCGTGCTGTTTGGAAGAATTTTTACGGGATATGGGCTGAGGTACTGCACCCCGAAGGTTAGTAATTTATTCTAACTCTCGGGGTGCAGTACCAATTTATGGGCATTTTTTGGTATATGAGCGAATTATTTATGTTATGGACGTTTTGCTGTATATATGGGCGAAACCTGCTAAACTATGAGCACTTTTCTGTATATATGGGTGAATCTACTATGTTTTGGGTGCTTTTGTGTAAACATATAAAAATGAGCAGCTTTCTCTAAAGGTTAATTCCTTTTTCCCTGTCTCCTGTCCATTCAATGAATATAAAAGAGCGCCACAAGCTCTCCACTGGATGTTTTTTGCTGTTCCTCTGTCCCGCATAAACGCTTAATTTACCCTGTTTCTCTCAAAAAATACATAAAAACTAGAATTTTTCATGCAATGATGTATAGTTTTTCCTTTTTCTGATCAGAATGGTTGTTGAGGTGATAACATATGAAAGAGGAAAACAACGGCGCTTCAAAAAATAAGTGGAGACGCATTTTCCGGAAGAAATGGTTTTTCCCGGCGCTTTATTTAACTATTGCAGCTGTTCTATTAACGGCAGTAATCTGGTATCAAAACCTGGATAATCAGATCCCGCAGGTAGAGCAGGATGAGCAGGAAGTGGAAACGGATGATTATTCTCCGACACCAAATGATGAAGAAGCTCAGCCTGTAGTGGACCAGCAGGAAATTATTCAGATGCCTGTAGCAGATCAAGAGCAAGCAGAAATCGTAACTAAATTCTATGATTACAACGCAGATCAAGAGGATCAGGAAAGTGCACTGGTTCTTTATAACAACCGCTACTATCAAAGTACAGGTGTTGGAATTGCTGCCCCTGAAGGAGAAACATTTGATGTGATTGCCGCATTGAGCGGAACAGTTACTGAAGTCAAGGAAGACCCGCTTTTAGGAAATGTTGTTATCATGTCACATGATGACGATGTGATGACTTATTATGCGGCATTGGAAGATGTACAAGTTTCTGCAGGTGATACAGTAAGCCAAGGTGAACAGATTGCTTCAGCCGGGAACAATCTATTTGGCAAAGACGATGGAACACATGTGTATTTCGAGCTGAGAAAAGATGGTCAGGAAGTAAATCCGGAAGAATTCTTCGGACAGCCGGTAAGCAGCCTGAGCAGCTTGACAGAAGAGGCTTCCGAAGACACGGATGCCAGTGAAGAAAGTGAAGAGTCCGGCCTGCCGGATGAAGATGCAACAGAAGAGGAAGAAACCGGAACGTCCCCTGCCCCCAGTGAAGACGAAGATGGTGAATCTGAAGATGAAGTAACGGATCCTGTACAAGATCCGGAGGAAGATGAGGCAACAGACCCATCTGACGAAACGGAATCAGAAAATGAATAAGAAAGAAAGCCCCCATCATTCGGTGGGGGTATTTTTTTTATGATGCAAGGAAAAGAAACTAACGCATTTTACTCGGATTAGAGTGCTTCTAATAATTGACTTCTGTAACTGCCTCTCCAAAACACGACAAAAGTTCCAGACGGTAAATCGTGCTTCCGGCACTCAAAATTGATGAACACCAGGCGGTTTATCCCAGTTTTAGATGGAGGCCTGGTGCAGATTTTGTCGAACGGTTTTTCTAGAAATTAGGTAAATATATGTTAAAATAGTCAATAAGTAAAAGGTAATGCTGAATTATGACGAATTTTATTTTTGTCCAATAAACCAACATCTTATGAATATGACTGCGTGTATACGTATTCTTAAGAAAGGAGTTCGCCTTATGCACTTGCCGACAATTTTCCTGTCGAACAAGGAGGATTTAACATTAGAAGAACTGATGGAAGTGTTGACACAGGAACATGATAATGAAACTGTAACGGAAATGGTAAAAACATATTGCATGGAATCCCAATCGTTGGATATTCAGAAAAAAAGCATGGAGTTTTTGTATATGCATGGGTTTTATAAAGAACTCCAGCAGCTTATTAATAAAAATAAAGAATCGGAAAATGCTTCAAACCGATTATGGGCAAAAGTTTATCAGATTAATGTTGACCGCAGATTCGGATCTTATACACCGGATCAATCCCTCCAGCAAATTAAACAGATCAAAACCAGTGAGCCTGAATTGAAATGTATCGTTGAATTTACAAGGGTTACCATTTATTATGACTTAAATCAATTCAGCAAAATAGGCAACTTCTTGGATATTCAGCATGAACTATTTGGTGCTGTAAGGGACAAGCTATTGCTGTCCTACTTTAAAATACGGTTAAACCAAATATTAATGACCTACTATTTAATGCGCAATGAAATTATTATGGCAAGAAAATATGGCTATCGTGTATTGAATCATTCCTTCAGTCCGAGAACAAAAGCGAGCACACATGTCAGATTGGGGCTTTCCTACACATTTGATACATATTTTCAGGCTATGCACCACATACAGCAGGCACTGCAAATTGGCAAGAAATATAATCTGAAAAATGTGATTCAGCTAATTGAAGGAAGCACCATTCCATTCCTGTCCGCTCACTTCAACAAGCCTGATGGAGTTACCACCCCAGACAAAAGTGAACAAGCCCATCTTGAGATTGCCAAAGGAAATAATGAAAAAGCTATTGAAATCCTGAGTGAATTACCGCTCGACAGCCCCTTTGTTATGTATTACCTGGGCAAGGCAAAGCGCGATAAGGATCTTCTTCTTCAGTCTTACAGCTATTTTATAGAAAAAAGAAGTGACTACTTCTTCAGCAAATTACCGTTGAATATTTTAAGAAATATGCAGTAAAACTGTTATTCTAATAAGGATACATCCCGTGAATTAATCACGGGGTGGACATTCAGCCAGCCGGTATCCAGCGCACGATTTAATACATTGTTGACCATGGTTCAATTTTTCCTTAAAAGTAAAAAATTAACTTAGGAGGAATAAAATGAAAAGTTACAAGTCTTTGATGTTAATTGCAGCTATCGTACTCGGAATTTCTTTTGCCCCTGGAATGGTTAGTGCTGATCCGTGGCTTGGCGAACTTGATGGAGATGAACATGGAGCAGGAACAATGGGAGATCCGTGGCTGGGTGAACTTGATGGAGATGACCCTGAAGCAGGAGCAATGGGAGATCCGTGGCTGGGTGAACTTGATGGAGATGACCCTGAAGCAGGAGCAATGGGAGACCCTTGGCTTGGTGAACTTGACGGGGATGACCCTGAAGCAGGGGCAATGGGGGACCCGTGGCTTGGCGAACTTGACGGGGATGACCCTGAAGCAGGAGCAATGGGAGATCCGTGGCTTGGCGAACTTGATGGAGATGACCCTGAAGCAGGAGCAATGGGAGACCCTTGGCTTGGCGAACTTGACGGGGATAACCCTGAAGCAGGGGCAATGGGAGACCCTTGGCTTGGCGAACTGGATGGGCACAGTTCTGGAGCAAGAATGATGAAAGATCCATGGCTTGGTGAACTGGATTGACACTCAATCAGATATAAAAGCAATAACAGTGAGGAAAAATTGAAAGAATTATTCTGGTACCGGAAGGGAAAATTGAACCATTTTTTATAAAATAATAAAACTTATATGGCATTGAAAAATAGATGCCTTTTTATTTTGCTTCATTTACAGCTGGATTATTCCACCTTGGATATCCATTAGATTTTAGATTGATAGCATATCTCCCGGCGTTCCCGATTATTTCATGATAGTAAAAACTTCCGAAGAGCTCCATTGTTTTGAAATCACAATAATGCTATTCTTCAATAAAACACAGCCCATGGTACTATACACCTTCATCCATAAGATCGCTAAGATCGCTTCATGAATCTGTATTCTTTTCAGCTGAAAAATTCCTGTCCCGGATGTAACTGCATACAATAATAAAGGCCCGCTTGTTTTTTTAATGGTATTGATCAGCTAAAACAGCGGCCAATATCTGTACTTAATCCTGATGTCCAAAGCCTCTTTTTAAAATACTCCTTGTCCTTTTTGGTGAAAGATGCAAATTTAATCATAAACACGGGTGTTGATTAATAAAATGTTACAAACCAAGCATTCAAATTGTCTGAGGTGAGAGCTTGTGTAACATATTCCATCACCCTTTTAATGGGAAAATATATATAAAGATAGAAAACAGAAAATTCCCATAACTATTGAACAGGGTATTTAAAAAAGGGGAAAGCTATTTTTGCGAATACATAATAACCTCATATATATAAAATCCACTGGAGCAGCATAGAAGCAACGACTTAAAAATACACCTTGTCTCATCCGCACCTCGGAAATATCCAACATAGGGAGGCGAACGGTGTGCACGATTACATCAAAGAAAGGACTATCAGGATAGGAAATTATGTCGTTGAGACAAGAAAAACCGTCCGAGTGATAGCGAAAGAATTTGGTGTTTCCAAAAGCACTGTCCACAAAGATCTAACCGAACGTTTACCGGAAGTAAACCCGGAGCTCGCAAATCAGGTAAAGGAGGTTCTTGAATACCACAAATCTATCCGTCATTTGCGCGGGGGAGAAGCAACAAGAAAAAAATACCGGACAGATTCAACAAAGGAGAGTGAACCAAAACCGGTAGGGTAACAGCCGGCCAAAAGGCAAAAACCGAACTTTCAGGAGGTGATGCCTAACGCTGTTAATGTAAAACATACTGTTTCTTGATGGAAATGTGAAAAATAGCTTCCAAAAGCTCAAGCCGTTACAGCTTGAGCTTTTGGCTTTTCGAATAGCATTGGATGGGGCGAGGGACAACGAACCGCAGTCGGAATGTTAGTCATGAAGGGATTATAACGAAACGTTTTTCGGTTGGACAAGTAAGCGTCTTCCCGGGAGTCGATACTTCAGCTTTCCAATACCCTTAACTTTACCATTCCAAGGGCCGTCGGACGTTATTGTGCCTTTCCCTTTCAATGACGTGCCCGAGACGACTTCTCGAGCATCTCTTTCAGTCATATTTTCTCCATGACGTATCCGGAAAAGCAGTCCGGACGACGCATATTAAAAGGATAATTTTTCGTATTTTGAAACCCAGGAACAGATTTTTCTCGTGGGAGGAGAATTCCGCCGAAGTTCACCCCGTTCATAAAAAGCTGCTGCAAAAAATGTCACAATATGACCGCCAAAAGACAAATTTTCTGCAGAATTTTGGAGAAAGTGCAGTTAATTATAGGATTTTGTGGTAAAATATATTCTCAAGTTTGACAGTTAAAACCCCAGAAATACTTATGTACCAAGTATTTCTGGGGTTTTTTGAAC
>NZ_WIXN01000016.1 GCF_010994035.1 Virgibacillus aidingensis
ACATATACTAAACAGGTTTTTAAGGAATTTATAGGCTGGAATGAAGAGCCTAAATATAATATACGAGGTGATTTAACATGAACATATCCGTTCTGGGAGGGGGAAATGAAATTGGTGCTTCCTGCCTTCATATTGAAATAAATAATACGAGCATAATCATCGATGCCGGGATGAGGATGCATGGGGATAACGTGCTGCCGATGCTTGGCATGCTGGATGATTTAAATAAGCCGGAAGCAATTCTCGTCACCCATGCACATGCCGATCATATCGGTGCACTGCCGATTGTACACAACCTTTATCCCGAAGCTCCCGTTTATGCGACACCGCCTACTGCCGATCTGATGCAAATCATGATGAAGGATTCCTTCAAAATCCTGACTGAACAAACGAGGATTTCGGAAACATTAATGCCATACACGGAAGAACAGATGAGTGTCCTGCTTAATAATCTGCGTGTTTTCCCGGCAAACGGCATACTGGAAATCGGCAATTTGAAAATTACCGTATACCAGGCCGGGCACATTCTTGGGGCAGTGATGTTTATGATTGAATCAGAAGGGGAGAGCCTGCTGATTACCGGTGACTTGTCTTTTCGGAGCGGGCGGACGATCCCCGGTGCAAAAGTGGCAAAAAACCTGCAGCCAA
The DNA here is from genome assembly GCF_010994035.1 of Virgibacillus aidingensis. Lineage (GTDB taxonomy): Bacteria > Bacillota > Bacilli > Bacillales > Amphibacillaceae > Virgibacillus_N. Next base: position 649 of record NZ_WIXN01000016.1, read on the forward strand.
ACGTCGTTGTTATGGAATCCACCTATGGAAATCGCATGCACACAGACCGGCACACCGAAGAAAAACGGCTGGCTGAAAATGTGGCCGACACGATCGAAAATGGCGGATTTGCCCTAGTTCCTGCTTTTGCATTAGGACGAGCCCAGGAAGTCATGCTCGTGTTACAGGATTTTATGGAAAAAGGGCTGATTCCATCTTTTCCTATATATGTTGATGGACTCGTCACCCCGGTCAGCCGGATTTATAAAAGCTATCCCCATTACCTGAAAGGGCCTGTCGCACACCGCATCCGGACAAATGGTGATGCCTTTCTGACAGAAGGGCGCTGCATGGCAGTCAGTGCAAAGGACCGCAAAGAAATTATCAACGGAAAGCCCGCTTGTATCATCGCTTCCTCAGGCATGCTGACAGGCGGCGCCAGTGCTTGGTATGCCAAACATATTGTTTCAGATAAAAAGAATGCTATATTTCTCACAGGCTACCAGGATGAAGAGAGTCCGGGAAAAAAATTGCTCGCACTTGCGGAAGGCACGGAAACGACCCTTGATATTGACGGAGAGACCCATCAAGTACATGCCAGGGTTGATAAATTTGGGTTATCCGCTCATGCGGACGCCAGTGAAATGACGAGATTCATTGAAGCCCTTGAGCCGGCTTACACGCTTCTCGTCCACGGGGATGATGAAGCACGAACGACCCTGGCAGCTAAAATTCATCCGAAATACCACCCAACATTAGTGGAAAATGGAGAAACTTATCCATTTAAAAAAAGAAAGTCCGGTCAGGGCGTGGTCGGGAAAAATTATCGGATTAACCGGGAGCAGGAGCGGCTGAGACAGCTGATTGGAAATGTACTGCTTTATAAAAAAGAGGGGGAAGAGACGTTAAAGATTGGCCTTTGTCAAAATGTACACCCGAAAACAGCCATTCTTTTTATGGATAAGCCAAAAGGAAAAATAGACAGAATTGAAGCAGCGCAAGTAGTGGAGAATATTGGTAAATGGAACCTTCCCATTGAGGAGTTCCAGGAAGCTGCAGAGAACGTATTCTCTTACAGCCGGCCCTATTTGGAGAAAATAAACTGGGATCTGGCTCCGGAATATACAGCATCATTACAGGAATTTTTTCAAAAACTGAAAGTAAAAAATGCTAAACAGCAATTTGCAGTGGCATTGGCACTGCAGAGCATTCCGGATAAACATCGTTTTATTGATCCGGAAGGGACAAACGGTTATAAACTGACAAGTGAGCTGCGGCGTAAGCTCAGCAATTTGGATATGCCGGTCCAGGCAATTAAAATGAACGCAAATCACGCCATGGATATGGTACGGGAGTTTCTAAAAGATCATCCGCGCTTTTTGAAATGTGGTGTCCAGGAAATGGGCACGGAGTCGGAGCATATTTTGCTTTCCTTTGATTTTCCAAAGGGCATTACGGATCAGGAGCGGAAAGATATCGAAAATCAAATCATGCATGATACAGGCTGGCCGGTTGTATTCTCCGATTCCGTAAGACATGAAGCTTTCCAGCCGCTTTTAAGCCAGCTGCTCGAACAGCCTGCCGATATGCCGTCTGTGCATATCAACGAAGGGCTTGTTGTTACAAAAGATGCAAAACCGGAAAATGCACATCGTGTGATGGAGTCATTTGCAAAGATTACCGGGTTTACCCTGCAATTTGCCGAGGATGGTGCAGCCCCAACGGTAGAGACCGGGCAAGCGGGCAGAGTATTTCGGCCGGCGGAGAGACGGGAACGGATGGAAAATAATCAAGCCATTCAAACAGCCAAGCAATATGGAAAAGAATTTGGTGTAACCATTTACAAAGCCAGTATCAAAATGCAGGGCAGTGAACCGTTCATGGAACTCCATTTCATTTCACCTGAAGTGGCAGATAATTTCGGGGAAATGATGCAAGCACTGAGTGATCAGACCGGCATGAATGTCCAGCCCGCCAAACAACCGAAGCAAAATGAGATTATTCGCATTACTAAAGAAGCCATCCCGTCAGCCTGGAATTTAAAAGGAAACCCGTCCATTCACATGGATAAGGCTAAGGTTTCCATTAAAATTCCTGTAGAGCCATCACCGGAAGATTGGGAAACAGTAGCAGGAACTATTAAAAAACAAACCGGATACCAATTGCAGTTGAAATAGTAAATGGGATCGGAAGTCTGTTGTTGTGGGGCACAAGCAGCCAGCAGGAGATGAAATCATGGGACAGGATGATGTGCCGGACGGAAACCGGGCAGGGGCTGGATACCGGGAAAAAGGATGAAGGCTTTTTGGCTTTATAATATACAGGGCTGGTCATAGTAATTTGTATGATCAGCCCCTGTATATTTAATGATAGGCAATATTCCGGTTTTGATGCCAGTACTTGCACTGCAAGTAGATATAGAGGAACAAATGAAGTTTGATCTGAGAAGTAATGTAGAGGCGTTGGTCATTATTAAATAAGAACTACTCCATCCCCATTGTATTTTTGATTCGGCGAATATCTACTTTGTTTGCCCATGTGTCTTCCCGCAAGAGGTCCAGGTTTGTCGAAACAACATCGATTTTTTCCTTCACATCACCAAACTCTTTTGCATTGGCAATTTTCATGCCGTCCATTTCTGCCTTTAAATACTCTTGCCCCGTCATCAGAGCATGAAGTATTTCTTTGTTTTCCCTGAATTGAGCACTATGCTCTTCCAATTTTTTATCATGTTCACCAAGAATTCGTGTATGTTCGTCCAGCTTTTCTCCATGCTCACCCAAAGTGCCCATGATTTGTTCAAGCATGCCAATGATTTGCTCTTCCTTTTCCATATCATTTCACCTCCTTTGAACGTATTATAGCACAAAAAGATGCGAACATAATACGACATTTTTTATTGAGTTAAAAAAATGTTTTTAGATAATTCAGATCGGTTTCAACAAATATCTGCCAGGGAATCCTCATACTTTTGACCTGCATATCCGCCGGATGTTATTTGGTAAAGAAACAAAAATGGGTTAAAAGTCCCCTATAAAATTCCTCTAATTTCCAGTATGATGTAATTATTAGAATAATATGGCACCATATGTATAATCGAAAAGGATTAGGTAAAAAGAGGTGGAACCATGAGTGCGGATTTGTATTCGATTAATTCAGAATTGATGGAGGTGCAACGGCTCATAGGTGCGCAGAGCTTAAGTCTTGCCGGCCAAAGAGAGAAATTGAGCAGACTTGAAAAGGCACTGAGGGATTTACATAACAGTAAAAGTGATTTTTATGAAACGGAAGAAATCTGTTCCAAACCCGGGTTTGCTGCGAAAACATTTCATGGAAATCATGCCAGGGATCTGACTGAATTGAAGGAAGGGGATTTAAGGAAAAGCTTTGCATACATTCCGGATCATCAGATTGCTGCCGTGGAAGATAAAATCCAGGAGAAAATCAGGATGATTGAAGGAGAAATGAGAAGTTTGAAAAGCAGTATATCTTCCTTGGAATCCCGGCGGAGCACATTGCAAGTCAGGAAGCAGGAGGTGCAAAGTCAGACATGAGTGAAGAAATTAAGGTGGATGCTGTTGTTGCCAATCGGGGCATTGCTGGTATGCGTTCAGCAGCAAGTGTTATGCCAACCAAATTCGCCAAAGAGATTAAAGGGGAAAATGTTCTTGATGCTGTGCATGAATATAATGAGATCAAACACGACTATGAGTCTATTTTGACGCAATTTGAGAAGGTTTTTCACGAGCATTTGCAGGCGGCCGGAGAAGCGGTTGAAAAATACAGGGTAACGGATCAGCATGTGGCCAATGGGATTAGAATGAAGAGTTAAGTAGATGAGAGAATGCCAGAAGCTGTTGGGGGTGTCATGTTTGAAAGTTTTAGATGTAGATTCATTGATGAGCGGTCTTGAAGAAGGCATTCGGGACATTGATGATGTACATGAAAAGATAAGCGCAGTTCAGCGGTCCATTCGCGACTTTTTTGCGATGGAGGACGCGTTAAGGGGAAAAGGCGGGGATGCCATCCGTTATTTTTTCCATGAAGTCCATCAGCCTTTTCTTATTTTCCTGTATCAGTCCCTGCAGGATTATAAAACGGTGCTGAAAAAAATGCAAAATTCCGTGGAAGCCTTTGAGCCAAACCCAAATGGGCTCATCAGACAGGATTTCCTGGAAAATGAAGTGACCGACGGATTTGACAAAGCGAAAGATCGGGCGATGGCATTAACCGATGATGCAAATGGTATCATTGGCAGTGTGCAGGATCTTGTTGCGGTTGACCGAATCGATGATACTGCAGTGCTGGAAAGTGTGGATCGGGGGAAAAAGAAGGTCAGGAATATCGTGGAGGATTTGAATGCGCTTGATAAGTCACAGGTCCAGGCGATGACATCGGTTCGGGCGGATTTGCAGACGATGAAGCGTTATCTGGCTGATGTAGAGGCGAAGGTGGAACGTGGGGATTTGTCACCTGATAACTTTAATTTTGGTGTGTTACGGGATGTGGAAGGGTATTCTGCGATGATGGAAGAGATTTATGGGGAAGAGGAGTGGCAAGTGCCAAGAGAAATCGCCGCTAAGTTAGCAAATGGAAAAACTTTATCACCTTATGAGCAAGATGTGCTTTATGACTATTTTCAAAATGAATTTCTTAATGCGGGAAAAAGAAAAGAAATTGAAGAAATTGCCGGTTTTATAAATGAAAAAGATATAGATAAATTGACTGAAAGGCTTAATGATAAGGTTGTCATTTCTGCAGATGCATTAGAAGATGAAATGGTCATGATACAAGCATATGTTTTCCTTGGCAACCATATCCCGAGTGAGACCAATGTGGATTATTATGACCGCAGTAAATTGGAAGCTTATTTAATGCTTCTAAAAGATTTACACACGCGCATGGTTGATGGTGATAGCGTAATTCAAGTAGGTAAACTTGAATATGAAAAAAACCATCATAATATTTCTGGTCATTTTTTAGAATCGGTAATAAAACAAGTTGAGTATAATACTAGTGGGGATATAATGAATAAGGAAGAGTTTCATGAATGGGTTTTTAATGACCCTGATAATTATATTATGCCCAGGATTGAGTCTACGGCAATAACATACGCTACAGGGCCGCAAGCATCTACCAACATTGAGGAGAATGAATTAGAAAACTCAAAAAATGAATATGCTAATTATGAAGAGAATTTTATAGTTACAAATATAGTAAATAAAGTTGTTTCGGAATTAGCAAAAAAAGCAAACATCAGTGGCTTTGTAGAAGCTGCTAAAACAGTTGTTGGATTCGATAGTGAAAAGAAAGAAATGGGGGGAGATATTAAGGTAGAAGAAGCTTTAAAGGTAGCAGATAGGTTAAATCTTGAAATGGCTATTAGTGAACAGGGAAATGGTAAAGAATTGAACATTCAATTCTATCCATTAGATGGAACCTTTGAAAAAATGGAAAGATGGAAGGAATTACATAAAGAAAATCCTAATCTTTATTTTCCAAATAAAGAGATTAATTCGCATGATTGGTATGCTATCGGGAATGAACTGAAAAAAATACAGTTAGACTATGGATCCAAAACTTATGCGTATATTTATGATGGAAGTGAAAATGGAGAATCTATAGAAGTTTTGGCAAAAGGAGAAAAATAGATAATTGATTTTAAACCAAATAACTAAACATTGTAAGGAGGGATAGGTATGAAGAAAAAAATGAAATATTGCTTACTCCCTTTACTTTTAATAATCCTGATTGGCTGTAGTGCTAAAGTGACAGAAGAGGATTTAATTGACGGTTATTGGGTAGCTACAGCAGGCTATCAGGATGGTGAATCAAGTGGAGAACCGTATTGCTTAGATGTTGTTACAGATGGCCTCAAATTTAACAGCAATAATACTGTTTATGTCGAGGTATATGACAGTGACTTTTCATATTGGCTGGAAGATAATGGTGATGGAATTGAAATTCACTTTAGAGGAGAAGAATTCGGACTTTATTTAAGCTATTATATTGACAAAATTAGTGAGGATGAGGTTGGCTTAACAGGTAAAGGAGATACACAGAGCGAAGAATCATGTTTTTTAGAGCGGCAATATTAAAAAAGTAGCCTGATATCTAAAATGAAGGTGAGCCTAGTGAAGAGAACTCTTGCGTACTTACTGCTTTTCACGGCCTGGAGTTTAAAGATGAAGGTATTGTATATATTGAGGGATTTGAGAGTGATTTTAAGTATTGGTTAGAAGATTCTGGATCGGAGATTCACTTTGCTGGGGATGAATTCGGCCTTTATCTTATTTATGAAATTGAAGAAATGAGTGACAATGAGATAGTTTTAACATCAGAAAAAAATAGGGATTCGAAAGTAGAATCCTGTTATTTAGAACGGCAATAATTACTGGCATTTTGTAATCAGTATCTTTGTTAAGAAAATAATGATATTTTATACGGAGTGTTAAAATTTGCGGAGAATGAAATATTGTTTATTACTTTCCCTACTTTTAATAATCCTGATTGGCTGCAGTGCTAAAGTGACTGAAGAAGATTTAATTGGAGGTTATTGGATAGGTACTGCGGGATATGAAGATGGAGAACCAGCAGGTGAGCCTAATTGCATGCCTTTTGACGATGGAATTGAATTTAAGGATAAGGAAACAGTATATGTCGAAACTTATGACACAGACTTTTCATATTGGCTGGAAGATAATGGCGATGGAATCGAAATTCATTTTAGAGGAGAAGAACTTGGAATTTATCTTAGTTTCTATATAGATAAAATAAACGAGGACGATATTGGTTTATTAGGAAAAGAAGACATTCAGAGCGAAGAATCCTGTTATTTAGAACGGCAATGATAAAGAGTTGAAAAGAAATGTAACTATAATAAGTGAATTCCTATTATCTAGTGTATTTTACTTACTAACTAACGGGCCAACTCCAAGGAGTCAGCTGCCCCCATATCAATAAACTAAGATAATAGTAAAAGGAGGGGGCGGCCCCTCCTTTTACAAACACTCCACACACAATTCCACTGCCCGGTTCAAATCCTCCTGAGACCAGCTTGGCAGCTTTCTTTGCTCGATGGCCAATGCATGGGAAGCCGGGATATGAATGAAACCGGATGGTATGGTTAATTCATTTTTCCTCATATAATACAGACCGTGATACATGACGTTATTGCATAAATAGGTGCCTGCCGTATTCGAAATCTCTGCAGGCAGTCCGGATTCTTTCAGGCGTTCTGCCATTTGGTCAATAGGCAGTGTCGTAAACATCCCATCCTTGCCGTCCGGGAAAATTTTTTCGCCGTTTGGTTTCCATCCGTTATTGTCCTCAGGACCGTCGTTACAATTGATGGCAATTCTTTCAGGAGTGACTTTATGCCTTCCGCCTGCAAGTCCAAGGGAAATAACGGCATCCGGTTTTACATCTTCTATCGCTTCCAAAAGCTGCTCCCCGCTTTTGGAGAAATCAACCGTCAGAATTTCTCCGTGAATGAGATAATCGTTGACGACTGTCCCGGATAAACTTTTGACCACTTCCATCGTCGGGTTGACGGGATAGTCCAAAAAGGGTTCAAACCCTGTTAATAATAGCTTTTTCATGTAACTCACCTTTCTATTGCTGCAAACGTACGTGAAGGGAACTTGCATTATTCCCCTCAAGTACCTTTCCGGCTGAATTGAAAAAGATTCATCATCCAGCCTGCTTTATTTATTCTTTTATGTTCAGCGGCCGCACGCGCGAAATGCTTACGTTATTTTCCCCATATGCTTTTTGGATGGCCTGTACATCTTTATTAATCCAATCCACGGCACCCAGATCAAACAGCTGCTGCCCGTCCTTGCATATTTCCAAAGTCTCGCCGTATACAGTTTCATCTGCGGCTTCTGAGATCAACTCCGCGCTTACCCATTCAGGGAAGCGTTCAATCCCATTGACGGAGTCCGGATGTACTTTTGTATTCCAGTGATAAAAAATAAATTCCTCCACCAGCTCGATCGGAAATAGCTCCGGCATAAACTGATGGCCATATTTTTTGTATCTATCCAGCCAGTATTGGTTCAGCTCATGAATCTTTGTCCCGCTGACCTTTGCCTGGATGGACTGCGTAATCTGATTTAAAATTTCCGTGTGCTGCGGGTACTTTTCTTTATCAAGCTGGCGGGCGATGCCGTACAGCATGGCACTTGGGATCCAGAATGACATGTTAAACCTTGGCGGAATATGATACCCGGCAAAAGGCTGTGTCCACTCATGGCTTGGGATGCCGTGATTATCAATCAGGATGTCCGGTGCCCAGCGGTCCATGATTTTTGGCAGCACATTTGCTTCCCCGAATACCGAGTCTTTATATCTCACATGGGAAAATTCCAGCCCAACCGCATTATACCTTGCCGCATGCAGCTTCCACTCCGGATTATCTTCTGCCATCCGCTGCTGAAGGGCGGTCCCGTCCGGATTGGCGCGCGGGATCACGACCAGATTGAGATGCTTCAACAGATCCGGGTGCTCCTTATCCAGACTGTCCAGCATTTCCATGACTCCCGGTGTACTGGAGACCTCATTCGCATGATGACCTGTTTCGATAAGCACTGTCGGCTTATGTACAGACAGCTTAATGGCAGAATAATAGTCCTCTTTTATATCATGGAAAAGCTCATAAACAAAGATTGGCCTGCCACGGTAGGAATAGTCGGCCAGCCACGGGCGGAACTCCGCCGATTTTGGCTTTGGCAGGTCATCAGGCAAAGGCACAAAACCGTTTTCCTTATGTGTATCCAGAGCGATCCTTTGCGGCGTTTCATCGACAAGGCATTCCGCCCATAACGGATGCCTGTGCCCGAATTGGAAGCCCAGTTTTGTCGTTGCAACCGATGGTCTTTCCCGTTCCGACCAGGCATACGCGGTTATTTCCGCGCTTGGCTTTTCTCCCGGAGTTACTTTCATGAAAGGATAGACCCCGCCAGGTGTGATGTACGGTTTATCCGCTGTTTCCTCCCCCTTGATGTGAAAGTAATCCAATGTATTAAAATATACATCCTCATGCAGGGCTTCCAGGGAGGAGATGCGTTCTTCAGCAACAGGAATTTTCATTTCTTCCTCGCTCAAGCCGGCTACGATTTCAATCCGGTCAAATAAAGGTTTTAATGTGCCGCTCAGTTCATCGGAAACATCCGCTTTCTCCCAGAGCTTTGGCAAAATTTCTTCCATATAATATAGATAAAAGCGTTCCCGGTCAGTTTGAATGATGGCATCTACCAGGACTTCTCCATGCTGCTCTGCGAATAAATGGCTTGTAGTCGGGTAGCTGTATTTATTTTCTTCCACATAAGGCACTTTGGAGACCGGAATGGAAATGGCATCCTCCGTCAGTGTTTCCCCGTTACGGCCATAAGCGGACAATCGATATGTAGCATCCAATTCTTCGGTTAGTTCAAACTGAATGCTGGACACATCAATGTTTAATTTTTGCGCAATCATTTCGTCAATCGGGTACATTTCCTGAATCCAGCGGATCGGCAGTTCCAGCCCGTCTTCTCTTTCTTCTTTTAAACAATAAATTGTTACAGCGTCAACCTCAGCATCCAATGCAGTTAAACGGGGCAAAATTTCTTCGGTTACCCAAAAATATCCCGGCTTAAATGCAGATCTTACCTGCACGTCACTTTCGGGGAATTTGTCACGGATTTTTGCTGCCACTTCATCCCTGATCTCTTTGGCATCGGATAAATAAACGGTCATCCGGATTGGTTCCGTTTTATTCACTTTTCCATCCAATTGGTCCATAAGCTCATCCAGCTCGGCTCTTTCCCCTTCATCCTGCCAGGTGAAGTGAAACAATTCTTCGTCCTCATTTGCCATGGCATGGAATTGACGCTCCCATGAACCGAAATGACCTTGAAAACGCCAATGTTTTTCCCGGAAAAAATAGGAGATTGCATTTTCCAGTGCATCATTTTTCCCTGTAAAATGAATCTCGTTATCCATTAATGCTACTGTTGCTTCTTCCTTTTCGTTTGCTTCAAAGTGAAGCGCAAAAGGATGGGTTGACAGATTTCCCGTCATCGGAAAAGCGAGTTCCGTAGATTCCATGCCAATCCTTGCTGCACCATAGCAAATTTCAGTCCAGCCCAGTTCCGATAGGCCATCTGCTGCATGGATAGTAACCGCCTGCTTATTATGCGGGCTTGGTTCCGGACCGTGCAGAAATCCAACATCATGCCAAACATCGCTCAAGCTATGTACCTTGTAATGAATGTCGGTGTGGCCAGGCTTTTTATCCAAAGGCCATTTCTCACCATGGATCACAACAGCATCATCATCCAATGAAATTTTGCTGACAGGCCCTTCGTTTGGAGTGAAATCCTTATGCCATTTGCCTGCTAAAAAACGCAGCAATTCGGACATGCTTTCGATATCTTTATAAAATATAATAATTTCATTCGGTGATACACATTCGATGGCGGTTTGTTCATCATTTTGCACAAATTCAAGTTTATTGGCATACCGGCTGTTTTCCCGGAAAAAATCAAAGGACAGACTGGTGGTTTCAAAGCCCAGCCTGGCACAAAAGTCAATCAGCCCCGGTATAACCTGATGCTTGTCCAACTTGATCGAAAGGTTTACTTGATCAGCAACACCGTCATGATTTTGATCCTCCACAAACCCGCCTATTTCCCATATACCCCTTAAGTCATTCATATCCTCACCTGCTTACCATTGTTTTGCGATTGCTTTCATATCGCCGGAAAAAATCAGATTACATGGACAAACCGCATGAACTCAAGTGCTGATTTCATGCGGTTTGGTTCTGTTATTTATTTTAAAACAATTTGAACTCAGTCTCTACTATTTAATCCATGATTAATTTTCCAAATAAACATCTTTCAGCATCAAATATTGAGTCGGCAGCTGCTCCAGACCTTTTACCTCATTCCGTACACCAAGCAGGTACTCGGTATAGTGAAGAAAAATATTTGGTGAAAGATCCACAAGTGTTTCCTGCAGCTCGCGGTACACTTCATGCCGTTCTTCTTCTTCAAATGTTTGACGGCCTTCTTCGAGTAAACTGTCTACCTCATCATTTTGCGTGAAAGTCCGGTTTCCTGGTGCCCCGACATTTTGGGAATGATACAGCGGGTATGTGGCATAGTCTGTATCTCCTGTACCTGTAACCCAGCCAAGCACATACATCTCATGATCGCCATTTGCAGTTGCTTCCAGGTACGCACCCCATTCGAGCACTTCAATGTTAATGTCGATGCCGATCTCTGCCAGCTGTGCCTGGACGTTTGTAGCAGTATCGATACGTTCTCTGGCATCATTTGTCATGATCGTTGTTTCAAAACCGTCTTCATAGCCTGCTTCAGCGAGCAGTTCTTTTGCTTTTTCAATATTATGCTCCATCCCGGATGCATTTTCATCATAACCAAGCACTCCCGGAGGAATAGGTCCTACAGCGGGTACGGCGTATCCGTCATAAATGCCCTCGATGATTTCATTTTTATCTACTGCCATGGAAATGGCTTGACGTACACGCTTATCATCAAACGGCTCCTTGCTTGTGTTAAAGCCAATATAGGCGAGGCTCACACTTTCCTGCTGCTGCACGTTTGTTTCTTCATGTGTTTCAATCTGCTCCACATCAGACGGGCTGAGCGGATTTGTTATATGGGAATCTCCGGTTTGCAATTCCGCAACCCGCGTCAGGTCTTCACTGGTCACTTTAAAAGTAACAGAATCAAGTTTGGCAGGTTCTTCCCAATAATCATCATTTCTTGTTAAACGCACGTATTCGCCTGGAACCCATTCGTCAAACTTGAAATATCCTGTACCTATCGGGTTTTCATTAATGACCGTTCCCGGTTCATCCCCATTTTCCATCGCCTGATAATCTTCATCAATTAAATCAGGTGATACCATGCCGCTGACCGGATGCGCCAGATGGGCAGGGAGGGATGCAAACGGATACTCCGTAGTAAAGCGGATGGTATAGTCATCCACCACTTCAATGTCGGTAATCATTTCAAACAAGGATGCCTGGGAGGATGCTACTTCCGGATCAAGAATCCGTTCTACATTCTTTTTCACTACATCGGCATTAAATTCTGCACCATCATGAAAAGTAACCCCTTCCTGAAGTGTGAACTCCCACACGTTGTCTTCCACAGCTTCCCAGTCTGTAGCAAGGCTCGGAGTTAATTCCATATCCTGATTTTGTTTAATTAACGTTTCAAAAATGTTAATCTGGACATCGTACGAAGGGATGTCATTGGAACCATTCGGGTCAAGGGATACAGCGTCCGACGCTTTAGCAATAACTAAATCCCCTCCCTGACTCTCCTCCGTCTCTTCTCCACCGGATGCATCTGAGCCACTATCATCGTCCGGTTCACTTGCACAAGCTGTAAGTACCAGGCCCAAAAACATGACCATTATAAAGTAAGCGATTACTTTTTTTGTCAAATTCATAGTTGTTTACCCCTTTTATATGTTTTTTTGTAAATATAGAAATGGCTGAGATCATTATAATAGAATCATAAATAAAAGACAATTGATTAATTCTTCAAATAAATGAAACACTGGGGCGGTTTTTCTGTTGCAGTGTTTATTCCTAAGAGGGAAAGAGGTGGTTGGGAAAATTCGAAACTGATTTCTGACGCAGGAGCGACTGCCTACCGGCTAACATAATAAATCATTTTGTAAAGTTGCCGGATTTAATTCACAGCAAATATTATGCTCAGCATGCCATTTCATTCGGATGAACGATCACTGAATCCAGCAAAAAAACACTGCTCTGCAAATAGAAAAAATGGATATATCCCTAAATGAATGAGATAATATGCACGTAATCAAGCAGACAAGGAGAAATGAAATGAAATTAATTGCTACGGACTTGGATGGAACGCTGTTGGATGAAAATGGTTTGGTCAGCGGGGAGAATGCTGCTGCCATAAAAAAAGCAATAGATCTTGGAATAGCGTTTGTGGTGGCGACCGGCCGGAGTTTTGATGCCGCCAATTTACCGCTCCAACATGCAGGATTGCGTGCTCCCATTATTTCCTTAAATGGTGCAAACACGTATACTGCGGATAAAGAACTGCTCCGGGATATACCTATGGATGCAGCGCAGGTAAAGATGGTACATGATGCGTGCCTGGAAAAGGACTTGTATTTTGAAGTATTTACAAATAAAGGCGTATTTTCCACAAGCAGGGAATACTTTCTGGGGGTAATGCTTGACATATTAAAGTCAGCAAACCCTAATCTGCCTGAAGAGGAGCTCCGCAAAACAGCAGAGCTGCGCTTTCAATATGAGGACGTTGAATTTATTGAAAGCTATGAATCAATTTTTGCTGATAAAGAGATAAACGTGTACAAAATTCTCGGCTTTTCGATGGAAAAATCAAAGCTTGATGCTGTCCATAAACAATTAATCAATGAAAAAGGCATAGCCATTACTTCCTCAGGCGGGATCAATATAGAGTTTAACCATGTGGAAGCACAAAAAGGGACTGCGCTGGAGCAGTATGCGGACAGTCTCGGTATTCAAATGAAAGATGTGATGGCGATTGGTGATAATTTAAATGATGCCAGCATGCTGAAGACAGCCGGCCGATCTGTTGCCATGGGCAATGCAGCAGATGAGATTAAGACCCTCAGTGATTTTATGACAGGGAAAAATACGGAGAATGGCGTTGCGGACGCGATTGAGGATATGCTGAAAGAAGTGAAAAATTGAATAAGGGAGGGGAAGCTGCAATGAAGCGGCTCTCCTTCTTGCGTTTCAATTGTTCACCAGACTTTTGAAAATCACTAGTGCCGCTGTGAAAGTCATCATCCTCCCCGGAAATTTGAATGTGCGCCAAAAAAGTTGCTCTCCCTCTCAGTAAATTCGCTCACGCAACCGTTAAAAGCCGCCAGTCCCAGTCTAAATTCGCACACACCGCACAAAAGTCGCCCTCCCGTTTAGTAAATTCGCTCATACCACCGCAAAAGCCGCACGCTCCAGCCTAAATTCGCTCACGACCCCAAAAGTGACTCGAGCCCCTGCAAAAACTGCGCCTTTTCCCCCAAAAATCACCCGCATCACACAAAAAAATTCGCTCCCGACCGTCATGAAACAAACCCAGCAATCAAAGCAACCTCTGATTCCACTACAGCACATGTAAATCACACTAATGTACAAAAAATGTTCGAAGTATTCAGATGAAAGCGTGTTCAGCCGGTATTATTTCAGTGATACAATGATTAATGAAAGAGGGATGAGTATGAAGCTGGATGATCGCAGCAACACCGTTCTGGACGAATTAATAAATAATCCAAGTACAAATAGTAAAGACCTTGAGAAGAAGTACGGGTTAACGAGAAGGCAGCTTGGATATACGATGGATAAAATCAATCAGTGGCTGCTGGAGAATAAACTGCCCGTCATCGAGAGAACGAGAAAGGGCCATTTTATTATAGACCAGTCAGTGTTTACCGGTTTTTCCGGTAAGCAGAAGCCTGTAATGCAGGATATCTCGATTGTGAGCGAGAAACAGCGAATGTACATGATTGTGATGATGATGCTGAGTCAGAATGAATTATCACTCAATCATTTTACGAGCGAATTAAAAGTAAGCAAGAATACGATACTTGCAGATCTTAAGCGTGCCCAGCGCCTGGCGGAACAGTTTGGTTTGGCGATTCGCTACTCAAGGCGGGCAGGGTACTTAATTGAGGGCAAGGAATTTCATGTTAGAAGGCTGCTTACTTACGTTGTCGGTAAAATGCTGGAAATGCCTTCCGGCGATGAACTGCTTCTCCGTTTAGCTGAAATTAAAAAAACGGAAATCAGCAAATTACATCATCGCATCGAGCTGGTGGAACAGAAGCTGAATCTGAAATTTACAGATGAAAAAATGACGATCATGCCCTATATACTGGTATTAGTTTTGCGAAGAATAAACAAAGGACATGCCATGACATCCTTCCATATTGACTATGAAACTTTATCGGATACAAAAGAATATGCTGCAGCCGAAGAAATTTTATATGATGTGAAAGAAATTCCTGCAGAGGAGCGGCTGTTTATTACGCTGCACTTTTTAACAATGAATGTTCATTCCTCTGAACTTTTGACAGATCATGCCGCTCCAAAGCTGAAGCAGGCAGTAAATGATATGCTGCGTTTATTTGAGAAAAAAGCCATTATATTTTTTCAGGACAGGGAGCAATTATTACATAAATTATTACTGCATGTCAGACCGGCATATTACCGGATCAAATATCAGCTGACCGAGCTGAATGACCAGCATGATTTAGTAAGCAAAGAGTATATGGAACTGCATCATTTAGTGCAGCAGTCAACACAGCCGCTGGAGGATTTCATCGGGGAAAAAATTCCCGAAAATGAGACTGCTTACTTGACGATGCTGATTGGCGGATGGCTGACAAGGCAAGGGGACAGCATCCAAGAGAAAACCAAGGCAGTCGTTGTGTGCCCCAAAGGTGTTTCCGTCTCCAGGCTCATGTTCAGTGAATTAAGAGAATTATTTCCGGAATTTATATTTCTTGATTCCCTGTCAGTAAGGGAATTTAAAAACTATCAGCTGGATTATGATATTGTATTTTCCCCGGTATTACTGGATACGGATAAAAAATTTTTTCAGGCAAGCTCTTTTTTAAGCAAAGCGGAAAAGCATGTTCTGCGCCGGCAGGTAATGCTGGAGATGTTTGGGTATCTTCCGACGGAAATTGATATGGACGAACTGATGGCGATTATAGAAAAGGAAGCCGTGATTAAAGACGACAGCAAGCTGCGTGATGATTTATACCGCTATATACACAGGGATGAAACAGCCTCCATTAAAAAGAAGGAAGACATCACACGAACCCTCACGTTGAAGGACTTGATTACACCGGATACGATTACCCTGAAAAACTCTGTTGCGTCATGGGAGGAAGCGATCCAAGCTGCCTCAGAACCGCTGATTGCAAGCGGCGCTATCCAACCCGAATATGTCGATGCAATGATCCATCAATATGACAAAGATCCATACATTGTAATCGGTCCAAATTTCGCCATCCCCCATGCGGCACCGGATGAAGGCGTGAACGAAGTGTCCATGAGCCTGCTGCGATTGAAAGAAGGCGTAGATTTTACCGAGGACTACTCGATCAACATCATAGTTGTCATCGCAGCAGAGGATAAGCAAAAACATCTGAAAGCATTAATGCAGCTGATGAAGCTGGCCGGAGACGAAGCTGACAGACAAGCGATCATTCAACATGACACGAAAGAAGATATATTTGAAATAATAAAAAGCTATTCTTAGGAATTTGAAGAAAGAGGTGCGGTAAATGAGCGGGATTTATTTTGATGAATCCATCATATCTGTTGATTTGGAGGCGACATCATCCGAGGATGTGCTGCGCAGCATGGGCAGAAATCTTTACGATAAAAATCTGGTAAAGGAAACATTCACACAGGCAATCATTGACAGAGAGGACGAATTTGCAACAGGTCTCCCGACAAGCGGTGTTTCCGTTGCTATACCACATACCGACACCGAACATGTGAATGCCAAAACAATCAGTGTCGCCACATTAAAAGAACCGGTTGATTTCGGAGTGATGGGCGGGGGCCCGGATGAAACAACGCCGGTAAAAGTTGTTTTCCTTTTGGCAATGAATGATTCGAGCCATCAACTGTCCCTCTTGCAG
Source organism: Virgibacillus aidingensis (assembly GCF_010994035.1). Lineage (GTDB taxonomy): Bacteria > Bacillota > Bacilli > Bacillales > Amphibacillaceae > Virgibacillus_N. The sequence continues at coordinate 17,335 of NZ_WIXN01000016.1, forward strand.
CAGTTAATGCAGGTTTTCCAGGATGAAAAAACGTTAATGACCCTGGCAAATGAAAAAGATGCTTCACATATTAAACGTATACTCATAGAGAAATTATCTTTGGATTTTAAAGGAGGTGAAGCATAATGGCGGAAACAAAACAAGTATTGGTAGCTTGCGGTGCAGGTATCGCTACATCCACCGTGGTTAACAAAGCTATTGAAGATATGGCAAAAGAACATAATCTCAAAGTGGATTTAAAACAAATTAAAATTGCCGAAGTGGGCAGCTACGAAGAATCAGCTGACCTGCTCGTAACGACTGCAATGACAAAAAAGGAATATCCATTTCCGGTAATCAATGCACGTAACTTCCTTACTGGAATTGGTGTGGAAGATACGAAAAAGGAAATTTTGGAAGAGCTTAAAAAGTAATGACAAGGCTTAACCAGCTTATGTATGCTGGTTAGCCTGCCACCTTCTTTACCATATAATCATGAAAACGCCCAAACAATGAATTTGCCTGCAGAAACAACTATTGGATTTATATACTTATCATACTGAATGGCAGGGCAATCAAACTATTAAACTAGCATGTATTTTAAATTTAAAATATTAAAAAAATGAAGAGCAGGGAGGAAAACTCGATGGATGCTTTTGTAGATTTTATACAAGGCTTTCTGGATCTGGGGGCGACTGTAATACTTCCGGTGGCCATCTTTTTATTGGGGCTGTTTTTCGGCCAAAAACCCGGAAAGGCCTTTCGCTCCGGTTTAACAATTGGGGTAGCATTTGTAGGTATTTTTCTTGTCATTGATTTACTGGTCCTTAATCTCGGACCGGCTGCGCAGGGGATGGTTGACCGGCTGGGAGTCGAACTGAATGTCATTGATGTAGGCTGGCCAGCAACATCCACCATTGCCTGGGCTTCTGTAGTTGCCGCATTTATCATTCCGCTGGGACTTGTGGTAAACGTAGTAATGCTAGTTACGAAAACGACAAAAACGATGAACGTGGATATTTGGAATTTCTGGCATTATACCTTTATGGCAGCCATGGTATACGCTATTTCCGGAAGCATTGTTCAAGGACTGATTGCAGCAGTGCTGTTCCAGATTGTCTGTCTGAAAGTTGCTGACTGGACTGCCCCAATGATGCGTGACTTCTACGAATTGCCTGGCGTTTCCATTGCAACAGGAAGTACGATTTCCTATGCACCGGGAATCTGGCTTGTCAGACTGCTGGAAAAAATTCCTGGATTAAACAAGCTGAACGCTGACCCGGACACCATTCAAAAAAGATTCGGCGTTTTCGGGGAATCGATTTTTATCGGTTTAGTGCTTGGTGCAGCCATTGGGGCACTGGCAGGATACGGTGTCGGAGAGGTTATTGAAATCGGAATGGCAATGGCCGCGGTGATGGTATTAATGCCGCGCATGGTAAAAATTCTGATGGAAGGGCTTATGCCTGTGTCCGAATCTGCGAGGGAATGGCTGAATAAACGCTTTGGTGATAAAGAAATTTACATCGGGCTGGACGCAGCAGTAGCACTTGGGCATCCGGCTGTTATTGCTACAGCTCTTATTCTGGTGCCGATCACCGTCGTAATGGCGATAATTTTACCGGGGAACGCACTGCTCCCATTCGGTGACTTGGCAACCATTCCATTTATCGTCGCATTTATTGTAGGTGCTGCCCGGGGGAACATTGTACACTCCGTGATTGTAGGGGCAGTTATGATCGCGATTTCCCTGTATATTGCAACAGATGTCGCGCCGATATTTACACAAATGGCAGAAAGCGCACCAAATTTCAATATGCCTGAAGGGTCTGCCATGATTTCCAGTATTGACCAGGGCGGTAACATTGTGAACTATGTGATTTACCAGTTGTTTCATTTATTTAATTAATGCTGGCCGAGTAGAGGGGCGTTTTAGGCAATATGCCGCCTCTCTTTTGGAAGTATTTCTCTACAACATCAGGAGGAGGAATTTTGCATGAAATCACTTGTAAAAACAGACCATGGATACGGCAATCTGGAACTGCAGGATAAACCGGTTCCTGAAGCCGGCAAAGACCAGGTGAAAATTGAAGTGAAATATGCCGGTATCTGCGGCTCTGATATACACACTTATGAAGGGCATTATAAAGTCGGGGTGCCGGTTACCCTTGGGCATGAATTTTCCGGCGTGGTTGTCGATGTCGGTGAAGGTGTTACAGAATTTAAGCCGGGCGATCGTGTGACATCGGAAACAACTTTCTTTATTTGCGGAGAATGTGAATATTGCCTGACGAAGGATTATAATTTATGTCCGTACCGTAAAGGCCTGGGCACCCAGCAGAATGGTGGATTTGCGAAATATCTCGTTGCCAGAAAAGACAGTGTGCACCATCTGCCCGAGAATGTGGATTTCAAATCGGCCTCAATGACAGAGCCGCTCGCCTGTACGCATCATGCGGCAGAAAAAGTGGATATTCATGATGGTGATCTGGCTGTTGTAATCGGACCAGGACCGATTGGTTTATTCATGGCACAAGTTGCAAAAAGCCGCGGGGCAAAGGTGATGATAACCGGTTTGACCAATGATAAAGTCCGTTTGGAAAAAGCGCTGGAACTTGGCATGGATTATGCAGTGGACACACAGAAGGAAGATATTAATGCGATGGTCAATGAGTTAACCAATGGCTATGGAGCAGATATTGTATTTGAATGCTCCGGTGCAGTACCCGCGGCAAGACAGGGGCTCGGCTTATTGCGAAAAAAAGGCCAGTATTGCCAGGTCGGGCTTTTTTCCAAGCCGGAAGTGGATTTTGATTTGGAAAAAATAATCCAGCGTGAAATCCGTGTGGTTGGAAGCAGAAGCCAGAAACCCGCTGACTGGGAACCATCCCTCGAACTGATGAATAGTGGCAAAGTTGATGCAAAATCACTCGTTACCCATGAATTTGACATTACAGAATGGGACAAAGCGTATGACGCCATTAAAAGCGGGGAAGCAATTAAAGTTCTTCTTACACCGGTTGATTGATCAGGAATGGATCCCCGTTTTCAAAGCCATTAATGACTCGGAGCGTTTCTGATTCATTACCCATGGAATGTTATTATAAGGAGTGATCCAGTGTGGAAAAGCAAACACTTATTGATATGATAGACTACACTTTATTAAATCCGACAACGACAAAAGCGGAGATTGACAAATTTTGTGAAGAGACGATGGAACACGGGTTTAAAACGGTATTTGTAAATCCCCACTACGTCTCGCACGCATATTCCTTGTTGTCACCGCACGGCATTAAAGTAGGCGTCCCGATTGGTTTTTCCCTGGGCGGTGCGACCTCCCATGTAAAAGTGGAGGAAACGAAGGAAGCAATCGGAAACGGTGCTGAAGAAATTGATATGCTGATTAACCTGGGCGCATTGAAATCCGGGGAATATAAATTGGTAAAAGAAGACATTGCTGCAGTGGTGAAAGGCCAATGGCTTGACGACCAAAGTCATAATCGAAACCGGATTATTGACGGATGAGGAAAAGGTAAAGGCAACCGAGCTGATTATCGAATCAGGTGCTGATTTTGTAAAGACGGCAACAGGATTTAACGGCGGCGGTGCAACCGTAGAAGATGTGAAACTGCTGAAATCAGTGACCGGAGAGAAAATCGGCGTCAAAGCAGCCGGCGGTGTGAAAACATATGCCGATGCTGTAAAAATTATTGAAGCCGGCGCCAGCAGAATTGGCGCGAGCGGTGCCATTGCTATCGTGACAGGCGGGACTTCTGCAGCATCTTATTAGTTGTGATTGCCGGCTTTTGCTGCAGATGGGCTGTCGAGGGGATGGATCGGGTTTCTGAAAGGAACAGCTAAGTTTTTTCATTGCCTGATTTGAAGGGTGGCATGCCGAGCATCGGTTTGTGGCCATGCGGGAAATTATTTCTTTAGGAAATAGAGAAATAATTGAGTAAACAGAAACCCGAACATTCGTAAACTGTGTTTGAAACTCGCTTCGAAAATATACATAGACTGCTGGGCTGCGTATACTTTCCGGAGCTGATATGGCAGATTGTTTGCCATTTCCATGCTCATTCCAAGTACTGTCCCGGCCTTTTAAGTCATCAAGTTTTGAAATGAGCCGTATAGAATTCCGGGAAATACGCTCGGAGCCCAACCGAATGAGGAACCAGCCCCTTTAGCAATATAGCAGCGTCCCTGTCCCCGACCCGAATGAACAAATAGAAACAGCGAGTTGGTTAAATGCGATATCAACAACATTCCTGTGAAATGAGGGTAACCAAATGATGGATTCATTTTTAGATTTAATGCTTGGTCCAATGCGGATGATATCTGATTTTTATTTCGAACACCAGATGATTTTTAACACGATTATCGTCGGTCTTGTACTGTTCAAAATCTTTTTTGGCAAAAAAAGAGCAAGTCAACAGGAGGGGAGTCCTGCGTTTCACAGAAAGTGAATCACTAGAACGTCCCTAAGCTGCAACAGGAAGGATGTTGTAAATGAAATCTTTAAAATTATACGGAAAACAGGATATTCGTTTTGAAGAAGCAGATAACCCTGTAATTGAAAAGCCGGACGATGTCATTATAAAAGTGAAGACAGTCGGCATTTGCGGATCGGATATTTCCCGTTATCACAAGCTTGGCCCTTACGTGGAAGGAACTATTTTCGGACACGAGTTTGCCGGAGAAGTTGTCGAAACAGGGGAGGGGGTAACGAGTGTAAAGCCCGGTGACCGAATTGCCGGATGCCCTGCATTCTATTGCGGACAATGTGCAAGCTGCCGAAAAGGAGAAGTGGCACGCTGTGAAAACCTCCATGTCATGGGTGCCTATCACCCGGGTGCATATGCAGAATATGCGAAACTCCCGGAAGAAAATATCGTTCCAATCCCTGACAATGTCGACTTTGACACAGCTTCCATGGTGGAACCTTCTGCCGTAGTCGTCCATGGTCTTTACCATACAAGCCTGCATCCCGGGGATGATGTCGCCGTGATGGGCTGTGGAAATATCGGTCTTTTGGCGGTGCAATGGGCAAAGGTATTTGGTGCGAAAAGGGTTTTCGCCATAGATATTGAAGACAGCAAGCTGGAAATAGCGAAAGAGCTGGGTGCTGACGTACTAATCAATTCCAAAGAAAAACCCGCTCATGAACAAATTCAGGATTACACGAATGGCCATGGTGTCGACCTTGCTGTGGAATCAGCCGGATCCGCCATTACTTCCGCACAGGTTTTTGCCCTTCCGAAAAAAGGCGGGGAAGTCGTATTTATGGGAATCCCGTATGCAGACGTGAACATCGAACGGTTTTATTTTGAAAAAATCGTCCGCAGCGAGCTACGCGTCCTCGGCTCCTGGAATGCCGTTTCCTCCCCATTCCCCGGAAAAGAGTGGACTGCCTCCGTACATTATATGAGCACAGGCCAAATTAAAGTCGACCCAATCGTCACCCACCGGCTCCCACTTGAAAAAGGACCAGAAACATTTAATAACATCATAAACAAAAAAGAAAACTTCGGAAAAGTCCTCTTCCATCCATAAGAGTGAAATATAGGGACGGTTCTCCTGTTGCAGTTTATTGAATTATAAACGTGTGCAGCGGAAGAACCGTCCCGTTGTTTCCACAAATTCCTTCTTCATACGAACAAAAATAAAAATTTTATTGTTGCATCGTAAACGTTTGCAGTATATAATAACAATATAGAACAAAAGCAAACATTTTCGAACGTCAGGGGGTGGATAAATGAAGGAAAGCCGACAAAATGAAATTATGGAATTAATCAACGAAAAAGGCTTTATCAAAGTGAACGATGCTGCTGATTTACTTAACGTTACAAAAATGACGATCAGAAGGGATCTCCTGGAACTTGAAAAGCAAGGTGAAGTTGTCAGGATTCATGGCGGCGCTAAACTAAAAACAAAAGATGATTATACTGAATTGTCTCATTTAGAAAAAGTAACATTAAACGTTAACGAAAAAAAACACGTGGCCAAGAAAGCTGCAGAGTTAATAAATGAAAATGATGCTGTTTTCATAGGGCCCGGTACTACCACTGAGTTTATTCATGATTATATTAATGTAGATTCAGCAACCATTATTACTAACTCCATATCAATCTTTAACCGCTTTCAGGATGAACAAAAATTTGATGTTATTCTAATCGGAGGGAGATTAAGGGAGCGAACGAAAACTTTCGTAGGATATTTTACGAGTAATTGGATAAAGGATATTAAAGTTCAAAAATCCTTCATAGGCACGAATGGCATTTTTAATGGCAATATAACGACTGCCGACGAAGAAGAAGGTGCATTACAGCGCACCATTATTGGAAACTCGCATCAGAATTATATTGTAAGCGACAGCAGTAAGTTTGGTGTTGAAGCTTTCCAGGTCATTTGTTCAGTTAATGATGTGACCGCCATCATTACAGATGATAAGGTTTCAGATGCTGATAAGGAAAATTACAAAGGTAAATTAATCATCTAACAGCAATCAGGGAGGTTTTTAACATGAAAATTGCGATAGCTAGTGATGAAAACGGACTTCAATTGAAAAATCACTTGAAGGCACACTTGGAAAAGCAAGGGTACGATGTATCAGATGCAACATCAAATCAAAGTTTGGATCTTTTTGATGCAGCAACTGAGGTTGCAAAGGTAATTTCAAATAAGGAAGCAGACCGTGCAATTATGATTGATGAATACGGTGTAGGATCCTCAATTGTTGCCAACAAATACAAAGGAATCATCTGTGCAAACGTTGCAGATGAGCATTCAGCCGAAATGACAGTGCGCCATAACAGTACGAAAATCATAACACTTGGCTCTGGTATTGTCGGGAATAAATTAGCGGAAAAAATATGTGAAGCCTTTATTAAAGCAGATTATGATGGAGGACGTCACCAAATCAGAGTGGATATGGTAAACAAAATGTGCTAAGGAGTGGGGAAGATGAAAATTTCAATTGGCTGTGACCATATAGTTACGGACTTGAAAAACCATTTAGTGGATTATTTAACCGATAAAGGACATGAAGTCATTGACAATGGAACATACGATAATGAACGTACACACTATCCTATCTACGGCAAAAAGACTGCTGAAAAGGTATCTTCAGGCGAGGCGGATTTAGGGATAGTTGTTTGCGGCACCGGGGTTGGCATCTCCGTAAGTGCGAATAAAGTAAAGGGTATTAGAGCCGCACTAGTCCGGGATATTGAAACCGCCAGGTATGCCAAAAAACAATTGAACGCAAATGTTCTGGCAATGGGTGGCCGTATTACGGGTGCCGGAGTAATTGAGGAAACGATTGATACTTTCCTGGAGACGAAATATGAAGAAACAGAAGAAAGTAAAAAGCTTATTGAAAAAATAGAATCCATTCCTATGAATGAGGAACTGATTGGTGATGAACAGTATTTTGATGAGTTTATTGAGAAATGGAATAATGGCGGTTATCCGGCAAATTAAATGTTAGCTTAAACTCTCTCAAGGAGGTGCTCAATTGGAAGCTTTAAAATCTTATTTTGATAAAGAACTGATTTTTATAGAAGATGCTAAAGACCAGAACGAGATTTTTAATCGTATTGGAAAGATTCTATATGAAAAAGGAATTGTAAATGATAAATTTATTGACGCTCTTATTGAGCGGGAAAAAAATTATCCAACGGGACTGGACTTAAAGCCGGTTTCCGTTGATTTGCCAAACGCCGCTATACCGCATACTGAAACAGAGTATTGTCACAGAAAACATGTTGTGTTTGTTAAATTGGAGAAACCTGTCCTATTTAAAAACATGATCGCACCTGATCAGGAGCTGGAAGTCACATATTTATTTTTTATTATTAATAATGAAAAAGACAGCCAGACAAATATATTATCAGAATTAATGGGATTCCTAACTGCAGCTGAAAACGTAAACAAGTTAGAAAAATTGCAAAACAAAGACGAAATATACCGGTTTTTAACAAATAATATTAACTAAAAAGGAGTTTTTAATATGATTAAAATTTTAGCAGCATGTGGTGCAGGTATTAACTCAAGTCATCAGATTAAATCGGCAATTGAAGAAGAAATGAAAGAACGGGGGCATGATGTAAAAGTAGATGCGGTTGTTGTAAAAGATATAAACAAAGAAATGATGGATCAATATGATATTTTCACACCTATTTCAAAAACGAAATTCAGTTTTGAAGTCAAACCACCTGTAGTTGAAGCAGGTCCTATTCTATATCGTATACCGGCTATGGCAGATCCTGTATTTGATGAACTGGAAAACGTTATTAAAAAACTAGATAAATAGATTTAAATAAACTTATAAAGGGGAGTGACCTTCCGTGTTGGATGCCATAATAGATTTTGCAAACACCATATTTCAGCCCTTGATAGACTTAGGTGCTGCCCCAATGATGTTCATTCTATTAACTTTACTGGCAATAGTAATGAAGGTAAAGATCAGTAAAGCGCTTGAAGGCGGCCTTAAATTAGCAATCGCACTAACAGGTATCGGTGCAGTAATTGATATTTTAACTGGGAATTTTGCCCCTGCCTTACAGGACTTTGTTAAGTCTACAGGTATCGAACTGACCATAACCGACGTCGGCTGGGCACCACTGGCCACCATTACCTGGGGATCAGCGTACACATTATTTTTCTTACTGATCCTTGTTATTGTCAACCTGGTTTTACTGGGGATAAATAAAACGAACACATTGGATGTGGATATATTTAATTTCTGGCACCTATCCATCATTGGATTGCTTGTGATGTTCTATTCAGACAATTTATTTGTCGCTACACTACTTGTTATTATGCTGGGTGTTATGAAGTTTATTAATGCTGATGTTATGAAACCGACATTCAATGATCTGCTTGATATGCCTGATTCAAACCCAACAACAACGACACACTTGAACTTTATGCTTAATCCAGTAATTATGGTTTTTGATAAGATATTTGATAAATTACTGCCATTCTTAGACAAATATGATTTTGATGCAGCATGGTTAAATGAAAAAATCGGATTTTGGGGAAGTAAGTTTGCGATCGGTATTTATTTAGGTGCATTTGTTGGTTTATTGGGTCAGCAGCCGATAGCCACTGTGTTCACACTTGCATTTATCGGTGGTGTGTCTCTTGAACTGTTTTCAATTGTCGGGACATGGTTTATTTCGGCCATGGAACCAATATCAAAAGGGATTACTGATTTCATGAGTAAAAGATTAAAAGGAAGAACATTCAATATTGGGATTGACTGGCCTTTCCTGGCTGCACGTCCTGAAATGTGGGCGGCTGCCAACGTTATTGCGCCTATCATGCTTTTCCTCGCATTGATTTTGCCCGGCAATGGTATTCTTCCTTTAGGTGGTATTATTGCCATAGGTTTAACGCCGGCACTACTGGTTGTATGCCGAGGTAAAATTTTGCGGATGATCTTAATTGGAACAATTATGGTTCCAATATTCTTATGGTCCGGCACTGCTATCGCACCATTTGTTACAGAAACAGCCGCTTCAGTAGGGGCTGCACCAGCTGGATTAGAAGATGGCGCGCTGATTACACATTCAACTTTAGAAGGTCCGGTTGAAAAATTCCTTGCTATTTTAGTAGGCCAAGCAAGTGAAGACTTTAGCCCAGGTCCAATATTAGCAGCTGTGGGAGCCTTAGCAGGGTACATTCTATTATTTATCTGGTATCTCAAACAAATGAAGAAACGAAATAAGAAATATGAACAGGAGAAGGAAGCAGCTTAAGTTAAAAATAAATCCTGACAGGGAGTGAATTGTAGATAACAATCACTCCCTTAATAATATAAGTGATGCAAATGAAAAGGTGATAAATCATGATTTTAACCATTACCCTGAACCCATCGGTGGATATCAGTTACAAAATGGACAAACTGTCCCTGGATACGGTAAATCGTGTGGCTGATGTTTCCAAGACTGCCGGCGGCAAGGGACTGAATGTTTCACGAGTGATCCGGCAGCTTGGGGAAGATGTCGCTGCAACAGGGTTTTTAGGCGGCAGTTTAGGTGACTTTATTCGCCGCAGCATTGCGGATCAGGGAATACACGATTATTTTATTGATGTAGCAGGCGATACACGCAACTGTATTGCAGTGATTCATGAAGGGCAGCAGACGGAGATTTTAGAAGCCGGCCCGGTAATAGATGAAAGGGAGGCCGGAAAATTTATAGAAAAATTTTCAGCAGACGTGCAAAAGGTGGATTATATAACTATTTCAGGAAGTTTGCCAAAGGGTCTGGATAATAACTATTACGCCCGGCTTGTCGAGATAGCCAATCAGTATAATACGCCGGTATTGCTGGATACAAAAGGGGAACTGCTTGATTATACCCTGCAAAATGAAAATAAACCCTTTTTAATTAAACCCAACCATGAAGAATTGGGTGACTTGCTTGAAGAAAATGTTACCAATGACGCCCAAATTATTTCCGCATTACAATCGGAGAAATTTTCCGGAATTCCCTGGGTCGTCGTGACAACCGGATCAGCCGGGGCATTTATCAGGTTCGATAATAACGTATACCGTGTGTCCATACCTAAAGTAGAGGCAGTCAATCCGGTTGGTTCCGGGGATGCAGTTATTGCAGGCTTTGCGGTAGGTCTGTCACGCGGGCTGGAAAGCGAAGAACTGATCCAATTTGGACTCTCGATGGGTGTGCTGAACGCGATGGAGGCAAAGACAGGATCGGTTAACCCGGAAAGGGTCAACTGGTGCATGGACCGGATCAGCGTGGAAAAAGTTTGATTTAAACAGGAGGGCAAGTTAAATAATGAAACTAACACCAGGAAAAAGACGCGGTTTGGAATTGATTTCCGATAATGATCAAGTAATATTAGCTACAGCAATGGATCAGCGGGGTTCTTTAGGAAAAATGATTCAATCATTTAATGACAGCATCAGTTACGAAGATGGTGTAAGCCAATTTAAAGAAGGCGTCAGTGAAGTGCTTGGGAACCAGTCATCTTCTCTCTTGCTTGATCCTGAGTACGGCTGGAGTGCGGCAAGCAAATTAAATGATGATATTGGATTAATTATGGCTTATGAGAAAACCGGATATGATGCTTCCGAAAAGGGCCGCCTGCCCAATCTGGTTGACCATTATGCCGTCCAGGACTTGGCAGAAAAAGGTGCAAGTGCCCTTAAATTGCTTATCTATTATGATCATCAGGAAGAAGAAAAATATAACACGATGAAAAAAGCATTTATTAAGCGTGTTGGGGATGAATGCAAGCAGAATGACTTACTGTTTATACTGGAGCCTGTCTCCTACAGTGCAGAAGGTTTAGGGTCCAAAAGTGCTGCATTCGCCAGGAAAAAACCAGAAATAGTGGATTATTTCATGACTGAATTCTCGAAAGCGGAATACGGTGTGGACCTGTTAAAGGTGGAAGTGCCGGTATCGATTTATAACATTGAGGGATATGAACAATACGATAATTATGAACCTGTTTTCAGCAGAAAGGAAGCAGCGGAATTTTATCGTACAAGTTCTGAAAAAAGCCGTCTGCCATTCATATATTTGAGCGGCGGCGTAACCAACGAACAGTTTGTGGAAACATTGCATTTTGCCAAGGAAGCAGGAGCCAGATTCAGCGGCAGCCTCTGCGGCCGTGCTATCTGGAAAGATGGCGTTCAGCCGTTTGCCGAAAAGGGAAAGGAAGCCCAATACGAATGGCTTCAAACAACAGGATTGGACAATTTGAACAAAGTGAAAAAGGCGATTAAGGAAACAGCGGTCCCATGGACTGAGTTTGTTGAATAAAGAAAGCTTCTTTATAAAGTCAATTAATGGAGAGGTTTCCCTGTTGTAAAATGAGACAGGGAAACCTTATTCTTTTCCTGGAAAAACGATATGGAAGGCATTCCGCAGGTGGACAGTCAGCCTTGATGGTGCTTTGTGATATGTAATATGGTTTTCTATTATTATGGGATTTGAGCTAATCCTGATTAAAAATAAAAGATTATGAATTTTACTTGAGAAAAACGCTTACATAACATATAATAACATTATGGAACAATTTAGAACAATATGAAACAACTTAGAACAATATCAGACAACTTAGAACAACAAAAATTTTAGGAGGTCGTACATATTAGAAATACGGAGAAAGGAAGTTAAGCAAAAAAATTATGCATGATAAACGGAGGGATAGAAATTGGGAAAAAACAAGAAAAGTATGTTGAGTTTGTTTCTGATAGCAATATTAGTTTTGGAAAGTTTTACTTTGGCATTTAGTTCGCAATTTTCCGCAAAAAATGTAGCTCATGCAGCTGAAGAAGACTATTCAATTAGTTCACCTGAAACTTTTATTCACAAAACACATTTAAGTGACGATAAACGCCGTCAATTATTTAATGAAAATTGGAAGTTTAGGTATGGTGAGCAATCTAATGCCGAATTGAACAGCTATGATGATACAAATTGGGATAATGTACAATTGCCGCACGATTACAGTCTGGACCTCCCGTACAGCCAGGCAGGTGAAGCGGAAAGTGGTTATAAGCTTGGTGGAATTGGCTGGTATCGCAAGTCATTTACACTGGATGAAATCGATAAAGATAAACGGGTTATTGTTGAGTTTGGCGGGGTTTATATGAATGCAAGTGTGTATATTAATGGACATAAATTAGGTGATCACCCAAATGGATATACACCATTTGCATATGATTTAACTGACCACCTCAATTTCAATGGGGAGAATGTAATTGCGGTACGTGTGAATCATAAATTCCCATCAAGCCGCTGGTATTCAGGGAGCGGTATTTATCGTGATGTGCATCTGACAATCACAGATGATGTTCATGTTGATCATTATGGTGTTCAGGTATTAACTCCAAACCTTGAAGATCAAATAGGTGAAGAAGTGGATGTAGAAGTTAATGCTGATATTAAGAATGAGTCGTCTGATAAGGTTAATGCATCTGTAAAACAAAGCATTCGCAAAAAAGGTTCGGAAGATATTATTGTCAGCGCACAAAGTGACGCATTAGAAATAAATGCTGATGACTCCGTGTCAACAAGTGTTTCTCTGACAATAAATGATCCAGCACTTTGGTCTTTATCCAATCCCCAATTATATGAGATTGTTACGGAAGTTATAAAAGATGATAAAGTTGTTGATGAATATGTAACAGATTATGGGTTTAGAACTTTTGAATTTAAACCAGATACAGGGTTTTATCTAAATGGAGAACCTGTAAAAATACAAGGTGTAAGCATGCACTCCGATCAGGGAGCATTAGGAGCAGAAGCCCATGATCGCGCCATGGAACGCCAGGTTGAGATTTTAGCAGATATGGGTGTTAATGCGATCCGTGTTACACACAATCCAGCGGCCGATGAACTTATCGAAATTGCGAATAGAGAAGGTATGCTTATCATTGATGAGGCATTTGATACGTGGATAGCAAGCAAAAATGGCAACCATCATGATTATGCTTCATGGTTTGAGAAGCCGATTGGTGATAATAATCCATTATTAGGTGCGACTGCTGACATGACTTGGGCAGAGTTTGATATTAAGACTATGGTACGCCGCGGAATTAATGCACCATCCATTATTAGCTGGTCAACAGGAAATGAAGTTATGGAAGGCAACAGCGGGCCATATAATGAATATCCAGATATTTTAGAACAGCTGATAACATGGGTTAAAGAAGTTGATCAAACCCGTCCAGCTACTATAGGCGACAATAAATTTAAAGCAAATTGGAATGAGTCAACAAGATTTGGCAACAGTTTGACAGAACATGGTGGTATTGTTGGTTTTAACTATGCCGATGGAAGTCATTTTGACCAATTCCATGAGAACCATCCGGAATGGAAAATGTATGGTGCAGAAACAGCATCATCTATCAACAGCCGCGGGGTTTATAAACCTTCCAATTATGACAGGCACTTAACATCCTATGATGAGTCGCATGTGGGATGGGGTAAACGTTCCGCAGATTCTTGGTATGAAATTATTACCCGTGACTTTATGGCAGGGGAATTTGTCTGGACTGGTTTTGACTATCTTGGAGAACCAACACCTTGGAATAACGTAGGTCCCGGTGCAACAGGTGCCTGGCCTTCACCAAAATCAAGTTATTTTGGTATTGTTGATACAGCAGGACTTCCAAAAGATCGATACTATTTTTATCAATCACAATGGAATGATGAAGCCGATACACTTCATATACTTCCGGCCTGGAAAGAAGATATGATTGAGATCGATGATCAGGGAAATGTTCGTGTTGATGTGTATAGTGATGCGCGAAGTGTTGAATTATTCTTTAAAGATGCCGACGGCGAGGAAAAATCACTGGGCAAGAAAACTTTTACAGAACACACAACAGAGGCAGGGCATTCCTATCAGATAAATGAGGGTCCTGATAAGAAAGATGAAGACTTCAGAAATCTCTATTTTACCTGGGATGTTCCTTATGAAGATGGAACAGTCTATGCTAAGGCCTATGATGAAGATGACAAAGTTATTACTGACACAGAAGGCCGGGACAGTGTTACGACATTTGGAGAGGCATCTGACCTGAAACTTAAGGCAGATCGTGAATCTATTGTGGCTGATGGACGTGATTTGTCCTATATTACAATTGAAGCAGTCGATGAAAATGGGGATACCGTTGAGGATGCCGCCAACTTGATTCATGCAGAAGTAAGCGGCAATGGAGAACTGATGGCACTTGATAATGGTGATCAAGTGGATCATGAACCATATGACAGCGGCAAACGCAGCTTATTTAATGGAAAACTCGTTGCTATTGTCAAATCAACAACGGATGAAGGAACAATGACACTTCATGTGAAGGCTGACGGCATCGAAGATCAAAGTATCACAATCGAGACCACACCTGATCCCGAAAAACCGGAAGAAAAGTATATCGAAGGCTATACCATGTCAAAAAATCACTATGTTAAATTAGGACACCAGCCGCAGCTTGCGTCGGAAACAGCGTTGCTTTTCAGTGATGGAACTGAAGAAACGCATGAAATTACATGGGATATGGAAGAAAACATGTTTGATGAACCTGGGACTGTCAGTGTTTCCGGACATGTTAAGAACCATGATCTTCGCGTCTTTACCCATGTTACGGTTATCGAATCTATTGGTACAGTGCTGAATTATTCCGCAGCTGCTGAAACAGGAGTTGACCATGTTAACTTACCTTCAAGCAGACCCCTGGTTTTAGAGAACGGTGATGTTTTAGAAACTGAATTCCCGGTAGAATGGGATGCCCAGGATGCTGAAGACTATAAAGAACCGGGACATGTAACCATCAATGGCACTTCCACCGTGTTCGGTGAAACAATTCCGGTCACTGCGTCTGTGCGGGTTGATGATGCAGAACGGACTTTGGGTGACAATATAGCAGGCAATAACTTGACGCTAACACAGGATATACCAGAAGAATTGCAATCCGGCAGCCTGGAAGCAATTGTCGATGGGGATACTGGATTTGATACTGTTCCAAACGGACCGGACCCTGCTGTTTGGACAAACTATGATATGGCTCAAACAGGGGAAAATAAAGCAGAAATAATTTTCACCTATGCGACGGCACAATTTTTAGGTTCAGCAGACTTGTACTTTTATCAGGATGATGAGGCTTTGCGTTTACCTGAAGATGTGGAACTGTATTGGTCCAATGAAGGTACAGAGGATGCAAACTGGACAAAAATAGATAACGTAGAAGTAACACGCGGAGAGACTTCAGAGGGTACGCCAAATATTACTAAAGTTAATTATCGTTTCCATGGTGTTCCGGCTGTGGCATTTAAGATTGTTTTAACAAGTGACCCCGGCACCAATGATGCTGGTGAGCACTTGGCGGCAGGACTAACAGAGGTGGAATTGCGTGTAGAGCATAGTTCGTTAAATCAATACAGCGAAGCAACACTTGATGATATAAGGCTCAATGGCAACAGTGTTTCCCAATCAGAACTTGAAGATAAAGTAATTAACACAGAATATCAAAAAGCAGTTGTTGAAACAGACAGTGATAAAAACGCTGCCGTCACCGTACTGGAACCATACGAAAAGGTGATTCGTATTATTACGGAATCAGAAGATCACTCGACAAGAGAAATTTATACGATTAATCTGGATCAGCCTGCTCCTGACGAAGATTTACCGGCAGATGACGGTACGCGGGATTATCCATACGGTAAAACTACCGCAACTGCAGGAGACTACCATAAGAATCACGAAACAGAAGGCGACCCTAACTTTGCTGTAGATAACGATCCATCCACCATATTCCATACGCCATGGGAGGGCACGGATAAATCAAACTTCTGGATTACCTTGGAAATGGAAGAAGCAGCAGAAATTGATGCACTCCGCTATTTATCACGCAGCGGCAGCAGTAACGGTATTGTAAATGAATATAAAGTTGAAACTTCCCTGGATAATGAAACGTGGGAAGAAGTGTCAATTGGTAATTGGTCAGGTGAAACCAGTACATGGTCCATTGCCGAGTTTGATGAACCAAGAGAATCCAAATACGTACGACTAACAGCTTTGTCAACATATGGTGACGGAAATCAGGCAGATCAATTTATGACAGCAGAAGAAATCAGACTTCGTCAAGCACCTGCTGAAAAAGAATCATTAGAAAATGCAGAAGTGACACTTGAGGAGGATGTGTTTCCATATGATGGAGAACCAAAAACTCCACAAGCAACTGTTACGAAAGATTCTGAGGTATTAGAAGAAGGAATAGATTATCGCGTCACATATGAAAATAACGTCGAAGCCGGCGAAGCTAAAATTGTAATTACAGGAATTGTAGAATACGAGGGCACCTTGGAAAAAACATTTTTAATTCTGGATATAACAGAACTGGAAGAGCTAATAGCAGAAGCTAAAGA
Source organism: Virgibacillus aidingensis (assembly GCF_010994035.1). GTDB lineage: Bacteria > Bacillota > Bacilli > Bacillales > Amphibacillaceae > Virgibacillus_N. The sequence goes on from NZ_WIXN01000016.1 coordinate 34,224, forward strand.
TATCTCAAATGATCATGGCAGCTATACAGAAAAATCATATGAGGCTCTCCAAGCAGCAATTACAGAAGCAGAATCTGCCCTGGAAGAGATTGATACCGAGGAAGCACTGGAAGAAGCAATATCTAATCTCCAAGCAGCCATGGACGGCTTGGAAACAGTAAAAGAACCAATAACAGATGTATCTGGGTTACAGGATTTGGTTGAACAATATGAAGAATCCGGCGACCTGTCAAGTGACGAAAGTATTCACGCCTTGAAGCTTCATCTGAGCGCTCTGGCCCATTTTGAGAAGTCGGGTGACAACGAAAAAGTCGTGAATCATCTGAATGGATTTAAAGTTTTACTCGATCATTACCATGCAGAAGAACAAATTTCCGACAAAGCCTATGAAACTCTCATGGAAGGGACAGATACGCTGATTAATGAATTGGAATAAAAAAATCCAATAGAATGACCAAAGCGGTGAAACATAGGACGGTTCTCCTGTTGCAGTTTATTAAATATGCAGCGGCGGAACCGTCCCGGTGTTTCACTTTATTATTTTGGCGTGGTATTTTCTGCTGCGGGGGCCGTCGAATTCACAGAAGTAAATGCCTTGCCAGGTGCCAAGGACAAGTTTGCCGCCTGAAATCACCAATGTCTGTGCATGCCCAACCGTGCTTGTTTTCAGGTGGGCGGCGGTATTTCCTTCGCCATGCCTGTCTTTCGGATGATTCCACGGATACACTTCGTCCAGCCGCATAAGCATATCTGTCTTCACGTCCGGATCTGCATTTTCGTTTACGGTAATGCCTGCAGTCGTGTGCAGGGAGGTGACGACAAGCATCCCGTTTTCCACCCCTGTTTCCTGCATCCAATTTTCAAGTTCGGCAGTGATATCGAGCATTTCATTGTGTGCGTTGGTACGCAGGTGAAATGTTTTTTCCATGTTGGCCATCCTTTCTAAAAAAAATGATTGCGTTCTTCCAGACCCATTTGGGAGAAGAAAATATATCCTACTGTTTTGAAATCTGTAAAAAGCTATTCCCCGCCTTTACACTATTTTAATCTTTTTGAACTGTAAAATGAAATAGGAAAATCACTTTAATGAAATACAGCCTTATTTGCTTAAAAGCTGCCGGGAGAGTCTTTCAGACAAAGGCTGAGTAAACAAAGACCCACTCGTCAAATCTGTTTGCGGAAGGATAAAATATGTTAATTTAAATGCAATCCTTTACATTCTCTTAAAATTGTCCTATACTTAACTCGAACTGGTAATAACCACTTTGCCAAATAAATTAATATGCTATTGCTGGGAGGTGGAATAAGCAATTTGGACAAGAAGAGTAAAGTGCCATTATATCTGCAATTAATGGATGATTTAATAAAAAAAATGGATACGGAAGAATACAGGGTTGATGAAAAGCTGCCTTCAGAAAGGGAACTATGCGAAATTTATGATCTTAGCCGGATAACTGTAAGGCAGGCACTGCAAGAGCTTGAGCGGGAAGGCTATATTTATAAGCTTCACGGAAAAGGGACGTTTGTCTCCCCAAAAAGCTATAACCAAAATCTTATTAAGCTTTACAGTTTTACAGAAGAGATGAAAAAAATAGGTAAGACGCCGGCAACGAAAGTACTTTCTTTCCAAGAAATAGCATTAGATGAAAGATTGGCAAACAAAATGAATTTGGCACCTTTGGATGAGGCTTTTCAGATAGTACGGCTGAGACTTGCCGATCATGAGCCGTTAATGTTTGAAACCTCTTATATACCAAAAGACATTTTTCCGAATTTAACGGAAAAAGATTTAGCAGAGCGTCCAATGTATGACGTGTTTATGCAGGATTACAAAATTGGTGTTACAAAAGCAATTGAACGTTTCTCGGCTACAAGTGTACGCAAAGAAGAAGCAGAACATTTGAAAATTACTGCTGCTCACCCTGCCATGCTGATAAAGCGATTTGCATATCATAAGGAAAGTCTGATTGAATATACGATAAGCGTAGCCCGCGGTGACAAATTTGACTACACTGTGGAATTAACTTAACTTAAATAACTGCATTTATATACCTGAACTGGTTATAACGACATAACCACCAGGTGTTTAGCTGTCTTTAAAGCTGGCGCGAGTAGACAGATTATAAAACTAGTAATAAAAGAATAAAAAATTACCAATGCAGCAAGAAGAAAATAGCAAAAACAGGAGGATAAAACATGTTTAATATGACATCTGAGGAATTACGGAATAAGAATGCGATTCATACTGCCACTGAAATTTATCAGCAGCCTGCTGTCTGGAGAGAACTGGCGGATATACTTTCCGCCCAAAAAACGGAATTAAATAATTTTATCGATTCGATCTACGAAAAACATGAGCATGTACGTGTGGTACTGTCCGGTGCTGGTACTTCAGCATTTATTGGAGACACACTTGTGCCGGTATTGACGAGAGAAACTGATAAGAATGTACAGTTTGAGGCTATTGCTACAACAGATATTGTATCAAACCCTGAAGAGTACCTGCAGAAGCATGTGCCAACAATACTCGTCTCTTTCGCACGGTCGGGCAACAGTCCGGAAAGTGTTGCAACGGTAAAACTTTGTGACCGGATCGTTGATCAATTCTATCATGTCGTGATCACTTGTAATAAAGACGGACAGCTGGCCAAGGATACAAAAGGTGATGAAAATGCAATTACCATATTGATGCCGGAGAAGGCAAATGACAAAAGCCTGGCGATGACCAGCAGTTTTACCTGCATGCTGATTACTGCTTATACCTTGTTTACTTCCAGGGAAATCGATAAAAATGTCATGTATTATGCAGAAAACTTAATTGAAAGAGTAATGGATAACCTTGATGAAATTCTCGCATTTGATTTTGAACGAATCAGTTATTTGGGATCAGGGATGCTGAGTCAGCTTTCGCATGAAGCCGCACTGAAGATGCTTGAATTAACGGCAGGTAAAGTAGTGGCCATCCATGAATCATCACTTGGATTCCGCCATGGCCCAAAATCGATTTTAAACGATAAATCGGCAGTCGTTGTGTTTGTGTCGAAGGACCCTTACACAAGAAAGTATGACTTAGATATTTTGCGTGAAGTGTCAAACCAGGATGCTGATATGAAAGTCATTGCGCTTACGGAAAAAGAGGATGCGGAAATTACGGCTGCAGCCGACTGGGTGATCCCGGTTACCGATGGCGAAAATAGTCTGGCCGGAGATTTCGAACTCGCTTTACTTTATGTGATTGTTGCTCAGGCACTTGCGATGAACAAATCACTTCAGCTTGGATTAACTCCTGATAATCCAAGTGTGGACGGAAGTATAAATCGCGTTGTACAAGGCGTTACGATATATGATTACGACAAATAAAAAGTTAGTAAAGCTGAAAGGATGAGGTAAATGTCTGGACCGAATTTATTATTGACAAGAATTGATAACCGTTTAATTCATGGGCAGGTTGGGGTCACCTGGGTAAATCACCTGGGAGCAAATCTGGTTGTCGTTGCAAATGACAAGGTCTCGGAAGATACAGTACAGCAAAGTTTAATGGATATGGTTTTGCCTGATACAATTCAAACCCGTTTTTTCTCACTGCAAAAAACGATTGATGTCATCCACAAAGCCTCACCGCGGCAAAAAATTTTCCTTGTCGTGCGTGATGTGCAAGATGCATTGACATTGAAGGAAGGCGGCGTTCCAATCGACCATATCAATGTTGGCAACATGCATTATGAAGAAGGGAAAAAACAAATATCGTCTACTGTATCCGTAGATGATAAGGACATTGAAGCATTTAAGCGATTAGACGAGATGGGGGTTGAATTGGATTTACGCCGTGTTCCTGAGGAAAGGGGACAAAATATAATAGATTTACTCTAATAGTTACCTAATTACAAGGGGGGATATGCTATGTTAATGGAATCATTATTAATAGCTTTATGGGCAGGTATTATCGGTATTGATCTTTATGTCGGGCTGACACACATTCACCGGCCGGTTGTTACAGGACTGGTAGTAGGATTAATTCTTGGAGATGTTACAACCGGTTTGATTATCGGGGGCACGCTGGAGCTTATCTGGATGGGGATGGTGCCTCTTGCGGGTGCACAGCCGCCTAACGTTGTCATTGGAGGAACAATCGGTACTGCTTTCGGGATTATTTTAGGTGAGGACCCGCAGGCTGCAGTTGGTTTGGCTATTCCTTTTGCCGTGGCGGTCCAAGGACTCATTACTTTGCTTTTTACATCATTTGCACCGCTGATGCATAAGGCAGATAAGTTCGCCCTCGATGCCAATCATCGGGGTATTGAAGGCATCAACTACCTGGGTGTCACGATATTGTTTGTATTCAATGCGGTGATAGCGTTCCTGCCTATTTACTTCGGGGCGCAGCAGGCAACCGTATTGGTTGAATCTGTCCCAGAATGGATTATTGGCGGACTGTCCATTGCCGGGGGTATCATGCCGGCGGTTGGTTTTGCGCTGTTGTTAAGAATAATGATGAAAACAGAGTACATCATGGTCTTTATCGTCGGTTTTGTTTTAGCGGCTTATTTGGAAATGCCGATTCTGGCAATTTCACTTATCGGTTTGGCGATAGCGTTATATGACTTTTACCAAAACAGAGATAAGCAAGGACCAGATAATCAATCACCTCAAGGGGAGGAGATTACTGATGGCATCTAATTACGTATATGAAGATCAGACAAAAGCTGAGGAACTGCAGCCAAAACAGTTACGTCATCTGGTTTGGAGATCCCTGTTGCTGCAAGCGTCTTTCAACTATGAAAGAATGCAGGCTGCGGGGTGGCTGTATTCTATTTTGCCCGGTCTCCGGCATATTCACAAAAACAAAAAAGATTTAAGTAAATCAATGAAAGACAATATGGAGTTTTTCAATACACATCCATTCCTTGTCACATTTATCATGGGTGTCATTCTGGCAATGGAAGGCAATAAAGAAGACAGGGAGACGATTCGCGGGATTAAGGTTGCAACGATGGGGCCGCTCGGCGGTATCGGTGATGCTTTGTTTTACCTCACCTTGCTTCCGATTACAGTCGGAATTGGTGCATCGCTTGCCATAGATGGAAATTTCTTGGGTCCGATTGTGTTCCTGCTGATGTTTAACATCATTCACTTTGGTGTCAGGTTCGGTCTGATGACCTATGGTTATAAGACTGGTGTGAAGGCAATTGAAAAGTTAAAAGCAGGAACGAAACTGATTTCACGGGCTGCCTCCATTGTCGGTTTAACGGTTGTAGGCGGATTAATCGCAACTTATGTAGCATTCCAAATCGATTATGTATGGGTGCAGGGCGAATCTGAATTAAATATTCAAACGGACGTACTCGATCAAATTATGCCGGCAATGCTTCCATTGGCGTACACGCTGTTAATGTTTTGGTTTCTGAAAAAAGGGCGCTCTCCTTTAACGCTGATTGGTATTACGGTCATTGTTGGACTGCTCGGCTCGTACTTGGGCATTATGTAAATTGGTAGGGAGGAGGCTGAGGCAGTAAGTATGGAAAAATACGAACAATCTACCATATTAGCTCCGGAAATATACGTAGACTCCAGCGGGAGCAAAGGCATCGGTGAGACCCCGCAGTGCGTCAGCACGAGGAGGCTTACCAGCCGCCCGCGGAAAGCGTAGTATATTTCCGGAGCGGGTATTAATCGCAAAGTATAAGGATGTTCGGGTTTCTGTTTCTAAATTGTTTGTCCCAGACTCTCTCTCCTGCTTGTTCAATTTTAATAGAAAGGGTGAAAAAATTGATTGGAATAGTACTTACCGGCCATGGAGCATTTCCTGCTGGTATGTTGGAATCTGTTGAATTAATTACTGGCAAAGTGAAGCAGATAGAAGTAGTTCCATTTGAAGAGGATAAAGATAAACTGGAAAAAGAGATAAATCAAGCGATCGAGAACGTAAATACAGATTCAGGAGTAGTTTGCTTTACAGACTTAGCAGGGGGAACACCATTTAATGTAAGTTCCACCATTGCAGCATCGAGAAATGATGTTCGGGTAATCGGCGGGACGAATTCACCAATGCTGCTAAGCGGGATGTTCCAGCGCGAATTAGCGCTCGGCGAATTTGTAGAATTGGTTTTAAAAGAAGGAAAAGATAATATTAAGCAATTTGAAGTGAAACAAAAACAAACAACTTCAGAAGAGGACGGAATCTGAGTTTAAAGAAGGTATCATATGACATATTTCATTAAAGCGGATCGTTTTTTATTGGAAAATGAAGAGAAACAAGGCGGATATTTAAAAGTCAGCAATGGGCGTTTTGGCTCTTTTGTTGAGACCATTCCGCATAACACTACTATCGTTGATTGGAGCGGCTATACCGTGGCGCCGGGTTTGTTTGATACCCATATTCATGGGATCAGCGGTCATGACATTATGGATGGCACTGTTGAAGCAGTCCATGGAATTTCCGAGTCGATTTTGCCGCTTGGCGTTACACGGTTTTTGCCGACGACATTAACATCATCAAAGGAAGATTTAAACACAGCAATTGCTGCAGTGAATAGCGCAGTGAATCAAGGTTTGAAAGGTGCCCGCTCAGAAGGTATTTTTCTGGAAGGACCTTATTTCACAGAAAAACATAAAGGTGCACAAAATCCGGATTATTTCCGTGATCCGGATTATGCCGAGTTTCAGGAATGGCAGCATATTGCAGGCGGATCCATAGTAAAAATTGCACTGGCGCCAGAGCGGGAAGGGGCATTGGAATTCATACGTCTAGCTCATCAGGATGGTGTTTTGGCAAGTATTGCACATACAGATGCAGGCTTTAACCGCAGCAGGCAAGCCCTGGACACCGGCGCGGGAAATTTTGTCCACCTATTTAATGGCATGTCCGGCCTGCATCACCGGGAACCGGGAGTGGTCGGTGCAGCTTTAACGGAAGGGCGCGCTTTTGCCGAATTAATTTGTGATGGACATCATGTTCATCCCGAGGTTGCCTCGCTGACTGCACATATAAAGGGGGACAAGCTGATATTAATCACCGATTGCATGCGTGCCGGGTTAATGCCTGACGGCAACTATCAGCTTGGCGAATTTCCGGTTGTGATGAAAGATGGCATTGCCAGGACAGAGGCAGGGTCATTGGCAGGCAGCACATTAAAGCTGATTGATGGTGTGAAAAACTTACATGAATGGAGCGGGAAGCCATTACATGAGATCTGGCACCGCGCCTCCTTGTCGCCAGCTGCAAGTCTCGGCCGTGATAATGAATTAGGCAGCATTTCTGATGGGAAAATTGCTGATTATGTGGTAATTGATGATAATATTTCGGTGCAGGCTGCAGCTGTTGCCGGTGAGGTAAAGTACAAAAAAGAACGAAAATAAGCAGGTGAAAAAATGATTTTAACCATTACCCTGAACCCTTCGGTGGATATCAGTTACAAAATGGACAAACTGTCCCTGGATACGGTAAATCGTGTGGCTGATGTTTCCAAGACTGCCGGCGGCAAGGGACTGAATGTTTCACGAGTGATCCGGCAGCTTGGGGAAGATGTCGCTGCAACGGGATTTTTAGGCGGAAGTTTGGGCGACTTTATTCGCCGCAGCATTGCGGATCAGGGAATACACGATTATTTTATTGATGTAAAAGGCGATACACGCAACTGTATTGCAGTGATTCATGAAGGGCAGCAGACGGAGATTTTAGAAGCCGGCCCGGTAATAGATGAAAATGAGGCCGGAAAATTCATAGAAAAATTTTCAGCAGACGTGCAAAAGGTGGATTATATAACTATTTCAGGAAGTTTGCCAAAGGGTCTGGATAATAACTATTACGCCCGGCTTGTCGAGATAGCCAATCAGTATAATACGCCGGTATTGCTGGATACAAAAGGGGAACTGCTTGAATATACCCTGCAAAATGAAAATAAACCCTTTTTAATTAAACCCAACCACGAAGAATTGGGTGACTTGCTTGAAGAAAATGTTACCAATGACGCCCAAATTATTTCCGCATTACAATCGGAGAAATTTTCCGGGATTCCCTGGGTCGTCGTGACAGCCGGATCAGCCGGGGCATTTGTAAGGTTCGATAATAACGTATACCGTGTGTCCATACCTAAAGTAGAGGCAGTTAATCCGGTTGGTTCAGGGGATGCAGTTATTGCAGGCTTTGCGGTTGGTCTGTCACGCGGGCTGGAAAGCAAAGAACTGATCCAATTTGGACTCTCCATGGGTGTGCTGAACGCGATGGAAGCAAAGACAGGATCGGTTAACCCGGAAAGGGTCAACTGGTGCATGGACCGGATCAGCGTGGAAAAAGTTTGATGTAAACAGGAGGGCAAGTTAAATAATGAAACTAACAACAGGAAAAAGACGCGGTTTGGAATTGATTTCCGATAATGATCAAGTAATATTAGCTACAGCAATGGATCAGCGGGGTTCTTTAGGAAAAATGATTCAATCGTTTAATGACAGCATCAGTTACGAAGATGGTGTAAGCCAATTTAAAGAAGGAGTCAGTGAAGTGCTTGGGAACCAGTCATCTTCTCTCTTGCTTGATCCTGAGTACGGCTGGAGTGCGGCAGGCAAATTAAATGATGATATAGGGCTGATTATGGCTTATGAGAAAACCGGATACGATGCTTCCGAAAAGGGCCGCCTGCCCAATCTGGTTGACCATTATGCCGTCCAGGACTTGGCAGAAAAAGGTGCAAGTGCCCTTAAATTGCTTATCTATTATGATCATCAGGAAGAAGAAAAATATAACACGATGAAAAAAGCATTTATTAAGCGTGTTGGGGATGAATGCAAGCAGAATGACTTACTGTTTATACTGGAGCCTGTCTCCTACAGTGCAGAAGGTTTAGGGTCCAAAAGTGCTGCATTTGCCAGAAAGAAACCAGAAATAGTGGATTATTTCATGACCGAATTCTCGAAAGCGGAATACGGTGTGGACCTGTTAAAGGTGGAAGTGCCGGTATCGATTTATAACATTGAGGGATATGAACAATACGATAATTATGAACCTGTTTTCAGCAGAAAGGAAGCAGCGGAATTTTATCGTACAAGTTCTGAAAAAAGCCGTCTGCCATTCATATATTTGAGCGGCGGCGTAACCAATGAACAGTTTGTGGAAACATTGCATTTTGCCAAGGAAGCAGGAGCCAGATTCAGCGGCAGCCTCTGCGGCCGTGCTATCTGGAAAGATGGCGTTCAGCCGTTTGCCGAAAAGGGAAAGGAAGCCCAATACGAATGGCTTCAAACAACAGGATTGGACAATTTGAACAAAGTGAAAAAGGCGATTAAGGAAACAGCGGTCCCATGGACTGAGTTTGTTGAATAAACAGTAATGAAGTTTTCTTCATGCTGCCGGATTTAATGAATAATATAGGCTTGTTAATTAACAAACCGCAATGACCTAAAGGTAAGAGGCATTGCGGTTATTTCTGTTCCTGATTCAAATCATCTGTTCAGCGTATGAATAAACCGTTCAAATGCGTCATGATCTTTAAACACTCCAGCATCTTCGAGAACCCGGGCGAATTTATTTCCTACTTCTTTTTCCAGGACATCGTCAGCTTCCTTTGAATCAGGCAGCGTACCATATTTTTCTTTCAGTTCGTCTGCCCATGGCTGATGATAGGATGCTATCTGACTTTCCTCACCGATCAGCTCTTTCCTTATTTCGGCCAGTTCCTCTTTTAATCGTGCAGGCAAGACCGCAAGTCCCATCACTTCAATCAGGCCAATGTTCTCCTTCTTAATATGCTGGACATCCGCATGAGGGTGGAAAATCCCCAACGGATGCGCTTCATTTGTCCGGTTATTGCGCAAGACAAGGTCCAGTTCATAGTTTTTGCCGCGTCTGCGGGCAATAGGTGTAATCGTGTTATGCGGTGTTTTACCGGTAAATGCCTGGATATTAGCTGATGGGTCACTATAATTCTTCCATTTTGTTAAAATATGATCGGCAGCTTCTATTAAATTATCAGGGTGTTCGCTGTTTAGCCGAATCACACTGAGCGGCCATGTTAAAACGGAAGCGGTGACATCCGAAAAACCGTCCATCACAAAAGTAAAGGCATTTTCTGCTCTTGTCATGGCAAAATCATAACGTCCTGCCTGATAATGATCATGACTTAATATGGAACCTCCAACAATGGGCAAGTCTGCATTGGAACCGACAAAATAATGCGGGAATTTCTCCACAAAAGTCAACAGCCGTTCAAAAGCTTTTTTGTCAATTTTCATGTCCCGATGCGCTTCGCTGAGCAGGATGCTATGCTCGTTATAATAGACATAGGGGGAATACTGCAAGTACCAATTTTCTCCGAGCAGCGGAACGGTAATCACGCGGTGGTTTGCCCTTGCCGGATAGCCGGTGCGTCCAGCGTACCCTTCGTTTTCCGCACATAGCACACATTTCGGATAATCTGCTTTATGCTTTATTTCACGTTCTCTTCTAATTTGTTCGGGATCTTTTTCCGGTTTTGACAGATTAATCGTAATATCTAACTCTCCATAACCAGTGTCTGCTTTAAAATGAATGTTTTTTTGAATACGGTTTGTTTGAATATAGTTACTGTTTTTACTCAATTCATAAAAGTAATCAGTCGCTTCAACTGGAGATCGGTCGTATTTATTGTAAAAGTTTTGATTGATTGTGGACGGAAGGGCCACAAATGTGTCCATGATTTTTGCTGACAGTATTTCCTTATCATCGAAAACATCTTCAATAATATTATTTTCTGCGGCATAGGAAATTAATTCGTCAAGTAATTCCGGTATGGATTTATCGGTTATCTGTTTAACGCTTTCCGGAAATGCTTCCAGGTCAAGCAGGTGTAACAGCTGGTTTCTTACATAAATGTGATCAGTCTCTTCAATTAATTGAACATCAATTGCTTTTTGAATTAGTCCTGCAATATGCTGATAAATCATTAGTCATCAAACCTTCCCGTATCCATGCGGATTATTTTTATGCCAATTCCATGCATCCTGCATTATTTTTTTAATGGATGTATGCTTGGGCTGCCATCCTAATATACGTTTTGCCTTTTCCGAAGATGCAATAAGTATACCGGGATCTCCGGGACGGCGTGCTCCTGTTTCTGCGGGGATCTCTTCGCCTGTAACAGAACGTGCCGCCATAATCATTTCTTTTACTGAAAACCCTTTACTGCTGCCGAGGTTAAATATATTGCTCTTGCCCCCCGCCTGTAAATAATCGAGTGCTAATAAATGGGCATGAATCAAATCTTCAACATGAACATAATCCCTGACACAGGTGCCATCTTCTGTATTATAGTCATCACCGAAAATGGTAATGTTCGCACGCTGGCCCAGTGCTGTCTGCAAAATAATTGGGACGAGATGTGTTTCCGGACGGTGGTCTTCACCGATTTCAGCAGTCTCCCGGGCACCGGCAACATTAAAATAGCGCAGCGAAACATAGTTTAGGGGGTGTGCGCTGCTCGTCCATTTCATTAATTTTTCCATCGTAAGCTTTGTTTCACCATAAGCGTTCGTCGGCTCAGTTGGCATATCCTCCGTTATGGGAATCGCATCCGGTTCCCCATATACGGCTGCTGTAGAGGAAAAAACGATATGCTGTACGCTGAATTCTGTCATGATTTCCAGTAAAACTTGGGTTCCATGAACATTATTATCAAAATAGGTCAGCGGTTTTTCCATCGACTCTCCGACGAGTGAATTTGCTGCAAAATGGATAACAGCTTCAATAGATTCTTCTGAAAAAACTTGGCGTAAAAATTCTTTATTGCGGATATCGCCTTGATAGAATTTTGCCTTTGGATGTATTGCTTTCTCATGGCCGGTTTGTAAATTATCGACAACAATAACCTCTCGATGTTGTTCGATGAGCTGGTAAACGGCATGTGATCCAATATAACCTGCTCCCCCTAAAATGAGAATGCTCATTTTTAAAAACTCCTTTATATTGTAATAACTTGCTATGTTGCGGCCATCTTGGACTTGGCATTTTGGCAGCGGAATTGTTTTCTATATTCAGATGGGGTTTGGTTAACTTCACGTTTAAATGCTTGTGAGAAAAAAGACTGGGATGAAAATCCATTAAATCGTGCAATTTCCGCAATCGTAAAGTTGGTTGTTTCCAGCAGTGTCTGGGCTTCCTTTATGCGAACCCGGTTTAAATATTCAATTGGCGAAATACCAATATCCTGTTTAAACGTATGTGCTAAATAATACTTATTTATATTACCTACCTTAGCCAGCATATCCAATGTTACCGGTTCACGGAAATTTTGATTAATATAATGTTTAACCAGTGCAACAGATTGGTTGATTTGCTGTGGTGTGTTGTTTTGAACTGTAATATTTTTCGCGCGGCGAAGCTTTATCACAAGTATTTCAATAATATTTTGACATATAACTTCAAAATCTTTATCGCCCTGCTGCACTTCATGCAATAATTTCCTTAGATAAAAGAGAATATCTTCCCGATCTCCCTGATAGGTAAATAGTCCGATTTGTGAATCTTCTTTTGGAAGAGAAAAGGTGATCCCTTCTAAACCCAATGCAATATATTCAAGTGAATCCTGTATATTTGATTTCTCGGTATGTTCGATATTCGGATTGATAATAACCAGGTCATTTTTCTGAACGGGAATTTCCCGGTCGGGCAGAACAAAAGCCCCTCTTCCGCTCACGATATAAAAAAGCTCAGTAAAATGATGTGTATGTGAGGTGCTGTGCCAGCCCCTATCATATTCAGAATGGGCGATATACAGCAGCTTGAATGGGACTGGACTTTTTTGCGTTCCATTCATTTTATAAACTTCATGAGACATCGATACCCCTCCACATTTATTTTAATATTATCATTAATTTACATGTATTTTATAGGTACAATGGATAAAAAGCAATAAACATAAAAAAAGCAACAATATTTTTATTGTGAAAGCGCTTTAGCACCGGTACGATATAATAGAAGATAAAAGTAAAAATAGGGGGCAAACATAATGAAGTTAAAAAAACTATTTATAGCTTTATTGTTCATCCTGGCGGTCGTTGCTTTAGCTGCTTGCGGTGACGAGGAAGCCGGCGGCAACTCAGGAGACAGTGAAGGATCAGACGACGGGGAAGTCACACTTCATGTAGCGGCACTGGAATCAGCTTATGGATCGGAAGTCTGGGAAAATATTGCTGAAAATTATGAAGCATTAAATGAAAATGTAACCATTGAATTAACAACTGCAAAAAACCTTGAGGAAGTCGTTCGCCCGGAAATGCAGGCAGGAGATTATCCGGACGTATTTTTGCTGGCCACAGGCAGGGAAGAAGCCTTAACCGAAACATTAATCAAGGAAAATGGTATCGAAAATATTTCAGACGTTTTAACGATGAATGTTCCAGGTGAAGATGCTGCTGTTGAAGATAAGATTCTTGAAGGATTTACAGATACACTGGCAACAAATCCTTATGCTGATGGTGAGATGTATTTAGCACCTATGTTTTATAGTCCAACCGGATTATTTTATAATGAAGCGTTATTGGAAAATCACGGATGGGAAGTGCCAAATACGTGGGACGAGCTATTTGCAATAGGTGATGAAGCAGCAGAGGAAGATATTTCCCTCTTTACTTACCCGCTTGCAGGTTACTTTGATACGCTGGTAGGTTCCATGCTGTACGCATCAGGCGGTCCTGATTTCTATGATTCAGCGATGACATATGAAGACGGTATCTGGGAATCGGATGAAGCAACAACTGTTTTTGAAACAATTGATAAACTGGCTGACTATACGCATCCAAATACAGTCGCAAATGCCAATCCAAATGATTTTACCAGAAACCAGCAGCTAATTTTAGACAATGAAGCACTGTTTATGCCAAACGGTTCATGGGTGGTAGGCGAGATGGCAGAAGCACCGCGTGCGGATGATTTTAAGTGGGGCATGATGCCGATTCCGGCATTTGAAGATGGCGGAGACCGCTATGCGTTTACGTTTTTTGAACAAATATGGATTCCTTCAGAAGCAAAAAATATTGATGCAGCCAAAGAGTTTATTGCTTATATGTATTCCGATGAAGCCGCAGATACATTCATGGAAGCAGGAGCGATTCAGCCGATTGAAGGAATAGTGGATAAATTAGATGGAGAACAAGAGATTTACTACAGTATATATGAAGAAGGAGATGTTCTCCCGGCTATGGGCACATTTGCATCTACCGAACCAGTTCCGGGAGCGAGTATTACCGAAGAGCTTTACGAAAAAATTGATAGTGTCATGAGTGGAAATATTACCGTTGAAGAGTGGCAGCAAGCTGTCGAAGAGGTCAGTGATCAATTAAGACCGGCAATGAATTAAGCTGAACATAAAGTGTGGATAGGTAAAAGCGGCGGGCATCCAAAGTTTCGCCGCTTTGCCATTTTGAATTTTTTATTACTTTTAAATTTGTCGTACGAACTATACATAACCAAATAGTCATTTTTTCTTTATTAAGAGAGGCGAGTAAAAGTGAACAAAAATAAATCAAGAAATATATTTATCATCGTATGTATAAGCCCGGCGATAATTTTGTTTACCCTATTTATGGTCGCACCTACGGTAGAAGTATTTAGAATGTCACTCTACAGATGGGGCGGATTTTCCAACACAAGAGAGTTTGTAGGGTTAGATAACTTTAAAGTACTGTGGAATGATACGAATTTTATTCAGGCATTTCAAAACTCCATCGTACTTATTGTTCTTGTCGCTATTATTACCCTTGTTTTTGCGATTTTCTTTGCAGCTGTATTAACAAAAGAAAAAGTCAAAGGAGACAACTTTTTCAGGGTTATATTTTACATTCCCAATATTTTATCCATTGTTGTTATCGCAGGAATTTTCTCGGCTGTTTATGATCCGTCCACCGGACTGCTGAACAGCATCTTCGGTGTTCTGAGTCTGGAAAGCTTTCAGCAGATGTGGCTGGGGAATCAGGATATTGTTATTTACAGTGTTGCTGGTGCGCTTGTTTGGCAGGCGGTCGGTTATTATATGGTGATGTACATGTCCAGTATGGCAAGTATCCCGGCAAGCTTCTATGAAGCTGCCGAACTTGAGGGAGCGGGAAAGTTCAAACAATTTACAAGCATTACGCTGCCTCTCATCTGGAATAATATCCGGACCACACTGACTTTTTATATTATCAGTACAATCAACTTAAGCTTCCTGCTTGTTACTGCAATGACAGGCGGAGGGCCGGATGGATCCACGGAAGTGTTCCTTTCCTACATGTACTCTCAAGCGTATGGCAACTCAACGTATGGTTATGGCATGGCAATTGGGGTCATTGTCTTTACGTTCTCATTTGCGCTTGCGGGAATAGTCAGTCACATTACAAAACGGGATGTACTGGAGTACTAAGGAGGATAATATTCTATGAAGAAATCAAAAGGTATCCGTACAGAAACACTATATAAAATCTTTATTTATGTCACCCTTATTGCGCTTGCAATTACTATCATTATTCCGGTTGCATGGGTATTCCTGGCATCCATCAAAGAGAACGCTGAATTCTACGGCAATCCCTGGTCATTGCCTGAAGGTATTCATTTACAAAATTTCGTTGAAGCATTCAGGGATGCACAGATGGGTGAATATCTATTAAACTCGGTGATTGTTACAACGCTTTCCTTGTTTTTCCTATTAGTTATCGCATTGCCGGCTGCCTATGTTTTGTCGCGGTTTACATTTATGGGAAGCAAGTTTTTAAATTCATTTGTTAAAGCAGGTTTATTTATTAATGTAAGTTATATTGCAGTGCCGATTTTTCTCATGCTGCTTGGATGGGATTCAGGATTACAAGAACTTTTTGGAGAAGGCATGTTTTTGAATAACAGGGTGATTCTGGCTCTGATCTATGCTTCAACTGCGCTGCCTTTTACCATTTTTCTATTATCAAGCTATTTTGTAACGCTTCCTTCCGACTTTGAGGAAGCTGCAAGTATTGATGGAGCCGGGCATTTCAGGACGATGTTTTCGATTATGCTGCCAATGGCCAAACCAAGTATCATTATCGTTATTTTATTTAACTTCTTATTGTTTTGGAATGAATATATCCTGGCACTGACATTAATGCCCGGGGAAAACAAAACATTACCCGTCGGATTGCTGAACTTGCTGGCTGCTGAACGAGCTGCAGTCAATTATGGTCCGATGTACGCCGGAATGGTTATAGTGATGCTGCCAACACTTATTTTATATATCATCGTCCAAAAACGTTTAACACAGGGAATGACTGTTGGCGGGGTGAAAGGATAGACTGCAGGACACATTAATTTTTAACTGCTAGGAGAGGGAGATGGATATGAAGGATAATGTATTTCGTATAATAAAAATTGTCTTTTTCCTGTTTTGCATGTTCTTAATTATTTACGGACAGCAGACAGTGGGAAAACTTTATTTATTAATGCAGTTAATTGGGCTTGCCGGCCTCCTATTTTTACTTTGGAACTATAACAGAAAATTTGTGTAACAAACACTTCAGTATCATTATTCTATTATTTTTACTGGAAAAAATATGAAACTATAGCAAGGGGGAATAGGTATGAATTATGCCATTGGCATTGATATAGGGGGAACAAAGATTGCAAGCGGCATTGTAAACCAGCAAGGAGACGTCATTCAAAAAGAAACGGTTAAAAGTGATCCTTCCGATCGTGAAAATATGTTTAAAAAAGTAATTGAATGCGTGGAGCAGCTGATGAACCATTCGAGTATCCCGTTTAAAGAAATCTACGGCATCGGAGCAGGTGTGCCCGGGAAAATAGACAGGGAAAATGGCATCGCGGTTTTTCAAAACAATTTGCCGTGGCGTAATTTCCCGTTTGCCAGGCGGATACAAGATCATTTTAAAACAGATAAGGTGACACTGGATAACGATGTGTATATGGCTGCATACGCGGAATGGAAAGCCGCACAGATGACCGATGAACTGTTCGTTTACATGACGATAAGTACGGGAATTTCCTCTTCTATTATTAACGCGGGCAAATTTATCCGCGGGGCAGGTTTTGCGGGGGAAGTTGGTCTAGTGCCGGTTTATGCGCCATATGAGGAGAAAAGTATAGAGCGGCTCGAAAAAACAGCTGCAGGTCCAGCTTTAGAAAAACATGCGATGGAGCGTATGGGAGCAGCTGCCATGACAAACGAAAATTTGTTCCAGGCATTCTATAATAAGGATTCTCTGGCAATAGCATTGATAGAGGACGCTACCTCTTCGATAGTACAAGGAATTTATATGATTAATAGTTTGCTTGATCCGCACAAAATTGTTTTCGGCGGAAGTGTCATAACACAGAACCCGATTTTATTAGAGCTGATTAAAGAAAAACTTGATTCGTATTTAATTGATGAACAAAAACATATTTTAGATCATTTGGCTATCAGTCAGTTGGGCAATAGCCAGGGAATAATTGGTGCTGGCTTAAGTGTCCTTGATACATTCAAATGACCAGAAAAATGTTATCTAAAATGTCAGGCCGCAGGGCCATATAAAATAAATAGTGCAGTTTACAGGAGGAAATAGACATGGGTAAGGGACGGGTAACACTACCGGTTGAGGAAGGACTGGAGAAAGAAATTTCACATATAGCGGACAAATGGGGAGCGGATGCTGTCCGTGATTCCGACGGTACAAAAATTCCGGAAGAAGTTAAGTCGATAGCAGATAAAGTATATTCCAAATACTTTTTCACACGCGGGGATCAGGAATGGGCGAAAGCAAATCTTGATGAATTACAGCATATTTATCTGATGTCTGAAGCCGTTACAGCAAAATCAGAAGAAGTAACCATCCCCATTTTAAAAGGCTATTTTGATCAACAGGTTCAACCTGATACAGATCATGATCCAAAACAGTGGTGGGAAGTGATCAACCGTACAACAGGAAAAGCGGTGAGTCCGGAGCAGTGGAGTTATGATACGGAGACACAGGAAGTCATTTTGAAAAACGCGAATAAATGGCACTGCTATACAGTGAATTTTCTTGCCTATCAAATATGGGATCCTGTCCATATGTATAATCATATTACGAATAATTGGGATACTGAACATCACTTGCCATATGATCCAAGGTACCCTAAAACACGGGAATATATTTTGGAAAGGCTGAGAAACTGGCTGGATGACCATCCCGATACAGATGTTGTCAGGATTACGACTTTCTTTTATAATTTCACATTAGTCTTTAATGATTTGGCGGAGGAAAGATATGTTGATTGGCTGGGATACAGTACAACAGTCAGCCCGCTGGCATTAAAGGAGTTTGAAAAAGAAAAAGGCTATAAACTTCGTCCGGAAGATTTGGTTGACGAGGGCTATTATAATTCCCCTTTCAGAATACCAAGCAGGCAATTTTTGGATTGGATGGATTTCCAGCAAAAATTTGTCAGTGAACTGGCAAAAGAATGCGTGGATATTATTCACAGCTATGGTAAAGAAGCAATGATGTTCCTTGGAGATCACTGGGCGGGAACAGAGCCTTATGGTAAGTATTTTAAAAATATCGGCTTGGATGCGGTGGTCGGCTCTGTAGGGGACGGCACCACATTAAGAATGATTTCTGACATCCCGCATGTGAAGTATACAGAAGGACGTTTTTTGCCTTACTTTTTCCCTGATACGTTTAAAGAAGGCGGCAAGCCGGTTGAAGAGGCAAATCAAAACTGGATGCAGGCACGCAGAGCCATTTTAAGAAGCCCAATTCAGCGCATGGGGTATGGCGGTTATTTAAGCTTGGCTTTGGACTTTCCGGAGTTTGTGGAAAGAGTGGAAGAAATAACAGATGAATTCAGAAAGATTCACGATTATTCTAAAGGAACAGCATCTTATAAAGCCCCTTTTAAAGTAGCCATTCTAAACAGCTGGGGAAAAACGAAAACATGGATGAGCCATCATGTGCATCATGCAATCTGGTATAAACAAGTCTATTCCTATTACGGAATTCTGGAAAGCTTAAGCGGCATGCCTGTGGATGTGGAATTTATCAGTTTTGAAGATATAAAGCATCATGGCATCCCGGAAGATATTGGCGTGATTATTAATGCAGGTGATGCTGGTACGGCCTGGAGCGGCGGGGCAGCATGGAAGGATGAAAAAGTGGTCAGCACCCTTCGTGAATGGATCGACGCCGGCGGCGGTTTTATCGGTGCAGGGGAGCCAACGGCCATGGAACATCAGGGAGCATTTTTCCAGCTGGCAGATGTTTTAGGTGTTCAGAAAGAAATTGGCTTTAGTTTAAGTCTTGATAAATATAATACACTTCATGAGGGATCCCATTTCATTACAGAAGAACATAATGGACCGATTGATTTTGGGGAAAGCATGAAATACGTTTACCAATCAGATAGAAATACGGAAGTACTCGCAATGGAAGAAGGCGACGTAACACTTGCAGCACATCAATTCGGGCATGGACGTTCTGTTTACATGGCAGGTCTCCCTTACAGCCCCGAAAATACGAGATTGTTGTTAAGGGCGATTTTTTGGGCTGCATCACAGGAATCATTGATGAAGAACTGGTATACAACGAATATCCAAACTGAATGTGCAGCATATCCGGAAGCAGGTATGTTTGTTATTATTAATAATTCTTACGAACAGGAAGAGACGTCCGTTTATAAAGAAGACGGATCAAAGGTAGATGTAACCCTTGCCCCGATGGGATATAAATGGATGGAAATCTAAAATAAAACACCCTTTCATCCGGTAAAGTTGTTTGTAAAAAACTGCCGGATGGGGGTGTTTTAACTTTGGTGACTCATTAATCAATATCACCCTGAGCCGCAGGGACAGGTATGGTGACGCTGATCACTCCCCACTAAATAGGGAAGGGCAAAATCATAGATATATTGATATCAAACTCAATTCCACTTTTCTATCAGATAATCGGCGTTAACCATAAGGAAGTTATGGGTCTCTGTGGAAATCAATTTATTATCCTTTTGATAGTTAATTAACTTCTTCAAGCTATTCAGATGTTTAACAACTTTTTTATCCCTTTCCCGGGTTTCATAGTTATTAATGGCTTTAAGATGAATTTCCACTTTTCGATAAGCCTCCCGGGTTGAAAATTCTTCCTTATAATCAGGAAGTTTTTTCAGTAGCAGCTGTGTATTTCCGCCTTCATTCAGCCATTCCAAATTAAATTCAGCATAAGCAATGTAGTTGTTAGGCTGTGGTTCAAACAAGATGCCAATATTCCCGTTCTCTAAAACTGCCAAGCTGGAATATGCGAAAAAATTTTCATATCCTTGCGTATTAGCATATGGATTTGGCGTTAACTCCATTGAACGTTGCGCAACCCATATTACATCCCCATCTTCTTGTACTTCACCTAGTTCAACTACACCGTTTGTTCGTGAGGCATCATCCGGCTCACCTGTTGGGTGGGAAGTGATAACATATTGTTTATCTTCATGCATCCCGCCAACATAATCAAAATTTTCATCTGTAATACCTTCCATAGCTGAATCCGAAACCATTGGATACGTGATGAGTGACTTTTGAACTTGTACAGATTGTAAATCATTATAAAATTGCTCACCCCAAGTTTCGCCACCATTTTCACTAATCGAAACCGGCGTTTTCCCTTTACCCTGCTGTCTTCCAAACGACATGATTTTCCCGTTATAAAGCTCAATGAACTGCATTTCGTCAATGTTATTAATATAACCTTCATTACTTGAAGTTGCCCTATTCCAAGTCTCCCCATCATCATCACTATAGATTGCCGCACCCTTACCTAATGCATATACTGGCATGAGCAGTCGACTGTTTTTACTTGCATCTTCCTGATAGCTCAAATTAATTCCTGTCCCAGGTCCAAGACCTAAAAACGCACCATCCTCCGGTATTTTTACTTGAGGTGTAATATCGACTGGCTGTGACCATGTTTTTCCGAAGTCGCTGCTTCTTGTTACCCACAAACGTGATGTTACAACAGCTCTTAAAGGGGCAGGATTTGTTTCTACTTCTGGATATTTGGAGTATTCATTCCCATCCTTATCAGGTCCAACGATTCTTTTTTGCACAAATACAGGGTCATCAGCATTGAATTCGGGCTTATTATAGCTTAAATATATATTTCCTACATAGATATCATCCATACCTTCTGGTTGCCCACTTGGATCTTTGGGTATGAGTGGAGGGGCGGCAGTTATATAGTCAGGTTCCCCAACGGCATAATACATATCCCCCATCGTCTGGTATTGATAATTGGCTGAATGATTCGGAGGGATGTAATAGTTGGTTTTTTGGTTTTCACTATCATAAACCCAACCATTTTCCCGGACGGTATAAGCATTTCCTAAATCATCCATTTGGCCGTCCCCAACCTTTGAATCGCCATCATACAGAAGTAAATAGTCCTCTCCATCAATTTTTGTGTGTCCTGTACCGTTTTCTAACCATTGAGAAGCATGCAATCCTTTGCTTTCCGGCCACATATCCACCAGTAATACAATGTCACCGTTATCCGCCTGGACTGGAACGGGATCAATATAAAATGCAGCCCCCCAATCATCGAATGTTTGAGGTGCATCACGTACAGGCATACTGAGTATTGTATCGACGTTACTCCATGTCTTTCCATTATCCAAGCTGCGTCTGATTCCAATATTTAAATTTCCCCAGTCTGCACTATCATTGCCGACATGCGCCATTGAAAGAAGCACATCTTCATCATTTTCATCAGGTGTAATCCCTCTGAGAAGCGCAGGTATTCGAAAACCAAATCCATCATCCCCCATAACTTCCGGATTGCCAGTCAAGCTTTTATTGAGCACCATGTTTTCCGAAATGCTGGCGAACATTTTATAGTCTTCAGACCTGTACGGCTCCCTTTCATTTGTATCTGTGTCATCTTGTTGTTCTTCCTTCTCTGCATATACCGGAGCTGTTACGAAAAACAAACATAAAATAAATAAAAAAATGATTCTCTTAAATATCAAATTGACACATCCTTTTTTTAATCTCCAATGGTTACGTGTGTGTTCTATTCATGCTGTGAGGAAAGATGATCTAGTTCTCATACTCCATGAAGAAAATGAAGTATGAGAACCGGGCACGTGCTGCTGCTGGAGAAATGTACTTACTGCTCCCACTTATCAATTAAAGAATCTGCGTTTTCTCTCAGGGTGTGGTATGCCATCTCGGAAATAACACCATTATCGGATTGAAAATCAAGTAGTTGTTTAAACCCTTGTAAATGCTTGATTACCTTAGTTGCCTCTCCTCTACTTTCGAAATGACTGACAGACATTAAATGTAACTTCACTGTATGGCCAGCTAAAGTATTCCCAAATGCTCCGATTTCCTCAAACTGAGCAGCGATTTTCTTCATTTCTTCGGCATTCTTTGTAACCAATTCACCAATAATCATTTCCTTTGCGAGCTCAACATCAAGTACATTTTTCTCTCGTCCATCCCATTGTCTTGTAGCTAAATCTAACGCTTCTTCTATCACCTTACTGTCCTGGTTCTCCTCTTTGGCAATTTGAAGTAGTTCATAATCCTCGATCCCTTCTTTTAGCAGCTCCCAGCGTATACTTGACATCGGGCCCTTCTCTCCAGGATAGATGAAATACTCATCCCCTTGTGTAAAGGCATAAACTGGATTCTGGAAAATATCGTTCGGCCAGTTGTTATATGCCCAGCGTAAGAATCCATCTAAATTGCGATCTGCTGAAATCCAGGGCATCATTCGAGATTCCACTGCAGGTGAGAAAGATAGTGTGTTCGGGTGAGTATCGCCTGCCCATACATAATAGCTGGTTTCTTTACCACTTTCACGCCGCTCCTTAATCCATTCGTCTGATACTTGTGTTGAAGCATGAAAATCCAGGGATAAAATATTTGCATATGAATTAACATCAGTTGAACCAGCAACCTGGATCTGATCCAAAAACTCTGGCGCTTCTTCTCTAATTAAATCCATCACAGGTGACATCAAAGATGCCGGCCGCTCATCAAAAGCAATATACGTTTGGTCCATCCACCCATTTTCCTTAAGATGGTCAGTAAAATCATTCAAAAATGCCGTCCATGCTTCCGTCCAGATTGGAGTGCCTACATTCGTCACTTCTGTAACCATTTCGCCAGTCTCTTCATCCAGATAGGTTATTCGTTGATCTCCTCTGAAGTTTAGCATGGAATAAGCGTTGATATTCGGTCCTAATCCTGCTTCCAATCCCATTTCCACGTAACGGTCAAAGATGGAATAGTCAAAGCTCCAATCTTCACCATCATATTTCCATTTCACCATACTGTCATAACCTACTTGTGTCTGTGGTTCCCAGTTGTTCCATGCGACAGCCCATGGATGATGAATGACTGTTGTCGTGATCGCATTTTGTCCCCTATCAGCCAAGTCTGCAAAATACTTTTCAATTAATTCCCAGTGCGCCTCTGATTCCCATGGTTCCACATTGTATTCTTCGGCAATAGCATTAGGATTCATCCAAACATCCAAATTAAAATTATAATCTTCCGGCTTAGGGAGCTCAACATCATGAACAGTTAGCTGAAGATCATACGTAATGGTTTCATTGTTTTCAGATGAAAGGGTAATCTCTCCCTTATAGTTCCCAGGTTCAGCTGATTCTGGAATGTTGAAGGTAAACCAAATTGGCTGTGCTTCGTTATTGGGAACATCTATTTTTGATAACTCCAGCAATGGATCCGCAACAACCTCCTGCCCTTTTTTTCCTGAAACGGCTCTGCCGGCAACATCTTCAATGAGTGCTCCGCCAACCACTTCCCTTTTTTCTTTTACCGGAACATATCCTACATAGCGTATATCAATATTTTCTGAAGAAATTGCGGCACCGCTTTCATTTGTTATTTCACTAATGGAAGTGCTCAAGTTATTTATTTTTTGTGTGCTGGCTACTGCCAGTTGTGCTGAGACCTGTTCATTGCGTACTGAAGCCAATTGCAGATTCCGTTCATCTGCATCTCCAAGTATTTCGTCAGGAAACCGGGGTACTTTGACCAATGAAGATGTGGCAAAATCCCCTGTAGGGATCCACGTATTAATCCCTTCCTCCGGGAATATATTCTCGTCAGATGCCCCATCAGTGGTGGTCTCTTTAGCGATTCCCGGAGAAGGGATAAGACTTATCAATAACAATGATATTGCTGCTAAACTAATAATCTTGCTTTTTCTCGATAATGATATCATTCCTATTCACTCCTTAGTATGATTGATATCAGTCATATAGTACGAACTGTAACAAAGCTACTTATACAATTTTCACATCATATCATCCACCTTTTGAAATCTAGTCATGCTATTAAATTAAATAATGAAAAATTATACAAAATCCCCGGATAACCCTCCTTTTTTTGATACTTATTCCAGCACCTGATTATAAACTGAATGGTTATAACCAGTTTGGTGTCATATATTATAGTATTTGGTGAATAGTTAAAAGAGTACATCGGCTCATTAATAAATTACTATATTTTGAAGTTAATCAATAATTATGTAATTATTCACCAGCTAGTGAAATCCTTCCGTTTACAAGTCTTTAGCCAAGAGACAGCTCCTCTATTGGGAAGGACTTTTTACATATACCGTGACCAGTATCAAACGAATTATCATCTTAATTTATTGAAAAAAGGTAATAATTAAACAATAAGCATAAAAAATTTGACAACATCTATATAAATGAATCTTTAATGGGTAATTCTGACTTGTGATCTAGTTAGCAGCGATTCATGATGAGATCGTATTTGGTTTATTATTAGATACAAAAGAAGGATGAAAAGAAGATAATTTATGATTGTGAGACATATGGGCCGTGGATTTCTAGAGCAAAAGGGATTATTTTTTTATAAAAACGCAGCTGATAAAGTTATGTTCAGGAGATCATGCAGCTCACGTTAAATGGGATTCGACAGGACAATTATTAAGAAAACCTTGCTTATGTATTGACGGTTGGGACAAGATGCCGTCCACTTGGTCCATGTGGAGATTACACACATAGTAATGAGAGTTTTTCAACCGTTATGCAAAGGTTATAAAACCCCTCCGCAGTATTCAAAGCTTCAATTTGTATGTCAATCTTCCATTCTATTAGGTCATTTGGTATAGTGCATTTTATGCAAAACTGAAAAAGAAAGACTTTAAAAATGAGTAATTAGATGGGTTGACCCATCAACCTGACAACCATACAATGTGGATGAATGGTCGAAAAATTTAAACTATACATGGCTTTCAGTGGCAAATGATAAATAAAGTTTATATTTACCGCCATGGAAAGTAAAAAAAGAAAGGGAGTGAGGGATGGGCTGGAATGAATTTTTGTAGAGGATCTCAACTGGGTGATGCCTGAAGAAACTGAATATATTGTGGAGGTTAAAATGCAAAACACTACGAATAAACTCAGACGGCTAAAAAATATAACGAGTATGTTTATTATTGGTTATTTGCTATTAATGATAGCTGCCTCTGTAACCAAGGATGGAGACAGTGCAGCTGCAGCCGGAGAAGAAGGGGTAATTGGTGCAGTAGAAGATATTACGCAGGATGGAGACGATGTTTATATCGATTTATCTACAGGAGAAGGAATAAAGCTAACCTTTTTGAAGGAAAATCTTTTTCGATTTCATTTAGATCCGGAAAAAGAGTTTCCCGATTACCCGGAACCCAACAGCCCGGATCATGAAACCAAAATGGTTAATAAAAATGAAAGCGAATACAAACAGGAATATGGATCAATAGAAGTAAGTATGGAAGAGGATTCAGAATTTCACAAGGTAACTACGGAGGCAGTGGAATTAAGGATTGAAAAGGAAACATCATTAATGAGTTTATATGATAAAAAACAATCCAAGGTGCTTTGGGAAGAGGCTGCTCCGCTGAAATATGAGAATAATAATACAGTGCAAACACTCTCTACAAATGAAGATGAGTATTTTTATGGCGGCGGTCAGCAAAACGGTTATTACTCACATAAAAATGAATCGATAAATATTTCCGTAGGCGGCGGCTGGGATGCCGGTGCTGCATCAAGTCCTGTACCATTTTATTTAAGTACGGACGGATATGGTGTGATGCGTAATACTTTTAAGCCGGGATTCTATGATTTCTCTGCAACTGCTACATTTGAGCATGCTGAAGAACGATTCGATGCCTACTATTTCGTCGAAGATTCTATACCTGACATCATCAATGAATATACAGAATTAACAGGAAGCCCGGCACTTTTGCCAAAGTTTGCTTTTTATCTGGGGCATTTGGATTGCTTTAATGGCACACATAATGGACATGGGGATGAAAGAACGCTCATGGTTGATGGAATGAATTATTTAAACCGTTATGTCGGCAATGATATGCCTTTAGGCTGGTTTGCACCAAATGACGGTTATAGCTGCGGGTATGGCGGAGTGGATAACTTAGAAGAATTTGCTGATGCAGCAAAAGAGAAGAATGTAAAAACAGCTTTATGGACAGAGAGTACACTTGAACCAGATCCCAGTTTGCCGGAAGATGATCCACTGCGAAGAGACCTGGATGCAGAAGTGAAAGCGGGAACAAGAGGTATTAAAACAGATGTTGCCTGGGTCGGACCTGGTTATTCTATGGCTTTGGATGCTCAGCGCCTGGCTGCAGAAGGGATTGAAAAAGTGGAAAATTCAGGCGGTGCACGTCCTTTCGTAGTTTCATTGAATGGCTGGGCAGGCACACAAAGGTATGCAGGTCTATGGTCAGGCGACCAATATGGAGGTAACTGGGAATATATAAGAATGCATATCCCGACATATATTGGCGCAGGCTTATCAGGTAATCCGAATATCGGTTCAGATATGGACGGTATATTTGGCGGAGATGCAGTCATTCAAACGAGAGATTTTCAGTGGAAAGCCTTTACTCCGCTTCAGTTAGATATGGATGGCTGGGCTTCAAGCGGTGATGATTATACCCATGAGAAAAATCCTTGGAACTATGGCGAACCCTATGCATCTATTAATAGAATGTATTTGAAGCTGAAGGCACAAATGATGCCGTATAATTATACGATTGCTGAAGCGTCTGCGTCTGAATCAATGCCCATGGTAAGAGGAATGATGCTAGAGTACCCGGAAGATCCATATACGTATGGTACAGAAACACAGTACCAGTATATGTGGGGACCCAGTCTTTTAGTAGCTCCTGTTTATAAGGAAAGCGACCATGAAGCCGGGGTAAGGAATGAAATATATCTTCCGGATGAGGATCAGGTTTGGATAGACTACTTTACAGGTGAACAATATAACGGCGGTTCAGTGGTTCATCATGTCGAAGCCCCACTATGGAAGACGCCTGTTTTTGTAAAAGCAGGGGCGATTATACCGATGGCGCCGGAAAACAACTCACCTGATGAGTTGGATGGTACTGAAAATCGAATTTTCGATGTATACCCTTCAGGTGAATCAGCGTTCACCATGTATGAGGATGATGGCAAGAGCGTAGATTATAAAGATAATAAAAACATGAGAACGAAGATCACTTCAGCTGTTGAAGATGATATGGCTGTTATTACCGTTGATAAGGCAGAAGGAAACGGATATGATGGCATGGTTAAAGACAGAGGTACAGAATTCATCGTCAACACGCATCAGGAACCGGAAGATGTAACCGTGGTAATAGGGGATAGGGAAATCGAATTAACGGAAGTAGAAACAAATGAAGATTATGAAGCATCGGATAACGTATTTTTCTATAACGAAGCGCCGGATTTAAATCAATATTCTACAGAAGGCTCAGCGTTTGAAGAGACAGAAATAATTACGACACCAAAACTATATGTAAAAGCAGAAAAAGCAGATATCACTGAAAATGAGGTTGTTTTAACTGTCGATGGTTTTAATAATACACCGGAAGACGATGTAATTGATGACGAAATTCCTGAAACTCCGGCAAATTTGCGGGCTGATGAAGAGGAAGTTACTGCTGAGGAAATAAAATTGGAGTGGGATCAGGTGGAAGGGGAAAATGTACAATATGAATTGATGATAGACGGCATCGTTCACAGTAACGTTTTTGCCAACAAAGACGAAGACCCTTATTTTATCCACACTGATTTAAACTATGATACAGACTATACGTATCAAATAAGAGCGGTGAATACCAAAGGAGCTTCCGAATGGAGTGAAGAAGTAACAGTCAGAACCGACCTTGATCCTTTCAGGAATGTACCTGAAAATATGACTGCCACTGCAAGCAACTACCAGCCCGGCGAGGAACCCTGGAAAGCTGTAGATGGAGATGAAAATACGCAATGGCATAACGATTGGGGAGACTCAACGCTGCCGCACACATTTGAAATTGATATGCAGCTTGCTTATGATTTAGATAAATTTGAATACCTGCCAAGAGTGGATGCCGGGAACGGAACGATCCTGAAATATGATCTGGATGTCAGCTTGGATGGTAAAACATATAAAAATATTGTGAAGGACGGTACGTTTGAAAGAAGCAGCCAGCTTAAAACGATTGATTTTGATGAAACCGTACATGCAAGATATATAAAAATAACGATTACAGATAGTGTTGGCGGTTTCGGATCTGCCAGAGAGTTCCGTCCATATAAGAAAGATAAAACGGAAGGATGGGTTGTAGGGAAAAATATATCTGATGGAGCTGATGGAGAAATAGGCGAAGAGGATCTGAATTTCTTCGCGAGCTACATGGGTGTTGACGACACAGACAGTGCCTGGGACCAGGTAGTGAAAGGGGATATTAATTATAACGGAGTCATCGACGCCTATGATTTGATGTATGTAGCAAGTCATCTGGGAGATGAACCTCTGGAAGAAACCGGAAATACACTGGAAGGAGCGCTGGATCTCAGACCGAGTAAACAACAACTGGAACAAGGCGAAACGTTCACAGTAGACATTATTGGGAACGGCCTACAGGATATAAATGCATTTAGTTTGGAAATGACGCTGGATACGAGTAAATTCAAATTGGCAGAGGATGGGGTCCGTTCCACAGATGCCAGTGAACATATGTTAAACTACTCAAAACAAAATGGACAAAGAATAATGGCTGCGTTTTCGAATAAAGGTTCAAAATCCACATTGGAAGGTGATGAAATAGTAGCCACGATCACCCTGGAGGCAAGGGAAGATACCGAGTTTGATGCTTCCATTACAAGGTCGCTGCTTTTAAATACATCTTTTGATACGATGGATGAAATCGGGAATATATTAGAACCCGGCGATGGAGAAATTAGTGCAGCCCACATTAAATTACTGGTAGAAGCATTAGAAGAAGAAGGGGAATTTGAAGGCAGCGCTGCCCGTTCGCTAACGCTGCATTTGACAGCTGTTGGTCATTATGAAGGAACTGAAGAGGCAGGAAAAGTTGTTAAACATATGGAAGGGTTTAAATTATTACTGAATCATCAAAGGGATAGTCAATTGATTTCGGAAAAGGCGTTTCACACACTGGAAAGGAAGGCTGATGCTTTAATAGAGAAATGGGAGGAATAACACTCCATATGAATATTATTCCTATTCCTTCATCAGATACCCTTACACTCTAAAATAGGGAAAAGCATAAACAAGGGAACCTTAATTCGCAGTTATTTAAAGGTTCCCTTGTTTTTACAGTGAAAATGTTAAGGACCAGCACAGGATAAGGACGTCCAAGTAACCTGATACCATTATACTGTGACAAATACATTCATTGAGAGGTATATTTTATACCAATGCAATCTCAAAAAAACGTCATCATCCCCTGAATTTAATTACATTATTTTGAGTATTTTTATAGCTATCTGGTAGAATAATAGATGGATGATGGATACATATCTGTTTTACTTTTTTATCGTATAGAATAAGGAGAAGAATTGTATGGAAAAAATTCAATTGGATCCGTCTAGTTTTGTACCACTGTATCAGCAATTAAAAGAACATATTATTGAAAAAATAGATAAGAAAATATGGAAACCAGGGGAAAAAATCTATTCGGAAAACCAACTGTATAAAATATTTGGCGTAAGCAGAAATACTGCCATAAAAGCAATTGAAGATTTAGTACAGGAAGGGATTCTTTATCGTGTACAGGGGAAAGGGACGTTTGTCAGCCTGCCAAAAATAGAACAATCTTTATCCGCTTTTTATAGTTTTAGTCAAGTACTCAGCAAGAAGGGGCTCAAGCCAAAGGATATTGTGCTGGATGTAAAAATAATTGAAGCATCCCATAAAGTGGCAAAAGAATTAGAAATCGAAAAAGGAGATAAGGTGGTCGCTCTTCAGAGGTTAAGACATGCTAACGAAGAACCTATTATTCTAGAAACTTCCTATCTGCCAAAAAACATTATAGATGATGCAGACAAATTAAAGTTGGTAGGGTACACTCCGCTTTATGATATATTGAATATTCACTTTAACGTTGTAGTAAACACGGCGAAGGAAACCTTTGAACCGATTTTAATCCGTGAAGAAGAAAAACATCATCTTGAAGTAGAGGCGGGCTCCCCCGCGCTGTTATTGGAAAGAATTGCTTACGATACATCAAAAAGACCAGTAGAATTTTGTAAATCCATCGTACGCGGAGATCGCTGCAAATTTTATACCGAATTAATTTAGGGATCATGGTAGCCGATAATAAGGTGCGGGAGGATTGCTTCAGCACATTGGAACGATCCAGCTGCTGATACAGCAAATTTTGATCTGTAAGCAGGGCAGGGGGCATTGTGTAGCGATTCACCAACACGATAAAAACAATTCATCCATTTGAACAGCAGACTTATTACTTCCATGCCTGCGTGTCATATGAGAAAGCTTGAAAATTCCTGTCATGGGATTTTTCAAGCTTTTTTATGTTAGAAAGCGGATCCGGCTATACACTTTGATATGGCTAATATGCAATGACCGTTTATGTATCTATTTTTTTTGAATAGAGGTTTTTTGGTAAGTTTTCACCCCGATTATCTTTCTAATCCAGTACATTCAAAAGCATCTAGTTAAAAAGATATATTACACATTTTATTTGAGTCTTTATGTCTATATTTCCAAAAAGGAATATCATACTATTGTACTAATTTACTAAATAATATAATAATTAAGCAATAATTATAAAATATACAACAACATTCTTATTGTGAAAGCGCTTCAATTAAAGTATTTTTATATTTATACTGGTAGAGTTCTCTGCACATATCAATTACAGGTCATGAGAAAGGGGGGAAAATAATAAAAAAGTAATGTAATATTGCGGAGCACATTTTACTGTTTATTGAAGGAGGTAAAAAATTAGTGCCGAAAAACATAACAAAAAAGAGCTTTGCCTTGTTATTTGCTTTCATGCTGCTGTTATCTCCCATGTTAACCGCATTTTCACCTCCAGTGTATGCGGCTGCGGAGGGACATGAGAACATTGCAGCAAAGGATACGAAAGAGGAATCAGGTAAATCCGAAAATAGATCAGAAGTAAAAACCTATGAAAATGTAAAAAGCAATTCAATAAAAGAAAACAGTGCACTTGAAGAAGGGGACCTGGAAGTGATCGAAGGCGACGGAACATTAACATACAATGACGATGGTTCCGCCACTTTTGGTGTCACTTCGTATGGAAAGAATAAAATTGTATTTAGTGAAGCAGATGAAATTAAAAATGGAATTTTTGAAGCGGATATTACACCGGACACCGATTTAAATCGGTTTGGCTTCATTTACCGGGTTCAGGATGCCTCTGAATACAAGTATGTTGGAACCGGCGATCAAAATGATCAATATTTCAGTGAAATATTCGGGGATGTCAACAGTTGGACCTCAATGACGAAGGGTGTCCCTTTAGAAGCAGATGAAACATATCGTCTGCGTGTAAGAATTATCGATGATATGGCAGCATTGTATATCGATGGTGGAAAAATGGGGTCCTGGTCACAAAGTGAAGGTGTCGATCAAAAAGGACTGTTCGGTTTTGAAAAAAGCCGCGGTGCAGCAAATATCACGATATCGAATGTAAGCATGGAAGAATATATTGCTCCGGAACCGCCTGACACGGATCCGGTAGAAAATGTGCTAAGTTCCGACTATATGGATGTGACCATTGACGAAACGTTCCCGCGGGTCATTGAATATGATGTGGACGGGAAAATGATGACAGGTCAGGAAACACCTGTTTACGGATTAAAAGTAAATGACATGCTTTATTATCCTGAAGTCAGCTTCCAAAAAATCAGCGATGATGAAGCAGAATATACCATGCATGTGGAAGACAGCTTTGAAGACATTGATGCAGTATTTACTTTGTCCCTCAAAGTAGAGGATAATAAAGTAATTTATGAGTTTGAAGATGTCAGTAATGACGCTGAAACGCGAATTGAAAAGTTTGAACTTGCAGATATGAACCTTATATCAGCAGATGCAAGTCAACAGGATGCACAAGCCAAATTAGCAAATATCAGCACTGACGTCGCAAAACCGGGTGATACTGACATTGAAATTGATTCATCCTTGGAAGAATTAGGTACTTCTTCCGGTCACTACATGGCATTTTTAACAACAGGTGAACTAAGTGCAGGTGTATGGTCCAGCTCGGAAGTGGACGGCTACCATAACCTTCTGGCGAATCGCTATGAAACTGAAAATGGGGATAAGGCAATAGGGATAAGCTCTAATGCACTCTTTTATCATAGAGATTTTATGCCGGAACCTTCCTCAAATAATCCTGTTATCAAGGTTGCTGTTGCAGAAGACGTGAATGAAGATAATAAAGTAGACTGGCAGGATGCTGCCATAGCTTACAGGGATATTATGCAAGATATCCAGGGATGGCAAGACGTGAATAATCTTGTCGGAACACGTATAGTTATGAACTTTGGATCACAAGCACCACAGCCATTCCTGAAGTCTTTGGATAATGTGAAGAAAGTTGCCCTTGCAACAGATGGCTTAAAACAGCCTGTTTTATTAAAGGGATATGGCAGTGAAGGGCATGATAGTGCACATCCTGATTACGGGAATGTCGGCGAACGAATAGGTGGAGAAGAAGATTTAAACACGCTCATTGAAGAAGGCCATAAGTACAACGCTGAATTTGGTGTTCATATTAACGCGCAGGAAACTTATCCAGAGGCAAAAGCATTTGATGAGGACCTGATTGAAGGGCCGAATTCCCGCGGCTGGGGCTGGATAGACCAGGCTTATGTCATTGATAAATTGTATGATTTGTACTCTGGCAGACGAGCGGAAAGACTTGCTGAATTAAATGAAGCAGCACCTGGTCTTGACTTTGTCTATTTAGATGTATGGTATCAGGATCAATGGGAATCGAACCGGATTACAGAACAACTAAATGGCATGGGGTTAAGATTAACTACAGAATTTGGTGATGCTATGCCAAACAGCTCGACTTGGCAGCACTGGGCTACGGATAAGAACTATGGAGGTCCTGAAAATAAAGGACTTAACTCAGATGCATTACGGTTTGTCAGCAACCACCAAAAAGATTCCTGGGTATTAAACTGGCCGGAAGCCGGCGGAACAGCGGACCATCCATTACTTGGAGGGTTTGAATTAGCCGGGTTTGAAGGCTGGCAGTCGGATAAAAACTTTGACAACTTTATCCATAGAACATTTGATATCAACATACCAACGAAGTTTTTACAGAAATACTATGTGACAAACTGGGAAAAAACAGATGGTGATCCAACCGAAACAAACTTGGAAAAAGAAATTAAATTAGAAGATCCAAGCAATGGCGATGTGGTTGTGGTTACGAGAAAAGACGATTCCAGAGAACGTATCATTACTTTAAATGATGAAGTCGTTCTTGATGGAAGCAAGTATTTAATACCTTGGGTGGAGCAGGACTTTGAAACACAGACACCTGACTCTGAAAAGTTATATCACTGGAATCTGGAGGGCGGCGAGTCTGTATGGACACTACCGGATGAGTATGAAGGCATTTCCAGCGTAGAAGTGTACAAGCTCACAGACCAGGGCAGAACGGACAGGCAGGAAGTGGAAGTAATCGATAATCAGGTGACACTGACTGCTGAAGCTGCAACCCCATATATCGTTGTTGCGGGCGATGATGAAGGTGTCCAAGTGGATGAATGGAGCACGGAAGCTCATGTTTATGACACAGGATTTAATACAGGAACCATTGAGGATGAATATACAACCGTAGATGGGGACGCTGAATCTGTGAACGTGGAAAGAACAGCCCAAACAGGTACGGCCCGCAATTTAAGCAGCGGCGATTATTACCTGAATTTTGATAGTCCGGATGAGGAGACGACGGTGTCACGTACGTTAACGGACTTAGAACCAGGAAACGATTATGTGGCAGAAGTTTATGTGGAAAATAAAAGTGATGTGAAAGCAACGTTGGAAGTGCTTGGCGGGGAAGAGGATGTAAGCAACTTTACATGGCGCAGCCTGCAAAAGAACTATGTCAAAGCTGATTCACATGCCACAAATGACGGCTATGACAGTAAAATGCAGCGGATGCAGGTCAGCTTTACAGCAGCAGATGATACAGCAACAATTAAACTGGGCCGTGAAGCCGGAGAAGGACAAACGAAATTTGATGATATCCGAATCGTTCAAAAAACATTGACAAACCATGAATCAGAAGATGTGTTTACACAGGACTTCGAATCAGTTGTGCAGGGTATTTACCCGTTTGTAATGGGCAATACAGAGGGCGTGGAAGATAATCGAATTCATCTGTCTGAGCTGCATGATCCATATACCCAAAAAGGCTGGGCAGATAATGCAGTAGACGATGTTATCGATGGTAATTGGTCCCTGAAGATCAATACCGGAAACAGCGGTCTGAATTACCGCACCATTCCACAGCATTTCCATTTTGAA
Organism: Virgibacillus aidingensis; assembly: GCF_010994035.1. Classification (GTDB taxonomy): domain Bacteria; phylum Bacillota; class Bacilli; order Bacillales; family Amphibacillaceae; genus Virgibacillus_N. Next base: position 69,050 of record NZ_WIXN01000016.1, read on the forward strand.
CCTGGAGCAACCTATAAAGTTAATTTTGATTATCAAACAACGGCTGAATCTTACCGATTTATTGCCGGTGATGAAGAAATTGATGTCAGAAACATTGATGATGCAGAAGGCTTAACTGTAAATGAACAGCTCTCTTCCGCAACAGATACGAATACAGCGGAATTTACTGTAACAGGCGCTGAAAATGGACAGACGTACATCGGTATTTTCAATGATGGAACGTCGGTCAATATGCATACAAAGGAAGGCACGTTCATCCTGGATAATCTTCGGATTGAAAAAATCGTATCACCTGTATCAGCAATCTCTGACTTGAAGAAGCTTGTTGAACATTATGATGAAACCGGCAACATCTCAGGAGATGAGGCTGTTCGTGCTATGACACTTCACTTAACAGCATTAGAACAATTTGAAAGAACCGGGGATCATGAAAAAGTCGTTAATCATCTCAACGGATTTAAAGTGTTACTCGATCATTACAGTGCAGAAGAACAAATTTCCGATGGAGCCTATAACACGCTCATGAATGGGACAAACAGGCTGATTGATGAATTAGAGTAAAGATCGAATTAGTTTGGAATGACAAAAAAGAATCGGGTATTCGGATAAACAGGTGAAAACCGTTTCCGAATACCCCTTAACAGAAGGAGAGATAAAATATATGAAACTTAAAAAGCAATTAGGTATAGGAATTTTATCAATGACACTGGGATTGTCGTTAGTTGGCGGCGGAACATTTGCTTATTTCAGTGACAGTGAGACGACGAATAACACATTTTCAGCAGGGACAATTGATTTAACGGCTGAACCTGCAGCAATTCTTGAAGTGGACAATCTCGCACCGGGAGATTCCATGATCCGTGACTTTGAACTGCAAAACACAGGCTCATTGGATATAGAAAAAGTATATTTGGAAACGGATTATCATGTTATTGATGCAGAAGGTGACAATACGGAAGATTTTGGTGAACACATCGAAGTGGAATTTCTGTACAATGTCAATAATCTGGATGAAGTAATTTATGAAACAACGCTGGGCGAATTAAGAGAAATGACTCCTGAAGCGATCAATGAGCATATTTTCTATCCGGCTATTGGGGAAAAAGGATTGCCGGCAGGAGATCAGCATGATTTAGTTGTGAAGCTTAATTTTGTCGATAATGGCGAAGATCAAAACCAATTCCAAGGTGACTCACTGGAGTTGGAGTGGGTTTTCGTGGCTGAACAAGGAGCAGGAGAGGAAAATTAATTTACCAATGTATTCCGCAGGAGGTGGGAGTATTCCTTCCTCCTGTTATTTAAGGAGGAACTTATCTTGGTTAAAAAGAGATCGATCAAACAATTATTCACTATGTTCATGGCTTTGGTTTTAATTTTTCCAAGTGTCTTATCACCCATGAATATGGTTAAGGCGGAAAGCATAGATGAACCAATTTACACTGCTTCCGGTTCAGAAGATGCTGAGTGGGGACCGGAAAAAGCATTTGATGGTCAGTATAATCGTTATGAGGATGAGGATTCCAGATGGGCAAGTGATGCAACGCTTGCTACTGAAGAAGACCCGAAATGGCTGCAGGCGGAATATCCTGAAGCCAGAACAATCGAAGGCTTTAAAATACATTGGGAAAGAGCGAATGTCAACGAATATTCGATTCAAGTATCCAATGATGGAGAGGACTTTGAAACCATTTACCAATCAAATGAAAATAAGCACCAATGGATAGAAACAATTAAACTTGAGGAGGCAATAACCGCTAAATTTGTAAAGCTGGTCATCACGGACTTTGATGAGAATGCACCTGATGTGGAGGGGCCGGTTTCCTGGCCGACTGTCTCCGTTTATGAATTTGAAGTATTGGAAGAACTGGATGCTGCAGCTGTGAAGGGAACGGATAACCTGGCAGAAGGAAAAACAGCAACGGCATCAAATGTAGAAGCAAACACGGATTTTACAGCGGACAAAGCCATAGACGGTGATTTTACGACACGCTGGGCGACAGATCTCAGCAGGGAAATAGAAACGAGAACGCTTGAAATTGATCTGCATGAATTAAGTGAAGTACAGTCCGTCATTATTAATTGGGAACGGGAAGAAAGCAATATCATTGCATTTAATTTAAGCTATTCCGAGGATGGAGAGCAGTATTTTCCGTATGACGAGCAAACGGAAAAATCGAATATTCAACGGCAAATGCTAAATCTGGATAATGCAGTGAATGCCAGGTATTTACGTCTTGATATAACAGAATATGATGGCGGCGCAAATGACTGGCCAAATGTGAGTATTAATGAGGTGGAAGTCTATTCGGAAACAACCACCACAGAACAGCCTGATGAAATAGACTCACTCTCCCAAATAACGGAACTTGTGATTGATGAAGAGAACGCAAAGCTGGATCTTCCAGAAGCAAAAACAGGTGAGTTATCTGTTGTGGGAAGTAATGCACTGCCGGTGATTGATTTGGAAGGGAATGTGGTTTATCCGCTGGTTGATAAAGAAGTAAAAGTGACATTGGAATTGGCGAAAGAAAATCAACCTGACGAAACGAAGGAATTTACCGTTCCGGTAGAAGGAATACATGCTGATGAAGGGGTTAATGAGAAGCCGGATGTTATTCCCGCTCTCCAGGAATGGTATGGTTTCGAAGGGGCAATGACCATAGACGATTCAACCAGTTTAGTAGTTGAAGATGAAACGTTTGAAAAGGCAGCGGAAATTTTCCAAAAAGACTTGATGGATGAGGAAAACATGGAGCTTCCAATTCAAGAAGCAAATGCCAATGCCATTATTTTTAAGAAGGATGAAGAAGGCATTTATGGTGAAGAAGGTTATGGTATTGAAATCAATAATGGAAACATTGAAATCCTGGCCGAGGAATATACTGGCGCTTTTTATGCAACGAGAACGTTACTGCAAATATTAAAAACAAATGATTCGAATGAAATTGCGAATGGTTTAATTCGTGATTATCCAAAATTTGAAATCCGCGGATTCATGCTGGATGTGGGACGTAAATTTACAGATTTGGATTATCTCTATGAATATATGAAAAATATGAGTTACTACAAAATGAATGACTTTCAAATTCATTTAAATGATAACGAACTGGAAATGAGTTTATTTGATTCCATTGAAGATGCCATCGAAAATGGGCATGCAGGATTTAGAATGGAATCAGATATTGTCGGCGAGAACGGGGTTCCATTAACTTCTGAAGATGCCTATTATACAAAAGCAGAATTTCATCAATTTATATCTGATGCTTCTGATTATGGCATGGAAATTGTCCCGGAATTTGATACGCCAGGACATGCCCTGTCCATGGTTAAAGTCCGTCCGGATCTTTATTATAAAGGAGAGATTGTAAACGGCAAGCCACCTGAAGAAGCGGCAGCCATGCTTGATTTATCACATCCTGATACATTGCCGTTTATCAAGTCCATTTATAATGAATATCTCGATGGAGAAAACCCTGTATTCCAGGATTCAACCATTCATATAGGCAGTGATGAATATTACGGCGGAGCGGAAGAATACCGGGCATATGTTGATGACATGCTTAAGTTTATCCGTGATGAAAAAGACCGGACGGTACGGCTTTGGGGAAGCCTCACAAATAAATCAGGCGAAACACCTGTAACGTCGGAGGATGTCCAGATGCAAGTGTGGAATACAGGATGGGCCAATCCCAACCAAATGCTTGACGAAGGATTCGATATTATTAATATTGATGACGCCCAAATTTATATCGTGCCAAGAGCCGGTTACTATTACGATCGTCTGAACCCTGAACATTTATATCAGAATTATGAACCGAATAGGTTTTCAAATGGAACAGTTGTTGATGAATCAAACCCTCAATTCCTTGGAGCCATGTTTGCCCTGTGGAATGATAAAGTGGGCCAGCTTGAAAATGGTATTACCCAATATGATATGTTTGACCGTACGTTTGAAGCGATCCCGGCTATTGCTCAAAAAACATGGGGAAGCAGCACAGATTTATCCTATGAAGAATTTGAGAAAGTGCTTGAACAAACAGGATATGCCGCTGGTACAAATCCGGCCTTCGATATTGAGACCGCTGATTCAACTGTAGTAGATTATGACTTTACAAAGGGCAGTGAAGACCAAAGTGAAAATGGCTATGATGTCGAAGAAGAAATGAATGCGGCTATTATAGAAGGGGAAGGACTTGAGCTGCGCGGCGGTGAAAGCTATGTAACAACAGGCTTATCCGAATTGGGTCCAAGTGCGGCCATGGAAGTTACGCTGACACTGGAAGATACGGAAGGAATCCAGGTTATTGCTGAAAAAAGCAATGATGCAACCTATGCCGACCGCTCCTATCAAAACTATGGGACTATTTATGCCGTAGATGAAAATGGCTATGTTGGCTATGACTTTGGCAATCTTTCCTATTCATTTGACCACAAGTTAACACCTGGGGAAGAAACAACATTAACTTTTGTGACAGACGTGGAAAAGACCCGGCTTCTTGTTGATGGAGAAGAAATACCTTTATTGGAAGAAACCAAAATGCCTTATAACACGCTGGTCCTTCCGCTTGAACGTATCGGGAGCGCGACTGATTCATTGAATGGCGTTATTTCTTCTTTCCATGTAAATAAAGGGAAATATGTGGATCCAACGATCATTGATCCGGAAACGATGAATATTTCTGCTTCCAGCGAGGAATTGGAACAAGGCAATACATCAATGGAAGGTCCGATTGAACTTGCGTTTGATGGAAAATTAGATACGTTCTGGCATTCAAAATGGGATGAAGCTTCCCCATTTCCGGTTGATGTCAGCCTTGAATTGGAAGAAGAAACGGAATTAAGCAAATTTGTATATACACCAAGGCAGGATGGAGCCAATAACGGACATATTACACAATATCGCCTGCAAGTGAGTATGGATGGAGAAAACTTTGAAGATGTGTCTTCAGGAACATGGGAATCCAATTCTTATGTGAAAACGATTGATCTGGATGGCGTTACAGCGAAGTATGTCAGATTTATTGCTGAAGATGGGCAGAATGGCTTTGCCAGTGCTGCACAATTTTCACTTCACAAAGTAATGGAACCGGAAATGCCGGATGATCCAGTTGAAGATATATCCGATTTAACTGAACTGGTTGAGCGCTATGAAGAATCGGGAGACATTGCAAGTGACCAGGCTGTTCGTGCCTTAAAGCTTCATTTAACAGCAATAGAACAATTTGAGGAAAAAGGCGATAATGAAAAAGTTGTGAAGCATCTGGATGGATTTAAGCACTTGCTTGACCATCAAAAAGAGCAGGAACAGATTTCTGATGAAGCCTATGAAACACTTACAGCTGGTGCCGATATGCTGATTGATCATCTCGAGTAATTGATCAAAAAACCAACAATATAAGAGGAAATGAAAGGGTGTTCAGATTATGGCGGTATGTGAAGCGATAATCTGAACATCCAGCTATATGGGAGTGACTGAAACGATGAAAAGAAATTTTGTCATTTTGCTCATATTCATGCTGATTATATCGCCATTTACACCTATAGCTGCCAGTGCAGCTGATCAGGTGAATACTAAAAATGAAGCAAGTGACCGCTATGAAATATACCCGCTGCCGCAGCATGAAGAGGACTTAGGCTCTGATTTTACATTAACAGAAGAAGTGAATGTGATTGCCGAGAGTGATATTGACGAGCCGTCCCTGGAATTCCTTTATGACATTCTGGAAGGAAAGTCCTTGCAAGTAAGTGTTTCAGATGCGGTTGTTTCTGATAAGACAAATATTATGATTGGGACAAAAAATTCAGATGGATATGTGGATCAATATTTCGATGAAAACGTGAATTATAATGAAGATATTTTCAATGAGATTGATCCTTATGTATTAACGATGGATAAGAACCTGGAAGAAAACGGAACCATTGCCATATTGGGAAATGATACAGAAGCAGCCTACTATGGCCTGGCGAGTCTGAAGATGATTTTCGAGCAAATCCCTGACAGGGAAATTCATTCGATGTTGTACGAAGATTATTCAGATACAAAGCTGCGCGGATTTATCGAAGGGTTTTACGGATTTCCATGGTCACATGAATCCCGGATCAGCTTAATGGAATTTGGCGGGAATTTGAAAATGAATTCCTATATATTCGGACCAAAGGATGATAAGTACCATAACAGCCATTGGAGAGAACTTTATCCGGAAGATGAGTTGGAAAAAATCGAGGAGCTTGCAGCGGTCGGCTATGAAACAAAGACCAATTTCATTTGGGCGATTCATCCCGGATTTAATATGATTAATTGGGATGATTATGAGAATGAACTGGATACATTACTGACAAAGCTGGATCAATTATACAGTGCCGGTGTACGCCAATTCGGTGTATTTTTAGATGATATAAGTACGGCACAGGCGCTGGAGGATACGGATGAACATGTAAAGCTGATAACAGATGTGGCTGAATGGGCCAGTTCTAAAGAAGACGTAGAACCTCTCGTGTACACACCGCCATTTTATAATCAGTTATGGACAGGTGAGGCAGGCAAATCTTATTTGGAAGCCTTTCAAGATGTGCCTGAAAATGTGGAAATTATGTGGACGGGCAGTGGTGTAGTAGGTTCGGTTAACGAAGAAGATATGCAGTGGCCAAAGGATTTAACCGGCCGTGATCCATTTGTATGGTTGAACTGGCCTGTAAATGATTATGTGGATTCAAGACTTATGCTTGGCAAAGGGGAAATATTAGAGCCGGGCACACATAATATTGCCGGTGTTGTATCCAATCCGATGCAGCAGGCTGAGTTATCGAAAATCGCTTTATTTGCCGTGGCGGATTTTACGTGGAATGTGGATGATTTTGACGACGGGCAAAGCTGGCAGGACTCTTTCAAATACATTGAACCGGATGTTTCCGAGGAATTAAAAACAATCGCAAGTCACTTAAGTGATCCCTCACCAAGTACGCATGGACTTGTTGTGGGTGAATCCGAATATATTAAAGAGGAACTTAACCAGTTTTTAGAACGCTTTCACGAGGATGAACCGGTAGATGAAGTTGGAGAAGCGTTAATTGCAGAGTTTAATAAAATTCTGGAAGCCATTGAAAGCTTTAAGGAAAATAGCAGGAACGAAAAAATGAAAGAAGAAATAGAGCCATGGCTAAACAGTTTGCATTACATTGTTAAGGCTGATAAGCATGCTGTGAAATCTGTAATGGCATTACAAAATGAAAATGCTGAACAGGCATGGGAAGAACTTGCATCAGCATCAACTGCCCTGGCTAAATCGAAGGAATTCACAGTTGCAAAATTAAATGCTCCGGATGTTACCGTTGAGGCAGGAGCAAAACGCCTTATTCCTTTTGCAAACGAATTATTGGGACAATTGGATGCAAGGATTTTAACCATGGTTGATCCGCAGGCGACGATTAATTTACCTGTCACTTCTTATGAAAATCAAGATATGGGAAATATGACAGACGGGGATGAAAACACGTTCGCATACGTGCAGATTATCCAGGAAAATGGAGACTGGTATGGCTTGGATCTTGGAAAAACGGTTCAGGTAAACAACATTCGCATCCTTCAGGGAAGGGATGATGAAGACCATGATATTTTCCAAAAAGGGATACTGGAATATTCGACAGACGGAGAAACATGGGAAACCATTGGTGACGAGAGAAGCGGGCATTTAATAGAGGCGAAGGATGTAAATATAGATGCAAGATATGTCAGGTATCGCCTCACCCATGCAGGTGTTCCCGGCGGAAAACCGGATTTATGGACGGCAGTAAGAGAATTTACAGTAAACGAAGCTTCAGAGGAAGTCCATACAAATGTGGAAGCACTAAAAAATATCGGGCTGGAAACAACGGATACTTCCGCAAAGCTTGAAAACGTGCAGGATATTACGTTGAAGCCATCAGAATATGTTGGCATTGCATTAAAAACAATAGAACAGATTCAGGATATAGAACTTGCAGCAGGAGATGCAGATGTAACTTTGGAAGCATCTGAAAACGGCGTGGAATGGCAGGAAATCATGCAAGATGATGAGACATACCCAAATGCCGCCTATGTAAGAGTCATGAACAAGACACAGGAAAATCTGGCATTTGATCTGGAGAAATTAAGCATCGAGCTGAATAAATTTACTGAGCCAGTGATCAATCATAATTATGCCAATGTCTATGAAGGCGAGCTGGAAAGTATTTTTAATGGAAATTTAAGCAGCAAAGTATGGTTCGAAGGAATGCAGGATGCTGGAAAATATGTACAGGTTGATATGGGCGGGATGATTGATGTAGAGGATGTAGCCGTTGTGATCAACGACGGAGAGAATGATTATTTTAGAGAAGGGGAATTACAGCTTTCAGCAGATGGAGAGTCCTGGGAAACGATTCATACTTTCAGTAATCCGGAAGACAGAAGCTTAAACTTCCCGGATCATGAAGTCCCTTATCGCTATAAGCGTGTTCAGGCAGATGGACAGGAGGCAAGATATATCAGACTTATATCCACTGAAAACCATCCGTATTGGTTTGCGCTGAATCAAATTATTGTTAATGAAGGAAAAGCGCTCCCGGGGCAAGAAGACTTAACAGTTGATGCTGATCCTGAAGGAGAAAGCGGCTATGAAGCAAGTCAAGTGAAGGATCAAAGGTTAGCCAGTTTTTATACTCCCGGGGGAGATGAAACAGCGGGTTATCTTTCTTATAAACTATCAAAGCAAACGGAACTGGAGGATATAGTTATTCTGCAAAATCCAGCGGCTATTTCCAATGCAGAAGTCACGATAAGAGATGAGAATGGCTGGCATCAGATCGGTGAATTAACGGATTCTCTCAACACATTGGATACATCCGGTTATGAACATGTATTGGAAATTAAACTGGAATGGAATGATGCGGTGAAACCGCAAATTCATGAAATTATTCCTGTCAGAAAACAAGAACCATCAGTAGAGAGCGTGAATGATATTACATTGCTTGTTGAGCAATTTGCAGAAGCGGATGCTTTTGAAAATGAACAAGCCGTGCACCAATTACAGCTCCATTTAACTGCAGTAGAGCATTATGAAAAACAGGAAGATGCAACAAAAGTCGTTAAACATATGCAAGGGTTTATCGATCTTCTAAACTACCAAAAAAATAATGGTCATATCTCTGAGGCAGCGTATAAAACACTGTATGATGCGTCTGAGGTCATTATAGAAATGCGGGAAGCAGAAGATGGAGCGTAATTTCGGCAGTAAATTTACAATCTCTATGGATAGATAAAACAGGTAACCAATTTGTGTATGTAAGCAAAAGTGGAAAGACAGAGGTGATATGCAGAGATGAAAAATAAACATAAGAATCGTAAACAAAAGCTCAGAAGGACAACGCAAAGAAAGAAGCTGTTTATCACCTCTCTCGCTGTGATTTTTATCGGGGCCATTTTTACGATCTTCAGTGTGCAGGGCAGCAGTACACTCGATTTAACCATTGGAAATGAGAAAATTCCTGAAGAAGAATTTCTTCAAGCGATGAACGGGGAAAAGGATGCTGTAACTCAATACTTTCATAAGAAATACGGAACAGGGGCGAGTAATGACTTTTGGCTGCAAGAATTTGACGGTGAGACACCATATAGCATGCTGGCGGACAAAACAATTGAATCACTTTCATTGACACATGCAGCTTATGAAACAGCCAAAGACAACGGATATGTGGATTCGATTAACTATAGCGATTTGCTTGAGAGATTTGAGGCGGAAAATGAGGAAAGGGCCGAGAAAATTAAAAAGGGTGAACCAGTCTACGGATTAAAAGAATTTCCACTGGAAATGTTTATCGAACACGAGCTGGACGGTCTTCAGAAAAAGTATATGAACGATGAGACAAATGAAGGTATGTCCATTTCAGAAGAGGAGGGCAGGAATTATTACGAGGAGCATAAAGATAAGATGTTTGTGAAACATGATGATTTCGAAATGGAGTTTATTAAGATTTACTATGCTGCGCTTGAACTTGAAGAGAGTGAAATTGACAGTTTAGAAGAGGATTTAAATCAGATTTACAAAGAGTTAGCAGATGGCCGCACACTGGGCTCCGCCTTGGAAAACTTCCCTGGACTGGAACCCTATTATGAACATATGGAAATATCATCGGAAGAGGTATCATCACGGGCAAAGGAAGTCGGAGATGTATTAGAACTTGCTGTTGAGTTAGAAAATGGTGAATCAACGGAAGTGATTGACCAAAATGGAAGTTTATATTTAGTCCGCTCGATTGAACGGGTGGAAAATAATTATGTCCCTTACGAAGCAGTAAAGGAGAATATTTTTAAAATAATTCGTGAAGAAAGATATGACCAAATCATAAGTGAAAAAGCAGAGGAAATAGCTGTCACCGGTGATATGGAAGAGGTTTATGATTTTGTAAGGGATCAGCTAAAACAATAGGCAATAGGTTAAAAGAATTGATTAGAGGGGGAAGAAATGATGAAAAAACGGATCTTTTATCTGCTGTTATCCGTCCTGGTTGTGCTGCCGACATTGACACCAGTAACAGAAGCAGCGGCTGTTGAGAATGAAATTGGCACCACTTATTACGTCAGTACGTTAAATGGCAGCGATCATCATGACGGTAAATCAAAAGATAATGCTTTTTATAGTTTGCAAAAAATTAATGATATGGAGTTAGGGCCTGGAGATAAAGTGCTACTTGAAGCAGGTTCGGTATTTACGGATGGCTATTTGCATATTAAAGGGAGCGGTGCTGAAGGAGCGCCAATTATTATTGACAGTTACGGGGAAGGAGAAAAGCCTAAAATACAAACCAATGGACAGGGCATTTGGTATCAGGATTACGGGACTGTTTTGGATAATCCGGGCCATAAAAATAAAGGATATGTTTCCTCTTCTATCTTACTCTATGATGTCGAGTATATAGAAATTAATAACTTGGATATTTCAAATGATCCTGATTTTGATGAACCATACAGCGATTTGAATAAGATGAATCGTACGGGTGTTGCTGCAGTCGCACAAAATAAAGGAACATTGGAACATATTTATTTGCGGGGTTTAAATATTCACGATATACGGGGAAATGTTTACGATAAACATATGAACAATGGCGGCATCTACTTTACTATATTTAAGGCAGACGATGAAGAGCAAACAGGTATCCCGCGATACAATGATGTCCGTATTGAGGATAATATTGTAAATGATGTAAGCCGTTGGGGAATAGCTGTCGGGTATACAGCTTACTGGGAACCTTTTGCCGGTATTGGCGAAATCCCTGACGAAATTGTTGCTGAATATGGGTCAAGTAATGTCGTGATTCGCAATAATTACATTAAAGAACCAGGCGGCGATGCGATCACAGCCATGTATCTTGACAGACCCCTCATTGAATATAATGTTTCTGAAGGTGCGGCCAGCGAAATTAATGACGAGGTGTACACAGAAACGTCATTTAATAAAGTGGCAGCAGGTATTTGGCCATGGAAGTCAAAAAATGCAGTACTGCAATATAATGAAGTGTTTGACACACATTATAACCAGGATGGACAAGCATGGGATGCAGATTATGGCGACGGGACACTTTATCAATATAATTATAGTCATAATAATGCAGGCGGGGCACTTATGGTCTGCTGCGGCGGTGCGGAGGTTGTTAATACCGTTTTCCGCTACAATATTAGCCAAAATGACTTAAGCGGAATTTTAAATCTGCCATCCAATCCAATGGCCGAGATTTATAATAATACCTTTTATATTAAAGAAGGTGTGTCATTTATTCGCGATGGCATGACTGGCGGGACTGCCAATGTGGAAAACAACATTATTTACAATGCCGGCGAATTGAAGGAAGAGGACTGGATAAAGAATTCCAATGTCAATTATAGTCATAACCTTTACTATAACTATGAAAATACACCTGAATCTGATGAATTTGCAATTACGGAAGATCCGCAATTTGCAGATGCGGGTTCAGCGCCTGCATCTTTCACTGACAATGATCCAACGGAAGGGCAATCAGTCACACATGATCGGGATGCATTTGCCGGTTATAAGCTGGAAGACAGCTCCCCGGCCATAAATAAAGGAAAATATATTCCCGGCAATGGCGGAAAGGATTTCTTCGGCAATGATGTAACAGGGACGCCGGATATTGGCGCACATGAATCCGATGCTGTTTCATTGGATATTTATTCGGATGTATATACGATTGAAAATAATAAAATCAAAGGAATCGAACAGGCCGTCACCGTGGAAGAATTTTTAAATAACATCTCCTATGACGACAGATTGTCTGTTGACGTGCATGATGAAAACGGTACGGAGATGGGCGGACATGACATGGTGGAACCAGGGTTTGCTTTTACGTTTTCCCATGACGGGTCCGAGAAAACATACACGGTGACAGGCAGCGACAACAATGAATTACTTGATGCGGCTTATATGGTGGATGAAACAAATAAGGAAATTTTTGTCCCCATCTTAGAAAGTAATCCGACGACAGTGGATGAAATGAAGCATGGAATTGATGTTCATCACACAGCTGAAATGAAAGTATTTGATGGGGAAAATGAAATGGAATCCGATGCCATTATTGCAGAGGATATGCTGTTAAAAGTAATTTCCCAAAATGGTGAAACAAACACCTATACGATCAAAACGAAAAATGACTATCATTATGTAAATGATTTTGTGAATAATCAACAGGGAAATGTTTGGTTTGCGCAAAAGAAAGTAGATGATGAATATAGTAATCTAACCACATTCAGCAATCAATACCCTACATGGGAAGGAAAAAGTTGGGCAGCAGTTGGACTTCAGGGAGGAATTAATGATCCTGTCACTGAAGAGACACATGGATTGCTCGTGGATTCGCTGCAGAAAGCAAGCGGTGAACAAAGCCATGCAATGGCTTACCGTGTGCCTAAGTCGGGAACGATTGAACTGTCTTTCAAGGATGATGAACCATTTTTGCGTCAGGCTTCCCCGGAACAACCAAACACGGGCGGGGATGTGAAATTAGCCATTACGTTGGACGGAGCCACTATCGGTGAAACGTATACGCTGCCGAATGATGGGTCAGTGCTTGAAATGGAGCCAATGGAAATAGAAGTGGAGCAGGGGGAATATTTGCGTATTGAAGCCATTAACGAAGGATCACCTTCCGTGCCTTCGATGTACATTACACCGATGATTGCTTATCAGGAGACAGAAGAAAGCGATGAAATCAGTGCAGCACTGCTGCTGGATAAATTAGCTGAGTATGAGGAAGACTTTTTATCCAAAGGAAATTATCGATCCGTCGAAATTCATTTAACTGCGATAACCAATTATGAAAGACAAGCGGAAGGGGATAAAATTGTCAAGCATCTGAATGGCTTGAAAGAGCTAATAAACTATCAAAAAGAGCATGAGCTGATTTCTGAGGAGGCTCGTGATTTTCTTCAGGAATATGCGGACATGTTAATTGAAGAGTGGCAATAAATCGTGCGGGACAAGGGGGAAATTCCTTGTCCCGCCATTATATTCGAAATAAATTCAGGGCTGCTGCGCTAAAGCTCGGAAAAAGTGAAGCTCGTGCTTTTCCGCTATAAAAGCCCCTGTACAGTAAGTAAAATGAGAGCTTTTATGGCTGCCCGGCTACTCCTGAAAGTAAAGCCCGAAAGTGCCGCCTGGTACCAAACAAGAAAAACTCCAGCCTGCCAGCTGGAGTTTTTACTTAAACCAAATTAATAAAACCGCTTATACCCTTCAAAATGCTTCTTCCAATAAGGATTATCCAAACTTGTCACCGTTACGCCAGTAGACGTGCCGGCATGAATGAACTGGTTATTGCCGGCGTAAATTCCCATGTGTGAGATGCCTGCCCTATATGTGCCGGAAAAGAATACGAGATCTCCCACTTGTGGTTTGTTTACATAGTAAGAACGGTTGTAATAGCCGTCGGTCGATAGGCGGCTGACGTTTTTGCCTGCCTGATTATAGGCGTAATAAATAAATCCGCTGCAGTCAAACCCGCTTGGAGTTGAACCGCCCCATACGTACTTTGTTCCTGACATACTGTTTGCTGTGCTGATAAGCTTGTCCACATTATAGCCTGCGCTGGATGAACCGCCGCCCGAACTTCCGCCTGAGCTGCCGGATCCGCCGGAACTGCCATTAATGTTCAGTTTTTGCCCAATAATAATCAAATCTGAGCTGAGGTTGTTCCACTTTTTCAGGTTAGAAACCGAAACACCGTGGCTGGAAGCGATTCTGGACAAGCTGTCTCCGGATTTTACGGTGTACACCGTAGCACTGCCGGTTTTCCCTGAACTGCCCGATGAACTAGAGCCGCCGGACGAACCTGACGATCCCGAGCTTCCGGATCCGCCGGAGCTCCCATTAATTTTCAGTTTTTGATTTACCCTGATTAAATCAGAGCTTAAATTATTCCATTTTTTCAGGTTGGAAACGGATACGCCATTTCTTGCAGCAATATGCGATAAAGTGTCCCCGGCCTTTACTGTGTATGTTGTTGAGCTGCCGGATGAAGCGCTTCCGCCCGATGAACCGGAATTTCCGGATGAACCTGACCCGTTTGAACCACTGGATCCGCCGCTTTTTACGGCTAACTTATCGCCGGGGTGAATCAACGTGGAACTCAGGTTATTCCAATTTATTAAATTGGACAAAGAAACATTATGTCTTGAAGCGATGCCGCTGAGCGTGTCCCCGCTTTTGACTGTGTAGGTAGTTTTTGAACCTGATGACGAAGATGAGCTGGAGTTAGAACCGGATGAACCGCCTGAACTGCTGCTTGTCCGGATGACCTGATTAGGAAAAATAATGTCTCCGGATAAATTGTTTAAAGACTTTAAGTTGGACACGGATGTGTTATGTTTTTGTGCGATGGTCCACAGGGAATCCCCGTCTTTAACCTTGTAAGAAGCTGCTTCCGCTTCTTCTGCTGCAAAAATCGCTGATGCGATCGCTGCACTTGCTGTTACGGAAAAAATAATTTTCTTGTTAGCCAATGGGCAACCTCCTCATATGTTCATGATTTCCAGTATTTTGACAGGTCTTTTTACTCGGGATTGGGACAAATGTCTCATCCAGTACTTGCCAAATTCTTTGTAACTATGTAAATATCTGTCTATGATGTCATTTGATAGGCGAAATGTACTAAAAAATACGTTACTGTCAAAAAATACTAGTTATAAATTACTAGGAAAGTAATTCCATTATAACGATACTGACATAAAAATGATAGATTACCATGACTTTTGTAATATCTTTGTAATATAAGTCGAACGAAAGTCGGTGTTTGGTTAATTAAGTAGAACATAGAGACGTAAAATTCTGAATTATCGAGAGGGAAAGAACCTTTTCTGCACTTATAAGAATACCTTGGATACGTACAATGCAAACTGTCCTTTAAGACAGAAAGGCTATTAGTTAACGCATTTACCCGTTTTTAAATATGTTTAAACGTAATTTTTACGAGTAAATGAAAATAAAGGAAAGACATGTACCCGGCAAACTTAAAAGTTGAAGCAGGATTGATGCTGAAAGTGCAGGAATAGCGCTTTAATAAAAAAGGACGGGGGAAAACTGCTGGAAAGTTTCATAAGAAAATTTTATATTTGCTCTCATAAACGGTGATTGATAAAACTGGGATGGTTTCGGTATGTCAAGGAAAGATGATAGACGGGGAGCGGTGCCATAAATCCGAGAAGATGTAACCTCCAATTGCAGGAATGGTTTTAGTTTCACTGCTTCTTAAGATGAACCAATCAAAAAAATGGTTCCGATCATCAAAAAACAATGATAAGAACCATTTTATAGTTTGCTGGTTTGGGCCTCTTCAGCACCTTGAAAAGTTTATTGCGCGAGCGTACCGCCGTCCACAACAATCTCTGAACCAGTCATAAATTTGGATTCATCAGATGCCAATAATAAAACTGGATACGCAATATCTTCAGGTTGTCCCAAAATCCCCAGTGGTACTTTAGACTTCAGGTGTTTCTCAAGTTCATCATCCACTGCATTTTTAAACATTGGTGTTTCAACAATACCAGGGTGTACTGAATTTACCCGAATGTTATATTCAGATAATTCCAGTGCAAGAGCCTTAGTCATTGCTGTAGTTGCTCCTTTAGATGCGTGATACGGAATTCCGCCCTGGCCCCCAACCATTGCAGCAGTGGAGGAAATATTAATGATGGAACCGGATCCATTTTTCTTCATAAATGGGACGACTGTTTTCACGCCCAAAAAGTTTCCGGTTGCATTCACATTATAGGGAGCCTGCCATTCATCCAGCGTATATTCTTCAACATGAATACCTTGTTTTCCGGAAATACCTGCATTATTAACTAAAATATCAATTTTTCCAAATCGGCTGATTGCTTCTTCAACAATTTCTTTCCAGCTATCTTCACTGGATACATCGTGTTTCAACCCAATTACTTTATCGTTGCCATTGTCTTTATTAATACTTTCAACCAATGCTGCCAGCGTTTCTTCCTGCAGGTCGGTTGCAATGACACTGGCTCCTTCTTTTGCAAACAACTCTGCTTCCACGGCTCCCTGGCCATTGGCAGCTCCAGTAATAATTGCTACTTTATTTTCTAATCTGCCCAAGACAATATCCTCCTTATTATAAACGCTTAATAGATCATGATTAGTAACTATTCTAAGTACTTATATATATTGTGGGTCAATTATTCTGATATATACAATAAATGAGTGAGTATCTGAACTTGGGAAAATGGATTTGTTACAAAACAGATAAGGTGAAATAAATCCATGTTGTTTACAGATTAGATGTGAACAGGAGGAGCCAGCCTGCAAGTTATTGCTGCGTGCAGAGAGCTGGGGACTTTCATCCCGGCGTTACTTTTATTACTGTGGAAATATTGCTTATGCTGGATGGTATACAGCTGGAATGGCAGCCGATCGGAGAAATAGGGAAGTTTAACGGGGACCGGTATGGAATTCGGAGTATTTTTGCCGGATCAGATGGAAGTAAGTGAATTTAGCACCTTCTCTTCGCTGTCAGCTTTCTTTATGGTTTGATGAGTATTTTTTGGGAAGCAGGAGCGGGTTTTACATGTGTGCTGACGCCTTTACCGTGGGCGCAATCAACATGGTTAAATTTCGCTTCCAGCCAGCCCCCGGATTAAAAATTGATCTTAAATCGTCCCGCGCTCCACCTGATCATTTAAAAGCACCATATTCCCTTTCACGCTTTTGGATACTTCCTGAATAGATGCAATAGCCTTTCCTTCTTCGCTGGAAAGCTGGAAAATGATGTCGTTAAATAAGATTTCCATCTCACGCAAAATGGAAGAAGAAGCGATATTGTATAATCTTACATTCTCATAACGGTTTTTTTCAAATATGGCCGAATCGAGATAAGGCTTGAATTCATCGATTAATTGCGGCAAACCGGCAATCAATTTACTGATACCTCTGCGCAAACCTTCAACAGTTGCTTCCATTTCGATGATAGGCTGCTTCACCGCTGCAGCAGCATCCAGTACTCTTTGCTCAAAATCGGAGAATAAACGAAAAAGAAGGCCGGCAGGATTCCTGTATAATAGATTTCTTGTCGCGGAATTTATATTAACCAAAATAAGTTGAAGTGCACCTTCAATAAGCATAATGATCCCTTGTATCCCTGATAAAATGGGCGTAATTTTTGTTGTTACGATCGACCTCAACGTGTTATGGGCAAGGTTAACCTGCAGTTCTTTAATTTTCATCCTTTTTTCAAGATAGGGCGATTCTTCTATGGTAAAAACACTGGTATGCGGCGCTGTATATGTACCAGAACCTGGGGAGGATTTTGCATCGATCGCATTTGCCAAATCCTGATCTTTGTTGTGAAAAGCTTCCGCTACACCTTCCACCTGCATTTCAAATTGATGCAGCTGGTTAAACACGGCATCACTATTTTTATTGATTATATGGTAGTGATCATTTAATTCACCAACGACCGCATCTACATAAAAATCCTTTCCTCCTTTAAATAGTTCAGGAATATCGTCATAAACAAGGTTCCGGATATTCGAAACCAGATCATCGACATCATTTCTTAAGTCCTGCAAATAATTTCGCAAAGGAGCAAAAAGGCTTTCTACACTTATATCAACGGAAATTATGTATTCGACCAGTTCCATCGGTTTGGAGTTTAACACCGCATTTAAAAATCTGCATTTCTCTTCAGCGATATTCACTAAGGTGATCATCCCATCAATGCAGGATTTAAGCAGATGTCCTGTTTCTGCAATGCCATTAAACATAGGCTCAAGAGCAAGATCATTCAGCATGTTTTGGAAGGTCATCTGCAGTTTTGTCACACGCTGGTCAAATTTCTCCCCTTCATCAACGACAATTTCATGAGAATTCCCCAAGTATCCATGTGCCAGGCTGAGGCGTTCTATGACCGTATTCCTGATCCCGGAAACCAATTGATCCATAAAAGCTTTATCTATTTTAATAGGCTGGGATGATCCGCTGTAAAGCGCTTCACCGGTCCAAATGCTGGTTACAATATGGTCTGCTGCGCCGACATGGATGTGTCCATAGCCCGGTTCACCTTCTGTGCCGATTTCAATGGTAAAATTGCCATTTGCATCCCTGTCCACATATCCTGTATGGTTGGAAACCAAGGCAGCAGGCAAAGGTACCCCATTATGAATGGTATACTTTTCCCCGGGGATTCGGTGGTCCATTCCAATGCTTTTTTGTACGGTAGTAAGGACGTCGTATTCTCCATAGTAATTCGTAATATTCGAATAATTCTTGTCCGGATCTACCATGCCGAACGGGAGGATCGCAGGATTGAGCGTGACTGCTCTTACATCGGGATTTTCTATAGCCACCGCATTTGTATTTGCCCCGCCGAGAGAATTCCCGGTAATCGAATCAACTGGACCGAAAGTATTTTCCACATAATCAAAATAATCATTTGCCGCTTCTAATTGAGCCGGAGGTAATCTGCTCGGTAAACGCAGATTGGTGTCAATCCAGTCTTCTTTGGGCTGTTCGCTGCCTACGTAGACGATGGTGAGTTCGGCTGTTTCTACGTTTTGAACGGTTAGGGCGTCAAGGCCGGTGGGGTGGTCGTAGTTAGTATCGATAACTTCAAATGATTTATTATTAATGTGGATTATGGCCGGTTCAAATGGTTTATTGTAGGCATGGTATCCTGCCAATTCTACCAGATCTTTATCCTGTGTAGCATTTTGCTCCACATCATTAACGGTTGCATAATTCAGTGTATTTGATGGGTTAGTTCTAACTTTCAATTTTTTCCCCCCTAATCCTTCACAATTTTGTTAGGTGTCTTTCTTTCTAATGTATTATCTTTTTTGCCGCTTCCTCTTGTTTTATCAATATAATTATCGTTTAAATAGATGGAGTACGATCCCTTTGGAATACCTTCCATCTCCTCGATACCTGAAACTAGCTTATTGAAAATATCTTCGTCGGGCTGTGCGTCATTCTCCTCCATGTAAAATTCTATACCAAAAATCATATACCTGGGTTCGAAAGAATTTTCATTAAAAAATTCTTTTAATTCCTGCTTTGTAATATTTGGGTTCTTTTTATATTGGTCGTAAAGATTTTCAAATACTTCTCCAGCAGCAGCAATATGATAATAAGGTGTAGTAAACCCTCTGCCCCCAACATTCTCAATTGCTTCAATTGAACCACCTATAACAGGATGTTGTTCAGCAAAACCTTCAAGGTAGTTATCTAATGTTGAAAATTCTTCCTCGAAAGCCATTGCGTATAACCCACTTTTAATGGCCGTTTCAACCTCACCTTCTCGAGTCCATACAGAATCTGTTTTAATTTCCTCATTCTGAAGATCAATAGGCACAATAGCGATGGTATAAAAATGAGGCTCACCAATCGATTCCACAAACACAGTAACCCCATCCATCGCGCTTACAATATTATGTACTTCCACCTCAACGCTATAATTATCCAGAAAATACTGCTGGACAGCAGATATTACTGTATCGCGGTTTTCCTCGGCAATTTTTCCGTATTCTTCGTTAGCGTCATAAAGGGTATAACCTTCCCCTGTATAATCCTGAACCCTTACATAATTTTCTTTTTCATAATCGTCCTGCTGGTTTTCGTTTTCTGTTGTTTCATTGTTATCTGCACCGCTCATGCTCATGCATCCCCCTAAAAAAATCGGTATCAAAAATATGCATATTAAAAATGATTGCTTTACTTTATTCACGCTAACACCTCTTGTGTTAATAAAATTTAAAAAACTATGTATCCATCAGTATAGGATATGAAGGGACTTTGTAAAAGGATTTACAGGTAAATTTTCGGAGAAATAAGTAAAAGGATAGATTGTTAGTGAGGTAATAGGTAAAAAGAATTAGATTTAATGAAATATAAAGGTCCCTTTAAAAGACTGGTCAGTATGTATCTCTTACTTAATCAAAATATGCTTTTAATTACACTGGAGGTATTCTACCCGGGTAAACGTAAATTGGTGTCAATCCAGTCTTCTTTGGGCTGTTTGCTTCCAACGTAGACGATGGTGAGTTCGGCTGTTTCTACGTTTTGAACGGTTAGGGCGTCAAGGCCGGTGGGGTGGTCGTAGATGGTGTGAATTACAAGTCTCATATGGTTTATTTGTTACAGTCATCTATTTACACCTCCTATTCCTTTATAATTTTATCTGTTGCCAGTGTTTCTAATGTATTACTTTTCTTGCCGCTTCCTCTTGTTTTATCAATATAATTATCGTGTAAAAAAACTCCATAACCTCCGGTAGGTATTCCTTCCATTTCCTCTATGTCTGTTACAATTTGATTAAATATTTCCTCGTCAGGTTCCATGTCTGGATCCTCCATATAAAAATCAACCCTTACATTTAAATAACGAGGTTCTATTGGATTCTCTTTAAAAAACTCTTTCAACTTATGTTTTGAAATTTCCGGGTTTTTTTCATATTCCTCATAAAGTTTTTTAAATGTATCTCCCGCACTGGAGATAAAATAATAAGAAGTGCTATGTCCATGTGCCTGAACATTTCTAACCACGTCTATAGGCGTCCCTATAACATCATACTCTTTCGTAACACCTTCTAAGTAGTCATCCAACTTGGCAAACTCTTCTTCAAAGGCCATAGCATAAAGTCCACTCTTGATTGCAGTTTCAACCTCGCCCTCCCTTGACCAAACAGAATCAGTTTTAATTTCTTCATTTTTCAGGTCAATAGGCACAATAGCTATGGTATTAAAATGCGGTTCACCAATCGATTCCACAAAAACAGTTACCCCATCCATCGCGCTGACAATATTATGCACTTCCACTTCGGTACTGTAATTATCCAAAAAATATTGCTCCACAGCAGCTACCACTGTATCGCGGTTTTCCTCGGCAATTTTTCCGTATTCTTCGTTAGCGTCATAAAGGGTATAACCTTCCCCTGTATAATCCTGGATACTTACATAATTTTCTTTTTCATAATCATCCTGCTGGTTTTCATTTTCCGTTGTTTGATTGTTATCTGCACCGCTCATGCTCATGCATCCCCCTAAAAAAATCGGTATCAAAAATATGCATATTAAAAATAACTGCTTTGCTTTATTCACGCTAACACCTCTTGTGTTAATAAAATTTAAAAAACTATGTATCCATCAGTATAGGATATGAAGGGACTTTGTAAAAGGATTTACAGGTAAATTTTCGGAGAAATAAGTAAAAGGATAGATTGTTAGTGAGGTAATAGGTAAAAAGAATTAGATTTAATGAAGTATAAAGGTACCTTTAAAAGACTGCTCAGTATGTATCTCTTAATTAATCAAAGTATGTTTCTAATTACACTGGAGATATTCTGCTCGGTAAACGAAGATTGGTGTCGATCTGGTCTTTTTTGGGTTGATTGCTGCCTACGTAGACGAGTGAGTTCGTCTGTTTCTAAGTTTTGAACGGTTAGGGCGTCAAGGCCGGTGTGGTGGTCGTAGATGGTGTCAACCACATCAAAATGTTTATTATCTACTTCTATAAAAGACCCTACTTCAAGTTTATTGTAGGCATGATGCCCGGCTAATTCAACTAAGTCTGGGTCTTGAATTGGGGTAGTGTCTATTTTTTAACAGTATTTTCTATGTGATTTTCCTGGCTATTAATATTTTTACCTTTTAAACTATTTGTGGAATAAGATGTCTTCTGTCGAATAACCATCAATGTAACCTCCTAATCTTTCATAATTTTATCTGGTGCTTTTCTTTCTAAAGTACTCTCTTTCTTGCCACTTCCTCTTGTCTTATCAATGTAATTATCATTTAAAAAGATTGAATATCCTCCGGCAGGAATACCTTTCATTTCTTCAATGTCAG
Source organism: Virgibacillus aidingensis (assembly GCF_010994035.1). Taxonomy (GTDB): domain Bacteria; phylum Bacillota; class Bacilli; order Bacillales; family Amphibacillaceae; genus Virgibacillus_N. Next base: position 91,425 of record NZ_WIXN01000016.1, read on the forward strand.
TGACAATTTGATTAAATATCTCTTCATCCGGTTTTGTTACGCTGTTTTCCATGTAAAATTCAATATTCATGTTTAGATAACGAGGGTCTATTGGGTTCTCTTCAAAGAATCTTTCTAGCTCTTCTTTTGTTATTTGTGGATTTACCAAATATTTTGCCAATACTTCTCTGAACACGTTACCTGCAGCAGAAATAAAATAATATGGTGTACTGTGTCCATGTGCCTGAACCTTTCTGACTACTTCTAACGGAGTTCCTATAACTGAATATTCCTGTGTTATTTCTTCCAGATAAGTATCCAGTTTTGTAAATTCTTCTTCAAAGGCCATGGCGTATAGTCCACCCTGAATGGCAAACTCAACCTCTCCATCCCGGGACCAAACAGAATCAGTTTTAATTTCTTCATTTTTCAGGTCAATAGGCACAATAGCTATGGTATTAAAATGCGGTTCACCAATCGATTCCACAAAAACAGTAACCCCATCCATCGCGCTGACAATATTATGTACTTCCACTTCAGCACTGTAATTATCCAAAAAATACTTCTTAACAGCGGCTACTACTGTATCGCGGTTTTTCCTCGGCAATTTTTCCGTATTCTTTGTTAGCGTCATAAAGAGTGTAACCTTCCCCTGTATAATCCTGGATACTCACATAATTTTCTTTTTCATAATCGTTCTGCTGGTTTTCGTTTTCTGTTGTTTCATTGTTATCTGCACCGCTCATACATCCCCCTAAAAAAATCGGTAACAAAAATATATATGTTAAAAATGATCGCTTTGCTTTATTCACGCTAACACCTCTGTGTTAATAAAATTTAGATAACTATCCATTAGTATAGGATATGAAGAGACTTTGTAAAAGGAATTTTTAGTAATTTCTTTGCCTATTTGGAAAAATGGGAAATAAGATGATAATCATAAAATGATTATCAAGGTATGAAGTGTTCGTACTTTATTAAAACCGTATGGACGAACTTCTATTAGAGAAGGAAGCTGCGGAAAAAGATCACAATGCATTTTACTGTGGATGAAACTATCGAATTAAAAGAAATGGAGTGTTTACTGTAATTCCATCTGGGTGTCAAAAATTTAAATACCATGGTAAATTCCATTTTAATTTATGGTCATAATATTTGCATGAAAATCAATTTCGTAACATGCAATTCAGAAAACTTTCTCCTCACTATTTCCAGAAATAGAAAAACTACTAGCCAATATCAATTTTTATGTACATTTTATAAGGAGAAATTTACTTTTGCAGTTTTGCTTATCAAAAACGAAGCCTATATGATGATAAAAGCAAATTTATAAAAATAAGGGGATGTGATAAAATAATGTTAACAGCAGTAAAAGAAAATGACAGCAGTTACGAGGAAAAAACCACGGATTACGATGGCCTTTGGAAAGACTTGATTGAAGAACTTTTCCGTGAATTTATGCAATATTTTGCACCGGATCTCTACCCGGAAATTAACTTTGAAAAGGGCGTAACCTCTGTCGATAAGGAACTGCACCAGCTATCCATTAACAGCAAAAAAGGGAGAAAGTATCCGGATAAAGTAGTAAAAGCAGCAATGAAAAATGGCGGAGAAAAATATATTCTTGTGCACATCGAAGTACAGGCTATCGGAAAAGAAGAATTTGCAAAGCGAATGTTCAAGTATTTCTATAGAGTGTATGACAAGTATAGTGATTTCGACATATACGCCATTGCACTTTTAACTGATGCAAAACATAAAAATCATGCGGATAAGTTTAATTATTCTTTTTACGGTACAGCATTAACCTACAAATACAACACATTTAAATTTCATGAAAAAGACATGGGGGAGCTAAAACAATCGTCCAATCCATTTTCGATAGCTGTTCTGGCAGGTATATATGCCAGTAAATCTGCCGGTAAATCGGAAAATGAAAAGGGAAAACGCTATAACTTCAAAAAAGAACTTGTTAATTTGGCATATGAAAAATATGACCAACACGAAACCTACCTTTCTGCTTTATTATACTTCATCGATTTTATACTGAAAATACCACCGGAATGGAATGAAAAACTTTACGAATCACTACCCTTAGCGTTAAAAAAGAAGGAGGAGGGAAACCTCATGGGAATGGAAAAGTTAAAAGACACCCCGACATTTGGCAGGTTGTATAGAGATTGGAAAGCGGAGGGAGTTGAAGAAGGCAAAAGAGAAGGCAAAAGAGAAGGTAAAAAAGAAGGCATAAAAGAAGGTAGAAGAGAAGGCAAGATAGAAGCTGAAAAAAATCTTGCACGCAAGTTGCTTGAGAGGAATTTTTCAGATGAAGAAATATCCCAATTAACCGAGCTGAAGATTGAAGAAGTAAAAAGGCTCAGGGAATCGTTAGACAATTAATGTGAGAAAGAAATGAGCAGAATGTTTGTTCTGTTCTTACAATATAATAAAACTGAACTCATTTACTTAGCCACCGGGAGATCTTCCTACCAAAGCAGGGAACAGGGGAAAGTGGAGGAGCAAACCAGAACATTTCAATTTAGCTTCAAGCAAGAGAGGCTGGCCCACCTATGCCACAAGCCGGCACGCTACATGAATTCACGCAGCAATTTTATCATAAAATCAACAAAATAGTAGTTACTGCATAAAGCGGATGGGTGGCTGGTATGCCTTGTAAGAAAAGGGTTGTTAGAATGGGACTTATAATCGAATGTTAAGAGGTGTAATAGCCCATTCTAAAACCGAACTTACCTAAAATTGCCGTTGAAAAACTACCCTGACCTGTTTTGTAACAGGAGAACCGTCCCGGTGATTAGCGTCTTAGAATTTCATCCCCTCCATTTTGCAACAAAAGAAACTCCCCGTGTTTCAACCCATTCTAAATTGCTGGAAGATGGTGTTTCTTCTGTTTGGGTATACTTCCCGTTCGGCAAGGAAGTTGATAATTTGTATGTTCCTTTGGACAGATAAGCCAAGGTTGGTGGCTGCTGTGCCATGGGAATGTTCCAGGTTGGTCAGGGTGAAAAAGTAATGATCGCGCTCTGCCTGATCGTGAAAAATGAGCCGATAATCTCTGGTAACTTTGTAACGTTTATCATCTTCCCATTCAATATCATGCTGAAAACGCTCATAGAACCAATCGGGAATATTGGGCTTATAGCCTGTTGCCAGAATCACCTTATTTGTTTCATACTCAAAGGAATTTTCCACCTGCCATTGCCGGCAATGAATCACATACTTATCCTGATTTTTACTAAGGTGCTGCACTTCAGTATTCGGCTGGATCATGACCGGCTGCTCCTTTTGCCCGATTGTTTTATGATACAGTGTTTCGTACAAGTCCCTTAATGTATCCGGATTAATCCCTTTTCTCAGTGCTCCCAGGGTATCCAGCGTCTCATTCCGCTCTTTGAAACTCAAAGCATGAAAGTAATCCACGAAATCGGGGGAGAAAAACTCCAGGCCAAATTCTCCCTTCTCCAGCTCGAACAGTCCGCTGGAGCGGCTGAATAATGCCAGTTGAAATTCTTTATTTTCCTGCTCCTTCAACAAATCAAGAAGCACCTCAATGGCACTCTGGCCGGAACCTACTATCGCTATATTGGGGGATTGCACCAGGTTTTCCTTTTCGTACATATAACGGCTCGTATGTAACACATCAGCTTCCGGAAGTCCTGTCATTGTACTCGGGACGAGCGGCTCGCTGCCCGTTCCCATAACAACATGTTTCGTGAAATAGGAAGTCTCGTTTTTTGTTGAAGTATTTTTTACCACCACCTCATAATGCGGGTTGGAAGCATCTTTATGGTCAATCACATCCACGACTTCATAACCAAAATGCAGCCCCTCCAGCTGGGCCGCTGTCCATTGCAGATAATCGTTATATTCCTGGCGCGGAATCATCGACTTGCTGGAAATATAAAACTCATACAGGCGGTTTTGTTCATGTAAATAGTTAACATAGGAGAACCTGCTCGTCGGATCGGCAAACGTGACAAGATCCGCCAAAAAGGGAATCGTCAGCACTGTCCCTTCAATCAGCATGCCGGGGTGCCATTCAAATTTTGGATTCTCATCAAAAAATACGGCATCCAGTTCCGGCGTATCTTCCAACAGGGCTGCCAATCCAAGGTTAAAAGGCCCGATGCCGATGCCAATTATATCGTGCAATTTATCTGTCATTATTCCACTTCCCTCGTAAAAATGCATTTTTGCTTAATGTACCCTTTTTTGCCGGGTATTATGCTTTAGGAAAGTGTGCTGGTTTCTGTGCTTACAGAGGAATCAGTGCTGTTATTGCAGATTGTCATGATCTTATAATAAAAAGAGATGAGAAATTTGATAAAGATGATTAAATATATTCTAATTTGAAATAGCTTTAATATCAGAGGATTGGTAAAATAATAGGCATAGTAACTGCATAAAGCGGATGGGCGGTTGGCACACCCTGAAAAAAGGGAGTGTTAAAATGGTGGATAAAATCCATATAATTGTGTAAAAGAAAAAATTAGGTCATCTTTCAGACCCATGTTAAAATATT
>NZ_WIXN01000017.1 GCF_010994035.1 Virgibacillus aidingensis
AAAACTCCCCCTAAGATAGAAACAGATTTTTATTTTTAATCTGTCTACCTTAAGGGGAGCATATCAGCCCTTTATTTTTTGGATTTATTTTCATTGCAAGTTGGACAAGTACTATATAGTGTAGTTACCTTCACTTCATTATAATGTTCGATAACCTTTTGACAATCCTGACAAACGATCGTACCCATGGAGGCCAACTCCTTTTTAATTAGAATAGCTTAATAACATTATATGATGTATTATTATGAAAATCAACCCCGATTAGTGTATCACAATTAATATATATGATATTTTATTTACCTATTATAAATCACCGCTATTCCCGTCCGCCATAAACATTTGGGTTGCGGGACAGCTGTTCCTCGTCCCACCATAAACATTTGGGACTGCGGGACAGCTGTTCCTCGTCCCACCATAAACATTTGGGACTGCGGGACAGCTGTTCCTCGTCCCACCATAAACATTTGCTACATTGTTGCTATATTGTTGCTGTATTGTTGCTGAAATTTTATACTCCTTAGTGTTCAAATAAAAAACCGATGGGTATATAAAAATATTTCCCATCAGTTTTTTGGATAGATTCATTTCGGCTGTTGCCGGTTATGTTTATCTGATTTTCCTGATTACCCGGAAAAATCATTCAATTAAACCCGGGTCAACAATTTCATAGCCTTGGTCCCTGAGACCATGAACAATGTCACCAAGCGCTTTGGCTGTCCATTCTCTGTCATGCATGAGCAGGTTTGCACCGTTGCCCAACAGTTCTGTATTGACCATAATATCCGCTATAGCACCGCTAGACATATATTCCTCTTCCCAATCATATCCGTATGACCAGTTCATTAAAGTCATACCCTCTTCCTCGACTAAATCTATCACGTGCTCAGTGTTGGCTCCATTAGGTGCCCTGAAAAACCTCGGCCTCTCCCCAACAATTTCTTCAATGCGGTCACTCAGACCAATAATCTCTTCTGTCTGTTCACCTTCCGGAATATCAGGCAAAAATGGATGCGTGTTTGTATGGTTACCTATATGGAATCCCATATCATGAATTTTTTTTAGGATTTCCTCGTCTTCTGGTGTATTTAAGAAATGACCATTAACAAAAAAGATAGCATTTGCATCTAATTCGTATAAGGTTTCAGCCATTTGAAGTGCATGTCCATCAGGTGCATCATCAATCGTCAGCAATACCACTTTTTCCTCTGCATCATCTTTGGGAACAATGGACCAAGTATCTGAAACCATGTATTGCGGTGCAGCTGGACTTTCGCTATTATCATCGCTGTTTTTACTCTCTTCCGGCCCTTCATCGTTTTTTTCCTCTGTTCCTGAAACTTCTTCTTCCTCTGGGAACTCATCCGCATTCTCTTCACTTTGTTCCACAGTTCCTTGGTTTTTCAGTTCGGGAGACTTCCCCTTTTCCTGTTCTTGGGACGGGTTGGCGCAGGCTGCAATCGTAAGTCCTATAGTAAAAATAAGAATAAAAAGTAATTGTTTCATTGTCTTTCCTCCGATGTGTAAGTGTGAATGTGGGTCTTTCTACAGTTTACATCATTCTATTATTCTTTCATAATATTTTTCCGGAACTCATTTCCCATCGTTTCATTTTGATTAAAGCTGGATTGATTTTATTTATATGGGGAACAGTATGTATAGCACTTAGTTGAAGCACATTTTATCTTATGTTTAAATACGGAAAGGATTACATAAATAATTTGCAGAAAGGATGTTTAAATATGAAAAAAGTTACAGTTGTATTTTATATTTCAGCAATCATTGCTTTTCTTTTTATTATCTGGGGCATCATTCCTGAAAGCATACTCCCAAACGCAAATCTGGATAATGTAACAACTATCATTCAGGATTTTCTTGTTAGCGAATTTGGCTGGTTTTATTTAATGAGTGCTTCCATATTTGTCGTATTTGCAGTTTACTTAATTTTTTCGAAATACGGGAAAATTAAGCTTGGAAAGGCGAATGATAAGCCGGAGTATAATTATCTAACCTGGTTTGCCATGCTTTTTAGTGCAGGAATGGGAATTGGTTTAGTCTTTTGGGGGGCAGCTGAGCCTCTTTCACATTTTCATGATCCTCCTTATGGGGAAGCAGGTACAATTGAAGCTGCTAAAACAGCAATGCAATACAGTTTTTTTCATTGGGGATTTCATCCTTGGGCAACCTATGCCACACTAGCATTGGCATTAGCCTACTTCAAATTCCGCAGGCAATCATCCGGTGTGGTCAGTGCAACTTTGGAGCCCCTGTTTGGAAAACATATAAAAGGCGGCTGGGGAACAACAGTTGATGTCATTGTTGTATTCGCCACCATATTCGGTGTTGCTACGTCGCTTGGTCTCGGGGCTATTCAAATCAGTGGAGGTGTCTCCTCTGTATTTAATATAGAACAATCTTCTGTATTGCAATTAATTATTATTGCCATAGTAACCGTTTTATTTTTAACTTCCGCAATGACAGGTCTAAATAGAGGAATAAAGTATTTAAGCAACACAAATTTGGTCCTTGCATTATTACTCATGCTTTTTCTGCTGATTTTAGGACCGACAAATTTTATTATGAATCTGTTCACAAATACTTTTGGAACCTATTTGCAAAATCTGCCCAGCATGAGTTTTCGCATGACTCCTTTTAATGAGGACAATACCGATTGGATCAATGGCTGGACAATTTTTTACTGGGCATGGTGGATCGCATGGGCGCCTTTTGTTGGCACGTTTATTGCAAGGATTTCACGCGGGAGAACAGTCAGAGAATTTGTATCAGGCGTATTATTGGTACCAGCCATCGTTGGCGGGTTTTGGTTCTCCGTCTTTGGCGGTTCCGCATTAAATTTGGAGTTTTTTGAAGGCGCCAACATTATCCAACAGATTGAACAAACCGGGGAGGAAGCAGCTTTATTTGCTGTATTGGAATATTTTCCATTGAGTACATTAGTATCAGCCATTGCCATTCTTCTTATAAGCACATTCTTTATTACTTCTGCAGACTCTGCGACATTTGTGCTCGGCATGCAAACAACGGGAGGAAGCCTTTACCCTCCAAATAGTGTTAAGTTTGTTTGGGGGCTTATTCAATCAGGTGCAGCTGCCGTTCTCCTTTGGCAGGGAGGTTTGATTGCTTTGCAGACAGCATCAATTATTGTAGCATTCCCCTTTGCCATCATTATGCTGTTGATAATTATATCTTTAATGAAAGCATTCGGACAGGAAAAAGAGGCAATAGAAAACAACAAATCAAAAGGTTAGACCAGGTCTAACCTTTTTTTCAACTTAGGATTCAACGATAGAAGCCAGGCGTATAGTATAAGGATAACTACACACGGAGTGAATGTGAGTTTTCAGCCATCCATCCTTTTATGTTTATTCTATTTCCAACGCTACAATTGATTTTCAGTTTATTAACAGTTTGATAACAAGTCCTGCTGTTACCTTTTTTTCTGTTAAACTAAATCACATAATAACAGAGATGGTTTATCACAACCAGATACCTGACTTTACTCCAATTTCTAAATTATGAGCAATTATACAAGCTGGAGGAAGAAATTTTATATCGATTCTATAAAAGAAAGGTGACCGTGATGCTGCAGAAAACTGCTTTCCTTTTAGTCCTTTTTTTACTCTTTCTTGCCTCATGTCAGCAACCCGCTGAAAAAATTGAGATAATTACCTTTCATCCGTCAGATTACGATGTTATTCTTTTAACGGATCAATCAAAAACAAACATGGAGGAAATATACTTAGACGCAATTATTGAATTGAAGGCAAAATATCCCTCGGAATTTAATCAGGTTTCATCTAAAGCAACATCAACACATGAAACGAATTTCTCTGTCGGCAATGATGAAAATCCAACATTACTAATCACAAAAAATGGACAGACTGTGAAGGAATTGTCAGGAAAAACCCCAAAAAAAGAGATAATTAAGCATTTGGAACTGACGATGGAGAAATAGTAAGTTCTGTCCATTGTCATATACATTTACTCAGAGAAAGTCATTCCTCCAATACTGGTGTTAAACCGAAAACCATCCTTGAATTGGCTGTTTAAAGATATTTAACTGCCGCCATATTTAGCTATTTTCCAGGGTAAACGAAAAAACCGGTGAGAAAATAAAATTTTCCCGCCGGTTTTCATTTATTCTGATACTGCTGAACTAGTATTTATCATTTATTTCATTGTATGAATTGGCGTTCCCAGCGCTACTTCTGCTGCTTCCATTGTAATTTCGCCCAATGTTGGATGTGCGTGGATGGTTAGAGCAATGTCTTCTGCAGTCATTCCCGCCTCAATTGCCAGCCCGACTTCAGCAATCATGTCACTGGCATTAGCCCCTGCAATTTGGGCTCCTATTACCAGACCGTCTTCTTCACGGGTTATCAGTTTAAGAAATCCGTCAGTACTGTTTAGTGAAAGGGCTCTTCCGTTTGCAGCAAACGGGAACTTGGAAGCTTTCACTTTATACCCTGCATCTTTGGCTTCTTTTTCATTGTAGCCAACCGTTGCAAGTTCCGGGTCCGTGAATGCTACTGCAGGGATTCCGAGATAGTCGATCACTGATTTTTCCCCGCTGATCACTTCTGCTGCTACCTTCCCTTCATAGGAAGCTTTATGTGCAAGTGCAGGCCCGGCGACAACGTCACCGATAGCATAGATATTATCGACACTTGTACGGCACTGTTCATCTATTTTAATAAGACCTTTATCATCTTTTTCTATTCCAACCTGCTCAAGGCCAATCTCTTCAGTATTCGGACGGCGGCCTACTGTTACCAGTACGTAGTCGGCATCCACTGTTTCATCTTTTCCTTTTACTTCATACGTTACTGTGACACCGTCATCTTTTTCTTCTACACCTTTGGCCATGGCCTCGGTAACGATTTGAACATCTTTCTTCTTCAGATGTTTCTTAACAACCTGTGTCATTTGTTTTTCAAAACCGCCAAGAATATCTTTGGCACCTTCCAGAATAGTTACTTTCGTGCCAAAGTTTGCATATGCTGAGCCAAGCTCGGTTCCTACATATCCTCCGCCAATGACCACCATTTTTTCTGGAATCTCCTCCAGGTTGAGCGCACCTGTTGAATCCAGAACCCGGCCGGAGAACTTAAAGCTGGGAATTTCAATCGGCGAAGACCCTGTTGCAATAATACAGTTATTAAATGTATAGGTTTGTGAGTTTTTTTCATCCATTACTTTTGCTGTGTTTTTATCAACAAAATAAACTTCTCCATTTAAAATATCCACTTTATTTCCTTTAAGCAGGCCTTCCACACCGGAAGTCAATTTGTTCACAATGCCGCCTTTCCATTCCTGAACTTTTGCAAAATCAATGGTTACATTTTCTGTTTTAATGCCCAAATCTTCATTTCCAAAAGCATTTTGCGCCATATGACCTGCCTCAATTAAAGCTTTAGAAGGAATACATCCAACGTTTAAACAAACTCCGCCAAGCGCTTCCTTATCGACAATGGTTACTTTTTGTCCGAGCTGAGCAGCCCGAATAGCAGCTACATAGCCGCCCGGACCAGCTCCAACCACTAATGTGTCTACCTCAATCGGAAAATCTCCTACTACCATAATTTTACGCCTCCATCATTATTAATTGTGGATCGTTCAGCAATCGTTTAATTTGATTTAGAGCAAGTTGAGCGGTTGCTCCATCAATAATACGATGATCAAATACAAATGATAATGCAAGTACTGGTGCAACTACAACCTCACCGTTTCGGACAATTGGCTTCTCTGCGATACGTCCAATACCCAAAATAACAGCTTCAGGGTAATTCAGTACAGGCGTAAACCACTGCCCTCCTGCTGAACCAATATTTGTTATTGTATTTGAAGCACCTTTCATCTCTTCAGATGTTAGTTTACCACTTCGGGCTTTTTCTGCCAATTCATTGATTTCGCTTGAAATATCAAAGATAGATTTACGATCGGCATCTTTTACTACCGGTACTAATAATCCTCTATCTGTATCTGCCGCAATACCGATATTGTAGTAATGTTTATGAATGATTTCCTCTTTTTCATCATCCATGGCAGCATTAAGAATTGGATATTTTTTGGAAGCGGAAATCAGCGCTTTTACAACATATGGTAAATAGGTTAATTTAATGTCCTGCTCTGCTGCAATTTCTTTAAATTTCTTGCGGTGTGCCACCAGCTCGGTTACATCTACTTCATCAATTAATGTAACATGTGGTGCCTTCGTTTTTGAGTTAACCATTGCATTTGCAATTGTTTTGCGGATTCCTGACATTTTCTCACGGGTTTCAGGATATGCACCTTCTGGAACTGCAGCTGCCGCTGATGCTGTTTCTTTCTCTTTATCCGCTGCGTCTGAAACTGCTGCAGGTTTTTCTCCGCTCAGGAATTGATCTACATCTTCTTTTGTAATGCGGCCATTTTTCCCTGTGCCTTCTACTTCTTTAATATTTACATCGTTATCACGGGCATATTTTCTTACAGATGGCATGGCGATGACGCGTTTATCTTCCCCGTCGTCTGATTTGGGCTTGGATTCTGTCTCTTTTTTTGTATCAGCATCCGGTTCTTCATTTTTTTCTTCTTTTTGATCAGCTTCTTCAGATGCCCCCTCATCATCGGCGTCCTGATCTTCATATCCTTCTGCGTCAAAGGTGATCAGTGTGTCGCCCACAATGGCTACAGTGCCCTCTTCCACATGCAATTTTTCTACCGTTCCATCTACAGGGGAAGGGATTTCTACGACTGCTTTATCATTTTGCACTTCACACAGCACGTCATCTTCTTTTACTTCATCGCCTTCTTTGACGAACCATTTAACAATTTCACCTTCGTGAATTCCCTCACCGATATCAGGGAGTTTGAAATTAAAAGCCATGTTTTCTGCCTCCTATCTCATTTTTTAAAAGTTCATTACTGCATTGACTTTTTCTATGACGTCTTTGTGATTTGGCAGCCATACTTCTTCCGCTTCGGAAAATGCATAAACTGTATCAGGAGCTGTAACACGTAATACCGGTGCTTCCAGATGGAGAATTGCTCTTTCCTGAATTTCAGATACTACATTTGCAGCAACTCCCGCTTGACGCTGTGCTTCCTGAACAACTACAGCACGATTTGTTTTTTGCACAGATTCAATAATCGTTTCGATATCAATTGGTGAAACAGTGCGAAGGTCGATCACTTCTGCATCCACACCATCTTTTTCAAGCTCTTCTGCAGCTTTCAGGGCAGTATGAACCATTGCTCCATAGGCAATTAATGTTACATCTTTCCCTTCGCGTTTCACTTTTGCCTTACCAAGTTCAATAGTATATTCCTCTTCCGGAACCTCTTCCCGGAAAGACCGATACAGCTTCATATGCTCCAGAAATACTACCGGGTCGTTATCACGGATAGAAGATATCAACAATCCTTTCGCCTCATAAGGCGTAGAAGGAATGACAACTTTAATTCCCGGCTGCTGGGCTATAAGTCCTTCAAGTGAATCTGCATGCAATTCAGGTGTATGAACACCGCCTCCAAATGGAGAACGAATGGTGATTGGCGAAGTCCATCTTCCTCCTGAACGATAGCGCATACGGGCCATCTGTCCATTTATGGAGTCCATCGTTTCATATACGAAGCCGAAGAATTGAATTTCGGGTACAGGACGATAGCCTTGCAATGCCAAACCGATGGCCAAGCCATTAATGCCTGATTCAGCCAGCGGTGTATCAAAAACACGTTCTTCCCCGAATTCTTTCTGAAGTCCTTCCGTTGCACGGAAGACTCCGCCGTTTTGACCGACGTCTTCGCCAAATACAAGCACGTTTTCATCATTTTTCAATTCGGTGCGCATCGCATCCGTGATTGCTTGAATCATTGTCATTTGTGCCATGATTTACTTCGACTCCTTTTCTTTATATTCTTCCATTTGCTCTTCCAGATTTGCCGGAAGCTCTTCAAACATATTTTCGATCAGATCCGTTACTTTCTGTTTCGGATACTCATCCGCTTTTTTAATCGCTTTTTTAATATCCTCTTTCGCGCCTTCGATTACTTCATTCTCTTCTTCTTCAGACCAAAGATTTTTTTCCTCTAAATATTTACGGAAGCGGACAATCGGATCTTTTTTCTCCCATTCATTATCAAGGTCTTCTGTACGGTACCTTGTAGGATCATCCCCAGCCATGGTATGCGGACCATAACGATAGGTTAGAGTCTCAATCAGCATTGGACCTTCACCGTTAATTGCGCGCTCACGGGCGTGCTTTGTAACTGCATAAACAGCCAGCGGATCCATGCCGTCCACCTGAATGCCTTCTATACCTGCCGCTACAGATTTCTGGGCAAGGGTTTTTGCTGCTGTCTGCAGTTCTACCGGCACGGAGATAGCGAAATAGTTGTTCTGAACAAAGAAAATTGCCGGAGCATTATATGCACCTGCCATGTTAATTCCTTCATAGAAATCGCCCTGGGATGTTCCGCCATCCCCTGTATACGTAACAGCAACGTTTTTCTTGCCGCGTTTTTTCATGCCCAGCGCTACACCTGCAGCCTGTACATACTGCGCTCCGATAATAATCTGCGGGCTTAATGCCTGGAGGTCTTCCGGCATCTGATTTCCATGAAAATGCCCTCTGGAGAATAGAAATGCCTGATACAATGGCAGTCCTTGCCAGATTAGCTGGGGAACATCACGGTATCCGGGCAGGATAAAATCTTCTTTTTCCAAAGCAAACTGACTTGCAAGCTGTGATGCTTCCTGACCTGCAGTAGGCGCATAAAATCCGAGGCGTCCCTGACGGTTTAAAGCAATGGAACGCTGATCAAGTATGCGGGTATATACCATCCGTTTCATCAGCTCTTTTAGCTCATCATCACTTAAATCAGGAACATCCTCTTTATTGACTATTTTTCCATCTTCATTCAGAATCTGGTACATCTCAAATTGTTTTTCCACATTTTCCAATACTGGTTTCAAAATGGGTCACCTCTTCCTTTCTTTTACCTTATAGTGATATATTATTTTCTAGCTTCCCCAAAACCCGAAAAAATCTGTACACAATCCTTCTATTCTTTTACCCTTTTTCATTTTGCACTAATCCCGAATAGCTTCTCTGCATAAAACTGTTATATAAATAAAGCAAAATGAATTAGTACAATTTGAATCTAATTTTAATAGTAGTATATTCATCACAATAGGTCAATTAGTTTGATTCAATTTATTTACTTGCCAATTAAATATCGAAAGCGCTTTATTTTAACTGTTACAGCCGGTTTGTATGGCTGTATTAATATTTGACTAAAATTATTCCCATAGAAAAACTCGCCTTCAGCCGGCTTTAAATGAATGCGTCAATTTTTCTTTTTTTCTTATAATTGGGACCTGAAAATCCAGTTGCTTCGAGCCACTTCTCAGCTGGAATTTTACATATTTTTATTGTATAAAAAAAACGGATCATGGACGCTTCCTGGTCCTGATCCGAAAAAATATAAAGATACCGCTTCGGGAGAGGATTAATTTTCTTCCTCCTCTTCCGGTTCTTCAGTCTCATTTTCTTCATAGGTAACATTGAGATCTGCCTCGTCATAAAACTCCTGTTTTAATTCATTATATTCCACTGTATATTCATTAAACTGGTCATTATAATCAAGTACAGACTGATAGCTTTCATTAATGCTGTTAATCTGCTCGTTTAGCGATTCCTGTTCCGTATCTTCCTGCTGCAGCATTTCATACATTTCTCTTTCCAATTCGAGGGAGTTCATATAGGCATCAAACAGATTGTAATAAGCAGTATAACGGCTTTCCATCACGTTATACATTTCCTCCCCTTTTTCTTTTACATCTTCATCCAGTTCCGCAATTAAGTCTTCTGTCATTTGAAAAGTTTCATGTGAGGATGCTATACTTTCCCTTTCCTGGGTTATTTTGTCCGCACGTTCATCGATAACTTCAAGTGCTTCTTCTGAAAGTTCCTGAATTTGATCAAATTCTTCCATATCAAGCTGGATTATTTCATTGTATAATTCCTGTTCCCTCTGCTCCAATTCAGTAATTTGCCCTTGCTGCTCTTCAAATTCTGCTTCTTGAGCAACCGCTTCTTCTAAATGATTATGTATTTGCTCTTCGGTACTCTCGCTGCAGGCGGATAACAGAACAAACGCACCAGCTATGACCAACAATAAGATTTTCTTCAGTAAGGTTTTCTTCATATATTTTCCCCCTTTATTTCCCGCATACCCTAACTCATTTTCACAGTATAACATGTTTTTCCATGATATAATATAGAGAAATATATTGAAAATACAAAGCAGTTCTATTGCAAATCTGTAATTAATATATGTTTAATATGTTAGAATATGAAATGTTAAAAAGAAAGCAATTTGATGTTTTTATTTTTTCAAGAGAGAAAGTATAATTTTTTTAGGTCTTAAGTATAAGAACACATCATTAATAGATGTGCGAATGAAAAAATGTGCGAATGCGAAATTTCTGATCGGGAGTGACTTTGTATGATTACAATGGAAGATATTGTTCGGGAAGGACATCCTTCTTTAACAGCGGTTGCTGAGGAAGTATCAGTTCCTATAAGTGATGAAGATAAACATTTATTAGAGGAAATGCTGACTTTTTTAAAAAATAGCCAGAATGAGGAAATTGCTGAAAAATACAGTTTGCGCCCCGGAGTCGGACTGGCGGCGCCACAGCTGGGCATCAATAAACGGCTGATCGCTGTACATTTTGATGATTTAAACGGGAAGCATTACAGCTATGGGATGGTTAATCCGAAAATTATCAGTCATTCTGTGGAAAAGGCTTACTTGGCCGGAGGAGAAGGATGTTTATCTGTTGACCGCAATGTAGAAGGGTATGTTCCCAGATACGCACGGATTACAGTAAAAGCCACGGACCAGAACGGCGAAACAGTAAAACTCCGCTTAAAAGGTTACGCAGCAATCGTTGTACAGCATGAAATTGATCATCTAAACGGAATTATGTTTTATGACCATATAAATAATGAAACCCCTTATGCAGTACCGGATAATGCAAAACCGATTGAGTAGTAAAAACATCAGCAGCCGTTTTCTCTTTTCTTTTTGGAAGAATGGTGTATAAGAATCTTATCGATGTAAAAAATAAATATACAGTAGTCGAAATGCAGGTTTTCAGCGATAATTAATAAATTTTTATTACAAATGACGTGTTTTTATTTCCATATTCCACAAATCATACTATACTATATAGTAAGAGGGATTGGATCGGTAGAACGTTTTTGTTGCTTTTCTTAAAAAGTTGAAAGGAGCGTATGGTGATGCTAAAACGCCTGAAAGAAAAGCTCAAGAAACGCTGGAAAGATTTTATTGGCCGTGGACGGGTACCTACAACTTGTAAAAAAACTACCATGGATTTTACCAATCATTAAAAAACTCGGTTATTCGCTAAAAGGATTATTGAAAGTGTATTTACCTTTATGAAAAGACTTCATACGCTGGAGTGCGATTACAGCGAATGCCTTGTTTACATTCTTGCAGAAAGCAGGTCTTATGCTTTTTAACCGCTGCTAATTGGGGTACTATGATGATAGATGCTTACGGATGTGAATTAATAAACGGAAATTAATTCAAAGTCATGCGCAGCCAGTCATATTGATAATGCCCCTGTCTTTGCCATTTCAATTCAGGGGTGCAATTTAAGATGATGGCAGGCGCCAAAACAAAAATTGGTGCAGATGGGAAACAAATTTTCCATCTGCTAAATAGTATACCAATTTAAGAATACAAGAAATTTGTTAGGAGAGGGATAATTTTGATTTTTAAAGTATTATACCAGGAACTGAAAGATGAAATTCCTGTAAGAGAACGTACAAAAGCCTTTTATGTAGAGGCAGACACTATAAGAGAAGTCCGTGAAAAAATTAATGACCACAATGTTAATATCGAGTATATCCATGCATTAAATGACGCACATTTAGCTTATGAAAAACAATCCGAAAACTTTACCCTGGAGAATGTCTAGAAAATGAAATTTGTAAAAAATGATCAGGCAGCTGTTTTCGCGATTGGCGGATTGGGTGAGATCGGAAAAAACACCTATGGAGTTCAATTTCAGGATGAAATCATCATTATTGATGCAGGGATGAAATTCCCTGAAGATGAATTGCTTGGAATTGACTACGTTATTCCGGATTATACGTACCTCGTCCAAAATCAGGATAAAATTAAAGGTCTGTTCATAACCCATGGTCATGAAGACCATATCGGAGGTATTCCTTACCTTCTCAGAGAAATAAATGTGCCTATTTATGCAGGTAAACTCGCAATCGGACTAATTAAAAATAAACTCGAGGAACATGGATTATTAAGAAGTACAAAACTAAATACTATTCAGGAAGACGATGTCATTAAATTCCGTAAAACATCCGTTGGGTTTTTCCGTACAACTCATAGTATCCCAGATGCATTCGGCATTGTTGTTAAAACCCCACCGGGAAATATCGTGCATACCGGTGACTTTAAATTTGACTTCACCCCGGTCGGTGAAGCGGCTAATTTAACAAAAATGGCCGAAATAGGCAAAGAAGGCGTGCTTTGTCTGCTTTCAGACAGTACAAATAGTGAAGTGCCCGGTTTTACAATGTCTGAAAGAGTGGTAGGAGAAAGTATTAATGAAATTTTCAGCCGGGTAGATGGCAGATTAATATTTGCAACCTTTGCCTCAAATATTTACCGGCTTCAACAGGTTATTGAGTCCGCGGTAAAATATAACCGCAAAGTGGCTGTATTCGGCCGGAGTATGGAATCCGCCATTAATCTCGGACAGGAAATGGGCTATATTCAGGCTCCGAAAGACACCTTTGTAGACTCCAATGAATTGAACCGCCTCCCTGCGCATGAAGTAACCATCCTTTGTACAGGCTCTCAAGGCGAGGCAATGGCAGCACTTTCCAGAATTGCCAATGGCACGCATCGGCAGATCCAGCTTATTCCCGGCGATACCGTCGTATTTTCCTCATCTCCAATCCCTGGAAACACGGTGAGTGTAAGTAAAACGATTAATAAGCTGTATCGTGCTGGAGCAGATGTGATTCATGGCAAATTAAATAATATTCACACTTCCGGTCATGGAAGTCAGGAAGAACAAAAGTTGATGCTCCGATTAATGAAACCAAAATTCTTTATGCCAATTCATGGTGAATACCGGATGTTAAAGGAGCATACCAAGCTTGCCACAGCCTGTGATGTAAAACCGGAAAACTCTTTTGTTATGGATAATGGAGATGTACTGGCACTCGGGAAGGATCAGGCCATTATTGCCGGAAAAATCCCTTCCGGTTCTGTGTATGTGGATGGCAGCGGAATCGGTGATATCGGCAATATTGTACTAAGAGACCGGCGCATATTATCAGAAGAAGGTCTGGTTATCGTTGTTGTAAGCATTAATATGAAGGAATTCAAACTTGCTTCCGGTCCGGATATTATTTCACGCGGCTTTGTATATATGCGGGAATCGGAAGACCTAATAAATGAAGCACAAAAGCTTGTTCATTCCCATCTGAATAAACTGATGGAACGAAGAACCAACCAATGGTCTGAAATCAAGAATGAGATTACAGACACCATTGCACCATTTCTTTACGAAAGAACTAAACGCAGACCTATGGTACTGCCAATCATTATGGAAGTCTAAAATACAAAAATGGACCGGCTGACCAACCGGGACAAGATAAAAAAGTCACAGTATGCTTATTTGGCACTGTGGCTTTTTCTCTTTTTGAGAAGCCCATAATTTCCCAAATTATTGAAGGTGGGAGAAGTTCTATTCCCATGAAACAAAGCAAAAAAATAAGGAGCAGTCCTTTTTGAACTGCCCCTTTTTATTTTACATCGCATCAAGCATTTGAAATTGGGATTTAACCAACCCATAGTATTCCCCGCGTTTTTCCATTAGTTCAGCATGATTGCCGTTTTCCAGTATTTTACCATTTTCCAGTACATAAATATTGTCGGACTCTCTAATCGTGGACAATCTATGTGCAATAATAATTGCGGTTCTTCCTTTCAGCAGTTTTCCCAATGCTTCCTGGATTTTCACTTCCGTTTCCGTATCGATGCTTGCTGTTGCTTCGTCAAGAATGAGGATACTGGGATCAGCCAGCAAAGCCCTTGCAAAAGACAACAATTGTCTTTCTCCTGCAGATAGAATATTCCCTCTTTCCTCTACTTCCGTTTCATAGCCATCACCCATCCGCAGAATGAAATCATCAGCTCCTACAACTTTTGCTGCATTTATTACTTCCTGATCCGTAGCATCCGGTCTTCCGAAGCGAATATTTTCCATAATCGTTCCGGAAAATATAAAGGTATCCTGCAGGACAACACTTATTTTTTTTCGAAGACTGTCAAGTTTAACATCTTTTAAATCGTGACCATCAATTTTAACTGCACCTTTTGTAGGGTCGTAAAATCGGCTGATCAGATTTGCAATGGTGGATTTTCCGCTTCCCGTATGGCCAACAAGCGCAATGGTTTGACCTTCCTTTATTTCCAACGATATTTCATGCAATGCGATTCTATCTTGATCATAGGAAAATTGTACCCTGTCAAACGTAATTCTTCCCTGCATCTTTTTAAACACATGGGCATTTTCCTTTTCCTCTACATTTGGTTCTTCATCCAGAAATTCAAATATCCGCTCTGAAGCCGACATTGCCATTAACAGCTGATTATAAGCCTGGCCGAGACGGGAGATCGGCTCCCAGAACATACCAAGGAAAAATGCAAAGGTAACAAAGGTTCCGATTTCAATCCCGCCATTCAGAATTAAGTATGCTCCGTAGGAAATGAGGATGATGGTGCCAATGGCATTACTCATTTCCACAAATGGACGAAACATGGCACTTTTCTTTGTTGCAGTTTTCCAGCTGCTGTAATTTGCTTCATTTACGCCTGCGAAATATGCAGCATTTTCTTTTTCCTGCGTAAAGGATTGCGTAATCCGCATACCCTGTAGTCCTTCATTTAAATGGGAATTCATCCGGGATTGCTGGATGCGCACGTCCTGCCATGACCGGCGGATGTTTCTTCTCAGCTTGGTGGAAATATAAAACATTAATGGCAGCACAATCATCACTGCTATCGCGAGATTTGGACTAAGCACAAATAAAATAACAATAATCCCTGTCAAGGTAATAATATCCATCAGCAGATTAATGATTCCGTTAGTAAACAGCTCCTGCAATGAATTGATATCATTCATGATTCTTACTAATATGGAGCCTGCTGAGCGTGAATCGAAAAAACGATGCGACAAGTGCTGGACATGGGAAAATAAATGCTGCCTTAGATCATAAATTACATTCTGGCCGAGTATGTTGACCCATTTTATCCGATATACATTGCCTGCATAACTTATTAAATAAAGGATTCCTATGCCAATAACCAAATACGTAAGCATGGTTACATCTTCGTTCGCTATTGCTACATCGATAGCAACCTTACCAATTAATATTGGTACAACTAATCGAACAATGGTAGAAACGAGCATTGCAATAATTGCAGCGGGCAAGTAGGTTTTGGAATAAGGTTTTAAATAAATAAGCAGCCGCCACATTTGCTGCCAGTTAAATGGCTTTTCTACGGCATGATCCAATGTATAGTGAAACCGTTCAAGATGTTTGCTTTCATTTGATTTATTTATCCTTTGAGCCAATTATATCCCCCCTTAAAGTGCTGCTGTATTCATAATTTCTTTCCTGTCCTGATATTGAATATTATAGATCCTTTCATAAGTCCCATTATTATGAATCAGTTCTTCATGCGTTCCTCTCTCCGCAATGCTTCCTTCTTCCAGTACAAGGATTTCATCCGCATGCTTTAAGGAAGAAATTCGGTGAGCAATGATAAATGACGTCCGCCCTTTCATTACTTCTTTTAATGCTTTTTGTATTTTAAATTCTGTTTCCATATCTACAGCAGAAGTAGCATCGTCCAGCACTAAAATACTCGGATTGATGCATATAGCTCTTGCAATGGCAATCCGCTGTTTCTGACCGCCGGATAACCCCATCCCCCGCTCGCCCAGCATGGTATCATAACCTTTTGGCATTTCCATAATGAACTCATGAGCCTGTGCCCGTTTTGCCGCATCAATAATTTGTGCATTTGAAGCTTCAGGATTTCCATAAGCAATATTTTCCTTAATTGTAGTGGAAAATAAAAAAGGTTCCTGCAATACAAAACCGATTCCATTACGCAAAACTTTTAAATCATATTCTGCAACAGGGTTTCCATCGACAAGCACTTCGCCCTTTTCCGGTTCATAAAAGCGGGTAATAAGCTGGGTAATACTTGTTTTACCAGCACCCGTAGCACCAATCAACCCGATTACTTTTCCCGGCGGTGCATCAAAGGAGATATTTTTTAAAGCTGCATCATCATCTTCGGTATATGTCAGTGTAACATCGTTAAAGGTCACATGACCTGTAATCGGCTGACTGATGGCATTTTCTTTTTCCACAATATCTTCTTTGGCATCCAAAATTTCAAGCAGCCGTTCTGCCGAGGCTTTTGCCTGGGAGAACAAGTTAATAATAAACCCAAGGTTCATCAGCGGACCTAATATATACCAAACTAAGCTAAAAAAGGCCACTAATGCGCCGGGAGTAAGCCCCCCGCTAATCACAAGATATCCGCCATATGCCAATAATGCAACAGCACACACATTACCGATAAATTCCATTAACGGAAAATACCTCGACCATATTTTTGCTGTATTTAAATATTTCTGCCGGTAATGATCATTACTTGAAGAAAAGCGGTCTATTTCAAAATCCTCTCTGGATAATGATTTCACTGTGTTCATGCCGCTGATGTTTTCCTGTACGCGTGTATTCAGTTGCCCCATGGACTTTCTGATCTTCCGGAATGCCGGATGAACCCGTTTATCAAACCGATACACAACCAACGCCAAAAATGGCATTGCGGCCATTGTTACAATCGCAAGCGGTACGGAATAATAGAACATTACACTCAGGCTTATCAGGATTAATAACACAATCCGCAACAGTTCTGCAAAGCCAAGTGAAAGAAAAAACCGAAACCCTTCTACATCCTGTGTAAGCCGTGACATAATATCACCAGTTCTGGCGTTGTCATAATATTTAAAAGACAGGACCTGGAGTTTATCATATAAAGCTTCCCGCAATTTATACACTGACGTTACACCAAATAAATCACCCAAATACTGATGATAAAATGTTGCAATCCCTTTAATAAACATTAAAACAAAAAAGATACCGGAAATATAAGGTATTAATTCGTATTGATCTGCAAGTACAACGTTATCGATTGTCTGCTGCAATACAATGGGATATACAACAGTAATTGAGGTTATAAATAGTAAAAAAAACAAAGATAAAAAGAAATACTTTTTATAAGGCCAGTAAAATTCTTTCAGTTTTTTAAATGTATCCAAAGAGATTTCCCCCTCCGATGCTTATACGTAATTACTAATATAACGGTTTCCGAAATAAATATCTATAGTTTTTGCTAAATTTTTTTAATTTTATTTTTAAATGTGCATG
Source organism: Virgibacillus aidingensis (assembly GCF_010994035.1). Lineage (GTDB taxonomy): Bacteria > Bacillota > Bacilli > Bacillales > Amphibacillaceae > Virgibacillus_N. The sequence goes on from NZ_WIXN01000017.1 coordinate 17,580, forward strand.
TACATATTTTCACAAAAGAAATATACTTAATTATCCAATGCCTGTACCGCTTTTGCAAGTAAAATTATATTTATCTTTTACATGCTGGTGAAAAAGTTATGATCTTTAAACAGGCAAACACCAGTGTTTTTAAATAACACCGGTGCCAATTTTAAGCGTATTTATTTGACCAGCCGTTCCAGACGATTCTTTAACATTTGAACGTTCCCGCTTCCCTTTTGAAGATAGCGCAGGCTTCCCCCGGCATCAAATAAGTAAAAGGAAGGTACCTGGCGATTTGCGAATGCTTTTGTAAGCTTTTCTTCCCCATCTACAAATACCGGTTCAGTCATCTTATTTGCTGCTGCTGTCTGTTTAATGAGATCCATATCCAAATCTTTCTCGGATCGCGGCATATGAACAGCTATGACTGCTAAATCATCCTTATATATGTTTCGCAGCTTTTGAATCCGTGGGATTGATCTTTTACATAAATCACAGCTTACAGACCAGAAATGAATTAATACCGGTTTATTTCCGATAAGCTCATCTTTTTTAATTTCTCTACTATTTAGCCATGCAGTTGCACCCGTCAAAGCAGGTAATTCATCTCTCAGTTTCATCCGTAACCTCCTCGTTTCCATTTACTTCTCTATTCCATTCATATTTATATATGTTTTTTTAAATAAAAAGTTTCTTCTATTCTGTATGGAAGAAAGGGGTTAAAGATATTGTTTTCTTTATGGAATAAGCTTGAAAAATTTCATGTAAATTAAACCTGCAGACCGCTTTCGGCAGAAGGCAGAATGCTTTTCTATATTTTTACACCGGATACGTATATCAATTTTGCTTTTTCATTCAATGATCCGCCTGAGAATTCCACCTGACTAAAATATGCTTGTGGCCCTTGTACACGACGCATCCAACCATCCTAATAACAACATTAAAAAATAACAGAAGGAATCCTCCTGTTATTTTTTAATGTTGTTCTCTATGTCGTTTTACAGGCAAACTTTTTTGTTTAACTCAGTTTGTCATTCACCATGTCGCATACTTCCTGAGCACTCGCTCCCTGCGCATTTATAACTGGTCCGGCAATGCTTGTGTCAGCCATACCCATCATATCTTTATCCTGGCCGGTAATAATACAGCAGTCACAGTAAGCTGCATCTTCACTGGAACGCAAAATAACCACTTCATGTCCCATTTCCATTAATGCTTCCTTCACATCTGTCAATGACTCCTCTATGCCTATACGTGCCATTTTATTGCCTCCTCTATACATGATTACCTATAGTTTTTACATTCATGCAGAAGATATACAATAACGATAATGACACTTTTTAATCAGGAGATGTATTCAAATGCAGGCATATATATCTTCCTTTTAATGTGTCAATCTATATAAGATAAAAGGGAGACTGCAGAGAATTTATTTACAGCAGTTCTTTCCTGAGCTGTTCCGGCGTCTTAGGTGATAATAGCCCGATTGGAACATCAAAAACGGTTTTCGCACCCTCGTCTCCGGATTTATTTAGTTTGTAGGCAGCCCGGGCGTAAGCTGCAAGCACGCTGGCCGTAAATTCCGGATTACTGTCAAGGTTTAAGGAATACTCAATCAGCTGGTCCGTATCCTCCCCGGTTTTCCCGCTGCGGATCACAAATCCGCCATGCACTTTTTTCCAATGATTTTCTGCAAGCTCTTCTTCTGTAATAAAATTTACTACAGTATTATATTCATCAAAATAATTCGGCATAGTTTTAATTTCTTCTTCAATTCTCTTTACATCTGCACCTTCTTCCGGTACAACATAGCATTCACGCAGATGTTTATCTCTTGTTGATAATTCCGGTTTTTCGCCATTTCTAACGCGGTCAACTGCTTCTTCAATTGGTATGGTATACTGAACAGCATCCTTTACACCATTTACCCTTCTGACTGCATCCGAGTGTCCCTGGCTAAGTCCTTTGCCCCAAAATGTATAAGTATCCCCTTCCGGAAGGATAGCTTCTCCCAGCAGGCGATTCATGGCAAACACGCCCGGATCCCAGCCGACGGAAATAATACTAATTTTATTTCCTGACTTTGAAGCCTCATCCATTACAGGGAAATATTCAGGTATCTTTGCATGAGTATCATAGCTGTCAATCGTATTAAACAGTTTTGCAAACTCCGGACCCTGTTCTGGCAGATCTGTTGCAGAACCCCCGCAAAGAATCATAACATCTATTTCATTTGTGTATTTTTCCGCCTCTGAAACATGCACGGCTTTCACTTCCGGATCCAGCAATTGAACTGTCTCAGGGTCTCTCCTTGTAAATACGGCAACAAGCTTCATATCGCTATTTTGCCGGATAGCCAATTCTACCCCTCTCCCTAAATTACCATAACCGTTGATTCCAATTCTTATTTTTTCTCCCATATGTCTACCTGGTTATCTAAAAGTGTTATAAATTATTTCGGACCGACTTAATTTAACCAGGTTTCACCTCCCATAAAAAATTTATAATCCGTAATCCCTGACGAATCCCGGAAAACTCTAGCCGAATTCACAACTAAATTCATAAATAAAAATAACAGCTTGTACAAATTTTGGCTAATCATTTTACTTGAAGCTTTGAAAACTGTTTTCCCGAGACCATAATGCTGTGGTATTTACAATGCTGATTGCGGTAATCCGGCTTGCCGCTAAAAGAGTTATTTGCCTTGTTTTTGTGTGTAAAACGTAATGGCGGCAAGCATTTGCTCAACAATTTTTACTGTGCAGTGCTGCTTTCGAAGCTTTTTTGTCCAAGTTTAGGAAGAGTACTCCTATATATATGTTTAAAACTTTATGAATCAGCAAGTATGCAACATTTTATTCTGTCTCTTTTTTTGCAGTATATATATCCTTTTTAATTTGTTTTAAGATTGCTCTTCTGGTCAAAATGCCATCAAAATAGCCATCTTTGTCCCGAACACATACAAACGGGTAATTGATTAATGTGTTCATGCCTTTCACCAATGTATCCTCTTTTGTTAATTGTGGTATATCCTTACTCATAACTTCATGTACACGCATATCCGAGAGCTTTTCAAATTCAAAACGTTCCAGTCCCAGTATTTGATTTAATATAACCGTTTTTCCGATAATGCCTACCAGCCGGTAGGAAGAATCCAGAACCGGTACAGCGGAATAGCCAGATTTAACAAGTACCAGAAGTGCATGCTCCAGAGGATTATTCACTTGAACATGCGCAACTTTTTCCGAGGAGATCATTAAGTCTCCAACCATGGTGGATGCTAAATGTTGTTCCTGTAACGTACTCATCATAAGCGCCCCCTTATTTTCTTTCACCCATCTAAATTTGTATTTGGACACAGATTAAATAGCGTGATTACCAAAGTACATATATTTCAATGAACAGATTTAAGTATTTTTTTATCACCATATTTAGTTTACCATATATCATAGGTGAGCAAAAAAATAATGAGTGATTTTGGATGAATTTTGTCTTTATTTTAAGGAGATTGATTCAAGCAGATAACCAAATTTATCACCCCCTCAGACTTCTAAAAAAGAAAAACTTAGAACTTTTTAGAAAGCTGCCCAAAGTTAATTTTATTTACACAACAGCAGCTGACAGAATATGTATTTTTTACGGCAGTATTGCTCTGCCCCATTAAATATAAAAGAAATCTGCTTTACAGAAGTCTTACATTATTTGTTACAGATAAATTTCCTTTTTTTGTGACTTTAAATGTAATTTACCAAAATGATGCTTTTCACATGGATCATCTGTTTGTAATTAATATATGCTTAAACGGATAAATGGATACTGGGCAAACAATGCTGGTTTTGATCAATTCATGTTATAATTTTGTTTTATGGACCAGGAAAGGACTGAAATTATGAATAGACGGTCTTTCTTAAAAAAGGCTTTGGGAAGTGTGCTTGCCGTGTTTGGCTTAAGTGGATCAACTTATTATTATGCCAGGGAAATCGAGACTGGATTATTACATGTAAATGAAAATATAATTTCCTTCCCATCTATTTCACCGGCGTTTAATCAATTTAAAATTGTACAGTTTTCGGATACCCATCTTGGTTTTCAATATTCCCTGGATCAATTAAAAGAATTGGCAGGAACCATTAATGACCTGCAGCCGGACATAATCGTTTTTACTGGCGACCTGGTCGATTCTCCTCATTTGTATGACTGGAATCCCAGGCTCATTGATATTCTGGGATCACTGCGGGCGGGACATGGAAAGTATTGGATATACGGAAACCACGATCATGGCGGATATGGTACAGAAATTGTCCTTGATGTAATGAAGCAGGCTGATTTTACACTATTGCAAAACAGCCATGTGCTTATCGAAAAAGAAAATGAACGATTTATATTGGCAGGAATTGATGATGTACTGCTCGGCAAACCCGATATAGAAAAGGCCTTGCAAAATGGAAACCCTGATCTATTTACGATATTGCTGGCCCACGAACCGGATTATGCCGATAAAACCATAAAATTTCCCGTGGATGTCCAATTGTCGGGACATAGCCATGGCGGCCAAATACGCTTTCCCTTTCTTGGACATGTATACACTCCTGCCTATGCCGAAAAATATGTGGAAGGAAAATACACACTCCAAAATGGAAAGCTGGATTTATATGTAAATAAAGGAATAGGTACGACCAGGCTGCCATACAGATTTTTATGCCAGCCGGAAATTCACTTGTTTACACTGGAAAACAGCAGCTCATTGTAACAGTGCGGCATTACTAATTGTTAACAATTTATACATAGTATTTCCGGCCATTACATGATAAACTATGATAAAAATTTTACCGCGGAGCTGATAGAATATGATAAATAGAAATTTTTTCTCTATATTATTGCTGTTTCCCGGCATACTTCTTTTGTTAACCGCCTGTGGAGGCGAGCAGTATGAAGGTGAAATATCCTTTGAAATAGAAGATTTCACCTTCATTAATCAGGATAATGAAGAAGTAAGCAAAAGCGATTTGGATGGTGAATTTTGGGTTGCCAACTTTATCTTTACAAACTGTGAAACTGTTTGTCCGCCCATGACCTCCAATATGGCCAGTTTACAATCACAATTAAGTGAAGCCGGATTGGATGATGTTAAGCTCGTATCTTTTACAGCTGATCCGGAAAGAGACACACCGGAAGCTTTAAAGGAATTTGGGGAATCGAGGGGGGCGTCCTTTGATAATTGGCATTTCCTCACGGGTTACGACTTTGAAGAGATTCAGTCATTCTCCGTAGATAGTTTCAAATCTTCATTGGAAAAAGAACCGGATTCTGACCAAATGATGCACACAATACGTTTTTTCCTGATTTCACCGGAAGGCAATGCCATTAACATGTATACAGGCACGGAGGCTGCAGCCATGGAGCAAATTGTAGAAGATATCAGCAGTATGTATTAACTTTTCTTGACTATTCCATTGTATTTTTGGGATAGTCTTTTAAAATAGATTTTCCGGAACTGCCTTCAGGGGAATGCACCTCTTAATTTTTTGTTCAAATCATCTTTCCGGCAGCAAACTTTGATCAATTCAGTTTTTCGAACAATTTTCCGTAACTTTTGATAGGTACTTGCATAAGTAAACGCTTTACGATAGGATAAAGACAAGCTATGCCGTCATATTTTGATACTTCGGTAAATAAAAGCGGTTTGCCTCAAATATATTGGAAGGCTGACAGCTGAAGAAGGAAGGGGGATAACTGTATGTCGGAGGAAACGGCACTAAATGACATAGCTAAAGCATTATATACCATTAACCGTCACGCAAAAACAGCGCCAAACCCAAAACATTTATATTCCATGAAAAAAGAAGCAATAAGTCAACTGTTAAAAAAGAATCAGGCGGTAAAAATAGGACTTCACTTTTCCAATCATCCGAAATTGAGCAATCAGCACTCCACCCTGCTAGTTAAAGTAGATGAATATTATTTTCATATACCTCCAACAAAACAAGATTTTAAAGACCTTGACCATTTGGGATCTCTTGATAATAATTATAGAAATCCGCGAGCTAAAATGTCCTTGTCACAGGCAAAACGAGTAATCTACGACTATATCGGGTGGACTCCCCCAAAAACACAGGGTACGCAAGGAGCTAAGAAGCAATATTCTTCAGCATATTTTACTCCATCTTCTCTTGGCAAAATGGAATGGCCGCCAAGAAAAACTCATCGATAGACTAAAAGTATGACAAACCTTCCGAAACTGCATGTTTTACTTCTGTTGTTTTAGGTAATATACAGTAAAAGGAGGTAGCCATATGGAGGAGTTAAATGATTTTCTTTATGAGCTGAAAAAGTACGCGGGTCAGACACATACGCTTAAAGACAAATACGAAAAATTGAATGAAGCAGAAAAGAAAAAAGTAATGGATGCTGCACCGGACAACTTAAGTGCTCCGGATCAATTTTTCCAGCCGGTATTTGAATGGCTGGAGGCGATGTATGAATCTATGGATGTCAGAGAAGAAGAAATGAAAGGGTAAGATGCACTTATAGCAGCAGCAAACTGCCCTGTTTATTCTTAAGAGGAAATAAAACGCATGAGAAATTAAAATTCCATGCGTTTTTTTCTTGCAGTTTTACACCGTCGGAAATCGCTTTATTGTTGCTTTTTTATAAATCTTGTAAAAATAGAATGTCCCAGCAAAAAAATGCCAAGTACACTAAAACACTGGAGAGATATTTTCAATACGAGGTGTAATGACAGTCCTAACCTTTCATTGGTTATCGCTGCCGTAAAGATCAAAATGAGAAAGAGAAAACTGCTCATCATGTAGCTTAATAGTTTTGGTGACTGCAGAGAAATAAGCCAATGAACGAAAGGGTTCAAAACAAAATACAGCAGTCCCAGCAGAAATAGCAAGATAACGAAATAAATATGTTCCTCTTTCACTCCTAAAATATAAAGCTGTGTTAAATTTAACCACATAACTGTAAGCAAATTTAGCCCCCCTCCTCTATTTGTAAACTTAATAATAAGTCTCTACCTCTGTAAGTAAGTATATACGTAGAATAGGAATATCTTTTTCTTAAGGTGAATGATAAGGCTTGACTTTCACCCGATTGCTTCAGAAAATGGGGAGTATAATGAACTATGCTTTACTGTTTTAATAGACATTTCATTTTAACATATACGAAGAAAGGCGGGGATAAGTTGAATAAAGCTTTTTTATTCATCATTACCGGTGCTGCGCTATGGGGGACGATAGGCTGGTATGTAAATCATTTATATGATTATGGATTTACCCCAATGGAAGTTGTTACATTGCGGGCATGGACGTCAGCGATTTTGCTGCTCATATTCATGCTTATTGCTGCACCGAAAAAGATGAAGCTAAAATCCTTTACAGATATCAGATATTTTATCGGCACAGGAATATTCAGCATTATATTTTTTAATTACTGTTTGTTTACAGCTATAGAACTATCCACAATACCTATGGCAACTGCACTATTGTATACAGCTCCGGCATTTGTGATCATTATTTCCTTTTTCGTCTTTAGGGAGCCGCTTACCAGAGTTAAAATTATTTCTTTAATACTTACTTTATTTGGTACCGCATTGGTTGTTGGTCTTATACCGATAAATCTGCAAGCCATTCAGATCGGCAGCATTCTATTTGGTCTGGGATCCGGAATCGGGTATGCGCTTTACAGTATTTTCAGCAAGTTTGCTTTAAAAAAATACAGCAGTCTTATTATTACTACATATACTTTTACAGTAGCTGCTATTGCTTTGACCCCTTTTTTTCCATACAGTGAAAAAGGGCATTTATTAATGGATCCGACCGTCCTTCTTTATGCATTTGGTTTAGGTTTTCTTCCGACTGCGTTTGCCTATATTATTTATACATATGGTTTGAATCAGACGGAAGCATCGAATGCATCCATTTTATCGACAATCGAGCCTGTCGTTGCTTCACTGATAGGTGTATTCATATTCCAGGAAGCCTTTACTTTCATCCAGATGATTGGTATGGGCTGTATTATCGGAGCTGTGATCCTTGTTCAGTACAGAAGAAGACCTGAAGGCCGGAGTAAATCATATATGCAAAATTAACTTTCCTCACAGTGATGCATTTCACGGTATAGTTAAATGAAAATAGTTATCATTTAATTATACTGAAAATAGGAGGAATTAGCATGCAGTTATTTACAACTGAACATACACCGGCTGAAATTGTAAAATTATTTCCAAAAGCAAGCGATTTGTTCAAGAGCGAGAGAATTGATTTTTGCTGTGGAGGAAATCGTCCGCTTTATGAAGTCTTTGCGGAAAAAGACCTGGATCAAACAGTGATTATGTCTAATTTAAATAAAGCATATGAAGTATGGAGCAAAGAGGAGAATGAAACAATTGATTGGGATAAGATCCCTTTAGCCGACTTGGTGGATCATATTGTAGAAAGCCACCATGCTTATTTGCATGAAGAGCTCGCACCATTGAGTCAGTTCGTCACAAAGGTTTTCCGAAGGCATGGAGCAGACCATCCGCATCTTAAAGAATTACATCGTCTCTTTAACAATTTTAAAGTGGATATGGAAGAACATCTTGTGAACGAGGAAGACAATGTTTTTCCACTCATTAAAGAATATGAGAAAAGCCCGAGCGAAGACCTTAAGCAGCGGATTATTGAAGCAAATGGCGGTCTGGAAGACGATCATCAGGCTTCAGGAGATTTGCTAAAGCAGATGAGAGAAATTACTGAGGATTTCACCCCTCCATCCGGCGCTTGCAATTCTTATCGAATTACCTATGCAAGACTGGAAGAATTGGAATCAAATACTTTTCAGCATATCCATCTGGAAAACAACATTCTGTTTAAACGAATTTAATGCTGCTTAAACTAAAAACGACTTTATGTTAAATAGTAAAAAGGTCTGACCTTACAGACGAATTTAAATTCCTTTCGCCTGAAATGCCAGACCTTTTTTACTAGCCATTACATGCTCAGTTCCCTATTATTTTCTCTTAAAGCAGCTTCTTCCTGCCTTTTCTCCAAACGCATTTCTATATTGGAGATGCTCTTTTCATCCCGCATAAGTTCCTGTTTATTTTGCTGAACAAGCTGTTCAAAATTTAATGTTTTTGGTCTCATGTAATACACTCCTTTTAGGTATTCATTCTTACTATACCCCAATTTTCAGGTTATAAATCAAAACTGTTTGAACAATTTATAACATTTTCAACTTGTAAGTATGAATTTGTTTAATAAAACTTACAAATAAAAATATGGTAGTGTTTCTCGCATTCCGGGCAGGAGCGTGAATTTTGAATGTTTAGGTCATACCGCTATTTTTATACGTGAAGAAATATACTTCAACTTATTGTGAAATGTTGGAATTGGAAAGAGTAAAACCATTATGCTTCATGGTTATGTGATAAAACAGGGGCATATTTCACTTTCCCCAAAGCCTTGTCAGTCGTGGGGTAAACGTATCTTAAAAAAGGGTATCATGGCCATAGATCCTGGTCTCTACTTAAGACGAAGGATATATACGGCTTACATATACCTGTTTTTAACAAATCACTTTTGGGAAAGACTCAATCAATCGGAAGCTTTTAGCAGGAGAAAGAGATAAGAATTATCATTAATTTTTTTGCTTCATATCTTCATACAGGTTGAGCAAACGGTCCAATTCCTGACTGATTGCTATAGATTCAAAATCATTCAGGCCTTTTTCCATGGCCACCGATGTCATTTTGTTTCGCAAAAATTCTATACGTTGTAATACTTGATCAATTGCACACATGAGGGTTACGCTGACCTCCTTATTTAGTTAGATATACTAAATATAACATATTTTTGCAAAAATCAACAAGTTTTTATGTGTTACTTAGTACCTAATATATCCCTTTCTATAACAGACTGCGATTTTTATCTAAATGTTAAACTTTCTTCAACGTTTGACCAAGTACATGTTTCAGAATATATTGAATGTAATATCGAGTGAGCATAACCAACTAAAGCTCGAATAAATCTTCATGATGTGCTACTATAAAATAGTAATCAGCGGTATACTTAAATGAATACTACACTTGCTGATGAAAGATTTTCTGGAAGGGATGTCTCTGGTGAGTCAAACAAAGAAAAAAGAATGGCTTGAATGGACTAAAGCAATCATTATAGCGTTATTAATAGCTTTCTTTATAAGAACCTTTCTTTTCGCTACTTCTATTGTAGAAGGTGAAAGTATGGAGCCAACACTGGAAGACGGAGAAAGAGTGGTTTTTAATAAGCTTGTTTATTTTATTGATCAGCCCGAACGGGGCGATATTGTCATCATAGAAAGGCCAGTTCAAAACTATGTAAAACGAATTATTGGATTGCCCGGTGAAACAATCGAAGTAAATGATGGCAATTTATATATAAACAATGAAAAGTATGATCAAACTTTTATTTCAGATGAAACCAAAAGAAACACTGGAAGCCTGGGCCCCATCGAAATTCCTGAGGGCAGTTATTTTGTAATGGGCGATAACCGCGCAATCAGTTTAGACAGCAGAAATGGTCTCGGTTTTGTGGAAGAAGATAATATCATTGGAAGATCCGAATTTGTTATTTTCCCTTTCGATCAATGGGCAAGAACAAAATAGCCGGAGAAGCAGTCTGTTTGATTTCGTCCTCATGGTTTACAAAGTACATTGACTGAAACCGGCACCATACCGGCATCTCATTATATCCGGTGCTCAAAAAAACTGTCCTCCTGCTTTTTGGAAAAACTCGCATTCGCACATATTTTGGTGAATGTGTTAATGTTTCTTATCCTTAAAACTTAAAAGTTACCGTTTCCTCGTCCCACCATAAACATTTGGGACTGCGGTACGCCGTTCCTCCTCCCACCATAAACATTTGGGACTGCGGTACGCCGTTCCTCCTCCCACCATAAACATTTGGGACTGCGGTACGATCGTTCCTCGTCCAACCATAAACATTTGGGACTGCGGTACGATCGTTCCTCGTCCCACCATAAACATTTGCTGGAATTTTGATTTGCTTTACGGTAAAAAGGCTTGGTACCTTGCCAAGCCTTTTTGGCTGAACTGATGATCATCTAAATCACTTCAGCATGTATTTATTTTTCCCTGTCAAATATCATATATCCTATATTTAAAACAATAATTGCCAAAGCAGCTACCCCCAATGCCAATTCCCACATAAATATGCACCTCCTTAACAGTATCTATGTACAGATGTTTAAAATAGCTTAGCAAGATAGTAAAAACAAAGGGTAAATCATTATAACAATGTTCTTATGATCACTCATCCTTACACTATTATGGAACATTCTCTTCTATATCATACCAATTAATCCTCCCTAAATAAAGCAAAAATATGATATTATAAAGTGAAACATATTTTGATAAAGCAGGTGTTATGCCTTATGCATTGCCCTTATTGCGGTTCCTCCATAAAAGAGAATGAAAGCTTCTGCGTTATATGCGGCGAGAAGCTTCCTGAGGACTTAGAGCATCGGATGAATCCGAACAACAGGAAATTTAATAAACTTTGGCTTGTTCCGATAGGTGTTTTCACCTTTTTCCTGTTATCTTCCATCATCTTTTATATTTATTTGGAAAACCGTTCAACACAAGCTCAGGAACTTTATAATCAAGCCGAGGAAAAAGTGCTGCTTGGAGAATTTGCAGCTGGTGAACAATTTTTGAAAGAAGCACTGGACCTTAAGAGCAATTTCTCCCAGGCTGATACTTCATTGCTTTTCACCAGAAGAGCAATAGAGATACAATCCTCTTTGGCGGAAGCTGATAGCCTGCTTCAGGAAAAGAATTATTCAGAAGCATTATCCATCATTAATGGTGCTGAAAATAATATAGAGAATTTTTATGGACCGGCTGCCAGTGATCTAATCTCCGTAATTATCAGCCAAAGGAACGAGGTCAAAATGGAACAGTTGCAGGAAATGCTGCAAAATGATCCATCCATTGATGATTTAAAGTTATTATTATGGGAAGCAGATGCCATTGATGAAGAAAATGCCGAAGAGATAGCGAAATCTATCCGAAGCCAGATTGTCGATTATACATTTTCCAAGGCAAGTGAACAACTAAACGCAAAGCATTTTAATGATGCACTCCTCATTGTGGAAGATGGCTTAAAATACGCACCGGATTCGGAAAAGCTTCAAAGCCTGGAAACAACCATTAATAATGAGCAATCTTCCTTTGAAACTGCACAGCAGGAGCGTTTGGAACAGGCGATGAACACAGCCCAGGAAGAACGGGAAATGAATGAGTCCGATGCAGTGAATCTATTGGATATAGTTGTTGAAAATAATGAACAGGGAAATATCATGGTTAAAGGCGAAGTAAAAAGTGTTGCTACGGTTCCTATTAACTCTATTATTATTGACTACGTAATATTAAATAAAAATGAAGCAGAGATAGATTCAAATGAAGTTTTCGTTTATCCGGACAGATTATATCCAGATGAAAACGGCAATTTTGAGTTTACACATTTTGATATAAATGAAAGCAGTCAAAACCTGCAAGTTGAAGTAAACAAAATTACGTGGTATACAGATTAAATTTTAAATATGCTTGTTCATAAAGGATGACAAAAGGATCTTTCGGCTTAATGTTCCGGAAGCTGCAAATATTGTCGTCCATCATAAAGGGATGGGACTTGCTAAACGGTCGACATGTATTTTTAACTTTTTGGATTATCCTTATTAGGAAGAAGGGTGAACAAATTTGCGTGCAAAGCGGTATCCGCCTCTGCTATTATCCGTGTTCCTTTTTATAGCTGGAATCGTCAGCATTGCCTGGATTTATAATCACTGGCATGATGATGAATTGACAGTAAGAAATCCGGCTGTATCAAAGGCAGTGGTATCAGAGGAACCTGATTTAAAAACCATTATTCACGAGGCGGAAAAAAATGTGATTCAAATTGAAGGACAAACGGAATATAGTACGATTACAGGGTCAGGTTTCCTTTTTAATAATAAAGGAGATATTATCACGAACGCCCATGTTATTGAGAAAGCTGATTCGATATATGTACGGACTGCAGGTGCACAAATTTACCCGGCTGCCGTAATTGGAATTAGTAAAGATGTTGATATAGCTCTCCTTCGGGTTCCACAGCTGGCGAATCAGAGTTTAGATATGGCTGATGAAGCTTTTACAGAAATAGGGGATGAAGTCATTGCTTTAGGAAGCCCACACGGATTTCAAAATACTGTAACATTAGGAATAATTTCAGGTATGGAAAGACAATTTTCTGTTGATGGGTATGACTATTCCAATGTATATCAAATATCCGCTCAAATTACTCAGGGAAACAGTGGAGGACCCTTGATCGATCGAAAGACCGGGAAAGTAATTGGCATCAATTCCGCCGGTACGGAGGATGGTTTAATTGGTTTTAGCATTCCAATAAATGATGTCATCGAACAACTTGAACAATGGTCAAATGAAGCGCAAAATGATCAGCTGGATTTCCCCAGCACATCAGACATCATTCCCGATAACGATATAGAGCAGTTAACAGAGGATGCCAATTATTTAATCAGTTATTTTCTCGACAGCATTCAAGTTAGGGACTATGTAAGTGCGTATACTTTACTTGGAAGCAGCCTGCAGGGAGATATCTCCTATAGCGAATTCAGGGAAAATTACATTGATACTATATCACTGCATTACTCCGATTACTCCATCGGGACAGATGAGGAAAATGAAGTAACAGCAGATGTACAGGTGACTATAGAGAGCAACCTCCAAAACGAAGAAGATACAGAGGAAAACTTATATTTATACCGGTTTAATATCGGATATGAAAACGACCAGCTTAAAATTTTAAATATAAGCATGAATGAGGAATGAGTTCTCCTGAAAACAGGGGAACTTTTTTATGGAATAAAAAAGTGGGGTTTTGCTCCTTCCGTTTGCACATTAGCTGGGCAGAAGTCCATAAATTTCGTGATATATATCATAAATTATTACATAAGCACCTGGGGGTGAATTATATGGGCTACGGATATGGAGGGGTGGCGGCAGTGGTTTTCCTATCCGGCTGCCGGGAGGTTCAACAGGAATTTTGCCTTAATTGTTGTGCTTTTTATTTTGTTAATTATCGCAGGTGCAGCTTTCTATTACTAGTGCACCATGGAGGCTGCGCCCGCGGGACAGCCTCACTCCATTAACCGCTTCTAAGGAAAAATTGATTTAATTCATCTGGCGGCAGTGGTTTACTGAAATAATAACCCTGAATTTCATCACATTTTTCCCTTTCCAAAAATGCAAATTGCTCCTTCGTTTCTACACCTTCCGCAATTACTTTCATATTAAGGGCATGGGACAAATGAATAATCGATTTAACAATCGTCTTGTTATGCTCCCGGCTGCCATCTATAAACATTTTGTCGATTTTTATCTTTGTAATTGGATACAGGCTTAAATTCTTTAATGATGAATAACCTGTACCAAAATCGTCGATTGAAACACTGACACCGAGTTGATGAAAGCCATTAATTGTCTCTAATATGTTTTCCTCATTTGACATGGACATGCTTTCCGTTATTTCCAGTTCCAGGTACTCAGGATCCAAATCCGTGTTCTTTAAGATACATTTCACCTTTTCGATAAGGTTTGTTTGATCCAGTTGTACAGCGGATAAATTTACACTGACAACCATTGGATCATATCCATCTTCCTGCCATCTTTTATTTTGCCTGCAGGCCTCGTAAATAACCCATTCGCCTATTTCATTTATTAATCCCGTTCGTTCTGCAAGCGGAATAAAGTCCATTGGCGGAATGCTTCCTTTATCTGGGTGTTTCCAACGCAATAAAGCTTCCAAGCCCACGATTCTCCCGGATTTAACACTCTTTTGCGGCTGGTAATGAATCTCAAATTGTCTTTTCTTTAATGCATTTCGTAATTCATTTTCCATTGACTGCATGGATTATTCTCCTCTATAGACAGGTCAATTAACTTATAAATGTCTGGTATTTTGCCTGCAATCTCATGGAGCTTTTTCACAACAATCGAAGGGATTTTCCCCAATAAATGGGATTCGCTTTGGTTTAATATTGACCATTACTATTTTTTATATAACATAATTTTGTTTATCTATTGTTCTGCTTTACTTCATTCTATTACTAATACTCAAGCCCCTTTTACCCTTCTTCCTGTTATATCGGATTATATTGGAAATTTTCAAGGGTATCGGACAGATAGTGAACCGTCAGTTTTATTTTCAGGAAATTAAATCTTTAAACTTCTCCAGCAAATCATTTCCCTGGTACCCTTTCTCTATCAGGGAGGTAAGCATTTCTTCAATTTTATTGATCCGCCTGTCTACAATGGTGCCAACAAATAAAATGTTCATATTTTCCCCAATCTCATTAATACCCATGATAGAGGTAATAAATGTTGCTGGTTCATTGCTTTCCTTCGTTATTTTTACCTGGAGCATGATTTCCTCAGCTTCTTCCTTTAATTTCTCAAAAAAAGATAGATGAGATTTGTCTATAAATGCTTCTATCGTCCATTGATCCTGGTCATCTTCTCTGTTTATGATCAAACCGTCCAGCAATGGGATATTATGCTGCATAATTTCTTCTTCTTTTTGATCAAATACTTCCAGAGATTTTAATTTAAATGTTTTCACCTGTTGCGCCCCCCTTTTATCTTTTTAAAAAAACCTGCTAAGATTGATGGCTCACAATGCAGTTAACAGCTATGGACCTTCATTATTTTTCCTTTTCGGCTATAGACCCGTTCAATGGTTATTGACAGCGTTTCCTGAGGGCATTTTTCACATGTATTAAAATCATGGAAAATAACATATTGACATTATCCGCCAATATAGGACATCTCAATTTTCTTCTTTCTTACATAGTTTTCTCCATTCCGTTCATCTGAATACCGGTCTTTTCTGCTGCCCCATAAACCTGCCAAATCATCATTTAATTGTTTTTCAGTCAAGCCGCTCCGTATTTTTTCCTTTATATCGTAGCCGCCTGAAGCGAACAGGCATGTATAAAGCTTTCCATCTGCGGATAATCGAATGCGTGTGCAAGTACCGCAAAATGAATCTGTTACAGAGGAAATAACACCAATCTCCCCTCCCCCATCTTTATAACGGTATCTTGAGGCTACTTCGCCATAATAATTTTCCTCGGCAGGTTCAAGCGGCATCTCCTCATGAATCATATTAATAATATCTTTCTTGGAAATGACATGCTGCAAATCCCAGCCATTATGATTTCCTACATCCATAAATTCTATATACCTTAAAATAATATCTTTATCTTTAAAATACCTTGCCATTGGCAGGATTTGGTTTTCATTCATTCCCTTTTTTACAACCATATTCACTTTGATTTTCAAGCCTGCTTTTCTGGCTGCCTCAATTCCTTTTAAGACGGGAAGCGTGACAACTCCTCTCCCGTTTATTTTCTTAAATGCCTCGTCCTCTATTGCATCAAGACTGATGTTTACCCTTTGTAAACCGGCATCTTTTAACTTTTTAGCACGTTTTGGCAAAAGTATGGCGTTTGTCGTTAATGCAATGTCTTTTATTCCGGGGATTTCAGTAAGTCTTGCGATTAACAGGTGCAAATCTCTCCTCATTAACGGTTCCCCGCCGGTAAGGCGGATTTTTTCCACACCCAGCTGTGCAAATGAATTGGCCAGTCTTACAATTTCATCAAAGTTCAGTAATTCACTCTCCGGAAGAAAAGGATAATCCTCTCCAAATATTTCCTTTGGCATACAATAGGTGCAGCGCAGATTGCATTGGTCAATAACTGAAATACGTAAATCCTTTAGTGTTCTGCCGAAATGATCCTTAATTGGTGTAACTGTTCCTTCCATGCCATCACTCCTCTCATAGAAAATGCTGCTCTCCATCTGTATCATTCAGCAGCAGTACATCTACAATATCGTTACGCTTAAAACCTCTCGTGCCTCCAGGCAGGACCATTAATGCAGTAGCATTTGCCAGCGAAGATATTACATTCGATTTATCTATGCCGGACAAATGGGCATGCACTGTGGGACCATCATAAGAGATATAACTGCGTACAAACCTGGTAAAAGGGTTAGGCTTGGGGAAATCCTCCGCCAATACTGCTTTAATCCGTTTTAAGTATATATTCCTGTTGTATAAAGCATGCTGGATTACCGGCCGTACAAATAGTTCAAAACCAACATAACATGCTGATGGGTTGCCGGATAATCCATATAAAAGTTTCGATCCTTTCACCGCTGCCGTAGTCACACTTCCGGGGCGCATGGCAATTTTGTTAAACAGTACTTTTGCTCCAAGTTTTTTGTATATCTCTGGCATTAGATCGTAATCCCCAACCGATACACCGCCGGTAGTAATTAAAATATCCGCCTCTTCCAGTGTCAGTTTAATTTTTTCAAAACTTTCATCCAATTCATCAGGCAGCTTTCCAATATATTTTGCAGTTCCTCCTGCCCGCTCTATCTGCGAGGTGATCATATAAGCGTTGGAATTGCGGATTTTCCCCGGCTCAAGCGGCTCATTTACCTCAAGCAGCTCCGTCCCTGTAGCAATGACAGCAATGACTGGTTTTTTTGCAACCTTTACCATGTTATAACCAAATGTTGACAGAAGCGCTTTTACACCTGGGTTAATCCATGTACCTTTTTCCACTAGAACCTCCCCTTCAATTATTTCAGATCCTTTCTGTATAATATTTTGACCCGTTTGCATCTTCCGTTTTATGGACATATATGGTTTAGCATTCTTTTCATAAGATTGGCAGACTTCAAACATGGCAACGCAATCAGCGCCTTCCGGTATCTGTGCGCCTGTCATAATTCTTGTTGCCTGCCGTGGCTTTAACCTCTTTTTTGGTACATGTCCTGCGCCAATATGCTCTATAACTTCAAATTCGACCGGGTTATCCTGTGTAACATTCATGGTATCTTCAGATCGTAGCGCAAAACCATCATAAGGCGATTTATCAAAGGCAGGAACCGGATGTCTTGCCATTACCGGCTCAGCCAGCCTTCTATGATCACACGCTTGAATGGGAATGGTTTCACTGGAACCCTCCACCCGGTATCTCATCACCTTTTCTATTGCTTCTTCTACCGGGATCGGTTTACGTCTTTCTGCTTCCACCTGTTCCACTCCTTTATTATGTTGTTTGCATAAAATGTATCGTCATGCAAAGAAATGATGGTGTTCAGGCAAAACATTATGATATAGCCTTCCTATACTTCCCTAGTTTAACAAAAATTACTGACAATTGATATTATTTTCTAATGTTTCACATACCGATTTGGAGGGTATGGATTATCAAAACATCAATCCTACAGCATGAGGTGATTTTCATGGAAGAGATTTCTTCCTATAAAATTAAACTTAACAGGAAATTAGAAACCAAGGATATAATAAAAATCCATGAACTCGCTCTGAAATCCAACTTTTCTATTTATGTATATCGTGAAAGTTCTATTGCAGATGCAGAAAACCTGCCAAAACTTTTATCATTCTTCTTTTTTGCATCCAAAAATCATTCGCTTGTAATGATTATTGACGGACAACATGCGGAAAAAGGGTACCATCAAATAAAATCTCTCTTACGCAACACCATTAAAGGCGAATGGAGAGTCACCCATAAAATACAAAGTGATATTTCCGTCGCCATTTAAGATGTATAACTAAATAAAAAAGTGGTGCAAGCAAATCAGGACTAGAGTTTATCCAAAATACAACCTATCATCAGATTTCCCTTTGAAATATTTCAGCATGTTTTCCTTTGCCGCAGGGGGCTGAACCTTCCCCCTGCAGAAACCCCATATAAACAAAGTTATATCTGAGCCCCTTTTTAGCTTGTTAACCAATATAATTTGCCGAATATAGTTTAATAACCGCGAGTGTCTTACGACTTTAAGATCGAACGCTGCATTTTATCGGCCATTATCCATCAGTCGATACCTTCCATAATTCACTTCTTTGTCTGGCAAACCCGTACTTCGCTGAAAGGACAATAACCTCTTTATACTTGCCAAAATTAATAAAACTTTCTTATTTTAATATAAATTGCTATAAATTCATGTATAATTAATACAAAGATAGGAGTGATTTACCCTCATTCCGCTGAAAGGAGGAACTTCCCCTGATCTATTCAGGCCAGTAATTTAAAATGAAAAAACAACTACGTTTTACGGTGATTTTTATTATTATTTTTATCGTATCCTGTTCCAATGTGGAATCTGACATTGAAAATGTGATTCCTAATCCGGAAAACCAAAAGAGTGAACCGGAACTGATTGAAGAGATAACTGACGTGGAAGAGCCGGAGGAATATATTGAATTCTTTTTGGATGATGAACAGGTAACAATTAATTTGAAAGGGATGCCTATATTAAATAATTATCTAAAAGGTACTGCCAGCCGGAAACAATCCTTGGAAGAAATGGAACTTTCCCGAATCTATTCAGAGAATGAAAATATTTATCTGCTTGAATTTTCCTGTAATAACAGCTTATGTTCTTATATTTTACTTAATCAAAGCAGAGATAACCCATCCTTTCTTATTGCTGATTTGGCAAAACTATTGGAAATAAAGCCGTCACCGGATGATTCAAAGTTACTTTTCCTGTTCGAAAGGGATTCCGGCCCGTCCCAGGGGCTAAAGGACATCGCAGTCATCGATATCAAAGATTGGCAACAATTGCCATTAAGGAATGAAACAACTGATGATCAGATACTCGGCTACAAATGGCCGCTCGCCGAAGTTAAATGGCTTGATAATAACTCTATTAACGTTACTAAACCCGACTCAATTGAGCCGGAAGATCCGTCTGACAGACACGCCACTGAGGACACACCGGTAACTGACATCATTTTAAATATTGTGAATGAAGATGAATACACCGATATTCCGCAGTAACTTTTTTAATGCAAATAAAGCGCCTAAGACGGATAAGCATAGAAAAGACGAACAATCCATCATATTAGCTCCGGAAATATACGTAGACTCCTGGGACTATGGTACAGCGATTCCTCGTCCCACCGGAAAGATTTGCGGGAGCAAAGGCATCGGTAAGACCCTTAAAGACGAGTTAGCAATCTTTACTTGCAAGGAGTCCTGCACCACTTAGATAATTGCAACACGAAGCGCGCGAGGAGGCTTACCAGCCGCCCGCGGCAAAGCAGACACCGGGAAAACGACCAAAGGGAGTTTGATCGGATGTCGCACTTGTGAAAGTGGTAAAAGCGTAGTATATTTCCGGAGCGGGTTTTTAGCTTAGTGTATAAGGATGTTCGGGTCTGTTTACTAAAATTGTTTTGTACCGGCCACTTTTATTTTGGTTCAAACTCAGGGATTATTTAAATTCTAATGCCTCTACATGGTTAATAATTTTTATTTCTCCATCTACTTCAAATTTTGCCTTAATATATAGATTGCATTCATTTTTATTTGGGGAAGATAAAACGGCTGCTTTCTGGGGATGATATATATTTCCTTCTTCCATTTCTTTTTTCACGTAGCTTCCTGTGAAATCATGACCATGGTCAAAAAAGGAAACTGAAACCAGCGGGGATTGATGTTGGATTTCTACCCTCTCTTCACCATTATATTGAATAGAATATAGCACCTCTATCCCCTTCTCATCATCGTTTATCTGCACATGCAATATAAAGTCATCCGACTCTTTGGAAATCATCTTGTTTTCAGTTAACGTATTAGCATTTGACTTTTCAAATTGCCCGTATGTAAGCCCTAGTGAAATAATAATAATTAAAAATAAAAGCAATGCCACGCTCTTTCTCATCATATTCACCCTTGTTTTTATCCTATATTTATAAAACGAAACTAGAGGTTATTTTGTTTCACTTTTCCCGCATTTTTTTACAGGAAGGAAAAAAGTAGAAAGTATAAATACGTTTGTAAATATGAATGATAAAGAATGAAGTTAATCAAAAGGAGGATACTCTTATGACTGTGGGATCACAGGTGAAACAGACTATTGCCGGACTTAAAAGTGCACAGGCAAGCTTTGAACAATTTGCATTGCAAACAGAAAACAAACAAGCAAAACAGCTATATGAAAATGCCGCAAAACAAACTATGGCTATTTTACAATCCGTTGAACCGAGAATTCAGCAGATAGAACAGCAGGAACCGCAGTATAAAGGTTTTTAGTTTTTCATCATGTACTCGTTTCACCCAAATTCCTTAAGCGATTAAATATCCTAATTTTGTCTCTATATGTGATCTAAGACGGGGCGGGGGAACCTGCCTCCTTAAAAACCAGAAGAGAAATGAGTGAGGAATATGCCTGTAAAGAGATGGCTGCTCATTGCCAGTATGATTGCAGTAATTGCCGGGTGCAATACAGACGATTCGGTTTTGGAACCGGCAGGCTCACCAAATAATGATATTGAATTGATGAAAATATCAAAAGACCATCAACTTGATCAGCATATTTCCAATCAGGCAAAAGACAGTATGCGTAAATATGCTGAAGTAACTGCAGCTAAAGCAGTAAATACGGACAAAAAAATGCTTATGGCTGTAGAAGTAAAACATAATGAACGTTTTAATCTGGCTAACATAAAAAAACAGCTCAAAAAAGAAATGGAAGAACAATTCCCGCACATCACAGTAGAATTTTCCACAGATAAAAAAATAATTCTTGAACTTGATAGGCTGGAAAAAGAAATACAAAAAGACATTGCCTATTCCCCCAAAAAACTGGAAAAAGAACTGGATAAATTAATCAGCTTATCGAAAGAACAAACATAAAGGAATGAAAGCATTATGGCAGATAAAAAGAAAAAAAACTTGCCTCCTGATGCACAGGAATACCAGACATTTCATGATAAAAGAGAAGTAAAAAGACCTATCCTTAAAAATTGCATAAAAGCATTTCTTGTCGGCGGTTTTATTTGTTTTATCGGTCAGCTGATCACTACTTTTTATATTTATTTCTTTAACTTTACCGAACAAACTGCAGGAAGCCCGACTGTTGCCACACTAATATTTATTACAATGCTGCTGACAGGGTTTGGCGTGTATGACAGGATTGGACAATTTGCCGGCGCAGGAACTGCTGTCCCTGTTACCGGTTTTGGAAATGCAGTAATTTCTTCAGCTATTGAGTACCGCACAGAAGGATTTATTCTCGGGGTGGGCAGCAATATGCTTAAACTCGCCGGCCCGGTTATCGTATATGGTGTCTTTAGTGCATTTGTCATTGCGCTTATTAAAACAATTCTCATCCAATGGGGTGGACTATAAATGCTGACAGGTCATCAAACATGGACTTTTGCAAATAAACCGGTCATTATTTCCACTGGTACTGTAGGCGGACCATTTGAAGCGAAAGGAAATATCGCCAATGATTTTGATCTTTTGCATGAAGATATGTGGCTGGAACAGGATTCATTTGAAAAATCCCAGCAAACATTAATGGAGGAAGCATGTCAAATTGCTGTCAAAAAAACCAGCATTGAAAAAGAAGATGTTCAGTTTTTTATCAGCGGAGATTTAATAAATCAGATAACACCAACCAGTTTTGCTGCAAAAACAATGGGACTGCCGTATTTAGGCTTGTTTAGCGCATGTGCTACATCAACGGAAAGCCTAGCACTTGCTGCAGCCATTATTAACGCCAATGGAGCAGATTATATTTTAAGCGGAACTTCGAGTCATAATGCAGCAGCAGAAAAACAGTTCCGCTACCCGACTGAATATGGCGGACAAAAGCCGCCTACAGCCCAGTGGACTGTAACTGGAGCTGGCTGTGCACTTGTGGCTAAAGAAGGCAAGGGGCCTGTTATTACTTCAGCCACCATCGGAAAAATAGTCGACATGGGTATGACCGATCCATTTAATATGGGAGGTGCTATGGCGCCTGCAGCAGTCGATACCATCGAAACACATTTTAAGGAAACAAATCTGGATCCATCCCACTATGATTTAATTATTACAGGGGACCTCGGTCATATTGGCAGGGAAACTTCACTCGACCTGTTAAATAAAAGGGGACTTGTAATCCCGGAAGATAAATATGTTGACTGCGGACTGACAATTTATAGAGAGAGCCAGCCTGTATTGGCCGGGGCAAGCGGTCCGGCATGCTCTGCAATCGTTACATTCGGCCATTTTTTGAACCGCATGAAAAAAGGAGAGTTAAAACGAATACTTGTTGTAGCAACAGGCTCTCTTCATTCCCCATTAAGTGTACAGCAGAAAGATCCCATTCCCTGCATTGCCCATGCAGTTTCGATAGAGTCAGGAAGTGATATAGCATGATCTTTTTTTGGGCTTTTGTTATCGGAGGAATAATATGTGTGATCGGACAAATAATGTTTGACGTCTTTAAATTAAACCCGGGGCAAACATTGACGATCCTGGTTATTGCCGGTGCTGTGCTGGATGGTTTGGGACTGTATGAGCCATTAATTGACTTTGCAGGGGCAGGTGTCACCGTTCCAATTACCAGCTTCGGCAACCAACTAGTACACGGAGCTATGCAAGAAGCAGAAAAACATGGGTTAATCGGGGTTGTTACCGGGATGTTTGAAGTAACCAGTGCCGGTATATCAGCAGCAATTATCTTTGGGGTTATCGGTGCTATATTATTTAAACCTAAAGGCTAGGAGGCTTTTCATATGACTGTTGGTTCACAGGTAAAAAGCTGTTTTTCGTCCATCAAAAGTGCAGAAGCAACCATTCAGTTACTGGCCAGCAAAACGCAGAAGTATGAGGCGCATGCAAAGTTTAAGGAAGCAGAAAAAATCATGGCTAGTATTAAAAATGATCTGCAAAAACAAGTGATACAACTGACCAAAGAAGAACCACAATATAAGTAAGTTATAAGGAGGGACTAAAACCACATGCCCGGATGGATAACCTTGATTGTCAAATCACTCATTTTATTAGTGGCGTTATTTTTCCTCACCAAATGGCTTGGTAAAAAACATCTGTCACATATGAATATTTTCGAATATATTTCGGGGGTGGTCCTGGGCGGAATCGTTGCCATTCACACCGTCACTCCCGAGTCTAACATTATTTATGGGCTGATAGCTATGTTTATTTGGTTCATCATTCCATTTGGAGTAGAATTATTTTCCCTAAAAAGCAAAACCTTTCGTAATTTCACGCAAGGAAAAAGTACCGTGTTTATTCAGGACGGAAAAATTATGGAAGACAACTTAAAGAAAGAAGGATACTCCACTGATGATCTTCTCGAAAAACTGCGGGACAATAATATTTTTCTTGCATCAGATGTGGAATTTGCTGTTCTGGAGCCGACAGGAACATTAAGTGTATTGCCAAAAAGGGAAAACCGTCCCCTGACTGCAAAAGATTTGGGTTTAAATCTAGCACCCGACAAAGAACCGCAAACAGTAATTATGGACGGTAAAGTGCTGCTTGAACCTTTGGCAAATCTGAATTTAAACAAAAACTGGCTTGAAACGGAATTGGATAAAATGAACGTAAGCATAGAAAATGTTTTTTTGGGACAGGCAGATCATGATGGACAACTGTATGTTGATTTATATGACGATAAACTTGTCGTGCCTGAGCCATCGGAAAAACCGCTCCTGCTTGCAACTATGAAAAAATGCCAGGCTGATCTGGAACTCTTTGCCCTGGCCACCGAAAACGTGGAATCAAAAGAACTATATGAAAGAAACAGCAGGAAGCTTCAACACGCAACAGAACTGATACGTCCCTTCTTAAAATAATAAACTGCTCCTTACATTGTCTTATATGTAAAGAGCAGTTTTTGCCGGAAGTCACCGTTACATTTTTATAGCGACTTTTCCAAATTGCTTGTTTTCCTTTAAATAATTAAATGCATCCTGAATATTTTCAAGAGGGAATGTTTTGTCAACAACAGGATGCATTTGAAAATTGTCCATATGGTTCAATAGTGCGTGAAGCTCCTGTCTGCTTCCCATCGTGGAGCCAATAAGCTGATACTGTCCGTAAAAGAAGGAACGTAAATCAAAATCAATCACATCTTCAGTTGTAGCACCAAACACAACCATTTTACCGCCCTTTTTCAAAACTTCCAAAGAACGGTTAAAGGTCGCCCTGCCAACACTGTCAATAACTATGTCCACTGTTTCTTTTTCCAGTTCCTGTTTCCAGTCACTGTTTGTATGAAGAACAATATCTGCGCCCAACGCTTTCGCTTTTTCCAGCTTCTCCTCACTTCGGGATGTTACAATTACCCTGGCACCTGCATTTTTAGCAAAGTTGATTAAATATGTGGAAACTCCGCTTCCCGCTCCCGGAATAAATACAGTATCCCCTTCCTTTACCTGCGCTCTGGTAAACAGAGCACGATAGCCTGTTAAAGCGGATAAACTGAGGACACCTGCCTCCTCCCAGGAAATATGTCCCGGCTTTTTCTCCACCTGTTCCTCGGAAATGGCAATTTTTTCAGCAAAGGTACCGTGGTCCGGCATGCCTAAAATATCAAATTCTTTAGGCGGTGCATCACTATTTTCATACCATCTCAGTGCAGGGTTAATGATCACTT
The DNA here is from genome assembly GCF_010994035.1 of Virgibacillus aidingensis. GTDB lineage: Bacteria > Bacillota > Bacilli > Bacillales > Amphibacillaceae > Virgibacillus_N. Next base: position 43,117 of record NZ_WIXN01000017.1, read on the forward strand.
CATCCCCCGGTTTAAAGGCGGTAACTCCTGCTCCAACTGTTTCAATTTCACCGGCACCGTCTGAACCAAGGATGAGAGCATCCTTGGTGTCGCCTCTTCGCTTGGGAATCATTAGATCACGGCGGTTTAAACCTGCAGTTTTTAATTGAATAACAACTTCCCCTTCTTTAGCAGTTGGCTCATCCATTTCCTTGATTTTCAATTCTCCGAATTCATGTACAAATGCTTTCATTGCTAATCCCCTTTCTATTAAAAAGCCTGGCTTCCGCCGGATTTTCAGACGGAAACGCCGTTGCCAAGATGTTTACTGAATAACTCTAAGTGTTGTTTGCTCGCAATGTCCTGAGGAAGTAAAGGAATATAGATCAAATGTTTATCTGAAAATGTTTCTTCTATTAAATCCACATACTGTTTCTCATGTTTTTTCCGTTCGGCAAAAAATGCTCCTTCTGCTTCTTCCGGCAGCATTTTATTTACAATCAGTGTTTTTACATTCAATTTATACTGATCAAGCAGTTTAATTGCTTTTTTTGTCTCGGCAATCGGCAGCCTTTCCGGATTCAGAACAAAGATAAACCCCGTCATATTTGGATCAAGCAAAATTTCTCTTGCCTTGGAAAAACGCTCCTGCCGTTCCCTTAACACATTGTAAATAGGATCCTCAACCGGTTCGCCATCATTTAACAGCCGGGTATAATTCTCATTCGTCTTTCGGCGTTTCTGCAGCAGGCCTTCTATCCAGACGCCCATTAATTCAGGCAGAGAAAGCAGCCGGATCGTATGACCGGTAGGTGCAGTATCAAAAATAATTTTGTCATATTTTTTTCTTTCTTCCAATATGATGGAGATCAGTTTGTCAAACAGCGCTGCTTCATCTGCCCCGGGGGAGGCCTTTGCTGTATCCAGCTGCCGATGAACCTCTTCCATCATTCCTGAATGTACTGTACCCTTTATATTATCTTTTACACTATTAATATAATTAGTCGTCTCGATTTCAGGGTCAATTTCAAGTGCGGATAATGAACTGGTAACTTTTTTTATCCTGCCGCCGATCGATTGTCCGAAAATATCTCCCAGATTATGTGCAGGATCTGTGGACACAAGCAGTGTTTTATTATCTTCCTCAGCCAGTTTCCAGGCAAGACTTGCAGCTGAAGTGGACTTGCCTACGCCCCCCTTTCCTCCCAGGAAGATTATTTTGCGATTTAATTCCTTCATTGATCATTCACCTTTTCCATTCAAAATCAAAGTAAGTTTAAATCAGCAGCATCGTATGCCTGTCAGAGGGGATTTCTCCATCCCCATCCTGAGATGCCAGTCATGAAATTTTTCAATCATATATGGATAAAGTTCCAGCGTATAATAATAAACCGGATTCGGTATGCCAATCATCTCGGAATATAAGAGCAGCAGAAATAAATCATCTTCATCCCTCAGTTCACGGGCAACTTCCTGGCGATGCGGCATACTCAATACTTCTTCATAAAATTCTATTAGCTTTTTGACTTTATCCAGCATATGATTCACCTCGTGTTTGAATAGTATACCTATTTTCTAAATTATCATTAACCCGGTGATATATACAAGAAAAGGGACCTATTATATGATCCCTTTTCTTCACCTAATCCTTTTAATGATCACTATCAAGGGGTTTGTCATATTTCCCTGTCATCACCTGGACAGCCGTCAGGATAATCCATATCGCAAATACAAAAATAATGGATCCCAGAATAAATAACAATGTGTTTGATTCCGTGCCGAACCATGACCATTCGAATATTACCTGCTGGAACATGGCCCATAAAGTCATTGCCATGACGAAAATCATTGGAATGATTACGGCAATATAATTACGTCCCAATCGTTTCAGCCAAACCGCAATCAGCATTAAACTGATAGCTGCAAGCAATTGATTTGACGTACCGAATAATGGCCAGAGCAAGTATCCGCCGGAACCGAAACCTTGCGGCCCTTCCGGCAGCAATACAAGTGCAGCGCTTGTTCCTACTGCAATAGATGTTGCTACATGTTTTTTATTTAATGTTGGTACTTTATACTCTATACCTAATTCACCAATAATATAACGCATTAACCTTACCGATGTATCCAGTGATGTTGCAGCAAAACTGATAACCATAATGGAAACCAGCGTTGTTGCAATATCGGGAGGTATCGCCAGCCCTCCGGCAAGGACGGAAGCCCCTTCAATGAAAACACCCAGCCCTGCTTCATTGGCATCCACAAAGCTCCCATAAGTTGCAAAGAAATCACTTTGGGTAGCAAAAAAGGTTCCTACTGCAATAATGGAAAGAAGTGCTAAAATCCCTTCGCCAACTGCTCCTGCATACCCGACAAACCGTGCTTCCGTCTCATTGTTTAACTGTTTGGCAGAAGTTCCCGAAGAAACAAGCCCGTGAAAACCGGATATTGCCCCGCAGGCAATGGTAATGAACAGCAACGGCAGCCATGGCGTGTCTGCACCTGAATTTGTTACAGGTGCTGTCATTTGGGGGTTTGTTAAAAATAGACCTATATATAGAATAACCAATCCTAATACAAGCTGGTGGGAATTGATGAAATCCCTTGGCTGCAAAAGCTTCCAAACCGGCAGCGTAGAAGCTATATATACATATATCATGAGAATAATTATCCAAATAAAGAAAGCAGAAGACACCGCACCCAGTCCAAAAATTCCCGCAGCGCCTTCGCCACCAAAATATTGAACAATGTCTATTTGCAGAAACTCTACCCTGCTTGCGATAATAGCAACCCCGTACATCACTGCCAGCGCAAGCAAAGAGGGGATTAGCATCTTTGTTTTGCCTTTATAGACTACATAACCAATCCAAACAGCTAGTGGAATTTGGATAAATACAGGCAGTACACTTGATGGGTAAGAGATAAATAAATTGGCAACTACCCAGGCAAACACAGCATTTACCATTAAAACGAGAATCAGGATAATAAATAAAAATAGAATTTTGGCTCTTTGACCGACTAATCGGTGGGCTAATGTACCAACCGACTGGCCCTTATTTCTGACAGATAAGACGAGAGTTCCAAAGTCATGAACCCCTGCAGCAAAAACTGTTCCTAAAACCACCCAGAGCAGTGCAGGCAGCCACCCCCAATAGAGGGCGATGGCCGGTCCGAGGATGGGAGCTGCACCGGCTATGGAAGAGAAATGATGTCCCCAAAGTACAAACTTGTTTGTAGGTACAAAATCCACTCCATCTTTGTATTTGTGCGCAGGAGTAACATAATTAGGGTCAAGCCTGAAGATCTTTTCTGCTATGAACTTGGAATAGTATCGATAACCGAGTGCGAAAACTGCCATCCCTATAAGTGCAATTAAAATACCTGACAAACTTTACTACCTCCCTTTAGTTTATTTTGTCCGCTAACAGACAAGCTTCTTCCCTCATAAAAATTATGTACGGGAATGTATATTTATTACAATTTTATATTAATTTATAATTTAATAAATTACAATACTTTTAAATTACCTTTAAAGAACGAGAGTGCAAGAGACCGTTTAGCGACGTACAGACCTGCGACTCGCCTAGCCATGCAGACCAGCTTTGCCTTAAGAATCGGCGTTTAAAGCTGATCATTCAGACGCAGATAATAGTATGAATTTGTTTTTTACGAATGTAAATTCTTTGTGAATCATATCATTTCCTGGGCCAGAACAAAAAAATCGACAGGATTTTTGCATTCCTGTCGATTTTCTTCTTTACTTTAATATAATTTACCCTGTCGATACAGAACGGTAGAAAGCTTCGTTACTGCATGAATATAACAATTTTCCCGCAAGGAATACGCATCACCGAAATATTGGGGGTAAACTTTGTCACATGTTTCACGGAACTTCTCAAATAGCCGATCGTATACTTCCTCTTCCGTATAAAATTGTGTCTCCCTGCCTTGCAGCCATTCTAAATAAGATACGATCACCCCGCCGGCATTCGCCAGTATATCCGGAATAATCACTTTTCCCTTTTCTTTTAAATTGGCATCAGCTTCTCCGGTAGTGGGCGCATTTGCTCCCTCAACAATAATGTCCGCTTGGATATCATCCATATTTTCACTATGAATCTGGTCTTCAAGTGCCGCCAAAAATAAAACATCTACTTCCAAAGTCAATAGATCATCCCGATCCAAAATGGTTGCTTTTACTTCTGCTTCAGTTAATTGTTCGTGGCTGACCGGTAAATCTCCATTATTTTTTTTGACATACTGAACAAGACTTGGAATATCCAATCCATCGGAATTATAAAGCGTTACATTTTGATCGCTGACAGAAACCACTTTATTATTCAGGAGATTACAATTATGTGCTTCCAGTGCAACTACGGAACCCACATTCCCAAAACCCTGCACTGCAAGCTTCAGCGGCTTTCCATAATAATTCAGTATTGTTTTTGCAAAAGGGTTCTCCCTTTCAACCATCCACTTATATTGCTTTTCCATAAAATCATGAAGCAGGTAGCGGAAAGAAAAATAAACACCCTTTCCTGTTGCATCCTTTCTCCCTAAAGAACCACCATTATCCACACTCTTACCTGTAAAGCTTCCCAGGTAGCTTTGACCCGGGTGAATACTTTTATATTCCCCCATCATCCAATCCATTTCCCGTTCGCCGGTTCCTACGTCCGGAGCTGGAATATCTTTATCCGGTCCCAATATCCCGCTGAAGTATTGCACATATTTTTTGCAAACAAGATTCAGTTCCTTATTGCTGAAATTTCGTGGATTAATCACAACACCGCCTTTGCCGCCGCCAAAAGGCACATCATGCAAAGCATTTTTTAGTGTCATCAAGGATGCAAGGTTACTCGTTTCCTCCTCACTCACGGACTCATGAAAACGGATTCCGCCTTTATACGGACCTAATATGTTGTTATGCTGTATACGAAAAGCAGGAATACGTACTACTTTCTTGTTATCCAGCGCAATCCTCAAAAAAGATTTATTGACATGATTAGGTGTAGACAGGATAGAAACCAATGATGAAAAAGCTTTCTCCCTGATCTCCGCTTTCAGGTCAGGTAAGAATGTTTGATCATCCATTAAGGCTTGAAGTGATTCTTCTACAATTGTTCCGGTTGAACCAGACATCGTGCTGCCTCCTTTGCTGCTTTCATTAAACTTATTTAAAAGTAAGTGTAGCAAAAGGAAACAGCAAATAACAAGGAAACACCTTTTTCTATAAAAACATAACAGCAATTATGGTGCAGAAAAGGAGTCCTGCTATAACAGGTATAAAGTTTTTGCGTACCAGATCCATTACGGGTATACCACAGAATCCGGCAATGGCGATCAGCGAGGACCAGGCAACAATTGTTCCGCCGCCTGTCCAGATCGACCCCATTTGCCCAATTGCAGCAAGTGTACCGGCATCAATGGAAGCATTTGCAAGAGAAGCAGACAGTGCACCTGTCAACGGCAGACCGGAGAAACCTGATCCATCAAGTCCGGTTATAATTCCGACGATTAAAATGCTGAGTGCCGCCAATAGAGCACTATGTGGAATATAATCCTGTGAAGCTTCCACAAGATCGAATAAAAAGGCCGGGGCATTCTCTTCCATACCTAGAATACTTCCCGCAAAATCAGGACTTCCCAGAAAGAAAAAGCCGGCAATTGGTATTACTGGTCCCATCGCTTTAAAGGCAAAAGTAAAACCATCTGTAATATGTGTGCTGATATATTCAAGGGCATGCTGTTTTCCGAAAGCTATTGTAGACAGTAAAAGCAGAATCACTGCAACACCACCCACGAGTGCTGCGCCATCTCCGCCTTCCAGTCCACTCATTCTTCCACTCATCAGCTTTTCATAAACCATATAAATAACAACACTTAAAAGCGTTAATGGCACGAGAATGGCAAATATCCTGCTCCATTTATCCAAATTTTTTGTTCCCTGTTTTTTATCCGTACGAGAAGCGTATTGCATATTTTGTACTTCAATTTCATTTCTTTCATCATCCCTGGAGCGTATATTTTTTCTGTACAGCAAATAAGCAAGCAAAATGGCAACTCCACCTGATACGATAGATAATATCAGTGCTTTATCTGCAACGGCAGCCGTATCAACACCTGCAGCTATCGCTGACAAGCTTGGTGCAACCTGGACAATATAGTCGGAAGAAAGAGCCATACCCTGGCCGGCGATAGCAATGGCAACAGCAGCCGTCATAACAGGTAATCCGGCACGTACTGCGGCAGGTACGAGAAGCGCGCAAATCAACGGCACTGCCGGCGTCGGCCAAAAAAACAGTGAAATAACATAGGTGACACCGACTAAGACAAAGAAGGATATATGGCCATTTGTCATCATTCTCTGAATCGGCTGGATCATTTTTCTGTCGGCACCTAAATCTTTTAAAGAATTTAACAGAGCAAGCATAAAGGTAATGATTAAAAATATGTTAAATAATTCTTGGGCAGCAACCAGATTAGCCTGAAATATTGCCGTGAATCCGTCAATTATATTACCCTGATAAGCCCAGGCAACAATAAATGTTCCGAATAAAGTAGGCATTACGACGCCTTTGCGAAAAATCATGGTAGCAATGATAACTAATGTAATCAAACCATATAACCAATGGGGCAGCGTAAGCTCCATATTCTTCCCTTCCTTTCTTCATTGGTCATATAGCCTATGCAAAATTCATGTGTTTAGTTCGTATACATACGGGAATGAAATAAATGAGCAGTTGGGAGCGGGATAAATACATTTCCCGCCATAAAATCATCCAAGGAGGTATTTTAAATGAAACCATTTATCAAGGAATATACGAATGATGAACAGCTTGTTACTGATGTAAGCATCTTGAAGGACCGTGGTGTCGATAAGAACAATGTCTATGTCATTTCCCATGACAATGACCGTACAGACCGCATTGCAGGCAATGCTGATGCAAATACAATCGGAATGAAAGAAATGGATTTCGGAAATGCAGTCGGAAACCTCTTCAGCAGCAAAGGGGACGAATTACGCACAAAACTGAATGAAATAGGATTATCCGAGGAAGAAGCAAACAAATACGAAGAAGAGATGGATGAAGGTAAAGTATTATTAATCGTAACAGATGAAGATGTTAACTATTTATTGTAATCCACGGAAGGGAAGCCGGCTGCTGCCGTTTTCCCTTTCCTATTGCAGATTTCAATCAAGAAAATCATTTCACGCACAGTACAGAAAAGGTAACCTCGTTCATGGAGATTACCTTGTGAGCGGCTTATTGATTTATGCTGCATTAATGAGTGTTCTTGGCTGCTTATGAAATAAGAAAAATACAAGTACCGTACATAAAACAAATGATGGCAGCATATAGGAAGCATTATAGATTAATGAATAAAGCCATGCCGGCTGCCCTTCGACGGCAGAACCGAAAAAGACCATGCCTGCTGTAAAATGTGCAAGGAATCGAAGTGCACTGCCTAATAAGACCCCCAATGTAATATAAGTTAAATATGTTTTGGTTTCACCGTTTTTCACAGATTGCTGCACTGTTTTGGCAAACACACCCGCCACACCAATCACCGTGAAAGCCAGCGCATAATCGAGAATGCCCTGAACCGGATGCAGAATATAAGCTGTTCCGGCGGCAACCTGCAATAATCCCAATAAAAATCCGGAAAGCAAACCGCCCTTTAACCCCCAGCGGAAGGCAACAATAAATATTGGAATCATGGCAAACGAAACAGATCCTCCCTGTGCCCAAATTTTAAATGATAAAAACGGTAAAATGTCCAATAGCAGCGCCAATGCCGTAAAAATAGCCACTTCAATTAAAAATAAGATTCTCCTTGAACGCATATAAAATTACCTCCCCTTTTTATAAAAGCAAAAAAAGCAATGCCAAGGGGAAGACTTCCTGATGGGAAATCCGCTCACATTACTTTTTCCATCAAAAAAGCCATCATCCCTACGCTAGTACTAACTAACAGGTTCTAAGGGTAAGAACATGCACCATGTTCACTCTCAGCCAAAAGGCTCCCCCTGCAGGCTTTCAATATTCTGCTTTTTTTACTCAACCATATTTTATACCAGACTTAAGGAAACTTCAATCTATTTAGACGCCTCATGCAATTTTTTCACTAGCTATGGAGATGGAGATACAAATTTCTGGCCCGCATTTTAATCTGCCAAGGTTAAAAATTCCTTCACATCTGCTATACATAATTTAAGTGCGGATTCCCAAAACTCCGGCTTTGTTAAATCAACATGTAAATGTTTATCAGCCAGTTCCTCGACATTCATTTTTCCGGTATCACGAAGCAGCGCAATATAATCATCCTCAAAGTCATCCCCCTGCTCTTTAGCTGCCGCGTAGATTCCCAGACTGAATAAATAGCCAAAGGTGTATGGAAAATTATAAAATGGAACTCCTGTAATATGAAAATGAAGCTTGGAAGACCAGAAATTTTCATCATACTCCTCCAATGCGTCACAATAAGCTTCCTTTTGTGCTTCAACCATCAGTTCATTTAAGCGGTCAACAGGAACCAGTCCCTGCTTCCGTTCCTCGTAAAACCAAGTTTCAAAAAGAAATCTGGCATGAATATTCATGAAAAACGCCACACTTCTCTGTATTTTATCTTCCAGTAAAGCCAATTTTTCTTCAGCATTTCGCGCATTCTTTACGGCAGCATCAGCAACAATCATTTCTGCAAATGTAGATGCAGTCTCGGCAACATTCATCGCATAACGCTGATTAAGACCATTCACATCATTCATCACATGCTGATGATAAGCATGCCCCAATTCATGTGCCAGTGTTGCAATATTGGAGGATGTTCCTGAATACGTCATAAATATACGTGTTTGTTCACTGTCCGGAAAGCTCGTGCAAAATCCGCCCGGCCGTTTACCTGCCCGATCTTCAGCTTCTATCCAGCGTTTTTCAAAAGCCATTTTTGCAAAATCGGCCATTTTGGGGCTGAATTTGCCAAACTGTTCTATAATAAAATCTGCGCCTTGCGTATATGGCATTTTTTTCACTGATTCGGAAACAGGCGCGCTTATATCATACATACTGAGTTTTTCAATACCCAAGAGTTCTGCTTTCTTATTTAAAAATTCAACAAAGTACTGTTTATTGTTAGTAATGGCCTTCCACATCGCATCCAATGTTTCTTTTTGCATACGGTTGATTGCCAATGGTTCCTTTAAAACGTCGTCCCATCCCCGATGTCTATATTTCTGCAGTCGAAAACCGGCCAAATGATTTAATGTCTGCCCGAATAAATCCGCATTTTCCTTCCAGGCTTTACTTATTTGGCTAAACACATGTTTACGTATATTCCGATCCGGATTTACGATTTTGTTGGCGGCCTGACCAACAGAATATACATTTGTTTTTCCGTGTTCTTCGAGTTCAACCTGCATGTCCCCTACGATAGTATCATACATTTGACCCCATCCATGATACCCATCCACTTCCAGGTCATTGATCAGTACTTCCTCATCAACAGAAAGACGTTCCTCCGCCCTTTCCCTATTTTCATTTAGTACAAAAGATACTTCCTGGAGGGCGTCCGATTTTAACATATCACTCCATGCTGCTTCATCGATTTGGATAAATTTTTGTTCCAGGTTTGTCTGAATGGCATCCAATTTTGCTTTTATTTCACTTCGTTTTCCAACAAGCAGGCTCGCCTTTGTATCATTAACATCCTGAGCGCTTAAGCAACTGATAAAAGCAAAAGCTTCTCTTGCCTTTTTTGTAATCTTTTCCATATGTTCGACAATGTTCTCCAGCCCCGTCATTCCGTTGGGCTGTTCAGGAGAATAACTGTCCACTTCAGCAGTCAGTTTTACTATTTCTTTTTCAATGTCTGACAAATATGTATGAAATGCTTTTGATTCACTTCCTCCGGGGAAAAGGATATCTAAATCCCAGGTAGGATCATAGGTTTTTTGCATGCAATCTCTCCTTAATGAAAACGTTGGATTTCGGTAATTTTCTTACCCTGAGACTTATTATACCAAAAAATCTGAATTTTTCCAGTATATTTCCAAAATTTGTTGAAATCCTTGTACTTTTTAATCATTTTTTATATAGACAAACTAAAAGGATGAGGAATGCCTATTAATATTAGGAATTTGAATTGTTTGCTTTTCCCATCAATCGGGTAAGCTATTACAAACCGGTATAATAATTAATTCACTGTATCATTTCACGCTATCTCGGTAAAAGACAAAGATCCTTTAAAAATTAATAAGAGAATTTTAACAAGAATCATTACTTGACATTACTCATTTATGATTTTATACTAAGTAACATAAAGTAACTATAGTGTTACATAATTATAAAGGAGGACTTTGAAATGGCAAAAACAGTTTGGAAAGTAGATACAGTCCACAGTGAAATCGGATTTTCTGTAAAACATATGATGATTTCAAAAGCGAAAGGAACTTTTAACGATTTTGATGCTGTCCTTGAAGCGGATGTGGATGATTTAACCGATTCAAAAATTGAAATAACCATTGACGCAGCAAGTATAGACACAAAAAATAAAGACCGTGACGATCATCTTCGTTCTGCCGATTTTTTCGATGTGGAAAATCACCCAAAAATTACTTTTACTGCAACAGATATTAAGAAGAAATCAGAAAATAATTATGAGGTTACCGGAGACCTTACCTTACACGGTACAACTAAGCCGGTAGTACTTGATGTGAATTTTGAAGGGCAAAGCAAAGATCCGATGAGTGGAAACCAAGTTGCCGGTTTCAGTGGAGAAACAACTATTAACCGTAAAGATTTCGGCCTCACATGGAATGCAGCTGTTGAAACCGGCGGCGTGCTTGTGGGGGAAGAAGTAACAATTAACTTTGAAATTGAAGCACATAAAGAGGCCTAAAAAGGAATTTTAAAGGGCTGTCCCCTAAGCTGTGAACGGCTTAGGCAGGGCAGTCCTTTTTTCAGCTTAGAAAACGGCTAATTTGTTCTGTGGGTAAATTGGCAAAATTATTTCACATCGCCCCGGCAAGCGTGCGGAAACCGGCAAAATAATTACGGTGGGACGAGCATTTAGCGCAGTCCCAATACTGATCCTCTGACCCGGCCGGGTGCAGTCTGTAATTCACCGACCGGAACCTCACGCCTTTGTTTTTATTCCTTTATACCTTACTGCCTGGTTTTCCTATTCCATTACCTTATCAGCATTGGTATTTGTCAATTTAACAAATTTATTTTCATAATATCTTTTCTTTTTTGTGTTTTTTCTTTGGTCAAAGAAAGAAATAACATCTGCAAGTGCATTTTCAAGCAGCTCCCGGTCATTTGATTTCTCCAGCTCATGCACCGCAAATTCGTAATTTCTTCCTGCGAGGGAAAAGTTTCTATTCTGTTTATGTTCAAGACAATAGGCATATTGCATATAAATCATGCCGATTTTTCTCGCAGAATACGTTGTGAGGCCGCGATAAATATGAATTGCTTGTTCATAATACGGAATAGCCTCCTCCAGACGGGATTGGTTAAAATAATAAAACGCCATCTCAGTTAAAGCTTCTGCATGGACCATCCTGTTCTTCAGACTGGAATTCTCCAATAAAGGTATTGCCTTTGATAAATATTCATAGGCTTTATCATCTTTTTCCATGCTGCCGTATGTTTTTGCAATACTTACAAGGCTGTTGATTTTAATATCTTTATGGGGTTCTCCTGCCAATTCAATGGTTTTATCCAAATAATAAATTGCATCCTCCGGTTTATTAATGGTTGAATGCAGCACTCCTAATTTAAAATGCAAAAATAATATCATATATTGATCCCGTTTATCGCTTTCTTCAAAACAGTTTAATCCTTTTTTATAATAGGTGACGGCACGCTTGAATTTTTCCAGATTTTCCTCTGCTTCACCAAGTACCAGATAGCCGCGGGCAAGCTTAATTCTATCCTCCTCAATATCATTTTCCATTCGTTTTACTGCTTCGCTCAAAATCCTCCTTGACAACTTATAATCACTTAAAAAGGCCAATTCGCCCAATTCAATTAACCCGTCCACTGTGTGCCCGCTTGGATTATGGTACAGGCTGGATATAACTTCCGCAGATTCTTTTGCTGCTCCGATTTGAGCCAGGCTGATTGCTTCAACGAGCAATGCAAAAGCAGAAATTTTTTCTTTCTTATATTTTCCCCTGAATGCTCTTGCCTTTGTCACTACATTCGGATAATGACCTGCTTTAAACTCATGCACGATTTCTTCCAATTCCTTTTTATTTTCTTCGTCCAGGATTGTATCTTTTTTTTCATCTATATCAAAAATAATATTTGTAGACACATTTATTACCTCCTCTCTATTCTTTTCCTTAGTTTAACAGTATTTTCTAATTTTCCAAATGATAAACATACCTCAAGCAGCAATGAATTTGTATGTGTAAAATAGTTCTCGGTGATAATTCTACAAAATCCTAGCCAAAAAAGAAGAGGCACTCTATCATAAATGTATGCTTACCACGGCAAATACATTTAGAAAGAGGCCTCTTCATGAATACTATTATATCAAAATTATACACATTAATACACCAAACAGGCAATCTTATTGATTTTGAAGAAACCGTTCGTAACCTGATGTATGAGGTGTTTGCTTCACTGGTGGGGGACGTATTCACCAATTTTCTGCAGTAAAAAATAGTCCGTATATATGTTACAATGAACTTAAGCGGAGGTGACAGCATTGATCGTTTATTACGATGGTGATTGTTCCATGTGTAAGACATCAAAGACGGCTTGGCAAAAAGTGGATTGGGGAAGGAAACTGACATTTCAGTCGTTTCGTGAACTATCTTCCTATGCAAAAGCAATGGAAAAAAGCCTCCATGTTTTTCATAAAGGCAAATGGTTTCAGGGTTATCAGGCTTTAATTGAAATAGCAAAACAATTACCAGTCATGTGGCTTCTTCTGCCATTCATGTATCTTGTAAAATGGAGCGGACTTGGGGAGAGAATATACCAATTCACAGCCAAAAACCGGAAAATCGTTCCTGTCGGTCAATGTACGGGTGATGCGTGCCGCACGGATAAAACGTGAAATTAATCACCCTTAAAAAAATCTGCTGTATCGGAAGAGTAGATAGAAACCATAAGGTTCCCGTTCTTTGCTGCTGCACGAATTAATAACGGCTGATTATATATGTTTTTAAATACAAAATCAGGTCCCCACCAGCTGACTGCAGCATCTTTTCCCGGAGGCACATAGGGTACCTCTTTGGAATGTGCATATCTTTCAATAATTTGAATTCCTTTTAAATCAACTGCATTAAAAAGCGTGGAAGACACCTGACATATTCCTCCGCCAATATCTTCTGCAAGCTCTCCTTTTACAATAACCGGCGCACGTTTATACCCCTTTTCCATCGTCCGTTCCCCGACAACTTCATTGAAAGAAAAAGATTCACCGGGAAAAACCACATAATTGTTAATGGCTTCTGCTGCTAAAGAAATATTATGTGAACGTTCTTTATTGTTTTGATTAAAAGATGTGTAATAGCTGCCGAGTTTATTCGAACTAATATCTTCGAGCAACTCCCGGTTCACTTTTGGAAAGACATCTTTTACCGGGATATCCAGCACTTTTTCCTGTTGATCACTATAAAATGCCTCCCTGAATGTTCGGTGGAATTCTTCCTTATCCAGCATGGTTCCCGGCTCCCCATCAATAATTTCACCTGTTTCATTTATCCTTGCATTTTCTGGGGCTATATAAACCTTTTTCTCCAGACTGGCCACCAATTGTTTTAGCTTGCCCTCATCGATAAAAAGAGACTCAACAGGATTTAGTGAGTATTGCTCAATTTCCACTTTTTCCATTTTTGGTATATCTTCATCAGCATCTAAATTTGCTGATGCTGCAGGAATGGGAAAGATTAATATTAAAACAAATAATGTAAGAAATTTCATTTTCATGCCTCCCATTTTTAGTATGGGAAAAAAGCAAAAAATTAACCAGGAATTCTCCTGGCATACGTTTATAAAATTAAATAAATAACAAAAGCCAATAACGATAAAAATATGGCAATTGAATAAATCCAAAGCTGAATAGGAACATTTGATTTTAAAGAACTTTTTTCATAATCAAGGGAACGTTTTATTTCATCCTGGGGTGTGACCCCTTCTTCTTCATATCTTTTGATTTTATTTTCCTCTTGCCTAAAAGCAAAAAATGTGCCGGCCAATGCTGCGGCAAATAATACTATTAAAAATATAACGATTCCTGTATTCATATACATCCCTCCATCGCTATCATACCAAAAAACTTTATATTATATCTATGACGAAAAACACTCTTTATTAAAAAACATTGATTATTCTTTCCGACTATTCACCTTGTTAAAAAGGCCGCCTAACTGCAGCTAGGCGGCCTTTCATTCTTATCGGAAATCTCTTGTATCTTCCAGGTAATCACTCAGCAGGCGATAACCGACTAAAGAAGCAATGACTAATAAAAAACTCCAAAATGTTTTATTTTTCATATGTTTAACCTCCCGATTTCAATGCAAGATAAGGTTTTCGCAATACAGGTTCTTTTAAAAAACAATACAGCCTGTAATTAAAACGGACGGACTTTTCCTTTTTTAAGAACCAGTTTAGGTCCCCCCATCAGATACAGGGAACGGTTGTCCACCACTTTTTTCATTGCTGCAGCACTTTTACCGGAAAGCTTGTAGTTGGAAAACACATTTCCAATGCCATCATTTACCCCAAGTGATGCAACGGTTCCTTTGTCATCAAATACAAATTCTGTTAATGGTCCATTAGTAAGTAGCGCATTCAAATTGGCAGCTACCACGGCTGCTTCCTGTACAGCTAACTGAGCAGTAGGCGGATATGGGCGGTCTGCCTCTTTGTTCCAAACCCATGAACAGTCACCAATGACAAAAATATTTTCTTCTCCTTGCATGCGCAGATCACTGTCAACATTCACTTTTCCTTTGACAAGTTCAAACCCGGAGTTCCCCAGTACAGAGCTTCCTTTTACACCACCGGTCCATACAACTGTGCCGGCCTTGATTAACTCATTATCTTCTCCAACAATAAACCCTTCCGGGGTACATTCAGAGATAGGTGCTCCTATTCTGAATTCTACACCGCGGTCTTCCAGTGATTTCATCGCATAGCTTACAAGGTCCTTATCAAACATAGGCAAAATGGATGGTGCTGCTTCTACGTTGATGATGCGTACTTTGCTGCGGTCTACATCATATTTTTTGCAAAGCTCCGGTACTCTTTCCGCAAGCTCCCCTACAAATTCTATACCTGTAAAACCTGCACCGCCGACTAATATATGCAAACTTTCTTCTGTAGCGTTTTCATCGTTATTATATTTTGCAAATTGATACTCAATATGTTCACTGATCAAGCGGCTGGTATCAATATCTTCAATGGCAAAGGCATAATCACTCATTCCCTTGATGCCAAAGTCATTGGATTCAAAGCCTAAAGCCACTACCAAATAATCATAGGTAAGTTCACTATTTTCCAATACAACGGTTTGGTCGTCTTTTTTGATTTCCACCACTGAATCGTAAATAAGGCGAACCCTGTTAGGATTTACAACATCACTGATCATTACACGGGCCTGATTAGGATTAATTGTTCCCGCAGCTACTTCATGAAGCCACGTTGATTCATAGTGATAATTATGTTTGTTGACTAATACAATTTCTGCCTGTTCCGGGGTCAATTGTTTGGTCAGGCGCCTGGCAGTGGTCAAACCGGCATATCCTGCTCCCAGAATTACTATTTTTGGCTTGTTCGAACTCATATAACTTCCACCTTCCTTTATTGTTCTAAGTACTAAGCGATCTAATAAATAAGCTGATAATGCCAGTAAAACTATATAGATGCACTTTAACTATAATATAACATATTTATCATATCAAAGTTTTTATAAATAGGCTATTGAACTTATCCTATTAATTACAAACTATCCGACACTAAACTTCTTTATACAGGTCGAACTGTAATTTCATTTACATTCACGTAATCCGGCTGGGTAACAGCATAAACAACCGCCCTGGCGATATCGTCCGTTTGCAGCGGTTTTCTGCTGTATGACGCCAGGCTTTCGGAATTGCGTTCCGTTTCGACCATTCCCGGTGAAATATTCGTTACACGTACCCCTGTACGGGCAAGCTCTTTTTCCAGCCCCTGTGAAATCGACCGCACAGCAAACTTTGTGGCGCTATACACCGTGCTTGTCTTCGTAACCTCGAACCCGGAAACAGATGCTGTATTTATAATATGTCCCGAAGAACGGCTGATCATATCAGGCAGTACAGCCTGGATTCCGTATAAAACACCTTTAATATTTACATCTATCATTTTTTCCCATTCAGCCACTTCACCGTCCCTCACCCTGGAGGAACCTACCAGTCCGGCATTATTTACCAGGATATCTGCATCTCCCACTGTTTCTTTGGTATATTTGACCAGCTTTTCCATGTCAGATAGAACAGAAACATCCGCAACCGCAGCAAAAGCCTTTCCTTTCCCTTTTTTATTTATTTCTTCTGTAAGCGCATCCAGCTTGTCCTTCCTTCTGGCTGCCAGTACCACATTAGCACCTTCTTCAGCAAAATGTCTGCAGATTCCAGCTCCGATTCCACTGCTGGCACCGGTTACAATTGCTGTTTTGCCTGTTAGTTCTGCCAAAAGAACTCACTCCTTTTAATATTATTTAATTATCATTGGGATCTGAAGGTTCTTTTTTATCTGTCGGTTCATTGCCGGGATCTTTAGTCTCGGCCTGAGTCTGGTTACGAAACTTGTTGCGTTTCCGGGTATCGACCCGGTACTTGTTCCTCTTTTTCATCATTTTTTTTAGTCAAGACCAGAATTTGAGGAAGAAGAGAAATGTTCATTATCTGATGCTGTTTCATTGTTATCCTTGCTTCTTTGCCATCAGGCATTGTTACCTGCTGCAATCACTGCAATAAAAGCCCAGGGTGAGTACATTAATAATCATGATTTTCTGAAATATTGACATTTCCCTTTCATTGTAATCTTTTCCAACCTATCGTTCAACAATTATTAACGGAAGGTAAACCATAAAGGAGCTGGGACAAATTTTCCCGACTCTGGTAAGGTGATTGTTTGACTTTTAAATGATGTCCCAGTCCAGGTAAGATTAAAAGTATCTGGCTCTTGGATCCACAACAACCCTTTTTCTCATTGGCCTGTAAATAGGTCTTGGTACATCTACAATATTGTAACGATCTACATGCACAATAGGTTGGACAATCGGCTGCATCCGCTGCACTTTATGATCATGGGCCACAAATTTTGGCGGTAACATAATTGGTTTCGCATGCCTGCGCAATAGTGACACCTCCTAAATATCTTATATACTAGTCAATGCAATTCGCTATTCAGGGGAAACGGCTTCTATCTTAGCTTTATTGTTCAGCCGGAAAGATAGAAGCTTTATTTTTTCCAGAGAAATTTTTACATGAAAATAACTTTCCAGTAAAACGCTTTCAGTAAAATATGATATAATTTTCATATTAAATAAAAATACTACAGGAAATTTATATAAAAGGTGGGGAAATTTCATGACTCGAACAGAAGTCAGAGTAGTAAATGAGCACGGGAAAGATGTTGCGCATAATGGCAAAGAGATCGGTGAAATTATCGTAAAAGGTCAAGGAGTGGTAGACCAGAGCAGTAATATGTCGGCAGTAGAAGGATGGGTCCGAACCGGTGATAAGGGAACCATCGATAAGAACGGGAAGATTCATGTAGTGGAACCAATGAAAGATATCACATCCAGTGAAACACCTCTGTCCTCTATGGATGTTGAAAAAATATTGCTTAGTCATCCTGCCGTACAGGAAGCAGCAATTATTCCGGTTCCCGATCAGGAATTAGGGGAAATCGTACAGGGATTTATCGTTTTGCACAAAGGTCAAACAGCAACCGAACGGGAGCTGATGGATTTTTGCTTAAATAAGATGGATAAGACTGAATGTCCTAAAAGGATAACCTTTATGGAAGAACTCCCGAAAACAGTGAGCGGAAAAATATTAAAAACCCAATTAAAAGCATAGTTTTATAGGCCCTTTTTAAAAATTTCATTGACAGTTTGGAAACATCCTGCGATAATTATTGAGAAGATATTTCATACGGTTACCTTTAACCCAGTCCCGCGAGGCTGGCAAGGTGAAGCAGGTCAGGCCTGCCGCAAATAAAAATACAGCAGTCTACCAGTATGCATATTTTTATTTCTGAAAACACCTTGCCAAAAGCAAGGTGTTTTTTCATTTGCAGTGGTAACTTATGAATCATAAATAAGAGGAGGATAATAATTGGCAAAGTACACAGAAATTAAAGTCGATGAACGCTTGCCCTTATTACAAAGTTTACCACTAAGCTTCCAGCATTTATTTGCGATGTTTGGTTCTACTGTTTTGGTTCCTGTACTATTTGGGGTTAACCCTGCAACCATTCTATTAATGAATGGTGTAGGAACATTAATCTATCTATTTATAACTAAGGGAAAGATTCCGGCCTACCTGGGCTCCAGTTTTGCTTTTATTTCCCCGGTCTTTGTAGTCCTGGGCCAATATGCCGGCGGGGAAGGCTACGGCTATGCCCTCGGCGGATTTCTTGTAGTCGGTATTGTTTTGACACTGGTTGGTCTCATTGTAAAAATCGCCGGGACAAAATGGATTGATGTCGTTTTTCCGCCCGCTGCCATGGGAGCCATTGTAGCAGTTATTGGCCTTGAGCTTGTTCCCGTTGCTGCAGAAATGGCGGGCTTAATTCCCGATGCAGAAGCCGGACCTGGATGGACCATGGATCCTAACACGGTAACAGTTGCTGTATTGACCCTGGCTATTACTATTATCTGCTGGGTAACCATGAGAGGATTTTTGAAAATAATTCCGATTTTAATCGGTATTGTGGCAGGTTATATCATTGCTTTTGCATTTGGCCTGGTTGATTTTACTGCAGTGGAAGAAGCTGCATGGTTCTCCATGCCGGAATATTATCAGATGAAAATTGACTGGTCGGCCATTCTTGTTATCCTGCCAGCTGCATTAGTTTTAGTACCGGAACATATCGGACACTTATTCGTAACAAGTAATATTGTAAAAAAGGATTTGGCAAAGGACCCCGGTCTTGACCGTTCTTTAATGGGGAACGGGATTTCCACCATTATCTCAAGTTTTGTCGGTTCCACTCCAAATACTACGTACGGTGAGAATATTGGGGTACTTGCAATCACTAGAGTGTATTCCACCTGGATTATTGGCGGAGCGGCAGTAATTGCCATTGTGCTGTCCTTCATCGGAAAATTGGCTGCCCTCATTTCCTCTATTCCTGCTGCGGTAATGGGGGGAATTTCACTGCTCCTTTTCGGTATCATTGCAGCGAGCGGGATTCGGATGCTGGTAGAGGCGAATGTGGATTATAACCGGTCACAAAATTTGATTTTAACCTGTGTCGTTTTGGTTATCGGTATCAGCGGGGCAACTATCCAGATTGGTTCCGTCGAATTAACCGGAATGGGGCTTGCAACAGTGGTTGCTATTATTCTCGGTTTGTTCTTTAAACTGCTGGATATACTGAAATTATCAAACGAATAGAAGAAAAATCCGGACGTGAGCTAGAATTTTCAGCTAACGTCCGGATTTTTTTCTAAATGTCATTTCCCAGCTGTAGTAATCATTATCTTTATTTTTTATATATCTCAAATAGGCATTGAATTTCTTCCCTTTTTTACTTGTCAGCCCTTTTACATACGTTTTATTATTTTTTAGAAGTTGTTTCACCATCGTTTTGCCCGGTTTTTTCCTTAATGCTGCCAGGTATTTATCATTCTTCCAGATGATAAAATCACAGCCTTTTTTCCAATCCCTGCATGTAAAACCAATGTAGGCATCGATTACATCATTTCCGCACGCAGGGCATTTACCAATGATTTCTTCCGTGTTTGTTTTTGCTGGAATCTCTTTGATGATTCCCTGCTGATCCGCTTTTATTCTTTCTACCGATTGATTGGTAAATGTAAAAATCTGCTTTAAAAAAGCACTTTTGTTTTCCATTCCTTTTTGAATATCAGACAATGATTTTTCCAGACGCCCGGTAAATTCGAGATCAAACAAACTTTTCACCGGGAAAGTTTCTACCAGTTTTCTGCCCAGATGTGTGCATTCCAAGTTTTTTCCTTTAACGCTAATGTATCCTGCTTCCTTCAGTTTCTTTATTGTTTCCGCTCTGGTTGCCGGGGTGCCGATACTGAAACCAGCTAAAATATTTGCCAATTCCTCCTCATTTTCCTCGTCTTTATATCCCTTGCCGCATGTTTCCATCACACGAAGCAATGTTTTTTCCGTATGCTGCTTTGGCGGTTTGGTTACATGAGAAGAAATCTTGGAGTCTATCAGACTTACAGTTTCATTTTCCTGAACAAACGGCAAAATGGCTTCTTTTGATTGAATGTTTTCTACCTTTTTCCAGCCTTCTGCAAGCTGTACCCGGCCTTTCGAAATAAACAGCCCGTCCTGGCCCTCCAGCTTTGTTTGGAGTTTTGTCTCTTCATATTCCGCTATGGGCATGAATTGCATGATAAAACGGTTTTTTATCGCAGTGTAAACAATCTGTTCATCCCCGGTAAGCTTTTTCGGTCTGAGATAAGTTGGCGTAATAGCACTGTGGCTCTCGACTTTGTCATTGTTAAATACCCTTTTTGTTTTCATAAATTTAATTTCATCTTTATATGGCAAGTCCGCTGCATGGGTTTTAAGAACATGGGCCGTTTTTCCGGTTAGGCTTTCTTCCAGGGCCCTGCTTGATGTTCGCGGGTATGTAATCAGCTTTTTCTCATACAGGGATTGTGCAGTCTTTAAGACTTTATCCGACGTCCAGCCTTTATATTTATTTGTTATATGTCCTTGCAGATTGGAAAGATTGAAAAGAAGCGGCGGAAATTCCTTTTTTCTCTCCACTATTTTATCAACAATCGTACCCTGTTTTTGTTGTATAGCTTTTTGAATTGCCTCCAGTTTTTCTTTCTTTTTAAACTTTTCTCCTTTTCCCTCTGTATAAGCCCCTTCATACTCATTTTTATCTTTTGTTTGAAACTTTGCCTGCAGTTTAAAATAGTTCTCAGGAACAAATTTTTCTATTTCCGTGTCCCGATCATAGATAATTTTTAAGGTTGGCAGGAGAACCCGGCCAATATTAAGCGCTTTGCCTTTTCCTTTCTGATATTTTAATGTGGCAACGGAAGTCAAATTAATCCCGATCACCCAATCTGCCCATTGTCTGCTGATCCCCGAATCCCTTAAAGATTTCATTGTCCGGTTTGGCTGGGTGGACTTCAGACCCTGCTGAACTTCTCCAGGTGTCCACTCATTAAGCAATAAACGATAGACCGGCTTGCTCTGCCTGCCGCCCCGGTAAATAATACTGTCTCCGATCAGCTGCCCTTCACGGTCATAATCACAGGCAGAGATAATTGCTTCCACATCCGGGCGTTTCATTAGCTGCTGGATGATTTTAAGCTGTTTAGCAGCACCCGGATCGGTACTTTTTCTGTTCCTGGGATTGCTTTTAACTTTATATTTAAACTCCTGCGGGATAAAGGGAAAGTTGTCCATGCTCCACCGTGCCATTTTACTGTCATAATCCTTGGCATCGTACAATTCAACCAAATGACCAAATGCCCAGGTAATCAAGTAATCTGTCCCTTCAAAATATCCGTCTTTCTTTGTTTTAATTTTTAATGCATCAGCGATGTTTTTTGCAACGGAGGGTTTTTCTGCGAGAATTAATTTCATACACCATCACCTTTTCTCTTAAAATGGAAAGGAAAACGAAGGAAAATAAAAGAAGTATAATATATTCTATCACAACTTTGCACATGAAACATAGGGACGGTTCTCTCGTTTTAATAAACTGAATTTACTTGAAGAAGATACGGGAGAACCGTCCCTGTATTTACAATTTTTTTGACAGAGGAAAAATGCCGATGCTTTGTATAAAGATAGATAATACTATAGTTCCGAAGGCGAGGGATACGAGGGTATCGTCGTTCTGGGCTGTGGCTTCCAGGCCTAAAAGCAGCACAACTGAAACTGCGCCTTTTATTCCTGAGAAAGAAATAATGCCAACATCCTTCATGGAAAATTCACGTCTCCATGTAGGAATAGTCCGGGTGATCCCGCTTAAAACAATAAATCTTGTCAAAAGTGACATAGTAAAAATAATAATAACAAGCAGCCATTCCGGAAAGAATAGATAATCCATTGCTAAAATGCCGATGGTTAGAAACATGATCGATAAAATGGATGGCTCGACAACCTCCCAAAATCCATTCAATGCCTCATGAAAATGTTTTTTATCTTTAATATTTCTACCAAATTCAAAAGATAGCATCATTCCCGCGGTAACCGTTGCGAGAACTCCGGACACACCAAGCAGTTCTCCCAGGTGAAAGCTGCCGTAAGCAACAATAATACTCAGCATTACCTGGTATTGCCGGTTTGCCGAATAAGAAA
Organism: Virgibacillus aidingensis; assembly: GCF_010994035.1. GTDB lineage: Bacteria > Bacillota > Bacilli > Bacillales > Amphibacillaceae > Virgibacillus_N. Next base: position 65,645 of record NZ_WIXN01000017.1, read on the forward strand.
CAGCTTTACTCATGATCCAGCCGAATGCGAGTCCTATAAGCGTTCCTCCGATGGAGACAATAAAAAATTCACCAAGAATAAGCATTGGTGCGAAGCTGGTTTGATTGATTAACATCCCCAAAAGCACAGTGTATAAGACAATACTGGTTCCGTCATTCAGCAGAGATTCCCCTTCCACAATATCTGCTATTTTTTCATTGCTTAATGATTTTTTCAAAATGGAAACGACAGAAACCGGATCGGTCGGAGCTAGAATGGCAGCAATCAGCAATGACGCAATGAAAGAGATATCAATAAAGAGGTTTCCGACTGCAAAAATCGCTGATCCTAAAACGATGACATTTAACAAAACCCCTATTGTTCCCAAGCTGCCTATAATCCATTTATCCTTGCGCAAAATATCGAGCGGAAATTGATATGCCGAAACAAAAAGAACAGCAGGAAGAAATACAAAAAATAAAATATCCTGGTTTATTGATATGCTTTCAAAGTATGGAATAAAAGATATTAAGAGCCCTAATCCGAGCAAAACGACAGGTACAGGAAAATATTCCTGCTTTTTATCAATAGAATAGATGATGTAACCAATGATTAATAATAAAAGGAGCTGATAACTGTCCAATGAATGAATACCCCTCTCCACATGTATTTCCTTCTCAAAGCAAATGAAAACAGCACACCTGCAGGCAGGATAAAAAATGCTCAGCCATGCACTGTAATGCAGGCAAAATAATAGGAAACTATCCGGCAAAGAAACCTGTTATATCAGTATTCTTCCTCATACCCTTATAAAAGGGATGGCAAACAATTATGTACACCCAAAATTAACCGGAAATATGTAAGGAGAAAATGACAACTCAAAAATGCTCGATATCTGGTTCTATCCGATCACACCAGCACACGTCCTTCCCCCTGGTTAAATTTACCTCATAACATGGAAATCCATCTAAATCAGCCGAAATAAAACAAGCTGTTTCGGGAAATTCCCGGAACAGCCTGCTATTTTAAAAGGAAGTAATAATTGAAAAGTTACAGCAAAACTTACGAATGCTGACACTTGAAATGGTTACTTTTGAGGAGCCGATGGGGTTGAAATACTGCTTAACGCCTCTTCCGCCTCATCATTATACTGACTGTCCACCGCTATATCTCCCAATGCAACCATGCCAACAACCTGACCGTTTTCTACAACAGGCAAGCGGCGGATTTGCTGCTGGGACATTAATTGTGCTGCTTCTTCCACATTCATATCAGGCGACCCCTGAACAACCTGCCGGTCAGTCATCACCTCTGAAACATTTGTTTCGGCAGCTTCTCCCTGAGCAGTGGAGCGAAGTGTGATATCGCGGTCTGTAATGATTCCCACCATTTCACCGTTATTATTGACTACCGGCAAAGAACCGATATTATATTCACTCATGATCGCCGCAGCTTCCTGGACAGATTGCGTTTCACTCACCGTATAAACGTCTGATGTCATAAGATTCCGCAGTTGCTGATTCATTTAAAAACCTCCCTTTCACACATAGGTTGGATTATATGCTCCAAAATATGAAAGGTATTTTTTTGCAGGTCAAAAATTTACAGAAATCACTTTTTTCTAATTAAGTGCTTTTTCCAGGTGAAAGATGAATTCCATTTAAACCATTGGAAAAAATAAAAAAAGAATGGAGGGATATTTTGCGAAACAATAAAAAGAAGAAAGAATATAAAGCAGCCGAAGTTCAGGCTCCCGGCATAGATCCGGATGATTCATTCGGAGAAAAAGCAAATGAGGAAGAAATAAGAAGCGGTGAATCAACCCGAGTAACCCGAATTATTTATGATGAATACGAGAAAAGTGATGGAAAGTAAAAATTGAAAAGTGAAGAGGCATGCTTCTTCACTTTTATCCATGTTACAGATCATAAATGGTATCAGCATTTTTATAACGAATTTTTTCCGACTTTACTGTTGGTTCTTTTTTAGCTTTTTGTTCCGTCTGATCCAGCTTGTTGTTTCCCCGCGACTGTTTCTGTTTCGCTTTATTTTCCAAATTTTGGACCTCCTATCTTGGGAATTTCAAGATTAGTTTGTCCAAATGACCGTCATTTGATGATAAAACTATTTTATTCTTTTATATTTTTCTGCATTATTGATGACACCTCGAAAAATCCAATTTTTTCGTATAATATTTTAGCGTTATTTCCTGCATATATATTCAATTGCACCTGTTCATAACCCATCTTTTCAAACTGCAAAAGCCCCTCTTTGAGCAATTCCTCTGCTATCCCCTGTTTACGGTACTTCGGGAGAATATAAAGCTCTGATATAAAACCGATCGGTTCATCTGTATTATAATTCAGCCCATTACTGAGCCCGATCCAGCCTTTTATAATATTATCCTCGATGGCAACAAAATAATAACCACCATTAGTCAGAAAATTTTCCGCATGCTGGATAGCTTTTGTTTTCCTCGGAACAACATGCCCCATACTTGCTTCCTTTAGTACTTGAAGAGCATGGGCAAGTATTTTTTCAGTTTCTTTTATGGTAGCTTTTCGTATATTCATAATCTTCCTCCGCTATTTGATGATGCCATAGTTTATGGAAAATAATTTCAATTAGTTACAACAACCTTATAAAAATCTTAGCGAAAGAATGAACACCGGCCCTGTATAAACCATAGGCTAACTATAAATATTGAAATAAGGTGAACGCCAATGGGAGTTATTTCTACAGATAAATGGCTGATCAAGGCCTATGATGATCCGATAAAAATGTGTGAAAAACTGGAGGCATTATTTCCCGGGGCTGACAGCACTGAAATATACCATCATTTAATGATCAATGGTATGTATCAAACTCCTTTAAAAAATGGAAAACAACTTATTCGGTACTTGCAGCGAAAAAAAATATGGGAATTTGTTCAGAAGGAATTCACACACTTAAAACATATTTGGAATGGGCCGGATATTCCGGTTTTTATTTTTCCTTCATCGGATAGCCGAAGATTAAAACAAGAGAATAACGGAAAATCGGGACTTGCATTTGCAGATAAACTTTTCCTCTTTATTTCTGATGAAACTTCCAAAGAGGAAATGAGAGCACTGTTCATTCATGAATATAACCATGTATGCAGGATGCAAAAATTTCCAAAAAAAGAGAAAGATTACGTGCTGCTCGACTCCATTATATTGGAAGGTTTAGCTGAACAGGCAGTTCATGAAAAACTTGGAGAGGAACACTTGGCAAGCTGGTGTAAATATTATCCGGATGACATGCTCGAGAAGTGGTGGAAAACCAAGCTTATTCCCAACAGGGACATTCCCAAAACTGACAGAAGCCATCATGATTTATTATACGGCTTACGCTTTCAGCCCAAAATGCTTGGTTACAGTGTTGGTTACTATATCGTACAAAAATTTGCCAAAGAAAATAAGATGAATACAAAAGATTTGATGACGTTACCCTCAGAAGAAATTGCACAATTGAAAAACGGCGGATAAGAAAGATTTTCAATATGTAATTCATTTCATATTGAATTGGCGGTCTCCCTTCTTTTAAAGCAGAATTAATAAACAAGAGACAGCAACATATGAACTCCTTCTGTCTCTTGTTTATCATCAATTATTTTAAATCCAAAATCCGGGAATTAAAGCCAGTCCTAATATACCGCCAAGGGCCAATCCAATACCGAAGCCAGTGACACCCCAGCCCCATCCCCAGCCAAATCCGCCTAAACCGCCAGGTCTGCCAAGGGGCTGTAAATATACCCTCGAATTATCAACATGCCTAATAATCCCTCTGTGGACTTTCCCATCTTTCATTCTGATCTCGACACCTCTGCCTTTATACCTTTGGCAAAGTCCATGGAAATGTGCAACAGACATTCAATCACCTCCAAATCCTTGCAGTTATAACAGTGTATGAATGCACCCAACCAAGCGTAATGGACAGTTATAATGGAAGAGGAGTGGAAATAATTCTAAATTACAATCGCCTTAGGCAGTGATAAACCAAATATTGCAGTCCAATGTGTATAAAAAGTATGCCTAATTTTCTTTTTCTGGGTACCTATCCATTTCCCATAGGGGGTATTTACCATATATTGATGTTAGGTAGATAGGGAGGTGTTATTAATGGGTGCACCAGCTGCAGGTGGAGTTGGATATGGCGGAGGTTTCGCCTTTATTGTTGTATTGTTTATTTTGCTTATTATTGTAGGCGCATCTTATGCAGGTTTTTATTAATGTGAATTCATAAACTGTTAATTAGGAGGTTGGATATGGGATTCGGTTATGGACCAGGTTTTGGTCATGGCGGCTTCGGCGGTCCGGTTGCAGGTGCTGGTTATGGGCCGGGAGCATGCGGCGCCGGTTATGGCGGAACAGGATTTGGCGCCGGTAGAGGTTTTGCCTTGATTGTTGTATTGTTTATCCTGCTTATTATTGTAGGGGCAGCCTGGTTTTAGAAATTGTCTGCTGTCACTAGAATAGCTTATAAATACTTTCTCTCCAAATACGTGACCATGCTCTTTAATAATAGAAATGTTGCTAAGCAGGGGACTCTCCCTGCTTTTTTTAATACCTTACTATTGTTTATCACAGGTACTTACTTGAAGAAGCAGGTCAAACATGTAAAATATATCTTGCAGGCATTTATTTCGCCGGGGGTTTATAAAATGATGCAAGGAGAATAATACGATGACGATACAACTGGAACGGATACAATTGCATAATTTAAAAATGCAGTTAAAAAAACCTTTCAAAACAAGCTTTGGCACATTGGAAAACAAGGAATTTTATATTATAGAAGCCATAGATTCATACAACAATCATGGATATGGGGAATCAGTTGCTTTCACAAGCCCCTGGTATACGGAAGAAACCGTGAAAACCAATTTACATATGATGAAAGACTTTTTAATCCCGCTTATACACGAAAACCAATTCAGTCACCCTGGGGAAATTCATAAGATATTTCTTCCCGTAAAACGCAATAATATGGCAAAAGCAGCACTGGAAGGGGCAATTTGGGATTTATATGCGAAAAAAAAGAATATTCCTCTATCCCGGGCAATTGGCGGCAGCAAGAAGAAAATTGAAGCCGGAATCAGCATTGGAATCAAATCAACCATTAATGAATTGCTCCATACCATTAATAATTCTTTGGAAGAAGGATATAAACGGATAAAAATAAAAATAAAACCCGGCTGGGATGTGGAATTACTGCGCGAAGTAAGGAGGCATTTTCCCGAAACAGCTATCATGGCAGACGCAAATTCCGCCTATACCTTAAAAGACCTGGAACACCTCAGGCAATTGGATGAATTTAATTTAATGATGATTGAACAGCCTTTGGCACATAATGATATTATTGATCACGCAAAACTTCAGTCAAAATTGGCCACCCCTATTTGTTTGGATGAAAGTATTACTTCTCTTGAGGATGCCAGAAAAGCTATCGAACTTGGCAGCTGCAAAGTTATTAACATTAAAATAGGGAGAGTCGGCGGCATTTCAGAAGCAATAAGGATTCATGACCTTTGCAAAGAAAATAACATTGCTGTCTGGTGCGGCGGGATGCTGGAAGCGGGGGTGGGGCGGGCACATAATATAGCACTTGCCACCCTGTCCAACTTTGTTCTTCCGGGCGATATTGCAGGTTCTTCACATTATTGGGAACAAGATATCATTCAGCCTGAAGTGGCCGTGAAAGATGGAATGATTAATGTGCCTGAAAAACCTGGGATTGGTTACGATTTAGATCATGAAGCAATATCCAGCTTTACTTCTGATGTAACAACATTTGATTTGTAGAACAAAAATAGTATTGGAACAGTTCCATTGATGAAGATCATAAGTATCTCATTGGTTTTGCATTTTAATCAGGTTTACCCTTTAGGGTACATACCAGAGATTTTTTCAGTCAGACTGACTTAAAATAAATGCTCTCCAGGTGAAATCTGTGGTTTTACGTTATTTTTTATACCAGAGAGACGCACTATGGTATGTGATTAAACTATTTCCGCAATTCGCTGATCAGAGAAAATCCCATGTATATTCAGACATGTATCTTCGGTAGTCGCCCTGTTAAAATTAATTTTATAACAATATAATATAAGCGCTGTCTGGTCATAAGTTTTTTGCACCTTATGACCAGAAAACTTCTCACCATATAAATTATTCAAGCAGATCCTTCCCGCTTTTCCATCGCTCACTCATAAATTTTTCTGATTCTCCGGTATTCCCATTAATATAGAACGTTTCATTTATTTCGTCACTCTTCACTCTTACCTTCCATATCGGTAAATATACCAGGGAGACTTCCTTTACCTCATGAAGGGGCTTTTTTAAAATGTATGATCGGTTAATTTGTTTTTCCTGGACATTTTTAATATATTTATTTACAACTTCTTCCTTGCTAATTCGCAGCGGTGCCAAAGTATTTCCCTCTACTTTTTCTTCTATGACCGGTGGAATTTTCGAAAATAACCCGCGATATCCTGATACGGCATCAATAAAAATAACATTAGGTATTTTCTTAGAAGGAAAGGGCGGTCTTTCAGCAATTACCAGATTTTTGACAATCCAAAATGGATGATAAGTCAGTTCTTTATCCGTCATATTTTCACGAATAAAATCAATATTAACCGACTTATTCATTTTTTCTTTCACACCTAAACTTTTGTAGATAGATTTATAAAGCAAGGTTTCCGAAATAAGCTTATTGCCAATACGCCGTATTTTTTTCACGTCAATTTGATTCGTTTGCATAAGCATCTCCCCTTTAATCAGTTCCTCTTTATTTGGAATTTCTTTTATTTTAATCTTTTCTTCACATTTTTCAGATTTTTACACTTGAATAAACCCACTTCTTTTAAATTTTTCGGTAAGTATCTAAACTTATCGTAACTTATTTAGAATTTTAGAGCTGTCTTCACCTCATTCATTGACCATTTTTATTATATTAAAAATGAAAAGATATTTCAAAAAATTGATCGCTCTCCTTATCTGAGAGAACCTTAGGGATATCGCAGACCATATCGGATGGCCTCGTTTATTAATAGGAAAAAGTATTGTTTATAACACCTGAGAAACCTAAAGTTGATCTCTCGCGTATTTACGTTTCGCCACATTCCCTGTTGCTGCTCTGTCGCAGCCATAGTCTTGATAGATTTACCAAGGAGTTGGCCATCACTTATGCGGAGCTGTTAATAGGTGGTAATTAATTCATTATATGTTCTCACAATTTACGAGGCACTCATCGACTATTAGTTCGCTTCATAGCAATATCATTTTGACCATTCGGGATCATACCCAGGCTCAAACAAAAAAGTAAAGGCGTCCCATTTACTTAGAACGCCTTTACGCTTTTGCTGCTAGTTATTTAAATATGCTTCGATTTCAGCCATAATACTTCCTGCTTCTTCCCAATCCCCATCGGAGAGGGCATCCTGATATGCATCAAACAATTCCGAGAGCTCACTTAATACTTCGTCAGCACCCTGCAGCGGATCTTCCTGATCTGCCGGGTCCTCCATCTCTTCATCAGGATCCACCGGTTCTTCCGGCACTTCCACATCTGTTTCAAAATCAGGATCAACTAAAGAAAGTATCTGTTCTAATGCCTCATCAAATGTCTCTGCCATAACAATTTCATCCTCATAAGCAACAATGATCTGCTGCACTTCAGGCAATGAAGTCTGATTGGATGATTCAATATACACCGGCTCCACGTACATTATCGTATCTTCAATAGGGATGGTCAATAAGTTCCCGCGAATAACCTCTGAACCGCCCTGAGACCATAAATTCAGCTCCTGTGAGATTCTCGAGTCCTGATTAATTCTGTTTTCAATCTGCTGCGGTCCATATACATTACGCTGCTGCGGGAATCGGTGTACGAACATTTCACCATAATTTTCACCATCATTCCGGACACCCATCCAGGCAACCATATTTTGCCTGTTCCGAGGGGAATAAGGCGTCATTAAAATAAATTCTTCCTCCTCATATCCGGGCAGGCTCATAGTAACGTAGTATGGTTCCATCTCGATGTCTTCATTAAAGTATCTTTCTGTTGGGAACTCCCAATTATCTTCCCTATTATAAAATACTTCCAAATTAGTCATATGATAAGTCCCATACATTGTGGCCTGAATTTTAAACAGTCTTTCCGGATACCGGAAATGTGCCTGTACATCTTCCGGTATTTCTGCCGTAAATAAATCAGGGAATATATTTTGATACGTTTGAAGCAATGGATCTTCCGTTTCCACGGGATAGAAATTCACTGCCCCGGTATACGCATCCACCACCACTTTCACCGAATTCCTTATATAGCTTTCCTGCCCCTGATATGCCTCTGCATAAGGATAGCGTTCTGCAGTCAAATAAGCATCCATCATCCAGGCAAGTGAACCATCATCCCTGACAAAAATATACGGATCACTATCATATTCAAAAAATGGAGCAATTCTTTGTACCCTGTCCATAATATTACGGGTCTCCAGAAGAAGACTTTCAGATGACACCTGGTCGGAAACCAGCATGCGGAATGATCCTTCATTAATGGCAAATAATAATCTATTCATAAAGGTCATTGGAATGCCTTCCTCTTCTTCATAACGGGTACTCATATTTTCTTCGCCTGATGGATAGTCAAATTCATCTACTTCTGTATTTACTATTACATTTTCATAGTCATTCTGTTCCCCGAAATAAATTTGCGGGCGTGAAATATCCATATCTCCCTGGGGCGGCAGATTACTTAGCATATATTGCGGCTGCCCCTGTGCGGTCAATTCATTTACATGGCTCATTGCTACACCATACCCATGTGTATAACGGAGTGTCCTGTTCACCCACGTATGGGCCTGCTCGGGCAAATCCTGTGTACTTAATTCCCGTGCACCAACAAATACTTGCTGATATTCCCCATCAATCTCATATCTGTCAACATCGATATCGTTAAATTGATAGTACGTACGGAAGGTTTGCAGCTGATTATAAATATCAAGCAATGGCCTTGCATCATTTATCCGAACATTATTAATCGTAAGCTCATTCCGTTCAATCATGTCCGCATCCAGTGAAGGGGTGGCAGGGTGTTCTTCCTCCGAAATGTTTTCCAAATCGTAGGCAGCCCTCGTATAATCCAGATTATGCTGGAGATAGGGGCTCTCTCTGGAGAACTCATTCGGACTAACAACAAATTGCTGTACAGCCACAGATACCCCCTGAGCTGCAATTAAAAGCACAACATATGCGATTACCGGTACAGCCATCGCAGTTATTTTGCCTCTCGCTAGGGAAATAATCATCCAGATTGTCCCGATAATTGCTGCTCCTGCTAATATATAGGCTGCCGGAATATTAACCAAGTCATCTGTATAACTTAGTCCATGCACTACACTGTTTTGAAAAATGTTCACGTTATTTGACAACAAGGTTTCATAAGGCGCCAACACATGGAGTCCTGCCAGCAAAATCCCGATAAAACTGAGTGTAACCCCCATATGCAGCTGGGCAGAGCGGCTCATCCGATACATATGAAAAACGGAATAAGCAGCAATTTCTATTGCCACAAAAAAGATGGCCAGACCCAATAAAACATACACAATAAACTTTATAAAGGGAAGGATGAATACATAGAAGGAAATATCCATATTAAAGTATGGATCCGTCTCCCCGAATGTTGCATGGTTCAAAAGCTTCAACAGCGGCTCCCAGCCAATCCCCTGAATAATGCTGCTTCCAACCAAACCTACAAGGGCGGAAATACCAAGCATGGCCGGAATGCTTTGTTTCTTTTTCGTAATAAAAGCAGGTAGCTGTTCCTTGCTCAAGTGGCCAACATATGATTTCCGTATCCAGGAAAGGGTTATATACATCAGTATGGAAAACAGAAGGAAACCAATAACCCCAAGCATAATTTTACTGCCGAGAATCGTAGTAAATACAGTTTTAAATCCGAGGTGATCCATCCAAATATAGTCAATAATCCACTGGAAAGATGCTATCCCCAAAATTAATAAAAGCAGTACGATACCAATTATTATACCTATTCGGTTTCCCCGCTTTTTCCATCTTTCTTTCTGCTGTTCACTCATTTCATAAAAATCCAATGGTGTACCCCCTAAATTTCTAACATAACTGTTATTCTATCATAACAAAATTTCCACACACTTTCTTATCATATGTACGGAATGTAAAGAAATTAGTTTCATAAAATGATTCTATTTCTTATGTTTTTACTCCCTATCTCAACTTATTTTTCCAGTTTATGTTAGATTATATAAAATAAATAAGTAAATAAACGATCATAGCCAGGGTACAACTTCTTGAACGTTAAATAAATGGGGAAATTTTATAGCTAAAAAGATACAGCCTTAGAAAAGCTTTGTGCACGATGAACCATTTTTCTCCACCAAAATATATTAGTATTAAATTTATTTTTTTAAGGAGTGGAGAAAAATGCCTGCAATAACCGGAAATGAGTATATACAGCGAATCGATCGGCTGAATACAACCATCTGGCATAACGGGGAAAAAATAAGCGGCAGAAAGTCTGAGCATGCATTATTTAAAGGTGTTATAAAAGCACAAGCTGCCCTTTATGATTTACAGCATGATAAAGATAAATCAAGCGTGATGACATTTAAATCACCGGACAGCGGAAACCGAATTGGCACTTCCTATTTAATGCCAGCCTCAAAAGAAGATCTGAAGAAAAGAAGCAATATGATTCAGGAATGGGCAAAATTAAGCAGCGGCATGCTTGGCAGAAGTCCAGATTACATGAATACAGTTCTTATGTCTTTAGCTGCTTCCACTGATCTTTTAAATGACAAAGAAAATTGCTTTCCCGAGAACCTCTTTACATTTTATAAATATGCCCGGGAAAATGATCTCTCTTTTACACATACATTTGTTAACCCTCAAGTAAACCGCTCTCCATTTTACATGGAAGATGAAGAGGAGCCAATTGCCGCAAAAATAATAGCAGAAACTAACGATGGGCTTATCATAAAAGGGGCAAAATTGCTTGCAACTCAGGGCGGTATTACAGATGAATTGCTTGTTTTCTCACCCGGGGGCGTAAATGACAAGAAGCATGCCTTTGCTTTTTCCATACCAAGCGATACAGATGGCCTCTCCTTCATCTCCCGTGAATCCTTTTATTTGGGAGATTCCCAATACAATTATCCTTTATCTTCCCGGTTTGAAGAAATGGACACCATTGTTGTGTTTGATAGTGTTGTCATACCATGGGAGAGAGTTTTCTTTTATAAAAACATCCCGACGGCAAACAGCTTTCAAAGCAAAAGTGCATTTCGTCCATTTACCCTTCATCAGGTTTTGAACCGAAGAATTATAAAAACCGGATTTTTTTTGGAACTCGCGAAAGATATCATCCAAACCATCGATATCGGAGACTACGCACATGTTCATGAAAAAATGGCTGAAATCATTGTGACCTATGAATCACTGAAAGCTTTGCTTTTAAAGGCAGAAACGAACGCGGCAATAGATGATTTTGGTCTGATGCGCCCGGAAATGGCATCCTTACAGTCCGCTAATTCGCTATTTTCGAAAATGTATCCGCGTATAATTGAAATTATACAATTGCTTGGTGCCAGCGGTTTAGTAACTATACCAAGGGAAGCTGATTTTACATCGGAAATACGTCCTGCACTGGACCAGTATTTACAAAGTGCCAAACTGGATGCAAAGGAGCGTGTAAAGCTGTTTCGGCTTGCCTGGGATGCAACCATGAGTCCTTTTGGCACGAGACAAACTCAATATGAACGTTTTTTCTTCGGAAATCCAAGCACGTTTTCCACCGGACTGTACCGCAGTTATTTCTCTTAAATTAAAATGGATCCTGACCGTTGGGAAGATCAGGATCCTAATCCTTCTAAATAAGCCCGCTGATGAAAATAACTGCAATGGCAGCAGGAATAAGCACAGTTACAACCGGTTTAATCGCATATGGAATTTTAATTTTTTCTGTTCCCGTATTCATATCTTCAATGAAATTATCCGTTTTCCATTGGAATACAACATACAAGGATAGCAACAGGGCACCCACTACAAGCATAATACTTCCGGAGAAGTAGTCAATAAATGTAAATATATCCATTCCAAATATCTCAATATGCGACCACGGTCCTTGGGACAATATCGATGGAATTGCCAGCACAAAGCTGACTGCAGTTACAAGCCAGACACTCTCCTTTCGTTTCAGGTTCAGCAGTTCAGATGCATTGGCTGCCAATGTTTCAACAAAACCTACCCCTGTTGTAAGTGCTGCCAGGATTACGAGTAAGAAGAAGATCAGCCCGAATATGGTACCTCCCGGCATCTGTTCGAATATGGACGGAAGTGTCAGGAAGATCAAGGCAGGTCCTGAATCCGGGGCCATATTAAAGGCAAATATTGCCGGGAAGATAACCATGCCTGATATTAATGCAATAAATGTGTCGAGCGAAATTACCCAGACCCCGTCTTCAACCAAGTTGGAATTGTTTTTATTCAGGTAACTTCCATAGGTAAAAGCAGCAGCCATTCCGATACCAATGGAAAAAAACGCCTGACCGAGTGCAGCCAGTACGGCTTCTCCGTTAATTTGTGAAAAATCCGGCTGTAAATACCAGACAACCCCATCCCAAGACCCTTCCAGGGAAAGTGAAAACACGCTCAAAGCTATCAACATAAGTATTAATAATGGCATTAACAGCCTGACAAATTTTTCTGTTCCATCTTTCACTCCTTTTACAACTACAAAGGCGAGAATCAACGTGGGAATGATCGTATATCCGGTTACAAGCCATGGATTTGCAACAAAATCATCGTAAATGGCTGCCGTCTGTTCGACTGTAATTCCTTCAAAAGTGCCGAGTCCCACCTTTACAAAATACCCGAACAGCCATCCCATTATCATAAGGTAATACGAAAATATCAGGAGTGATGTAAGTACTCCCAGCCACCCGATAGATACCCAAACACTCCCTTTTCTTGTCAATTTCCGCATCCCGCTGATCGCCCCAGCCTGCGCTTTTCGGCCGAGGCCCGCTTCAACATAAAATAAAGGAATTCCAATTATAATGATAATAGCAATATAGATTAGAAGAAAAGCTCCTCCACCGTATTCACCCACTAGATACGGAAACCGCCAAATGTTCCCGAGACCTATAGCAAAACCGGCAGCAGCCATAATAAACCCAATTCTTGTTCCCCAATTTTCCCTTTTTTTCTCCATGATGGGGTCACTCATATAATCCACCTTTCTTTATCTATTTACTTCCAGTTATACAACTGCCCCTTCTATCACCAATTCTTTTTCCGCAAAGCGTTCAAAACGGAGCGGGCTTAAATCCAATGTTTCATAGCTTCCTTTTCTGATTAATTCTGATAATCCTTTACCAACAGCAGGCGCCTGCTGCATTCCATGCCCACTAAACCCGACAGCCATAAAATATCCATTCATTTTTGGGTGGCTGCCAATGATCGCATTTTGATCCTTGGTATTATGGCTGTACATTCCTGCCCACCCACCTGTAATTTTTGCTTTTTCAAAGTTGGGAACACGTTGTGCCAGCACCGGCCATAATTGCTCTTCGAAAAAAGAGCGATGCCATCTAAAATCAATGCCAGGCTTTACTTTTTCTCCATAACCGGTAATGATCGATGTACCTTCATGCCGGAAATAAACACCAGTAGGGTCCACCGTCAGCGGCAACAGATTTTCCAGAGGTTCTGCTGCGTCAAATTGAATGACCTGTCTTTTCAGCGGCACGACAGGTAGTGGCAGACCGGCCTGTTCACTAAGTGCGGGTGCCCAGGGACCTGCACAATTAATTACAATGGGACTTTCATATGTTTCGCCATGCTTTAAATGCACACCGGTTACCTTCCCCCCCTCTGTTTTAATCGACCTGACTTCTTCGTATATATAATTTGCTCCCAGTTCCTTTGCTTTTCGTGCGTAACCCTGCATGACGGAATATGGATCCAAATACCCATCCTCCCCGCAGTAGAGCCCGCCTTGCAAATCCTTCGTATTCAACTCGGGTATGATGGATAACAATTCTTCCTTTGACAGCAGTTCTGAAGGAACCCCATAACTTTGCTGCAATTCCATCTGTTTCTCTAACTGATCAATATTTTCATTTTTTGCCAGGAACAGATATCCCGGCTGTTTAAAATCAATTTCGGCTTTTTCATTTCCAATTGCCATATCTTCCGGAAACGTAGTATACTTTTTTAACCCATAACGGCTGATCTGCACATTAATCCCAGTAGTAAATAATTGCCTTATTCCCCCAGCACTTCGGGGAGTAGAAGCGTATTCATATACTTTATCTTTTTCAAAAACCGTAATTTCCCCCGTATAGCCGTCATTCAATAAGTTATAGGCCACACTTGAGCCAATCACACCGCCGCCAACAATAATGATATCCGTTTTATTTGCCATTGAAATCACCTCTCGCCAGTAAAATTAGATAATTCGTAATTGCAATTTCTTTTAGTTATATCTTATTCTGATTTTATATGCTATAGGCAGAATAACTAAAAATTATTGAAATACGCCTTTTAATCAACGCTTTCATTTCTAATGTTAAGCCTATTAATCCAGACAACACTTCGATACTTTCAATCGTTTCAGACTCTAACCGATTTATGCAAAATGCACAAAAAGAACTGAAAGCGATTTCATTAATCTCTATTTCAAAGGGAACATTTTGAATTATAAACAAAATCTGGCCCCCAAATTAATACTTTGGAAGCCAGATTTGTCCATTCTCTCTCTGCTAAATGTGTTTTCAGGAAACTTTTCTCTTTGTATTGATTAAGTCACCGTGATAACGATCCACTTGATTTTTCATTTCTTCTGATGGAGGAGGAGTCATTAAACTCACAACGATGACTAAAATTAAAGAAACAGGTGCAGCAATAATCGGTTCTGATACGAGTGCAAACGGCTTTGTGATAACGAGAAGGAGGAAAGTCAATCCGCCTCCTAGCATCCCGGCAAGTGCACCGGCTGTGTTTGCGCGTTTCCACCAGATTCCAAGAACGAGAGGAAAACCAAATGCAGAAAGAAGTCCTCCCCCTACCCAGCCAACCATAATTGCAATAAGCTGAGGCGGTTCAATAGCAATAAGAATTCCTATCATACTTGCAACTACCATAATGATAAAACCCAATCTTGTAACCTGTTTTTCTGTTGCATCTTTTTTAATATATTCCTTATAAATATCCCGTGCCACTCCGGCAGAAATTGCCAGCAGCATCGCATCAGCTGAAGACATGATGGCCGCAAGCAGCCCGGCAAACATAATTCCTGCAAGTAAAGGAGACATATAAGTCTCAATTACCGAAATAAATATCATGTCCTGATTATCGAGGGTCTCAGCAATGCCCAGGGAGGCTCCGCCTGCTGCAATTATAAAACCAAAAATAAATATGATCAGATAAAGCAAACAGGCCCCCAATGCCGAACGCCGGGCGGTCCGGGCATCACGCGAAGCAAAGTTCCGCATTACTGCAGATGGAGAAACAATTCCAAACCATAGGAAGGCTAAAAACAGACCAAAGTAAGACATCCATGGCTGGGTAATATCGCCGAATGTTGGTGTCACCGTCAGCGCCTCCTGGATAAGTGAAGCAAAACCATTATGCTGGGTTAGAATAATGATTGACAGAACAAGCATTCCAACAAGAATCAGGGCTCCCTGGATGAGATCTGTATACGTGATCGCCCACATTCCTCCAAGCGCTGCATACAATGTAAAACCGATCCCCAGCACAATTACCGCAGTGGTGTAATCAATACCCAAAACATACGAGCCAATAAGTCCTGACGCAGTCAATTGTGGAACCATATAAAATGTCATGCCCACAACAACAATTGCCACAGCTATAATTTGTACAGAATTGCCATACCGCTGCTTGAAAAACTCCGGCAAGGTGCTCACACCCGACCTTCTTATTTGTCCGGATACCAAAAACATAGTGAACGGAAGGATTGCTACAGCGCCAAAACCATAGGCAAACAGAAACGGAATACCCAATGATACCCCTGAACCTACGGCCCCCATCAAAGAGCTGGAGCTTGCTAGTGCCGCAAACAATGCAAAAGCACCGACAAATGTATTAATCTTTTTCCCTGCTGTCCAATAATCACTTTCAGAAGAGTGGGCCCGTTTTGTAAAATATATCCCCATTAATGTCATACCCACAAGATATATCGCTAATATAACAGTTTCCATTAATTGCATTTATATTCCCCCCCCAATCTAGTCGGATTCCTTCTCTTTTTCCACCTTTTCTATCCATAATACGTAGGCAACAGCTAATGCAAACCAAATAAAATACGTAAAAAACATTAACCATCCGGCAAGAGAAATACCCATCAGATAAATTTCTGTCGGCCACCATATTAATACGAATGCAGAAACAGCCACTAATACAACCAATAAAATAATACCGGGATCTTTCAGCTTTGGATTCATCTTTCTCCCCCTTTCCATCGTTAATTAGGGAATTTCCATAATCTGTTTCAGGACCGGGCTTGAGTCAGCCGTTTAAAACTTCCACTTAATTCAATTTTGTACCTGCCCCTTTTTCCAGCGCTTTTTCATACACAAGATTACCAACAACAACGTCAAACAAAGCCATTCCTGTCGATTTAAAGACTATACTCCCCCCTTTTTCTTTAATGACTTTCCTTGAACCAGCTAAAAAATCAGCCATATTCTCTATTGTCTCCTTTGCAATCCAGCCTTTTTCCAATGGTTCAGCAAGATCTCCGGACTCTTCCACTGCATGGTCAGTATCAACATATATGCTGTCCGTTATTTCATACAGGGATTTTGGAAATTCACGCATGTCCGGTTGGAAGGAGCCCACGCCGATTACCAATTTATCTTTTAAGAGAGCTTTATCATCCGGCAAAACCGGCGTTTTGGAAGTAGTTGCTGTAATGATGACTTCTGCATTTTGTACAGCCGCTTCAGCTGAATCTGCTGTGTGTAAATGGATATCACTACCCAGCCAGCTGTACAATTTCTCTTTAACGCTGGGTATTTTTTCCGGACTGCGGTTATATAAATAAATGTCTGTAAACTTTCTTTCCGTACAGGCTGCAATCGACTGGTAGAGCCCCTGTACACCAGTACCGATAATTGCCAGGCTGGAAACATCTTCTCCTGCCAAATGTCTGACCGCTGAACCGCCGATGGCACCAGTCCGTAATCCCGTTAAAAAAGATCCATCAATGATACTTTTGATCTCACCCGTCTGGCTGTCATTTAGAATAATTAGACCGTGCAGTGTCGGATGCTCAATATTGTTCGGAAATAATGTGACCAGCTTCGTTCCTATAGCAGTTTCTGTTAAGCAGGGCATAAGCAATAAGGTGTTATCCCCTTCTTGTACCTGCATTCTTTCCGGCATGCGAAATTCATTTTTGGCGTACAATTTGTAGGCAGCATCAATGGCATCGATTACATCCTTCATCGAAACCGCTTCCCGAATAGCCTGTTCATTTAAATACCACACAAAATCAACCTCCTGAAATTGGTAAACAGTGTTAGACAATTCCAAATTAATATTATTTTTAGTTATACCCTATTAATGTCTATAATTCTATGGATAATTTGCCTAAAAATGACCTGCCAAAATTAAAATTTTAATTAATTCTCATAATTATGGTAAGATATAAATATCAAAAATACGTTAGCATAAAAGGGTGAAGCGAGATGAATCTCTTAGCGCAATTTGCACAAAAGATCGTGAAAGCGGTTTCAAGTATATCGCCATTTTCCATCAGTCTCAGTGATGAAAATGGATTTATTATCGGCGCGACAGACCCTGAACGGGTTGGTACATACCACTTGCCGTCCAAAGAAGTGATAGAAAAAAATGATTATGTCATATTTGATAAAGAAAAAATTAAAAATATGGATAATGTATTTGAGGGCATCGCTTTTCCTTTGCAATTCGACTATAAAACAATTGGTGTATTAGGGATCATCGGTCCTCCCGCTCAAGTGGAACCTTACGGATTATTGATCAAAAATTATGTGGAAATGATGTGGCAGGAAACATTTCATCAGCAAATAACCGATATGGAAACAAAAACCAGGGAGACATTTGCTCAATACATATTATTAAATGAAGAAGTTGAGTCTCAAAGAGTGGAACAATATTGCGAAATGTTAGGTATTTCATATGGCAGGAAAAACTTTTGCATTGTCATCGACATTGGCAACTCCTTGTTAAACAGCGCAAAAAAACACATCTCCATTGAGATGTTAAAAGAAAATCTGCTCAGATGCACATACGAAGCTTATGCCTGTTCTGATTATTCACTTTGTACTTTTTTAAACACTGAAAAAATAGTCATGCTCAGACAGGTAAAAACTGTGGAGGAATACAAAAAACTGCTCGGAAAATTCGATAAGCAAAGCAGGGAATTAATCAGATTATTTGCGGTCTATTCCATTAAAAATCCTTGCATTGCAGCAGGAAGCCTGTCCGGTTCCATTGAATCGGTTAACGCATCTTACCAGGAAGCTGAAAATTTAATACGGTTTGCAAAAGAACGGGACATCGAACCAAAAATACTCACGAATTATCATTGGCATATTGTTCTGGAAAAACTGCCTTTATATGTTTCTGAAAACTACCGTGAAACTATACAATTCCGTATAAATGCATTTATGGAACATGAGCATTTTAGTGAGCTGGCCGATCTCTTTATAATATACTGTGAAAACAACATGAATATCAGCAAAACAGCAAAAGTACTGTATATTCACAGAAACACACTCATCTACAGACTTAAAAAAATAGAAGAAATGACCTCCCTCAACACCGGCAGCTTCCAGGACTGCATGCTCCTCTACCTGGCACTGAAATGAAACAACAGGACGGTTTATCCGTTGCACCCTTCCGGAAGCTCCCGTCTCCCCCTTCCTTCTTCTTATAGAAACAGCAAAACGAATCGGTCGCTGAACTGTTCTGCCACTTCCTTCATTGGATGGAAGAGCTTGCAAACAGCTTCATTTATTAATGGAGAATCAGCATTATTCATCTCGCACCTCTATTTTTCAATTACTTCAAAATTCAGCTTTATATACTGGAAGTTTGAACAATGCTTTTAAGATATAATTCGGTATAATCCTTTCACCTTTGATATAAAATAACATAACAATTGGTCATTGGGCAGATTTATAGCTGGAATATGGAGGTACCGTCCTCCTGCTTCAACCATATCCTATTTTGCTGGAGGGTACTTTATGAAGAAGGTTTCAAGTGTATTTTATATTACTGTGTCTCTCGTTGCTGTTTTTGTTATTATAGGGGCTATTCTCCCGAATCAGTTTGAGCAGATTACATCGCTTATAAATATTTTTCTTTCCACTAACTTTGGCTGGTATTATATGTGGCTCTTTTCGGCAATTATTTTATTTTCGCTCATTGTAGCATTTAGCCCTTACGGTAAGATAAAGCTTGGCAAAAAGAATGATAAACCTGATTTTTCCACTGCTTCATGGATAGCCATGCTGTTTTCTGCCGGGCTTGGGATCGGTCTTGTTTTCTACGGTGCAGCTGAACCGCTATACCATTTTGTAACGGATACTCCCGCTGCAGCGCCCGGATCAGATGATGCATTTAAGCAAAGTCTGTCTTTCACATTTTTTCATTGGGGAATTCACGGCTGGTCAATGTATGGGTTTATTGCATTGGCTTTAGCTTTCTTTCAATTTCGAAAGGGAGAACCCGGCTTAATATCCGCAACGTTAAAACCTATTTTTGGAGAAAAAATGAATGGTCCATTTGGCACCACCATAGACGTGTTAGCTACTTTCGCTACTGTATTTGGCGTGGCAACATCCCTTGGATTTGGTGCTTCCCAGATAAATGGCGGGCTTAACCATTTATTTGGTATTGATGTGGGATTTACGGCGCAATTTTTTATTATTTTAATCGTAACCGTATTATTTTTGATTTCCGCCTGGTCCGGTCTAAGTAAAGGAATAAAATATCTATCCAATACCAATATGGTTTTAGCTCTGCTTTTACTCATTACCATTATTATTATGGGACCTACCTTGCTTATTTTTAATATGTTTACGGAATCATTTGGTTTATATTTGCAAAATATTGTTCAATTGAGCTTTCGTACAGCACCTCTTGAATCAGATAACAGGGATTGGCTTGATGCATGGACAATTTTTTACTGGGCATGGTGGATTTCCTGGGGACCTTTTGTAGGAATGTTTATTGCCAGGGTCTCACGGGGACGTACCATCCGGCAGTTTATACTGGGGGTTATTATAGCACCAACCCTGATCGTTTGTATTTGGTTTGCAGCTTTTGGCACCACTGCAGGGAATATTCAAAATAGCGGGGTGGATTTATCCCAATACGTAACAGAACTTGTACTGTTTAACATGTTCGATCAGCTGCCACTGTCCTTTTTACTTTCAGCAATTGCCATTCTGCTCATTGTTTCCTTTTTCATTACATCGGCAGATTCGGCCACTTTTGTACTGGGCATTCAGGCAACAAAGGGATCACTTTCCCCGCCAAATAGTGTAAAGGTCGTATGGGGGATTGCTCAATCATCGATTGCATTGATCTTATTGTATGTTGGCGGCCTTACAGCCCTGCAAAATACCATTATTGCAGCAGCCCTGCCATTTTCCTATATCCTCATATTGATGATGATTTCCCTGTTCAAGGCTTTAAGTAAGGAAAAAGTATAAAACTATCTCCATAACAGAGATTCCCTCAGAAGCTGAATCTCTGTTTCCCAATTTTTCTTGAAAAATACAAAGCATATCATTACACTTGTTAGGAATACTAATTGCTGGAAAGAAGGGGAAAAATGCCAAACAATTTCACTGCTGCCATTCAATTTAATGAAGTAAATTTTTATGCAGATGGAGTACATATTATTAAAGATATAAGCGGATCTTTCATAAAAGGGAAAATTACTACATTGGTAGGACCATCCGGAGCAGGCAAATCCACTTTATTCCGCTTGTGTAACGGCCTTATCTCTCCTACGTCCGGAGATATTTATATAAATGGGGAACATATTTTGTCCTATGAGCCTGTAAATTTACGCAGAAATGTCGGCTATGCCCTGCAGGATGCAACTATGACAGCAGGTTCTGTCAGGGAAAACCTTGCTCTGCCACACACGCTGAACGGAAAATCACTGCATGCTGACGAGGCCGCGGAACTTATGGAACTCGTAGGGCTTGAGCCAAGTTTTTTAAGTAAAAATGCAAAGGATTTGTCGGGTGGCCAAAGGCAAAAATTATCTATTGCCCGCACTCTGGTAAACCGGCCGGATATATTACTGCTTGATGAGATCACTTCGTCTCTTGATCGGGTTTCCAAACAGGATATTGAGGAACTGATTCAAAAGATTAATGACCAATATAAAGTAACAATTATTTGGATTACCCATAATTTAGAACAGGCAATGACAATCGGAGACTATTCGTGGGTATTGATGAATGGGGAGCTGAAGGAAAACGGGAAAAGCGGTTTCCTAAAAAACCCAATAAATGAAGATGTGTTACATTTTATCAGGGGGGAAGCGGAATGAGCTTTTTAACATTGGGGATATCCCTTATATTTGTACTCATCCCTTTAATTTTATCAAAAACCTTGAATTTGGGACTGGAAAAAGATACTGCCGTAGCTACCATTCGCTCCATCATTCAATTGATCGCAGTAGGATATGTCCTGCAATTTGTTTTTGATGCGGAACATATGATTTATATTATTTTGATGGTTATCTTAATGATTGCAGCTGCAACGCATAATGCACAAAAAAAAGGCGCTTCTATTAAAGGTATTATTTGGAAGCTTGTGCTGACATTTATTGTTATTGAAATTTTGACACAAGCCATTTTGATTGGGTTTCAAATTACTCCCCCCACCGCGCAGTACATCATTCCAATCAGCGGGATGGTAATTGGCAATTCGATGGTCCTCAGCATTCTGTTTTTAAATAGATTTACTTCGGAAATGGAGGAAAAGGACAAGGAAACAGAATTAATACTGTCTCTTGGAGGTACACCTAAACAGGCCATACACAAGCCATTAATTTCTTCCATACAGGCCAGCACGATTCCAACCATTGAAAGTCAGAAAACAATTGGGCTTGTTCAGCTTCCCGGCATGATGAGCGGACAGATCATCGCCGGAGCAGACCCTGTACAGGCTGTGCTATTTCAATTGCTTATTCTGTTTCTCCTTTTAACAACAGCAGTGATTACTAGCATCATGATCGGATATTTATCCTATCCGACATTATTTAATGAGCGAATGCAATTTTTAAAAGAACGGCTGACAGAAAAAAAGAATAGCTAATCTTACCCTGGGGGCATCTGTATGCAAAAACTATTATTTGAAGAAGCTTGGGAGAGGACCATTTCCGAAGCTGATCGTTTGTTGATAAAGGAAGCCTTTCAACAAGCAGTTTTATCCGATCTGCCGGCAATTCAATTCAGTCGGCTTTGGCAGGCAACAAATTATAAAGATGAATTGTTAATCACAGCCATTATTCATAATGTAAGCGGAAATTCATTCTCTTTTACAAATCAAACCATATATTACAGAGCAGGAGAAGAAATAGCAGCCTATCACAAATTCACTCTGCCTGTTGCGGTTAAGGCAAAAACGAGTATGCCATGGACATTTATATTTCCAAAAGAAAGCATTGCTGCCGGTTTCAGCCAGGACATTGGCAAGCTTGAATTCAAACAAAGCTATGATCCGATTGATTAAGATCATAGCTTTGTTTTGTTTTTGCATTCTTTCCATTTTAATGGACTGGATAACTTTTAAATCGCTTGTATTTTATTTTTTAATAAACATTTGTGTCCAGTAATTGCCTGATTCAACATAACCTACACCAATATGTGTAAAGTCACTGCTCATAATGTTTGCTCTATGTCCGGAACTGTTCATCCATGCGTTAACTACTTGCTTTGCTGATCTCTGCCCTCTGGCAATATTTTCACCGGCAGATCTGTAATTGATGCCGAAGTTTTGCATCATCGTAAATGGAGAACCATAAACAGGGCTGTTATGACTAAAATAATTTTGGTCTTTCATATCTTGTGATTTATATTTTGCAACCCTCGCCAGTTCCCAATCATATTTCAAAGCAGGCAGGCCTGCATCTGCCCTTTCCTTGTTGACCAAATTGATTACTTCCTGCTCCTCAGAAAATTCAGCATTGATCCCGATATTAATTTTTTGACCGGGATAAATGTGATTCGGATTTGCGAGCTGGGGATTTGCATCAATCAGCTCACTGACTCCCGTTTCTGTTTTTACTGCTATTTTCCATAATGCATCTCCGGGTACGACTGTATAAGTACTTGCTGCAATCGAGCTTACAGGCAATAGTAGAGCTAAGGTTAAAATGGACACGATTGTAATCCTGCTGACTTTCTTAAGCATTCCCAACACCCTTTCCTTTTTGGTATATACATAGAATATAAAGATTTACGTCCAAAGTCATTATTAATTTATTGGTAAGATTGTTACTGAAACGTTACAATTTGGTGTATATGGTTTTGAAAGATTGATATTATCGTCTTTTAAAAATAAATAGAGTAATTAAAATGTAATATTGGAAGGGTATTTTTATAAGGAAAATAAAAGATTCTTATAAATTGATGGTGTTTACCGGCTGCGTTTTCTCCGGATTTTATTCATGACAACGTTATTCTGCCGGTTGGATTCTCTTTTCAACTGCATTGATCTTATACACTGAATCTATCACATCATAGGCTAAAAGATTTCACTTCTAAAGAATAGACTGACTCCGGATTTTCTGTGTATAAGCTAAATAAGGTATTATATAAAAAATAACAGCATAGCGGTTCCAACCGTATGCTGCCTAATAAACATCCTTCTTTAATATCCAAATGGGCCATAGGTGAACCCGGGACCATAAGGGGCACCATATCCCGGACCATATGCTCCAGCTGGGAATCCTACATAGCCGGGACCGTAAACTCCGCCATATCCCGGGCCGTAACCAGGACCAACTCCCAAGAAACCCGGACCGCCTGTCAATAGGCTACCACCCAAAAATCCAAGACCTGCACCTAGGAGTCCTGAAGTTAACGGATCAATCCCAGGTGCTCCGTATCTGCATGGAGGTTCCATCGGAGCCATAGGCGGATGATTTTCATATCTATACATATAAATTCCCCTTTTCATTAGCATTGTGCTTCATTTCCTAACCTTTCCCTATAGCCTATGTGGTTTAAATGAAAATGAACTAGGCAAGTGTTTATACCTGAGACATTGAAACTACAGTTTCCGTGAATCCACTTCTTTAGGGCTGCGGGACAGCTGTTCCTCGCCCCACCGTAGAGATTTGGGGCTACGGGACGCTGTTCCTCGCCCCACCGTAGAGATTTGGGGCTACGGGACGCTGTTCCTCGCCCCACCGTAATGATTTGGGGCTGCGGGACGCTGTTCCTCGCCCCACCGTAATGATTTGGGGCTACGGGACGCTGTTCCTCGCCCCACCGTAGAGATTTGGGGCTACGGGACGCTGTTCCTCGCCCCACCGTAATGATTTGGGGCTGCGGGACAGCTGTTCCTCGCCCCACCGTAGAGATTTGCTGTAATTTATACTATTTTTTGTGCAAAAGAAAAGACAGTCATTCACCTTTTTCAAAAAGAGAATGACTGTCCATTCAGTATAATTTTAAGAAGTTCTTAATCCCATTTGGCGGGAATCATCTTTACGCTGTCTCTGAATAAACCAAATACCCAGCATAAGCATTAAACCGATTATACTGATTATTATATTTGGGATGATCAGCATAATTCCGGCTGCAAATAATATGAGCCGTTCCCAGGCATAAGCATTGCGCACAAAGAATCCCACAGTTGAACTGCTGACTGCAGACATGCCTATTAATGCAGTAATGACAGCGATAATAATGCCTGCTGCAGTTACATCCACCATGACAAGAATCGGATTATAAACCAGTATATACGGAACGATAAAGGCTGCAATTGCCAGCTTCACCGCCGACACCCCGGCCCTGAATGGATTTGCCCTGGCAATGCCCGCCCCCGCATATGCTGCCAGACAGACTGGCGGCGTGATATCCGCTACAATGCCAAAATAAAATACAAACATATGTGCAGCAATCGGTGCTACACCAAATTCATTAATTAAAACCGGTGCAGCAATCGTGGCGGTAACAACATAATTTGCGGTAGTCGGAAGCCCCATTCCTAAAATAATACAGGCAATCATTGTAAAAAACAGAGCAAAGATCAGAATACCGCCCGATAATGCAATCACACCAGCGGCAAACTTTGAACCAAGACCGGTAATGCTGACCACACCGGCTATAATACCGGCTGTACCGACTGCTGCAATTACAGGTAATGCTACTCTTGCCCCTTGCTCCAACACATAAATAATTTTCCTGAAACCCATTCTTGTATCTTTTCTGAGTAAACTAAGGACAAATGCTGTGATAATACCCATTAAAGCTGCACGTTGAGGTGTAAATCCAATCATTATCGTACCGATAATAATAAATATGGGAAAAATCATATATCCATCTTTGAAGATTAACCTTTTTAAGTTGGGAAGATCTGCTTTTGGCAGACCCACAATACCCATTTTTTTAGCCTCAAAGTGGGTGCCTATAAATATTCCGCTAAAATATAACATGGCCGGTATTACAGCAGCCAGCATAATGGTGCCAAAGGAAACGCCAAGGTATTCCATCATAATAAAAGCAGCTGCTCCCATGATCGGAGGCATAATTTGTCCGCCGGTTGAAGCTGATGCTTCTGTTGCAGCAGCGAATTCCGGTTTAAAACCGGAACGTTTCATCATGGGAATCGTGAATGACCCTGATGCCACTGTATTACCTACAGAGCTTCCTGAAACCATCCCTTGCATGGCACTGGCTACTACAGCAGTTTTAGCTGTACCTCCAGTAAATCTGCCGGTTAATGCGAGAGCCAAATCATTAAAGAACCGCCCTATTTTTGTATGGACGAGAATGACACCGAAAAATAAAAACAGGAAAATAAATTTGGCGGATATTTGAACAGGCGTTCCAAAAACACCGCTTTCCTGGTACCACAAATTGGTAGCCAGACGATTTGCCGAAAAACCCGGATGTGATAAAATTTGTCCGGGAATGTAACTGCCGAAAATAGTATACAAAATAGCTACGCTTGCGACAATAACGATCGGCAGTCCAACGGTTCTTCTGGTAGCCTCCAAAAGCAATAATATACCTAGAACGGAAAAGATAACGTCGATGGTTGAATATCCGGATATTCTGCTTTGAAGAATAGAATCAAAAAATATAATTTTATGATAGGTAACATACATGGCAGTGAATGCCAATATTACATCATACCAGGGCACTGTAGTTTGCTTTTTCTGCAGCCCTTTTTTTGCAGGAAAAAGTAAAAAAATCAGTCCCAGTGCTGTTCCTAAATGGACTGCACCCTGCTGCTGGGATGGCAGTGTTCCAAAATAGGCAGTATATAAATGAAAAACGGTTAATGCTACACCAAAAAAAGTGACAACCCATGCCCACTTGCCAATTTTCTTTCTATACGTACTTTCTCTATCATATTTTTCAAGGACTTCTTCTGAAGTTGTTTTTTCATTTTTTGCCACCCGTTCACGTCCTTTCCGTACACTTGGATATTAACGGATTTACGAATAGATTTATATAATATATTCATAACAATTATATTCAGGGAGGTATACACTCCTCCCTAAAAAAAAATCCTAGCTCCATCTTACAAATGTGAATTGTTATGTGAATAAGTTTATTTACCTGAAGTTTTGTTGGAACATTACTTCTTAATACCATTAATCTGTTATATCTTCCAAGCCCTCAATCCCTGTGTTTTCCCGGGTTACTATCTGAACAACTTCCGGATAAATATGCCCGATAAATGCAGCATTTGGCACTTCGTTTCCTTCAAAGTCTCCTTCACCGTTTATAGCATCCAGGGCAGGTACATGCACTGTCATACCCAGGTCCATATTGCCGTCACGAATACTTGCCAGGTTTTCAATGGAAGCTCCGGTTTCTGTATTTGTTATATTTATGCCGTCAATATTATTATTCCAAATCGTTGCCATTTCACCGCCAAGCGGATAATATGTTCCACCCTGGCTCCCTGTCCCCAAAATAAGTTCACTTTTCGTTTCATCTCCACCTATTTCGGCAACCGGATTATCTACCGTCAATCCCTGCTCTTCATAATAACGTTTGGCACCAGGATGAATAGGCAATCCCTCTGCCCCTGACAACGCATTTTCCAGTGTCATATGCTCTGATTGCGCATGGGTATTTTCCTCAGCATTTTCCACCATGCTTTT
Organism: Virgibacillus aidingensis; assembly: GCF_010994035.1. Lineage (GTDB taxonomy): Bacteria > Bacillota > Bacilli > Bacillales > Amphibacillaceae > Virgibacillus_N. The sequence continues at coordinate 93,068 of NZ_WIXN01000017.1, forward strand.
TGCCAGTTCATATCCGAGCTCTTCATTAATCGTATCTGTATTTGCCATTAATATTGCGTATGCAGTAACCGTTTCTACATCTTCTTCCAAAAATTCATATGCATCTGCAGGAATGGTATATCTTAAATAACCACTATTTTCTTCCATATATTCAATCGCTTCATCTGTTAAGCTGATCATTTTTACATCTCCTGTGGACGCCTGCAAACTTTCTATGCTTCCTGCGGGAACACCGAGAATACCTACAGAGATATCAATATTTCCGTCCTGCACACTGTCCGCAGCATCTCCAAAACCTTCCTGATATTCACTGTAGTCATCTTCACCAATGCCATATGCTTCAAATAGAACTTTGGACACGGAATTCGTTTCACTAGCCGGCGGACCGATTGCAATACTTGTTCCGCCACCTCCGCATGCCGTGAGGAACAATAAAAATGCAAGCATGGAAAAAAGGTAATTTTTTTTCATTTCTCTCTCCCCTCGTATATTATATTTAGGCTCTTCATTCAGCCTATAAATTCCTTAAAAACCTTTTTAGTACATGT
>NZ_WIXN01000018.1 GCF_010994035.1 Virgibacillus aidingensis
TGCAACAAATTGCACCTTGATAACTAAATACTTATTTAATTTTTAATTGACATACTACCGCAGGTCTTCTGCAAGGTAAAACAATCCGCCATTTATTACCTCATAGGAAACCTTCGGGTGATACCTCTCAGTAATCTCCTTTTTTTCTTTCTCCATTTGCTGGCGTTCTTCCTCTGTTTCCGTTTCATAAAAATGTTCCAGAAGGGCAAGTTCTTCATCCAGGAGTTTAAATGATTCTTTTGCCCATTCATGGGTTTGATTTTCAATATATTGATCAATGACAGCTTCAATTCTTTTATATCCGCTTTTTAATCTTATTAAAGGGGAAATGGTGTAGCAATAATCGGGTATGACCGGCCGCAAAGTAAATTTTTTCAAAATGTCCATCATTTCCACCTTCATCATACCATTTACCAGATGCAGCCCGATTGAAAAAAGTTCATCCCGCTTATGCTGGCCCTGATAGCTTATTTTTAAATTAACTACAAGCCAGGGATATAAAGCAGTATTTGCAGAAGTATGAACGGTTTGGAATAATTTCGTATATTTTTCATTCGTACGCAAATGATCTATGATTTGCTGCAGTCTTGGACTGCCAAAGTGAATCCATTCGGCTTTTTGTTCATTTTGAGCAGGATTGGTATTTAAAGTTAATTGAATCGGTTCTCCTACCTGTCCCATTTTCTTAATATAATGCCAGTAAAATGGCCGGTTCATCAAAGCCTTATCCATCTCTTCCGTTAACTTGATTTTGAGCACTCCGCTGCTATTTGAGATAACTTCACAATGATGGGCGGCAAAATAGTTGTGTAAAAAAGTATTTAAATCATTAATTGCCATATTGTTCATGCTCCTTTGCCCCATCGTAGTGATGCTGAATAATAGAGGAGAGATTATCCAATTTGATCCTCGCTTCCCCAACAGATACAGAATCGTCAAAAATTGTTTGGATTTCCTTTTCCATATCGTCGATTTCCAGTTCAGCCAAAATATCATCCAGCTGGCCGATCACTTGTTCAAATAAATTTATTTTCTCATACAACAGGGACATAATATGTTCTTCTACTGTGCCTTTAATAGCGAAATTATAAATTTGAACATCTTTTTCCTGGCCGTACCTGTGAATGCGTCCAATTCTTTGCTCCAATCTCATCGGATTCCACGGGAGATCATAGTTGATCATATGGTTGCAAAATTGCAGGTTTATTCCTTCACCGCCTGCTTCTGTGGCAATAAGCACCTGGGCATGATTTTGAAACAGTTGTCTCATCCAGTCTTTTTTGCCTTTTTTAAAGCCGCCTCTGAATGGCACGGATGAAATACCATGCTGCTGCAGATACCATTGCAAGTAGAGCTGTGTGGCTCTGTATTCCGTAAAAATGATTACTTTTTCATCACCAATATTTTTGATCAATTCTACTGTTTTTTCAGCCTTGGTGTGATGGGGGAGCTGCTCAATCTGGTTTGTAATGGCAGTGAGATGATCGTTTTCTCCTGACTGTTCAGCTGATTTTTTTAATGATAAGTAACAGGCTTCCCTTGATGAGCATAATTCTCTTAAATAAGTGATCTTTGAAAAAGCGGAAAAGGATTGTATATTGTTTTCCAATTGTGAGTATACTTTTTTTTCTTCATCGGAAAAATCCATCCAGACAGTTTCAATATTTCGTTTTATGTCACTGAAATTAGTATCTTTACGGGTATTTCGAACCATTACCTTTTGAACAAGCTGTTTTAAATAGGCATCTTCCTTTATTTTATTCCGATGGTTCCCATATTTTTGGATAAAAGAATCGTAGTTTCCCAAGTGTCCGGGCTTTAAAATGGAAACCAGGTTAAATATTTCAATCAGTTTATTTTGCACTGGTGTAGCCGTAAGCAGCAGGCAATACTTTTTCTTGAGGGAACGGACAAATTGATAATTTTTTGTTTTGTGGTTCTTCAATTTATGTGCTTCATCGATAATTATAAAATCATAGTCAATATCTAAAATCTTTTCCCTGTGCGGAGAACGTTTTGCCGTGTCAATGGAAGAGATCATAATATCGACTTGTTCCCACGCATAATTTTTGCGGTGCGCAATAGCTGGAATGAAAAATTTTTCATTTAATTCCTTTTCCCATTGATTTACCAGGGACGCCGGCACGAGAATCAGTATTTTTTTTGCGAGACCGCGTACCATGTATTCCTTTAATATTAACCCGGCCTCAATGGTTTTTCCGAGTCCCACCTCATCTGCAAGTATGGCCCGGCCGTTCATCTGGTCAATGACCTGGTTTGCACAGTTTAACTGATGTTCCATAATATCCAGGTGAGGCAAATAATCAAGCGAGCGCAATCCGTTAAATTTGCTGCTCATTGTTGTTAATTCAGCTTCGTAGGACATGTGGAACAGCTCCCAAGGAGAAAGTTTCCCGCCTTTATCCAGATGAAACTGCAGCTGCTCAATAAAATCCGTATCCTTGTGAAGATGAATAGAATGCATAGTCAACTTCCTTTTTTAAGTAATATATATCTCTACTTTCCGTTTCTTTTCTGTGGTATAATAGCCGTAATAAAACGGATCTTTCACGATAACGGTTATTAGTATGACCATTTAGCGCATTTTTATTAATAAAAGCGAATGATTGCAAGGGGAGAGATTACTGTATTATTCAGCAGTAACGCCGAAGGAGCAAGCAGAAATGTGAATCTCTCAGGCAAAAAGACTCTTGCGGGACGCACCTCTGGAGAGTGTTTACATAAGTAAACCACCCACGAAGCAAATACCCTGGGAAAATTCAATTTTGGGACGGGTATGAAACTTTCTGGTTTAAGGACAGAGATTTCATTGTAATAGTGAAATTTCTGTTTTTTTTATGGCAGTGAAGATAGTGTAAAACTTTATTCACTGCATAAGTGCAACTAAGGTTGCTTCCGGGAGGCTTGGTGACAACCAGGTTTTCCGAGACTGATATTTAAATTGGAAAGGAGCTTAAAAAGATGAGTGATTTAAAGCGTACCCCCATATTTCCGGAATATGAAAAATTAGGTGGCAAGACCATTGATTTCGGAGGCTGGGAGTTGCCTGTTCAATTTTCCGGGATTAAAGAAGAACATCATGCGACAAGAAATCAAGCAGGTCTTTTTGATGTTTCCCATATGGGGGAAATCACAGTGAAAGGCCCCAAAAGTCTTGAGTTCCTGCAGAAGATGGTAACCCAGGATGTTTCAAAATCAACACCGAATCGTGCACAATACACCTTTATGTGCTATGAAAATGGGGGAACGGTGGATGACTTTCTGATTTACATGATGGGCGAGAACGATTATTTATTAGTGGTCAATGCTGCAAACACGGAAAAGGATTATGAATGGCTTCTCCGGCATAATGACTACAAAGCAGATGAGGTAGAAATTAAAAACGTTTCGGCAGACTATGCTCAGCTTGCACTTCAGGGACCAAAAGCAGAAGAAATTTTGCAAACGTTAACAGAGACGGATTTAAGCAGCATCCGGTTTTTCCGTTTTGATCAGGAAGTTTTTCTTGGTGCATTAAAAGTGCCTGCTTTGGTTTCCCGTACAGGCTATACCGGTGAAGACGGATTTGAAATTTATATAGAGAAAGAATTTGGCAGAGAGCTTTGGCAAATGATCCTGGAAGCAGGAAAGAGCAGAGAATTAAAACCAGTAGGCTTAGGTGCCCGTGATACACTGCGTTTTGAAGCCAACCTGCCATTATACGGCCAAGAGATTTCAGAAGACATTTCCCCCGTGGAAGCCGGAATGGCTTTTGCCGTGAAAGTGAAAAAAGATGAAAATTTTATTGGTAAAAAAGTCTTGAAAAAACAAATGGATAACGGTCCGGATAGAAAATTGGCAGGTATTGAAATGATTGATAAAGGGATTCCGAGAACCGGCTATGAAATACGGGATGGGGATAAGCAAATTGGTTTTGTTACTTCAGGAACACAATCACCGACACTGGAAAAAAATATTGGACTCATACTTGTAGATGCAGCCTACGCTGTACCGGGAACAGAATTGACTGTAAATGTAAGGAAAAGAAATCTAAAGGCAAAAGTTATTGAAACACCATTTCTAAAAAATAAATAACAGGGGATCCGGGAGGTATTAAAATGGAATTTCGTTATTTGCCGATGACTGAAACCGATAAAAAAGAAATGCTGGACAAAATCGGTGTATCATCTTCAGACGAACTATTTTCTGATATTCCGAAAGAAGTAAGATTGGAAAGGGAATTAAACCTTAAAAAACCAGCCAGTGAATACGAATTGAAAAAAGAACTGACGGAAATGGCGGGCAAAAATGCAAATTCAACAGAATATCGTTCATTTTTGGGTGCAGGGGTGTATGATCATTATATTCCATCAGTCGTTGACCATGTCATTTCCAGACAGGAATTCTATACTGCGTACACACCTTATCAGCCGGAAATTACACAAGGTGAACTCCAGGCTATGTTTGAATTCCAGACCATGATTTCCGAGTTAACTGCAATGCCTATAGTCAATTCATCTTTATATGATGGCGGAACAGCTGTAGTGGAAGCTGTATACTTGAGTGCCGCCCAGACAAAACGAAAAAAAGTGCTTGTTTCAGCTGCTTTGCACCCTGAATACCGCCAGCTTGTTAAAACGGCCGCAAACGGCAAGAAGCTGGAAATCGTAGAGATTGGTTACAAAGATGGTGTTACGGATATAGAGCACCTGGAAAAAGAACTGGACGAAGATACAGCTGCCGTTTTAGTTCAATATCCTAACTTCTTCGGTCAGATTGAGCCGCTGGAAAAAATTAATAAGCTGATTAAGCAGCAAAAGAAAACAATGTTTATTGCTTCCAGCAACCCGCTTTCACTTGGTTATTTAACGCCTCCGGGTGAATTTGGGGCTGATATTGTTGTTGGCGACACACAAGTATTTGGTATTCCGGCACAATTTGGCGGACCGCATTGCGGTTACTTTGCAACGACACAAAAGTTAATGCGTAAAGTACCGGGACGTTTTGTTGGTCAGACAGTGGATAAAGATGGCCAGCGGGGCTTCGTATTGGCATTGCAGACAAGAGAACAGCATATCAGACGTGAAAAAGCAACATCGAATATCACATCAAACCAGGCGTTAAACGCCGTGGCAAGTTCAGCTGCAATGAGTGCGCTCGGCAGGAATGGTGTGAAAGAAATGGCTAAATTAAATATGCAAAAGGCTAGATACACAAAGCTAAAGTTAGAAGAAGCAAACTTGCCGGCTGTATTTAATGGCCCTTTTTTCAATGAATTTGTCATTAAACTTTCCAGGCCTGCAGATGTTGTAAATGAAGCGTTATTCGAAAAAGGCTTTATCGGTGGGTTTGATCTCGGTAAAGTATATCCGGAATTAGAAAACCATATGCTGATAGCTACAACTGAAATCCGCTCCAAAGAAGAAATCGATGCTTTCGCAAAAGAAATGGGGGATATCAATGGCTAAAGAAAACTTTCCATTAATTTTTGAACGAAGCAAAGAAGGCAGATCGAGCTATAACCTGCCAGCACTTGATGTTCCTGAAGTCAATCTTGAAGAAGAAATTGAGGACGCATATATACGTAAAGTAGATGCAGCCCTTCCTGAGGTGGATGAATTAGAATTAATGCGTCATTATACAGGATTATCCAACCGTAACTTCGGAATACTTTCCGGATTTTATCCACTTGGTTCCTGTACGATGAAATATAATCCGGTCATAAATGAAGATATTGCAAGACTGCCCGGTTTTAGCCATATACATCCATATCAGGATCCGAAAACAGTTCAGGGTGCGCTTGAGTTAATGTATGATTTGCAGGTACATCTTGAAGAAATTACAGGGATGCACGAAATTACATTACAGCCGGCTGCCGGCTCACAAGGTGAGTGGACTTCACTCATGATGATTAAAGCATTCCACGAAGCAAATGGCGACCACCACCGGGACGAAGTAATTGTGCCTGATTCCGCACACGGTACAAATCCGGCATCAGCAGCCGTCGCAGGATTTAAGGTTGTTGAAGTAAAGTCAAATGAAAAAGGTTTAGTAGATGTGGAGGATTTAAAACGCGTAGTAAATGAAAATACTGCAGCACTGATGTTAACAAATCCAAACACATTAGGTTTATTTGAAACGGAAATCGTCGAAATGGCAGAGATTGTTCATGGTGTGGGCGGTAAATTATTCTATGACGGGGCCAACTTAAACGCTATTATGGGCTATAGCCGACCGGGAGATATGGGTTTTGATGCAGTACACCTGAACCTTCATAAAACATTTACCGGTCCGCACGGCGGCGGAGGTCCAGGCTCCGGTCCAATCGGAGTATCAAAAGAGCTAGCACCATTTCTGCCAAAACCGGTTGTACGGAAAAATGATGGTGAGTATGATTTTGACTATGATCTTCCACAATCCATTGGTATGGTGAAAGGTTACTACGGAAACTTTGGAATTAATGTGCGGGCATATACGTACATTCGTACAATGGGTGCGGAAGGATTGAAAAAGGTTAGTGAATATGCAGTACTAAATGCAAATTATATGATGCGCAGCCTTGAAAACGAATATGAACTTCCATTTACACAACATTGCAAGCATGAGTTTGTTCTATCTGGCAATAAACAAAAGAAACTTGGTGTGAAGACACTTAATATTGCTAAACGTTTATTGGATTTGGGAATTCATCCGCCGACTGTTTATTTTCCATTAATTGTGGAAGAGGCAATGATGGTCGAGCCTACGGAAACAGAATCGAAAGAAACACTGGACCATTTCATTGATGCCATGCTTCAAATTGCCGATGAAGCGAAGAACAATCCGGAAATTGTTCAGGAAGCTCCACATCACACAGCTGTAAAACGCCTGGACGAAGCTACTGCATCCCGCAAGCCGGTTTTACGCGCTCAAAAAGTAGAATAACCTGAACAAATTCAATGAAAACATGAAAAAACTCCTGAGCTATGAAGCCCAGGAGTTTTTTAAAAGCTATTTTTTTTAACTTTAATTTTCCCTGTCCATCCTTTAAATCCGCCTTTCAAGGTGCTTATATCTTCATAGCCCTTTTTGCGCAGGAGCTGTGCTGCTCTGGCGGATCTGGAGCCTCTTTGGCAGTATAAAAAGACCGGCTTGTCTTTCCTCAATTCAACCAGACGCTGTTTCATCTGTGTTACAGGAATATTCCTTGCCCCAAGAATATGCCCTTTATCGAATTCCTGCGGCTCGCGGACATCAATTAATTGCGCCTTCCTGTATCCTTCCCGAAACTGATCCTCTGTTAAAACCTTTAAATAATTCTTTTGTCTATAATAGCGAAACACCATAAATGCTATAAAAATAACAAGTGCTAATACAATAATTTCCATACATTTCCCCCATTTATTAAACAGCCTACATTTCCATTATAGGATGAAGCCTATTATTTTTCAAAACTTTTATCTATGTGCTACAATTATTCTCTGCGTGTCCCATATTTTTCGCGGAAAAATTAAAATACATTAAGATGCAATTAGTTAATAAATGGATTTGTCCACCATCCATATTCTTGAAAAAAATCTTTTTTATAATTAAAAAAGTTCCTTAGCTTTATTTATCATCGTTTTACATACAATATCTTAAAATTTCTTTTTTGACAGAGACAACAAAATTTGCTTTAAACACCATATATTGTGTTCGTTATAAAAAATAATTCAATATATTGTTTTAAAGTGTGCTATTGTGGTAATGTATTACTAAACAATTAAAACAATAATTAAAGACAAATAACCAATAAAGGAGAGTGCATATGTCGACGATTGTTGAAACGAACAAGCGTATTAATGTACAAGCATTGAATCAGGATATTGCGCAGTTTCCCCAGGTATATCCGATAACCGATGATATGAAACTGAGCCACAGCGGTGTATCCCGTCTTGTCATGCTTGATCGGTATGCCTTTAAGGATACGGAGAAGAAAACGCTCAAAGAAGGGGACTTTGTTGTATTAACTGTGAAAGCAGACCCGAAATTCCCCGCCAGAGGGCTCGGCTACGTAAAGTCAATTGACTGGTTTAATAAAGAAGCGGAAATACTGGTGGACAGTGAATATACATCCGTTTTGGATCAGGATGAGGAAGTTAAAACAGGGATTGTAAAGCGCAAACTTGATGTCATTGACAAACCGCTTGAAATTTATTATGAGCAAATTGCAAAAAGAAATGCACATGGGCTCTCCGCTGTAGAAACCACAAAAGAAAAACAGCAGAAATGGTTCAGGAAATTCAATGACGAACTCAGCAATATGAACTTTATCCCGGCCGGCCGGGTGCTGTACGGTGCCGGGGCCGATACGGAAGTGACCTATTTTAATTGTTACGTCATGCCTTATATCAAGGATTCCCGCGAGGGTATTTCCGATCACAGGAAAAAAGTAATGGAAATTATGTCAAGAGGCGGGGGAGTCGGAACAAATGGATCTACACTTCGGCCCCGGAATACACTGGCCAGAGGGGTAAACGGCAAATCTTCAGGGTCAGTCTCATGGCTTGATGATATTGCAAAGCTCACGCATTTGGTGGAGCAGGGCGGATCAAGACGCGGGGCACAGATGATCATGCTGGTCGATTCTCACCCGGATATCATTGAGTTCATCATTTCAAAAATGCAAAACCCGAGAATTCTGCGGTTTTTGATTGAGAACACGGAAGATGAACAAATAAAACAACTGGCAAAAGAAAAACTGAAATTTACGCCACTAACGGATACAGAAGCCGATCTTTATCAGGGTGTTGTCAATTACAGAAATATGCCCGGCACCGGCGGTTTTACAAACGCAGCCTTACAAGAGGCTGAAAACAAATTGCGAACAGGCGGTACCTATTCCGTAAATAACCCGGAGTTTCTGACAGGAGCAAATATCTCCGTCTGTTTAACAAAGGAATTTATGGAAGCAGTGGAGAATGATGATTACTACGATCTTCGGTTCCCCGATGTAGAGAATTATACGGAAGAAGAAATGGAAGCATATAATGAAAAATGGCATGAAGTTGGCGATGTGAGAAAATGGGAGGAAATGGGTTACGGTGTACGTGTATACCGCCGTATAAAAGCAAAAGACCTGTGGAATCTGATTAATATTTGTGCAACATACTCCGCAGAGCCTGGTATTTTCTTTATTGATAATGCTAACGACATGACAAATGCCAAAGCTTATGGGGATCAGGTGGTAGCAACTAATCCGTGTGGTAGAGCAGCATAGTTTGCCTCACGTTAAAAATTGCGGGATAAAGCGGGAAGGCTGAAATGCTAATCCGAACCGAAGGCTGGACGTAAAAATCCAGTCAGGGGCAACGCATAGATGGTGAACCTCTTAAAGAGAATATAATCCATCCACGAGACCGCAACATTACACATTAAATTGAAAATTGGCCCAGTCATTTTTGAAATAGAATTAATGAATAGAGGGTCTAAAAAGGAATTAATAAAGAAGCTCCCTTGAATATGTGTATGCTCAATACAAAAGTAATTTTGTTTAAGATTGCGGAAGAAAAGAATGATTAAAAATGTGTGTAATGAAAAGATATGCTGAACTTGCACGAATAACAAGTGTAAGAACTAAAGGATAAAAAGCCTTTAGGATAACAAAATTGGAACAGCCTCTGGCACCATATTCCGTCTGTAATTTGGCTGCAGTAAACCTGGCTGAGATGGCAGATAAAAAGACAAAACAGGTGAATACAGAGAAATTAAAGCAGACAGTGAAAACCGGGGTGCGCATGCAGGATAATGTGATTGATGCTACGCCTTACTTCCTTGAAGAAAATAAAAAACAGGCACTTGGAGAAAGACGCATTGGACTTGGAGTAATGGGACTGCACGACTTATTAATCTATTGTGAAACAAAGTACGGCTCACAAGAAGGAAATAAGCTGGTTGATCAAATCTTTGAAACGATTGCAACTACTGCCTACAGGGAATCCATTGAGTTGGCAAAAGAAAAGGGAAGCTTCCCATTCCTGGTTGGCAATACAGAAGAAGAAACCAAAGAATTGCGTGAAGCATTCATTAATACCGGATATATGAAAAAAATGCCGGAAGATATCAGACAAGGTATAAGAGAATATGGAATCCGAAACTCCCATCTGTTAACTGTTGCTCCCACCGGAAGCACTGGGACAATGGTCGGAGTAAGCACAGGACTTGAACCATATTTCTCCTTTTCTTATTACAGAAGCGGCCGGCTTGGCAAATTTATTGAAGTAAAAGCAGATATTGTACAGGAATACTTGGATAATAATCCGGATGCAGACCCAAATAATCTGCCGGATTGGTTTGTGGCTGCAATGGAACTTCCGCCTGAAGCGCATGCAGATACTCAGAATGTTATTCAGCGCTGGGTGGACAGTTCGATATCCAAGACAGTAAATGCACCTAAAGGTTATTCCGTGGAACAAGTGGAAAATGTTTATCAGCGTCTCTATAAGGGGGGAGCCAAAGGCGGAACCGTTTACGTGGATGGCAGCCGTGACACACAGGTACTGACTCTGAAAGCGGAAGAAAACTCCTTCGGGGAACAAACAGAACTGTTTGAAGAATCGGAGTCACCCAAAGTTGTATTAATGGACACAATACAGGAATTGGAAAAAACAGATGTAACAATTGGCTCGGAGATTGGCGACACCTGCCCTGTCTGCAGAGAAGGAAGCATAGAAGATATTGGTGGATGCAACACCTGTACAAATTGCAATGCCCAGCTGAAATGCGGACTATAATAATCTGAAAAGAGGTTATCCCTGCTAACTTTCAACCTGAACAAATGAGGTTTGAGGTCGGGATACCTCTTTTCTTTATGAGATTAACTTTTTGATTACTGATGTGATTATTATATTTCTCTATGATGACCATCAGCGGTGAAAAGGTACAGCAATTACTTGTTTATAAGTATTTTTTGAGTTATGCTCAAAATAGAAACAATGTTGCGCTTGTTAAAAATTATTGAAATGAGGAGATGCTATGCCAACGCCAAGCATGGAAGATTACATAGAGCAAATATACAATTTAATAGAATCAAAAGGATATGCCAGAGTATCCGACATTGCAGAAGCACTTCAGGTGCATCCTTCTTCGGTAACAAAGATGGTGCAAAAGCTGGACAAGGATAACTACCTAAATTATGAAAAATACAGAGGCTTCATTCTGACTGCAAAAGGAAATAAAATAGGGAAACGGCTTGTCTTTCGGCATGATCTGCTTGAAGAATTCCTTGAAATCATTGGTGTTGAGGATGAAAATATTTATGAAGATGTGGAGGGGATAGAACACCATTTAAGCTGGAATTCCATTGACCGCATCGGAGATCTTGTAAATTATTTTAAAGAAGACAATGAAAGAGTCGAGCTTTTAAGAAAGATACAACGGGATAACGATAAATAAAAAACACTGGAAAACCCGAAAAAAATCATATTTTTTATAAAGTCTGTTCTAAATTATTCTTCTTAAGCTTACAAATAGTAAAAAGCCAACAAGGAGAGTAACAGATGAAAATTGATGGGGTTTTTTCGGGTGGAGGGGTAAAAGCATATGCTTTTATAGGATCACTGGAGAGCATTGAAAATAATAATCTGCAGTTTGCACGTGTTGCAGGTACTTCTGCAGGTGCCATTATAGCGGCTTTAATAGCAGCTGGCTATCCATCTAAAGAAATAAAAAACCTTCTTGATGATATAGATCTGCAGCAATTTGCAGATCCTCCTAAAATTACAAAGCTGCTGCCATTCAGTAAATGGTTTTTTCTATACTTTCAGCTGGGAATAAATCGGGGCAACAAACTGGAAAAATGGTTATATAATCAGCTGGCCAAAAAGAACGTATTTACGTTTAATGACTTAAAACCTGAATATTTGAAAGTGGTAGTAAGTGATCTTTCCTTAGGTAAACTGGTTATTATCCCTGACGATTTAGATCGAGTATACGGCATCAGCGGCAAATATTTTCCTGTTGCAAAAGCCGTGAGAATGAGTGCAGGTTTTCCCTATTTTTTCATGCCGAAAAAGCTGCCGGGAAAAAATACAAATAAAAAAAGCATTATTGTGGATGGGGGATTATTAAGTAACTTTCCGCTTTGGATTTTTGATAAAGGTACTTATAAAAGGGACAGACCAATTTTGGGAGTAAAATTAACCACCTCCATGGAGGGCCAGCAGCCCCAGCAAATTAAAAACGCACTTCATATGTTCCAGGCACTCTTTTCCACGATGAAAAAAGCACATGATACGAGGTATATATCCACTTCCGACAAGCAAAATATCATATTTATTCCAGTGGAGGACATCGGAACAACAGATTTTACAATTAATAAGGCAGCCAAAGATAATTTAATTGAAACAGGAATCAGTTTTACGGATTCATTTCTGAATAGCTGGCCAAAATAGATGGATTAACCGTCCATTTTTGCAGGCAAATTATATTAAAAGACCGGGCTTACAAAGATGCCCGGTCTTTTGGATTTGATTTATTTCCATCTATTACCCGAAGGTGAGAAGCACGCTTATGAAGCTTCTTTTTGGATTGCAATGGCTGTGTTTTTTTGTTTTTTGCCATAACAGAACGGCTTGGATTTTGGCTTTTATATTTTGCTTTTGATTGTTTCACCGCCTGTTTATATTTCTTTGCGTCGTTGGAAGGAGATTTTTTTCTAATAAATACGAAGTAGATAACCCCGAAAATCGCCAGACCGAAGGCGAGCATAACAAGAATATTTGTCAGAAAGCCTATTGTATTCGTGAATAGCTGTGAAACTAAACCAATTGCAGCTAAACCAATAATGACATAAACCAAAGTAGCTATTTTATTGCTGGACATGAAAAAACCCCTCCTTTCTTTTATAACATCATTGCGGAATTTTCATGTAAACTCATCTTTTTATAAAGTAAAACCAGGCGTCTCAGCATCTATATTTTATATTCCACTTGTTATGATTTTTATACCCAGTTTTTATAAACTCAGACGCCTTTTCTCTTATATTAATGATTCCCATTTTCATATTAAAATATGCAGGTAACAACTATTTTATATATAGTATCAAATAATATTTAGTTTAGAAAACTTCCAGCTCATGAATATTATAAATATTATAGCATAGGAAATGACTTTGCGGCTGATTGTTTTAGCAATTAATGGTCATACTATAATTTGGAGGTGACCATTTTGAAAGAAGAGAACCAACTCGAACAAAATAAGCGTGAAGAACCGCTATCATTAATAGCCAGAGCAATGATTACCGGGTTTACCGGAGGAGTCATCGCCAGTATTGCAGGCTTCGTGATGAATTATTTTAATTTTACCGAGATTTCCCCTAAATCTTTTGTACTGAAGTCATGGGTCCGTGCTTCCTGGGTTGATGGATGGCTCGGTACAGCAATATCAATATTGATCATTGGACTTTTATCATTGCTGATTGCTTTGATTTATTATATCGCGCTGAGAAAACTGTATACGATGTGGATGGGGGTTGTTTTTGGGATCATTCTCTGGGGACTTATATTTTTCGTATTACAGCCACTCTTTCCCAACATTCCGGCTTTTGTCGATCTCGAAGTAAATACTTTAGTATCCACCGCATGTCTTTTTATCTTGTATGGTACTTTTATTGGTTATTCCATCGCATACGATTATCACGATACGAAAGAAAAAGAACAGAAAGAGAAGGAACAGGGGTAATGGGAGCCATTCTGTAAATATCCTCTTCGAATACTTACTTTATCGTTATCCAAATGAAATGGTTTATGATACACTAAAATCGGCGTATTGATTTGGAAAATGGGAAGGAATGATTTAATGAAGAGATTGGATAAAGTAAGATATGCTCTGGAAGAGAACGGGCTGGATGCAATCTTAATAACGAGTTCTGTCAACAGGCGATATGTTACCGGTTTTACGGGAACAGCCGGAGCCGTCCTGATTACAAAGGGCGATGCCCGTTTTATTACAGATTTTCGTTATACAGAGCAAGCTGCCGAACAGGCAACAGAATTTCAGGTTGTGGAGCATAAACAATTAATAGAGCAGGAGATAAAAGATCAATTAAAAGACTTGAACGTAAAGCGGCTTGGCTTTGAAAAAGATCATGTAAGCTACAGCCAGTATGAAAACTACAAAAAAGTGCTCGATGTAGAGTTAGTTCCTGTCAGCGGGGTAATAGAAGAACTTCGATTAATTAAAGATGATCAGGAACTGGAATTGATGAAAATGGCTGCAAAAATTGCAGATGACGCTTTTGAGCATATTCAATCATTTATTAAACCCGGGGTAAAAGAAATAGAGATTTCAAATGAACTGGAATTTTTCATGAGAAAACAAGGAGCAACCTCTTCGAGCTTTGATATGATCATTGCTTCCGGTCTTCGTTCAGCACTTCCGCATGGTGTCGCTTCTGAGAAAGAAATTCAGCCGGGTGAACTCGTAACCATGGATTATGGAGCATTGTACCACGGATATTGTTCAGATATAACCAGAACAGTGGCGGTAGGGGAAATAGATGAAAAGCTAAAAAACATTTATGATACTGTGCTGGAAGCGCAGAGGCGCGGAGTGGACGGCATTCGTCCCGGAATCACTGGGAAAGAAGCAGATGCACTGACAAGAGATTATATCAAAGATAAAGGCTATGGCGATTATTATGGGCATTCCACCGGTCATGGTCTGGGCATGGAAGTACATGAGGGGCCTTCATTGTCTTTTCGTTCGGAAAAGAAATTGGAACCTGGCATGGTTGTAACAGTGGAGCCAGGTATATACATTCCTGATATTGGCGGCTGCAGAATTGAAGATGATGTCGTTGTTACGGAAACGGGAAATGAACGGCTTACGTTTTCATCAAAAGAACTGGTCTACGTTTAATTTTGAATAGAGAGGAGTATGCATATGATTTCAGTAAACGACTTTAAAACAGGCCTGACAATTGAAGTGGACAATGACATTTGGCAGGTCATGGAGTTTCAGCATGTCAAACCAGGTAAAGGAGCTGCCTTTGTACGCTCTAAGCTGCGCAATTTAAGAAACGGGAATATACAGGAGAAAACGTTTCGTGCCGGTGAAAAAGTTGGTAAAGCACATATTGAGAATAAAACAATGCAATATTTGTATTCATCCGGTAATTCACATGCTTTTATGGATACGAACACATACGAACAAATTGAATTGGCTACAGAACAAATTGAAAATGAACTAAATTTCATGAAGGAAAATATGGAAGTTGCCATTATTGTTTATGAAGGAGAAGTTCTGGGAGTAGATTTGCCAAAGAACGTAGAGTTAGAAGTTACAGAAACCGAGCCGGGAATTAAAGGGGATACAGCAAGCGGGGGGTCAAAACCGGCTACGCTGGAAACCGGGCTGACTGTACAGGTTCCATTTTTTATTAATAAAGGAGATATACTAGTCATCAGTACTTCGGAAGGGAAGTATGTTTCCAGAGCTTAATAATTTATATAATAAAGAGCAGTCCTTGCAGAAGGGCTGTTTTTTTATGGTATAGAAAGGAAAAATCTATAAGCAGTGGAAAAGTGAGTTGTTTTATTTATCCTCGTCCAGCTCAAGCAGATGCCAAATAATTGTGGGGGGGCAGGCATTCAGCGCAGTTTGTACACCGAAGACTGTCAATTGCACTTTTTGTTCTTACCTCTTAATACATAAGTTTAGAAAGTCATAATTTTTTTTGGACAACATACATTTACTAGTAAGTATCTATTTAAGAGAGGACAGGTTATGGAAGCAATTGTATGGTTATTCCCGGAGTCAATAAAAAATGCAATACAAGAAAAACTAAACACCGGCTGGGATCAGCTTCAGGAGATAAGAATGCGCCTCGAGCAGCCTATCGAACTTATCTATAATGACAGGAATGAGTGGCTTAATTTATTCAAACCGGATAAAAATGACTTTATCTTTATCATCAATCAATTAAGTGAACACTCCCTCTATCGGCTTGAGAATGAACTAAGGGAAGGATACATCACGATCGAAGGCGGGCATCGGGTTGGTTTAGCGGGAAAAGTGACAACAGAAAACGGGAATGTAAAAGCAGTCCAATATATTACATTTCTAAACATTCGGATCGCAAAAGAAAAGGTAGGAGCTGCGGAACCAATAATCCCTTACATATATAGCCGGGGATATGTAAACACACTTTTTATCGGCCCTCCGCAAACAGGAAAAACAACGCTTATAAGGGACATAACGAGGATAGTTTCATCAGGCCGGAAGGGAGTCCCGTCCAAAAAAGTTGGCGTTATCGATGAACGATCCGAGATAGCCGCATCCATAAAAGGGGTGCCACAGCATAATTTAGGCCCCAGAACAGATGTGCTGGATGCATGTCCGAAAGCAGAAGGGATGATGATGATGATTCGCTCCATGTCTCCCGATATGCTTGTGGTAGATGAAATAGGCGGCAAAAAAGATGTGGATGCTTTGATGGAGGCAGTAAATGCTGGTGTAACCGTGATATGTACCATACATGGCGGATCCATGGATGAGCTTAAAAAGCGCCCGGCATTACGGCAGGTATTTGAGCAAAGAATTTTTAAAAGGTTTATTTTATTGAATAGAACCCGGAAACCGGGGAGTATTCATCGTATTTACGATGAGAATGAAAAAATATTGAGATCGGGGTGCTTGCCTGATGCAGTGGATTGGCGCACTTCTTTTCATAGGGACAACCACTTGGATAGGATTTGAATGGAGTCATCGTTTGACGACGAGACCGAAACATATTAGACAATTAAAAAATGCGTTGCAAATATTGGAGGCTGAAATTGTTTACAGTCATTTGCCTTTGCAGGATGCTTTTCTCAACATAAGCAATCAAATCCCGGAACCGCTCAAGTCTTTTTTTAAATCGCTTTTTATTACCATGAAAAAAGAGCGAATCAGCCTGCATGAAATATGGGATAAACAAGTTGTCCAGCTAATGGGGAATTCTTCTTTGGGCGATAATGAAGCAGAAATACTGAAACAATTTGGACGAACACTGGGCCAGCATGATGTGCATCAGCAGCAGAAACATATTCAGCTGGCTGTGCATCATCTGGACAGGGAGCTGGAAAATGCCAGAGATAACCAGTTTAAGTACAGCAAAATGGCAAAAAGTTTAGGAATATTGTGTGGATTATTTATTGTTCTATTGCTTATCTAATCAAGTTAAAAAAATATAGAAATTTTCATCACTGGTATATGTGCAAGGGTCTTGGATTCATTATGGAACAAGTCTTTCGCCATAAACTTGGATGTCAGCCTTAAGGGCATCCAAGAAGGCAATTTACGCTTTTAAGAATCCCCTTTTAGCGACAAGCCAGGTTTTCTTACAGGAAAGGAGCTTACCCTACATGTTTAACGATGCTTCTATATTATTTCAGATCGCTGGTATCGGAATTATCGTGGCGCTCATTCATACGATATTAAAACAAATGGGAAAAGAGGAAATTGCCCAGTTTGCAACATTAATTGGATTTATTATTGTGCTTGTCGTCGTGATTAATAGCCTTTCTGATTTATTCCAGCAGATTAGATCTGTTTTTCTATTCCAAGGGTAATGCACATGGAAATCTTACAAATTGTTACTTTGGGAATCATAGCCAGTATCCTGTATATCGTTACGAAAGCGTTAAATAGCTCTTTTGCATTTTATATCATCATTATCATGGCAGTTATCATATTTTTATCCATTATCCAGCAGATAGGTGCTATTTTTCAACTGATTGAGACGTTGGGTCAAAGAGCAAATGTGGAAGGCATGTACATGAAAACAATCTTACAGATCATCGGCATTGCTTATATTGCAGACCTGGGATCAAGCATTGTAAAAGATGCCGGATTGTCCTCGGTTGCTGCGAAAATAGAACTGGCAGGTAAAATACTTATTTTAGTTCTGGCTGTGCCGATTATTACTGCGGTCATTGAGGCAATTCTCAGTTTTCTGCCGGCATAAATTTCTATTCATAGAGCGGAGATATGTGAATAACAGAAAGGGGAAATTACGGTGAATGAAATTTAAAGGTTTAAGATTAATTGTTTTATTCATTTTTCTAATATCTCTTTTTGGACAAACACATATTGTCTTCGCTGAAGAAAATTCCATTGATGGGAGCGATTTGGAAGAAGAATTATTGGAAGAAATTCATTTGGATGATGTACAGCATTATTGGCAGGAACTAGTCAGTGAATACGGGGGATACCTTCCTGAAATTGAAAGAGACAGCGTGTATGAGCTGATTAAATCAAACGGCAGCTTTTCTTTGGAAAATATGGTTCTAGGTTTATTGGAATTTATTTTTCATGAATTGATCTTAAACGGAAAATTGCTTGGCACTTTGTTAATGCTGACTTTATTTTCCGTTGTCCTGCAAACGATGCACCATGCTTTGGAAAGAAGCGCAGTTAGCAAGATTGCTTATTTCGTTGTATATATTGTCCTGATTTTTATCGCGTTAAACAGCTTTTATTTAGCTGCAAGCTATGCAAGGGAAGCGATCGAGACAATGAGTAGTTTTATGATCGCCCTTTTACCGCTCATACTTGGTCTTATGGCATCTTTTGGAACTGCCGTTTCCGTCTCTTTTTTTCATCCCATTATTATTTTTTTAGTAAATATGAGCGGAATTCTGGTATCAACGATTATATTGCCATTGCTGTTTATCTCGGCTTTGATGCTGATTGTCAGCAGTCTCAGTGAAAATTATAAAATCACGCAGCTGGCAGACTTATTTAAATCCGTGAGCCTGGCGGTGCTCGGGGTATTTCTGACTATTTTCCTTGGTGTCACATCTGTTCAGGGAGCAGCGAGCGCGGTACAGGATGGAATCGCAATGAAAACAGCCAAGTTTATTACCGGGAATTTTATTCCCGTTGTAGGGCGTACACTTACAGACGCTGCAGATACCATTTTAAGTGCATCATTATTGCTAAAAAATGCAGTAGGGATAGTCGGCTTAATCATCATCCTTTTCTTTGCTGTTTTTCCGGCTCTTAAAATTTTTGTCATTGCGATTATTTATAAAATCGCTGCTGCTGTATTACAGCCGATTGGAGGCGGACCGGTGATAACTACGCTTAATACAATCAGTACTTATATTTTATATATCCTGGCTTCATTATTGGCGGTTTCATTTATGTTTTTCTTATCTATAGTAATTATTGTTGCAGCAAGTAATATTACCGTGCTTTTACGTTAGGATGATGGAAATGGATTTTATAATGGAATGGATTACACAAATTATTATTTTTGTGTTATTGGCGACAATTATAGATTTGCTGATACCAACCGGCTCCATGAAAAAATATATTAAATTGGTAGTCGGACTGATTTTATTATTAATCTTATTAAAACCCGTATTTTATATATTTCAAATAGATATACAACAAGAGTTGGAAGCCGCTTTTTCGGCAATTGACACAACGGATAGCGAACATTCAATGGAAAGTTTAGTTGATTTTCAAAAAAAAGAAATAGAAACAAGACAAGATGCATATATTTTAGAACAAATGGCTGTCCAACTGATAGAAATTGCAAAGGAACCATTATACGAAGAATATCAGCTGGAAATAAACAACATAGACTTCCGGTTTTCCGAAGAAGCAGTTTCTCAGGAATTAAATTTTGAATTGCTGGATGAAGTCATTGTATATATGGAACAAGCAAAAGACGGGGAGGGTGCTGTAAATGCAGTTGAGGATGTGGTAATTGATACGGAAGATCCTTTAAAAAAGGAAGAAATGGAGGATTCTGAAGGGGTAGAAATGCTGCTTAGGGAAGTGTGGGAACTGGACAGCAAAGAATTAATTATTGTTGAGGAGGGAGGGCCATCTTGAAGCGATTTTTCGAAAAATTTTTTTCATCGGATAAAACTGATCCGAAACAAAAAAATACATCCAAAAAAGCAGGATATATTCTTGTTCTTGCTTTAACAGGATTATTACTCATCATTCTAGGCAATATATTTTCTTCATCTTCCTCTGATTCAAATAATGAAATGGAACTTCAGCCGCAAATAGATAATGATGATATGGAGCAGCAAAGTGCACAGGCAGGTTCGGAGGAGGCCGATGTAACCTCGGATATGCAAGAGCTGGAGGGAATCTATAAAAAGGAATTGGAAGAGATGCTTAATAAAGTACAGGGGGTATCAGAAGCGGAAGTGATGGTTAATCTCGATTCAACCAATGTGAAAGTATATGAAAAAAACCTGATTAAAGGCCAGCAGACAACAGATGAATCTGATCAGAATGGGGGGACAAGAAAGGTTGAAGATCATACGGAGGAAGCACAGACAGTACTTGTCAGGCAGGGGGATAGAGAAGTGCCATTATTGGTCGAAACAAAGAAGCCTGAGGTAAGAGGTGTTTTCGTTGTAGCTAATGGAGCAGATCATGCGTCTGTGAGAAGCTGGATCGTGGAAGCTGTCTCACGCGTCCTTGACGTTCCGACACATAGGGTGTCCGTAATGCCAAAGAATTAAGGGGGAAATAAAATGTTGAAAAAACAAACCATTTGGTTACTAACCATGCTAAGTTTAATGATTGTATTGAGTGTTTATTATATGACATCTCCGGAAAATGACGACCTGGCATACATTAATAATGGGCAGGAAGAGGTGGATGGTGCAGCAGACACGGAAGAGGATATACAAGCAGCGGATGGAGAAGCGGAAGTAGATGATTTTGAGAACGTTGGGCAGGATGAATTATTTACAACGATTAGAATGGAACTTCAGGACGAAAGAAGCATGAAGAAAGACCGTTTAACGGATATTGTAGCCTCAAGTGAAACCACCTCTGAAGAAAAGGACGAGGCGTTAAGAGATATTGATGAACTGGATAATCTGTCTTCCAAGGAAAGTATTTTGGAGGAAACAATCATCGCTTCCAATACTTACGAGGATGTGCTGGTGAGAACGGACGACGAAAAGGTTCATGTTCATGTGAAGGTGGATGAAATATCAGATGCTGAAGTAGTTAATATTATGCAGATGGTAAGAGATGAGATGGGAGAAATGACTGTCGATGTTATATTTCAGCCAACAGATGGAGAAGGCTAGTATCCAGTGAAACAAATCAGGCCTTCGCAGCAAATTAATATACAGATATAAGGGATCCGGACCTTCTATTGGTCTGGATTTTTTATCGCCGGATATGCTTCCACTATTGGAAAATCAGTAGTGAGGTTGGTAACATTCGCATTGCCGGGTATTAGTTGATATAATAATTATATTAAGATAAGGTGCAATAGGTCATACATTTACCTTTATAAAATAGAGTAAAAAAGATTATCTTCCATTCTGTGACTGTTTTTGAATTTTTCTTGAAGTTTTATGCAGGATTAGCGTAAAATATTAAGAGAAAGTGATGAATACATAATGAGTATAAACGAAGGGGTGCAAGCATGTTGAAAATACAGGAAATACGGGAAATCATTAAGTTAATTGATCAATCATCGATAAACGAATTTACTTATGAATCAGATGGCACCACAGTGACCTTAAAGAAATCAGACGAAAGTTCATCTGTTATGCAGGAAGCAGTGGTAAAACAGGCTGAAACACTCCAGAAGCAGCCTAAAAAAGAATCAGTACCGGCAATTGAGGAAAACAAAAAGGAGCCGCCTGAAGAAGTTCAGGAAATAAATAAGCATGATGACAGCAATAATGATGACGATAACAATACCTTTGAAATTGTCTCCCCGATGGTTGGAACCTTTTATGCCGCACCGTCACCGGAAAGCGATCCTTATGTGACTAAAGGAAGCAAAGTGGACAACGCTACCGTAGTGTGCATTGTTGAAGCAATGAAATTGTTTAATGAAATTGAAGCAGAAGTTTCCGGTGAAATTACGGAAGTGCTGGCAGAAGATGGGGAACTGGTTGAATACGGCCAGCCGCTATTCAGAGTAAACAGAAACTAGGGGGACGTTCTTCATGATAAAGAGACTGTTAGTTGCCAACAGAGGAGAAATCGCGGTACGGATCATTCGCGCCTGCAAAGAAATGGACATTGAAACTGTGGCCGTTTATTCTGAAGCAGACAAGGAAGCACTACATGTGCAATTAGCAGATGAAGCGTATTGTATTGGACCGACTGCAAGTAAAGACAGCTATTTAAATTTCACAAACATTATGAGCGCAGCGACTTTAACAGAAGTGGATGCTATACACCCCGGGTATGGATTTTTAGCCGAAAATGCCGACTTTGCGGAAATATGTAAAGCCTGTAATGTTATTTTTATTGGACCAACGGCTGAATCCATTCAAAAAATGGGGATAAAAGATGTTGCAAGGGAAACGATGAAACAGGCAAATGTGCCGATTGTGCCCGGATCAGACGGCATCATTGAAAGTGAAGAAGAAGCAAAAGAAGTTGCAGAAAAGATCGGTTATCCGGTAATTATTAAAGCTACAGCAGGCGGGGGAGGAAAGGGAATCCGCGTCGCCAGAACTGAAGAAGATTTAGTAAAGGGTATCCGTGTAACCCAGAAAGAAGCGGAAACTGCGTTTGGAAATCCGGGTGTTTATCTGGAGAAATTTATTGAAGATTTCCGCCATGTGGAAATACAAGTTCTTGCTGACCATCATGGCAATGTGGTTCATCTTGGAGAAAGGGATTGTACAATTCAGCGCCGGCTGCAAAAGCTGATCGAAGAAACACCTTCACCAGCGATCACAACTGATATAAGAAAAAAAATGGGGGAAGCTTCGGTTAAGGCAGCAAAAGCAGTGGATTATCGGGGAGCAGGTACAATTGAATATATTTTTGACAGAAAAACGAATGACTTCTATTTTATGGAAATGAATACCCGGATTCAGGTAGAACATCCGGTAACGGAAATGGTAACAGGGATTGATTTGATTAAAGAACAAATTAAAATTGCCGGCGGCGAAAAACTTTCATTTTCACAAGATGAGGTACAAATGGAGGGGGCTGCCATTGAATGCAGAATAAATGCAGAAAACCCGTTTAAAAATTTTATGCCTTCAGCCGGCGATATTGAAATGTACCTTCCTCCAGGAGGTTTAGGAGTAAGAATTGATTCGCAAGCTTATACCGGTTACCGTATTCCGCCTTATTATGATTCCATGATTGCCAAATTGATTACGTATGGTGCCACAAGGGAAGAAGCCATTAAAAAAATGAAACGTGCGCTGGATGAATTTATTATTGAGGGTGTCCATACAACCATACCCTTTCACCGTTTAATTATGGAGCATGATGTTTTTGTCGAAGGAGATTTTAATACGAATTTCCTTGAGGATTATCCTATTGCGGAAAAGTGAGCATAACTGGTTTTAACGATTAATAAAGGAGTGAAGATATGAATGAACAACCTTTGTTAAATGTAGATGGTGACACCAGTTTAGGAAAGGTGGAAATTGCACCGGAAGTCATTGAAGTAATTGCAGGCATTGCTGCCGCAGAAGTGGATGGTTTATTTGCCATGCGGGGAAATTTCGCTTCCGGGGTTGCAGAACGCTTTGGCAGGGCAACACATAGTAAAGGTGTTAAAGTGGAATTAACGGAAAATGGCATTTTAATCGATTTATTCGTTATTTTGTACTATGGTGTTACTATCCCAAAAGTAGCCCAGGAACTGCAGTCCAGTATAAGGCAAACAATTAAAAATATGACTGCATTGGAAATCGATGAAATTAATGTCCACGTTGTTGGAATCCAAATGGATAATGTGGATGGAGAAACAGATGATTAAAGACCGCTTCTGCTTATAAAGATAAGGGCTGTCCTTTCCCGGATGGGGATTATTTCGGGGACAGCCCTTTATATCACGACTAATTGTATTGGTATTGCTCCCTTGCCATCACAGGGATTATTGATTGTACCGAATAATTTACAGAAGGATTTTACCGTCAATCATCAGCACCCATTTTCATTGTGGCACTTCCAAATTAATCATGTTATTATCTGTAAGGAGCAGCCCCGCTCTTATTTGCAAAAAGGAGATTTTAATGAATGAACAGACATACAGCTAGAAAAAAAGCATTTCAGATACTTTTCCAATTGGATATCAATGATAATGATCCCGATCAGGCAATACATGATTTCCTGGAAGATGGAGTTTCGGATCCATATTTAACAATGATTGTAAAAGGTGTAGCAGATAATAAAACTAAACTGGATAAGGTCATAGCAGATCATCTGGAAAATTGGTCTATCCAGCGAATTGCTTCTGTCGAAAAAAATATTTTGCGCATTGCCGTTTATGAAATACTATATTCAGATGATATCCCGGTAAATGTCTCCATCAATGAAGCTGTTGAACTCGGTCATATATTTGGTGATGAAAAATCGGGGAAATTTATTAATGGCGTGCTGTCAAAAATAAAAAAATAAGTAAAGGAGAGATTGCGCCTATGCCAGCTGAAATAATTAGCGGGAAAGATTTGGCTGCCGAATTAAAGGGACAAATGAAAGCGGAAGTTTCCAAGTTAAATGATAATGGGATTTCTCCGCAGTTAACTGTCATCCTGGTCGGAAATAACCCAGCCTCCAAGTCCTATGTGAAAGGCAAAAAGAAGGCCTGCAATGAAACCGGTATTGATTCCGAGGTTATAGAGCTGTCCAGTTCTATTACGGAAAACGAACTTCTTCAAAAAATAGAAGCATTAAACCAAAATGATTCTGTCCACGGTATACTTGTACAATTGCCTCTTCCCGAGCACATTCGTGAACAAAAAGTAATTGATGCCATCAGTCCGGATAAAGATGTGGATGGCTTTCATCCAGTTAACATCGGCCGAATGATGACAGGTACTGATACATTTCTTCCATGTACACCATACGGCATCATCACGATGCTGAAATCAAAGAATATCCCATTAAAAGGAAAACACGCTGTTATTATAGGCAGAAGCAATATTGTAGGAAAACCTGTTGGCCAACTATTGCTTAATGAAGATGCAACAGTGACTTATTGCCACTCAAAAACGGAAAATTTAAAGAAATATACACAACAGGCAGATATTTTGATTGCTGCTGCAGGAAAAGCTCATTTCGTTAATGAGGGACATATTAAAGAGGGAGCAGCTGTAATCGATGTGGGAATCAATCGCATGGAAAACGGAAAATTAACAGGCGATGTTGATTTTGAAAAAGTAAAGGAAAAAGCTTCTTACATTACCCCTGTACCTGGAGGCGTTGGACCTATGACTATTGCCATGTTATTAAAAAACACCATTAAATCTGCAAAAGGATTGGATCCCCTTGAAGGATAAATATTTAACTGTCACGGCACTTACGAAATATATAAAAAGAAAAATGGATTCAGATCCACATTTAAGAAACGTCTGGTTAAAAGGAGAAATATCAAATTTTAAACATCATAGCAGGGGCCATATGTATTTAACCATTAAGGATGATCAGTCACGGTTGCAGGCAGTAATGTTTGCAGGCAATAACCGCTCATTGAAATTCAAACCGGAGAATGGAATGAATGTGCTGGTAAGGGGTGAAATAAGTGTATTTGAGTCTTTTGGCCAGTATCAGCTGTATATTCAGCAAATGGAACCGGATGGCATAGGAGCCCTGTCCCTGGCATATGAACAGCTAAAAGAAAAACTACATAAAAAAGGATATTTTGATGCTAAAAATAAAAAGCCAATTCCAATGTACCCTAAACACATCGGGATTATTACTTCTCCCACCGGAGCTGCAGTAAGGGACATCATCACAACGATCAAACGAAGATATCCCATCGTGCAAATGACAGTTATCCCTGTATTGGTACAAGGTCCTACTGCTGCTTATTCCATTAAAAGAGGAATCGAAAGGGCGAACAGCTCAGGTTTATTTGATTTATTGATCGTCGGCCGGGGCGGCGGCTCCATCGAGGAACTTTGGGCATTTAATGAAGAAGTGGTAGCAGAAGCAATATTTTATTCCACTATTCCTGTTATTTCGGCAGTCGGGCATGAAACAGATATTACCATCAGCGATTATGTAGCAGATTTACGTGCTCCGACACCAACAGGAGCTGCAGAGCTTTCTGTACAGTCACAGCAGGAATTAAAAGAAAACCTGGCAAAAATGAAAAAGGCGCTGTTCAGGGAATTGAATAACAAAATTTCTTCCCGCCGACAGCACCTGAGAAGAATAAAACAATCCTATGCATTTCGTTACCCCGAACAGCTGCTGAAGCAGAAGGAACAGGAATTGGATAAATATGTTGATGACATGCAAAAATCGTTACATTATCATATCTTAAATAAAAGCAAAGAAAATGAAAATCTCGCGAACAGGCTAATAAGACAGCACCCAAAAAAACAGGTGGTTCAACTTAAAAAACAATTAAATGAACTGACCCACAGACAAAATACGTATGTGAACCAGGCAATTGAGAGAAAAAAACGGTATTTATTGAACAATATAGATAAATTAACACTGCTTAATCCCCTGGAGGTTATGAAACGCGGATTCGCCATACCGTACGCTGCTGAAGGGCAAATAATTAAATCCGCAGGGGAAGTTAAAAAGCTGGATTCCATCACCGTTCATTTATCTGATGGAAGATTAAATTGTAGTGTACTGGATGTGGAGGAGAATAGATCATGAAAACAGATGAAATTTCTTTTGAAGAAGCAATGGAAAAACTGGAAGAGATCGTGTCAAAACTCGAAGAAGGTGAAATACCGCTGGAAAAAGCAATTAATTATTATCAGGAAGGCATGCAGCTATCCAAAATTTGCAATGATAAACTGGAAAATGCCCAGGAAAAAATGACACAAATAATGAGTGAAGAAGGCAAAATTGATGTTTTTCACACACAGGAGGAAGAATGATTTGCAAGTAAACCTGAATGAATATATTGACAAATATAAAGAGATTGTTCATCAAGAGCTGATCCGGCATTTAAAACAGCTGGATATTCCAGAAAGCCTAAAATCTTCCATGTTATATTCTGTTGAAGCCGGCGGCAAAAGGCTGCGCCCGATTCTTTTAATTGCTAGCTATGAAAATTATGGCAGCAATATTAAAAAGGCAATGGCCCCAGCCATTGCTCTTGAATTAGTTCATACATATTCACTCATTCATGACGATTTACCGGCAATGGATAATGATGATTTTCGGAGGGGAAAACCTACAAACCACAAAATATTTGATGAAGCAACTGCTATTTTGGCCGGTGATGCATTATTGACCTACAGCTTTGAAATTATTGCAGATGACCAGCATCTGGAGGATTTTGAAAAAGTGGAGTTAATGAAAATGCTGTCCAAAGCAGCAGGTCCCGGCGGTATGGTAGCTGGACAGATTATGGATATGGAAGCGGAAAATAAACCAATTAATCTTCAGCAGCTTGAAACGATACATGAACTTAAAACCGGGGAGCTTTTAACATTTTCCGTATATGCAGGGGCTTTTCTCGGCCGGGCTTCAGATGAAGAAATCCGCTGTTTAAAAGAATTTGCATATTATTTGGGTCTGATTTTTCAGGTGCAGGATGACATTCTGGATGTAACAGGAGACCCGGAGAAACTTGGTAAATCTACAGGCAGTGATGAAGACAACAAAAAAAGTACTTATCCCAATCTACTGGGTCTGGATGGAGCGAAAAAACACAAAGAAATGTATGTACAAAAAGCAAAGAAAGCTTTGACAAAAGCAAAGGCGGAAAACTCGTATCTTATGGCTTTAACTGAACATTTCAGCCAAAGGGACCACTAATTCCCAGGGTGCTGAAACCGAAAGGACTTCGCCATTTAATTGAAAGCATTCTTGATTTATAGTTCCCTGTACACTGATGAATTTATAGAAATTTACAGTCAAACATGATATAATTAATACAAATGGGAATGGTGCAGTATTCTAGTCAGTCTACCGTTTCTGAAGGCGGGCCTAAAAATCCGCCAAAGGGCACATCGATGAAGTTTCTTGTGTTGGCTTGAGGCGCCCAGCCTTGGGTTGATGCTGGAAGTTAAGGTTTTCGGGCGATCCACAAAGGCATGTGGGCGTTGACCCGATTACCGTGGAGGCCCATCTCTGTAATGGCTGCTAAGCCTAGGAGCCGTTATGGAATGGGGTATGAACCTGCATGAAGTGTATGGGATACATGGCGTGCAGCGTAGCCTGCCTTGAGTGGTGAATGAGGGGATTAGAGTTTTAGAATAATAAAACGGGTGGCCACCGGATTATTATTTTTACCTCTATGAAATCATCACTGCAAAAGAGGCTAGGAAGCGGTTAAAGACTGTTGAGGAAATCTCCTAGACTGTTCACTGACATTTAAAAGGGATTATAGTGCGGACTAAGTGGTAATCCAGTCCGGCTCTTGGCAACAAAGCCGAGATGAATTTAAAGGGGAACCGCCTTGCATGGCAACATGGGGTATTCATCTGGGAAAACCTACTGGACCTAAGCCGCAGTCTTAACCTTTTAAATGACCATTCCTTATACATAGTATTTGTAAGGAAGCATGAAATTATTAATGAAAATTGAGGTATAAAATGAAATCGCAAATAAGACGCTCTATGAGGTTTAGTATTGTAATTGCCGTTATCACTTTTGTGTTAGCGGCTATTTTTTCAATTATATCATCCTCTCTCTTAAGTGGAGTTATATGGACGATTGGTTTAATCATTGTACTCGTCATTGTATTAATTGGCGTTGTATTTGATATGCTCGGCATAGCTTCTACTGCTGCGCAAGAAGCACCATTTCATGCCATGGCAGCCGAAAAGGTAACAGGAGCAAAAGAAGCTGTAGCCATCATCAGGAATGCAGACAAATTTGCCAGCTTCTGCAATGATGTAATAGGTGATATATCGGGAATTGTCAGTGGTACGGCTACCGCGATTGTGGTACTTCAAATAGCTGCTATATCAGGACATGGAGAAGGTTCACCCTATCAGATATTTTTATCTGTTTTATTGACAAGCCTCGTTGCTGCTCTCACCGTTGGAGGAAAAGCAGTTGGCAAGTATTTTGCAATTAACGCTTCCACCAAGATTATATTTTTTGCGGGAAAAGTCATTGCCATCATTCAAAACAAATTTAAAATAAAAGTGCTGCCGGCAAGTAAAAATCAGTAAAGGATATTTGATATGGGAAAAAAGCGTTTGGATGTATTATTAGTGGAAAGAAATTTGATTGAGACCAGGGAAAAAGCAAAGCGTGTCATTATGGCCGGACTCGTTTTTTCCAATGAAGTCAGACTGGATAAACCCGGAATGAAAGTCGATGAGAAAGCTCCTTTAAAAATCAAGGAAAAATTACGCTATGTAGGACGCGGCGGATTGAAATTAGAGAAAGCCTTACAGCACTTCCACATTTCTTTACAAGATAAAATAATGGTGGATGTAGGTTCATCTACTGGCGGCTTTACCGATTGCGCCCTGCAAAATGGCGTTAAACTCAGTTATGCCGTCGATGTCGGCTATAATCAGCTTGACTGGAAACTGAGAAGCGATCCAAGGGTAATTGCCATGGAAAGAACTAATTTCAGGTATGTAAGCGTGGAAAACTTTCAGAAGGGAACCCCGAATTTTGCTGCCATCGATGTTTCATTTATTTCCTTAAAACTTATCTTACCGGTATTAAAAAAAATCATTGCAGAAAATAGTGACATCATTGCCTTAATTAAACCACAGTTTGAAGCCGGCAGGGATCAGGTTGGCAAAAAGGGCATTGTAAGAGAAAAAAAAGTGCACGGGCAGGTAGTAAAAAATATCGTTCATTTTGCAAAAAAAGAGGGTTATGATTTATGCGGAATTACATTTTCACCCATCACAGGGGGAGACGGCAATATTGAATTTCTTGCCCATTTCGGCTGGAAAAAAGAAGTTGATAGTATCAATTTGACGGATGAGGATACAGAAAGACTGGTTAGCCAGGCTCAGGAAAAACTCCATCCTTCCACCTAATATTTAATTAAAGTGAGGTGCAAAATGAGCAAAATCCAGCGTCATATTAAAATAAGGGAACTTATCACAGAAAATGAAATCGAAACACAGGACGACCTTGTAGACCGATTAAAAAGCATGGGCTACAATGTGACACAGGCAACAGTATCACGGGATATTAAAGAACTCCGTCTCGTAAAAGTGCCGGCAACAAGTGGAACATATAAATATAGCCTGCCTGCAGACCAGAAATTTAACCCGTTAAATAAATTAAAGCGTTTAATCATGGATGCATTTGTCAAAATAGACCATGCCAGTCATTTTATTGTTCTGAAAACATTACCGGGAAATGCCCATGCGATTGGGGTTCTCATCGATAATCTGGATTGGGAGGAAATAATGGGTACCATTTGCGGGGATGACACATGCTTAATTATTTGCAGGACACATACAGATGCAGAAACAATTAAGGAACGTTTTATCGAAATGCTATAACATGGTGGTGAGTCCAGGTTGCTTACAGAGTTATCTATAAAAAACTTTGCAATTATTGATAAAATATCCATCACATTTAACGATGGCCTGACTGTGCTAACCGGTGAAACGGGTGCAGGCAAATCCATTATTATTGATGCTGTACAGTTATTGGCGGGAGGCAGAGGATCTGTTGAGTTTGTAAGACATGGAAGTGAGAAAGCCGAAATACAGGGATTATTTACAATAGAGAACGATCAACACCGTGTTTTTGAGATTGGAAAAACCTATGGGATAGAAATATCAGATCAGCAGGTTATCCTGCAGAGAGTAATTACAGCAGGCGGAAAGAGTATATGCAGAATTAATGGTAAGCTGGTTACTCTGGCCATCTTAAGGGAATTTGGAAGAACGCTGATTGATATCCATAGCCAGCATGAGACACAGTCACTAATGAACCCGGAAAATCATATCGATTTATTGGACCTATACGATCCTGATAGCATAAGAAAGGAAAAAGAGACATATCTTGATTTGTTTGAAAGTCTGCAATCATTAAAAAAACGCTTTAAGAAATTAAATGAAAATGAACAGGAGAATGCGCATCGTCTTGATCTGCTCGAATTTCAAAAACAAGAGCTTGAAGATGCCGAATTAATACCTGATGAGGACGTCGAACTGGAACAGAAAAGAAACAAGCTTGCGAATTTTGAAAGGATATACAATTCGATACAAGATGCTTATAACGCATTATATGGTGAACAAAAAGGGCTGGAATGGGTAAATAAAGCCCAAACTTCTTTACTCGATAACAGCAAATATGATCCATTTATTGCTGAAAAAGGGGAAGAAATAGCAGATCATTATTTTGCCCTCGAAGAATTATCCTTTGAATTGGGAAGCTACATGAATGAGCAGCAATATGATCCGGATCAATTAAATGAAATAGAAGCCCGTCTTGATGAGCTAGACAGACTTAAGAAAAAATACGGTTCAACTGTAAACGAAATGATCAAATATGCTGCCAAAATAGAAGAAGAAATTGATCAGCTTAAAAATAAAGAATACCATCTTGCAAATTTACAGGAAGAAATAATTGAAAAAGAAAAAGACGCATATTTGGAAGCAAAGCAATTGCATGACAGCAGGAAAAATGCAGCAAAAGCACTTACTGCAGAGATGTATAAAGAATTTAAAGATTTGTATTTGGAAAAAGCTTCATTTAAAATCGAATTCAACTCAGATACTGAGACTAAAGGAGAGCCGAAACTGCATCAAAATGGTTTTGACCATGTACACTTTTTAATTTCTACCAACCCGGGAGAACCATTAAAGCTATTGCATAAAATTGCTTCCGGGGGAGAGCTCTCAAGAATCATGCTTGCCTTAAAAAGAATCTTTGCCAGACATCAGGGTATTACCAGTGTTATTTTTGATGAAGTCGACACAGGAGTAAGCGGCAGAGTAGCTCAAGCTATCGCAGAAAAGATTTATCAGATTTCTGCCGGATCACAAGTATTGTGCATTACACATTTGCCACAGGTTGCTTCCATGGCAGACACACATAAATTAATTGAAAAAAGTGTAATTAATAACCGAACAACGACAATTATTTCCCAACTAATTCCGAATGAACAAATTGATGAATTGAGCAGAATGATTACAGGTACGGAATTGACAGAAACGGCAAAAGAGCATGCCAGGGAAATGCTTGATCTGGCTGAAAAATTTAAGAATAAACTGATTAAAAAAGCCGGAAACTAATACAGCCGGCTTTTTTATTATTTCTCCACGGGAAAAATTTTATCCTCACTTTCAAATAAATGACATGGAATTGAATCCTTCCGTGCATCGTTACTGAATTATGCATGGATGCCTCTATTTCAAATAGGAAATTATACACAGCATTCTTATGTTTCACCAGTTTAAAACAGAGGGAGAAAGGTCAAATTAGAAATACAGATAAAAACATGGTATGGGTTTGGAATAAGGAGGGTGAAGTAATTGAAATGGATAAACACGGATCAAATAAGAAAGATAATTGGTGCGCTTCTCCTTATATTTGTATTGACAATTCCTTTTTCCGCCCCAATTCAACAATATCTTTCCATCCCAGATGAAATTGTTACCTTTAACGATCAGACTCCAATACAACTTCCGGAACTGGGTGAAAATGTATCGATCAGCACTTCAGAAGAAAGTGTTCAAGCGATTGACTCCTCCAATTTTTATGCAGAGGAAGCCGGGAACAGTGAGTTGACATATGAGGTTGCCGGCTTTCCGATAAAAAAGGTTAATCTTTCCGTTTTAGATGATATTAACGTCATTCCTGGAGGCCAATCAATCGGCGTTCAGCTTCACACTCAAGGAGTACTTGTTGTCGGCCATCACCTGGTAAAAGTGGATGATACAGCTTTATCACCGGGGGAAGAAGCAGACATTCAAGTGGGAGACATTATTTTGAATATAAACGGTGATCCCATAGAAGAAATGAAAGATGTAAAACCATTTGTTGAATCAGCCGGAGAAGATGGCGATTCGCTAACCGTAAAAATAAAAAGAGGCAAGCAAACAATGGAAACGGAGTTAAAGCCACAATTAGATACAGATGATAAGGAGTACAAAATTGGCTTGTATATCCGTGATGCGGCCGCAGGGATTGGAACCATGACATTTTATGATCCCGATTCGCAAAAATATGGTGCACTCGGACATGTGATATCTGACATGGATACGCAAAAGCCAATTGAAATTCATAACGGTACTATTGTTAGGTCATCTGTCAATTCAATTGAAAAGGGCAATAATGGAATACCAGGTGAAAAACAGGCAAGATTTTCCAGTGATAGTGATCAATTAGGCTCAATAACCAAAAATAGTCCGTTCGGCATTTTCGGCAAGCTGGATGAAACGATAAAAAATGGTTCCTATGATGAACCAATGCCTGTAGCATTATCCCATGAGGTAGAAGAAGGACCTGCAGAAATTCTGACAGTAGTTGAAGGTGAAAAAGTGGAAGCGTTCGATATTGAAATTGTAAGCTCTGTTCCTCAGAAATTTCCGGCTACCAAAGGAATGGTGGTTCAAATTACTGATCCTGAATTACTAAAGCATACAGGCGGGATCGTTCAGGGAATGAGCGGCAGCCCAATTATACAAAATGGAAAGATTGTTGGTGCAGTGACACATGTATTTGTAAATGACCCCACTTCAGGATACGGCGTTCATATAGAATGGATGCTCAATGATGCAGGAATCAGTGTTAGAAAAAAATCAGAAGAAAAAGCTGGTTAAAAAGACTTGTGGATGAATTCATCCACAAGTTTTTTTAATCAAAAAGCAAAGAAATTTATTATATTTTTCTTCTTTATAGATATTTCAGATAAATTTATGGTATAATAAAATAAATATTTTTCGACAAGACTTGTCGATATTAATCAAATTATATCGCAAACAGCAGAAAATCGAAGTAAACTAAAGAAATTCTAAAAAAATCCAAAGTTTTTTCGAAATAAAAAAGGATATTTATAATATATGTAGAATAAGTAAGTAAGTGAAGGCGAATGAATTACATAAAGGGAGGAAATTTGCAGTGGATAAAATTTCAGTGGTATTAGTGGATGATAACAAAGAGCTTGTGCAATTAATGGAGGACTACTTTGATGAACAGGAGGATATTGAAGTCATTGGAACGGCTTACAACGGAAAAGATTGTTTAAGTTTACTGGAAGAAACTAAGCCGGATGTGCTTCTGCTTGATATCATTATGCCGCATGTAGATGGTCTTAATGTATTAAATTCAATTAAAGATGACCCTGATAAACCTCATGTTATTATGCTTACAGCATTTGGACAGGAAGAAGTAATGAAAAAAGCCGTCGATTACGGGGCGTCCTATTTTATATTAAAACCATTTGATCTGGATAATTTGTCTGATCAAATCAGGCAGGTACAGGGAAACAGTGCCTCGCTGCCTTCAAGCTCCAGAAAAGGAATTAAGAGGGAAAAGAAAAAGCAGGATCTGGAAGCAAGTATAACGAATATTATTCATGAGATTGGTGTACCAGCTCATATCAAAGGATACATGTATTTACGGGAAGCAATTACAATGGTATATAATGATATTGAATTGCTTGGTTCCATTACAAAAGTACTTTACCCTGATATCGCGAAAAAATATAATACAACTTCCTCACGGGTTGAACGGGCAATTCGCCATGCGATAGAAGTAGCATGGAGCAGGGGAAATATTGATTCCATTTCAGCCTTGTTTGGCTATACTATAAGCATTACCAAAGCAAAACCGACCAATTCGGAGTTTATCGCCATGGTCGCTGATCGTCTGCGTCTGGAGCACAGGGCAAGTTAAGGTCAAAAAATATGCTGATGCATGGATAGGACAATGCCAATTTACACACAAAAGGTAAAATGGCTTGCCCTGTTTCAGGGGAAATAATGAAAATTCGTTTAATAAAAACACCGATGGGATTATCTATCCCATCGGTATTTTTATTATTTTTATACAGTTGCTTTTTCTTTTGATTCGACTTCTTCGAAATAAGCATTATATAAAGATCTTACTGCTTTATCCAGATTTTCCGATTTAATGCCAAACATCATGGAAACTTCCGAAGAACCCTGGTTGATCATTTCAATATTTACATTGGCATTGGAAATAGCTGCAGTTGCTTTACTCGCAATACCAATTGTGCTCACTAAACCTTCACCAACGACCATAACAATCGCAAGGCCGCGCTCCATCTTGATTGTGTCAGGATCAAGTTCTTCCTCTATTCGTTTCAGAATATAAGCTTCTTTTTCCTTCGATAATTTACTGTCCCGTATAATAATCGTCATATCATCAATACCAGATGGGGCATGTTCAAAGGATACGCCGGCATCTTCAAGAATTCCAAATAGTTTTCTGCCAAAACCAACTTCCTGATTCATTAAGTACTTGCTGATGTACAAGCTTGAAAATCCGGTATCACTGGCAATTCCGGCAACACATTTCTGGTTTTGTTTTTTCTCCGCAATGATCATTGTGCCCGGAAGTTCAGGTTTATTGGTATTTTTTATACAAACAGGAATTTTTTTATCAAATGCAGGCCTTAAAGCTTCATCGTGAAAAACAGAAAAACCGGCATAGGACAGTTCCCGCATTTCTTTATAGGTTAATGTATTAATTTTCTTAGGGTTTTTAACAATTTTTGGGTTAACTGCATATACAGAATCCACGTCTGTAAAATTTTCATACAGGGATGCTTTTACACCTGCAGCTATAATTGAACCGCTTATATCTGAACCACCTCTGGAAAAGGTGACAAGCTGACCATCTTCTGTATATCCGAAAAACCCGGGAATCACCAATATGCCGTCCAAATTACGTAATTGATGTATTTTTTCATAGCTTTCCGGCAGGATTTTAGAATTGCCGTTTTTATAGCTGACAATAATTCCGGCATCTTTCGGATTTACATATGATGCTTTAATGCCGATTGTTTTCAAGTATTCGCTCAATATTTTTGCTGAGCTGTCTTCACCGATTGCTTTCAAAGCATTTAGTTTTCTTGTGTTGGAAGAGGGCATTTGAAGAACTTGTTTGATTTTGTCATTGATCTCTCCCAACAGAGACTCGGGAAGATTCAGCTCCTCCACGATTTCTCTGAATCGTTCCATAACAATTTCTTCACAGTTTTCAAAAGGTTCATTGTTAAGGTAACAATTCCCAAGCTGAATTAACATGTCTGTTACTTTAAAATCCTCTTCAGATCTTTTTCCGGGTGCTGATACTACAATAAACTTCCTTTCAGGGTCACTTGTAACAATATTTGCTACTTTTTTAATCTGTGCTGCATTTGCTACAGAAGTTCCCCCGAATTTTGAAACCTTCATGTTTCTATCATACCTCCATGTTTTTAATCTATTTTACATAATAACATATCTGAACAGGATTGAAAGTGTTTATTAAAAGAAGCTGGAGTGAATAATGGCTGCATAACAGAACCGCTGTCCACTCATGAAAATTAAATAATTAATTTTCCTTGTTTTGATTTTCCTGTTTCCTTACCCTTTGCCGCTTTCGATCCCGATGCACGATAAAACCGCCTATAAAAGCGATGCCGCCTATAAATAAAATTAACCCGATAATAAATTGAATGCTGGTATGAAAAAATACGGCTGCGAGTTCATTAAATATGGCATCTCTCATCAGTTTAATTCCGTATGCTGCAAGCACACCCGGGATTACAAGCAGAAGCACTGCAATAAATCTGTACATCACACTTCCCCTTAGTTGATAAATAATGAATACCATTAACAGTATAACAAATAATGAATAAAAATAGGAATCAAAGATGTTTGCCAAACATTGCATAGTATTGTATGCTGAAAACATGCAAAACAATGCAGGGCGGGATGTTTATGAAATCTGTACTAATTGTTGGTGCCGGTAAAGGCGGGACAGCTTTACTGAATATATTTTATGCAACTGAAAAGTTAAAAATAGCCGGGGTGGTTGATAAAAACCTTGATGCCCCAGGGATAAAGCTGGCAGAGAAATATAACATTCCAACCTATTCTGATTGGAAAAAACAGCTGAACAAAAAAATAGATATTATTGTAGAAGCAACAGGCGACGACAGCGTGCTTGAAGAATTAATAAGGAAGAGAAGCGGGAAAACCGTCGTAATTCCAGGTACGGTAGCATACATCATTTCTGAATTATTCAATGAAAAAGAGGCCTTATTAAACAGGATTAAATTACAAATGAATAACCAAAATCTGATCCTTGATAATATAAGAGATGGTATGATTGTTGTTGATCATGAGGGTATAGTTCAGTTTGTAAACCACAGCGCAGTAAAAATTATTGGCAGTACGAAGCAAGAGTTTGAAGGAAAATATATTCGAAATGTCATTTCCAATTCAAGGCTGCCGGATGTACTGCGGGATAAAAAGAAAGAAGTAAATCAAAAGCTTGTATTAAAAAACGGCAAGAAAATTATTACAACACGCATCCCGATTATCAATAATGAAGATAGCCTTGTTGGCGCATTTGCTGTGTTTAAGGATATTACTGAAGTAATGAATTTGGCGGAAGAAAATACAGACCTGAATGAAATAAAGACCATGCTGGAAGCAATCATCCAATCGTCCGATGAAGCAATAAGCGTAGTTGATGAAAAAGGCATCGGTTTAATGATCAATCCTGCCTATTTACGTATTACCGGCATGAAAGAGTCCGATATTATTGGAGAGCCGGCAACTGCAGATATTTCCGAAGGGGAGAGCATGCATATGAAGGTGCTGAAAACCCGCCGGCCGGTACGCGGGGCAAGGATGAAGGTCGGTCCAAAAAAGAAGGACGTATATGTTAATGTAGCACCTATTATCGTCGATGGAATCATAAAAGGAAGTGTCGGTGTTTTACATGATGTAACGGAAATTCAGTCACTAACAAGTGAATTAAAGCGGGCTAGACAGATCATCCGGAATCTGGAAGCAAAATACACCTTTGATGACATTATCGGGAATTCACCTGAAATGAAGCTGGCTTTGGAACAGGCAAAGGTAGGAGCAAGAACGCCGGCCACTGTTTTATTGCGCGGTAATTCGGGTACAGGCAAAGAGCTGTTTGCCCATGCGATACATAATGAAAGTGACAGGAAGCATAAGAAATTTATCCGGGTTAATTGTGCAGCCATTTCAGAAAGCATATTGGAAAGTGAACTTTTCGGGTATGAAGAAGGAGCCTTTTCAGGAGCAAAACACGGAGGTAAAAAAGGGTTGTTTGAAGAGGCAAATCATGGAAGCATCTTTCTGGATGAAATAGGGGAACTTTCATTAAACATGCAAGCCAAACTGCTGCGGGTTTTACAGGAAAACGAAATTGTCCGTGTTGGGGGGACCGATCCCATTTCCATAGATGTACGGGTAATAACTGCTACAAATGTTAATTTGGAAAAGGCAATTATGAATAAAACATTTCGTGAAGATCTGTATTACAGATTAACCCGCCTTCCCATCTATATTCCCTCATTACAGGAAAGAATTGAGGATTTACCGGAGCTAACCGAAAATATTATTCTAAAATTAAATCAGGATTATGGCAGAAAAATAAAGCATATTTCAAAAGAAGCACTTATAAAATTAACCAGCTATCATTGGCCGGGTAATATACGGGAGCTGGAAAATGTCATTGGCCGGGCAATGATTTATATGGATATAAATGAGGAAACGATAAAAAAACATCATTTGCCGGAGCTTAATGTTTCCGGTGACGCAATAAACCATTCCGATAAAAAAGAAAATATTTCGATAGAGAAACCACTACAGCAAGCGTTAAATCAATTTGAAAAAGAATATATTTATGAAGCTTATAAACAAAATCAATACAATAAAACTAAAACCGCTAAAATGTTAAATATTTCCTTAAGGAATTTATACTATAAAATGGACAAGTATCAGCTTGAAAGAAAAAGCATGCAGTAAATTGCAAGAAATGCAGATTTTTGCATATATACTTTTCCGTAAATGAAGCGCTTACAAGTGATTTGGGATTGGCATGATTCTTGCAATATAAAATATGGAGGATGTTAGGAGGATAAGATGAAAACATTAGCTGCCATTAAAGAAAAGGTAAAGCAGGAAAGACACCGAGTTGCAGCTGTAGCAAATGCGGCGGAAAAACAAATTTTACAGGCAGTTAAAACGGCCATGGAGGAGGATTTATGCGGTTTTTTACTGTTTGGAAATCAATATGAAATTACAGACTTGGCAAATAAGATTAATTTGGATATAACAAGCCCAAAGATTCGTATTGAGCATACGGAGTCAGTGGAGGAGAGTGCCATAGGTGCAGTAAAAGCCGTACACAGCAATCAGGCAGAAATTTTGATGAAAGGAAATCTGTCTACAAAAGAATTAATGAAACCTGTATTAAATCAGCAATACGGTTTGCGGACAGGAAAAGTCCTGTCACATGTAGCACTTTTTGAAATACCAAATCAACACAAGCTTTATTTTCTCACCGATGCCGCGATGAATATTTCACCAACCATGGAGGAGAAAGCAGCGATCATTAAAAATGCGGTAAAAACAGCTCACAGCATCGGGATAGACGTTCCAAAAGTCGCTGTTATTGCTGCAGTGGAATCGGTAAATACGAAGATGGAAGCCACTGTAGATGCAGCCGCTTTAACGCAAATGCAGAAAAGAGGGCAATTAAGCAGGTGTCTTGTAGATGGGCCGCTGGCTTTTGATATTGCCATCTCAAAGAAAGCGGCTGATCATAAAGGAATTCATTCCGATGTAGCCGGTTCTGCCGACATATTGCTGGTTCCTTCCATTGAAACCGGAAATGCTTTATACAAGTCTTTTGTCTATTTTGCAAGAGCAAAAGTAGCAGGAATAATCAGTGGAGCAAAAGCCCCAATTATTGTAACTTCCAGGGCCGACGCCGCTGAAGATAAATTATACTCATTAACATTGGCGTTAATTTCCGCAAGAAAATATTAGGAGGATGAATATACGATGGAAATATTTACTTACATGGAAAAATACGATTATGAACAGCTTGTATTTTGTCAGGATGAAAATTCAGGTTTAAAAGCAATTATAGCCATTCATGATACAACGTTAGGGCCTGCGCTGGGCGGCACTAGAATGTGGACATATGACTCCGAAGAAGCGGCAATTGAAGACGCTTTAAGACTGGCAAAAGGAATGACATACAAAAATGCAGCTGCCGGCTTAAATTTAGGCGGAGGGAAAACTGTGATTATCGGCGACCCAAGAAAAGATAAAAACCCTGAAATGTTTCGTGCTTTTGGCCGGTACATCCAAAGTTTAAACGGGCGCTATATTACAGCAGAAGATGTGGGAACAACAGAAGAGGATATGGACCTGATCCATATGGAAACAGACTTTGTCACCGGGATTTCAGCAGAATCACAAGGATCCTCAGGCAATCCGTCACCTGTTACTGGGTACGGAATTTATAAAGGAATGAAAGCCGCTGCAAAGGAAGTTTTCGGAAATGAGTCTTTAGAAGGTAAAACTATAGCCGTACAGGGTGTTGGTAATGTAGCTTATGCCCTATGTGAGCACCTCCATGAAGAAGGCGCAAACATAATTGTAACTGACATAAATAAAGAGGCGGTAAATAGGGCTGTGGAAGCCTTCCACGCTGAGGCCGTTGACCCGGATGATATTTATGATGTAGATTGTGACATTTATGCCCCTTGTGCATTGGGAGCAACAATCAATGACGAAACGATTCCCAAATTAAAAGCTAAAATTATTGCCGGTTCGGCAAATAATCAATTAAAAGAATCAAAACATGGGGATATTATCCACGAAAAGGGAATTTTATATGTGCCTGATTATGTAATAAATGCCGGCGGGGTGATAAATGTTGCAGATGAGTTAAACGGTTATAATCAGGCAAGAGCAATGAAAAAGGTGGAAACCATTTACGACAATTTAACGAAAGTATTTGAAATAGCAAGACGGGATCATATTCCTACACATGCAGCTGCTGACAGAATGGCAGAAGAAAGAATAACATCAATGAAAAAATCAAGAAACCAGTTTCTGTTGAACAATCATCATATTTTAAGCAGAAGGTAATGCCGCTTGATATAACGGAGGTCTGCACTTTGCAATCAAAATATCGAGTTCTTGTCATTAATCCCGGCTCTACATCGACGAAAATAGGTGTGTTTGATAATGACATTTGCATTTTCGAAAAATCAATACGCCATAAACCGGAAGATTTAAAAGAGTTTATGTTTATTATCGATCAATATGATTACCGGAAAAACATTATTCTTGAGGAATTGGATTATGAAGGAATTAATATTTCCAAATTACATGCGGTTTGTGGAAGGGGCGGCTTATTGCGGCCAATTGAAGGAGGGACCTATGAAGTAAACGAAGCCATGATTCATGACCTCCGGACTGGATATAACGGAGAACATGCATCCAACCTGGGCGGAATCATAGCACAGGAAATAGCGTCGGGTCTTAATATCCCTGCTTATATTGTAGACCCTGTCGTCGTTGATGAACTGGAGGAAGTGGCGCGTTTTTCAGGCGTACCGGACATACCCAGAAAAAGCATTTTTCATGCTTTAAATCAAAAAGCCGTAGCCAGAAGGGCAGCATATGATTTACATAGAAGCTATGACGAAATCAGTTTGATTGTAACGCATATGGGCGGCGGTATAACAGTGGGCGGCCATAAGCACGGCAAAGTCATCGATGTGAATAATGGACTGCATGGTGACGGTCCTTTTTCCCCGGAAA
Organism: Virgibacillus aidingensis; assembly: GCF_010994035.1. GTDB lineage: Bacteria > Bacillota > Bacilli > Bacillales > Amphibacillaceae > Virgibacillus_N. The sequence goes on from NZ_WIXN01000018.1 coordinate 41,661, forward strand.
GGGCAGGGACGGTGCCTGCCGGAGATTTGGTTTCACTATGTTTTTCGGGACAATATTACCGTGATGAAATTATGAAAAAGCTGGTTGGGCAAGGCGGCTTAATGGCATATTTGCAGACGAATGATGCCTTGGAGGTAGAAAAGCGCATTTCCTCCGGTGACCAAAGTGCAAAACAGGTTTACGAAGCAATGGCCTATCAAATTGCCAAGGAAATCGGTTCCATGAGTGCGGTGCTTCAAGGGAAGGTAGATGCCATAGTATTAACCGGGGGGCTTGCATATGGAAAGAAATTTGTGGAAATGATTACAGAACGGGTCAACTGGATTGCAGATACGGTCGTTTACCCGGGGGAAAATGAATTGCAGGCTTTAAATGAAGGGGTATTACGTGTATTAAGACAGGAAGAAAAACCTAAAGTATATCCAAACAACATTTAGGGAGTGAAACAGTATGGCAGAAGATTACGATCTCGTGATACTTGGAGGTGGCACCGGCGGCTATGTAGCTGCAATTCGTGCATCGCAGTTGGGAATGAAGGTTGCCATTGTGGAGAAAGGAGAGCTTGGCGGCACATGCCTTCACAGGGGATGCATTCCGTCAAAGGCATTGCTCCGCAGTGCTGAAGTATTCAGACAGACAAAAGAAGCAGAGCAATTTGGTATAGTTACAAAGGAACCTGCTATTAATTTTTCAAAAGTCCAGGAGAGAAAAGAAAATATTATCCAAAAACTGCATCAAGGTGTCCAAGGATTAATGAAAAAAGGTAAAATAAAAGTTTATCATGGGTTTGGCCGAATACTGGGCCCGAGTATTTTTTCTCCAATGCCCGGAACCATTTCTGTCGAGTATGAGAACGGAGAGGAAAACACGATGATTGTTCCAAACAATGTACTCATCGCCACCGGATCTAAACCAAAATCATTGCCAGGATTGGAAATGGACGGGGATTTTGTAATGAGTTCCGATGATGCGCTCCAAATGGAATCCCTGCCTAAGTCGATATTAATTGTTGGCGGCGGTGTAATTGGCATAGAATGGGCTTCCATGCTTGCAGACTTTGGTGTAGCAGTTACTGTCATTGAATATGGCAGCCGAATATTGCCGACAGAAGATGATGCCATTTCAATAGAGTCTGAAAAACTATTGAAAAAGAGAGGCATCAAATTTGTAAAAAATGCGAAAACACTCCCGGAAACACTTTCCATTGTGGATGGGGTTTCTGTAGATGCTGAAGTAAATGGAAAGACGGAAAGTTTTCACGCTGAAAAAATGCTTATTTCCGTTGGCAGAGAGGCCAATACAACAAACATTGGCCTGGAAAACACCGATATTGCCGTTGAAAATGGGGTTATAAAGACAAATGAATTTTACCAGACTAAAGAATCCCATATATACGCCATTGGAGATGTTATAGGCGGAATGCAGCTGGCACATGTGGCGTCACACGAGGGAATCACTGCAGTAGAACATATGGCCAACCAAAATCCGTATCCTATTGACTATAATAATGTTCCTTCCTGTATTTACTCTTCCCCGGAAGTTGCCAGCGTAGGGATGACAGAAAAACAGGCGGAAGAAAAAGGATTTGATATTAAAACAGGAAAATTCCCATTTCAGGCTATCGGTAAGGCACTTGTTCACGGTGAATCTGACGGATTTGTGAAAATCATTTCAGATAAAGTGACAGAAGATATTATAGGGGTTCATATGATTGGCCCTCATGTAACGGACATGATTTCAGAAGCAGGGCTTGCAAAAGTGCTTGATGCTACTCCTTGGGAAATAGCTCAATCAATGCACCCGCACCCGACATTATCTGAAGTGATGGGAGAGGCCGCACTTGCAGTGGAGGGAAATCAAATTCATGGATAAAAATAAATCCAGAAGCACCTGGTTACCGATGTGCTGACTAAGCCTCGAACCATCTGGTATGGTTTTTCTGCCATGAAAAATCCGGGATAAAGACAAATGCTCGTCACAGCGTAAAAATTGCTATTGCTGGGAGATGAACCGGAAAGAATGAAATTTTGCATATCAGCTATTAATTTTATAATTTCTTAAGTTACAAAAGGAGGGGACAAACATGTCAAAAAATCGTCATAAAGCATTAAACTTAACAGATGATAAAGTACTTGAAATGTATAAAACCATGCTATTGGCCCGAAAGCTTGATGAAAGAATGTGGCTTTTAAACCGTGCGGGGAAAATACCGTTTGTTATTTCCTGTCAGGGGCAGGAAGCAGCACAGGTAGGGGCCTCCTTTGCACTGGACAGGGAAAAGGATTATGCAGCTCCGTATTATCGGGACATGGGGGTTGTACTGGCATTTGGCATGACTGCAAAAGAATTAATGTTATCCGGTTTTGCTAAAGCAGAAGACCCCAACTCCGGAGGAAGGCAGATGCCGGGGCATTTCGGACAGAAAAAGAACAGAATTTTAACAGGATCTTCACCCGTAACTACACAACTGCCTCACGCAGTTGGTGTAGCGCTTGCAGCAAAAATGGAGAAAGAAAGTTTTGTATCTTTTGTGACATTGGGAGAGGGTTCTTCCAATCAGGGAGATTTCCATGAGGGACTGAATTTTGCCGGTGTACATAAATTACCGGTTATCACCATGGTCGAAAATAATAAATATGCCATATCCGTTCCTATTGAAAAACAACTTGCGAGCGAGACGGTGGCTGAACGCGGACAGAGCTATGGAATGCCGGGTGTTACTGTAGATGGAAATGATCCGTTAGCAGTATACGAAGCAGTAAAGACAGCAAGGGAACGAGCGGTAAATGGAGAAGGACCTTCGTTAATAGAAGCGATAACGTATCGTTTGACTGCACATTCAAGTGACGATGATGACCGGTTATACCGGGAAAGTAATGAAGTGGAAGAAGCAAGGAAAAACGATTCAATTATCACATTTGCAGCCTATTTGAAAGATAACGGAATACTTACGGATGAATCGGAAAAGGAGTTGAATGATGACATCGCCAATTTGGTGAATGAAGCTACCGATTATGCGGAAAATGCGCCATATGCTGAACCTGAGGATGCGTTAAAATTTGTTTACGAGGAGTAATGAGGGGGATAAACAATGCCAGTAATGTCATATATACAAGCTGTAACAACTGCATTAAAAGAAGAAATGGTGCGGGATGAAAAAGTTTTTATTTTGGGTGAAGATGTAGGGAAAAAAGGCGGTGTTTTTCGCGCCACTGATGGATTATTTGAAGAGTTTGGCGAATACCGGGTGCTGGATACGCCGCTCGCTGAATCCGCTATTGCAGGGGTTGGGATAGGTGCTGCCATGTACGGGATGCGCCCGGTAGCTGAAATGCAGTTTGCCGATTTTATTATGCCTGCAGTCAATCAGATTATATCCGAAGCTGCAAAAATTCGCTACCGCTCAAATAATGACTGGAATGCACCAATTACCATTCGGGCTCCATATGGGGGCGGCGTTCATGGTGCACTATATCATTCCCAGTCTGTGGAAGCTGTTTTTGCCAATCAGCCCGGACTGAAAATTGTCATGCCTTCCACACCATATGATGCCAAAGGTTTATTGAAAGCTTCCATTCGTGATAATGACCCGGTGCTGTTCTTCGAGCATAAACGGGCATACCGTCTGCTGAAAGGGGAAGTGCCTGAAGATGACTATGTACTCCCGATTGGAAAGGCTGATGTAAAGCGGGAAGGATCGGATATAACAATCATTACTTATGGTTTATGTGTTCATTTCGCACTTCAGGCTGCCGAAAAATTGGCTGAGGAAGGAATAGATGCACACATTTTGGATTTAAGAACGGTTTATCCCCTTGATCAGGAAGCGATCATTGAGGCTGCGAAAAAGACAGGAAAAGTGTTGTTAATTACGGAAGATAACAAAGAAGGAAGTATTATTGGTGAAGTAGCAGCCATCATTGCAGAAAATTGCCTGTTTGATCTGGACGCACCTGTTCAGCGTCTCGCCGGCCCAGACGTACCAGCCATGCCATATGCCCCGACAATGGAAAAATATTTTATGGTGAATCCGGACAAGGTGGAAAAAGCGATGCGGGAGCTTGCGGAATTCTAAATGAAGGAAGGTGTTTAAAATATGGCCAAAGAAAAGATAAACATGCCCCAATTAGGTGAAAGTGTAACAGAGGGAACAATTAGTTCCTGGCTTGTAAGTGAAGGGGATAAAGTGAACAAATATGACCCTATAGCTGAGGTAATGACAGATAAAGTAAATGCGGAAGTTCCCTCCTCATTTACCGGCACGATTAATGAACTTGTAGCACAGGAAGGAGATACGATTGCTGTAGGCGACTTAATGTGCTACATAGATACAGAAGGAGATTCAAGCGGTTCGGCCTCTGTAAATGAAAAAAGTTCTGCAGAATCAGACGGAAAACCATCTGCACCTGAAGATAAAAAGACTGTTCAGCAGGTAAATAAAGACCAATCAATGAAAAAACGGTACTCTCCGGCTGTGTTAAGAATGGCGCAGGAAAATGATATTGACCTTGAGCAGGTGAATGGCACCGGCCGTGGAGGCAGAATTACAAGGAAAGATATTGAAAAAATAATAGAAACCGGAAAAATTCCAAAAGCAGAGGAGCCGAAAACCGCGCCGGCAGCTGGACCGAAGGCTGCAAACGAATCAACTCAGACACCTTCTACAGCACCAAAACAGAAGGCGCAAAACGGCGATGTGGAAATACCGGTAACTGGTGTACGGAAAATGATAGCCCAAAATATGGTGCGATCCAAACAGGAAATTCCGCATGCCTGGATGACAGTGGAAGTGGATGTAACAGATCTTGTCACTTATAGAAATGCCATCAAAAATGACTTCAAGCAGAAAGAGGGATATGGTTTAACTTTCTTCGCCTTCTTTGTAAAAGCAGTAGCACAGGCACTGAAAGAGTATCCGGAGCTAAACAGCACATGGGCGGAAGATAAAATTATACAAAGGAAAGATATTAACCTGTCCATTGCAGTAGCAAAGGATAATGAATTATTTGTACCAGTCATCAAACATGCTGATGAAAAAAGCATTAAAGGAATTGCCCGCGATATTAATGATCTGGCAGCAAAAGCAAGAACAGGGAAATTGACTGCAGATGATATGCAAGGCGGTACATTTACTGTAAACAATACAGGTTCATTTGGATCCGTACAATCCATGGGGGTAATCAACCATCCGCAGGCGGCAATTTTACAGGTGGAATCTATTGTAAAACGGCCTGTTATATTGAATGATATGTTTGCAGCAAGGGATATGGTGAATTTATGTTTATCACTTGATCACCGTATTTTGGACGGTCTTGTTTGCGGCCAATTTTTAAGAAGGCTAAAAGAAATTCTTGAAAATATGAATAAGGATAATACGAATATCTATTAAAATGCCGCGGCGGCTAAAATAGTTAACTTGTGTATTCCAGCAGTCTAAAAAGAAATTCATGTCAATAAATTGAAAAATGCAATAAGAATTGATATGCTTGTTGAGAGTTTAACTATACTTAAGTCTATAAGGGGATGAAATATACATGGATTTCAACTTATTCATGAAAGACGTAGTTGATGCAGCCCGTAAGGATATTACAGAAGCAGGTTATCAGGAGCTTACAACACCGGAGGAAGTGGATGAAGTCTTAACTCAAGATGGAACGACACTGGTAATGGTTAACTCCACTTGCGGCTGTGCCGGTGGCATTGCCCGCCCTGCCGCGGCCAATGCTATCCATTATGATAAAAGACCGGATCATTTAGTAACAGTATTTGCAGGGCAGGATCGTGAAGCCACAGAAAAAGCACGTGAATATTTCGAAGGGTATCCTCCTTCTTCACCATCATTTGCCTTTATGAAAGACGGAAAAATTGTAACCATGCTGGAACGCCATGATATTGAAGGATTTAGTGCCATGGATGTAATGGATAAACTTCAGCAGGTCTTTGAAGAACATTGTGAAGAAGTTTAAAATACTTTGAGGCTGGCTCTATAATATAGGTCAGCCTCCTTTTCGTCAATACACGTACACATATATTACATAAAAAATAGAATTAAATGGAGATGGATCAGTAAAACAGTAGATATGAAGGCCGGAATATATCAAAATTAATACAGATTTTTCAAGACACAGCCAATAAAACATATTATACTGGTAATAAATTAAGGTTTTTGCCGTTTAGACCTGCGCAGTACATTGTTTCATTAGTATAGAAAATATAAAAGACTGGCAATGATCCAGTCTTTGTTGCTTGCCTTTACTATATGAACATGGCCAAACCGGCAGTCAGGGATGATAGTAACATTGCAATAATCATAATATAAATAATTATTCTCGTTCTTCGTTCGCGTTTTGATTTTTTGCGTGTTGCCACAATTAGTCCTCCTTTAATACAGCTTACTACTTGTATTTTAGCGTGAAAATGATAGATGAACAAGTGGTAATAGAGAAATAGGATAAATTTATGCAAATAAATAAACATATGGGGGTAGCAGATAAATGAGTGAAAACGAAAATAATCAGAGAAAGGCCTGGGAAAATTCCGTTGAATCGGTAATAAAACGATTTCCAGAGAGAAAAGAAAAATTTACGACTTCTTCGGATATTGAGGTGGAACGGTTATACACCGAAAGAAAAAAAGATGATACAGCTGAATACCCGGGGCTATACCCATACACAAGAGGCATACAGCCTACAATGTACCGCGGAAGATTCTGGACCATGCGACAATACGCCGGATTTGGATCAGCCACGGAAACTAATAAGCGTTTCCGTTATTTATTGGAGCAGGGGCAGACAGGTCTTTCCGTAGCCTTTGATTTGCCTACCCAAATCGGTTATGACTCCGATGACATTATGGCTGAAGGAGAGGTAGGGAAAGTTGGCGTTGCTATCGATTCTCTGGAAGATATGGAAAAACTGCTGGACCGGATACCATTGGATAAAGTGAGTACTTCCATGACCATTAATGCACCGGCATCCGTACTTCTGTGCATGTATATTGCTGTAGGAGAAAAGCAAGGGGTTCCTTTGGAGAAACTAACCGGGACCATACAGAATGATATACTAAAGGAGTATATTGCCCGAGGAACTTATATTTACCCGCCAAAGCCTTCCATGAGGCTGATCACCAATATTTTTGAATACTGTCAAAAACATGTTCCGAAGTTTAATACGATCAGCATTTCCGGTTACCATATCCGGGAAGCCGGTTCTAACGCTGTACAGGAAGCAGCATTCACCATTGCAAACGGCATGGCTTATGTGGATGCGGCACTGGAGTCGGGACTTGATATAGACTCGTTTGCACCAAGGCTGGCCTTTTTCTTTAATGCCCATAATAATTTTTTTGAAGAAGTTGCCAAATTTCGTGCTGCCAGAAGAATTTGGGCCAAATTAATGAAGGAGCATTATAAAGCAAAGGATCCAAAAAGCTGGAAAATGCGATTTCATACGCAAACCGGAGGTTCTACATTAACTGCCCAGCAGCCTGACAATAATATTGTACGGGTCACCCTGCAAGCGCTTGCTGCTGTGATGGGCGGAACACAAAGCCTGCATACAAATTCAAGGGATGAAGCTTTATCCCTGCCAACAGAAGATTCTGCAAGAATTGCCCTCCGGACCCAGCAGATTATTGCCCATGAAAGCGGTGTGGCCGATACGATCGATCCACTGGGCGGATCCTATTATGTTGAACAGTTAACGGACAAAATGGAAGCGGAAATTAATGCCTATTTGGATCGAATTAAGGAAATTGGCGGAGCGGTTCAGGCTGTGGAGGAAGGGTATATGCAGCGGGAAATTCATCAAAATGCCTATGAAACGCAAAAAAATATTGAAAAAGAAGAAGAAATTATAGTCGGGTTAAATAAATTTACTTTGGAAGAAGAAATTGATCCTGACCTGCTAAAAGTGGATGAAACTTTGGAAAAAGCACAAATTGATGCCATCAGCAACATTCGCAACAGCAGAGACCAGGCCAAGGTGGATAAGGCACTGAGCGTACTTAGGGAAAATGCCAAAAAGACTGACAGCAACTTAATTCCGTATATTTTGGATGCGGTTAAGACATATGCTACCATCGGTGAAATTTGCAACGTACTGCGTGATGAATTTGGCGAATACGCAGGCATATAAGACGAGGGGGATAATGATGGGAAAGATTCGAGTATTAGTAGCCAAACCTGGACTGGATGGCCACGACCGGGGAGCTTTAGTTATTTCACAGGCACTCAGGGATCGCGGTATGGAAGTCATTTATACAGGATTACGTCAATCACCGGCACAAATTGCACAGGCAGCGGTACAGGAGGATGTGGATGTAATTGGTTTATCTTCTTTGTCGGGGGCCCATAAGTCACTGTTCCCTAAAGTAATCGGGGAGTTAGCCAAGAGAAATGCCAGTGATATTCCCGTTATTGGCGGAGGTGTGATACCAAGTGAGGATATTTCCTTTTTGCTGGAAAACGGAATTAAAAAGATTTTTACAAGCGGTGCTTCCACAGAAGCGATGGCAAACTATATTGAAGAATTAATCGATCCGAAAAAAGAGTCGCCTAAACCTCCGGAAAAGATCGCCCATATCGGGATCGCGGTGAAGCAAATCGATGCCGTTCTTCCTTTTTACACGGATACATTAGGACTTACACTCGAAGGCGTAGAAAAAGTGGATTCAGAGGGGGTCAAAGTTGCCTTTTTAAAAATTGGCGAGACCAGATTTGAATTATTGGAACCTGTAAATGAAAATTCACCGATTCAGGAATTTTTATCCAAAAAGGGAGAAGGCATCCATCATATCGCCTTAGAAGTGGACAATCTTCATGAACGGCTGCAAAGGTTGAAAACAGAAGGCATAAGCATGATTAATGATGAACCAAAGAACGGAGCACATGACAGCAAGATAGCATTTATTCATCCTAAGGCCGCAAACGGCGTTCTGTTTGAATTATGTGAGCATAATAGCAGGGGTGAGGCATAGTGGATATATTTGATAAAATCAATGAACTGTACGATAAGCGGAGGGAAGTAGAGCTTGGCGGCGGGGACGAAAGAATAGACAAGCAGCATGAAAAAGGTAAAATGACTGCACGGGAACGCATTGATTATCTGTTGGATGACGGTTCATTTGTTGAATTAAATCCTTTTATTGAACACCGTGCCTCCGACTTTGGCATGGATAACAAAACAGCAAAAGGAGAAGGTGTGGTAACCGGATACGGAAAGATCAACGGAAAGCCAATTTATTTGTTTGCCCAGGATTTCACTGTCTACGGTGGTGCTTTGGGAGAAATGCACGGTAAAAAAATTGCCGCTGTCATGGATTTGGCAGCAAAAAACAATGTGCCATTTATAGGATTAAACGATTCAGGGGGTGCCCGTATCCAGGAAGGAGTTTCTTCGTTGGATGGATATGGACATGTCTTTTACCGTAACTCCGTTTATTCCGGAGTCATTCCGCAAATTTCCGTCATCATGGGACCAAGTGCCGGCGGTGCCGTCTATTCACCGGCTATTACCGATTTTGTAATAATGGTGGAGAAAACATCACAAATGTTTATTACCGGTCCAAAAGTGATCGAGACGGTGACAGGAGAAAAAATAACATCAGAGGATCTGGGCGGGGCTGCCATTCATAATGCCAAAAGCGGAAATGCCCATATTAAAGCTGCCAGCGAAGAAGAAGCACTGGATGCCGTTCGGAACCTGCTATCCTATTTACCTGCCAACTACAAGGAAAAGCCTGAGATTCGAGATTGGCAGGATGAGAACGCGGAACGACCTGCATTAACGGAGATTGTTCCCTTTAATGCAAGAAGTCCTTATGATGTAAAAAAAGTAATCCATGAAGTAGTGGATCCGGACAGTTTTTTTGAAATACATGAACATTTTGCAAAAAACATTGTCGTCGGCTTTGCCAGAATAAAAGGGGAGACGGTCGGACTTGTCTGCAATCAGCCTAAATACCTGGCCGGCGGTCTTGATATTGATTCCAGTGATAAAGCTGCCAGATTTATACGTTTCTGTGATGCCTTTAATATCCCGCTCATTACATTTGAGGATGTAACCGGATTTTTTCCAGGGGTAAAACAGGAGCATGGCGGGATTATCAGACACGGTGCCAAGATTCTGTATGCTTACTCTGAAGCTACTGTGCCTAAAATAACGGTGATAACGAGAAAGGCTTATGGCGGAGCTTATGTTGCCTTAAACAGCAAGTCCATCGGTGCAGATCTCGTTTATGCATGGCCAAATGCGGAAATTGCGGTCATGGGACCGGACGGTGCAGCAAATATTATATTTGCCAAGGAGATCGCGGAAAGTGAAAATCCCGAAGAGACCCGGCAGCAAAAAATTGATACATACCGTCAAAAATTTGCCAATCCATATGTAGCTGCAGGACTTGGCATGGTCGATGATGTGATTGATCCGAGGGAAACACGGATTAAGCTTATTCAGGCTTTGGAAATGCTGTTTAATAAGCAGGAGGACAGACCAAATAAGAAACATGGCAATATTCCATTATAGGAGTGTCATATGTTTTTGATTATGAAACGGAGGTTCAGTTAATGACAGATGTCAATCAGGAAAGACTAATTAATGAATTCATAGAGCTTGTGCAAATAGATTCAGAAACAAAACATGAAGCAGAGATTGCCAAGGTTCTGACGAATAAATTTACACAGCTGGGCCTTGATGTGGTGGAAGATGACAGCAAAGAAAGGACCGGGCATGGTGCCGGAAATTTAATTTGCACCATGAAAGGCAATAATCAGGATGCAGATCCAATTTATTTCACTTCCCACATGGATACAGTAGTTCCCGGAAAAGGGATCAAGCCCATTATAGAGGATGGCTATATTACATCAGATGGCTCCACCATTCTCGGGGCAGATGATAAAGCTGGGATTGCAGCAATGCTTGAGACAATCCGCGTTCTTAAAGAAAATAATATAGACCATGGCGATATTCAATTTATAATAACAGTCGGAGAAGAGTCAGGACTGGTGGGAGCAAAAGAACTGGATGCCTCCCTTATCAACGCAAAATACGGCTATGCGTTGGACAGCAACGGAAAAGTCGGTGAGATAGTAGTTGCAGCTCCAACACAGGCTAAACTGTGGACCATCATGAAAGGCAAAACAGCCCACGCCGGGGTGGCACCGGAAAAAGGAGTTTCTGCCATCACACTTGCAGCAAAAGCAATTGCTAAAATGCCGCTGGGCAGAATTGACGAGGAAACGACTGCAAACATCGGCCGTTTTGAAGGCGGAAAGCAAACAAATATTGTAGCTGATCATGTCGAAATATTGGCAGAGGCACGTTCATTGGACCCCGGTAAAATGGACAGACAGGTACAGAAAATGAAAGATGCTTTTGAACAAACAGCTGAAAACTTTGGAGGTTCTGCAGAAGTTACGGTAAAATTAATGTACCCGGGTTATAAACAAGAATCAGGCGATCATCTGGTGAAAGTAGCCATAAATGCGGTCAAAGCGATAGGCCGAGAAAGCAAACTCGTGAAAAGCGGCGGCGGCAGTGATGCGAATATTATTGCCGGTCATGGTATTCCTACTGTAAACTTAGCGGTAGGCTACGAAGAGATTCATACAACCAGTGAAAGAATGCCTTTGGAAGAGCTGGTAAAAATAACAGAATTAGTCACTGAAATTATAAAAGAAGTCAGTGGAAATTAACTTCATTATCATCCCTTTGTTCATTTTTATGACAAAGGGATTTCCTCTATTTATGATATAATAGAACTATCAATATAATGGAAAAGGGCGTCTTACCATTGATCCAGCTGAAAACAAAAGGACCCAGAGTTATTTTTCATGTGGATATGAATTCTTTTTATGCTTCCGTGGAAATGGCCTATAACCCCCGGTTAAAAGGGAAACCTCTGGCAATAGCAGGGAATCCCGAGGAGAGAAAGGGGATTATCGTTACAAGCAGCTACGAAGCAAGATCCAAGGGAATTAAAACAACGATGAATTTGTGGGAAGCAAGAAAATTATGTCCTGAATTAATTGTTATGCGGCCCAATTTTGACCGCTATCGGGCTGCATCCAGGGAAATGTTTAAAATGCTTTCTGACATCACTCCTTTTGTACAGCCTGTATCTATTGATGAAGGCTATATGGATGTAACGGACAGTCTAATAGACGGAAACCCGTTGCAAATTGCCCATGAATTGCAGCAAAGAATTTCAGAAGAATTGGATCTTCCATGCAGTATTGGAATTGCCCCCAACAAATTCCTTGCCAAAATGGCTTCGGATATGAAAAAACCGATGGGCATTACTGTACTTAGGAAAAGAGAGATACAAAAAATACTCTGGCCGCTGCCGATAGAGGAGATGTATGGTGTTGGAGAAAAAACTGCAATCAAATTAAAAAAAGTTGGCGTAGAAACTATTGGCGATTTGGCAAAAAAAGATGTATACGAGCTGAAGCAAATACTCGGCATAAATGGAGAACGGTTGCAGAATAGAGCAAACGGAGTAGACCCCAGGCCGGTCGACCCGGATGCCATTTATGAATTTAAGAGTATTGGCAGTTCCCAGACACTCCCCTATGACACGACAAATGAGAAAGAGATTCAACAATTAATGGAATCGCTTTGTAATAATGTCGAGCGCCGCCTGAACAGGAAAGAGGCAGCAGGCAAAAGTGTCCAATTAATGATTCGGTTCCATGACCGGAAAACAATAACTAGAAGTAAAAAGCTGATGAATTATATTGAATCGAAAGAAGAGATTCTTCAAGTTGCCAATGAACTGCTGCAATTGCATTGGAATGGCGAACCTATTCGATTAATTGGCGTTACTGTACAGGATATTAATGAGAAACAGCATATCGGAAAGCAATTGAATTTATTTACTTATGAAAAAGAGCAGGATAGAGAGAAATTGTATAGTACTATTGAGGATTTATCAAAAAAATACGGAAAAAACCCGTTTAAACAATGGAAAAAAGAAGACGATCAAGAGGACCAGCCCAGGACAAGCTTTCAAAAAGACTTTTTAGATGATTATAAACGTTGACACAGAGGCTGAGGGACATGGAAGTAAATCCAACTGCAAACAGCTTACCGGCTCCGGGAATATATGGAGACTCGGAACCTCGCTAATGCCCGCCTCACCGGAAAGAGCAGCAGGCAGAAATGGTATAGATAAGACTTCCCGAGTCCCGGCACACCCGAGGAAACTTATTAGTCGCCTGCTGCAAAAATGATTACCGTGAAAATGCATTCCTATTTTACTATCAATTTACTTTTTTATTTCATGATCTTTTTAACAAGCGATTGCGACAGTTTTCCTCCGGGATAGCGAAACGGCAAATCAAATTTAGTCGTCTGCTTTAAAATGCTCTTGCTATGGGAAAAGGTGTCGAAACTGTATTTACCGTGATAGGCACCCATACCGCTGTTTCCAACGCCGCCAAATGGCAGATGCGGGTTTGCAAGATGATAGAGTGTATCATTGATGCTGCCGCCGCCAAAGGACAGGTATTGTATCACCTGCTGCTGTGTCTTGCCATTTTCTCCAAAGTAATAGAGTGCCAATGGTTTTTCTTGGGGCTTAAGCCTTTCTACAGCCTCTTCTATGTCATGAAAAGTGAACACAGGCAAAATCGGGCCAAATATTTCTTCCTGCATCATTTCATCCTCCCATGACACCTTATCTAAAATAGTAGGTTCAATCATCAGGTATTCACTGTCCACGTTGCCCCCGTGCAGAATGGAACCGTTATGAAGATAATTTTTCAGGCGGTCGAAATGTTTTTGATTTATAATCCTGATATAGTCCTTATTTTTTAAAGGTGCTTTTCCATAAAAAGATTTTATTTGCTTTTTCATCTCTTTCAGCAGTTTAAATTTCACTTTATCATGAACATAAAGAAAATCCGGTGCTACACAAGTCTGCCCGGCATTCGTAAATTTTCCCCAGACAATTCGTTTGGCTGCAAGCTGGATTGATGCATCTTTATCAACGATAGCCGGACTTTTTCCTCCCAGTTCCAATGTAACAGGGGTAAGATGTTTGCTGGCTTCCTTCATAATAATTCTCCCAACAGCGGTGCTCCCTGTGAAAAAGATATAATCAAAACGCTGCTGTAACAGCTTTTCACTAATTTCTTTATCTCCCTGAACTACCTTTACAAAAGAGGGGTCAAATGTATCCTTAATCATTTCCTCCAAAATAATGGAGGTTGCTTTTGCATACTCTGAAGGCTTAATGATTGCGCAGTTTCCCGCTGCAATAGCTCCTATTAACGGTGCCAGTGCCAATTGCAGCGGATAATTCCATGGTGATATAATCAGGCAGACACCATAAGGCTCTTTAAAAATAAAATTTTTCGTTCCTTTATGTGTCATTGGAGCGTTAACTTTTTCAGGCGCCATCCATTCCTGAAGATGCTTTATAGCAAAATCTATCTCTGTATATAGAATTCCCAGCTCAGTCGTTAATGTTTCATGCTCTGATTTATTTAAGTCTATTTTTAGCGCATCATAAATATCTGTTTCATATTTTTTGAGCATTTGTTTCAGCAATTGCAATTTTTCTTTTCGAATGGAATATTCGATCGTGTTGCCATTCATGAAAAAAGATCTCTGGTTATTTACTAACGTTTCCATTTCCTCCATGTTAATCTCTCCTCTTGTCTCTGATGCAACCTTTAGCTTTTGCCGGCACTCATTAAAGATGTGATGACAGGTTTATATTTTCAGCTGCAAAAAATCGTGAGCAAGCGCTGTGTTGGGAAAAACCTGTTGTGCTTCCAGTAAAAGAGCTGCAGTTTCTTTATTTTGATAACGAGATGAAACATGAGTCAGGATCAGCCGGCTGCACTGGCTCTTTTTTGCAAGTTCCGCTGCTTCCACAGCAGTGGAATGAAAATATTTATATGCTAAATCCCTGTTTTCATGATTAAAGGTTGATTCATGCACGAGTATGTCTGAACCATGCACAAATTCACTGAATGTTTGAGCAGCACGTGTATCCCCCAAAATGGTAATAACTTTCCCCGGTTTTTCAGGTCCTACCACATCGTTACGGTAAATAACCGTACCATTCTCCAGCGCTACTTGTTCATTTTCCTTTATTTGCTGATAAACGGGGCCCGGCTCGATCCCCATATTTTTAAGTTTATCAGCCAGTAATGTTCCTGGCTTATTTTTTTCCACAATACGAAAACCAAAGGAGGGTATTCTATGATCCAGTTCTTTAGCATATACGGTAAAGCTATCATTTTCAAACACAAATCCTTCAGAAATTTCCTCTATAATTAATGGATATGTTAAACTTGTGCGGCTTAATCTGAGAGCTGTCTCTGTATATTCTTTAATTCCTTTAGGACCATATATCGTTAATGATTCTTCACCGCCTTGAAAAGACCGGCTGCTTAAAACTCCCGGCAAACCGAAAATATGATCACCATGCATGTGGGTAATAAAAATCTTACTAATTTTACCCGGTTTGATGGATGTGTGCAGAATCTGGTGCTGGGTTGCTTCACCGCAGTCGAACAGCCATATACTATTAAGCTCTTGCAATAATTTTAATGCGATGGATGATACATTTCTCTCCTTTGAAGGGATTCCTGCACCAGTGCCCAGAAATAAAAGTTCCATATTAAGTCCTCCAGCTTTCTTACTTCCATCCTCGTACATACTGTTTTGGAGCTTCGAGGCTAAAATTTAATTCATCCGCAGCTGCTTTTGGCCAGTAAGGATTATTCAGTAATGCTCTGCCAATAAATATGAGGTCGGCACGCTCATTCTGAATTATCTCTTCAGCTTGAATACCTGTAGTAATTAATCCGACGGCAGCCGTTGCAGTATTTACAGCCTGTCTTATTCTTTCACCACGCTTTACCTGATAGCCCGGATAAGCTGAAATATTGGCTGGCACCACACCCCCGGAGCTGCAGTCAATTAAGTCTATTCCCTGTTCTTTCATTTTAGATGCATAATAAAAAATATCTTCCAAAGAATTTCCGTTTTCATCGTATTCATCAGTGGAAATCCGGATAAAGAGAGGACCTTGCCATTCTGTTTTAATTCCATCAATAATTTCTCCTACAATCCGGTACCTGTTCTCTTTAACGCCTCCATATTTGTCATTGCGTTTATTGGTAAGTGGAGACAAAAACTGATTTAATAAATATCCATGGGCGGCATGAATTTCAACGATATCAAACCCGGCTTCTTTTGCCCTCCTTGCAGCATGTACAAATGCTTCTATGGTGTTTTTAATATCATCTTCAGTCATTTCCTCGGGCAGCTTGGAAGCCTCATTAAATGGAATAGGGGAGGGAGCATGAATTTTCGATGCAAGCCGCGCTTTTCTTCCGGCATGTGCCAATTGAATACCTGATTTTGCACCATATTGATGTAATTGCTCATTTAGTGCTTTCAATCCATCTTTATGCATATCATCCCATATTCCCAGGTCCTGCGGGGAAATACGGCCAGCCCCCTGGACAGCTGTTGCTTCCACCATGACAAGACCAACCCCGCCAACAGCTCTGGATATGTAATGTGTCATATGGAAATCCGTAATTTGACCATCTTCCTTCATGGATGAATACATGCACATTGGCGACATCACGATTCTATTTTTTAATGTTGTTGTTTTAAAGGTAATTGGTGAAAATAATTTAGCCAAGACTGCTCCTCCTGTAAGAATTAATGGATATATTTTTGGATCGCCAGTGCTTTATCCGGAACATCGGTAAATATTCCCTCCACTTTATAGTGAAGACAGCGAACAATCCTCATTTTTCTGTTTACTGTAAATACTCTAAGCGGAATATTTTTTTGTTTTCCTTCCGCTGCAAGCTTTTTATGCAATAAACTGTATTTTACATGGATGGCATTTCCGCCAAGTTCGGTTACTGTGTCTATTAGATTTCTAAAACTTTTCGAAGCCAGAAAAGCAATTTCAAGCTTGTCATTATATCGTTTCATACGTTTGATGCTGTTTGGATTAAATGTAGATATTGTGGTACGATTTAGTAACTGATAATGAACAATTCTTTCATATACGATACTTTCCAGGTGCCTGTAATCTATTTTATTATTTTTCAGCTCTATATTTAAATATAACGGCTTATTTTCGACCCACTTTAGAAATTTATCCAGGGAAAGGATGCGTGCTCCTTGAAACTTTTTTGAGAACCAGGCCCCCGCATCCAGATTTTTCAGCTCATGATAGGTATAATCCTTAATATATCCGGCACCATCCGTAGTTCTGTTCACATTTTCATCATGAATTAAAACGGGTACATGGTCTTTTGTCAGCTGTACATCTGTTTCAATGCCGTCTGCCCCGATCTTATAAGCCAGTTCAAATGCTGGCATGGTGTTTTCAGGTGCGTATTTACTGGCACCGCGATGGGCAATTATTTTTGTTTTCAATACCTTCACCTCTTTTATGATTGTGATTTACTTTCGGAAAAAAGTCAATTTATTGCGGAAAAACAAGCAAAGGGTACTTTACCCTGAAGGTAAGACTTAAAAATTTTCAGCTTCCCAGAAACTGCTTCCACGGGACTGCGGTACAGCTGTTCCAGAACATTGCACCATGATTGCGAAGCTGGGCATAGTGTACATTTACAACCCTGTTGGAGTACTGATTTAACCGGCTATACCTTGCATAAACCTTAATTTAAGTTATACAAGCAGGTAATTAAATATTACCTGTCTATCGAGGAGGAAAAATATCATGCGATGGCAATCAAAAGATGAACTTACAGATTTATTATGCTCTCTTGTGCAATACCAGAGTATTACAGGGTCTGAGGCGGAAATTGCACTTGCGGAACATTTACACTCCCTGTTGGCACAGAAATCCTATTTCAAATCCAATCCCGGCCATTTAAAGCTTTATCCGCTTGAAGATGGACGCAGACTTGTTGCTGCATTGGTGAAATCCGGTGAAGATATTAAGGAAACTGTTATTTTGCTAAGTCATTTTGATGTTGTTGGAGTGGATGACTATGGATCTTTTAAGAATCTTGCTTTCCAGCCTAAAGAGTTGACAGAAGAGATAGTAAACAGTAAGAGCAAAATGCCTGAGTCGGTACAACATGACCTGGAGAATGGAGACTGGATATTCGGCAGGGGTACGATGGATATGAAGGCAGGTTTGACAGTACAGCTATCCATGATGGAAAAAGCAATGGATGGTAAATTTAAAGGCAATGTCCTTTTGTTGAGTGTGCCGGATGAAGAAGTAAATTCACAAGGAATGCTGGAGGCTTTATCGGCACTTGAAGAGATAAAGAAAGAGGAGAACCTCGTTTTTAAAGCCTGTTTAAACAGCGAACCTTCCTTCAGCAAATACCCCGGTGATTCAAATTATTATGTTTACACAGGATCAGCGGGAAAAGTTCTTCCGGGGTTTTATTGTTATGGTAAGGAATCTCATGTCGGAGAGCCTTTTTCCGGCATTAATCCTAACCTGATGGTCAGCTTCCTTTCCCAGGAAATCGAATTAAATGATTCATTTATTGAAAAAGCGGGAGATGAAGTATCCCCGCCGCCGCTTAGTTTAATGCAACGGGATTTAAAAGAAGAATATTCCGTCCAGACCCCGCAGTCAGCAGTTGCCATGTACAATGTATTGTATTTAAAACGGACATTTAATGAATTGAATGATAAACTGCTGCAGTGTGCGGAAGAAGCAGCGAAAAAAGTGGATGACTATATTCAGGAAAAAGCTGCAGGCTTTCAGAAATTAGTTTCTGATTTTTCCATCCCGGTTTCCAATGTAAAAGTAATGATGTATGAAGACTTATATGCTGAAGCAGTTAAACAATACGGAGAGGAAGAAATCATACGAAGGCAAAATCTTTTGCTGAGCCAGCGGGACAAAGGGGACCGTGATTTCTCCACGCTGCTTGTACAGGACCTGGCTTCTTTATGCAAAGATATGGCACCGATGATTATCTTGTTTTACAGTCCGCCATTTTACCCGGCGGTCTCCTCTTATCATGATCCGTATATAAGAAATATAATCGGCGATATTCAGCAATATGCCAAAACTAGGTATGATATTACTTTCACGGAAGCAGCTTTTTTTACTGGTTTATCGGATCTAAGTTTTATAGGAACACCATCTTCGGAAAATAAACTGGAGAAGCTTACAAATAACCTGCCGTTACAAAATAACGGTTTTGTTTTTCCAAAGGATGTAATGGAAAAATTGACCATGCCGGTATTAAATATCGGTCCATTGGGGAAAGATCCTCATCAATGGACCGAAAGACTGGAAATTACGCATAGTTTTGAATATCTTCCGGGTATTTTAACCGAGACTATTCACCGATTATTGAATTACAGGAACACATGATTTACTTTGGGATCCAAGGCTGATCTTTTTTACAAGGGCGAATTCATGACAAATTTGTAAATAAGATGTACAATAATAAGTAAACTGAATGAGCATTCATTTTGGAGGAACGAACATGAAAGACACGATCAGCCAGATTACGATTCCGACGCCTTTTGCTGTCGGGGACACACATATGTACCTTTTAAAAGGAGACAGACTATCACTGATAGATGCCGGGGTGAAAACAGAACAAGCATGGGAAGCTTGTCAACAACAATTAAAAGAGCATGGATACGGCCCTGAAGATATTGAACAAATTATTTTAACCCATCATCATCCGGATCACATTGGTTTAATTGAACAATTCCCGAGAGCGGAAAGTATGATTGCACATAAAAATGTCGATTTATGGCTCACAAGGGATGAACCTTTTTTCCAAAGGTATACACAATTTTTTAAATATGTGTTTACCGTTGGGGGGATCCCTGAGTATTTGCATGGGTTTCTGGATCATATCCGGGCACCTTTACAATTTTCCGGTAAGGGGAAACTGACTTCTGTTCTGGAGGAAGGCGATTATTTGCCAGGGCATGAAGACTGGCAAGTAATTGAAACCAAAGGACATGCACAAAGTCATTTATCATTTTTCAGAGAGATTGACGGAGCATTTATCGCGGGGGACCATTTGCTGTACCATATATCCCCGAATCCATTAATGGAACCGCCAATCAATCCAAAAGAAGAACGGCCCAAACCTATGCTGGGATACCGGCATAATTTGAAAAAGTGTTTAGATCTCGGGATAAATACTGTTTATCCCGGACATGGAGAGATTTTCAATGAAGCAGAAGAAATTATAGCAAAACGTCTTAGGAGCCAGGAAAAACGGGCGGAGAAAGTGTTACATCTGCTGAAAGAAAAATCTCAAACACCATTTCAGTTATGCTGTCAGATTTTTCCTTCCCGTTATGAAAATCAAATTGATTTAACCATGTCGGAAACCATCGGGCAGCTTGATTATCTTGAAGATGAAGGGATGATTGGAAAAAGGCTGGAAGGAGAATATATATACTTCTATATTAAATAACCGAGGATCCAAAACAGTCTTTTTAAGAGACTGAGACAGAAAAAAGACCATATAGCTCCGGAAATATACTTAGACTACAGCGGGAGCAAAGGCATCAGTGAGACCCCTAAAGACGAGTCAGCAATTTTTAGTTGCGAGGACTGAGATATTTGCAACACGAAGCGCACGCGGGGGGCTTACCAGCCGCCCGCGGCAAAGCAGACACCGGGAAAACGGCCAAAGGGAGTTTGATGGGATGTCAACCTTGTGCCAATGGTGAAAGCGAAGTATATCCGGAGCGGGTTTTAGGTACAGCGTATAAGGATGTTCGGGTTCCTTTTAACTAAAGTTGTTCTGTCCAATCTCTATCCTTGTAGACAGCCTGTTGGATTTATCGATGCTGATCATATTTATTTGGTTTCGTTATCTGCTGCAGCTGAACGTATATTTTATTATCCAAAGGTTTCTTAAAATCTCCTTTTAAATTTTCCTCTGCCTGCTCAATAGAACTTGCCCCAAATACAGCAGTGGCCAATCCAGGATGTTTCAAAACATATTTTAATGAAAGTTCATTGAAGGAATCTGCTTTTATATTTTTAATTTGTTCATTTACTTCTTTTAGCTCTTGATAGGAATAATTTAAGAATCCATTTTTTCCTTTATTTTCAATTATCGTTTGGGATTCATTGCTTAGCATTCCTTTTGCCAAAGGCCCCCTGGCTAAAACACTGATGCTGTTGGCGTGCAAAAGATCCAATAATTCTTCTTCAGGTCTTCTGTCAAGCAGACTGTATTGCATCATGACAGCATCGATATTTGATTTTCTTACATATTCCCGAATGACATTGGGCCGAATGGAGGAAATACCGTAAGCACGAATCAGTCCTTCTTTTTTTAAATCTTCAAAGGCGTGAATAGATTCATCGATATTATCTTCTATCGTTCCGCCATGAAGGAGATATAAATCGATATAATCCGTCTGCAGCCGTTTCAGACTATCCTTAATGCCATTTTTAATATGCTTTTCTGACGGATCCCAAAACCAATCTTTCTTTTCCTTATTAAAATGATTGCCTACTTTTGTTGTTAAAATAATGTCACCGCGTTTCGGCTTAATTGCTTCACCTACAATTTCTTCATTTAATCCGAAATTGTACAAATCTGCGGTATCCAGGTGGTTAACCCCCATGTCCAATGATCTATCAATTATGCTTTCGGCTTTTTTCCTGTCTGTTCCCAGGGACATACAGCCCAGGGTTAATGCACTTACGGTAATATCCGATTTTCCCACTTGATTCATCTTCATATGCCAGCGCCTCCAGTGGATGTTCAGGTTGATTCCATTGTAAGATGGCCCATCTTTTTTTGCAACTATTTCACAATAGAACCAAAGGTAGTGTAAAATAGATTTAGCTTAGTATCCCTGCTATTAACGAATATAATCCATGGTTGCTGCTGAAATGCAATTATCATTTCGCGGTACTGGCATTCTGATACAGTCCTTATCCATTAAAACCCTTAACATTAAAGGAGAATGCATATGCGGAAATTTGAAGAAAAAACGATAAACAGCGAAAAAATATATGATGGAAAAATTATTGACTTACAGGTGGATAAAGTGTTGCTGCCTGATGGAAATAAAGCAAAGAGAGAACTTGTAAAACATCCGGGAGCAGCAGCAGTTATACCTATTACGAAAGAGGATAAGATAGTATTGATAGAACAATACCGGAAACCGCTGGAAAAATCGATCATTGAAATTCCGGCAGGTAAAGTGGAAAAAGGGGAAGATCCTGAAACTGCTGCTATCAGGGAGCTGGAAGAAGAAACAGGCTATACAACAAGTGAACTGTCACTTGTAACCTCTTTTTATACTTCTCCGGGGTTTGCTGATGAGCTGATCCATATTTTTATTACGGATGAACTAAAGCCTCTCGACGCTCCTGCAGCAAAAGATGATGATGAATTTATGGAAATAATGGAGCTGACATTGGACGAAGCGAAACAGCTGGTGGAAGAAGAAAGAATCCACGATGCAAAAACAAATTATGCGATTCTCTACTTACACGCATTGGAGAGAAAATAAATGCTTGAGACATATTATGCTGACATGCATATTCATATTGGCAGAGATATGCATGGCAATCCTGTAAAAATTACAGGGGCGAAAAGCTTAACATTAACAAATATTCTAAAAGAATCAGGCCGCACTAAAGGAATTGATTTAATCGGGGTCATCGATTGTCATTCTCCTAACGTAATGCAGGAAATTAATCAGCTTATGGATGAAGAAAGAGCCTATGAATTAAAGGATGGCGGGATTAAATTTGAAAATATTACATTGATACCCGGGTCGGAAATAGAAATTTATGATGAAAACTGCCAGGGGCCAATTCATGTTTTATGCTTTTTTCCCACTATAAAAAGTACTGCCTCTTTTTCGGATTGGTTAACAACTAAAATGAAGAATATTAATTTAAGCTCACAGCGTTACTACGGAACAGGGAAAGAACTGCAATATAAAGTAAAAGAACTGGGCGGCATTTTTATTCCTGCTCACGTGTTTACCCCGTTTAAAAGCCTATATGGCAGGGGAGTAAATAAATCATTGCGGGAAGTGCTGGATCCGGACCTGATTGATGCAATCGAACTGGGTTTAAGCTCTGATACTTTCATGGCAGACCAAATCAGTGAGTTGCATGGCTATACATTCCTCACCAATTCTGATGCCCATTCCCTTGGAAAAATAGCGAGGGAATACCAGCAAATTAAAATGAAAGAAGCTTCATTTAAAGAGTTGGAATGGGCGCTGCACCAGGTCAATGGCCGTAAAATTCTCAAAAACTTTGGTATGAACCCGAAACTCGGAAAGTATCATACTACAGTTTGCAGCAAATGCTTTGAACCGTTGCCCTCCGACACAAAAAAATGCCCGGTATGCCATTCCCGGAAAATAATTAAGGGGGTTTCCGAACGTATCGGGGAATTAAAGGACACTGATGAACCTATGGAGGACCGTCCGCCCTATTTATATCAGGTCCCACTGGAATATTTGCCGTCACTGGGGCCGAAAACATACGAAAAACTATTAAACCGTTTTGGGACGGAAATGAGCATACTGCATGAAATACCTCCCGAAAAATTACAAGAAGCCTTACCCGAAAAACTAGCAGCATCTATCATCCAGATGCGCAATGGCCAGCTTCCCATTAAAGCAGGAGGCGGGGGAAAATATGGTAAAGTCAGCCTGCCATAGAAAAACCAAAAAAAAGGCAATGAATTTGGCATGAATATTCTCTTCATTTCATAGATTTTAAATATAGTACGATCTATGAAATGGAGGAAAACGATGTATAATAATAGAACCATAATCATGAATCATATGAAGGAACATAGCACCATTTATTTATTTATGACCATTCTATTTCTTACCGGAATTATTTTTGGCGCTATTCTTGTAAACAGCATGAACTTCGTACAAAAACAGGATTTGTTTTTTTATCTGGAGCAGTTTTTCAGTCGGATTGCCGAAAGCGAAACCATTGAAAATCATGCTATTTTAAAGGAAAGCTTTTTATTCCATATGAAATATTTGGTGTTAATTTTTATATTGGGTTTGTCTGTAATCGGATTGCCATTTGTTTGGATCCTGCTTTTTATTAAAGGGTTGGTAGTCGGATTCTCGGTTGGATTTTTAGTCAATCAGCTGGGGATAAATGGGCTTTTTATTGCCTCTGTTTCCATTGCACCGCAAAATATATTAATCATACCGATTTATATTTCAGCAGGGAGTATGTCCATGATTTTTTCATTAAAATTGCTGCAAAAATTATTCAGCAAAAAAATATCCCAACCCGTATTTCAGCATTTCAGTAAATATATTATTTTATTTTTATTTTTATTGGCATTTTCCTTTGTCGCTGCACTGTTGGAGTCATATTTGTCAAATGGGGCAATGGAAATAATGATTAAATCATTTTACCAATAATAAAAATTAGATTATAATTATTATAAATATAAAGTAATAATGATAATATACCTTTGACACAAATTTCTCAGGTGCATATAATAAAGATGGGATATGAGGGAGGGAGTCTGCCATGGAACATCGAATTGACCGGATAAAAAAGCAGCTTCATGCTCAAAGTTATAAGCTTACCCCTCAAAGGGAAGCAACATTAAGGGTTTTACTGGAACGTGAAGAAGACCATTTAAGTGCCGAGGATGTGTATCTGCTTGTAAAAGAAAAAGCGCCGGAGATCGGTTTGGCTACCGTCTACCGGACATTGGAACTGCTGTCAGAGTTAAAAATTGTAGATAAGATTAATTTCGGGGATGGTGTTTCGCGTTACGACCTGCGTAAAGAAGGAGCAGAACATTTCCATCATCACCTGGTATGTATTGAGTGTGGTTCAGTTGAAGAAATTATTGATGATTTGCTGCAGGATGTAGAAAAAATTGTACAAAAAGATTGGGGTTTTCAGGTAAAAGACCACAGATTGACTTTTCATGGTATTTGCAAACAATGTCAGGAAATTACCGTGGAAGTAACTTAATGATAAACCTTTTTTCTTTGGAAGAAAGGTTTTTTTCTTGATTATTTAGTGAATAACGCCTATCTCCCGCATTGATGATAAACGGTATTATACTAACTATGATAAGGCTATTCTTTTCATTGCTCCGGAACATGGTAAAATTACATATGGCATCACATTTATTTTTATGCCGGTTTCATGTATATTGTTATTATTTTATGGCATATCTTGTACTAAGATGCTTAGGATACAAGAGGAGATATGTCTATGAAAAGGATAGCCTGGGATACACTGAAAGTATTTATTATATTTATTGCCTGCACTTTTTTATTTTATTTTGGCCTGCGTGCCATGCATGAAGAATATGAGAATTTCCATCGATACGATCCTCCGGAAGGGCCTGCCGTAAAGGTTTTCCAGCAGGAGCAGCGTTTTATTGATCGTTTAAATTTATTTTTTCAATTAGGGGAGTAAACATGCTAACAAATTCCTTGGACGATTTCTTTCATTATCTATTAATAGAGAGAGGACTCTCCGAAAATACATTGACTTCCTATAAAAGAGATTTGAAACAATACACGGATTACATTGGAAAATCAGTACAGAAGTCTGACTGGGAAGAAGTAACACGGAATGATATTGTTCATTTCCTGCATAAAGTAAAGGATAGCGGCAAATCTGCAGCCACCATTTCCCGCTATATTTCATCCATTCGGGCATTTCATCAATTTCTATTTCGGGAACAGCTCGTTTCCGGTGATGCAAGCCTGCATCTGGAAATCCCGAAAAAAGATAGGAAACTTCCGGATGTTTTATCTGTAAATGATGTGGAAAAATTGCTTTCGGTGAAGGAGGATTCAGCACTTTCCGTTCGGAATACGGCTATGCTTGAATTGCTGTATGCTACAGGGCTCAGGGTCAGTGAACTGATTACATTAAAGGTCAGTGACCTCCATTTAACGATGGGGTTTGTCCAATGCTTTGGAAAAGGATCAAAAGAAAGAATTGTTCCGCTGGGCAATGCTGCAAAAAACGCGGTAGAGCTCTATTTGAGTGGCGCCAGAAACCATTTAATCAAAAATAATAAAGATACTGGGATTCTGTTTGTCAATCATCATGGGAATCCATTGACAAGGCAGGGATTTTGGAAGGTTTTAAAAAAAGTTGCAAAGCAGGCCGGGATTACGAAAACAATAACTCCGCATACCTTGAGGCATTCTTTTGCTACACATCTGCTTGAGAACGGGGCTGATTTGCGGATCGTACAGGAAATGCTTGGCCACGAAGATATTGCGACAACTCAGATCTATACTCATGTGACAAAAGGGAGATTAAAAGATATATATAATTCATATCACCCCAGAGCATAGTTCTGCTATAGGCTGCTTATACATAATCGTCATTTATGATAATAAAAAGGCGTTATCGTTGTCGGACATCTTACAACTGAGGCAGAAACATACAAAAAGGGAAGTTTGGGAATATAAAAAGTGGAGGGATGTACTTTGAACTATACATTTAAGAGAATATTTCTAATCGTAATGGATTCAGTAGGAATTGGAGAAGCGCCTGATGCAGAAAAATTTAATGATAAAGGTGCAGATACTTTAGGCCATATTGCAAAGCATATGAATGGCCTTCATATGCCGAACATGGGAGCACTGGGATTAAGTAATATCAGGGAAGTAGATGGTATTTCCAAGGCAGCAGATCCGAGGGCCCATTTTACAAAAATGCAGGAAGCCTCCAATGGAAAAGATACCATGACAGGACATTGGGAAATTATGGGGCTATATATTGAACAGCCGTTTCAGACATTCCCGGATGGCTTTCCGGATGCATTAATGAATCAGCTCGAAGAACGGACAGGCCGGAAAATAATTGGCAATAAACCTGCCTCAGGAACTGCTATATTGGATGAATTAGGTAAAGAGCATATGGAAAGCGGCAGCCTGATTGTTTATACTTCTGCAGACTCCGTGCTGCAAATTGCTGCTCATGAAGAAATTGTACCATTGGATGAGCTGTATGGAATTTGTGAAATTGCCCGGGAATTAACACGTGACGAAAAATACATGGTAGGCAGAGTGATTGCCCGTCCATTTATCGGAGAGCCCGGAGCTTTTCAGCGTACATCCAATAGACATGATTATGCGTTAAAACCATTTGGAAGAACTGTAATGAACGAACTGAAAGATGAAAATTATGATGTGATTGCCCTTGGAAAAATTTCCGATATCTTTGATGGCGAAGGTGTCACTGAAGCAGTAAGAACGTTGGATAACGAAGATGGCATGACAAAAATCGGAGAATCGATGGATAAAGATTTTACTGGCATCAGCTTTTTAAATCTTGTTGACTTTGATGCAAAATTTGGTCACCGAAGAGACCCTGAAGGATACGGAAAAGCATTGGAAGCTTTTGATAATAGATTGCCGGAAGTGCTTAATAAACTGCGGGACGATGATTTATTAATTATTACAGCTGACCATGGCAATGACCCAACCCATCATGGTACAGATCATACCCGGGAATATGTTCCGCTGCTTATTTTTCATACAGGTATTCAAACCGGAAAGGAATTGCCGGTCAGAAAGACATTCGCTGATATAGGAGAAACCATTGCGGATAACTTCCAAGTGAACAGTCCGAAATTTGGGGTAAGCTTTTTAAATGAAATTAAATAGAATTGGAGCGGTCTAACATGAAAGAAAAGATTTTGCAGGCAACTACCTATATAAATGAGAAATTTAATAGTTCTCCTGAGATAGGTCTCATACTTGGTTCCGGTCTTGGAGTCCTTGGAGATGAAATTGAAGAAGCAGTTTCCATATCCTATAGTGAAATTCCCCATTTTCCCGATTCTACTGTCAGCGGGCATAAAGGAAAATTAATCATAGGTCAGTTGGAGGGAAAGACCGTTATTGCCATGCAGGGCCGATTTCATTATTATGAAGGTTATTCATTAAATCAGGTCACTTTTCCAGTCAGAGTGATGAAACAGCTTGGAATTGAGTCTATTATTGTTACCAATGCAGCAGGAGGTATTAATGAAAGCTTTCATCCAGGAAATTTAATGATTATATCAGACCATATTAATAATATAGGGGACAACCCCTTACTTGGAAAAAATGACGAGACACTCGGGGAACGATTTCCCGATATGTCAAAAGCATATGATCCCAAGTTGATTCAGCATGCCTCTGATTGTGCCAAAGAACTTAACCTGCAAGTTCATAAAGGGGTTTATGCAGCAAATAGCGGTCCGACATATGAAACGCCGGCAGAAGTAAACATGCTGAGGCTGTGGGGGGCTGATGCAGTCGGCATGTCCACCGTACCTGAAGTCATTGTGGCCAGACATGCAGGTATCAGGGTATTGGGTATATCTTGTATTTCCAATATGGCAGCAGGAATATTGGACCAGCCGCTAGCCCACTCAGAAGTAATTGAAACAACAGAAAGAGCAAGAGAAGACTTCTTAAAACTTGTCAAAAAAATAATTAGTACGATTCCAAAATAAAAAGGTGATTGTAAATGAGAATGTATGACATTATCGAAAAGAAAAGGGATGGATATACGCTGTCTGAAGAAGAAATTAATTTCTTTGTAAACGGATATACAAAAAATGAGATTCCTGACTATCAGATAAGCGCATTATTAATGGCAATATATTTTCAGAACATGACAGCAGAAGAAAGTGCCAGTCTCACCTCGGCCATGGTGGAATCGGGGGAGAAAATAGATCTTTCTGCGATTCAGGGAATAAAAGTGGATAAACATTCAACCGGCGGGGTCGGTGATACTACTACACTCATCCTTGCTCCCCTGGTCGCTTCTGCAGGTGTACCCGTAGCAAAAATGAGCGGCCGCGGACTTGGGCATACTGGTGGTACTATTGACAAACTGGAAGCTGTTCCGGGTTTTCACACAGAAATAACGAATGATGATTTTATAAAACTGGTAAATAATAATAAAGTGGCCGTTGTTGGACAATCAGGCAATCTGACCCCGGCAGATAAAAAGCTTTACAGTTTAAGGGATGTTACTGCCACAGTAAACTCCATTCCTCTAATCGCCAGTTCGATTATGAGCAAGAAAATTGCATCCGGAGCAGATGCCATCGTGCTGGATGTAAAAAAAGGTGCAGGAGCCTTTATGAAAGAAGAAAATGATGCAAGAATTCTGGCCGAAACGATGGTCTCAATCGGAAACAAGGTAGGAAGAAAGACAATGGCTGTTATTTCCGACATGAGTCAGCCGTTGGGAAACGCAATTGGTAACGCCTTGGAAGTAAGGGAAGCCATCAACACATTAAAAGGAAATGGGCCAAAGGATTTAACTGAGCTTTGTCTGACGCTGGGCAGCCAGATGGTTGTATTGGCAAATAAGGCAAAAACCATGGATGAGGCTAAAAGCAGATTACGTGAAAACTTAGAAAATGGAAAAGCAATAAATAAATTTAAACAGTTCCTTGCATCACAAGGCGGTGACAGTACTGTTGCAGATCATCCGGAATTACTGCCGCAATCAGCATATAAACTAGACCTGCCGGCAAAAACAACAGGAAAAGTTGCTGCTATGGAAGCGGATGATATTGGTTCTGCCGCTATGATGCTGGGAGCCGGCAGAGCAACAAAAGATACACAAATTGATTTATCTGTCGGTATTGTACTGCATAAAAAAATCGGGGACGATGTGAACGAAGGTGAACCGCTGCTGACCATTTACAGTAATGATAAATCTGTTGAAGAGGTAAAAGACAAATTGTATAAAAGCATATCCATATCGTATCAGCATGTAAAAGTTCCGGAGCTCATTTACGATACTATTCTAAATCAATAAATTTTGAAGAGACTGGGACAAAATGAATTTTAGTCAAAAGGAAATCCGAACTTCTTCAAACTTAAAATAATAATCCGCTCAGAGCATATCGTTTGCACCTCCACCAATCCAAGTGCAGCATCAGTTACTGAACACTGAAACGTGATCACGCGGCCGATAGCAGCCTATCCATATGGTATGCTGTTTGTTCAAAATAAATAGGACGTGTCCTGTGGGGCGGCTTTCCACCTGCCGCCCCCTGCATAGAAGTAATTAAAAAAGGCAGCAAACTGTTTATATCTGATCCAGAATTAATTTTGGAAAAACAGCTCATATTAAAGCTAAGGAATGAATTATTGGAGGGTCAGATTATGGCACAACAGAATTTGCATCAGATATTACAGCAGGCAAGCAAAAGGATTCATGAAGCTCAAGCGGCTATGCGGGGAGCGCAAGGGTCAAATGAAATATTACTGGAAGAAGCTCTGCAATTGTTGCTGCAAGGTGAACAGCAGCTTGAGCATGCTCGGCAGCAGGGGGGAACAGAGGCAACGGAAAACCCGCAATTTCAACAAGCATTCGAACAGCTCCACGATACCCGTCACCAATTGCATGAAGCAAAGCAAAATAACCATGATCTATAATAACAATACCTTATAACGGGATTCAATTTAACAAGTAACATTTTACGTGATAATCAAAGAGAAAATAATTCAGTCGGAAGATAATACTTCATAAAGCCGGAAATACTCAATAACAACGAGGATTCACGGCTTTTTTTATGCGCCGAAAACGATCAGGATACATGTTGTCTGCGTATAAAATACATCCTTAATGGAAACCCTAGAGCTATATTGATTGTTGGAGGTAAAGTCTATGAAAAAGAGTACAGTAATTGTCAGTATCATATTACTTTTTCTGCTCAGTATGAACACTGCCATTTTTGCAGAAGAAGCAGAAAAAAATGGTCAGGAACCATTAAATCTGGCACCCGAAGCGGAATCGGCGATCTTAATGGAGAGAGATACAGGGGAAATACTTTTTGATAAAAATGCTGAAGAAAAACTTCCGCCGGCCAGTATGACAAAAGTAATGACTCTTCTTCTAATTATGGAACAACTGGAAAATGGAAATTTGACTTATGAGGAAACAGTACGGGTGAGTGAAAGGGCAGCTTCCATGGGAGGTTCCCAGATTTTTCTTGAAGAAGGGGAAGAAATGACAGTGGAAGACCTCCTTAAAGGCGTAGCTATTGCGTCCGGGAATGATGCGAGTGTAGCATTGGCCGAAAGAATTTCCGGCAGTGAAGATGCTTTTGTTAAAAAAATGAATGAAAAAGTAAAGGAATTGGGATTGAAAAATACCAAATTTCAAAACGCTACCGGATTACCTGCTGATGACCATTATAGTACATCGTATGACATGGCAATGATTGCTAAGGAATTATTAAAATATGAATCAATAACGGAGTATACCTCCATTTATGAAGATTATTTGCGAAAAGGGGAAGAAAATGAATTTTGGCTTGTGAACACAAATAAATTGGTAAAGTTTTATCCTGGCGTGGATGGGCTCAAAACAGGATTTACAAATGAAGCAAAATATTGTTTGACGGCTACCGCGGAAAAAAATGATATGAGGGTTATTACAGTAGTTATGGGAGCGGAAACAACAAAGGAAAGAAATGCTGCAATTTCCCAAATGCTGGATTATGCGTTTAATCATTTTGAGACAAAAAAGTTATTTGATAAAGGACAAACGATAACCAATTTACAGTTATTAAAAGCTGAAAATAAAGATATTGATATTGTAGCTTCCGAGTCCATCAGTACCCTGCATCCTAAAGGAGAATCAATGGATGATATAACCACAGAAGTCGAATTTTTCCCAGATATTACTGTGCCACTGAAGAAAGGGGACCAAGTGGGAACACTATATGTCAAAAAAGGGGAGGATATTTTATCTGAAAGTGATTTAACAGTGGATCATGATATAGATAAAGCATCCTACTATACCTTTTTTAAAAGATCTATGCAAAAATTGTTGAAATCCGAATGAATTCATCTAAATTCCGGGAATTTCTTCTTCTTTTGTCATGCAGCAGGATTTAAACGATTGAATATAGAAAAGGGAGTATAAAGTATTTATAAGGAGGAAAAGCAATGGGGCTCAATTCATCGTTTGCTATGAAAGGAAACGTACTCGTTGTAAGGCTGTCAGGGGAACTTGATCATCATGAAACTGAAGGCTTAAGAAGCGAATGGAAAAAAATGATGGAAACAAAAGATGTAAAACATGTGCTATTAAATCTCGAGGCTGTTACTTTTATGGACAGCTCTGGCTTGGGTGTTATTTTAGGCAGATATAAAGAGGTTTTGCAGCTTGGCGGTGAGATGGTAGTCTGTTCCATCTCACCACCAATCAAACGATTGTTTGAAATGTCCGGCATGTTTAAAATTATCCGTCTAGAGAAGAATGAAGCTTTTGCACTGGTTTCTTTGGGGGTGGCATCATGAAAAATGAAATGCATATAGAATTTTTAAGTGTCAGTGAAAATGAAGCATTTGCAAGGGTTACTGTAGGGGCATTTATTTCCCAGCTGGATCCAACAATGGAGGAATTGACAGAAATAAAAACCGTGGTGTCCGAAGCGGTAACGAATGCAATTATTCATGGTTATAACAATGAAAGACACCATAAAATTTCTATCACATGTACGCTTTACGATGGGGAAATAGAGCTGACAATTAAAGATAAGGGTGTTGGCATCAAAAATATAGAAGAGGCCCGCCAGCCTTTATACACATCCAAACCGGAATTGGAAAGGTCCGGCATGGGATTTACCATTATTGAAAACTTTATGGATGCAGTTGAGGTTATTTCCGATTCTGAAAGCGGCACAATTGTTCATATGACAAAGCAGCTAATAAACAGCAGGACTGTTTATAATTAGGGATGCCTATGAATGTAGATGTGAAAAATAATAGTAAACGGAATGAAACCTTGACTGATGAACAAATAAAAAAACTGATCCATCAGAGCCAAGAGGGGGATAAACAGGCAAGAGATACACTGGTCGAAAATAATGTCCGGCTTGTGTGGTCTGTTGTGCAGCGGTTTATAAACAGGGGCTATGACCCCGATGATTTGTTCCAAATTGGAAGTATTGGATTAATCAAATCAATAGATAAATTCGACCTTTCCTATGATGTCCGTTTTTCCACATATGCTGTTCCCATGATCATAGGGGAAATTCAGCGTTTTATCAGAGATGACGGAAGTTTAAAGGTCAGCAGATCCCTGAAGGAAATAGGAAATAAAATACGCAGAAAAAAAGATGAATTGACGAAAGAAATGGGGAGATCACCTACCGTTAATGAAATTGCAGAGGCTATGGAAATTTCCCCTGAAGAAGTGGTTCATGCTCAGGAAGCGGCTAAATCCCCCCACTCGATTCATGAGACAGTGTTTGAAAATGACGGGGATCCGATCACACTATTGGATCAAATTGCCGACACGGATTCAAAATGGTTTGATAGGATCACTTTACAGGATGCCATTCGAAACCTGGATAAGCGAGAGAGAATCATTGTCTATTTAAGATACTATAAGGACCAGACACAATCTGAGGTTGCAGAAAGACTTGGCATATCCCAAGTGCAAGTCTCAAGATTGGAAAAAAAGATATTAAAAGAAATGAAAATAAATATGGAATGAAAAATGAAGCTGTCCCGATACACGTCTTTTAAGTATCCAGGACAGCTTTCTATTCCTCTGCTATCAGCTTTGGTCGATTGCTGCATTAACATACCGTTTTACATATAGATTTCACCTATGCAATTCCTTTCCATATACCGTAATAATTAATCCTCTTTTGACAAATACTACTCACAGACATCATCAATCATGCAAAGGATGTATTTCCGTGACCGAGATTATATATCTAAAAATGAAAAAGAAGCTTATTCTCTCTGCAAAAAAACATATTCATCTCAAAGACATTGCTTATATATCAGCCAATAACAGAGAGAAGAAAAGGAAGCTTGAAAATACACCTATTTACCGAATTACAAAAAAAGACAAAAACACGGTGGTTATTGACAGCTTTTTAATCATTGATCATTTACACCAAATGTATAAAGATACAGAATTTCAGCTTATCGGCCCTGAACAGACGATCATTAGCATCGAGACAAACCGTAAGCCGCCTTCTATTGTGCTTACTGCCTGTGTCTGGATCATTTTATTTATCGGAGCAGCAATGACTATTATGAATTTTCATTATGATGTCAGTATGCAGGAAGTGCAGCAAAAACTCCATTTCATCCTGACCGGGGAAGAAAGTGAGTTTCCTTTATGGATCCAGATCCCTTATTCCATTGGTCTCGGGTTGGGTATGATACTATTTTTTAATCATTGGTTTAATAAACGCATTAATGAAGAGCCGAGCCCCCTGGAAGTGGAAATTTTTAATTATCAGCAGGATCTCGATCATTACCTGAGGCACTATGAAAACAAAATAAAATGATACAGACAGTGATTAATCATTTTATCCAGCTGCTTGTTGGTTTTAGCGGGGGTCTCGCTGTAGGTGCCGGCTTTGTTGCATTTTTAACGGTTCTGGGCATTATTCCGCGGTTAATTCAATTAAGTAAAACAGTTAAATACATTAATGTTTATATTTCCAGCGTAATCTTCGGTTCTTTGGCGGGGACTTTTCTTTCGTTTACCTCCGTGACATGGAATCAGCCAATTCTTTTATTGTTGCTTTGGGGGCTGCTGCATGGAATTTTTAACGGGATGCTGGCGGCAGCATTAACTGAAGTGCTTAATGTGTTTCCCATCCTTTATAAACGGCTTGGTATTGACCGGCATTTGATTTGGTTATTTATGGCCGTCGTTTTGGGTAAGATCGCTGGTTCATTATTCCAGTGGCTTTATTTTGTTAAGTAATCTGTTTTAATTTGGAGTGATATTTTTGGGTGAAAAAGATAATAAGATTCCGGTATCCAGTAAAATAGCTGAAAACGAATCATATATGACAAAAAAGTTAGGCCTTGGTGTATCCTATGACCTCGGCTTTAGAGAGCTTATTATCTTAAAAAGAAAAGTCCATGTATTTTATTTAACCGGACTGTGCGATTCGGCTATTGTACAAGAAATAATAAAAGTGCTTATTGCTATAAACGACAACGAAAGCAATCAGAAAAAGCTGCCTGAAATCATTGAAAACCGCTTGATTCACCAGCAGCTGGAGCCGACCGAAACGATGGATGAGGCCATTGATCAATTACTTTCCGGGTTAATTGTTGTTTTTGTAAATGGGTATAAATATGCATTTGTCGTAGATGTACGGAACTATCCGGGGAGATCACCGGAGGAACCTGATACCGAAAGAGTTGTACGGGGTTCAAGAGATGGGTATACAGAAAATATTGTTGAGAATACAGCTTTAAACAGAAGAAGAATACGCGATGCCCGGCTTCGCCATGAAATGATGAAGGTGGGAGAAAGGTCCAAAACTGATGTATGTTTAAGCTACATTGAGGATGTAGCCGACAAAGGACTTATCCAACTAATCAAAAACCGGATTAAGGAAATAGAGATAGATGGAATCTCCATGGCTGATAAAGCGCTGGAAGAATTCGTCATTGACCGGAAATGGAATCCGTATCCGCTTGTCAGGTATACAGAAAGGCCCGATGTAGCTGCAAACCATTTATTGGAAGGGCACGTCATTATTATTGTAGATACCTCCCCAAGTGCAATTATTTTGCCTACAACTTATTTTCATCACCTGCAGCATGCTGAGGAATACAGACAGACTCCAGCACTTGGAACGCTTGTAAGATGGGTGAGATTTTTTGCTGTGTTTCTTTCTATTTATCTGCTTCCATTTTGGCTTTTACTTGTCAATGATCCGACACTGCTCCCACCTGACCTATCATACATTGGACCGACGGAGATGGGAAATATACCAGTTATGGTGCAAATTTTACTCGCATCCATAGGAATTGAATTTTTACGGATGGCGGCAATTCATACCCCTACTCCTTTATCTACTGCGCTGGGTCTGATTGCAGCTGTTTTAATCGGACAGATCGCTATTGATGTAGGGCTGTTTATACCTGAAGTAATACTATATACATCGATTGCAGCCACGGGGGTCTATGTAACGCCAAGCCATGAGCTGAGTGTGGCAAATAAGGCAATTAGTATTTGTATAATTATTTTAACAGGATTTTTTGGATTAATTGGGTTTACAATCGGTATAGTTTTACATGTACTGTTTTTAACGCACATGAGATCGTTAAGAACGCCTTACTTATGGCCGTTAATTCCTTTTAATCCCAGTGCAATGCTCCATACCATCTTTCGTATCCCGGCACCATTCACGAATAGCAGACCGAGTATTGTACATCCGAAGAATAACTACCGGCAGCCAGATAAAAAGAACTAATGAAATGATTGGTTCTTTTTTTTTTCGCTGCATTGTGATAAAGTTTTACATTATATTCTATGTAACATATATGATAAGTGGAGGAACCAATTATGATTATAGACAATCATCCTTTTTTCGTGAATGAAAAAGGACATTTAGAAATAGATGGTGCAGATACAGTGGATCTGGCGAATAAATATGGAACACCTTTATATGTGTATGATGTTTCTATCATTCGCAATAATTGCAGAGCGTTTATTGATACATTTAATAAATTGGGAGTAAAAGCGAAAGTCTCCTATGCAAGCAAGGCTTTCTCTTCGGTAGCCATGCTGCAGGTAATGAAACAGGAAGGGATGCATTTGGATGTAGTTTCCGGCGGAGAATTATTCACTGCCCTGGAAGCCAATTTTCCAACGGACAGGATTCATCTGCATGGAAACAATAAAAGCCCGCAGGAACTCTCCATGGCTATAGAAAATGAAATCGGATGTATTGTTGTGGATAATTTTTATGAAATACAATTACTGGAAGACTTGTTGGGCAAAATGAATAAAACTATGGATATACTGCTGCGGGTAACTCCTGGAGTCGAGTCCAAAACACATCAATATATCATGACCGGAAATGAAGACTCTAAATTTGGTTTCAATTTAAGCAATGGACAGGCAGAAGAAGCATTCAAATTGGTACACAACCATCCTTCTTTGCGTTTCAGGGGATTGCATTGCCACATTGGTTCGCAAATATTCGAGCCTGAGCGTTTTACAGCTGCCGCTGAACGACTTTTTGATGAGTTGGCTAAATGGAAAGAGGTTTACGGATATACACCGGAAGTATTGAATTTAGGGGGCGGATTCGGTATTCGGTATACTGTGCAGGATTCACCTCTGTCCTATAATATCTATGTTGAATCCCTTGTAGATCATGTGAAAAAACATGCAGATAAACTGGATATACCACTGCCTGAAATTTGGCTGGAGCCAGGCAGGGCGATTGCCGGAAATGCAGGTATTACTTTATACTCCGTTGGATCAAGAAAGAATATTCCGGGAGTCCGCAGTTATGTATCAGTAGATGGGGGCATGACTGATAATTTAAGGCCGGCCCTCTACAATGCCGAATATGAGGCAGTAATAGCCAACAAGGCAAAATTGCCTGCAGTAAACGAAGTATCTGTGGCAGGAAAATGCTGTGAATCCGGAGACATGCTTATTTGGGATTTACCGCTTCCCGAAATTGATGACGGGGATATACTTGCGGTCTTTTCTACAGGCGCATACGGTTATTCCATGGCAAATCATTATAATCGCATACCAAAAGCAGCAGTTGTTTTTGTTGAAAATGGCAAAGACAAACTTGTGGTAAAAAGGGAAACATATAAAGATATAGTTGCCAATGATTTAAGTTACCTTTAATAACGCCATCGAACATTGCTTTTAAAATGGTACAGATGGTACAATATAGTAGTCTTTTATATATAGCAGGGAGATGATAATATGGCAAAAAAAGGATACTTTGTAATGGAGGACGGGAATAGAATTGAATTTGACCTGTTCCCGAAAGAAGCGCCAAATACAGTAGCAAATTTTGAAAAGCTCGCAAATGATAAATTTTATGATGGATTAACCTTTCACAGGGTGATCGACGGTTTTGTCAGCCAAGGCGGCTGTCCTGCAGGCAATGGCACAGGAAACGCAGGCTATACGATTAAATGTGAAACAGTGGGGAATCCTCATAAACATGTGGAAGGCTCCTTGTCCATGGCACATGCCGGCAAAGATACCGGTAGCTGTCAATTTTTTATTGTTCATGAGCCTCAGCCCCATTTGGATGGTGTTCATACTGTATTTGGACAGGTTACTTCGGGGATCGAACACGCTAAAGCAATGAAAAACGGGGACATCATGAATGAAGTTCGGGTCTTTTCCGAATAACAGCCCGGCAAACCGGCTTTAGTAGAAACAGGAAATTAAAATGGATATTTATTTATTATTGTATCTTTTATTCGTAGTCGGCCCGTTAAGCACAATCTTGCATGAGGCCGGCCACGTTTTTGCAGCCCGAACGGTAAATGCAGATTATAAGTTATTATCAATCGGGATTGGGAAAAAAATATATGGGAAATCTTTTCATACATTTCAGCTTTCGATTCATCGGCTTTTCTTTTTGGGGGGGTTTTCTGCCAGTTACAGAAAAAGGACATTTAATTCCCGGGAAAAAATATGGATCTCCTTGATGGGACCATTTACAAGTGCACTGCTTGCTTTTGTATTTTATTTTTTGCATTTAATTTATCCAAATAATTATTTTCTGTTGTTTTCCCTGTTTAACTGCTGGTTAGCCATTGTGAATCTGCTTCCTCTGAATATTGGGGGAAAGCAGTCGGACGGGTATAAAATAGTTCAGATACTAAGAAAGAGAAAGTGATGCTGACTGTTTGGATTCCTGATGATACTAGTCGAAAGGACAAGAGAACCCACCCCGGGACTGGAATGGACTTTTGTATTTTAATTTGACAAAACGCTTTAATAATGCATAAATATATATACAAACTCAAACTTTTACCGCTATGATCAAGGTAATACAGGATATTACACGTTTTGATGTTAAGAGGGGTATTTATGTTAACTCGTTATAAAAAAAATATGGAAAAGATTGCAATGGGCTTATTGTCCTTTATGCCTGAAGGAAAAGATGTAAAAAAAC
This sequence comes from Virgibacillus aidingensis, assembly GCF_010994035.1. Taxonomy (GTDB): domain Bacteria; phylum Bacillota; class Bacilli; order Bacillales; family Amphibacillaceae; genus Virgibacillus_N. Next base: position 80,575 of record NZ_WIXN01000018.1, read on the forward strand.
TTCAGCAAACGATTAAAGAGTATGAAACCAATCCGGATTGGCATCTTTATTTCTGGAAGGAAGAAGCTGTTTTAGGTGCAATCGGAGTAAAAATCGAAAATGATATTAATGCTGTCATTCAGCATGTTTCCGTTAATCCTTCGCATCGTAATCAGGGGATAGGAAAAAAAATGATGAATGAAATAAAAAATCTTTATGATGAAAAATATGCAGTCTGTGCATCGAAAGAAGTTCAAGCGTTTTATACTAAAAGTCTGGAAAATGATCCGGAAAACGATCACTAGCAAAAAGGCTGTCCCCTGTTGCCTGTTTGTTTTGTCAGCAAACAAACCAAGCTTTAACGGAACAGCCTATTTTACATGTTAGAGCATTATTTTTTTCCACTTTATCTGCTTTTTTAGTACCAGGATGCACCAACGATAATTAACAGAATGAACAGTACTACAATTAAAGCAAATCCTCCACCGTAACCGCTCATATTATTTCCTCCTTAAAAACTGTTTTAGTGCTTCACATTAATTACTATATGCAATGGAAAAAACATGTGTATAGGCGATTTTGGCAAGTAAAGATATTTTTCAATACTGAAAGGAAGATAAATTAAGATGAACCAATCATATCAGGTAAAATTGGACGCCTTCGAAGGGCCGCTTGATTTGTTGCTTCACTTAATTAATAAATATGAAATCGATATTTATGATATTCCGGTGGCTCAGATTACAGAACAGTATATGGAATATATACATACCATGCAAAAGTTAGAATTAAATATTGCTAGTGAATACCTTGTAATGGCTGCAACCTTAATATCCATAAAAAGTAAAATGCTTGTACCGAATCAGCAGATGGACGAAGAGAATGAAGATTACATGGAGGACCCGAGAGAGGAACTTTTGGAACGACTGTTGGAATATAGGAAATTTAAGCAAGCTGCGCTCACATTACAAGAAAGGGAGAAATTGGATCATCAGCTGTTCACCAGAAATCCGGCAGTTTTTGAGGACTTGGATCATCAGGCGGCTTCTCCTCCCGTACAGGGGGATATATCCATTTATGATATGCTCCATGCTCTCGGGGCATTATTTGAAAGGAAAAAATGGAATGAACCCCTGGATACAAAAATTCAAAAAGCTGAAATCCCAATAGAGCAAAGAATGAAGGATATTTTAATCCGTGTTAAGTCAGAAGAAGAAGGTATCTTATTTGACCAATTATTTGTTTACCCTTCCCGTTCGCACATTGTCGTAACATTCATCGCTTTGCTGGAATTAATGAAGTCAAACGAAATTTACTGTAAGCAAAAAAAACAATTTGACGCAATTCGGATTTATTCTTTGGAGGAATGAAAGTGGAATTTTCTAAATTGAAGGCTGTCACTGAGGGCTTGTTATTTGCGTGCGGCGATGAAGGCATAACGGTGAAGCAAATATCCAAAATACTTGAGGTGACAGAATTAACGGTAGAACACTTATTGGAAGAATTACAATATGATTATGAGAATACGGACCGGGGAATGATGATCATTCAATCAAAGCAGACATTCCATTTAACAACTAAACCGGAACACACCCCTTATTATAAGAAACTGCTGGAAACACCGCAAACTGCCAGAATGTCACAGGCAGCCCTGGAAACATTGGCAATCATTGCCTATAAACAGCCAATTACCCGAACGGAAATTGAAGAAATAAGAGGGGTAAAAAGCGACCGCCCCGTACAGACCCTGTTATCCAGACTGTTAATTGAGGAAGCGGGCAGGAAAGAAGGCCCTGGCAGACCGGTATTGTTTGTTACAAGCAAAGAATTTCTTACGTTTTTCGGACTAACTTCGTTGGATGAACTGCCCCCGCTCCCCGAGGATATAAATGATGAAGAACTGCAGAAAGAAGCTGAGCTTTTCTTTCTTGAAAATGATATTTAAACATTCTTAAGTTGTTTTCCAAAATGATGTATAGGCTGGTACTTTTCCAGCCTCTTTTTTATGGAAAATGCCCATTACACATAATCATATAAATGGGCATATGATACACCGGGGTGATGAAATATGGAAAACAGTAAAGAAGCATATCTTCAAAGTCTATTAAAGTGGGGGGATGAATTAAAAGAGTCATTAAAAAGTACAGCACTTTCAGAAGGAGACATGAATAACTGGCTGAAACAAATTGAAGATTGGCAGGGAAAAATTAATAATTATTTAGATAAGAACATAGCCATGAATCGTGAACATCTGGAAACAATTCAAAGTGAAGGAAAAAGGCTGTTGTCGGATATCACAAAAAATAAAAAGGAAGATCAGCAGCACATTGGCTATGGTAAACATACATTGCCGTCTTTACCTTATGCTTATGATGCGCTGGAGCCATATATCAGCGGTGAAATTATGAGACTGCATCACCAGGAACACCATCAGTCCTATGTCGATGGGTTAAATGAAGCTGAAAGAGCACTTTATATAAGGAAAACTGACGATAAATTGAAGTATTGGTTCCGCAATCAGGCCTTTCATGGTTCCGGCCATTATTTGCATTCTATTTTTTGGAACAATATGACGCCAAATTCCCCAAAACAGCCATCAGGCGAAATATTAAAACGGATTAAAAAAGATTTTGGTTCATGGAATAAATTTAAGGTATTATTTTCCAACACAGCAGCTTCCGTGGAAGGAAACGGGTGGGCAGTTTTACTGTGGAGCCCGATGAACAGAAGGCTTGCCGTGCAGTCCTTTGAAAAACATCAGTTGTTTCAACTGGCAAATACCATTCCATTACTCGTCCTGGATGTTTGGGAACATGCCTATTATCTGCAGTATCAAACAGACAAAAAAGCATATATTGATAATTGGTGGAATGTAGTAAATTGGGACAATGTCAATGAAAGGTATACGAATGCCCGCAAACTAAATTAATACAGGTGATACAACCCCCAGATGGAGGTAAAAAAATTTCCTCCATCATTCTTCATCTGCCGGACAGGCTCCTTATCATTCCGGAATACATGCTTTCTGTCTGCTTCGCCTGTTTTAAATCCACTTTTATTCATATCTCACTGCCTATGATGCATAAAATGTACAGACTCATTATCTGGCAGGAGGATACCCAAAATGCGAGCTCTTTTATGTATGATCATTATTATATTCATCGGCTTTTTTTATCCGGTTTCCGGACAGGCATCCATCGATGTATCGGGTAATAATGCGTTATTATTGGAACAGAAAACCGGAAGGGTGCTGTTTGAAAAAAACGCCCATGAAAAGGCGTCCATTGCAAGCATAACGAAAATCATGACAGCGATTATTGCCATTGAATCCGGTAAAATGGATGAAAAGGCTACTGCCTCCAGAAAAGCAATTTATACAGAAGGATCGTCTATTTATTTGGAACAGGGTGAAAAGATGACGATTAAAGATCTTGTTTATGGCTTAATGCTCAGATCCGGGAATGATGCAGCTATTGCCATAAGTGAGCATATTGGCGGCAGTGAAGAAGGTTTTGTCCATCTGATGAATGAAAAAGCTAAATGGCTGGGCATGACAAATACGAATTTTGATAATCCTCATGGGCTCGATTCTGATAATCATTATTCTACTGCATATGACATGGCGATATTAATGCAGTACGCCATGCAAAACGAGGAATTTGCCAAAATTTCAGGCACAACGGATTATCTGTCTGAAAGCAGGACATACAGCTGGAAAAACAAAAATAAATTATTAACGCAGTTTTATGAGTATTGTACCGGCGGAAAAACAGGCTATACGAGAAAAACAGGGAGAACACTGGTTACTTCTGCCGAAAAAGAAGGCATGCAGTTAATAGCAGTTACATTAAATGCACCGGATGACTGGCAGGATCATATGCGTATGTTTGAGTGGGGATTTGAAGAATTTGATATGCATCCGCTGATTGAAAAAGGCGAATTTTTATATCAATTCAGTGGCCTGGAAGATACTTCATCAGGGTATTTAAATAGGGATGTTATTTATCCCCTGACCAATGAGGAAAAAGATAAAATTAAAAATAAAAACTTTATTCTGAAGAGTTCATCCCTAAAGGAAGGGGAAATGATTGGGAAATCGGTATTTTATTTGGATGAACAATTTATAGCCGAGGCACCAATTTTAACTCCCCCATCCAAAAGTCAAAGTATTGTGGAAGAAATATACACAATGTATAAAAGATTAACGGGAGTCTATGAAAATGGTTAATGTAATATGGGCTTCCATGGCAATAATCGGTATACTTTACGCAATGTTCAATGGCACGATGGACCAAGTAAATGAGGCTGTATTCGAAAGTGCAAGCGAAGCAGTCACTTTATCCATCGGGTTAATCAGTGTACTTGTTTTTTGGCTTGGCATTATGAGAGTTGCTGAAAAGGCAGGGATTTTAAGAGGACTGGCTAAATTATTCCGTCCCATTATAACACGGTTATTCCCTGAAATACCAAAAGACCACCCGGCAATTGGGTATATTTTATCCAATATAACCGCTAATATATTCGGTTTGGGCAATGCAGCTACACCGATGGGAATTAAAGCAATGGAGCAAATGAAAGCATTAGGCGGCTCGGATAATGCATCCAGATCTATGATCACGTTTCTTGCTTTAAACACTTCCAGTTTAACCATAATACCTACAACTGTCATCGCTATTCGCATGCAGTATAATTCAGTTTCACCAACGGAAATAGTCGGTACCACTATTATAGCAACCGCTATATCCACCATTTCCGCAATTTTAATTGATCGTTTTTATCACTACAAACGTACCCGGAGGAGTTAAAAATGGGACTTGTAACTGCAGTAAGCGTTTGGTTAATACCATGTTTCCTGTTAATTGTACTAGCCACGGCAACTTGGAAAAAAGTACCCACCTACGAAACATTTGTAGAGGGCGGGAGGGAAGGAATTAAAATGGCTTTTAATTTGCTTCCATTCCTGGTTGGAATGATCGTGTCCATTTCCATACTGCGGAGCTCCGGTGCACTGGAAGCATTTATTGACCTTATCTCACCTCTTCTGGCGTATGTCGGGATACCTCCCGACATTGTACCGCTTGCACTGATCAGACCAATATCCGGGACAGCCGCAATAGGCATGACCACAGAATTGATTGATACACATGGTCCGGATTCTTTTATTGGAAGACTGGCTTCTACCATGCAGGGGAGTACGGACACTACGCTTTATATCATCACCGTTTATTTTGGAGCAGTAGGCATTAAAAAAATGGGTGATGCCTTAAAGGTTGGACTATTAGCCGATCTAGCTGGTATAATAGCATCAATTATTATAGTTTCCATTATATTTGGATAGGCTTTAAAGTAGCGTTAACTGACAGTTAACGCTATTATTGTGTATGAAAATAATATAAAAGGTGATTAATATGTCCAACCAGCAGGAAAGGCTGCAGAAAGTAATTGCACAAAGCGGAATTACATCAAGAAGAAAAGCGGAAAAATTAATTTCAGGCGGATCGGTAAAAGTGAATGGTCAATTGGTAACTGAGCTTGGCACGAAAGTTTCACCGACTGACAAAGTTGAAGTGGACGGCGTTCCGCTGGAAAAAGAAGAGCCGGTTTATTATTTGCTCTACAAGCCGCGAGGTGTGATTTCCAGTGTAAAGGATGACAAAGGAAGAAAAGTCGTTACTGACTTTTTAACGGAAATTCCGGAAAGGGTTTTTCCGATAGGAAGGCTGGACTTTGATTCATCCGGCATACTATTATTAACAAACGACGGTGAATTTGCCAACTTGCTTATGCATCCGAAATATGAGGTGGACAAGGTGTATGTTGCCAAAATTGATGGATTGCCAACCCCCCAGGAACTAAAGCGCTTAAAAAAAGGTATTCTCTCGGAAAATGAATGGCTAAAAGCAATCCATTATAATGTTTTGTCAACAGATCGCAAAAATAAATCCATGATTATCGAATTAACATTAAGAGAGGGAAAGAACCGACATATTAGAAGAATGATGCAGGAAATAGGATTTCCTGTCAAAAAATTGAAACGGGAAAAATATGGAATGCTCACATTAAAAGGTCTGCAGCCTGGTGAATACCGGAGTTTGACACCAAAAGAGGTAAAACAAATGAGAAATATGGCCATGAAAATTGTTAAATAATAGACATATTTAGTCAACAGATAAGATGATATAATGTTACCTGGGAGAGTGAGGCCGATGAGTTTAGATGAAAGAAAAAGAAACAAGAAAAACAAAAAGAAAAATCGATTAATCTTCAGATCAGCCGTCCTTGCTATATTATTGGGTGCAGTAATATTTGCGCTGGTTAATAACCTGCAGCAGGATAACAATATTTACCGTGCAGGCGACCAGGCACCGGATTTCAAGCTGGAACAAGTAAGCGAAAACAATGATTTGGAAACCATCCAGCTGAGTGAATTACAGGGAAAAGGTGTTATGCTTAACTTTTGGGGTACCTGGTGTGAACCTTGTAAGGACGAGATGCCGTACATGGAAGAATTATATCCTAAATATAAAGATGAAATAGAAATTGTTGCTGTAAGCCTTGATGCTACAGAACTGGTTATTCACCGGTTTATTGACAGCTATGGCTTATCATTTCCCATTCCGCACGATGCTACCGGCGAAGTAAAGGATTTATATAAAATAGGTCCAATCCCAAGCACTTTTTTTATTGATCCTGAAGGGGAAATTGTGGAAGTCGTCGAAGGAGCATTATCCTTGGAAAGCCTGGAAGGACATTTACAGGAAATTCGTCCTGCATCTTAAATGAAAAACGGTTAAAATCATTTTTAACAACAAAACAAATTTCCAAATAGATATATGTTCCATAGACAGAAAAGTTGGATGCTTTTCTGTCTCTGTTGTTATTAATGTGCATAATTTCAGGGCGAATAATCCAAATGACAATCTGTTTGCAGCAAATTAAATAAGGAGTTTTTTCATGAATAAAATCAAATGTGAATGCGGGCATGTAAACCCGGAGGGCACTGTTCTTTGTGAAGCATGCGGCAAGCCGATAGAAGGCAACCAGCATATCGACGGAAATGATGAGAAGAAACTTTTAAACATGCGTTATGAAGGAAGTGCCAGAAGGTCACAGACCTATAATAAATCAATTATTGATAAGACCTGGGGATTCTTTTCTTCCGTAAAGGTTGGGGTATGGCTGATTGTTCTGGCGCTGATTGCCTCAGCACTCGGGTCTATATTACCACAGGAAATGTACATACCTGCAGATGCTCCTTCAAGGGATCCTGCTATTTTTTATGAAGAAAGATATGGTGTTTTTGGATTGATTTTTTACCAGCTGGGCTTCCATAACTTATACAGCTCCTGGTGGTATATGCTGTTAATAGCCTTAATTGGCGTCTCACTTGTCATATGCAGTATTGACCGTTTTGTCCCATTGTACAAAGCTTTAAAAAAACAAAAAGCCAAACGTCATTCCACTTTCCTGAGAAGACAAAGATTGTTCAGTGAAACAGAATCAATTAATGAAAACGATTTGGATACCGTAAAGGAACGGCTGAAAAAGCAGCGTTATAAAGTAAGGGATGAAGATGGCCATATTCTGGCGGAGAAAGGCCGGTTTTCCAGATGGGGGCCTTATGTGAACCACATCGGTTTAATTATTATCCTTCTCGCTGCAATTCTCCGGATGACCCCTATAATGTATCTAGATGAATATATTTGGATCAGAGAAGGGGAACAGCTGGTAATTCCGGGGACGGAGGGACAATTTTATATCGAAAATGAGCAATTTCTGCTGGAAAACCATGATCCGAATGATGAAGTATTCGGGGAAGCCATTGAAATGGAAGGCGAAATGATTGCAAGTAATTACCAAACCGACTTAATTATATATGAAGCTAAAAATGATGTTGCCGGAGCAGACCCCGACTTGGAAAAAATTGTGGAAGACGAGCTGAGAATGAATCATCCGGTTAAATTTGACCGTTATACATTGTATCAGTCCGGTTATCAATTAAATGAGTTTTCCAATATGTCTTTTGATATCGTGGAAGAAGATGGCGATGGGGAAGCATTAGGCACATTTACTGTAGACCTCAGTTCCCCCGAAACAAGCTATGAACTTGACAGCGGCTTTCAGGTGGAAGTGAGCCAGTATTTCCCTGATTTCTATATGGATGAAGACGGAAACCCGGCATCCGAAACCAATTTCCCGAGAAATCCGGGATTCGTGTTTTTGGTGTACCCTCCTGAAAGTGATACTGCCGAGGTTAGCTTCATTGGTATTGGAAGAAATATTGATGCTACAGGTGATAATAATTATAGTTTAAGCATTAATGATTTTGATATGCGTGCGGCCAGTGGCATAACGGTACGTGTTGATTATACCTTGCCATTTTTCGGCCTCGGAGCGGCAATATTTATGATTGGTGTGATCCAGGGGATGTACTGGCAGCACCGCAGAATCTGGCTTCGTCCAACTTCTGATGGAGTAATGCTTGCAGCCCATACAAACAAAAACTGGCATGGAGTACAAAAGGATATTGAAAAAGCCATTGATGGAACAAAAATAAACATGGTGGAAGATCAGCAGGAACTGGATGAATAATAGCTTTTAATTAATGAGGAGGCGCTTTATGAGTACGTCGATGTTGCTTGATATAAGTAATGCAATGCTGTTCACGGCATTTATACTTTACCTTATTGCCACTTTTTTCTTTGGGGCTACAATAAGGGATAAAAGATCGAAGCATAAAAAAGGAATTGCCGGAAAAATAGGTATTACCATTACGATTATAGGTTTTCTGGCCCAGCTCGTATATTTTATTACAAGATGGATGGCAAGTGGACATGCCCCGGTAAGTAACCTGTTTGAATTTACCACATTCCTGGGAATGAGTATCGTCCTTGCCTTTATTATCATCTATTTTATTTATAAGACAGGTGTTTTGGGTTTATTTGCTCTTCCTGTAGCAATGATCATTATTGCATATGCAAGTATTTTCCCGACAGAGGTTTCTCCTCTGGTGCCATCGTTACAAAGCTATTGGCTGCAAATTCATGTAATTACCGTTTCCCTTGGACAAGGAATTCTTGCCATCAGTTTTGTTGCCGGGCTGATCTATTTAATCAGGCAAATTGACCAAACGGTTAGAAGCAAACGGACAACCTGGCTGGAGATTGTATTATTTACTATATTTTTGTTTATCGGGTTTATCGTTTCTACGTCTATATTTAATTTTATGGATTATGAAGCAACCTTTGAATATACGGAACAGAATGCTTTAACTACGACAGAATATCATCTTCCGGCAATTGCCGGCCCGGCGGGTGGAGAACTAATGACTGAAGGAGCCATGGAACCATGGTTTGAAGCACCCGGCTGGATGCAGGGAGAGGATGCAGGAAGAAAATTCAACACGGTAATATGGTCCTTTCTCACTGGTACCCTTATTTATCTTCTCGCAAGGCTGGTATTAAGAAAACGAATAGGGAAGGCAATGCAGCCATTGTTAAAAAATGTCAAACCTGATTTGCTGGATGAAATCAATTATCGCTCAGTTACGATTGGTTTCCCTGTCTTCACACTGGGAGGACTTATATTTGCTTCCATTTGGGCACAAATTGCCTGGGACCGTTTCTGGGGCTGGGATCCAAAAGAAGTTTGGGCATTAATTACCTGGTTCTTCTACGCAGCCTACTTACATTTAAGACTCTCCCGGGGATGGCACGGGGAAAAATCAGCATGGCTTGCAGTAGGAGGGTTTGCAATTATTTTATTTAATTTAATTGTTGTGAACCTTGTTTTTGCCGGCTTGCATTCTTACGCATAATTAATCGGACGGGAGGTTGTTCATGGATGGATAATCTCTCGTTTTTTTATACTTTTATCCAATCTTGGTTTATACTCGATATAATAGGAATTTATGAAAGTGGATCGAAAGGGGAACATATCAATGGAAACGACTGTAAATGTGCTAGTTGTAGATGATGAAGAAAGAATTCGCCGTTTGCTCCGGATGTATCTTGAAAGGGAAGATTTTAATATAGAAGAGGCTGAAAATGGTACAGAGGCGCTTGAACTGGCCTTAAATAATGATTATGACGTTATTTTACTTGATATTATGATGCCGGAAATGGACGGGATAGAAGTTTGTACAGAATTAAGAAAGGAAAAAGATACCCCGGTAATTATGCTGACAGCCAAGGGAGAAGAAGCAAACCGGGTTCAGGGTCTGGAAACGGGTGCAGATGACTACATTGTGAAACCGTTCAGCCCCAGGGAAGTTGTGTTGCGTGTAAAAGCAATTTTAAGAAGATCTGCCTCTGCTAATATGCAAAATAATAATGCCGGTTCTAAAAATGTATTGGTGTTTCCTCATTTAACGATCGACCATGACGCGCATCGTGTCACCGCTGAAGAAGAAGAAGTAAGCTTAACTCCGAAAGAGTACGAACTACTTTGCTTTTTGGCAAAGTCGCCCGATAAAGTATTTAGCCGTGAAGAGCTATTAAAAGAGGTATGGCAATACGAATTTTTCGGTGATTTAAGAACAGTGGATACGCATGTTAAACGATTAAGGGAAAAACTGAATAATGTCTCCAAACAAGCAGCAAAAATGATTGTGACTGTTTGGGGAGTGGGATATAAATTCGAGGTTGATCCTCAGTGAAGTTTTGGCGAAGTGTAGTTGTAAAACTGGCATTAACCATTATGCTTCTTGTTGCTTTTGTACTGTTTATTTTAACTATATTGCTTCTTGAATTTTTTGAAAACTTTCATATACAGGAAGCGGAAAGTGATATGCTGCAAACAGCAAATAAAGTATCCGTGCTGCTATCACAGCAGGAATCACAGTCACTGATTACAGAAACAGTAGAAAGAGTAAAATCTCCGGAAAGTCGTGTGGCAATTATTTTTGAAGATGAAAGTCTGTGGGTGTCCAACAGCAGCAACACCAGTCTTACGGAGCTGCAGCAGGCTTGGCTCCATCAGGATGAGGACATGGCAGCAGTTTTAGAAAACAACACGGATGTAAGAAAACAAATGGATTTGCCAAACAGTGAGATTGAAGTAATGCTTGTCGGTATTCCATTTGAGGAAAATGGAGCCATATTCGTCTATCAATCACTGGATGTTATCGAACAAACAAAAGCAGAAACAACGAGAATAATACTTCTGGCTGCCGGAATTGCCATTATTTTAACGACATTTTTTGCCTTCTTCCTTTCAACCCGGATTACTTCTCCTCTCATTAAAATGCGTGAAGCTGCCTTTGACTTAACCAGAGGGGAATTTAACACAAAAGTGCCTATTTTGACTCATGATGAAATTGGCGAATTGGCGCTGGCGTTTAACCGTATGGGAAGACAACTGAAGTTTCATATAAACGCCTTAAGGCAGGAAAAAGAACAGCTCTCAAGTATAGTTAACTCCATGGCTGACGGCGTGATTACCATGAACCGGAATGGAGATATGATCGTTACCAATGGACCTGCCGATAAATTTATTGATGAATGGAATTTTGAACATAACCTGGAGCCCGGTGAAACATATCGCAAATTGCCAAGTGACCTAAACGATATTCTGCAAGAGGTCATTACAAGTGAAAAAGAAGTATTGCATGAAATGAACATCCAGGGAAAAGACCTTGTCATGCTGATGACGCCATTATATGACCAATCATTTGTCCGGGGTGCTGTTGCAGTTATTCGGGACATGACAGAGGAAAGACGTCTGGATAAATTCCGAAAAGACTTTATTGCAAATGTGTCGCATGAGCTGCGAACACCAATCTCCATGCTGCAGGGTTACAGTGAAGCCATTGTAGATGATATTGCCGAAAGCAAGGAAGATAAGAATGAACTTGCAGGCATCATTTACGAGGAATCATTAAGAATGAACCGGCTCGTAAATGAATTACTGGAAATCGCCCGCATGGAAGCGGGACATTTTGAATTAAATATTAATCAGGTTGATATAGAGCCTTTTGTTGAAAAAATTCATAAAAAATTCAGCGGGCTGGCAGGAGACAACCAAATAACCCTTTCCTTATCGAAAGAACTCGAAGTGCCTGAGGCATCATTTGACCCGGATCGGATAGAACAGGTCTTTACCAATTTAATTGATAATGCCATTCGTCATACTGATAAAAAAGGGAAAGTGGAAATCCATGTTAAGAATAATGTCCATGAATTTCATGTTGACATTACAGATAGCGGCAGCGGTATACCTGAGGAAGATATTCCATTTGTTTTTGAAAGGTTTTATAAAGCAGACAAATCGAGAACTAGAAATAAAGAAAAGAAAGGTACAGGCCTTGGTCTGGCTATAGCCAAAAATATTATGGAAGCACATAACGGCACCATTACTGTAAAAAGTAAATTAAACGAAGGTACTACATTTACTTTCCGCCTTCCGAAAAGTGAGGATATTTAAAGACTGTACCCTTTTATTAAAATATGGTATGCTTAAAAAGCAATTAAACTGAATACCGTAAAATTGGTGTTTTCGTTTTAAAAGGGAATTCGGTTAAAACCCGAAGCTGTCCTCGCAACTGTAAATGGTGATGAAATAAGCATATCCACTGTATGGACAAATGACATATGGGAAGGGCTTAGAGTAGGGGATCCATGAGTCAGTAGACCTGCCAATTTTAATGTTTCCAGGCTTCGAGGGTTTAAGCTATTGGACAACCAAAACACTGTATTAATAAAAATATTGATGTTTTATTGTCTATAAACAGCTGACACTGCTTGCAGAGTCAGCTTTTTGGTGTGCCAGGCATGCACACATTCTATAGGGTTCAAGTCCCGAGCCACGAAGGCAGTAGTAGTGGTTAGCTTAAGACAAGGGTGTCTGGGGCGACCCAGAATCTGAAGGAAGTCAGCGGCAAATCTCCGCTCTTAGGAACACGAACTTCATATAAGGCTGAGGTGCACTTGGATGAGGCTGCCAAACACGTCAAAGTCC